>CBDFHV010000076.1:0-157953 GCA_965247705.1 Rhodospirillales bacterium | reverse complement strand
GACGGCCCCATCTCCAAGGGAACTCTATTCCCTTTGCAGCCATCCGACGACATGATTTTAGGGTCCGGACTCATTCAAATCCAGTTGCAGACGAGAGCGGCGAGGCATAGGCCTGCCATGAAGTTGATGGCGTTCTTGTCGTATCGCGTGGCGATGCGTCGGAAGTCCTTGAGGCGTCCGAACATGCGCTCGATGGTGTTTCGGTCTTTGTATCGCTCTGTGTCGAAGGGATGAGGTTGTTTGCGGTTCACCTTGTTGGGGATGACCGGCTGGATTTTCTGGCGTAGCAGGCAGGCGCGCCAGTGGTCGGCGTCATAGGCCTTGTCGGCGAGAAGATATCGCGTCCTCGGCAGATGCGCGGCGAGCATGACGGCGCCCTTGATGTCGGCGGTCTGGCCGGGCGTGAGATAGAAGGCCAGGGGTCGGCAATGTTCGTCGCTCAGGGCATGGACCTTGGTGTTGCGTCCGCCCTTTGTGCGGCCGATGGCCTGAGCAGAGGTCCCCCTTTTCCGCCGCCGGCGCAGCGATGCGTCTTGACGTGTGTGGTGTCGATGGAGACCTGTTGCGGTGTCCCTGCCAGGCTCTCCGTCAAAGCCGAGAACAGGTACTGCCAGTGACCACGTTGCGACCACCGGTTATAGCGATTGTAGACCGTCGTCGAAGGCCCGTACGCCGGTGGGCAGTCCTGCCAGCGGCAGCCCGACTGGAGAACGTGAAGGATGCCACTGATGATCCGCCGATCATCCTCGCGCCGCTTACCCGCCGCGTAGTAAGGAAGATGCGGCTCGATCGCCGCCCATTGCTGATCTGAGAGCCAAAATGATCCGCGCATGCCTCAAAACCTCCTGCGTTCGGTTCCAAGACATTGAATCAGATAATGGTTAATGAGTTATGACCCTAGTAATCGACCCACGCGTGGAAGGCCATTTGGTCGTTTCTCTCGCCATCCAGACACACCTCTTGTGTCGCAATCTCCTCGCCGTCGTTTCCCTCGGCCTACGCCGGAACGGGTCTTCTTCGTAGATCATCGATCTACCGCAGGATTTCCCGAAACAGATTCCGGGGGACAGCGACCTCGGCCAATTGGAACGTGAAGTACCGGCCATGGCGGACAACTTTGACCCCGATCTTGACCAGCTTCTCTCGTAGCGTAGTCAGCCACCAGTGCTCCATTTCCTTCCGCAAGACCAGAGTCTGCTGATGGCTAATTGCTGCCGTAAGAAGGACGTGTGTGGCAACCCTAAATATAGAGGGTGTCTGCATTAGCCGGATAGGCACTGTCGCAGCGCGGCCCTGTCAAACGGTCTATTCGGCGGCCTGATCGAGGCTCCCGAAAACGGACTCCATGGCCTGGGCCAGGCGCCCGCGGGCGGCGTCCGGATCGGTAATCAATTCGGTGAAGGGAACGGTGCGCCGGTCCTTCAGGCCCGGCACGGTCTCTTCGAAGATCCAGCGGCGCTTGTCCTGGCGCGTTGACTTGGGCAGCCCATAGAGCTTTTCGTTCAGGGCCCCCATGGTCGCGTCGTCGAACACGGCCTCCCAGGCTTCCCGGTCGGGTCCGAAGTTGAAGTAGGCGTTGGAGATCTCGTGCTGGCGGGCGCGCCGCAATGCCTCCGTCGCCGCTTGGTCGAGGATGTCGCCGCGAACCACCACGCCGTAGTCCCGCGTGGCGCCTTCTTCCGACACGAAGCCCTGGATCACGTCCTCCAGCACCCGGCCGGCATCGCGCAGCAGTGGATTGCCGTAGCCGCCGCCGCCGGGCAGCATCAGGGTCAGGGTATCGCCCCGATCGACCTTGAGCTCGTGGATCTTGCCCACCTCCCGCTCGTCCTCGCGTCCCAGATTGAAGACGGAACGCAAGGTGGCGCCGGGCTTGCCGCCGCCGACGCCCCAGGGCGGGAAGCGAAGCCTTTCGACGCCGCGGGCGACAAAAACGCCACCGTCCCTGAGGACCTCCACCGTGATCACCTGGGCGACGCCGCCCCGCCATTGGCCGGGGCCGCCCGAATCGGTGCGGATGTCGTAGTTGGTGGTGATGACGCCGCTTTCCGCCTCCACCGTTTCGGTGGGGTGGTTGCGCATGTTGTTCATGCTGTTGTCGCGGGCGTCGACGCCGTCCCGGCCCTTCAGCGCCCCCATGCCGCAGCGGACCGGCTGGATGACCTGGACGTGACGGGTCTCTCCGTCGGGGGCGAACTCAGCCAGGGCGAAGGGACACATGGTGCCGCCCGGGACGGCGGGCATAAGCTCGGGGTTGGCCTTGTGGATGGCGCCGCAGACCGCGTCGCTCAGCCGCCAGGGGGCACTCGCCCGGATGCCGACGGCGTCGGGATATTCGGCGTTGAGGATGGTCCCCGGCGGATTGGTCACGCTGATCGAGCGATACATGCCCGAGTTCCGCAGCATGGACTGATCGTAGGTGGTGAGGAAGCTCGATAGGCGAAAGCTGATCCAGTAGTTGCGCCCGCCCATGGTCGGTACGTTGTAGGCGGTCTTCACCTGGGGGTCGGTGCCGGTGACGTCGAGATGGATGTGGCCGTCCTTGGCGGTCATCCGCACCCGTACCCGAACGGGAACCCGACTGACCATGTCGTCGTCCATGTAGTCGCAAAAATCGTAGTCCCCATCGGGAATTTTGCGCAGGACGTTGCGGGCTTTTTCGGCCGTGTATTCGGGCAAGTCCTTCTGCGCCGACTTCAGCATGTCGATGCCGTGGATGGCGATAAGTTCGCCCAGGCGCCGGGCGCCGGTTTCCAGGGCGCCGACCATGGCCTTGAGGTCGCCGGTGTTCACGTCGGGCGCCCGGGTGTTGGCCATGAACATGTCGAACAGGTCCTTGTTGATCTCGCCGCGCTTCATGAACTTCATCGGCGGGATGCGCAGGCCCTCCTGGAATATCTCGGTCAGGGCGGGGGACATGCTGCTGGGCACCGAGCCGCCGATGTCCGTGCAGTGCACGAAGCACCACCCGTAGCCGATGATCTCGCCGTCGTGGAAGTAGGGCTGGAGCATGTGGATATCGGGCAGGTGGGTGGACAAGGCGTTGGATTCGTAGGGATCGTTGGTGATGATCACGTCCCCGGGTTCCAGATCGGGGACCGCCCGGATGGTCGAAATGTAATCGGTGTCGATGAGGAAGCAGAAGGTGGCCGACGGTGGATAGGCAAACACCTGTCCGGCCGGATCCAGGATGGCGCTGGCGAAATCCGCGGCTTCCTTGACATAGATCGACCGCGAGGCGCGCTGCAGGGCGAAGTTCATTTCATCGGCGAGTGCGCTGACTTTGCGCCCCATGATCTCGAGCAGAACCGAATCCAGTTTCATCGCTGCCGCCTCGTTCGTTAGGGCCTTAAGCTGGCCGTCCAAGGTAGGAAGGTTCCCCGAGCAAGTCAAAGCCATCCGAGCGCGCCCGCGGCCCTTGCATCGCTCCAGGAACCGGCTAATGCTGGGGCAATTCTGATCTCCGAGGAAGGACGTCCGCCGCCATGCCCGATATCCTGTTGAAGAACCTGGCTTTGCTCGACACGGTCAATGGGGAGGTCCTCTCCGGGCACCAGGTTCTGGTCCGCGACGGTCTGATCGCTGATGTCGAGAAGGGCGCCATCAACCCTGGCGACGCCGACGTCGTGGATCTGGGCGGCCGCACCCTCATGCCGGGACTGATCGACTGCCACGTGCACATCCTGGCGCCGGGCCGGGGGGCGCGCACCAGCGCCTATCCGGACCGCATGTGGAGCTACGCCAACATCCATGCGAGCACCGTGCTCCGCGACCTGCTGATGCGCGGTTTCACCGCCGTTCGCGATGCAGCCGGGGCCGATCTGGGGCACAAGCAGGCGGTGGACGAAGGCCTGGTTCCCGGACCGCGGCTGTTCGTGTCGGGCCGGGCCTTGACCCAGACCGGCGGCCATGGCGATAACCGCAATCGCGGTGACCTGATCGAGCCCTGCGGCTGCGTTCACCTGCGCGGCGGCGGATCGCGGATCGCCGACGGAGTGGCCAACGTCATCCAGGCCACCCGCGACGAGATCCGCCTTGGCGCCGACCAGATCAAGGTGATGGCCGGCGGCGGCGTGGTTTCGGAGGCCGACCCCCTCGACCAGCTTCAGTATTCCGCCGATGAACTGGCGGCCATCGTCGACGAGGCCAAACGCTCCCACACCTACGTGCTGGCCCACGCCTACACCGCCGAAGCCATCCGCCGCTGCATCGAGGTGGGAATTCGCACCATCGAGCATGGCAACTTCCTGGACGAGGACTCGGCCAAACTGATGACCCAGGCCGGCGCCTACCTGGTCCCCACCCTGGTCACCTACCAGATACTGGCCGAGCAGGGACCCTCCATCCGGCTGACCCCGGGGCAGATGGAGAAGGTGGGCACGATCCTCGAATTCGGTGGCCGGTCCCTCGATATCGCCAAGCGGGCAGGGGTCAAGATGGCCTTCGGCACCGACCTGATCACCCCCCGGACCGACTATCAAACCCAGGAGTTCACCATCCGGGCCGAGGTGCTGTCGCCGGCGGAAGTCATCCACAGCGCAACCGTGATCAGCGCCGAGGTGGTGCGCATGGCCGGCAAGCTGGGCGTCGTCGCGCCGGGCGCCCACGCCGACATGCTGGTGGTGGACGGCAACCCGCTGGAGGACTTGAAGCTGCTCCAGGACGAAGGCGCCCACCTGTCGGCCATCATGAAGGGCGGGGTGTTCTACAAGAACCGGCTTGCCGGGTGAACGACAGCAACGTTTCCCCGACGGCCGCGACGCCGCTGGCGACCCGACCGCTGGGTCGGACGGGGATCGTCATCACCACCCTGGCCTGCGGCGGCTCGCGGATCGGTAATTTGCACGGCGCCGTGCCGGAGGCAGACGCCCAGGCCACCGTGGCCGCGGCCCTGGCGGCCGGCATCCGCTACTTCGACGTGGCGCCCTTCTATGCCAATGGCCTGGGAGAAATGCGCCTCGGCCATGCCCTGCGCGGCGTGCCCCGGGATTCCTACGTGTTGTCGACGAAAATGGGGCGAATTTACGATCCCCTGCCGCCGGACCGTTCGGTGGGACCGGACGCCCTGCCCTTCTCCTATCGCTTCGACTACAGCTACGAGGGGATCATGCGGTCGGTGGAGCAAAGCCTTCTCAGGCTGGGCACCAACCGCATCGACATCGCCCTCATTCACGACGTCGACCCTTTCACCCACGGAACCCAAGAGGCGGCCGAAGCCCACCGTCGCGCCGCCATGAAGGGCGCCTATCCGGCCCTCTGCGCCTTGCGGGACGAGGGCGTGGTCGGCGCGGTGGGCGTCGGGGTTAACGACTGGCGGGTGCTGGAGGCCTGCGCGCGGGAGGCGGACTTCGACTGCTTCATCATGGCCACCCAATACAGCCTGCTGCGCCAGGACTGCCTGGACAGCTTCCTGCCGCTGTGCGAATCCCGCGGCATACCCGTTATCGTCGGCGCGCCGTTCGGTTCCGGCATTCTGGCCCGCGGATCGAAGACATCGGCCACCTACGACTACCTTCCGGCGGATCAAGGGATCGTGGCGCGCGTCAAGGCCATGGAAGCCGTCTGCGCGGCCCACGGCGTCGGATTGCTGGCCGCCGCCCTCCAGTTTCCCCTCGCCCACCCGATGGTACCGGCGGTGGTGCCCGGTCCCCGCAACGCGGCCCACGTGGCGGCCTACGTGGCGGCCATGAAGCAGCCCATCCCGCCGGCGTTCTGGCGTCAACTCAAGGAGCGGGCGCTGATCCGGGCCGACGCGCCCGTCCCGTCCGAAAGCGACTGAACCATGAACAACATCCTCGTTACGCGGCCCCGGCAACGGGTGACGCTGATCACCTTGAACCGCCCCAAGGCCTTGAACGCCCTCAGCATCGGCCTTCTCGCCGAACTGGCGACGGCCCTGGAGGACGCCCAGACCGACGACGACGTGCGCGCCGTCGTCCTCACCGGCAGCGACCGGGCCTTCTCCGCCGGCGCCGACATCAAGGAGATGCCCGAAGGCGGCATTCCCATGTGGGCCCGCGCCGACCGGCTGAAGGCGTGGAAGACCATCGAGCGGTTCCCCAAGCCCCTGATCGCCGCCGTCAACGGCTGGGCGCTCGGCGGCGGTTTCGAAGTGACCCTGATGAGCGACATCGTCATCGCCGGGGAAAACGCCCGCTTCGGCACGCCGGAGATCAAGATCGCCGCCTTCTCGGGCGACGGCGGCACCCAGCGGCTGCCGCGGGCCGTGGGCAAGGCCCGGGCGATGATGATGGCGCTGACCGGCGAGCCCATCGACGCCGAGACCGCCAAGGCCTGGGGCCTGGCGGTGGAGGTGGTGCCCGTGGCACGGACCCTCGACCGGGCGTTGGAGATCGCCGCGTGCATCGCCGGCCACTCCCCCATCGCCGCCCGGATGGCCAAAGCCGAGATCCTGATGACCTACGAGAAACCCCTCGACGAAAGCCTCAGCCTGGAGCGCAAGCTGCTGCTCTGGCAGACCGAGGACCACGACGAGGGAATCGCCGCCTTCATCGAGAAACGAAAGCCGGACTTCAAGGGACGGTAGGCGAGGCCAGCGCTTGCTGTCGAATGCGGGCGGGTCTGAGACCCGCCCCTACGAGGCGGATAATTTAGCGTTGGGGAGGGTCTCAGACCCTCCCGCTCTCCCGTTGTTCTAAGCCCTACAGCAGCCCCGCCAGGCGCGGCAGGGCAAGCGGGATGTCAGGCACGTAAGTGACCAGGATCAGGATCGCGGTCATCATCAGCCACGGCCAGAACATGCGCCGCGCCACCTGCACGATATTGCGCTCGGCGATGCTGGAGGCGACGAAAAGGGTGATGCCGTAGGGGGGTGTTACCATGCCGATGGCGAAATTCATCACTACCACCAGGCCGAAGTGCACGGGATCGATGCCGAAGTCGAGGGCGATGGGCATCAGCACCGGCACCAGGATCAGAATGGCGGCCAGGCTCTCCATGAACATGCCGACCAGCATCAGCATCACGTTGATCAGCAGCAGAAACGTCCAGGGCTGCTCGGAGACGGTCTTGATCCACGCCGCCAGCAGGGCCGGCACATTGGCGTTGGCCACCAGCCAGCCGAAGATGCTGGCGGTGCCGATGATCATCATGACCGACGCCGACAGGGCCGCGGCGCGCAGGATCAGGGCTGGGAGCTGACTGAACTTCAAGTCGCCGTGGATGGCGATGGCGACGACCAGACCGTAGAGGACGGCGACCGCCGCCGCCTCCGTTGGCGTAAAGACGCCGCCGACGATTCCACCGATAATGATCACTGGCATGCCCAGGGCCGGCAACGCCCGCACGAAGGCGCTCCGCAGGCGCGACAGGGTGAAGGGCTCTACCTCCTTGTATTGGGGTCCGCCCCGCCGGGCGTGGATGTAGGCCGCGGCCAGCAGCCCGGGCACGGTCATCAGTCCCGGCAGCACGCCGGCCAGAAACATCGCGCCGACGGACAGGTTGGCAACCAGGGCCACGATCACCATCATCAGGCTGGGCGGAATGACCTGGGCGAGCGACCCGGCGCAGGCGATGATCGCGGCGGAAAAATCGATGTCGTACTTCCGCCGCCGAAGTTCGGGCTGCATGATCGAGGAGATCGCCGCCACGTCCGCCGACCCGGACCCGGAGATGGCGGCCAGTCCCGTCGCGGCAACCACGGAAACCATCAGCAGGCTACCGACCACCCAACCCACAAGCGCGGTGGCGAAATCCACGATCCGGCGCGAGATGCCGCCCGCGTCCATGATCGCGCCGGCGAACACGAAGAACGGGATCGCCATGATTGTGAAGGAGTTGAGGCCGTCGTAGATGCGCTGGGAAACGATGGTGACCGGGACGTCGGTGGTGATCAGCAGGGTCAGGGTCGCCGCGATGCCGAGCACGAAGACGATCGGCGTGCCGATCAACAGGAACACGAGAAAGGCCGAGAAAGCGAAGATCACGACGCCGAGTCCATGTCCGCTTCGGACCGGATGCCGAAGGGTTGATCCCATCGATCGACGACCTTCATCACCACTTCGATGGCGAAGTAGACCGCCCCCAGGGGCAGGGACAGGTAAATGACCCACATGGGCAGTTGCAGGACGGGGGATGTCTCGAACTTCCAGCCCAGTTCGATCAGCGGCAGGCTGCCGTAGATCACGATGCCCAGGAACCACAGGGAACCGATAACGATCAGGACGCTCAACGCGCGACCCAAATTCAACGGCAACAGAGCGGCCAGCGCGTCCACCGCCACATGCAGCCCGCGCCGCATGGCGATGCCGGCGCCCATGAGGACGACCCAGATCTGCGCGTAGCGCGCCGTCTCTTCGGTCCAGGAGATGGAGAAGTTGAACACCCAGCGCCCGAGCACCTGGGCGAGGACGGCCACGGTCATATAGGCGAAGCAGGCGATGACCAGCCATGCCATCGCGACACGCATTCCGCCGACGATCAACCTCAGGACATTGCCCATCGAGATCGCGCCACCGAAAACCCGGCTCGGGGGATACAAATCACCTGAAATGACGCTTCGACCGGGCGAACGACAGGTTCGCCCGGTCGATTTTCGTCGGACTCGACGATTCTACTTGGTCTCTTGGATCATGCGCAGGATCCGTTTCTCGTCAGCGGTTGTCAGGAACTCCGCATGGACCTTGGCCGCCGCTTCTTGGAACGGCTTTGTATTGAGTTTGGTGATCGTGACACCGGCCTTCTTCAGGTCGTCGAGACGGCCCTTGTCGAGCGCGGCATAGTAATCTTGCTCCCATATCGCCGCCTTGTTTCCACCCTCGAGGAGCGCATCCTGCACATTCTTGGGCAGGCTGGAGAACTTTTTCTCCGCAATGACGATCGGACCGGTGAGGATGGTCCAGCCGACCTGACCCCAATAAGGCGCGACCTCGTAAAACTTCTTCTCAAAGTAGTTGGTGTTAGCCGCCTCGGCGCCGTCCACGACGCCGGTCTGGAGGGACGAGTAGAGCTCGGCGTAACTGATCGGCGTTGCATTTGCGCCGAAGGCGTTGAAGGCCGCCATGTGATACTTGCTCTGCATGGTCCGGATCTTCAGGCCCTTGAGGTCGGCTATGCTCTTGACCGGCTTCTTGCTCATAATATGGCGGACGCCGATGTTAAAGACGCCAAGCAGACGAATGCCCCGCTTCGCCACGATGTTGCTGATGTCCTGCAGTACCGGGCCGCGCAGCACCTTGATCATGTGGGCTTCGTCGCGGAACAGGAACGGCATGTCGAAAATCTTGAGCTCAGGCACGAAGTTGGTGAGCGGCGCGTTCGACGGCGTGACGATGTCAAGGGTGCCGGTCATCACCTGCTTGATCATCTCCACCTCTCCCCCAAGCTGCATGCTGGGGAATATCTGGATGGTGGCTTTGCCGTTCGTCGCTTTTTCCAAGTGCTCGCTCATTATCTTGAGGGCACGGTCCATGGGCTCGCCGGCGTTTTGAGTATGGCCGGCTTTGAGCACGATGTCGGCGGCGGTCGCCGGGGTCGCCGTAAGCGCCCCGTAAAGCCCCACCGTTCCGATCAGTCCGGCAATCATTAGCTTGCGCATCTAGCTAGTCTCCCTTGGTTTGCATCAGTGGTTGCATGAATGATGGATGTTGGCAAAACGCCAAACAGCCCTCTGGCTCCCTCAAGCCGCCTTCGCGGTCAGGGCCCCGAGATCTTCCAGGACCTTCTTCAGATTGGCCCGTTGCGTCGCGGGCAAAGGCAAACGGGGTAGGCGCGGCGCACCCATGGGCATGCCGATCATTTCCAGCGCCGCCTTGGTGGCGGAGACGTAGAGGTCGCCCGAGATGGCGTCGAGCAGGGGCAGCAGCCGGTGATAGAGGTCGCGGCCCCCTTCCCGATCGCCCTTCACGACGGTCAGGTTGTAGACGTCGGCCGACAGGCGCGGCACCACATTGCCGCAGACCGAAACCCAGCCGTCGGCCCCCAGGACCATGGAATCGAAGGCGGAATAGCCGGCAAAATAGGTGACCTTGCCATCACTGAAACGGGCGATGTCGCGCACCCGCGAGATGTCGCCGCTGGATTCCTTGATATAGCGGATCGTGTCGATCTGACTGAGACGGCCGACAAATTGCGGTGTCAGGTCCACGTTCGCCGTATTGGGATTGTTGTACAGCATGACCGGAATGGTGATGGCTTCGCCGATCCGCCGGTAATGCTCGAACAGCTCGTCCTCGGTAGGGTTGCTGTAGAATGGCGGGACCACCATGACGCCCGCGGCGCCCAGCCGTTCGGCCTCCTGGCTGTAACGGACCGCCACGTCCGCCCACTCGGCGGCGGTGCCGACGACGATGGGAATGCGGCCACGGGCCTGGTCGACGAGCACCTCGATCAGGTGCGTGCGTTCGTCGTCGTTGACCGACAGGAATTCGCCCGTACTGCCCAGCGGAATAAGGCCCGGCGCACCATCCTGGATCTGCCAATCGACGAACCTGCGGGCCGCCGCCTCGTCGATGCCCTTTCCGTCGTCGCGGAACGGCGTGACCATGACCGTATAGCTGCCGCGGAACTCGGCCATCTTACCCTCCCCAGGATCGCTTCGATGAGGCGCGCATACTGCCCCAAGTCGGCGCCCATACCAAGCCCGGCGATTTACACAACGCCGTGGTCGGCGTAGCGGTGAACGTGGAACGGCTCCTTGCACAGCCCGACGCAGAAGGCGCCGACGATGGGCTCCAGCCGCCGCACCACGTCGGCGGAGGCGCGATTGGCCGCGGAAAGCCGCTGATGGGCTTCGCTTACGTCGGCACGCAGCCGGTCCAAGTCGACGGTCAGCGGCTTGCGGTTTCGGACCACAAAACGTCCGCCGACCATCACGCTGTCAACGCCGGCGCCGTTTTCCTGGAACACCACCTGCCGCGCCGCATGATGTAGCGGCATGTAGGTCACCGTCCCCAGGTCCACGAACACCATGTCCGCCTTGTAGCCGGGGGCCAGGCGGCCGATCCGGTCGCCCATGCCCAGAGCCCGCGCGCTGCCCCGGGTCGCCATGGAAAGCGCATCCTCCGCACCCAGCCAATCGGCCGGATCGGGCGACTGCATGCGACTGACGTAGACCGCCAGCCGCATGGCCTCGAACATGTTGAGGGCGTCGGAACAGGTGCTGGTATCGGTGCCGATGCCCACCGTCAGGCCCCGCCGCCCCATGGCCTTGACCCGGGCCAGGCCGACGCCGAGGCGCATATTGCTGGTCGGGTTGTGGGCAATGGTGGCGCCCCGGTCCTTGAGCAGGGCCATGTCGTCGTCGTCCACCCAGACGGCGTGGGCCGCGGTGAAACGCGGCCCGACGATTCCCAGGTCGTCCAGGTGGGCGGTGAGACTCTTACCGAACTTTAGCTGGCCGACGACCGCCTGCACCTTCGATTCGGCGACATGGCTGTGGATGCCGGTCCCATATTCGTCGGCCAGGTCACGGCAGGCTTGGAAGAAGGAATCCTCGCAGTGGTGTGGAATGGTCGGCGCCAGGGCCAGCCGAGCGGTATCCCGGTCGATGGTCCAGTGCTTCAGCGCCGCGCGGCAATTGTCCAGCGCCACTTCGCTCGAGGCCCCGGCGATCTCGTCCACCGCCGCCTGCAATTCGTCGGGCAGCGCGCCGTGAAGGCCGGGGATCGCCCGCCAGAAGCTGCGATCGGCCATCAGCGGCGCTACCACTGCCCGCACGCCCACCTCGGCATAGGCCCCGGCCACCGCCGCCAGCCCGTCCGGCGTCGGCGCCGGGAACTCGGAAAACAGGTCGTAGCAGGCGGTGCAGCCGTGGAGCACCATCTCCACCGCCGCCAGGCGGGCCGCCAGGGCCTTGTCTTCCAGGCGCACGCCCTCTTGTCGCAGAGGCGCCGCGTTGAGCAGCAGTTCCAAGGTCCAGCGGTCGCCCAGTCCCTTGGACAAGCTGGCGTCGCCATGGGTGTGGGCGTTGACCAGGCCGGGCAGGATCAGCCGGTCGCTTGCATCCACCGCCGTCGCGCCCTCCGGCGCGGCCATCCCCGGCGGGCCGATCTCCAGGATCCCATCGCCGCCGATCAGGATGTCGGCGAAGGCCCCGTCGAAGCCCTCCCCGTCGACAACCCGGCCACCACGGACGATGGTGTGAATCATGGCCTCGCCCGTCATTCGACCGGCGGCAGCGCCTGATCGAACAGGCCCAGCCGATCCATGACCCGGCGCAGTTCCTCGACCTTGGCCGGGGGCAGGGGCAGGCGGGGCGGCCGCGGTGGCCCCATGCCGCGATCGAGAAGCTGGAAGGCGGCCTTCATGCCGTGGGCGTAGAGGTGATCGCCCAGCCAGTCGATGACCTGGATCAGCTCCTTGAAGATCGCCCACGCACCGTGGCGGTCGTCCTCGTCGACGGCCAGTTCGAACATGCGGGCCGATTTGCGCGGCATGATGTTGGCGCAGACCGAAACCCAGCCCTCCGCGCCCACCATGAAGGACTCGTAGCCCAGATAGCCGGCGAAAACGGTCATCTTGTCGCCACACAGGTCGTTGATCTGGTAGACCCGGCGGGTATCGGTGGTGGATTCCTTGATGTAGGAAATGTTGTCGATCTCGGCCAGGCGGGCGATCAGCGGCGGCTTCATGTCAAGCACCGTCGAGGCCGGATGGTTGTAGAGCATGATCGGGATCGACACCGCTTCGGCGATGCGCCGGAAGTGGGTGAAAATCTCCTCCTCGTCGATCCAGGCGTAATAGGGGGTCATCACCATGGCCGCGTCGGCGCCCAGCTTCTCGGCGTCGCGGGTGTAGCGAATGACGAAGTCGGTGTTCTCGTGGGTGGTGCTGACCACCACCGGCACCCGGCCCGCCGCCTGCTCGATGGTGACCCGGGCGACATCGTGGCGTTCCTCGTCGGTAAGCGACAGAAGCTCGCCGTTGCTGGCCAACGGGATCAGCCCGTGGATGCCCTCGCCGATCTGGTAGTCCACCAGCCAGCGCAACATCTTCTCATTGATGGCGGCGCCATCCTCGGTGAACGGCGTGACGATGACGGTGTAGGTGCCGCGTAGCTTCTTCATGTGACCGGATCTCCCGTGTGAGGCGGCGGCAATGTGCCCCATTCGAAGGGACGTTTCAAACGCCCGGCACTTGACCGCCCTGCCCTCTCCCGGGATGGTGGGCGGCATGACGACAGGCGACGAACGCAAGGGCAAGATCCAGACCGTTTGCGGTCTCATGGACCCGCGGGACCTGGGCCCCACTCTCATGCACGAACACATCCTGTGGGACGTCACCCGCCCCGAGGTGCGCCGGCAGGCCGAGCGGGATGGCCTGCTGCCCGTCAACCTTACCCTGTCGAACGTATGGGAGATCAACCGCCGTTCCATCCTCGACTACGGCAACCAGGACAACGATAGCCACAGTGTCGCACTGCAAGAGCTGATCCGCCTCAAGGAGGACGGCGGCGGCGGCATCGTCGATTTGAGCAACTTCGGCCTCGGGCCCGACCCGGCGGGCCTGCGCGATCTGTCGGCGGAATCGGGCGTGCTCATCGTTCAGGGCGGCGGCTATTACGTGGACGAATACATCCCCGACGACATGAAAGGGGCCACGGTGGACGAGCTGGCCCGCGAGATGGTGGCACAGGTCACCGACGGCTGCTGGGGCACCGACGTGAAGGCCGGCATAATCGGCGAGATGGGCTGCATGTGGCCCCTGCGGCCCTTCGAACGCAAGTGCCTGCAAGCAGCCGCCATCGCCCAACGGGAGACCGGCGCCGCCATCAACGTCCATCCTGGCCGCCACCGGGATGCCGTCTTCGAGATCGTCGAGGTGATCCGCGAGGCCGGCGGCGACATCTCCCGCCTGGTCATGAGCCACATCGACCGCACCCTGTTCACGCTGGACGACGTCCTGCGCCTGGCCGCCACCGGCTGTGTCATCGAGTACGACTTCTTCGGCATCGAGACGTCATACTACTGGTTCGCCGATTCCGACCTGCCCACCGACTACATGCGGGTGGCCTTCATTCGCGAACTGTTCGCCCACGGCCACGGGGAACAGATCGTCATCTCTCAGGACATCTGCACCAAGACCCGCCTCAGCGCCTACGGCGGCCACGGCTACGGGCACGTGTTCCGCAACGTCGCGCCCCTGATGCGCCGCAAGGAAATGACCGACGACCAGATCGACGCCGTCCTGGTAGGCAACCCCCGGCGGCTGCTGACGTTCGTGTAGGAGAACGCCTATGTCCCAGACCACGCGCCCCCTCGTCAACGAGGCGGACATCGAGGCCTTCAATCGCGACGGGGTGGTCTGCGTACGGGGTCTGCTGGACGCCGCGTGGGTCGAGCGCCTGCACGGCGCCATCGACCGGGTGGAGAACAATCCCGGGCCGTTTCGCGAGCGCTACAGCCCCGACGATCCGGGCATTTTCTTGAGCGAGAAGTTCCTGTGGACCTTCGATGCGGATTTTCGCGCCGCTGTCTTCGACTCGCCCGTCGCCGAGGCCGCCTGCCGGCTGATGGCAGCCAGCAAGGTGAACGTGTTCTACGACCACCTGATGTTGAAGGAGCCGGGCGCCGTCTCGCCCACACCGTGGCATCAGGACCTCAACTACTGGCCGGTGGAAGGGAAGCAGGTCTGTTCCGTCTGGATCGCCTTCGACGAGGTCGACCGGACCAACGGCGGCATGGAATTCGTCGCCGGTTCCCACGAGGCAGGCCATCGCTACCAGCCCTTCGACTTCCGTGAAACGGATGCCGTGGAGACCGAGGAATTCGAACCCCTGCCCGATGTGGAGGCTCACCGGGACGACTTCGACATCCTCACCTGGGACTTGAAGCCTGGGGATGCGGTTGTGTTTTCCGCCCTCACCCTGCACGGCGCCGCCGGCAACGCGACGGCAAACCGCCGCCGCCGGGCACTGTCGATCCGCTACGCCGGCGACGACGCCCGCTTCATCCAACGCAGGAAAATGATCAAGCTGCTCCGCGATCCGGGCCTGAAAGTGGGCGACATCCTGGACAGCGACCTGTTCCCCATCGCCTGGCCCAAAGTGACTTAGGGAAGGCCAAACAATGCCCATCGTCTACGTCTATGGCCTGGAGGGCCGGTCGGTCGACCAGAAGCGCAAGCTGGTGAAGGGGGTGACCCAGGCCGTCTGCGATTCCTACGACGTTCCAGCCGACATCGTCACCGTCTACCTGTTCGACCAGCCGCCGGAGAACTGCGCCCACGGCGGGGTGCTGATCGTCGACTCGGAAGCGGAACGCAAATAGGCGGAAAATCAGCTCACGCACGCGGTGGTATGACCGCCTCGCCGACGGGGATTTCCATAAGATCCTCGCCCCACATGAGGACGCCTTGGTAGATTGTGGCCATCTCCGCGGTGACCCGTTCGCGTACGCCGTCCTGGTCGATGGCCGGATTGAGATGGGTCACCACCATGCGCTTCACGCCCCCCTCCTGGGCAATCCGAGCGACCAGCTTGTGCATCGAATCGGCGACGTTGCCGGACGGGCGTTTGGGCAGGGCGGGCGGCCTGCCGAGCAAGACGTCGGCGTTGGGCAGGTGGAGGTATTGGATCAACAAGTCGGCGTCCTTGACGATGGCGCGCAGGGACTTGTAGTGGCCGTCGACGCCGGGATCGTCCCAAGCCTTGTAGGCGGGCACCCCGTCCTCGCCCTTTTGGAAGGGGTGGGAGATGTCGCTGGTGAACACCACCGTGCCTTCATCGGTCTCCAGGCGCAGCCCGTAACAGGTCAGGTAGGGCTGATGATGGGGCATGTTGACGAGGCTGAGTTGCCAGCCGTCTCCTTCGACGACGTCGCTCTCCCGCAACTCAGTGACCTCGGTCTCCGGCCGCGGCCGCCCGCCCTTGCCACCCCGCTCGCGAAAGATTTCCAGGCTCTCGGGATGACTGGTGCGGGCGGTAAGGTCCGGGTTGAAGGCGCCTTCGGGTCCGAACAGGCAGTCGACGAACCGTTGGAACCCGGGCGGCCCGTACATCTTCAGGGGCGCAATCTTGCCGGCGCCCTGGTCCCACCGGTTCAGGTACAGTCGAATGAAGTCGACGCAATGATCGTAATGGAGATGACTGATAAAGATGTGCGTCACGTCCACGGCCTTGACGCCGGCCTGCAACAGGCGCCAATGCGTGCCCGGACCGTGGTCGAACAAGATGATGTCCTTTTGCTTTCGGATCAGGTATCCGGACGACGCTCGCTTCAACGAGGGCACCGGGTTGCCGGTACCCAGGAGTTGGACTTTCATGACTGATCCCCGATCTCGGATGGACGCCCGAATGGCCACGATAGCAGCATGAGCAGTCAGCCCGAAACGACCACCCCCGAGGTGTCGGCGATCGATACCGAGGAAACCGGGCTTCGCGAGCGCTATTTCCGGCTGCCGGCCTACCTGCAACTGCCGACCCGGATGATCGGCCTGACGCTGGTGATCTTCCATCTGGTGACCGCCTGGACGGGGGCCCTGCCCAACTTCATTCACCGCAGCGTCCACGTGGGCGCGGCGCTGATCCTGGTCTACCTGCTGTTCGGCAGCGGCAAGGACCGCCGCCCCAGTTGGCACGACTACGTGTCGATCCTTTTGGTGATCGTGCTCAGCGTGAACATCATCGCCAGTTACGAGCGCATCATCGAACTTGGCGCCGTGGGCTATCCGCCGCTGTCCGACCTGGTGCTGGGCGCGATCTTGATCGTCATCGCCCTGGAGACAGGGCGCCGCACCATCGGCCCCTTCCTGCCGATACTGGGCGCCATCTTCCTCGCCTATGCCTATTTCGGCCCCTACCTTCCGGGGCTGCTGGGGCACCGGGGTTTCGACCTGACCACGATCCTGGAAATCTCCTACACCACCACCCGGGGTATGTGGGGCCTGGTGACGGCGGTGATCGCCACCACCATCGCCATGTTCATCATCTTCGGGTCCACCATCAGCGCCACCGGCGCCGGTACGTCGCTGAAGGAGATCAGCCTGTGGGTCGGCGGGCGCATGGTGGGCGGCGGCGCTTACGTGGCGGTGATCGCTTCCAGCCTGTTCGGCACCGTGTCCGGCAGTACGGTGTCCAACGTGGTGGCCACCGGCTCCTTCACCATCCCGATGATGAAGGGCCTGGGATACAACCGGTCTTTCGCCGCCGCGGTGGAGGCGGTCGCCTCCACGGGCGGACAGCTCATGCCACCGGTCATGGGCGCCGCCGCCTTCATCATGGCCGAATATCTGGGCATTCCCTACCGGGACATTCTCCTGCCCGCCCTTTTGCCGGCGCTACTGTATTACGGCGGCGCGTTCTTCGCGGTTCGTTTCTACGCCCAGAAGCACACTCTGCCGCCGGTGCCGCGGGATCAGGTGGGCGGCGCCCTGGCGGTGTTCCATCCCCTGCGGCTGTTGTCGCTGCTGGCCCCCCTCGGCCTGCTGATCTATTTCCTGATGGCCGGTTTCGACACGCAACGGGCCGTGCTGTACGCTTTCGTCGGCGCCGTCGTGACTCACATGCTCCTTGGGTCCATGGCCCTCGCCCGCATCAAGGAACGCCTGGTGGTGCTGTGGCACGCCCTGGAAGGCGCGGCGGTAGCGCTGGCTGTGATCACGCCCCTGGCGCTGTGCGCCCAGATCGTCGTGATGACCGTCGGCACCACCGGCATCGGCATCAAGCTGAGCGAGTTCATCATTGCCCTGAGCGAAGGCAACCGCCCGTTCGCGCTCGCCCTGTCGGCGGTGGTCGCCATCGTGCTGGGAATGGGCCTGCCGACCCCGGCGGCCTACGTGGTGGCGGCGGCGGTGTTGGCGCCAACCGTGACCGGCATGGGCATCCCCGAGTTTTCGGCCCATCTGTTCATGTTTTACTTCGCGGTCATGTCGGCGATCACGCCGCCGGTCTGCGCCGCCGTCTATGTGGCGGCCAACGTGGCCGACGCGCCGTGGCTGACGGTGGCCCGCTACGCCATGGCCCTGGCCCTGCCCGGCCTGATCGTTCCGTTCCTGTTCGTGGCCTCGCCGGAATACCTGCTGGACGGGCCGCCCCTGGCCGTCGCCACGGCCGCCCTCACCGGATTTTTCGGCGTGGCATGCCTGGCGGCCTGCACCATGGGCTTCCTGGTTACGCCGACCAATTGGTGGCAACGCCTGTTCATGGGTGGCGCGGCCCTTGCGCTGCTGTTGGCCGGGTGGAAGACCGACTTGATCGGCCTTGCGTTGGCCGGGGTGGTACTGGCCACGCAGATATCCCAGCGCCGAGCGGCGGTCACACCTAGCCCGTGACGAAGGTGATTTCGGGCCACAGCCGGCTCCGGCCCTGGAAGGGTCGCTCGATTGACCCCGCTTACACGTCGACCAACCGTCGCATGAGGTTGGCGTAGGCCCGGAATAGGTTGTTCTTGATGTCGAGGTAGTCCTTGCCGTCGGGCGCGGTGCCCGTATCGGGCAAGGATTGGATAACGGTCGCCAGATCCTGGATCACTTCGCGGTATCCCTCGTCCTGGATCAGGCTCTGCACCCAATTCAGGGCCACCATGCGTGCCCCGCGGGTGACCGGCGTAACCCGGTGAAGGGTGGTTGACGGGTAGACGACCGCCGCGCCGGGCGGAAGCTTCACCGACTGTTCGCCGAAGCTGGTCTGGATGGTCAGTTCGCCGCCGTCGTAGGACGCTGGATCGCTGAGGAAAATGGTCAGCGACAGGTCGGAGCGCAAAGGCGAGGTTTGACCCATCACCGGATTGTCCACGTGCAAACCGTACTCCATGCCCGGCTCGTAGCGGCTGAAGATGGGGCGGGCGAGGTGCCGGGGCATGGCGAAGCTGGTAAATTCCTGGTTGTTCATGAGTGCCTGGAGGACGATGCGCTCAATCTCGGAGGGCTTGCCCGGCGGACGCCGGAGTTCGAGGTTACGCTTGACGTTGCCGGCCATCCCGGCCGCGGAAAGCCGGCCATCGATGAACTCGCCCTCGGCCATCATCGCCAGGATCCGGTTGATCTCTTCGCGCTTCAGCACATTGTCGATGAAAATCATCATTGAATCTTGACCCCTTCGCTGCGTCCCGCCGTCAAGGGCCGGTGGCGCCCGCCTGAAAGTCGCTGACGTCCGGCGGAGACAGGGTTCCCAGTTCCGCCTCCAGGGCCCGCGCCACCGCCAGGACCTGACGTTCCGTTCCGCCCAGGCCCATCACCTGGAGCCCGACGGGCAGGCCCGTCTCCGGACCCCTCAAGGGCAGGGTCACCGCGCACATGCCGAAGGCGTTCCCGGGGCGCGTGCACTGCGGCATCCGAGTATGAAATTTCTGCTCGTCGTCACTGCTTTCGAAGGCGGCTATGGGCGACGGGATCAAGGGGCAGGTGGGGGTAATCCAGGCGTCGAAACCGGCCATGCGCTCGACCGCGATGTGGCAGAGCTCCCGGTGGCGGCGGATGCGACCGATATAGACGTCGGCGGTCACCTCGAGGCCCATGGCGGCGCGGGCAGCCATATCCCGGTCCATGCGATCCCGCTCCTTGAGGAACCGCTCCCGGCCCAGTCCGGCGATCAGCTCGGTGGGCGGCACGATGGCCATGAGCGGTGAATCGACCACTTCCGGCAGGCGCACCGGGGCGATGTCGACGCCGGCCGCGGCCAGGCGTTCCAGCGCCGCCGATACGGCCGCGGTCACATCGGGATCCAGGTCGTCGAAGAATGCCGTGTCGGGTTTTCCCAATCGCAGGCCGCGCGACGGCAGGGCCGCGGGAACGTCATCCGATGGGGTATCCCCGTCGAGCACGGCAAACGCAATGGCCGCGTCTTCGACGGTGCGGGTCAAGGGACCAAGGGTGTCAAACGTGGTGGAGAGGGGAAACACCCCTTCCGTGGGCCACCGGCCGGCCGTGGTCTTGAGGCCGACGGTGCCGCAGAATGCCGCCGGCAGGCGCACCGAGCCCCCGGTGTCGGAACCGATGGCGAAGCCGCACATCCCCGCTGCCACCGCCACGGCCGAACCGGTGGACGAGCCGCCCGCCCAGCGCTTGGTCGTGGCGTCCCAGGGATTCCACGGCGTGCCCCGGGTGTGATGGCCGGCGCCGAAGGCGAACTCGATCGTTTTGGTCTTGCCCAGGATCACGCAGCCGGCCCGCTTCATGCGGCGAATGAAGCGGCCTTCGGGGCCGATCATGTCGGCGACATCGACGTAGGAGCCGGCGGTGGTGGGCATGCCCTCGACCTCAATCAGGTCCTTGATGCCCACCGGCACGCCCATCAGAGGCCCCAGGTCGACGCCGGCGGCAAGCAATGCATCAATGGCTTGGGCCGTGGCCAAGGCCCGTTCGGCGGCGACATGTTCGTAGGACCCGAGGTGGTCGTCCAGGGCCTCGATGCGGGCCAGATAGGCCTCCGTCACGGCGGTCGCGGTTGTGGCGCCGGTCCGCAGGCGCTGCCCGAATCCGGCGATGCCGCCATCCAACACGGGATCGGCGGGCAGGGGCTTGGCGGGGGCGCTCACCAACCGGCTCCGTAAGCGGCGCGACGGGGGTCGGCCCCGCCCTCCAGCACGCCACGCTTGAGGTCCTGGCGGATGGCGCAGACCGAGCCCGCCTGATAGGTCCAGTCCGGCCACCATTGGGCATCGTGCCCCAGGTCCGCCAGCGCCGGCACCACAGCGTCGTCCATGCGGGATTCCACGTTGAGCCTCCCAGGCAGGCTTTCGTGGGGCCAGAACGACGACGGGAAACTATAGGAGGCCATGCGGGGCGTCTCGATGGCGGTCTGCGGGTCCATGCCCCAAAGGGTGGTGTTGAGCAACACCTGCAGCATGGCCTGGGTTTGCACGTCGCCCCCCGGGGTGCCGAAGGGCATCACGAAGTCGCCGTCGCGCATGGCCAGGGCCGGGTTGGGGGTCAGCCGCGGCCGCTTGCCCGGCCCGACCGCGCAGGGATGGGCCGGGTCGGTCCAGGCGCTGATTCCCCGTGGCGAACAGAGCAGGCCGGTCCCGGCAATCACCGGGTCGTTGGTCGAGCCATCGCTGGGCGTGGCGGAGAAGGCGTTGCCATCCTTGTCCACGGCGCAGACGTAGGATGTGTCCGCTGCGCTCAAGGCCTCCGGGGAGGCGTTCGATGGTGTCGTCGCGGTTTTCGTCTCCCCGGGCCAAGGGGTGCCGCCAACTTTGCCCGGCGGCGGCCGGTCGGGCCAAGCCTCCCGCTCCCGGATCATGGCCCGTCGCTGGGCCGCGTAGTCCTTGTCCAACAGCGCCGCCATGGGCACGTCGACGAACTTCGGATCGCCGTAGTAGGCATCCCGGTCCGCGGCCGCCAATTTAATGGCTTCGGCAAGGGCGTGCAGGTAGCGGGGCGTGTTGTGGCCCATGGCCTTCAGGTCCAGGCCGTCAAGGATGTTGAGGGCCTGCAGCAGCATTGGGCCCTGGCACCAGGGCCCGCAGCCGAAGACGTCGATGTCGCCGAAGCGCACGTGAACCGGCGGCTCCACGCCCACTTGGAAGTCGGACAGGTCCGCGGCCGTCATCAGACCGCCGTTGTCTCGGTGATAGCGGACGATTTTCTCCGCGATGTCGCCCCGATAGAAGGCCTCCCGCGCCGCCCGCAGGCCGGCGAGACGGTCGCCGCCCCCTTTGGCCCGCTCCTCGTCGACCAGGTATTGCAGGCTGGCGGCCAAGTCCCGCTGCACGAACCGGTCGCCGACCCGGGGCGGTTCGCCGCCAGGGAGGAAGATGGCGGCCGAGGTGGGCCAGTCGGCGTAGGTGTCCCGGTGCTCGCGGATCAGGTGGGCCATGATCGGATACATGGGGAATCCGTCACCGGCGAGCCGGATCGCCGCCGCCGCCACATCGCCGAAAGACAGGGTACCGAAGCGCTCGAGGGCCGTGATCCAGGCGTCCGGCGCCGCCGGCACCACGCTGCGCAGGAGTCCGGCCGGGATCACCCCGTCATGATGCTCCTGGAAGTACTCGCATGACGCCGCCTTCGGCCACGGGCCCAGGCCGCTGATGGTGGTCACCTCGCCGGAATCGGCCATGCGGATGAGGATCGGGGCGACTCCGCCAAAGCTGACGAACTCGGTCTCGAGGACGCCAAGGGCGATCCCGGCGGCGACACCAGCGTCGACCGCGTTGCCGCCGGCCTCCAGCACTTCCAGACCGGCCTGGGCCGCCATGTGATGGCCGCAGGCCACCATATGGCGGGTGCCGCGCAGGCACGGCCGCCAAGGACCCGGGGCTCCGTTATCGTTGGACATGCCGTCCTCCCGTCGTTCTTGTCTCGTTGTCGAGGCGACGCTCAGCGCCTCAATATCGCCGCCACCATGAGGTCGGCCAGCATCTCTAGGATTACTTCATAGATCAAGGCACTGTCCGCGTCGGTCTGCGGCACGGACACCAGCCAGCGACGATAGAGGGCGCACTCCCGACGCACCCGGTCCGGATCGGTTTCCAAAAGGGACTCCCACCGGAAAAACAGCGCTTCAGTCTGACGCCAGAACAGATCAGACCGACTCGGCATCCTCGGCGATCATGCGTTCCAGCGCCTCAATGGTGGGCAGCCGGACAGACGGGGATTTCTCGCGAAGGCGCGCGATCTCGGAGTCCATGCGTTCCTCGGGAACGCCGTGGCGCCGCAACACGCGATGGGCGGCGACACGGAACCGTTGCTCAAAGGCGTCGTGGTTATGCTTACCGACTTTGTCGCCGCCCGTGGTCATCCCGACCCTCCGTCCTTCATCCTATCACGAGATCCGGGGCCTGGCGACGGATCCTGAGCAATCGAGCGAACGTAAAGGCCCTGTCCTGGGCGCTTCATTGCCGTAGTATGCGGGAAGATCGGCCGCCCTCCTGTCCCCACATGGGAACACGCCATGCTCTCCCCCACCCCGCTTTCCCAGCCCCATCGCCCCAATATCATGGGCACCCGCCATGTGATCGTCGCTGGTCATCACCTGGGGGCCCAGGCCGGCTTCCAGGTGCTGGAGGCCGGCGGCAACGCGGTGGACGCGGGAGTCGCCGCGGGCCTCACCATGAACGTGGTGGAAAGCGAGATGGCGAGCTTCGGCGGGGTGGCGCCGATCATCCTCTATCTGGCCGAGACCGACGAGGTCGTCACCATCAGCGGCCTGGGTCCGTGGCCGAAGGCGGCGTCTTGCGAGTATTTTCAGACCAATCACGGCGGCCGCATTCCGACGGGGATCCTGCGCACGGTGGTGCCCGCCGCGCCCGACGCCTGGATCACGGCCCTGGAACGCTGGGGCACAATGTCCTTCGGCGAGGTGGCGGCGGCGGCCATCCGCATCGCCCGCGAGGGGTTCGTCATGTACCCGCTGATGGCCGACTGGATCGCCAAGGAAGCCGACACGCTGCGCCAATGGCCGACCAACACCGCCATGTACCTGCCCGAAGGCCGTCCGCCCCGGGTGGGCGAGGTGCTGAAGCACGAGGACCTGTCCCGCACGCTCCAGTTTCTGGCCGACGAGGAGAAGGCGCAAGCAGGCCGTGGCCGGGAGGCCGGGCTGGCGGCGGCGCGCCAGGCCTTCTACCGAGGGGACATCGCGGCCACCATCGCCACCCACCAGAAGGAAAACGGCGGCCTGATGACGGCCGAGGACATGGCCGACTTCCGGGTCGGCATCGAGCCGCCGATCCGCACCACCTTCGGCGACGTGGAGCTGTGGGGCTGCGGTCCCTGGTGCCAGGGACCCATGCTGTTGCAGGCCCTCAACATCCTCGAAGGCATGGACCTGAAGGGCATCGGCCACAACTCGGTGGCCTATCTCCACACCGTCGCCGAGGCCATCAACCTGGCGGCCGCCGACCGCCACGGCTACTACGGCGACCCCCGCTTCGTCGATGTGCCCATCGACAGGCTGTTGTCCAAGGAATACGCCAACCAACGGCGCAAGCTGATCCAGGCCGATAAGGCCTTCGGCGGCATGCCCCGCCCGGGGTCCATCGACGGCCATACGCCTGGCCCCGGGCCCTACGACGAAGGGCGCGAGGCTGCGTCGTCGAGCTCGCCCGATTCGGCGGCCAAGCTCGATACCACGTACGTCTGCGTAGTGGACCGCTTCGGCAACGCCTTCTCGGCCACCCCCAGCGACAGCGGCCTTCAGGGCCCGGTGCCGCCCGGCCTGGGGTTCCTGCCGTCGCCCCGGGGCGCCCAGGCCTGGACCGACCCCCGGGTGCCGGCATCCATCGCGCCGGGCAAGCGGCCGCGGCTGACCCCCAACCCGGCGATCGCTATCCGCCGCGGCGAAATGCTCATGCCCTTCGGCACCCCGGGCGCCGACGTTCAAACCCAGATGATGCTGCAGGTGTTCCTCAACATGATGGTCTTCGGCATGGACCCGCAGAGCGCCGTGGAGGCCGAGCGCATCGCCAGCCACAACTTCCCGGGCACTCACGACCCCCATGACTACGTGGCCGGCAGCCTGTGGCTCCAGGGCAGCATGGCGAAAGAGACCGGCGACGCCCTGGCCGCCATGGGGCACAACATCCACTGGTATCCGGAACGGGGTCCGGCCAATACCTCCACCGACATCAACGGTGTCTGCGTCATCCGCAAGAACCTCAAGACAGGCGTGATGATAGGCGGCGCCGATCCCCGCCGCACGGCTTACGGCCTCGGCTGGTAGGCGATGTCGGTTCTCCCTCGCACGGCCGCTGCTTTCGCGGTGATCTTCGGTCTCGTCGCGGGCGAGGACGCCAGATCGGCGTCGTTGCAACAATTGCTCGATCTCGTCCCCGGAGAGTTGGCGGGCGCCACGATTTCCGCCGCCTCGGCCCGGGCCCCGGGCGAGAGCGTGATCGATGCGGTGGTGGGCAGCTCCCGGGACCTCCCGTCCGGCCTCGACGTGGTGCGGCCGACCTTGGATGGGGCGGTTTCCGCGACGGTGGCGGGGCAAGCCCAACCGGTGCTGGTCGTCGCCACCGGGGCCTTCGGTATGGGTCACGTGGCGAGACTGGCGGGCGCCCTGGAAGCGGCGGGCTACAGGCGCATGCGCATGGGCGGCCTGGTCGCCTGGCGGAACGGGCCGTGGAGCGACCACATCGCCGCCTGGCCCGGGTTCCTGGTCGCCTCCCCCCGTCTCGATCTGTTGCGGCGCACGGCGGCGATTGCCATGGCGGCGGCCCCGGGGCTGGGCCGTCGGGCCGCTTATCGCGCCGCCATCGCGGCCGTGGATGACGAAATCCGCGCGGCGCGTATTGTGATCGTGGGCCAGGAGCCCGCCTTCGTGGCCACGGGCTCGAGGCATGGCCGGGCGTGGATCGCCGTTGGCCGGGTCGCCGCCGGGCCTGCGGGAGCGGCCGTTCATGCCGACGACCTCCGCTCCTGGGTCCACGCCCGTCTTCCTGCCGCCATGACCGGTACATCGGAGAGCGCGGTGGTCCGGTTTCCCGCCACGGGTTTGTCGGTGGCTGTGATCCGGGCGGCGGGGACAGACACGCCCGGAAACCATCTGTACAAGCGATTGGCGGAGGATCTTCGCGACGCGGCGGAAGATGCGCGCCAGCAGGCCTCCTCGAGAACCATGCCCCGATGACCCCTCCCCCCGATCCCTTCGCCGACGGCGGCCTGGCCGCCTTTGCCAAACAATTGCGAGCCGGCGCGGTGACGGCGGAGGCCGCGACCGCCGCCTGTGTGGCGCGAATTCAGGCCCTGGAGCCAGCTCTCAACGCCTTTGAGCACATTGCCACGGAGCCGGCCCTGGAGACGGCCCGGGCCGTGGACAAGGCGCTGGCCGCCGGCATCGACCTGGGGCTCCTGATGGGCGTGCCGGTGGCGGTGAAGGACCTGCTGGCGGTAGACGGCATGCCGGCGACGGCGGGCTCGAACGTCGACGTCAGCGACCTGATCGGCGCCGAGGGAGCCTTCGTCCGGCGGATGAGACAGGCCGGATGCGTCTTTCTCGGCAAGACCCGGACGGTGGAGTTCGCCCTGGGCGGCGCCGGCACCAACCGGGTTCGCGGGACACCGCGCAATCCGTGGGATGCCACCACCCCACGGGCGCCGGGGGGTTCCAGCAGCGGATCCGCCGTGGCCGCAGCGGCCCGGGTCTGCCCCGTCGCCATCGGCTCGGACACCGGCGGCTCGGTGCGTGGGCCGGCCGCCTTCTGCGGCGACTTCGGGCTCAAGACCAGCAAGGGCCTGTGGCCCACGGACGGGGTCTATCCCCTGTCTCCGAGCCTGGACACCTTGGGCCTGCTGACCGGGACGGCGGCCGATTCCGCCTGGTTCTTCGCCGGCTACCAGGGAACGGCGCCGATTGCCCCGGCGCCGGCGCGGGGCCTGCGCCTCGGCCGCCCGACGAACCACTTCTTCGAGGATCTGGAGCCCGCTGTCGCCCGCTCGACCACGGCGGCCATCGAAGCCCTGGCCGCGGCCGGGATTGCCATCGTCGAGGTGGAAGTGCCCGAAACGGCCCTGGACGCGGGCCACTTCTACGACCTTATCGCCTCGGAATTCCTCGGCGTTCTGGGCAGGCAGCGGTTCCTGGACCACCGGGACATCATGGATCGAGACGTGGCCAACTGGGGATCGACGGGGCTCGACCTGCCGGCCGACCGCTACATCCAGGCCCTGTGGCGGCATGAGGAGATGTGCCGCCTGGCCATCGACCGGTTCGCCGGCCTGGACGGCATCCTGTCGCCCACCCGCCCGCTTACCGCGCCGGCGCTGACCGCTTTCGACGACGCGGACGAATATCGGCGCCTGTCGGGCCTGATGGCCCGCAACACCCGCTACGGCAACATGAGCGGGCTGTGCGCCACCTCGACCCCGGTCCATCACTTCGGCGCCGATCTGCCCGTCGGCCTGATGCTGATGGCGCCGGCGGGAGACGACGCCAAACTGATGTCCATGGCCCTGACCCTGGAAGCGATTCTCGGCCCGCCGCCGACACCGCCGGAATTGGAATCCTATCTCGGCCCGTCCTGACTCTTGACAACCCCCGACATTCTCCAGTCTAAACAAAGGAGTACGCCCCATGCCTTATGTTCTGGTTCAGATGTTGTCCGGCCGGTCCAAGGAGGTCAAGGCCGGCATCGCCAAGGACGTGACCGAAGCGCTGCACAAGCACGCGGGTACAAGTCCCGACGGCACCATGGTGGTGTTCCAGGATGTGGAACGGGACAGTTGGGCCTCGGGCGGGGCCCTGCTCAGCGACAAGTAGGGATTGCCGCTGGCCGGTCTCACGCCCCCGCCGCCGGGGGGCTGGTCCGGGAGCGCGCGTCGGCCTCCCGTTTTTCCCGGTAGGCCAGATACAGGCTGGCCGAGAAAATCATCGCGCCGCCGATCCAGGTCCACGGGGCGGGCACCTCGCCGAAGGCAAAGTAGCCCAGCAGCGCCGCCCAGATCAGCTTGGTGAAATCCAGGGGCAGGACGGCGGTGGCTTCCGTCTCCCGGCAGGCCTGGGCGAAAGTCAGGTGGGCGGCGGTGCCGAGGCCGCCGATGACCACCAGCCAGGCGAGTTGTTCCCAGGACGGCGTAACCCAGAAGGGTATGGCCCCCGCCAGGGCGCAGGGCGTGGTGCACAGCGCCCCGTACATGGTGATGGTGACGCTGGACTCGGTGCGCGACAGCATCTTCACCAGAATGATGGTCAACGCCCAGGCCACCGCGCCGCCAAGCGCCACCAGCGCGCCCGCGTCCACTGAACCGGTGTCGGGGCGGATGATCACCATGGTGCCGGCGAAGCCGAACAGCATGACCGCCGTCCGCCGCGGCCCCATGCGCTCGCCCAGGAACAGGACCGCCAGCAGGGCGGCGAACAGGGGCGAGGTGAACTGCAGCGCCGCCACCTGGGCCAGGGGCACCAGCATCAGCGCGAGGAATGACAGCATGGTCTGGCTGGCCTGAACCGCGCCGCGCATCAGATGAAAGCCCAACCGCCCGGTCCGCAAGGGGTCCAGGCCGTGGCGCAGGAACAAGGGCGACAGGAACAGGAAGCCGAAGAAGGAGCGAAAGAAAGCGATCTCGAAAGCGTGGATTTCCGACGACAGGTAGCGGATGCAGGCGTGAAGAGTGGCGAAGGCGATGGTCGAGGCCAGCACGAACGCCATGCCCCGCATCACGGAACGGTCGGCGGCCCCCGTCACGGTCTACAAACCCACCGGGCGCGGAGTCGCCCAGTTGCGTCCATGCGGCCCTTGAGCGCTTCGTGGGTGGGAAGCGGGTGGGTCTCAGACCCACCCCTACGCGCGTCATGGGGTCGCGTAGGGGCGGGTCTGAGACCCGCCCGTGCCGTACCCTCTCCGGAACGCGCCAACTCGGCCGCCCTCACGCCGCCCGGGGGGCCCCGACCAGCCGTTGCCATTCCGCCTCGATGGAGCGCCTGAGGGTCGCTTCGTCCACCGGCTGGCCGGCAGCGGTCAGGCGGTCGCGGACAGCGGCCAGCAGGTGCGGGCGTACGCCCAGGTCTTCCGCCAGTATCATGGTGGCGAGCAGGGCGCGGACCTGCGGCGGCCAGATGCGGTCGTAGGCCTGCCGCTCCGGCCCGAAGTCGAAGTCCTGGGGCGCGCCCCGCTCGGCCGCCATGGACACCCGCAGATCCGCCGTCGCCGCCCCATCCACATCGCCACCCGCGATGACGACACCGTAGTCGGCCCGCGCCGTCGGCGCTGTAAGAAGCCCGCCCCGGACATCTGTCCGCACCCGTTCCGGATCGCGCGCCAAAGGATCGCCGAAGCCGCCGCCGGAGGGGGTGATCATGCGCACCAGGTCGCCGCGGCGCAGGGTCAAGACGTTGATCTTGCCGATCTCGCGCTCGTCGTCGCGCCCCGGGTTGAGGACCACCCGGCCAAGGTGTCCGGCCCGCCCGCCGCCCAGGCCCCAGGGCCGGAAATCGAACCGGTTCATGCCGCGCACGGTCATGGTGGCGGAGACATCGGTGTTTTCCAGGTCCATGACCACCGCCGCCCCGCCCCGGTGGCGGCCGGGGCCAAAGGTGTCGGGCACAAGCTGGTACTGGCGCACCCGAATGGCGGTCTCCACCTCGATGGTCTCGGCCGGGGTGCTTTTCAGGGCGCCGAAGCGTCCGTCGACCCCGTCCACACCGTCGCCGTTCAGGCGGCCGCCGCCGCCGCCGCAGATGGGGTTGAGGACCCCGACCTTGCGCCTGCCGGTCAGGGGATCGCGGGCGGCGGCGACGATGATCCCGGCCATACCGGCGCCGGCGGTGACCAGGCCGCCGGGCACCGCCTGGTTCAAGCAGCCCATGGTGGCGTCATAGAGCCGGGTGGCGGTCACCGCCCGGGTGCCCATGGCGGCTGGGAAGTCGGCGTTGATGACCGTGCCGCGCGGCGCGATGGTGCGGATGGGACGCAACAGGCCGGCATTCTTCGGCGCGTCCGGCTCTTGGGTCAGGATGTAGTTGTTGACCGCCTGGGTCACGTAAGGGTGGGTGCGTCCGCCGCAGATGAAGTTGAAGGCCGCCGGCTGCTGGGGGTCGGTGCCGGTGAAGTCGAGGGTCATCTCGTCGCCCGCGACGCTCATAGTGGCCTTGAGGAAGACGTACTGACCCGCCTCCGGGCCCTCCAGGTAGTCGGTGAAGCTGTAGGTGCCGTCGGGGATCTGGCCGATCGCGTTGCGGGCCTTGGACTCGGTGAAGTCCATCACCTCCTCCATGCCGGCCAGCACGTCTTCGCGGCCGTAGAGGTCGCACAGGTCGACCAGCCGCCGGCCCATGGATTTCATCGCCGAGATCATCGCCTTGAAGTCGCCCCACACCTCTTCGGGGATGCGGCAGTTGTCGAGGAACAGGTCGACCAGCTCTTGGTTGAGTTCGCCCCGCCGGTAGAGCTTGCTCGGGCGGATGCGAATGCCCTCCTGGAAACACTCCGCATTGGTTGGCGAGATGCTGCCCGGCACCGCGCCGCCGATGTCCGAGGAATGGATGAAGGCCCAGCCGAATCCGACCAGCACGTCCTGGTGAAAAATGGGCATGATCATGTTCATGTCCATCATGTGGGTCACCATGCCGTCGGTGCGAAACGGATCGTTGGTGATGATGACGTCGCCGGGCTCCATGTTGTCCCGGCCAACGAGATCGATGGTGTGCCGCAGGGGCAGGCCGATGAAGACGGTGACACCGGACTGGTAGGGATAGGCGAACATCTCGCCCTCCGGCGTCGCCAGGGCGCACTGGTAGTCCTGGTTGACCTTGACGAAGTTGGTGTGGGCGGTGCGATAGGCGGTGGCCGACGCTTCCTCGACAATGGCGGAAAACCGATTGGCCATGATGGCCGAGCGCACCGGGTCCATGTCACGAACCCCTTTTTCTGGTCAGGATGAGGTCGCCCATGTCCCCCACTTCGACACGGAATTCAGGGGGCACAAAGACGGTGGCGTCCGACTGTTCGACGATGGCCGGCCCCTCGGCGCCAAAGCCGGCGGCCAAGCGCGGGCGGTCGAGGACGGGAACGTCGGCGATGGTCCGGCCGCCGTGGCGGATCTCGCGGCGGGAGACAGTGGCACCGGCCCCTGTCTCCGCCGGCAGCGCGCTGACCTGGCCCTCGGGGCGGGGCAGGACTCCCCGGGCCCGGACGCGGAGATCGATGAAGTCGACGTCGGCGGTCTCGTCGCTGTTGGTGTAGAGGCGCTCGTACTCCCGGTGAAAGGCCGTCTCCAGGCCGGCCATGCCGTCCGCCGCGAAGGCCGCGGCCGGCAATTCCAGGCGCAGGTGGTAGGACTGGCCCCGGTAGCGGGCGTCGGCCGCCCGCTCGAAGACGATCTGTGGCGCCAGGCGGGGGTCCACCTGGCGGGTCAGCCAGGCCTCGGAGTCGGCTTCCAGCTCGCCAAAAATACGGTCGGCGGCGGCTCGGTCCAGCTTCATGCCGTGAACCGAGCGCACCACGTCGTAGGCCAAGTCCGAAGCGAGGCCGCCGAAGGCGCAGAACACCGACGGCGTCGCCGGCACCACCACCCGGTCGATGGCCGCTTCATGGGCCAAAAGGGGGCCGTGGACGGCGCCGGCGCCGCCGAACAGGACCAAAGTCACCCGCTCCGGATCGATGCCGATGCGCGCCAGATAGGGCAGCAGAGCGGCCACCATGTTGGAGGTGGCCACGGTCACGCAGGCTTCGGCCGCCGAGGGGACGTCGGTTCCCAGGGCCTCGGCGATGGGGGCCATGGCTTGCGCCGCCAGATCGCGGCGCAAGCGCATGCGCCCGCCGAGGAAGTTGTCCGGGTTGATGTAGCCGCACAGCACGTAGGCATCGGTGAGGGTGGCCGCGGTGCCCCCCTGGTCGTAGCAGGCGGGCCCCGGCGTCGCCCCGGCGCTGCGTGGCCCCACCCGCAGCATGCCGCCATCCAGAAAGGCGATGGAGCCGCCGCCGGCGCCGATGGCCTCGATGCCGGTGACCGGCAGGATCAGCGGAAAGTCACCCACTTCCGCCTGTGCCGCCACGGTGGGTTTGCCCTGCCAGATCAGGGACAGATCCGTGCTGGTACCGCCCATGTCCATGGTCAGCAGATCGGGCATGTCGAGGAACCGGCCGAGATGCACCGCCGCCGTCACCCCGGCCGCCGGGCCCGACAGCAGGGTATGGACGGGGACGTCCCGGGCTTCGGCCACCGACATCACGCCGCCGTTGGACTTGGAGATCAGCAGGTGGGCGGCGGGCAGGCGTTCCGCCAGATAGGCCTCGATCTCGGTCAGGTAGTCGCCCATGATCTTCTTGACGTAGGCGTTGAGCAGGGTGAGCACGGCGCGCTCGTATTCCGCCTGCTGGGGCCAGATGTCGCTCGACAGGTGAACGTCCATCCCCGGCACCGACTCGCCGATAATGCCCCGGGCCGCCCGCTCGTGAGCCGGGTTGCGATAGCCGTGGAGGAAGCACACGCCCAGCGCCCGCACCCCGGCGTCCCAAGCCACCCGGGCGGCGACGGCAACATCGTCGGCATTGAGGGGAGTGTGGACGGACCCATCGGGCTCCAGCCGCTCCGCGATGGCGTAGACCAGCTCCCGTGGCACCAGGGGCTCCGGCCGGCGGTTGAAGAGGTCCGCCGGCTTGTCCAGCCGCAGCCGCTGCAAATTCAGAAGGTCGCGAAAACCGGCGGTGGTCAACAGGGCGAGCGGCGGGCCCGAGCGCTCGATCACCGTGTTGGTGCTGATGGTGGTGCCGTGCACGATGACGACGGGCTCCCCCTCGGCAATGGACACCGCGGGGATCAGCCGATCCAGGCCCTCCCGCACCCCATCGGCGAAGCGCGGCGGCGTCGACGGCACTTTCGACGTCCGCACGCCTTCCCCCTGCCGCCAGGCGGCGAAGTCCGTGAACGTGCCGCCAATGTCGATGCCGATGCGAATCATCGGGTGCCTTCACTCCGAATTGGGCTGCCACTGGCGAGCCCCATCTGACAGGAAAATCGAAACGCCCGGGGGGCGCCTCAAAAGATCGGCGGGACCTTACAGACCGCGGGCGGGCAGGGATAGGTATGAGAGGCGATTGAAAGGGGCCGTCTGGTAATCCCGGGTCAAGTCTCGTTTTTTGCCTGTTCGACCAGTTGGTACAATCCTTGAGCAGGCTGTTTTGGCGGCTGGTGGCGCTCTAGATAGTGGGCCAATAGATTGACGAATTCATCGGCCATGGTATTGGGGTCGATATCCTTATTTTCCGATTGGAAATAGGCGAAAGCCGAGAAATTCGCGGCGGCGTGACGCAACCCTACGGCAATTTCATCAACGGGCATGCCGTCGGCGCGATAGTCATTGGCCAAATTGATGATCTGATTGGCAAACGCTAGGTCGAGGGTTTCCTCAGTCTTGTCGGATGTCATATCCAGCTCCCTGAAACGGTAATTCCCGAGTAATCGTCAAATCCGCGGCAATCGTACTGTTGAGCGGTGAAGCCGACCGGCGCCCGGTTCCCAACATGTGCCGTCGAGGCTGACGCTTGTCAATTGCCGGACGGCGGGAAACAATAAGCGGCTGCAATCGTCCGCGGAGACGGCGGCACGGCTGTCGACGGGCATTTCGTGGAAACCGAGGAGGACCCGGGTCATCGATGAGGACGTTTATCACTGGTTCTATCGGGTCGAGAGAAGGAGCGTCGTCGGTCTGTCGGACGGTGGCGGCCCTTTCGGTTTCGACATCATCACCGCCCTCCAGGTAGATTACCTGATCGACCGCCATGGCTGCGACGCGATTGTCGAAACCGGCTGCCACATGGGCGATACAACAAAATATCTCGCCTTGCGCTATCCCGACATTCCGCTGATTTCCTGTGACATCGACGGCCAACTTGCCGCCTTTACCCGAGACCGTCTTGGTGAGCATGCCAACGTCTCCGTCCGCCACGCCGACTCCCCCAATGTGGTCGAGGAGGCCAACGGGCAGTATGAACGACCGTTTTACTACCTGGATGCCCATGGCGGCGAGGACTGGCCCCTGTCGAAGGAAATTGGAGCCATCGACAAGGGCATCGTTTGTATCGACGATTTCGATATTGGCCATGAGCGCTACCACTATGACACCTACAACGGAGTACGATGCGGCCCGGTAATATTAAGTCCGTTCCGCGAGCGCATCCCGTTTTACTATATTGTCAATCTGAATGGGCATTATTCGTTCCCCTGTCTTCAGGTCGGAAGACGGGCGGGGCGGTGCTTCTACGCCATCGGCATGGAGCATGACTACTTCGCCGAAAGCGAACTCTTCGTGCGACGCGACAATCGAGATGACGGGGCGCATTGCCGCGACCCCGCATCGTAGGCTTGAAAGCGTGACCAGCCGGAATTACGCCATTAAAATAAGGTGACATTCTACTTAACGCGGCGGTCCGATTTACTTATGTATCCCTTATGTGTGTTAAAATGCGTACTGTTTTCTCTTAATAACGGTCAAGGTCGGGACCGAGGCCGCCGTCCCTCGTGACCTGTTCCAAAGAATCTCGCGCCGCGTTGAACGGATTAGAACGACGCTCCCACCCGACATGACGGTACAACCATCGAACAAGCGGCCGCGCCACGGGACAGTACCGATTTCGCGCCAACACAGCGCATCGGTGAAATGCACGCCCCCGAGGTGCCGGCAAATTGCCTGCCGGGCGGTATCGGGGCATGATCGACGCTGTTGGAGGAGCTCGTATGGGGAATACCGGGTGCGGCGGCTGGGATCCGTGATTCTGAATGGTCGATTGAAGGCTGGTGTTCACCTTGTTGCGTGTCGGGGCGGTGGCCGGTTGGCGGCATTTTCCGCGGCCGTCCCGTGACCGAAAGGCTGTCCGATCCTGCTTTGGCGGCGCGCCGCTCCTTGCTGATCCTCCTGCCATTCCTGTTGTACGGTCCGCTGGACTACGCGCTGCGCATCAACAATGCGATGATCGCGCCGGCACTGGTCGACGAGTTCGGCTTCGGCCCGGCCGAACTCGGCTTCGTGTCGAGTGCCTTTTTCGTCGCCTTCGCGCTGGCTCAACTGCCGTTGGGGCTGGCGTTGGACCGTTACGGCCCGCGCCGCGTGGTCGCGACGTTGCTGGCCATCGCCGCCTGCGGCGGGCTCGTCTACGTTACGGCCACGGACGTCGTGGGCCTCACCATGGGCCGGTTCCTGATCGGCGTCGGCATGGCCGCCAGCCTGACCGGCGGCTTCACCGCGGGGCGCCTGTGGTTTCCGCCCGAACGGCTGGCCACGATCACGGCCGCCCTGATGGCCCTGACGGCACTCGGCGGCATGCTCGCCTCTCGGCCGATGGCAGCCCTGCTGACCGTCGTGTCGTGGCGGGGCGTGCTCGCCGGCCTGGCCGGCGCGTGCCTCGTCCTCATGCTGAGCGTGCTTGCCATCGTCCCCCGCCACGACGCCGCCGGAGCCGCCCCGGCGGACAGGGACCGGCCTTTGCGGGCCTATGGCGCCATCCTGGTTAGTCTTCGGTTCTGGCGGTTCACGCCCGTCGCCATGGGCGGCTTGGGCGTGGCGATCGCCTACCAGACCCTTTGGGTGCCCCTCTGGTTACGCGATGTCGCCGGCTACGATGCTACCGCGCAGGCCTGGGTGTTATTTGCCATGTTTGCGGCCATCCTGTTCGGCAACCTCGGCTTCGGCTGGCTGTCGACCCGTGTCGGCGGCGGGACCCGGGCCCTGCAGGCGCTCGCTCTCGGCGGCTTCGGCCTGTCGATCCTGCTGCAAGCGCTGTTGGCCGCGACCCGGGGTGGGTTGGCGCCGGGCCTGCTATGGACCGCATCATCCCTATTCTTTGCCTGCCCGATGGCGGCCTATACCATCGTTGCCCGGACATTGCCGCCAGGAACCGCGGGGCGAGCGGCAAGCGCCGTGAACGCGCTGGTGTTCGTCGCCGTGTTCCTGACCCAGTGGCTGACCGGCGTGGTGATCGGCACCTTCCCCGGTACAGCCGATGGGGGCTACGCGGCGCAGGGACACCTGGCATCCCAGTGGACCGTCATTTCCCTGCAGGTCCTGGCTCTGCTTTGGTGCATGCTTTCCGGCCGCCTGGAGGCCCAAGCGCCTGGCACCGGAACCATGCCGACGGAGCGGCACGGATGAGCGTCACCGCGCTCGGCCGATGGCTTAGCCCAGGTTCGGTGCCGTTTCGCGCCAACCGGGCAGGTCATTCAACGTGCTGTTCCAGGCGTTGATTCGCTCGAAGCCGTCAACCGGCATCTTCGCGGGAACCGCGTAGGTCAGGTGCGAGGCGACGGCGATGTCGGCGATGGTGGGCTTGTCGCCGCTCAGGTACTTGCGTCCCTCCAGATGGGCTTCGAGCACGGCGGCGTAGCGGTTGAAGGCTTCGGTCGCGCGGGCAAGCGCCGCAGCATCGGGATCGCCCGCGCCAATCATGGCCTTGAGCACGTTCTCGTAGGCAAAGGTGTCGCAGGCGGGGCCCCAGTGGGCCAGCTCCCAGTACATCCATCGCATGATGTCGTAGCGGGCGTTGCTCTTTGGCCACAGGTCCGTGCTTTCGACCTTGGCGCAGAGATAACCCATGATCGCGTTGGACTCCCACAGCTTGAGGTCACCGTCGACCAAGGCAGGAACCTTGCCGTTGGGATTGATCTTCAGGTACTCGGGCGCCTTGTGCTCCCCACTCATGAAGTCGACAGTCTTCTCCTCGAGCTCCAGCCCGAGTTCTCTTGCGACGGCCGCGACCTTGCGACAGTTGGCCGACGCTGGAAATGTGTAGAACTGCACCGCCGTCTCCTCTTTCCTAGTGTTCCGCTCGAAACAAATGATTCCCATCGGGCAGGTGTGATGCGATTCTGGGTTCATGGGGAAGAAAGTGAGGATCCAGCTGGCGCCTGGGGATCAGGACAGGCTGGAGGCGTTGATCGCCAATGGCAACACGCCGCAGAAGCATGTCCGACGGGCTCGGATTGTACGGCTGGCCGGCGACGGCGTTGGCACCGATGAGATCCAGCGCCGCTTGGGCGTGAGCAAACCGACCATCCGACGCTGGCGGACGCGCTATGTGGAGGCCGGCGTGGACGGTTTGTGCCGCGATAAGACGCGCCCGCCGGGCAAGGCACCGCTTGCGGCGGATGTGGTCATGCGGGTGATCGAGAAGACCAAGACGGAAACGCCGCCGGACGCGACCCACTGGAGCCTGCGAACGATGGCCAAGGCGGTGGGCATCGCGCCGTCGAGCGTTCAGGCGATCTGGAAGGCACATGAGCTGAAACCGCATCTGGTGGCGACTTTCAAGCTGTCCAATGATCCGCGGTTTGCCGAGAACGTCGAGGACGTGGTCGGGCTGTATGTCAACCCGCCGGAGCACGCCATCGTCCTGTCGGTGGACGAGAAGTCCCAGATCCAGGCACTCGACCGCACCCAGCCGGGCCTGCCGATGAAGAAGGGCCGGGCCGGCACCATGACCCACGACTATAAGCGCCACGGCACCACCACCCTGTTCGCGGCGCTCGACGTGCTCGACGGCACGGTCATCGGCCAATGCATGCAGAAGCATCGCCATCAGGAGTTCATCCGCTTCTTGAACAAGATCAACCGCGCGACGTCGAAGCACCTGGCTCTCCACCTGATCGTCGACAACTACGCCGCCCACAAGACGCCGGAGGTCAAGCGCTGGCTGAAACGCCATCCCCGGTTCCACCTGCATTTCACGCCGACCTCGGCGTCGTGGCTCAACTTGGTCGAACGCTTCTTTGCCGAGATCACCCGAAAGCGCATCCGTCGCGGCGTGTTTCACTCCATCGTCGAATTGCAAATGGCCATCAACGACTACCTCGACCAGCACAACGCCGACCCCAAGCCTTTCGCCTGGACGGCTTCCGCCAGTTCCATCATCGATAAGGTCAACCGAGGGAAACAAGCGTTGGAATCGCTACACTAGCTGGGCAGCGCAAAGCGTGCTGCGGTTGTGGTCATAGCCCATCGGCACGCTCCAAGGAAACGGTGGGAGCGCCGATCCGTCACCTCACTTTGAAACGCTGCCGCCGCGGTGTAGGATTTCGGACTGTCTGAGACCTGTCCCAACCCCTGCACTTCGCACCGAAAGAGGACCCCGCCAATGGCGATCGAAGTCCGCCCCTTGAGCGATGCCCTGGGCGCGGAAATCACCGGCGTCGATCCAGCCGGCGACATCGACGACGAGGCCATGGCGGCCGTTCGCCGGGCTTGGCTCGACCACAACGTGCTGCTGTTTCGGGGCGTTACCTGGACGCCGGCCGAGCACGTCGCTTTCACACGGCGTTTCGGGCCGCTCCACATCATGCCCCAGTTGGGAACTCCGGAGCCCATGAACCTGCCTGGCCTGCCGGAGGTCTACGTCATCTCCAACGTGGTCAAGGACGGCAAGCCACTCGGCCTGCGCCGGGCGGGGTGGGGCTGGCACACCGACGGGGAGGACAAGGAAGTTCCCAACATGGGGTCCATGCTCCACGCGCTGATCGTGCCGCCGGAGGGGGGCGATACCGCCTTCGCCAACATGTACAAGGCCTACGACACCCTGCCGGAAGCATTGCGCTCCCGCATCGAAGGCCGCCGCGGCCGCTTCAGCCGGGTGGAGATGCATCTGATCAACTAGCCCCACTCGCCGGCGCTGACCGAGACGGAGAAGCGCGACCGCCCCGACGTGTGGCATCCCCTGGTCCGCATTCACCCCGAGACCGGGCGCAAATCCCTCTACATCGGCCGCTGGGCGGTAGAGATCGAGGGCGTGGAACTGGACGAGGGCAAGGCCCTGATCAAGGAGTTGTGCGAATTCGCCGTCCAGCCCCGGTTCGTCTACCGGCATCGCTGGCGGGTCGGCGACGTGGTGCTGTGGGACAACCGCTGCAGCCAGCATTGCGCCATGCCCTTCGACGACGACAAGTACGAACGACACATGCTGCGGACGACCATCGAAGGGGACATCCCCGCCTACGGCTCGGTGCGCAGCGAAGTGGCGGTGGCCGCGTAATCGGATGACGGCGCCCGCCCTCGACCCCATCCGGCGGGAGCTGATCTACAAGGCCCTGGTGAGCGTGGCGGAGGTGATGATCGTCACCATCATCCGCACGTCACGATCCGTCATCGTCAAGAGCAGCCTCGACTTCTCCGCCTGCATCTGTGACGCCGACGGCGACCTGGTGGCTCAGGGGGTCGCCCTGCCCGGCCACCTGGGGTCGATGATGCCGGCACTCCGCGGCTGCCTGGACCGGTTCGCCGACGATCTGGCCCCCGGCGACATCCTGGTCAGCAACGACCCCTATTCCGGCGCCCAGCACCTGAACGACCTGTTCCTGTTCAAGCCCGCCTACGACGCCGACGGCCGGCGCATCGCCTTCCTCTGCACCGTGGTCCATCACTCGGACATGGGGGGCCGGGCGCCGGGCGGTCAGGCCACCGACAGCACCGAGATATTCCAGGAGGGTCTGCGCATCCCGCCGAGCCGGCTGTACCGCCGGGGCCAGCCCGACGACATGCTGTTTCGCCTGATCGCCGCCAACGTGCGGGTGTCGGATCAGGTTATGGGCGACATCCGGGCCCAGGTGGCGGCGGTCGCGGCGGCCGAACAACAGTTGGCGCGGGTGCTGGCGGATTATGGCGCCGAGACGGTGCGCCGGGCGATGGGCGACGTGATCGACTACGCCGAACGGCTGACCCGGGCCTCCATCGCCGCGCTCCCCGACGGCGAGGCCGAATTCACCGAGTGGAACGACGACCGCGGCCTGCCCAGCGAGCCGGTGAAAATCCAGGTCAAGGTCGTGGTCCGTGGCGACACCGTCGCGGTGGACTATGCCGGCACCGACCGCCAGACCACCGGCTCCATCAACGCCAATTTCGAATGGACCCAGTCCTGCACCTTCGCCGCCATCCGCACGGTCCTCGACCCCGCCATCCCCACCAACGCCGGGTTCTACCGTCCCATCGCCATCACCGCGCCGCCCGCCACCTTCGTCAACACCACCTTTCCGGCGCCGGTAGGCTCCCGGGGACAAATGGGCTACCGGGTGCGCTCGGTGGTCCTCGGCGCCCTGGCCCTCCTGTTCAAGGGCCGGGTACCGGCCTGCATCGGCGGCTCTGACTATTGCCTGGCCATGGCCGGCCAGCGGGACAGCGGCGAAGCCTTCCTGTGCGTCGAGACCCACGTGATCACCGGCCATGGCGGCGGGCCGGACCGGGACGGCCAGGACGGCGGCCCCTACTGCCTGGCCAATGCCGCCAACGTGCCGGTGGAAGTCCTGGAATCCGAATTTCCGGTGCGGGTGGAAGCCTACGGCTTCCTGCCCGACAGCGGCGGGCCGGGGCGCTATCGGGGGGCGCTGGGCCTGGTCCGCCAGTACCGGCTGCTGACCGACGCCATGTTGAACGTGCGCTCCGACCGCCAGCATTTCCCGCCCTGGGGCCTGTTCGGCGGCCAGGCCAGCGCCAAGCCGCGCCTGGCGCTCAATCCCGGCCGTGGGGAGACGGCGCTGCCGTCCAAGTTCGTGCGCCCCTTCGGTCGCGATCAGGTGATCCGGGTGCAAATGGCAGGCGGCGGCGGCTTCGGCGAGCCATTGGCGCGGGACCCGGCGGCGGTACTGGAAGACGTGCGCCAGGAGAAGATTTCCATCGAGCACGCCCGCACGGCCTACGGCGTCGCCATCGACTCGACCACTTTGACCGTGGATCGCGAGGCCACGGAGACGCTTCGCCGCCGTCCCGCCTGAATCGCTTGTCTGGTCCTCACCGACCGCCTAGGGTTTCGAACGTCTTGCCGACCCGCCCGGGCCGGCGCCTTCCATAGCCGCGGACCAGAACCATGACGGACCCCAACCGCCGCATTCGCCTGCACATCCAGAACCCGCCCACACCGGAGAAGGCGCCGCCGGGTTACTCCGTGCGCAAGACCAACCCGGCCTTCGCCATCACCCGACAGCAGTACGACGACACCTGCCGGCGCCACCCGGACGTGGCCGAGCGGCTGGACGTCACCTTCGGCGAGAACCGCGACGAGTACGACGCCGGTATGGGCGACGCGGAGGTGGTCGTCGCCACCACCCAGCAGCTTTTGGAGCAGGCGCCGATCACCGGCCCCAAGCTGCGCTGGGCCATGGTCACCTCGGCCGCCTTCCACAAGCTGCTGCCGCCCGGCAAGTGGCTTAAGGATGACGCGGTCCTGGTCCACAACAGCGGCATCCACGCCACGAAGGCCGGCGAGTTCATCGCCACCGCCCTGCTCATGCTCAATTGCCGCATCCCCTTCTTCGCCACCTGCAAGGAGCAAATGCGCTGGGCGCCGGAGATCGAGACCGGCATCGACGGCAAGACCCTCGCCGTCGTCGGCGTCGGCCACCTGGGTGGCGCCGGCGCCCGACGGGCCAAGGAGCTGGGCCTGCGGGTCCTTGGAGTCCGCCGCTCTGGCGCGGCGCACCCACTGTGCGACGAGGTGGTCACGCCGGACCGGATGGACCAGGTGCTGCCGCGGGCGGACTTCGTGCTGGTCACCCTGCCCTACACCCCCGAAACGGTGGGCCTGTTCGACCGCGACGCCTTCGCCATGATGAAACAAGGGGCGGGCTTCGTGACCACGGCGCCAACCCAAACGTTCGACTACAAGACCCTGGCCGAGTATCTGGCCAGCGGCCGCCTGTCGGGGGCGGTGCTCGACGGCTTCGATCCGGAGCCGGTGCCGCCCGAGTCGCCCCTGTGGACGACGCCGAACCTGATCATGACCCCGCACACGTCCTGTATCGATCGAGAGCAGTATTCGCCGCTGACCCTGGACCTGCTGTTCGACAACCTGCGCGCCGACCTGGCCGGCAAGCCCCTGCCCACCCAGGCCAACGTCGAACGCGGCTACTGAACCCATACGGGGAGGCTTCCCATGAACGAACCCTCGACCCTGCACCGGGACGCCCTCGTCATCGACGGCCTGATGATCTCCAACTGGAGCCGCGCCGTCTTCGAGGACATGCGGAAAGGCGGCGTCACCGCGGTCAACATCACCTGCTGCACCTGGGAGAATTTTCACGACACCATCGGCAACATCATTCAGTGGCGGCATTGGTTCGAGGAGCACGCCGACATCCTGCTCAAGGTCAACACCACCGAGGACATCGTGCGAGCCAAAAGGGAGGACAAGACCGGCATCATCCTCGGCTGGCAAAACACCTCCGGCATCGAGGACCAGTTGGGGTATCTGGGGATATTCAAGGATCTGGGGGTGGGGGTCATGCAGCTCACCTACAACACCCAGAACTATTCCGGCGCCGGCTGCTGGGAGGCCAAGGACTCCGGGCTGACCGGCTTCGGCCGCGAAGTTGTGGACGAAATGGCCCGGGTTGGCATCGTCTGCGATCTGAGCCACGTCGGCGCCCAGAGCACCCTCGATGCCATCGCCGCCTCGCCGAAGCCGGTCTGCGCCTCCCATGCGCTGCCGGCCGGAATGCACGACAGCCCGCGCAACAAGACTGACGAGGCCATGCGCGCCATCGCCGAGAGGGGCGGCCTGATGGGCATCAGCCTGTTCGCCCCGTTCCTGCCTCGGGGCAACGACTCCACGGTCGAGGACGTGATCGACGCGGTGGACTACAGCATCGACGTGATGGGCGAAGACCACGTCGCCATCGGCACCGACTTCACCCAGGATCACGCCCGGCCCAGCGCCTTCCAGGAGCACGCCCAGCGGGACAAGGGCTATGCCCGCTTCACCACCGAATTCCTGCACGCCAAGGTCATGAAACCCAAGGGCATCCGTACCATCGGCGAATTCCCCAATCTGACGGCGACCATGGAAGCCCGCGGCTGGTCCGAGGCCCGCATCCGCAAGATCCTGGGCGAAAACTGGATGCGCCTGCTCAAGGATGTGTGGGGGGCGTGACGGAGTTTTTCAGAATACCACAGAGACACAGAGACACAGAGAAGTTTAGTTAAAATAATTATACATCCTTTATTTTATTAATATTAATTTTTCTATCTCTGTGCCTCTGTGCCTCTGTGGTTTTCTTTCTTGTGATTGATAGAACCGAGATCGGATTCGCGCCATCGAGGTAGCATCTCGATTATGCGCCTCTGTCTTCCCCATTCGACCTCCGTTAAGATGCGCCGCGCCCCGGTCCCGGCGCGACTTCAGAGCAACTTGGAATAGGTGGGAAGCCCTGAAATGTCCCAGTCCGAACAGTCCCGCACCGTCTTCGAAACCGTCTCCGAGGAGCGCCTGGTGGACCTGGCGCGGCGCATGATCCGCATCCCCAGCTTCATGTTCCAGGAGCACGAGGTGGCCGACTTCATGGGCGATTACCTGCGGGACCTGGGCCTCGAGGTCCAGATGATGGACGTGGCGCACCCCTGGGAAGACGGCAAGGTCACCCGCCAGCCCATCGCCACCCTGAAGGGCACCGGCGGCGGCAAGAGCCTGATGATCAACGGCCACATCGACACCAACGTCATGATGTCGGGCTGGACGGTGGATCCCTACGAAGGGCGGCTGGAGGACGGCTGGCTGTGGGGCCTGGGCGCCCAGGACGACAAGGGGGGCCTGGCCGCCGCCATCGCCGGCGTCGCCGGCATCGTCGAATCGGGCGCCAAGCTCAAGGGCGACATCGTCGTCTGTCCCGTGGCGGCCCACAAACTGGGCGGCACCGGGACCCGCACCGCGCTGCGCCACGGCGTGCGGGCCGACTACTGCATCAACATCGAGCATGCGGCCAACACCATCGGCACGGTTTGTACGGGTTCTGTGCGGGTGAAGATCGCCACCACCACGCCGGGCCTTTTTTTCCGCTTCACTCCCGAGGCGCGGGCCACCTACACCAACGCCATCGAGCAGCAGGCGGAACTGATCCGCCGCTTCGGGCCCAGCCTGACCAACAAGCTACCCAACAACTGGCTCACCTACACGCCCCATCCGGAACTCAAGGACTTCCCGATGATCCGCTACGACACCATCCACAAGGATCACTACGGGCGGGAATGCGCGCTGATGTTCCAGGTGCGACTGATCCCCGGCATGAGCCTGGAGACGGTGCGCGAGGACGTGCAGCGGGTGCTCGACGGCATCAACGACATGCCGAACCTGGACTACACCATGACCATCCCCGCCAACGGCCCCGACGACCCCTATCACATGGCCCCCATGGAAATCGCCCACGACCATCCACTGGTTCGTGCCCTGGCCGAGGGGCAGGAACTGGCCTCCGGCAAACCGCCACGGATCGGCAGCGTCGAGCGGATCGGCAACTACGGCGACGGCAACGTGCTGGCGGAGGCTGGAATCCCTTCGCTCCAGTACGGGCCCGGCGACATCAAGGTCTACCCCGAGTGGCCGGCCCCCGACGAGCGGGTGGAAGTGACGGAATTGATGGTCACCGCCCGCGCCGTCGCCCACACGGCGCTGGAACTGTGCGCCTGACGGGCGCCGGGGGAGGCACGCCATGACGCCGGCCGCCACGCCCCTTTCGGCACCCCTCACCCGGGCCGATCTTGAGCGGATGCCGCCGGCCGCCGTCCGCCGGGCGGTGCGCGAGGGGCGTTGGGACGGCACCAGCAAGCGCCTCGCATTGGGCCACGAGCAGGCCAACATCGCCATACTGCCAGAACGATATGCCTTCGACTTCATGCGCTTCTGCCACCGCAACCCCAAACCGCTGCCCCTGATCGAGGTTACCGACCCGGGCGACCCGGAACCCAAACTGACCGCGCCGGGGGCCGACCTGCGCACCGACGTGCCGGCCTACCGGGTCTACCGGGACGGAGAGGCGGTGGAGGACTTGGCCGACATCAGCCACCTGTGGCGGGACGACCACGTGGCCTTCCTCACCGGCTGCAACCTGTCGGTCGATCAGGTGATGCTGGAGGCCAAGATCCCCCTGCCCCACCTGACCCGCGAGGACGCCTGGCCGTCCCAGTACGTCTCCGCCCTCCAATGCCGGCCGGCGGGAATATTTCATGGTCCTCAGGTGGTCAGCATGCGGCCGATCCCGAAGCACCTGCTGGTCAAGGTCATCGAGATCACCAGCCGCTTTCCCCGCTCCCATGGGGCGCCGGTGCACGTGGGCGACCCGTCGGCCATCGGCATCGAGGATATGGACCGCATCGACTGGGGCAAACCCAACCCGATCGGCTCCGACGAGGTGCCCGCCTTCTGGGCCTGCGGCATCACCGCCCAGGCCGTGGCCCAGGCCATCCGCATCCCGGAGATGATTACCCACAAGCCCGGCCACATGTTCGTCTCCGACCTGGCGGTGATCGATCCCACCAACGGGGCGTCGTAGCGAGTCCAGAGAGCCATGAGCGAAGACCGGAAGCGGCGGTTCCATCTTTGGGGCTGGGGACTGTTCGTGGGTTGTGCCGTGTTCTATGTCGCCGCGGCACTTCGCGACGGTGACGTCTTGTCACTGGTCGGCGGGGTCCTGTTCTTCCTCGCCTGCCTGGTGTTCCTGGTGCCGTTGCTCAAAGGCCGGGACGGCTGAAGCCCACGGTGTGGGACACGGGCGGGTCTGAGACCCGCCCCTACGCAAGATATATCAAGGACGTAGGGGCCGGTCTCAGACCGGCCCGTTTTGGATGCCGACGATTGGCGGAAGCCCGGATAGCGCGTTCTCGGACGCGCCGGTCTAGTAGAGCTGCGGCCCCATGATCAGGTTGGGTAGCCACAGGGTCAGCTGCGGGACGTAGGTGATCAGAAGCAGGACGATGGACAGCGGGATGAGGAACGGCAGCACCGCCAGGGTCAGTTCCTCGAAGGACTTCCCGGTGATCCCCACCATGATGTAGACGCCGACCCCCATGGGCGGCGTGGCCAGGCCCAGCAGCAAGGCGAAGACGATGATCAGGCCGAAGTGGACCCGATCGATGCCGAACTGGTCGATGATGGGCAGCAGGATCGGGATGAGGATGATTTTGGCCGGCACGCCTTCGATCACGCAGCCGATGGCCAGCAGGAAGACGATCAGCAGGCCCAGGAAGACGTAGCGGTTTTCCGTCGTCAGCAGGACCGCCTCCGCCATCGCCTGGGGCAGTTGCTCGATCGCCAGCAGCCAGCCCATGACATGCGAAAAACCGATGATCATCATGATCACCGCGGTCACCTTGAGGGTGCGGGTGGTGGCGTCCCATAGCTTGGCGAACGTCAGCGTCCGATAGACAACGCCGAGCAGCAGGGAGTAGGCGCAGGCCAGCACCCCGGCCTCGGTCGCCGTGGTGTAGCCGGTGACGATGGCGCCGAGGATGATCCCCGGCGCTATCAAGGCGGCGACGCCGTCGATGGCATGGCTGAGGACCTCCCGCAAGCTCGCCTTCGGCTCTCGCGGGAAGTTGTAGTGGGTCGAAACGATGCGGTTGTAGATCATCAGCGACAGACCGATGAGAAACCCCGGAACCACGCCGCCCAGGAACAGTCGCCCGATGGAGGTATTGGCCAGGTAGCCATAGATCACCAGGGCGATGGAGGGCGGGATGATGGGGCCGATGCAGGCCGTCGCGATCGTCAAGGCGCCCGCGAACTCGACCGGATAGCCGCGCTCGCGCATGGCCTTCACTTCGACCGTGCCCAGACCCGCCATGTCGGCGACGGCCGAGCCGGAAACGCCGGCGAAGATCATCGAGGCGAGAACATTGACCTGGGCCAGTCCGGCCCGGAAATGCCCGACCAGGGCGCTGGCGAAGTTGAAGATCTTGTCGGTCATGCCGACCGCGTTCATCAGGTTGCCGGCCATGATGAAGAAAGGCACGGCCAGCAGCGACGGGTTCTCCACCCCGTCGGCGACCATGCGCGGCATGATGTAGAGCTGATCGCCGAACCCGGCGGTGATGACGGCGGCCAGCACCGCCGTGCCCATGGCCATGGTTATGGGCACTCGCAACAGGATGAGGACCATGAAGCCGATGAAGAGGACCCAACCCAAGAACCGTGTCTCCTCTTTGCCGCTCAGAAGTGGGTTGGGGCGCTGGAGCGCCGCGGGGGAATGCCCTGGCGGGCGAGCCAGATGTCCATGGCCGCTTGGACGAGGATCAACGCGCTGGAAAGGAACAGGGGCAGGGTCTGTACCCAGCGCTCCAACTCCACTAACTCGATGACGTCACCAAACTGCTGGCTCAAGACCTGCGGACCGTGGACCAACAGGACCAGCATCAGGGCGATGATCACCAGGTTAACGAAGTAGCGGGCAATCTTGTGGGCCCGTTCGCCCAGCCGGTCCATGAGAAAGTCGACCGTAATGTCGGACGCGTGGCGGTAGATGACGAACCAGCCGAAAAAACACATCCAGACGAACAGGAAGACGGTCCACGGAAAAACAAGGGGAATGCCTTTGTCGAAAATGGCCCGCCGCGCAACTTGCAGAATGTTGGCCGTCAGCATCAGGAGGAGGCAGGTGTTGGCGATCACCCAGAACAGGCGTTCGCAAACGCTGAGCAGCCGCTCGACATGAGCAGCCACAACCCCTGCCTCCTCGTCCGCGACATTAACCGCTACATGCGGCTTTGCTCGACCGCGTCGAGAAAGCCAAGCGGCCGGCCTTGGCTTCGGCCGCGTAGAACTCCATGGAGTCGATGACGGTTCTTAACCGCTACATGCGGCTTTGCTCGACCGCGTCGAGTTCACGTAAGCCATCCGGCAGACGGCCGGCCTTGGCTTCGGCCGCGTAGAACTTGGCCATGGAGTCGATGAACGGTTGGCGATCCAGCTTCTCGGAGTAATTGGTGCCCTGGGCAATCACCCGATCGAGGGACTTCTGGGTATTGTCGCTCAGAAGCTTGGCCTCGAACGCGCCGGAATCGGCGTGCGCCTTGTCCACCGCCGACCTCAAGTCCGCCGACAGGCCGTTGTAGGCCTTGGCATTGGTCATGTAGCCGACGCTCTGGTTATACTCCTCATGCCGCGTGACGTATTTTGCCTGCTCGTAGAATTTCATGGATTCCACCAGCGCCGCCGGGCTGTTCACCGCCTCGACAATACCGCGGCCCAGGGACTCGTAGACTTCCGTCCAGCCCAGCACGCGAACCTCGGCGCCCAGATTGGTCCAGGCGGCGACGGCCAGCTTGTCGGGATGCATGCGAAGCTTGATGCCCTTGACGTCGGCCAGCGAGTTGATGGGCCTTTTGGATACCATCACCCGGTAGGAACCGCGCGGCCACGAGACGTAATTGCCGATCAGGGTGATGCCGCCCTCCTGTTCGACGGTCTTGAGCCAGCCCTTGACCATGTCCGTCTCCATGAAGCGGGCCCAGTGATCCCGGCTTTCGAACAGGAACGGCGCGGAGATGAACTTGATCGACGGCTCCCACTTCTGCAGGTAGGCGGCGGTGGAATTGTAGATCTGGATGGTGCCGGCCCCGAGCTGGTCGATGACCGCGTCCTTGGAGCCGAGCTGCTCGGATGGGAAAACCTGAACTTCCATTTTGCCGCCGGAATACTGCTTGACCAGTTCGGCGAATTTCTGGTGGCCGCGCCCTTCCATGCTGTCGGGGGGCTGCTCGGTGGCTTGGCGCCAGACGAGCTGTGCGTCGGCGGGCGCGGGAACGGTTACGCTCAGGACCATCCCCATGGCGGTAGCGGCCATAAGGGTCCCTGATAGGATCGGATATCGCATCTCCCTGTCTCCAGTACGGTAATGGCGGGGCGGCTATGTAAATCATTGGCCCCTCCCGACGTCAAGCCGACGACGCCAAAAGGGGGCCATGTCTAGGGCCGCCAAAGCCGATGAATTGACAGGAACCGACGGCTGGACCACCGTAGGCGCCGCGGCCCTCCTGGGTCGCGGCCCCAAGCCCCCCCGAAGAATCGAGAGGACGTTGCCGTGGATAAGCTGCATGTGGTCATCACCATGGATGTGGAACCGCCGACGCCCGACACCCATCCCACGGCCAGCGGCCCGAAGAACTGGCAAGACAGCGATAAGTTCATCCGTGGCTACGTGGACCGGGCGGCCGAGTTCGGTTTTCCGGTTTCGTTCTTCATCCACCCCGAAGTCACCCTCGAACATGCCAACCTGTTCGAGGAAATGAAGGCGCGTGGCTGCTGCGCCGAGGGGTTGCACCTGCACCCCTGGAAGTTCCGCGACGGCAAGTACAAGGCCCATTTCGGCGGACTGTTGGACGCTGACCTGCGGGCCTGCCTCGCCGAGGCCATCTCGCTCTGGCAGTCGGGCATGGGCCGACGGCCCCTCTATTTCCGCCCCGGCACGTTCTCGGCCAACGATTTCATGTACCAGGTGCTGGTGGACCTGGGATTCCGCGGCGGCGGCTGCTCCATTCCGGGCCGGGTGTGGACGCGCATGAACGCCATCTGGACGGGCGCCGAACCGGACCCCCACCGGGCCCACCCCATTTTTCGCCAGATGGTCGGCAACCTGCCCTTTGCCAATATGCCGGTGGCGGTGGATTTCTCCCAGACCACCATCACCCAGGGGACCAAGTTCGAGAAGGTGGACCCCGACACCGCGTCCCTGGACGCAAACACGGTGGTCAGCCATTGGGACATGCGCCCCGACTGGCGGGATGCGGATTACGACACCATCGCCACCAACATCGTCAGCCAGATCAAGGCCCGCAAGGCCACCATTCCGGTCATCAACTGCATCACCCACAACGACAACGATTTCACCAATCCCGAAGACCGGGTCTGCGGCAACCTGCGGCGTTCCCTGAAGGCCATGACCGACGCCGCAAAGTCCGCCGCCATGGAACCGGTGGGCAGCACCATAGAGACCATCGCCGACCTGGTACTGGCCGAGCCCGACCGGACGCTGGAGTTCGTTTACACGTAGTGGCCGGGGGATCGCGGGACGCTTTTTCCCGCCCTGGAACAGGGCCGTGACGCCCCTTCAGATAGAACTCGCGGCCCTGGTCTTGCTGGCCGCGGCCATTCACGCCGGCTGGAACGCCATGGTGAAAACCAGCGGCGACCGGTTCATTACCCTGATGGTGATCATTGGCACGGGCAGCGTCATCGGTGCCGTTGGCGCCGCGGTCCTGCCCTTGCCCGATCCGGCGGCCTGGCCCTATCTGGCGGTGGCGGTGCTGCTCCACAACGCCTACTACGCCACCATGCTGGCGGCCTACCGCCATGGCGATCTGAGCCTGGTCTATCCCATCGCCCGGGGCTCCGCGCCGCTGCTGGTGACAGTGGGGGCGGCCCTCTTCGCGGGCGAGGTTCCCGGCCCCCTGGGTGTAACCGGTGTTCTGCTGGTCTCCGCGGGGGTGGTAGCCCTGAGCCTGCGGCAGGGCGCCTTCACCGCCACCCATTGGCAGTCAATCGCCTTCGCCATGCTCAATGGCCTGGCGGTTGCCGCCTTTACCGTTGTCGACGGCCTGGGCACCCGCAAGGCGGGCCTGCCGTGGAGCTTCATCGTCTGGCTCAACCTGTTGTGTGGCATGCCCATGATCGCCATCGCCATGACCCGCCAGCGGGCGGAGGCCGCGGCCTTCCTGCGGGCGCAATGGCGTCCCGCCGTGACCGGTGGCGTGCTGTCCACCGCCGGGTTCGCCCTGGTGCTGTTCGCCCTCAGTCAGGGCGCCATGGCCCATGTCACCGCCTTGCGGGAGACCTCGGTCCTGTTCGCCGCCCTGATCGGCGTTATTCAACTGAAGGAGTCCTTCGGCGCCCGAAGGTTGGTCGCGGCCGCCGTGATCGTCGCCGGCCTGGTCCTGCTGCAGACCGCGGGCTAGGGATGGAGCCCGGTTCATGAAGGCCAAACCGGCATGTCTCAATTGCGCCGCTAACAAGGCCGTGGCAAGTTCGGCCCCCCTATCCGGCCGATGACACTCCCGGGCACCCAGCCCCATTCCGGCGCTTCCAGCCGCGTGACGAGGACTCCATGACCCTGGGCATCGGCGTCGATACGGGCGGCACCCACACGGACGTGGTCCTGGTGGACCCGGCGACGGCGGTGTTCCTGACCCTGAAGGTCGCGACCACGCCGGGGGACCTCGGCGACGGCATCGTCGAAGGCATCGCCAGGGCCCTGGTCGAAGCCGGGCGCGACCCCGGCGAGGTCGGCCGGCTGGTCTACGGCACCACCGTGGTCACCAACCTGATCGTCGAAGGCCGCGAAGGCGGCGTCGGCCTGATCACGACCAAGGGCTTTCGCGACGTGCTGGCCATCGCCCGGGCGTCCCGCAAGGAAAACGTCTACGACATCCACTGGCGCCCACCGCGGCCCCTGGTATCGCGCCGCCTGCGCCGGGGCGTGCCGGAGCGGGTCGATCACCAGGGCCGCGTACACCTGCCCCTGGACGAGGACGCCACCCGGGACGCCATCCGGTCCCTGGCGGCGGCGGGGGTGGAGAGCCTGGCGATCTGCCTGCTCAACGCCTATGCCAACCCGGTCCACGAGGAGCGCATCGCCGAGATCGCCGAGGAAGAAGCGCCCAATCTGACCCTGTCCCTGTCATCGCGGGTGGTGCGGGAGTTTCGGGAGTACGAGCGCACCAGCACCACCGCCATGAATGCCTTCGTCGCCCGTCCCCTGGCCCGCCACCTGAGGGATCTGGAGCGGCGGCTGGCCGACCGGGGGCTCACCGTGCCACCGGCTATCATGCGCTCCAATGGTGGGCTGATGACCTTCCGCGGGGCCCAGTCCCTGCCCGTGGCGCTGACCCACTCGGGGCCCATGGGCGGCATTGTCGGCGGCGCGGCCATCGCCGAGGCCTGCGGCATCGCCAACGCCATTACTCTCGACATGGGCGGCACCAGCGCCGACGTGGCCCTGATCCGCGACGGCCGCCCCCTGGCCACCACCCGGGGCAAGCTGGGGGCCCACGCCGTGCTGCTGCCCATGCTCGATCTGGTGACCATCGGCGCCGGCGGCGGCTCCGTCGCCTGGCTGGACGCGGGCGGGTCGCTGAAAGTGGGACCGCGCAGCGCCGGCGCCGAACCGGGCCCCGCCTGCTATGGCCAGGGGGGCACGGAACCCACGGTCACTGACGCCAACCTGGTCTGCGGGCGGCTCAACGATTCTTACTTCCTGGCCGGCGCCCGGCGCTTGCGCGCCGATCTGGCGGAAATGGCCGTCGAGGACAGCGTCGCCGGCCCCCTGGGCCTCGACCCGGTGGCGGCGTCCAGCGGCATCCTCGCCATCGCCAATTCACACATGGTCAACGCCATCAAGCTGTTGTCGGTGCAGCGGGGGCTGGACCCCCGGGACTTCACCCTGGTGGCGTTCGGCGGCTGCGGGCCCCTGCACGGGGCGGCACTGGCCGACGAATTGGGCATGGACCGGGTCCTGGTGCCGGCGGCCCCGGGCAACGTGTCGGCCATGGGGCTGCTGGCGGCGGACGTGCGCTATGACGTGGTGCGGACCCGGGTCGCCGCCCTGGACAGCCTTGATCCCGCCGACCTGGCGGCCGAGTTCGCGGCCCTGATCGAGGAAGGCGTGGCGGCCCTGGCACGGGAGACGGTGGCGGAGGAAGACCGGCGCCTGGTGCCGGCGGTGGACCTGCGCTACCGGGGTCAGAACTACGAGCTTACCCTGCCCTTGCCTGCCGAAGCGGCGGCACGGCCGGACATCGCCGCGCTGAGAGAGCGCTTTCACGGCGAACATCGCCGCGCCTACGGCTACGACCTGCCGAACCGGGCCATCCAGCTTGTCAACTTGCGTCTGTCGGCCATCGGCGTCGCGGCGGCCTTCGCCTGGCCGCGGCGTCCGGGGACAACGCACGGTGCTCCCGTCGGCGAACGCAAGGTGCGCCTGCGCGACGGCGCGACCGCGGCGATCCCGGTCTATCGCCACGACGACACCGCCGAAGGGCAGCGGGTGCCCGGCCCGGCCATGGTGGAGTATCCTGGCGCCACCCTGTTCGTTCCCGGCGCCTGGGAGGCCACCTTCGACGCTTGGCGCCACGCCCACCTGAACCGCAAGGATGGCGACCGATGACCGCGCCCGCCCCTTCCGAGACCCCCGAACCCGTCGATCCCATCACCCTGGAGATCGTCGCCAACGGGCTGACCGCCATCGCCGACCGCATTACCACCCGCATGATCCGCTCGGCCAACTCCTTCATCGTCAAGGAAATGGAGGACTGCTCGGCCGCCCTGTTCGACGGCGAGGGCCGGCTGCTGGCGGAATCGGCCAACATCCCCATCCACCTCAACTGCGTCGGCATCTGTCTGCGGACCGTGCTCGACCACTGCATTCCGCTGGATCAGTGGCGTCCGGGCGATGTGGTGATGACCAACGAGACCTATATTGCCGGCGGCTCCATGGCCAGCGCCCACACCAACGACTTCATCGCCTTCCATCCCCTGTTCCACGATGGCCGCCTGGTGGCCTTCAGCGGCCTGATGGTCCATCACATGGACATCGGGGCAACCAACATGGGCACCCGGGGCTGGGGCAGCGAGATCTACCAGGAAGGGTTCCGCCTGCCGCCCCTGAAGGTGGTGGATGAGGGCCGGCTGGACGCCAACCTGATGGCCTTCATGCTCAACAACACCCGGGTGCCGGAGACCCTGGAGAACGACCTGCTGTCCCAGATATCGAGCGTCCGCGCGGCTGGCGACGAAGTGCGGGAGCTATTCGTCAAGTACGGCACGGCCACCACCCAAGCGGCCTGCGCGGCGCTGATCGCCTATGCGGAGCGGCGCACCCGCGACGAGATCGCCCGCATCCCCGACGGCACCTACCGCCACGAGGAGCCGGTGCTCGACGACGGCTCCATGGGCGGGCCCTACTGGCTACGGCTTAAGTTGATCAAGGTGGGCAGCGACATCACCTTCGATTTTTCCGGCACCGATGACCAGATCCGGGGGGCCCATCAACGCGCCCCTGGCCACCACCTGGTCGGCGGTGTTCTACGCCTTGCGCGCGGTCACCGACCCGACCATTCCCAGCACCGAGGGCGGCAAGCGCCCGGTGCGCCTGATCGCCCCGCCCGGCACCCTGGTCAACGCCAGGAAGCCGGCGGCGGTCTATCAGCGGATGATCGTCTGCCACAGCATCGTCGACCTGGTGATGGGGGCGCTGGCCCAAGCGATACCGGAGCGGGTCATGGGGGATTCCTGCGGCTGTCTTTACAACTATGCCATCTGCGAGGACCCGGAGACCGGCGCCACCCGCATGTTCGGCGAGGTGGCGCCGGGCGGCCTCGGCGCTACCGCAGACGCCGACGGTATCGACGTCATGTCGTGCAACGTCACCAACTGCCCGGTGCCGCCCATCGAGGCGACCGAGATCGAATCGCCGGCCCTCTACCTGCGCCGGGAATTTCGCGAGGATTCCGGCGGCGACGGGCGCTGGCGGGGCGGCGTTGGCCAGGTGCTCAGCTACCGCATTCTCGGCGACCATCCGCGCCTGCACCACACCTCGCAGAAATCCCACTCCCTGCCCCAGGGGGTGCACGGCGGCCTGCCGGGCTCGGGCGGCCGCTGGGTGATCAACGAGGGCACCAACCGGGAGCAGACTCTCGAATTCGACATCACCGACTTGGAGCCCCTGGAACCCGGCGACACGGTCACCCACTACACCCCAGCCGGCGGCGGCTACCGCCCGCCCCGGGAGCGCGAGCCGGAACGGGTGCGCGAGGACGTCCTCGACGGCTTCGTGTCCCTGGAAAAGGCGGCGCGGGTCTACGGGGTGGTGCTGGACCCGGAGACCTTGGAGATCGTGGCGGTGGAGCGGGGCGATGCCGATCGAATCGTCGAGGGAGAAGTGCCATGAGACTCGGTTTCTTCACCATGCCAATCCACCCGCCGGGGCGGGATTGGACGGAAACCCTGAACGAGGACCGGGAGTTGGTGCTGCTGGCCGACAAGTTGGGGTTCATCGAGGGCTTCATCGGCGAGCACATCACCGACGCGGCGGAGAACATTACCTCGCCGCTGATTTTCATCGCCTGGCTGCTGCGCGAGACCAAGTCCATCAAGCTCGGCCCCGGCACCATTAACCTGCCCAACCACCATCCGGCGGTGGTCGCCGCCGAGGTGGCGATGCTGGATCACCTGGCTGGGGGGCGCTTTCTGTTCGGCGCCAGCCCGGGCGGCCTGATGTCCGACGCCGAGGCCATGGGCAACCTGGACAACGACCGCACCGCCATGTTCGTCGAGGCCATCGACCATATCCTGGCCATCTGGGCGGGCGAGCCGCCCTACCGGCGGCAGGGGAAGTACTGGTCCATCTCGACCGAACAAACGATGATCCCCGAGCTTGGCCAGGGCATCATCCTCAAGCCCTTGCAGAAGCCTCATCCGCCCATCGTCGTCACCGCGGTGACACCGTTCTCCAAGGGCGTGACCGAGGCCGCGGCGCGGGGCTGGGACCCCATCTCCGCCAACTTCCTGCAGCCCCAATGGGTGGCCAGCCACTGGCCCAAGTACGTGGAGGGCTGCGAACGGGCCGGGCGGGCGGCCGACCCGGCCAACTGGCGGGTGGCGAAAAGCATCTTCGTCGCCGACGACGATGGGACCGCCGAGCGCTACGTCACCGACCCTCGTGGCCCCTACCACTTCTACTATCACTCCCTGGTCACCAAGCTGAAAGCCTCCGGCCGGGCGGGCGCCTTCAAGACCCACCGCGACATGGCCGACGAGGACATCCACGTGGAGGCAGTGGTCGACCAGCTGGTCCTCCGCGGGTCGGTGAACCGGGTCGTCGACCAGCTGCTGGCCTTCCGCGAGCACGTGGGCGACTTCGGCACCCTGCTCTACGCCGGCCACGACTGGAAGGACAAACGGCTCGCCATCCGATCCATGGAGTTGATGGCCGACGAGGTGATGCCGGCGGTCAACCGGGCCATCGGCGGCTGACTCCCGAAGATTCACCACAGAGGCACAGAGACACAGAGGAAAAAAACAAGAGAGAGAATAGAGTTAACCACAGAGAACACAGAGAACACAGAGAACACAGAGGATTCACAAAGAAGGTATTATTGCGCGAAGCGCATATCTTTATCTTCTCTGTGTCCACCTCTGTGTTCTCAGTGTTCTCTGTGGTTAATTTTGTGATGGCCGCCCACTGGATTCGATGACTCCTATTTCACAAAGAGTATTTCTTTCTTCTCGGTGCCTCTGTGCCTCTGTGCCTCTGTGGTTATCTGACAGCGGTCGCTTTAGCCCACGCCCTTAATCGATTGACCGACATGAAACGGCCATCCCGTCGGCTGTTGACTCGATGTCCAACACTATTTATAAACATAACGGTTAATTAATGGATCAGTTGGATATGGAAACCGGACACGAGGATTCCCTGACCGCGGCATTCGGTGCTCTGGCCGACCCGACGCGGCGGGCGATTCTGGCGCGGCTGGCGGATGGGGAGGCCTCGGTCGGAGAGTTGGTGGCGCCCTTCGCCATCACCCCGCAAGCGGTCTCCAGACATTTGAAGGTCCTGGAACGGTCCGGACTGGTGAGCCGCCGGATCGATCGGCAGCGCCGGATCATCCGCCTCAACCCCGAAGCCCTGAAGGCGGCGGGCGCGTGGATAGAGCGCACCCGCGTGTTCTGGGAGGGTCGCCTCGACTCCCTGGAGACGTTCCTCGAACGGGGCGGCTCGGCCGCCGATTGAAACATGACGGAAGGAACGAAGAACATGGCTGATGTACAGGAACAACGGCTGCCCGCCGAGAGCGACGCCTATCGCCAGGCCCGCAACCGACTGCTGACGGCCGAGAAGGAGCTGCGCAAGCAGGTGGAATCGGTCGCCGCCTTGCGCCGCGGCCTGCCGCCGGGCGGCAAGGTCAAGGAGGAATATGTGTTCGAGGAAGGCGGCGACGACCTAGTGTTCCGATCGAGACATTTCGTTCCCATTAAATCTACGCAACGTCCCTATCCGGTTAAAACAGGATCGACCTAAATGTTCTTGTTATGTTCACGTAGAGGATGTAGGCTGATCGCATTGTCTCGGGCTTTTGGAGGGCGGTGCGATGGGCAGGATGTTGGCGTTTCAAGAACGGCACGGATCGGAAGCGGCCTGCATCGAGGCGCTGGCCCGGCTGCGCTGGCCGCAGGGCTATGTCTGTGCCCGCTGCGGCGAACGGCGGAGCTACCGAATGACGGCGCGGCCCAGGATCTTCGAATGCGCCCGTTGCGGTCATCAGGAATCGGTGACGGCGGGGACGATCTTCCACCGCACCCGCACGCCGCTCCGCAAATGGTTCCTGGCGGCGTGGTGGATGGCGCGCGACAAGCGTGGGGTCTCGGCCCTTTTGCTGTCCCGCGAGTTGGATCTGCGCTACGAGACAGCGTGGCTGATGGCTCATAAGCTGCGTCATGCCCTGACGGAGCGCTCGGAATTTCCGCTCGAGGGCTTGGTCGAAGTCGACGAGAGTTATTATGGCGGGCGCGGCAAGCCGGAGAGCCGGGGCCGGGGCCTTTCCAACCCGAACAAGAGCCTGTTGGTGATGGCCGTCGAGAAGCGGCCGGTCGGGCCGGGCAAGGGCATCAAGGGAAGCGGCTTCGTCGCCGGCCGGGCGCGGCTCGCCATCCTCCCGGCGGCCACCGCCCGCGAGCTGGGCGGCTTCGTGCGCGCCTCGGTCAGGCCCGGAAGCCGCCTCGCCAGCGACGCCTTCAAGGGGTGCGCCGGACTCCGCGACACCTATCGCCACCACCCCGTCGTGCAAGGCGAAGGCAAGAATGCCGAGCGCTTGATGCCGGTCGTCCATGTCCTGTTTTCCAACGTGAAGACCTGGCTCAACGGCACCTATCACGGTGTCGGCGCCAAGCACCTGCCGCGCTATGCCCGGGAATGGAGCTACCGCTTCAACCGCCGCACACGCATCACCGATCTGGCCGACTTCGTCCTCCGCCGCGCCATGGACCAACCCACCATCACCTACAAGGAGCTGGTCGACAGTCTTCAACCGCAGGGTGCGCTACCTGCTTTAACCGGATAGGGACGCTACGCAAACTGCGACCTTCACCCCCGGGCTCAGGAACCAAATGTTAGAATCGCAACACTAGCGGACCGGGAGATTGAAGTGGAAACCCCGATGTCGGGATTGTTCGCTCCCGGCAAGAACAGCCTGGTGGTCTACGGCTTCATGTATGCGCCGGGGGGCGATCCCTGCCCCATGTGCTCCGCCTTTCTCGACAGCCTCAACGGCAACGCGGTCCACATCGCCCAGCGAGTCAACCTGGCGGTGGTCGCCAAGGCGCCCATCGGGACAATCCGCGACTGGGCGCGGGCGCGGGGCTGGAACAACCTGCGACTCCTGTCATCCGGTGGGAATTCCTTCAATGCCGATTATCTGGCGGAAGCGCCGAACGGCAGCCAATGGCCCATTGTCAACGTTTTCCACAAGGACGATGACGGCATCCACCACCGCTATGCCTCGGAGCTGTTCTACGCGTCGCCGGAGGAAGGCCAGCATCCCCGCCACGTGGATCTTCTGTGGCCCCTGTGGAACATCCTCGATCTGACGCCGGACGGCCGCGGCACGGACTGGTATCCCCAGGTTGCCTATGACTGACGTTCGGCGGCGCGGTCAGTCCCGCGCGCACGAATAGGGCCAGACCAGTTTCGTCGCCGCGGGAACGGTCGCCGCGTCCTTGACCATGACCGGGATCGGCACCCGTTTTCCCCCCTCCGGCAGAGCCTTCATGGCGTACGAGTCGAAGGGCGGCTTGCCGCGATAGAGTGCGTTGGGGTCCATCCAGTGGCCATCGACCGGGATGACCTTGCCGCGGCCGGCGACGTATTGGCGGCTGGTGCTGAACCACACGGCGAAATGGATGGCCGGCCGGCGTTGCTTGCCGGATCTGCGTTGCGAGGGCGCGATGCCCGAATTTCCGGTGGGGCCGAGCACCTCGCCCATGCGGACCCGCTGACCAACCCGCACCTTCGGGACTTGGTCGAAATGGGCGTATTGGGTGTAGATCCACAGCGGAATGCCGGTGTCTTCGGGACCATGGCGCAGAATGATCTCGATGCCGCGGAAACTGCGCTCGGGGTCGTACTTCCCGACCACCGTCCCCGCCGCCACCGCGACAATGGGGGTACCGAACGGAGCCGGCATGTCGATGCCGCCGTGATAGTTCTCCCGAGGCCGCTTGTGGGTATAGGAGATGGCCCACTGCTCGTCGATATCGCGGCAGTCGAGGCCCTCGGGAAAGCGGGGTCGCAGCCCCGTCTCGAAGAGCCCCCGTTTGATCGCGACCTTGATGTCGCAAGACGGCGAACGGCCGATGGCGCAGCGGGTTTCCTGGTCGATCGCGTCGAGGGGCACTTGACCGTCAAGCCTGGGACCCGATGCCGCCGCCGGGGCGGCGACGCCACGAGGCCGCGACCCTTTCTTCCTGCCCCCTTTCTTGGCCGCGACAATCACCGCGCGACCAAGCACTCCGGGCGGTTCGGGCGCGCCCGTCTTCCCGTCGGCAGGGATCCTGAACTCGGCGGTCGTGTTCAGGGGGCCGACGCGCGTTGCCGAATGTCCCTCCGCCGAAGCGGGCGCGGAGAAAAATGCCCAGCAAACCGCGATCCCGATCGCACCGCGAAACCTCCAACTTTGAGAATTCCAACAAGCCATGATTCCGCTCTCGGCGTTCCCACCATAACCTTGACGTTCCGGTTCAAGGTGACCGATCGGCTCCATCGTAAGGTGCCGCAAGCGGGCACGACCTGTCTATTATCTGATCGGTATAGGTCCTCCGAATGACTTCGGGAGGGCTTCCTCCGCGCCAATGGTTGACGCCGATATGCCCGAGAAGCCGACGCCGCGTTCCAGAACGCCGCCCGAGGAGGTTGTGGCGGCGCTCAGGCGGCTGGGACTCGACGACGGCGGCGAGACGCCGCGGTTCGTACCCCTCGCCGGCGGCGTTTCGTCCGACATCTGGCGGGTCGATCTGGGCCAGCGCATGGTCTGCGTCAAGCGGGCGCTTCCGCGCCTCAAGGTCGCCGCCGACTGGCGCGTGCCGGTCGAGCGCAATGCCTACGAGGCCGCCTGGATGGAGACCGTCGACGCCATCGCGCCCGATGCTGTGCCCCGTCTGCTGGGACATGATCGCGCGGCCGGCCTCATCGTCATGGAATTCCTGGACCCCCGAGCGTTTCGGCCGTGGAAGGAAAAACTGCGGCGAGGCCACGCACGCCCGGCGGATGCCGCGCGGGTGGCATCCCGATTGGTGGCGATCCACGCCGGCACGGCCTTACGACCCGAAATCGCCGAACGCTTTTCGTCCGACGGGATTTTCCGCGCCATTCGCCTCGAGCCCTATCTGGAAACCGCGGCGCGGGCCCATCCGGACCTGGGGCCGGTCCTGGATGGGATCGTCCGGACGACCGCCAACACCCGGCTGGCCCTGGTCCACGGCGACGTGAGTCCCAAGAACATCCTCCTCGGACCCAACGGGCCGGTATTCCTGGATGCGGAATGCGCGTGGTACGGAGATCCGGCGTTCGATCTCGCCTTTTGCCTCAATCACCTGCTGCTGAAGTGTCTTTGGACAGCCAAGGCATCGGCCATGTTCCTTGCCTGCTTCCAAACCCTGTCCGGCACCTATCTGTCGGCGGTGAACTGGGAGAGTCCAGCCGGCCTCGAGCGCCGCGCGGCGCACCTGTTGGCGGGACTGTTCCTGGCCCGCATCGACGGCAAGTCCCCGGTCGAGTACATCACGGGGGAGCACGACAAGAACCGGGTGCGGCGGGTGGCCCGGAGGCTGTTGAATGCCCCCGTCGACCGGCTTGGCGCGGTACACGACGCGTGGGCGGAGGAACTGGGACTTTGAGCGCCACATCCATGGTTTCGGTCAAGGGCCGCCGGGTCTGGGATTCCCGCGGCCGCCCCACCGTCGAGGTCGAGGTCGCTCTGAGGGGCGGCGCCCGGGGCCGCGCCATCGCGCCCGCGGGGGCGTCCCGCGGCCGGTTCGAGGCGGTGGACTTGCGGGATGGCGGCACCTCTATGGGCGGTCTGGACGTGACGCGGGCCGTCGACAACGTGGACGGCGACATCGCCGATGCCCTTGCCGGGATCGATGCCGGCGATCAAGCCTGGGCGGACCGCATCCTCATCGAGTGCGACGGTACCCCAGACAAGAGTCGCCTGGGCGGAAACGCCCTGGTCGCGACGTCCATGGCAATGGCCCATGCCGCCGCGGCCGCCCGTGGATTGCCCCTGTGGCAATCGCTGTCTCAGACGTCCAACCCGTTGCTGCCGCTTCCCGAAATCCAGATTTTCGGCGGCGGCGCCCACGCCGGCCGGCGAGTGGATATTCAAGACTTCATGGTGATCGCAGCCGGAGCCAGCGCGTTCGAAGAAGCGTTGGTGTGGAGCGCCGAGGTCTATCGCGCCGCCGGTGCGCTGATGGCGGAACGCGACCTCACCCACGGCACCGCCGATGAAGGGGGCCACTGGCCCGAGTTCGCGACCAATGTGGAGGCCCTGGAGATGCTCGTGCGGGCGATCGAGCGGGCGGGCTTGGTGCCGGGCGAGCAGGTTGCCATCGCCCTCGACGTGGCGGCCTCCGAGTTCGGGCGCGGCGGGCGATATCGGCTGGCCCGCGATGGCCGGGAGCTCGACAGCGACGGGCTGTGCGCCCTTCTCGGCCGGTGGATCGAGCGCTTCCCCATCGTCTCGGTGGAGGACCCTCTCGCCGAGGACGATATGGCGGGCCTCGCCGCCTTCACCCGCGCCTTCGGCGACCGGGTCCAGATCGTCGGCGACGATGCCCTGGTGACCAACGCCCTGCGGGTGGCCGAGGCGGCCCAAACGGGCGCCTGCAACGCCGTTCTGCTGAAGCCCAACCAGGCAGGCACCCTCAGCGAATGCCGGGCCGCGCTGAAGGCCGCGCAGAAGGCCGGAATGGGCGCCGTCGTCTCGGCCCGTTCGGGCGAGACCGAGGACGTGACCATCGTCCACCTCGCCGTCGGCTGGGGCGTGCCGCAACTGAAGGTCGGCTCCATCGCCCACGGTGAGCGGACCGCCAAGTGGAACGAGGGTCTGCGTATCGCCGATGCCTTGCCCAACGGCGGTCAACTGCCGCCGGGTTCGATTTTCCCCTGGAGCCGATGATGCGGGTGCTCTTCCACTACGACACCGGGCCGGCGCTGGCGGCCCGCCTCGGCGACATCTCGGGACATGGTCTCGATGTGGTGACCTGCGGCGAGGCGGACGACGCCCGCTTTGCCGAACTGATGGCCGAGGCGGAGGTGCTGTGGCACGTGCTGCGGCCGGTCTCGGCCGACCACATTGCCGCCGCGCCCCTCCTGCGGCTGATTCAGAAAATCGGCGTCGGCGTCAACACCATCGACCTGGAGGCGGCCCGCGCCCGGGACATCCGGGTCTGCAACATGCCGGGCACCAACAGCCGCGCCGTCGCCGAAATGACCCTCGCCCTGATGCTCGCCGCCGTGCGCCGGCTGCCCGCATTCGGCCGGGCGATCGCCGCCGGCCAGGGCTGGGCCATGGACTCAGGCGTTCAGGATCATCTCGGCGAGATCGGCAGCCGCACGGTCGGCCTGGTGGGGTTCGGCGCCGTGCCCCGGGCGCTGGCCCCGATGCTGCGGGCGCTGGGCGCGCGCGTGCTCTACAGCGCCCGGACGCCGAAGCCGGAGGCCGAAGGTGTCGCCGAACGGCGCACGCTTCGGGCGCTCCTCGGCGAAAGCGATATCCTGTCGTTGCACGTGCCCCTGACGCCGGAGACCGCGCGGATGATCGACGAAGCGGCGCTGATCGCGGCCCTGCGAAGCGGGCGGCTGCGGGCCGCCGGTCTGGATGTCTTCGACACCGAACCGGTCAAGCCGGACAATCCCCTGCTGGGCCTCGACAACGTGGTGCTGACCCCGCACGTCGCCTGGCTGACCATGGAGACCATCGACCGCAGCCTGGAGGTCGCCGTCGACAACTGCCGCCGTCTCGCCGCGGGGCAGCCCCTGCGGTTCCGGGTGGTGTAGGCGTTCACATCAACGGACTGCCGCCGAACGGGGGTACTCGCCGTGGCGGCGGTAGTCTTCGTGGAGGGCCATGACCTTGTCCTCGTCCACGGCGACCCCCAGGCCGGGGCCCTCGATGACGCCCCAATCGGGGCCCTCGGCGATGGGCAGCGGCTCGCTGAGCACGTCGGCGGCCATCATCTGCGCCGTCTGCTGGTGGCCGTCGCAGGCGTTGGGCAGGGTCAGCAGGGCGTGGTGGGCGGCGGCGGCATAGATGCCGGTCTCGCCCCAGGTGTGCCGGCACACCCGCTGGCCCAGGCGGCCGGCCAGCATCGACAGGTCCCGGAACCGGGACAGGGTGCCCACGTCGGAGGGGCCGAAACACAGATAGTCGGCGGCCCGGGCCAGGATCGTGGCCAGCGCCCCATCCTCGCCGCGCAGGCCCTCGTCGGCGCACAAGGCCACCGGGACCCGCCGCTTGAGCTCGACCATGGCGTCGGGCGGGTGATGGAGAATGGGACCCTCGGCGAAGTCCAGGTCATAGGCCCGATGCCAGCGGGTGAGCAGCCGGACGGCCTGGTCCGGCGACCAGGATTGGTTGGCGTCGATGCGGATCTTCGGCCCCGGGCCGAGGGCTGTGCGCAGGACGCCCAGGCGGCGTTCGTCCGTCGCCTCGTCCTGACCGACCTTGAGGTAGAACACCGTGTAGCCCCGCTCCTTCCCGTCCCGGCATTGCGCCGCCAGTCCATCGTCGGCGTCCCAATGCAGATAGTAGAAGTAGTTCAGGGATTCGTGGACCGGGCCGCCCCACAGGTTGTGCAGGGGCTGACCGCTGGCTTTGCCGCACAGGTCCCACAGCGCCGTGTCGATACCGACCAGGGCGAAGGCGGCGGTCATCGCCTGATAGCGCCAGCGTCCCAACACCAGAATGTCGCGGACGATGGCCTCCCCATGCCAGGGGTTGCGGCCGACCACGAAGGGGACAGCGGACTCCACGGCGGTGACGATGTTCTCGGTGCTGGCGGCGGCGGCGCTTTCCCCCCATCCCACCAGGCCGTTGTCGGCGGTGATCTTGACAATCACGTTGCCGATACCGGCGGTGTCCACCACCGCGCTCTGCTCCCGGTGGCGGTAGGGCACGCGCACGGGCAAGACATCCACGCGGGCAACGGCGAGGCTCATGGTCCGGGTCTCCGGCGCTCGATCGGGCCAGTGGAGGATACATTAAACAACGGCTACAGGTAGGATGCGGCCGCTGAACGAAAGGCGCAAAGACATGATGACAACCCGGTCCTCGCCGGCTGTCGCCGACCTGGCCGCCGCCCGCGCTCGGATCGCGCCGGTGGTGCTGCGCACGCCGCTGGTGCGTTCGGACGCGTTGTCGGAGCTTCTATTGGCCGACGTGCGGCTGAAGGTGGAGACCCTGCAGCCCACGGGCTCGTTCAAGATCCGGGGCGCCACCAACGCGGTGGAGAGGCTGCGGGCGGAAGGAGTCTCAGCCGTGGTTTGCGTCTCCACCGGCAATCACGGCCGCGCCGTCGCCTTTGCGGCGCGGCGGGCCGGAATGACGGCCATCGTCTGCCTGTCGCGCCTGGTGCCGGAGAACAAGGTGGCGGCGCTGAAGGCCCTGGGGGCGGATGTGCGCGTGCTGGGGGCGAGCCAGGACGAGGCGCAAGGCGAGGTCGACCGGCTGGTGGCCGCGGGCGAGGCGGTGGAGGTGTCCCCCTTCGACCATCCGGACGTCATCGCCGGCCAGGGCACCATCGGTCTGGAGATCTTGGAAGAATTTCCCAAGGTCGACACGGTGGTTGTCCCGGCATCCGGGGGCGGCCTGATCGGCGGTATCGCGCTTGCCGTCAAGGCGGCCCGGCCCGATGTGCGGATCATTGGCGTCTCCATGGCCCGGGGCGCGGCCCTCCACGCCAGCCTCCGGGCCGGCCATCCAGTGCCGGTGACCGAAGAGCCCACCCTCGCCGACTGCCTGGGGGGCGGCATCGGCCTCGACAACCGCTACACCCTGAGCCTAGCCCGCGACCTGGTGGAGCGGATCGTCCTTATCGACGAGGACCGGATCGCCGAGGCCATGCGCTTCCTGTTCACCTACCAGGGCCTGGTGGTCGAAGGCGGCGGCGCCATCGAGGATCCGGGCCGGCACGTGGTGGTCGTCGTGTCTGGGCGCAACGTGGACCCGGTTCAGTTCCGACGGGTGCTGGACGGCGGCACCGCATAGCGCTCCGAAAGGAAGATTCACCACAGAGGCACAGAGACACAGAGGCACAGAGAAGTCTTCTTGCACTTCGCGCATTTTCTTTCCTCCTCTGTGTCTCTGTGCCTCTGTGGTGAATCTTCTTCGTCGCTGCCGTCCCCGGTTGCTCCAGCCATCACCCTCGGGCAGGATCGGCCCAACAGCGTCAGCGGAGGTCCACCATGAGCGGCTATCGGGTTTTCTGGCAGGGGTCCTTCCCCGCCGTCGTCACGCCCTTCACCAAGGACGGGGAGATCGACGAAGCGCTCTATCGCGCCAACCTGCGCATGACCGTCGAGGAAGGGGCGCATGGGGTGGTGGTCTGCGGCCACTTCGGCGAGGCCCACCTGATGACCGACCCGGAACGGGACCGGGTGATCGCCATCGGCATCGAGGAGATCGCCGGGCGCATTCCGGTGATCGCCGGCACCGGCGGCATCGCTACCCACGAGGTCATCCGCCGCACCAAGGCGGCTAAGGACCTGGGCGCCGACGGGGCGATGATCGAGTCGCCCTATTTCATGAACACCATGCCCGACGACACCGTCGCCCACTACGCCCGCATCACCGACGCGGTGGACCTGCCGATCAAGGTCTACAACAACCCGCGGCGCAAGAGCGCCGAACTCACCCCCGACCTGATGATCCGCCTCGCCGAGATGGCCAACGTGGTCTCGATGAAGGACAGCAAGGGCGACTTCGACACGGTCATGCAGATGATTCAGGGGGTCGGCGACCGCATCCGCATATTCATCGGCCCGGCGAGGCGCTTCGGCTTCGCCGCCGTGCTGATGGGCGCCCACGGCTTCGTCGACGGCGGCCCCCAGGTGGCCGGGCGGCGGGCCAACCAGCTCTACGAGCTGGCGGTGGCCAGGGATTGCGAGCGGGGGGTACCGCTCCAGCACCTGCTCTATCGGGTCGGCCAGATCATCTATGGCTTTCCCGGCACCGAGCCGGCGACGGTCAAGGACGCCATGCGCCTGATGGGCCGTCCTGGCGGCTGGCCGCGGCCGCCGCTGCAACCCCTGGAGCCTGACGACATGCGCCGCTTCGAGGCGGCGCTGAAGGCGCTGAACCTGTTCCCCGACATGGCGGCGGAATAGCTGCGAAGCACGGCCAGCGGATGGACCATGACGTCATCATCGTTGGCGGCGGCAGCGCCGGCTGCGTGCTGGCCAATCGGCTGTCGGCGGTCAGCGCCAACGGGGTTCTGCTGATCGAGGCGGGTCCCGATTACGCCCCCGGCACCGAGCCGGAAGACATCCTGGACAGCTTCTGCGGCCGTGCCTACTTCAATTCGAACCACCTGTGGAACGACCTCAGGATCAACCTCCATCCGGTGCCCCACAACGACCCGGACCGCACGGCACCGGCCCGCTACGAACAGGCCCGGGTGATGGGCGGCGGGTCCAGCATCAACGGCCAGGTGGCCAACCGAGGCGCGCCGGCGGACTACGACGCCTGGGCTGCCCGCGGCCTGCCAGGATGGGACTGGCAGGGCGTGCTGCCCTATTTCCGCAAACTGGAAAGCAACGCCGACTTCAACGGCCCCTTGCACGGCCGCGATGGACCCCAGACCGTGAGCCACATCTTCCCCGATCGCTGGGCGGGCTATTCCACGGCCGTCGGCGAGGCCCTGGCAGCCAGTGGCCTGCCCTACCGGGCGGATTTGAATGGCGCCTTCGAGGCGGCCCACTTCCCCATCGCCATGACCAACACGGGCAGCCACCGGATGTCGGCGGCCATGGCCTACCTGACGCCCGAGGTGCGGCGCCGCCCCAACCTGACCATTCGGGCCTCGACCCAGGCCCAGTCACTGATTTTGGAAGGCAACCGGGCGGTGGGCGTCCGCGTGGCGACGCCCGACGGCCGGGAGGAAGAGGTTCGCGGGCGGGAGATCGTCGTCTCCGCCGGGGCCCTGCACTCGCCGGCCCTGCTCATGCGCTCAGGGATCGGCCCCGCCGACCACATGAAGGCACTGGGCATCAACGTGGCGGCGGACCTTGCGGGGGTGGGGCAGAACCTGCGGGACCACACCATGGTGTCCGTCGCCGCCTTCCTGCGGCCGGAGGCCCGGATGCAACCCGGCCAGCGGCGGCAGTTCTTCGTCGGCGCCCGCTACACCTCGGGGGTGGCCGAGACTCCGGACCTGGATATGTACTTCTCCGTCACCAACCAGGTGGCCTGGCACCCGCTGGGCAAGCGCCTGGGCGGGGTGGTGATCTGCCTCTACAAGCCCTTGTCCGTGGGGCAAGTGCGCCTGACCTCCGCCGCCTGGAATGCCGAACCCCGGGTCGAGCTCAACCTGGGAGGCGACGGCCGCGACACCATGCGACTTGCCAACGGCGTGCGGCGGGCGGGCGAATTGTTCCAGCATCCGGCGTTGGCCCGCTGCACCCAGCACCCCTTTCCAATCAGCTATGGCGAACGCATCCGCAAGATAGGCCAAGTCACCCGCGCCAACTGGCTGAAGACGGGCATTCTGGCCACCGCGCTGGATGCCCTGCCCTTCGCCCGCAACGCCCTGATTACCCACGTGATCAACCAGGGCGTCACCCTCGACGGTCTGCTGTCGGACGAGGCGCGGCTGCTCGACTGGGTGGGCCAAAGCACAATGGGGGTGTGGCATGTGGCCGGCACCTGCGCCATGGGCCCCGACGGCGATCCGCAAGCGGTCCTCGACGGCGATTGCCGAGTGCGCGGTGTCCATGGCCTGAGGGTTGTCGACGCCTTGGCCATGCCCGACTTGCCCCGCGCCAATACCAACCTGCCGACCATCATGCTGGCGGAGAAAGCGGCGGACTTGATGCTGGGCGGCGCGTAAGGGCACACGGATCGGGGTGGGCGGGCGGGTTTGAAACCCGCCCCTACGCAAGTTCCTCGGCGTGCGTAGGGGTCGGTCTCAGACCGACCCGCTTCACGCGTGTATGTGGGCCTGCGGGTTCCCCGCGGGCTACCGCGTGCCCGTTTCGAGAAACTGAAGCATGCCGTCCCGGTCGAGGCCGGCCAGTCCCAGCGCCTCTAGGGTCCAGCCGGTTTTCCAGTAGTCCTCGCCATTGATGGCGGCGGCCAGGTTCGCGGTGGCCCGCATCACCGGCGTGGGCACCCCCAGCACCTCTCCGAGGAGGGCGGTGGGCACCACCTGGGTGGGGACTTCCTCGGTGATGTAGCGATGCTGGAAATTCTCCGGCGCGGTGCCGCCCCGGTAGGCGGGAACTTCGCACACCGTGTCATAGAAGGTGTCGCCCGCGGTGCCGTAATAGTCGGTGAGAATGTCCTTGATCGGCACCGGCGCGCCGCCGAGGGCGGTCACGATGGCCACCCGTTCGGCGTCCAGGGCATCGATTGCCCGGGCCACCGAGGGGGTGATGTCGTAGGCGTCGTAGGTGAACGGCGCTTCCCGGTCGGTGCGCACCGCGTTCATCAGCATGGGCAGGGGATGCAGCAGCATGCCCGGTCCGCTGAGGCCGGCGATCAGGGCGTTGGGGGACGGGACCAGCTCGGGGAACATGTCGGCCAGGCGGGCCATCACGGCGTCCCGGTCGGCGTTGGGGAAGATGCCCGCTTCGGCCTTCTTCTTCTTGCCGTTGAGGCGCAGCCGCGCCGGGCCTTGAACACGGCCGGCGTAGAGGGAATCGGCGGATTGGGCGAACTGGAGGCCGGTGACCCCCCGCGCCGCCAGCGCCTTGCGCCAGTAGAGGGTGCCGCCGACACCGCCCGGATAGACCACGATAAGCTGGCCTTCCTTCAGATGAGGGGCCGCGGCCTCGACGAACATGTGGTGATACTGGGCCGGCACCACGGGAATGACGATGTCGGCATCGGCCAGCGCCTCCCCCATGTCGGTGGTGACCCGATCGATCTTGGCAAGATGCTCGCCCTTACCGCCGGGAAAGTGATCGATGTGGGAGTCGACGGTGATGCCGCCGGCGGCCCGAATGGGCGCAATGCGGTCTTCGAAGCGGGGCAACTCGAACAGCGCCACATCGCGTCCGCGCAAGGCAATTTCGGCGGCCAGCCCATGGCCGCCGTTGCCGGCGCCGAGGACGGCGTAGCGGGGCGTCCCGGTCACGGGGCCGGCGGCAGAGCGTCGATGGCGGCCTTGAAACGGGCGCGGACGGTGCTGGCGTCCTTCAGGGCTTCGGCCAGGGAACCGACTCCGGCCAGGGGAATGTCGGGGAGCGTGGCTTCGAACACCTTGCGGCGGCGATCCGAGCGCACCGAACGGGGAAGGGCGTAAAGCCGGCGGTTGAATTCGCACATGGTCGCGTCGTCGAAAACGCTTTCCCAGGCTTCCCGTTCGGGACCGAGGTCGAACAAGGCGTTGCGAACTTCGCCGCTGCGCTCCTTGCGAAGCGTGGCCGTTGCCGCGGAATCGACGGCGCCATTGTCGATGATGACGCCGTATTCCCGCGCCGCCGCCTCGCGGCTGACGAAGCCTTCGATCACGTCGTCGCCCACCGCCGCCGGATCGCGGCCCAGGGGATCGCCATAGCCCGCCGCCCCCGGCATCAGCATGGTCAACCGATCGCCGGCGCTGACCTTGATCGGTTCGGCCTTGCCCAGCTCCTGCTCATCCGGCGTGCCTTTGTTGAGGAAGCAGCGATAGGTGGCGCCCGGCTTGCCGCCGGCCACGCCCCAGGGCGGAAAGCGCATGTGATCAGTGCCCCGCGGGTGGATAAGGCTGCCGTCGCGCAGCACTTCCAGGGTCATCATCTGGCCGACTCCGCCCCGCCAGCGGCCGGCGCCGCCGGAATCGGTGCGGATGTCGTACTCGATCAGGCGGACGCCCGATTTCTCCTCCATGGTCTCGCAGGGATGGTTGTGCATGGTGTTCATGGTCACGTCGCGCACATCGACGCCGTCGCTGCCGTCATAGGCGCTCATGCCGCCGCGCAGGGACTGCAGCACGGTCACCGTCGAGTGCTCGCCAAGGGCGTCGAACTCGGTCAGCACCACCGAGCAGCCGGTGCCGCAGGTGGGGCCCGCCATCATGGTGGGCGAGGCCTGGAGCAGGGCGCCGGTGATCGAGTCATTGAACTTGGTGGCGCTGATGAAGCGCTCGCCGACGGCGTCCGGGTATTCGGCGTTAAGGATCGTTCCCGGCGGGCTGGTGATGCCCATGGGCCGGAAGAAACCGGCGTTCAGCGGGATGGTCTGATCGTGGGTGCGCACGAAGGTGGCGATCCGCCGGGTCAGCATGTTGTGCAGCGTACCGTTGGTGGGGATGTTGAGGGCGGCGGCGACCTGGGGGTCGGTGCCGGAGACGTCGAAGTGCAAAGTGTCGTCGCCGACCGTCAAGCGCAGCCGCACCCGCACCGGATAGTCGGAGGCGCCGTCGTCGTCCAGGTACTCCCAGAAATCGTAGACCCCGTTGGGCAGCCGGCGCAGCACGGCGCGGACCTTTTCCTCGGCGTAGGCCTTAAGTGCCTCCTGGCTGGCGACGAAGGCGTCGACCCCGTACTGATCGATGGTCTCGCGCACCCGCCGCTCGCCGATGCTGAGCGAGCCCATCATGGAATTGATGTCGTGCATGTTGATATCGGGCAGGCGGCAGTTGGCCCGGAAAATGCGCATGAAGTCCTGGTTGATCTCGCCGCCTTTCATCAGCTTCATGGGCGGAATGCGCAGCCCTTCCTGGAAGATGTCGTTGAGGGATCTGGCGACGCTGCCCGGTACTGCGCCGCCCACATCCATGAAGTGGACGAAGGCCCAGCCGTAGGCGACGACCCGGCCATCGTGGAAGTAAGGCTTGATGAGGTGCAGATCCGGCAGGTGCGTGGCCAGCCCCTTCGACAGGTAGGGATCGTTGGTGACGATGACGTCGCCGGGCACCACTTCGCCGATGACGCCGAGCGTATAGGCGCAAGGGGGATGGACGGATGTGGTCTTGTTCTCCGGCGCCCAACCGAACATCTCGCCGGTTGTGTCAATCAGGCCGATGGCAAAGTCCGCGCCCTCGTTGACAAAGATCGAGCGGGACGTGCGGGTCAGGGCGGCGCACATCTCGTCGGCGATGGCGCAAACCTTGCGTCCCATGATCTCCAGCGTCACCGGGTCAAGACCCTTGGACACGGGGACGGCATGGATTTCGTTCATAATAGTCTCCCGATCGAGGCCGCGGACAGCAGCAGGATTCCTCAAGCGACATTATGCCCTCCGCGCCCGTTCCCGCAACCGTCCACGCTCGCACACGACAGTGTGCGCCGCCTCTTGTTGACAATGTGGGCGCAAATCCTATCCTTGCGGGGAGCGGACGCTGCAATACGGTGGAAAATCGTGGGAGCGGAGTGGGGGAGTCCGCGCCTAACCGAGGGGAAGTCGCCGTCCGCGGCGACACGTCCAACGCTTTCAGGAGGGAGGCATCATGAAGGTACTTTCCAGACGATTTTTGATGACCGCCGTGGCGGGTTTCGCGCTCGGCGGCCTAATGATCGCGGATGCGGATCCGGCCGCCGGTTTCGAACGCCGCGGCGACAAGAAAATCCTGGTCTACGCGTCGCGCGCCGATTTCGTGGCCCTGGATCCCAGCATCAAGTACGACGCGGCCAGCCGTACGTTCCAGCGGGCCATGTACGACGCCTTGCTCAAGTACGTTGGCGACCCGCCGGAGGTGATTCCGTGGCTGGCCAAGAGTTTCGACGCCAGCGATGACGGCAAGACCTACACCTTCCACTTGCAAGAGAAGGCCAAGTTCCACAACGGCGATCCGGTCACCGCGGAAGCCGTGCGCTGGTCCTTCGTCAGGACCCTCAAGATCGGCAAGGGCCCGGCCTGGATGCTGGCGGACGTGCTGAAGACCGAGAATATCGTGGCGGTCGACACGCACACGCTGCGGATTACCCTCGATCGCGCCTATGCGCCGTTCGTTACGTTCCTGCCCTGGTGGTTCGTCATGAACCCGAAGGAGCTGATGGCCAATGAGGTCGATGGCGATATGGGGCAGAAGTGGCTGAGCGAGAACGAGGCCGGCAGCGGACCCTTCAAGCTGATCCGCGTCGAACCCAGCCGTCTTTGGGAAGTGGAACGCGTCCAGGACTATTGGCGCGGTTTCGCGGGCAAACTGGGCGGCATCATCTTCAAGACCATTCGCGAATCCTCGGTCCAGCGTGCCAGCCTGATCAAGGGCGAGTTGGACATCGTCACCAGCCTCGGTCCGGACGAGTTCGAGCAGGTCGCGAGGCGCAAGGGGATCAAGACCTCGACCCAGCCGGCCCTGTCCGCCTTCGGCTTCAAGTTCAATACCCGCAGCAAGTACATGTCGGATATTCACGTGCGCCGGGCGGTATCCTGGGCCTTCGACTACGAAGGCCTAATCAAGATCTACAACGGCCGGGCAAAACTCCAGACCAGCCCGTTCAACGACGCGATCCAGGGCCATATCGAAGTGCCGGGCATGCCGCGCAAGGATCTGGCCAAGGCCAAGGCCCACCTGGCCAAGTCCCAATGGCCGAACGGCGGGATCGAGCTTGAGATGGTGCATGTGGCCGGAAACAAAGAACAGCAGCAGATGGCGTTGATCTTGATCGACAGCCTGAAGCCGCTGAACATCTCCGTGAAGGTCGCGCCGTTGCTGTGGTCCAACATGCTGGCCCGCGGCGCCGACCCCAAGACGTCTCCGGACATGATGACCGTCTGGGTGACGCCGGTGTCGGTGGACCCGGACGCGGTAGCCAGCCAGTACCATCCCAAGTCCTGGGGCCGCTACTGGGGGACCCATTGGTACGACAATCCGGAAGTCGCCAAGCTGGTCGATCAGGGTGTCGCCATCACCGATTGGGAGAAGCGCAAGCCCATCTACGAAAAGATCCAGAAAATACTGGTCGATGACGCGACAGAAATCTTCGGCATGATGCGCGAACGCATGGTCGTCTATCGCGATTGGGTGAAGGGCTTCGACTACAGCCCCGTGCTGATGACCGATGAGATCGACTTCTACCAGCTCTACATCGAGTAAGCGCGATCGACGAAATCCGCCGGACCCAATTCTCAATGGTCCGGCGGGTTTCTCTTTCGCCAGCGTTGCTCCTACCCGTCTAGGGAACTGAGCCCACCATGGCGTGGTTTCTTGCCAAGCGCGGCGTGCTGATGTGCGTCATGCTTTTTGGCCTGTTGATCATCACCTTCATCATCTCCCATGTGGCGCCGGGGGATCCGGCGCGTCTGGCGGCGGGAACCGACGCCACCCACGAGATGGTCGAGTTGATCCGCAAGGAGCGCGGCCTCGACAAGCCCCTGCCGTATCAGTTCGCAATCTATTTGCAAGGAATCCTGGTCGGCGACTGGGGCACGTCCATGCACACCACCCATACGGTGTGGAGCGACCTGGTTCGCTACTTCCCGGCCTCCTTCGAACTGGTGATGTTTTCGATCATCATCGCGGTCCTCCTCGGCGTGCCCATGGGGATGATCGCCGCCATTTATCAGAACGGCCCGCTGGATCACGCGCTGCGCATCATCACCGTATCGGGCGTTGCCTTGCCCATGTTCTGGCTCGGCCTCATGCTCCAGCTTTTCTTCTCGTTCTATATCGATATCTTTCCCTTGAGCGGGCAGATAGAGGCGATGACCGACCCGCCGGAGCCCATCACCCACCTGATCCTGATCGATGCCCTGCTGCGTGGCCAATGGGACGTTTTTGCCGAGGCCGCCCATCACATCGTGCTGCCGGCCCTGACCCTCGCCATCCCGGCGTTGGCGTCGATCATCCGGGTCAACCGGGCCGAAATGCTGGAGATCCTCAAGAAGGACTACATCGTCAATGCCCGGGCCCAGGGGCTTTCGTCGTTCCGCATTTTCGCCCTTTACGCCCTTCGCAACGCCATGCTGCCGACCATGGCCATGATCGGTTTGCGGTTCGGCTGGATGCTGGGCGGCACGGTGTTGGTCGAGACGGTGTTCGATTGGCCGGGTATCGGCCTCTATGCGGTCACCGCGGCGGTCAGTTCCGACTTCGAGCCGATCATGGGCGCCACCATCGTTCTCGGTTTCTTCTTCATGTTGACCAACCTGGTGATCGATATCCTGTACGGGATCCTCGACCCCCGGGTTCGCCGCCAGATCTAGTTCCCGGCGGGAGGACAGGATGACGACGACAACGCAGACTCCCGACATTGCGCTGGAAGGGGTCTCCTGGCGGGACCGCCATGCCGGTACCATCCGCATGTGGCGGCTTTACGTCCGCACCTTTTCGCGCAACGGATCGGCCATGTTCGGCCTGGGGCTGGTTGTGCTGTTCTTCATCACCGCCGCCATCGGCCCGTGGATCGTGCCGTTCCCCGATGATGCCTCGGGCTCGGTCCATATGGACCTCAAGCTCCAGGGCCCCAGCGCGGATCACTGGTTCGGCACCGACCACGTGGGCCGGGACGTCTATACCCGGGTGGTGATGGGTGCCCGGCTTACCCTGCAGATCGCCCTCATTATTACCGGCGTGGCGACGTTGATCGGCGTGCCGCTAGGCATCATCGCCGGCTACGTAGGCGGCACGGTCCAGGAGGTGATCATGCGGATCACCGATGTGTTCCTGGGCGTGCCGGGACTGATTCTGGCCATCGCCATCGTCGGCGCCCTGGGGCCGGGCATCGTCAACGCCATGATGGCGCTGTCCCTGGTCTGGTGGCCGGGCTACGTGCGCCTGGTGCAGGCCAAGACCCTGTCGTTGAAGAACGAGATTTACGTCGAGGCCGCTCGTTCCATGGGCGCTTCGCCCCTGCGCATCGTGTTCATCCATATCCTGCCCAACTGCACCTCGCCGATCATCGTCAAGGCCAGCATGGACATGGGCATGGCCATTCTCGGCGCCGCCGGACTTGGCTTCCTGGGCCTCGGCGCCCAGCCACCGATGCCCGAATGGGGGGCGATGATCAGCGTCGGACGTTTCTATCTGCCCGACTGGTGGTGGTTTTCCACCTTCCCGGGCCTGGCCATTTTTATCACCGTGCTGGGCTTCAACCTTCTCGGCGACGGATTGCGCGACATTCTGGACCCGAGTCACCGGGAATAGGCGCCAGGGGACGCCAGGCGCCGCGCCACTGGAAACTATCCCGGCACGCGACTATGGTGCGGTGTGAACAGCCGACGATGCGCGGCAAACGATTCAAATTTCTGGGAAGAACGGGAGATCATTGATGAAGTTCGCGAAACACCTGTGTGCGGCTGCCGGGGCGTTGGTCGTTGGCGCCACCCTGGTAGCCGACCCGGCGTCCGCTTTCGAACGCCGCGGCGACAAGAAGATCCTCGTCCTGGTGGGCCGGGAGCAGGTCCAGATCATGGACCCCAGCATCAAGTACGACGCCAAGACCCGTCTGATGCAGCAGGCCATGTACGATGGGCTCGCCAAGTACGTGGGCAATCCGCCGGTCATCACGCCCTGGCTCGCTACAAGCTGGGACGTCAGCGATGACGGCCTCACCTACACGTTCCATCTTGCCGACAAAGCCAAATTCCACAACGGCGACCCGGTGACGGCCGCCGCCGTGAAATGGTCCTTCGAGCGGACCCTGAAGCTGGGCAAAGGCCCGTCGTGGATGCTCAACGAAGTGCTCACGCCCGACAATATCAAGGTTATCGACGACAAAACCCTGTCGATGACCCTGAGCCGGCCCTACGCACCGTTCGTCTCCTTCATCCCCTGGTGGTATATCATGAACCCCAAGGTCGTGATGGCCAACGAAGTGGATGGCGACATGGGCACCAAGTGGATGCTGTCCAACGAGGCCGGCAGCGGTCCCTTCAAGCTGACCCGCCACGAACAGGGCAACCTCTATGAACTGGAGCGGGTCGAGGACTACTGGAAGCCCTTCAATGGCCCGTTGGGCGGGGTGATCTACAAGATCGTCCGCGAAACCTCGGTGCAGCGCTCCATGCTGTTGAAAGGCGACACCGACTTCGCGCTCGACCTGTCGCCCGACGAGTTCGAGCAGGCGCGCCGGATGAAGGGCGTGGTCACCTCCACCGAGCCGGCGCTAACCGCCTTTGGCCTGAAATTCAACACCAAGGGCAAGTACACCGCCAACCGCGATCTGCGGAAGGCGCTGGCCTATGCCTTCGACTACGAGGCGCTCGAGGCGATCTACAACGGGCGGGCCCGCTTGCAGTCCAGCCCCTTCACCGATTCGATCAAGGGCCATATCAAGGTGCCGGGCATGCCGCGCCGCGACGTGGCCATGGCCAAGGCACACCTGGCCAAGACGCCGTGGTCGGACGGCGGCATCGAGATCGAGTACGGCTACGTCAGCCAACTCGAGGAAGAGCGTCAGATGGGGCTGATCCTCATCAACAGCCTCAAGGACCTCAACATCAAGGTGAAGATAACGCCGCTCACCTGGGCCAACCTGGTGGCCCGGGGCTCCAAGGCCGAGACTTCCCCGGACATCACCGCGATCTTCGTCACCCCGGTGTCGACGGACCCTGACGCAGTGGCCATCCAGTACCATCCATCGTCCTGGGGCCGCTATTGGGGCACGCACTTCTACGAGAACCCGGAAGTGACGAAATTGATCCAGGAAGGCCGCTCGCTCACCGACTGGAACTTGCGCAAGCCCGTCTACGAGAAGATCCAGAAGCTTATCGTCGACGACCAGCCGGAGATCTTCGGCATGATGCGCGAACGGCGGGTCGCCTATCGGGATTGGGTCAAGGGGTTCACCTACAGCCCCGTCCACATGACGACCGAAATCGACCTCTATCCGCTCTACGTCGGGAAATAGACGACGAGGCTAGACGACTTGGGATGCGCCGGGCCGTGGTGGACGGCTCGGCGCCATTCCTTTATCCGGGACCGGGCCGGGCGAGGTTAGCGGTCCGGATTATCCCTTGATTTCGCCCGCGACGTCTCTCTCAATGGGGCGTCCGCGGTGCATCGGCGATCGGTTCGGCAGTGCCTCCTTCGCTTTCCGACTTCCCGACCTGTACGTAGGGTAAGACGACCATGGCGCGGTTTCTGGCCAAACGCAGTCTCCTCGTATTCGTGATGCTGTTCGGCCTGTTGATCATCACGTTCGTCATCTCCCATATCGCGCCCGGCGACCCGGCACGCCTGGCCGCCGGCCCGGATGCGACCCACGAGATGGTGGAACGGGTGCGCACGGAGTATGGCCTGGACAAGCCACTCCCGTACCAGTTTTTCATCTATCTGGGCGGCGTGCTGAGCGGGGACTGGGGAAAGTCCATCCATACCACCCACGAGGTGATGGACGATCTGCTGCACTTTTTCCCGGCCACCTTCGAGTTGGTGATGTTCTCCATCGTCATCGCCGTCGGTCTGGGCGTTCCCATGGGGATCGTGGCCGCCGTCTATCAGAATACCTGGATGGATCACGGGCTGAGGATCATATCCGTCTGCGGCGTCGCCCTGCCCATGTTCTGGCTCGGCATCATGTTGCAGTTCGCCTTTTCCCTTCATGTGGAGTTGTTCCCGCTCGGCGGCCGGCTTAGCGTGATGACCGACCCACCGGTGCCGATCACCCACCTCATCCTCGTGGACACATTGCTGCGGGGCGAGTTCGACAAGTTCATCGAGGCCTGTCACTACATGGTTCTGCCGGCCCTGACACTCGCCGTGCCCGGCATGGCCTCCATCATCCGCGTCAACCGGGCCGAGATGCTGGAGACCCTGCGGATGGATTACATCATCAATGCCCGGGCCCAGGGCCTGTCGTCGTTTCGCATCATCGGGATGTACGCGTTGCGCAACGCCATGCTGCCCACCTTGGCCATGATCGGCCTGCGGTTCGGCTGGATGCTGGGCGGTACCGTGCTGGTGGAAACCGTGTTCGACTGGCCGGGCATCGGCCTCTACGCGGTGAACGCGGCGATCAGTTCCGACTTCGAGCCGATCATGGGCGCCACCCTGGTCCTGGGCTTTTTCTTCATGCTGACCAACCTGGCTATCGACATCGTCTACGGCATGCTCGATCCACGCGTGCGAAGCCAGATTTGAGACCCCACGGAGCCATCGCGCCATGACCACCACGACCCAGATGCCGCCCATCGACCTGGAGGCCCTCACCTGGCGAGAGCGGCACGCCAGCACCATCCGCATGGCGCGGCTATACGCTCGCACCTTGTCGCGCAATGCCTCCGCCATGTTGGGGTTGTTCATCGTGTTCGTGTTCATGGTTATCGTCGTCATCGGGCCATGGATCGTTCCGTTCCCCGAGGACGCGGCTGGCGCGATCCACATGAGTCAAAAGCTGCTGCCGCCGGATTCCGTGCATTGGTTTGGCACCGACGAGGTCGGCAGCGACGTCTACTCGCGGGTGATCCTGGGAACCCGGATCACCCTGCAGATCGCCCTTATCATCACGGTGGTGGCCACGCTGATCGGCGTGCCGCTGGGCATCATCGCCGGCTACGTCGGCGGCATGACCCAGGAAATCATCATGCGGATAACCGACATTTTCCTGGGCGTGCCGGGACTGATTCTGGCCATCGCCATCGTCGGCGCCTTGGGACCGGGAATCCACAATGCCATGCTCGCCCTGTCGCTGGTCTGGTGGCCTGGCTACGTGCGCCTGGTGCAGGCCAAGACCCTGTCGTTGAAGAACGAGATATACGTCGAGGCCGCCCGCTCCATGGGTGCCTCGCCCCTGCGGATCGTGTTCATCCACATCCTGCCCAATTGCACGTCGCCGATCATCGTCAAGGCCAGCATGGACATGGGAATGGCGATTTTAGGCGCCGCCGGGCTCGGCTTCCTCGGCCTGGGCGCTCAGCCGCCGGAGCCGGAATGGGGGGCGATGATCAGCGTCGGGCGCAACTACCTGCCCGACTGGTGGTGGTATTCCCTGTTCCCCGGCATGGGCATTTTGCTCACCGTGCTCGGTTTCAACCTGCTCGGCGACGGTCTTCGCGACATGCTCGACCCGAGTCACCGGGAATGAGCGACCAGCCGCTCCTGTCGATCCAGGAATTCTCCCTGGAGTTCGATACCTTCGACGGCGTCTACAAGGCCATCGACAGGGTCAACATCGACTTGGCGAAGGGCGAGTCCCTGGGCATCGTCGGCGAAACCGGCTGCGGCAAGTCGGTGACCGCCAAGTCCGTCCTTCGCCTGGTTCCATCGCCGCCGGCACGGGTCCGGTCGGGGCGCATCATGTTCAAGGACGAGGATCTGTTGACCCTCGGCGAAGTTCGGATGCAGGCCATCCGCGGCAACGACATCGCGATGATTTTCCAGGATCCGATGACCTATCTGAATCCGGTGTTCAGTGTCGGCGCCCAGCTTGTCGACGTGATCATGGCCCACCAGCGCTTCCTTCCCGAAGGCGAGCGCATGAGAAAGCGGGACGCCCGGGACTGGGCCATCGAGATGCTGCGCAAGGTCCACCTGCCGAACCCGGAACGCCAGGTGAAGGCCTATCCCTACCAGTTGTCGGGCGGCATGCGGCAGCGGGTGCTGATCGCCATGGCCCTCTCCGGCCGTCCGCAAATCCTGATCGCCGACGAGCCGACGACAGCGCTCGACGTCACCATCCAGGCTCAGATCCTGGACCTGATCGGCGAACTGGTGGACGACCTGGGCCTTTCGGTGATCCTCATCACCCACGACCTGGGCGTGGTCGCATCCCTCTGCGACCGGGTGGTCGTCATGTACGCCGGCCAGGTGGTGGAAGACGCCAAGGTCAAGGACCTGTTCGACAGCCCCGCCCATCCCTATACGCGAGGGCTGCTGGGCGCCGTTCCCCACCCCGGCCGTCCCCCGGAAACCCTGGCCGGCATCCCGGGTTCCCTGCCCAACCTGCTGACTCCGCCCGAAGGCTGTCGTTTCCAGGATCGTTGCGACCACGCCATGGACGCTTGCGGGCGCATGCCAGCACTCTTCAGCTTGAACGCCGAGCAATCCGTCGCCTGCTGGCTGCATGGGGAGAAAGCCCGTGCTTGAACTCCGGGACCTGAAAGTCCATTTCGACATCTCGCCACGGGGCAAGGGCAAGGTGGTGGTCATGGCCGTCAACGGCGTGACCATCAACATCAACAAGGGTGACGCCCTGGGCCTGGTCGGGGAATCCGGGTCGGGCAAGACCACGGTCGGCAAGGCGGCGCTGCACCTGGTCCCGATTACCGACGGCCAACTCATCATCGGCGGAGATGATCTGACCCTGCTCAATCGGGAACGAGAACGGAAGCTGCGGCGGTCCGCTCAGATGATTTTCCAGGACCCCCACTCCGCCCTTAATCCGCGCATGACCATCCAGCGCAGCGTCGCCGAGCCCCTGATCCTGCATTCGGACCTGCGTGGCCATGACTTGCGGCGGCGGGTGGCGGAGCTTCTGGAGACTGTCGGCCTGCCCCGGCAGTTCCTGTTCCGCTATCCCCACGAGCTTTCGGGCGGCCAGAAGCAGCGGGTCTGCATCGCCCGCGCCATTGCCCTCAATCCGGAACTGCTGATCCTGGACGAGCCCACTTCGGCGCTCGACGTTTCGGTGCAGTCGCAGATCCTGGAGTTCCTGAAGGATCTGCAGAAGGACCTCGGCCTGACCTACCTGTTCATCTCCCACAACCTGGCCGTGGTGCGCTACATCTGCAACAGGGTGGCCGTCATGTACCTGGGCGGCATCGTCGAGGAAGGCCAGACCGAAGCCATCTTCAGCAGTCCAAGGCACCCTTACACGCAAGCCCTGTTGCGGGCGGTCCCCTACCCCCAGGCGGTGCAGCCGGACCGGGGCGAACCCCTGTCGGGCGACATTCCCAGCCCCGTCAACCTGCCCGAGGGATGCAGCTTCCATTCCCGCTGCCCCGAACGCATGGATGGCACCTGCGACGTGGTGGCGCCGCCACGGGTCGATATCACCGCGGATCACCAAGCCCGCTGCCACCTTTTGGCCTGATACTTGCCCTCTTTCCGCCCACCGGTGGCGGGAGGACTTCACGGTGGCAAGGCACCTGGGTTAGCATGCCTTCCGTCGCGGCCGCTCTGGTGGCGACCGCATGCCTAGTTCAGGGAGACACTCCATGAGGATGCATATGACACGCCGGGCGGTCTGGCTTCTCGGAGCCGGCGCCCTTGCAATGGCGGCCACCGCCGTGGCGCCGCCCGCGGACGCCGCCGGGGACAAGATCCGCCAGTTGGAACTCGTCGCCGACGAAAAGAGCCGCAATCCGAACGCCAACCAAGCCGCTTACCTTCTGGTCAGCATGTGGAAGAAGCTGGGCCTCGACATTAAGGTCCGCGAGATCCCCTACAAAAAGAAGCTCGATACGGTCTATTGGGATCGCAAGTCCTGCGACAACGCCGCCTGCTTCGACATGTCCATGTGGTCGATCGGCGGCCGGCCGGAGCGGAGCGACCCCGACGAAGTGATCTACAACCTGTTCCATTCCGATACGGCCGCCAAGGGATACAACTACCCTGGCTACCGCAATCCGGCTTACGACAAGCTGGCCTCCGCCCAACGGGTCGAGGTCGACCGGGAGAAACGCCGGCAGTTGGTGCACGAAGCCCAGAGGCTCCTGAACGAGAGCCCTTCCTACGTCTTCTTCGTCAACCCGAACATCCCCTTCGCCATTCGCAGCGACATCTGGGACAGGAACTCGGTCGTCGAGCAGCCGGGCCTGGGGATCAAGAACTTCTGGACCCATATCAACATCAAGCCGCTGACGGGCCAGAAGGATGTCATCGCCAACACCTCGGATAACCTTTTGAACTTGGTGCCCTTGGCAATCGGCGGTCTCGCCGCGTCATGGATGACCGAGTTGATCTGGGATCGTCTGCTGCGCATCAGCCCAGAGGGACTTGCCGAGCCTTGGGCCGCCGAATCCTATGAGTGGGTCGACGATCGGACCATCGATGTGACGATCCGCGCCGGCATGAAGTGGCACGACGGCAAGCCCGTTACCGTCGACGACGTCATCTTCACCTTCGGCGAGGTGGGCGCGATGGCACCCATGTATACGCCGTTCCTGAAGATCATCAAAAAGGTCGAGGTGGTGGGCGACCGCACCGTGCGCTTCAATCTGGCGCGGCCCCATGCCCCGTTCCTGACCTCGACCCTGGCCAAGATGAACCTCTCGCCGGCTCACATCTGGCGGCCGATCCAGAAGGACCTCAAGGCCAAGAACCTGACCTTCGACGACTACCAGCCCGACAAGCTGATCGGTTCCGGCCCCTACAAGTTCGTGCACTGGAAGCGGAACCAGGAGGTTGTCCTGGCGGCCAACAGGGACCATTGGTCACCGCCCAAGGCCGACCGCTGGATCGTGCGCATCGTGACCAACCTCGAGGCCACCCTGGGGATGCTGAAGAGCGGCGAGATCAACTTCCTCACCGAGTATCGCGGCGACCCCCTGGCCTTGACCCAGACGGCGAAGGAAAGCGGCAAGATCGCCGTCATCAAGGGCGTCGACATCGGAGTCCAGTACATGGGATTTAACCTGAAGCGCAAACCCTTCAACGATCCCAAGCTCCGCCGCGCCATGTCCCTGGCCGTAAACCGCGACCTCCTGATCCAGGCGGCTTGGAAGGGCGAGGCGGTGAAGACCAACTCCATCGTCTCGACGGTTCTCGGCTTCTGGCACAACGGCGACCTGGTCAAGGGATCCTACGACCTGGCGAAGGCGAAGCAGATCCTCAAGGATGCCGGCTACCAAATGGTGGACGGCAAACTTCACTATCCGGACGGGGTCAAGGATTCGGTGATGGCCAAGTAGGCCCGTACCGACACCCGACATGCAGGGGGGCGGATCCCGGATCCGCCCCCCTTCGTGTGACCTCTTGGAGACGGACCCATGGATACGCTTTCGACCAGCGGCTACGACCTCCTTGAATTCGAACCGCTGACGTTCCACGACGCCACCCCGCGATTCGCCGACGGGTCCGACACGCCGCGCGCCTATCTGGAGCGCTGCCTGGCGACCATCGCCGAGCGGGAGCCGGTGGTGAAGGCCTTTGTCGCCATGAACGAGGAAGGCGCGCGCACCACCGCCGACGCCAGTACCGGGCGCTGGAAAGCGGGCCGGCCCCTGTCGCCCATCGACGGCATGCCGATCGGCATCAAGGACCTGTTCGAAACCAAGGACATGCCGACGGAGATGGGCTGCGCGGCCTTCCGCGGCAACTTTCCCAGGCGGGACAACGCGGCGGTCTGGGCGCTCCGGCAGGCGGGCGCCATCATCCTCGGCAAGACGGTCACCGCCGAACTTGGCGGCAGCCATCCGGGGCCGACCTCCAATCCCTTCGACCCTTCGCGCACGCCGGGCGGTTCATCCTCCGGCTCGGCCGCGGCGGTCGCGGCGCGCATGCTGCCCACGGCCCTCGGCTCCCAGGTGGGCGGGTCGATCATCCGGCCGGCCGGCTTTTGCGCCAACGTCGCCCTGAAGCCGACCCAGGGCGCCATCAATCGCGGCGAGCGGCAGGCGACCAGCATGAGCACCCACGGTGTCCACGCCGGTTCCATCGAGGACATGTGGCAGGCCGCGATCGAGATCGCGGCGCGCTGCGGCGGCGACCGGGGCTCTCACGGCCTGTTCGGCCCGCCGACTCCCCCCGCGGCAAGGAAGCCGGAGCGCTTGATCGCTCTCGAAACCGAGGGCTGGTCGACACTGGACGACGATTCGAAGGCGGTCTTTGCCACTCTGCTCGAACGCCTGCGAGCGGCTGGAATCACGCTCCTCACCCGCCGCGACCACATGCTGGTCGAGGCCCTGGAGCAGGTGATCGCGGACGCCCGGGAGACCTGCAACGCGATTACCCGATGGGAGAACCGCTGGTTCACGCGCAACCTGGTGGATCAGTTCCCCGATGGCGTTAGCGAACGCGCCAAGGCCGATCTCGCCGCGGCCGAAGCGATGACACCGGACGACTACCGCGCCAAGCTCATCGCCCGGGAATCCGCCCAGATCCACCACGCACGGATCGCGCCCCTGGCGGACGCCTGCATCACGCTGGCCTGCCCCGGCCCGGCGCCGCCGTGGCCGGGGGACAGGCCAGGACAACCCGTGGCACCGCGCCCGACGGGCGACATGGTCTTCAACGCACCGAGTTCGATGCTGTACGCGCCGGCGGTCACGGTCCCCCTGATGGCCGTCAACGGCCTACCGGTCGGCCTCCAGGCCATGGGCCAGCAGCACCAGGACGCCCACGTGACCGCGATCGCCCGCTGGCTGCTGGAGAACGTCGATCCGGTGGTCGGGCCATAGCAACGGCGACGCCTATGGGACGTTCTTTGCCTTCTGCTCCAAGTTCCGGATAGTGATGCTCTAGGCGCGACTGTTGCCGCTAAAAACAAATCCGATAGCTGCACCGACAACAAGCGATATGAGTCCCGTTGCCCATGATTTCAGGTCAGAGTGAGTCGGACCCGATTTCCTTGGACACAGAATTGGCTTAATCGAAGTGTCCAAGGAGGACCGGAACATGACCGATAATTTTGAGAAGAAAGTTGCTGTTGATGGGCCTGTGGTAAATGCGGGCGAGCTTGGCTCGTCCACGTTTTCCCCAGGACAGGCTTTGCCGGCAGGCCCGCTGGGACTTGGCCAGCGATGGACGGTGGCGCGCAAGCGTGAGGTCGTTCTGCGGCTTTTGCGTGACGAGCCGGTGCAACTTCTGTCGCGCCAGTTGGGCGTAGAGATCTTCCGGCTCGAGCAGTGGCGTGAGAAAGCGATCGGCGGGATCGACGCCTCGCTCAAGCAACGCAAGGGCGATCCGGTGCAGGCGGAACTGGATAGCGCCATGAAGCGGATCGGAGAGTTGACCATGCAGGTGGAACTGCTGGAGGCCAAGACGGAGACCTTCGGCCCTTTGGGGCGGCGGAGGTCGCGGCGATGAGTGCCGCCACCTCGCCCGGCACGGGTCTGGCCTACGGCCTGCGGCGGGTCTGCGCCGCCTGGGGCATGGCCCGCTCCTCGTTCTACGCCGTGACCTCCGGCCAGCACGCCGAGCAGCCGCCGGCAAAGCGTCGGGGACCGAAGCCCGCGATCTCGGACCAGGCGCTGCTGGTGGCGATCGAAGCCGACCTGGAGGCATCGCCCTGGGAGGGCGAGGGCTACCGCAAGGTCTGGGCTCGGCTTCGGGTCTGTCGCGACATCCGGGTTGCCCGCAAGCGGGTGCTCCGCCTGATGCGCGAGAACAATCTGCTCTCGCCCCATCGCTGCCGCCGCCGTGGCGGCAATCCCCATGACGGTGAGATCATCACTCATGCCCCGAACCTCATGTGGGGCACCGATGGCGTTCGGGTGTTCACGGTGGACGACGGCTGGGGCTGGATCTTCACCGCCGTCGAGCATTGGAACGCCGAGTGTGTCGGCTGGCATGTCTGCAAGCGCGGCGACCGCTTCGCCGCCCTGCAGCCGATCTCCATGGGGCTTGCCGGGCTGTATGGCTCGACCGCGGCCGGCGCGGCTCGGGGGCTGGCCTTGCGGATGGATCACGGCTCCCAGTATCTGTCGGACCACTTCACCAACCAGATCAAGTTCTGGGGCATCCAGCCGTCCTACGCCTTCGTCGCCGAGCCCCAGACCAACGGCGTCGCCGAGCGGTTCAATCGCACGCTGAAGGAACAGATCATCCATGGTCGCATCTACCGCAACATCGCGGAGCTGCGGGACGCCGTCCGCGACTTCGTCGAACTCTACAATGCCCAGTGGATCGTCGAAAAGAACGGCTACCTGAGCCCCGCTCAAGCTCGTCAGGCGTGGCACGCCGCGATCTCAATCAGGCCCGCCGCGTGAGACAAACTTGTGTCCAAGGAACCGGGTGCGCTACAATTTCAGGTCAGAGTCGGCCATCCAGAGTGCTGCAATAAGAAACCCGACGCCGATCAACAGTGCGGCGCCTGCTATCCAAGACGCCGCCTTGATTCGGATGATGTCGCCGGGCGTCTCCAGGTGGCTAACACCGCCGGGGCCAATGAGGTCACTGGAGGCAAGGACCTCGGGTTTTTTCAAACGGTCACTCACTGGATTCGGCCATGCGCTCTAACGGTCAAGGACGCCCACGATTTCAGCGTCAAGGCTCGTTGGATCGGAAGCAAAACCAAGGTGTGTCCGGCCCTGCTTCTTTTGCGCTTTATAGGCTTTCAAAACCGAAAGGGCGCGACGCACAATTTCCGTTTTGGTGGTCTCTTCCTCGGCCGCGAGTTGTTCCAGTAGGTCAGCCACCTCTTGGCTTACTTCCATACTCATTCGAACTTTCGCCATAGCGGATCTCCTCTAATTTGACGCCCATATAGAGAAGTCATAAGGATAATACAAGGGGACAATTATGTATTTTTCGCACATATAACTTGCCTGTATATGCGCAGTTTATGATCCGTTCAGTAGGCTCCCCGCAACCGCTCGCCGATGTCGCAGCCTCTCTTGTAGGCGGGCCGGGCGGATGGCGCGAGCGAAGTCGGGGAAGCCTCCGGCGACCACAATGAAGGCGCCGGTGCCACCGATGACGCAGCCCTCGAAATAGTCGTGCAGGTCTTCCAGGTTGTAGCGGGGACTGAACCGGCGGGCGTCGTTGAGGATGGGCAGCCCGTTGATGGTGATCCGCCGCGCCACCGTCTCGTCGCGTACCGCATCGACCAGGCGGCCGACGTTGTTGGGACCGTCGGCCGAGACGTCGATGACCCGGCGGGTGCCTTCCAGGTCGTTGGTCTCGATCATCTCCGTCGCCTGTTCGATGGCGTCGCTGATCGACGTCCCCCGTCCAAAAGTGGGCGGCGCCTCCAGCAGCCGGCTGGAGAATGCCGCGGCCGAGGCCGGGTCGTGGAGGATCCGCCAGTCGGCGACGATCTGGTTATAGGGGCGGCTGGAGAAGTCGATGTAGGCGACGCCGATCCGTCCCAAAAAACCCGAACGGATGGCCTGCACTACATCCGGGCTGCGAAAGGCCGCGGCGATGCCCTCGCGCTGCAGGCGTCCTTCCTCGTAATCGATGCTCTGCGAGACGTCGGTGGCGATGACCAGTTCCAGGTCCACGGGCTCCGCCGCCATGGCCGAGGACAGGGGCAAGATGAGGGCGATCAAAGCGACGCAATACTTCATGGCTAAAGACATGGCGTCCTACATCCCCGCTGGCAATCGCTCGCAGCCGTCCAGGTCGCCGACCATGTAGCCATAGTCGCCGGGCTGCACCAGGTTGGTGGTCAGGTGGCTGAGGATCATGATTCCGGTCTTGACCGGGTTCTCGATGGCGTCCACCTCTTGAAACGTGTGGGGGTTGACGACCCGGCCGAGGACGGTGCCGCCGGCGATGTTCTCGCCCAGGGGCGGTGCCTCGGTGAACAGGAAGCCGCCGGCCCGGGGACGGATGACGGCGATACCGTGGACCACGGTCTGGGCCGGCGCCGGGGTGGGGTCCGCTTCCAGCATGCCGAGGTGGCGCATGATGTTCTGGACACCGGCCACCCCCCGCGCCACGTAGGGGTCCTGGTCGATGAGGCCGCCGCCCAACTCCACCGTCACCGAGGGCACGCCCCGACCCTGGGTGACGGTTTTCGACGTGCCTTCGTAGCTGGTTCCCTCCCTCCCGGCCTCGGCCCGGTACAGCACCTTGGAGCCGAAGGCCCGGGACAGGTTTTCGGCGTTGTGGATGTAGACGTAGTCCACGGTCGGCCGGTCGGTTCCCGTGTGCAGGTCCACGTAGGCGTCGATCTTCTCCAGGAAGCTGGATGTCATGACCGCGGCGACTTGTTCGGTCATCCAGCCGCCCGGACTGCCGGGAAACAGGCGATTCATGTTTTGGGCATCGCGGGGCGTCGCCCGGCGGTTGGCCTCGAAAGCCAGGGGATTGGCCACCGGCAGGAGCAGCAGTCGCCCCCGAAAGTCGCCACCGCCGTACAGCCGGGCAATCTCCATTACCGTCCGGGTTCCGGTGGGTTCGTCACCGTGAATCGCGGCCGAGATCCCCAGAGTGGGGCCATCGCCCCGCGTGCCCGCGATCTCGTGGATATAGAGCGCCAGCTCCATGCCGCTGGTCAAGGTGGCCACGGGCACCCGGTGAAGGGTCGTCATGACATGTGGCCCTTCGCGCTCAAGAGCGGCTCAGCGCTTCTTGGCGCGCCTCGTCCCACTTGGCGGCTTCCTGTTCGATCTTGTCCTTGATGCCGAGGCGATCCGCCGGCTTCAGGCCGTCGCGCATGGCCTGCAGGCTGGCCGGCTGTCCGGCCTGTTTCTGAAGGGCGCCTTCCACCAGGTAGGGCACGTCCTCGGGCGGCAGGGCCACCACGCCGCTTTCGTCGGCCAGGATCGCGTAGCCCGGCAGGATGACGGCGCCGCTGACGCTGATCGGGATGTTGATGCCGCCTCCCTGGCCATAGGGATGGCAGGTAATGGGGGTATAGCCCCGGATCCAGGCCGGAAGATCGTACTCGCGGAACTTCGACGAGCCCGTGGACGGCCCGTCGATGACCAGCCCGACGGCGCCGTTCACCTGGGCCGCCAACGTGGTGCCGCCGCCCCAGCAGGAGTTGTGGTTGTCGCCCAACCGGTCGATGCAGATGAAATCGCCGGGCCGCAGCATGCCGATCAGATAGGGGATCACGCCGGAATCGTGGCCGGGGCAGGCGATGGTGACGGCGGTGCCGACCACCTTGCGCTCGGGCATGACCGGGGCGATGGCGCCATGCACGAAACCCCAGTGTCGGTGGTGGCCGATGGTTTCCGTGCGGCACTGGGCCAGCTCTTCCAACAGGGCCGGGGCGACCCGCGGCGGCATCTCGTTGATTCGGATCATGACGTTCCCCCTGGATTGGACTTGTGATCAGTACTGCACACGGGCGGTGAGGCCGCCGTCAACCACCAAGTTGGTGCCGGTGACGAAACTGGCCGCGGGACTGGCCAGGAACGCCACCGCCCGGGCCACTTCCTCGGGCCGGCCCATGCGGCCCAGCGGGTTCATTTCCAGGGTCCGGCGATACTTTTCCGGCTCCTCCCGGCGGCGTCTGTCCCATGTTCCGCCTTCGAAGTAGATGGAGCCCGGCGACACCGCGTTGACCCGCACCCCTTGGGGAGCCAGATCGCGGCTGAGGTACTTCATGCAGGTGAGGTTCGCCGCCTTGACAGCGCCGTAGGGGCGGCGGGGGCCGAACACCTCGAAGGCGCCGGTGGTGGCGATAATGACAACGGCCCCGGATTCGGAGCGCTCCAGAGCCGGCACCGCCGCCTCGATGCCGTTGACGGTGCCCAGCATATCGGTCTCGAAGCTGTGGCGCCATTCGGACTCGTCCACGGCACCAGTGCCGGACAGGGCACTTACGTTGGCGACGTAGATGTCGATACCGCCGAAGGCCGAGTCCACGTCGTCGATCCATGCGCCCAGCGCCGCGCCGTCGCGCACGTCGAGCGCCTGGCCCATGGCGCCAACGCCTTTTGCCGCGAGGGTGGCGACCTGCGCCCCGACCGCTTGTGCGTCGCGGGCACAGATGGCCACCGAGCAGCCTTCGTCGGCCAGAAGCTCCCCCACCGCGCGGCCGATTCCCTTTGTGCCACCGGTCACGATCGCCCGTTTGCCGCCGATGCTCAGGTCCATATGACAACCTCCCTTGCGGTGTTTCCTCTGTCCGTGACCGGCGACATCATACCAAGGGTCGGCGGTGCCGATAGGACGGATCGGGCGCGCGGGCCACCTGTTTACGGAATCACCGCGTTCCGTCAGACTGTGCGTTCAGCCGTTTTCCGGGGGGACAAATCACGTGGCGGGACTACCGCGCATCCTGAGCAAGCTGCTGCAGATGCTCTTGGTGCTGTGGGCCACCGGAACCATCCTGTTTCTCATGTTCCGGCTGATGCCGGGGAACCCCCTGTCCGCCTACATCGATCCCAACTTCACACCCGAACAGCAGGAACTGATCCTGCGCCAGTTCGGACTCGACCAGTCGCTCTTCAAGCAGTACCTGCTGTTCCTCGGGGAATTGGCCCAGGGCAACCTGGGTCAGTCGTTCTTCTATCGGATGCCGGTGTCGGACATCCTGGTGGAAGCGTTTTTCAACACCATCATCCTGACCCTTGGCGCCCTGATCGTCGCCTACGTGATCGGCATCCCGGCGGGCGCCTACCTGGCGTGGAAGCGGGGCACCTGGGTTGAAGGCTTCGGGATTCCGCTGGTGCTGACTCTGCGCGCGGCGCCGGAATTCTGGCTGGGCATGGTCCTGTTGGCCGTGTTCAGCTTCAACCTGGGTTGGTTTCCCGCCGGCGGCGCGACCTCCGCCGGTGCCGAGTTCGACAGCGAATGGGCGCGCATTTTCTCGGCCGACTTCATGTCCCACCTCGCCCTGCCCGCCCTCACCCTGGCCATCTACCTCCAGGGCCTGCCCCTGCTGCTCATGCGCTCCAACATGCTGGAGGTGATGCAGGAGGAATTCGTCACCATGGCCCGCATGAAGGGCCTGTCCCAGTGGTCCATCGTCATGCACCACTGCGCCCGCAACGCCCTGCTGCCGGTGGTGACCACGTTTGCCCTCAGTGTCGGCTTTTCCGTCGGCGGAAACGTAGTGGTCGAGACGGTCTTCAGTTGGCCGGGCCTGGGGCGGGTCCTGGTGGGCGCCGTCGCCGGCAGCGACTACCCCTTGGCACAAGGAGCCTTCCTGCTGATCACCGCCGTCCTGGTGATCATGAACTTCATCGCCGACCTGCTTTATACGGTGCTCGACCCACGGGTGTCCCTTGGCCGCGCCGCCTGACGCCCCCGTCCGCGCCGCGTACCGGCGCCGCAGTCTGGTGCGGCGCGCCCTCGACGCCACCGTGCGGACCTTGGCCCTGCCGTCCCGCGACCCTTTCGCCCTCGCCGGCCTGATCATCTATCTGCTGTTCGTGCTCGTCGCCCTGCTTGCCGACGGCCTCGCCACCCACGATCCCTTGGAAATCCTGTTCACCGACGCGGGCCAGCTCAAGGCGGGCATATTACCCATGACCGACGGCCACATCCTGGGCACCACCAACCTGGGCAAGGACATCTATTCGCAGTTGATCTATGGCACCCGAAGCGCGCTGCTGATCGGGGTCACGGCGGCCTTCATGGTGGTGGTGGCGGGAACTTTCGTCGGATTGGTTTCGGGCTATTTCGGCGGCCTTATCGACACCGTGATCATGCGCCTCGCCGACGTGGCGCTGGGCATCCCGTTCCTGCCCTTCGTCATCGTGCTGGCCGCCTTCCTCGACCCCAGTATGTGGAACGTGGTCTTGGCGATGGCGCTGCTGCTGTGGCCCAACACCGGCCGGGTGGTGCGCAGTCAGGTGCTGTCCCTGCGCGAGCGGGCCTTCGTCGAGGCGGCGCGGGTGACCGGCTCCAGCACCGCACGCATCATCTTCGTCCACATCATGCCCAACATCCTTCCGCTGTCCTTCCTCTACGGCTCGATCGCCATCGGCTGGGCGATCCTGACGGAGGCCGGCGTGAGCTTCCTGGGTTTCGGCGACGCGGAGGTAATCTCGTGGGGCTTCATGCTCCAGGACGCCTACCTGTCCCAGGCCCTGTCCCGGGGCCAGTACCACTGGTTCGTCCCGCCCGGGATCTGCATCGTCCTCGTGGTCGTCGCCGGCTTCTTCATCAGCCGCGGCTACGAGGAGCTTCTGTTCCCCAAGCTGAGGGAGTAGCGACCTGGCCGTTCTCTCCATCCAGGACCTGCAGGTCTATTACCGGACCCGACGGGGCGTGGCCCACGCCGTGGACGGCGTGTCTTTCGACGTGCCGGAAGGCCAGATGGTGGGCCTGGTGGGAGAGTCCGGCTGCGGCAAGACCACGGTGGCGCGGGCGATTACCCGAGTCATGCCCAAGACCGCGACCATCGCCGGCGGCAGCATGCTGTTCGACGGTCAGGACCTGGCCACCCTGCCGGAACGTGACATGTCGGCGTTCCGCTGGCGCGACATCGCCTTCATTCCGCAAAGCGCGATGAATTCCCTGGACCCGGTCTATCGAGTCGAAAGCCAGATCGTCGAGGTGCTGGTGGACCGGGGCGGCGTCGACAAACAGCGGGCCCGGGCCCGGGCGGTGGAGCTGTTCGAAATGGTCGGCCTCGACGCCCGCCGTCTGCGCGACTATCCGCACCAGTTCAGCGGCGGCATGCGACAGCGGGCGGCCATCGCGGTGGCGCTGGCGTTGGAGCCGAAGTTGGTGATCGCCGACGAACCGGTCACGGCGCTCGACGTGATCGTGCAGCGCCAGGTCCTCGATACCTTCAAGGACCTGCAGCGGCGGCTTGGCATATCGGTCATCCTGGTCACCCATGACATCAGCGTTGTCGCCTACGCTTGCGAACAGGTGGTGGTCATGTACGCCGGCAAGGTGGCCGAAACGGGCCCCACCGATACCGTCCTATCCAGGCCCAACCATCCCTACACCATGGGACTCTACAACGCTTTTCCCGATCTCAAGCGCACCGGCGGCACCCTCATTCCCATCGAGGGCGCACCGCCCGACCTGCTGGCGCCGCCACCCGGCTGTCCGTTCGCCGAGCGCTGTCCATTTGCCGAACCGCGTTGTCGGGAAACGCCGCCGCCGCTCCTCGACATGGCGCCGGGCCACCGCGCCGCGTGCTGGCGAAGCGATGAATCCGACGCCCTGCGCCGACAAGCCGAGAAGGTCGAGACATGGATGCCCTCGTCGAAGCCCGCGGCCTGACCAAGCACTTCCCCGTCTCCCGCGATCTGCTGGAGATCGTGCGCGGCCAGAAGCCCGTGGTGCGGGCCGTCGACGGCGTGGACTTCACCATCGGCGACGGGGAGACGGTCGGCCTGTTGGGAGAGTCCGGCTGCGGCAAGACCACTACCGGGCGGCTGCTGCTGAAGCTGACGACGCCGACCGAGGGTTCCGTCACCTTCGAGGGCCGGGATCTCCAGTCCCTCAAGGGGCCGGATCTGAAGTCTTATCGGCGGCGGGCCCAATTGGTCTTCCAAAACCCCTACGAAGCTCTGAATCCGCGCTTCACCATTTACCGCTCCCTGGTGGAACCGCTACGAAACGCGGGCATTCCGGCCGACCAATATGACGAGCGCCTGATGACCGCCATGCATCGGGTCCACCTGCCGGACGTGGGCGCCTATTTCGACTCGTTCCCCCATGAGATTTCCGGCGGCCAGCTGCAACGGGTGGTTCTGGCCCGCGCCCTGGTGCTGGAACCCAAGTTCCTGGTCGCCGACGAGCCGGTGTCCATGTTGGACGTCAGTGTCCGCGCCGGGGTGCTCAACGTCATGCGCGAGGTCCGCGATACCATGGGGTTGACGGCGGTCTACGTCTCCCACGACATTTCCATGGTCCACTACGTGTGCGAGCGGACAATCGTCATGTACCTGGGCAAGATCGTCGAGGACGGCCCGACGGAAGACGTGGTGCGCTCGCCCCAGCATCCCTACACCAAGGCCCTGGTTCAGGCGGTCCCCGTCCCCCACGTGAACCAGTCCCACGACCCGCTGCCCATCACCGGCGGCGTACCAGACGCCCGCAAACCGCCATCCGGCTGCCGCTTTCGCGACCGTTGCCCCCACGCCTTCGCCCGCTGCGCCGAAGAGGAACCGATAGTCCGAGAAATCGCGCCGGGGCACCGGTCGGCCTGTCATTTGCATGACGGTTAGTGCCCCCCATCGCAATTCCCCACCCCATACGATCGCTTTTCCCGTTCCCTTGGCAGGAGGCGGCGCGCCGGCGATGCGGGGCCATCGTCAAGCGTCGCCGACGCCCCGAGGGGACGGGAAAAGCGACCCAGCGGGCGGCCTTGCGCGTCCCCCGGCGGCGTTGCGGGACGCTTGCGATGCTCCAGCATCGCCGCGCGTCCCGCGCCTGGCCGGATGAACGCGCAAGGCCGTCGTATGGGGCCGGGAATTGAGATGGGGGGCACTAGTGCACTGACCGATTGACGAGGCGCCCCTTCCGCAGCCAAGCCCGCCAAGCCTATACTTCCCCGGACCGTCTGACCGGAGGCGCGAATGCACATCCTCTACATCAGCCCAACGGGGCGCAGCCGTTACGCCGAAGGCATGGCGCGCCTGCTGAATGCCGCCCGCCGCCCCGACACGGTGGTCGATTTTCAGGGGCTGCCGCCCGACCGGCCGACGCACCTGGAGTACCACGCCTACGAGGCCCTGATACTGCCCGACCTGATTCGCATCGTCCGCGCCCGCGCCGCCGACTACGACGGCCATCATCAGCGGCGGTTACTACGATGTGGCCTTGCGGGAGCTGCGCGAGATTTCGGGCGCAAGGCGATCGTCGTCGGCCCGTGCCAGGCAACGACGGCCATCGCCGCCACCCTGGGCAATACGTTCTCGGTGGTGGTGGGCAAGCGCAAGTGGATTCCCCGCATGACCGAAAACGTCCGCCGCTACGGACACGGTGACCGCATGGTCTCCATGCGGGCAGCGGAACTGGCGGTTCACGACTTCCAGAATCGAGCCGATGCCGCCGACCGCATGCTGGACACGGGGGGGCGCTGCGTCGAGGAGGACGGCGCGGAGGTCCTGATCCTCGGCTGTACCGTCGAGTTCGGTTTCGCCGCCCGCATGCAGGAGGCGCTGCGTGTGCCGGTGCTGGAAGCCATTCCGGCGGCGCTCAAATACGCCGAGATGCTGGCCGACGGCGCCCGGCGTTTCGGCTGGTATCCCAGCCGCCGCTGGGGCAGCGAGGCGCCGCCCGAGGACGAGATCGCCGCTTGGGGCCTGTTCGAGGGTGCCCCGCCCCAGGGCCGCAGCCTGCGGGTTGGCGACCCCGACGCCGACGCCGCCTAGACAAGAGATGACCGAAGCGCCGCGCCTGCCGTCCGCGGCGCTGATCCGCGAGCTCGCAGCCGGCCACGGCATCGACATCGGCCCCGACGAAGCCGAGTCCTATCGGCGCATGATGGGGCCGGTTCTCGCCTCGTGCCGCCATATCGACGCCATGACCCCCGACCGGCCAACGGTGAAGTACGACCGCCCCCCGGGCCGACGCCCACCCCGTCGCGAGAACCCGTGGAACGCCTGGTACTGGCGCAGCGAGATCAAGGGCGCCCCCGACGGCCCCCTCGCCGACAAGACGGTGGGGGTGAAGGACAACATGTGCGTGGCGGGCATTCCCATGCTCATCGGCACCGGCGAGACGCCCTTCGTGCCGGACGTGGACGCCACGGCCGTGACCCGGTTGTTGGACGCCGGCGCCACCATCCTGGGCAAGACCATCGCCTCCGACGGCGCCGGCTTGGACGATTTCGATAGCAATTCCCCCTTCGTCACCGTCCGCAACCCGCGAAGGCCGACCCACGCGCCGGGCGGGTCCTCGAGCGGCAGCGCTGCGGCACTGGTGGCGGGGGACATCGACCTGGCCCTGGGATCGGACCAGGGCGGCTCGGTCCGCATCCCGGCTTCGTGGAGCGGGGTCGTCGGTCTGCGCCCCACATACGGCCTCGTGCCCTATACGGGTCTGGTGGGTTCGGAGATGACCATGGTGGCCCTCGGCCCCCTGGCGACCAGCGTCGAGACCGTGGCGTTGGCCATGAACGCGCTTGCCGGACCCGACCCGCTGGACCCCCGTCAGCGGGGGATCGAGAGTCCCGATGTGGACTACACGGCGACGTTGGAGCAAGGGGTCCGTGGCCTGCGCGTCGGCCTTGTTAAGGAGGCCTTCGACCAGGCGCCGTGGGAAGACCTGGGCCTGCCAGGTAGCGAGGCCGTGGTGGACGGGGCGGTCCGCGACACCCTGCGCGGCCTCGCGGCGGTCGGCGCCGTTGTCGAAGAGGTCTCCCTGCCCGCCCACACTGACGCGGTCTACTTGTTCAACGCCATGTACAACGAGGGCAACGGGGCGATGATCCTGGCCAATGCCGTCGGAACAAATTTCATCGGCGATTACAACGAGGGCCTGATGGAGGCCTACGGCCGGGCGTGGCGAGGCAATCCGAACAACCTGTCGCCCGCCCGCCGTTCAGTCCTGATTTTCGCCGAGTATCTGCGCCGGCACTACCACGGCCACTATTACGCCCGGGCCCACAACCTGCGAGGCCCCGTCCGCCGCGCCTACGACGGGCTGCTTGACCGCTACGACGTGCTGGCCATGCCCACGGTGCCCTTCCGCGCCACCCCCATCCCGCCCGCCGACCTGCCGCCCGACGAACGGGTTTCCTACGCCATGCAGATGATCGCCAATACCTGCCAGAGCGCCATCACCGGCCATCCGGCGATCAGCGTGCCTTGCGCCATGGCCGACGGCCTTCCCATCGGCATCCAGTTCCTGGGCCGCCATATGGGCGAGCCGACTCTTCTTCGGTTCGCCGAAGCCGTGGAGAGCCTGGGCGACTGGACGGCGCGATAGGGCGGGATAGTACCCGTAGGCTTTTGAACGGACCCCTTCAAGGTCGCCAAACCGCCACGGGCGTCAAAGGCGGGCGGGCCTGAGACATGGCGTAATCGCGGTTGGCTGGATCGGCCAATTTCGAGGCGTTTCAGGGCACGTCTCTCGATCGGGACACGCTTGCGACGACAGCCTCCCCCAAACCGTCATGCGCGGGCTTGTCCCGCGTATCCATTCATCCGCCCCGCCGGAGTCCGCCCTGTTCCATGGATTACCGGGACACGCCCGGCAATGACGAAGGGGGGAATGGCAGGTCACTTCGAACGCTCACTGGTCTCAGGCCGGCCCGTCCCGTCCCAAAGTGGCAACCAAGAATCGCGGGCCAATCACAACAGACGTCACCCGCCGGGCAAATTCCGATCCATCGCTGCCCGCAGCCGCGCTCGAACGGCGGCGGTATCGGCAAAGAGATCCAGCATCCCGCCGCTTCCCGCCATGGGAAGCCCGGGCAGCGCCGCCTCGAAGATCCGCTGGCGCGCCTCGGTCCGCACGGAGCGCGGCAGGGCCAGCAGGCGCCGGTTAAGCTCGGTCATGGTGTCGTCGTCGAACACCGCCTCCCAGGCCTCGCGGTCGGGGCCGAAATCGAAGGGCGTATTTCCCGGACCCGAAGGCCGCTCCCGCCGGCGCCGGGCCGTGGCCTCCTTATCGACCCCGCCGTCGGCGAGGATCACGCCATAGTCCTCGGCGGCGCCCGCCTTGCTGACGAAGCCCAAGGTGACGTCCCGCAGTACCACGTCGGGATCGCGCATGAAGGGATCGCCGTAGCCGCCGCCCCCCGGCAGCATGAAGGTGATGACGTCGCCACGGTTCACGGGCAGCACGTCGATCTTGGGCAATTCCCGCTCGTCCGTGCGGCCCTCATTGAGGACCACCCGCATGGTGGTGCCCGACTTGCCGCCGGCGAGCCCGTAGGTGGGGAACCGCAGCCGCTCCATGCCGCGGGCGAGGATCAGGCCGCCGTCGCGCAGGATCTCGCACCCCACCCGTTGGCCGACGCCGCCCCGCCACTGGCCGGGACCGCCGGAATCAGGCCACACGTCGTATTCCCGCAGGATTACGCCCATCTCCAGTTCCACGCTCTCGATGGGGTGGTTCCGCATGTTGTTCATGGAGTTGTCGCGGGCATCGACCCCGTCCTGGCCTTTCATGGCCCCCATGCCGCCGCGGGTGGGCTGCACGACCTGCACGGTGCGCTGGCCGCTTTGATCGCGGAATTCGGCCAGAGCGAAGTTGGCGCTGATGCCGCTGGAAGGCACCGGCAGCAGGTCCGGATCGGCCCGCTGAATGGCGCCGGAGATGGAATCGGCCACCCGCCGGGCCGGCGCGGCGCGGATGCCGATGGCGTCGGGGAACTCGGCATGCATGATCGTGCCGGGAGGGCTGTTGACGGTGATATGGCGGTACATGCCCATGTTCATGGGCATGGAGTGGTCGTAAGTGGTGAGAAAGGTGTTGAGGCGGAAGGTGATCCAATACATGCGCAGGCCCATGGTCGGCACGTTGTAGGAAGACTTTACGGTGGGGTCGGTCCCGGCAAGGTCGATGTGCAGCTTGCCATCGTCGACGGTCAGCTTGACCCGAACCCGGATCGGATAGGGGCTGAAGAAGTCATCGTCCATGTAGTCCCAGAACTCGTAGGTGCCGTCGGGGATCCGGCGCTGCACCGCGCGGGCCTTCTCCGCGCTGTAGTCCTGAAGATCCCGCGCGCCCGTTAGGAAAGCGTCGACGCCGTACTGGGCGATGATGTCGCCGACCCGCCGGGCGCCGACCTCCATGGACCCGCGCATGGCCTTCATGTCGCCCCAGTTCATCTCCGGCGCCCGGGTGTTGGCCATGAACAGGGCCAGGAAATCCTGGTTCCATTCGCCGGCCCGGATGCACTTCAGGGGCGGGATGCGCAGCCCTTCCTGGAACACCTCGGTCAGGGACGGCGCGATACTGGACGGCACCGCGCCGCCGATGTCCGTGCAATGGACGAAGCACCAGCCGTAGGCGATCACCCGGCCCTCGTGGAAGTAAGGCATGATCATGTGCAGGTCCGGCAGGTGGGTCGACATGCCGACCGACGTGTAGGGGTCGTTGGTAAAGATGACGTCCCCCGGTTCCACGTCGGGGACGGCGCGGATGGCATCGGCGTAGTTGGTGTCGATCAGGAAGTTGAAGGTCGCCGACGGCGGGTGGGCGAAAAGGCTGCCGTCGGTGTCGAGGATCGCGGTGGCGAAGTCCGAGGCCTCGCGCACGAAGATGGACCGCGAGGTCCGGTGAAGGGCCAGGTACATCTCCTCGGCCGCCGCCGCCACCTTGTGATTGAGCAGTTCGAGCAAGATAGGGTCTGTCGCCATGGGGTCCTCCGGCGTCGTCATCAGGGCTTCGTTGATTCATTGCGACTAAACGGAGATCATCCCATTTCCCGTCGGTTATCAAAGTGATTTCCAACGTGGTACCTTTTTCGACGTTCGATTCCGCGTCCTTGGCGGAGGAAAGGTCGAGAGCCCGATGAATCCAGACAGCGGCAATCGTCGCAAGACCGCCACATCCAAGGGCCGGTCCCGGCGCGGCCGATCGCAGGTCCACGGGAACGAGCCTGCGGCGTCCGGTCGCGCCATCGAGGAGTTCTATCTCAGGGCCCTGGCGGAACACACCGAGGCCGCCGTCTACATCAAGGACACGGAAGGGCGATACCTGCTCACCAACCATACTTTCGAGGATTGGAATGGCCTGGCGCGCGGCGCGGCCATCGGCAAGACGGCCTTGGACATCTTCCCCGCCCAACAGGCGGAGACGTTCGGCGCCAGCGACCGCATGGTGATGGAATCCGGCCGCGAAATTGTGGCCGAGCAAAACCCGCGGCCCGGTCGGAAAGTGTCGCATGTGTTGTCCGTCAAGTTTCCGATTACGGACGACCAGGGTGTCTTGTTGGGATTGGGCGGCGTCGCCACGGACATTAGCCAACGCAAACTGTCCGAGGAACAGGCCTGGCGCCATGCCAACTACGACGCTCTCACGGGGCTGCCGAACCGCAAGCTTCTGTCCGAGCGCTTCGCCCAGTCGGCGGCGGCGGCGCGGCGCCACGACACCCGCATTGGCGTGCTCTACCTCGATCTCGACGGCTTCAAGGAGGTCAATGACCGCTGGGGTCACGCCGCCGGCGACGAGATCTTGCGTCAGGCGGCGAAGCGCTTTGAGACGGTCGTGCGCGGCATGGATACGGTGGCCCGCCTGGGCGGCGACGAATTTGCCGTCATGGTCACGGACCTCTCCGGTCCGACGGCCGTCAAGAACGTGGCCCAACATTTGATCGATTCCCTGGCCCTGCCTCTACCGGCCGCTTCCCACAAGGCGGTCCTTTCGGCCAGCGTGGGGATCTCGCTATTTCCCGAAGACGGCGGGTCCTTGGACGAGCTCCTCAAATGCGCCGACAAGGCCATGTACCGGGCCAAACGGCAGGGCCCTGGCGCGTTTCATTTCTACACCTCGGAATGGGACGAAGAAGCCCATCGACTCCTCTCCCTCGAGTCGGACCTGCTGATCGCCCTCTCGGGTGACGGCTTGGCGCTGCACTATCAACCCATATTTGATCTGGTTTCCGGGAAAGTCGTTGCCGTCGAAGCCCTGTTGCGATGGCTCCATCCCAAGCGGGGAGACATCCCGCCCCGCGAGGTCTTCCAACTGGCGGAAACAACAGAGCTTTCGGCGACTCTGGACAACTGGGTGCTGGATCGGGCCTGTCGACAGGCGGCGTCGTGGCTGAAAGGCGGCGCGAAAGATTTCCGGTTGTCCGTGAACCTGGCGCCGTCCCATCTACGCGCGCCCGGTATTGTCCGATCCGTCACCGATACCCTGTCCCATTCCGGCCTGCCGCCGGACCGGTTGACCCTGGAGTTTCCGGGAACGGTCCTTGCCGACAGGTCCTTCGACGCGGTGGCGCGCCTGAACGAACTGCGCGCGGCGGGCGTTTCCCTGGTCATGGACGACTTCGGAGACGGTCAGGCGTCCCTGACGGCGTTGCGGACCGCGCCCGTGGACGCGATCAAGGTGGGCCAGGGTGTGATGGCGGGAATCGGCGGAAACCCGGGAAACGATTCCCTGCTGAGGGCCATCATCGGCGCGGCGCGGTGCTTTCAGATCGCGACCGTGGGAAAGGGGATCGAGACCGAGAAGCAACGGGATATATTCAGCGACAACGGCTGTTTGCAGGGACAGGGATTTCTCTTCGCCCGCCCGGCCCCGGCCACCGACCTGACGCCCGCTCTTGTGCTTCCGTAGATACTTGAAGAAATGAAATCCGGGAGAAAAACACCGTGACATATCCAGACCTCGGCGGCGGCGTGATCGTCGCCACCGTGCTGCCGTTCCATGGGGACGGCGCCATCGACTGGGACGGCTACGGTTGCCTCCTGGACTATTGCGCGACGCCCGACGGCATCTCGGCGGTGTTCGTCAACGGTCATGCCGGCGAGGGCGCGGCCCTGACCCGCGACGAGCGGATCGCGGTCATCGAGGCGACGGGGAAACACATTGCCGGCGCCAAACCCCTGTTGGCCGGCATCATCCCCTATTCCACGGCCGAGGCCATCGAGCAGGCCCGGGACGCCCGCGAGGCCGGGGCCGAGGTGGCGGTGCTGTTTCCCATTCCCAACTTCGCCGCCGGCGGCGCCGGCACCGCGGCGCCGGTTGCCTACGTGCGTACGGTCCAGGAGGCGGTGGGCCTTCCCGTCTCCATCTTCCAGTACGCCCTGGCGTCCGGCTGCGGCTATCCGACCGACACCCTGATGGAGATCGCCAAATTGCCCGGCGTCATCGCCATCAAGGAAGGCAGCGACACCATGACCGCCTACGAGGACAACTACCGGCGCCTCAAGGCCGAGGCCCCCGGGGTCGCCATGCTGCCGTCCAACTTCGACTGGTTCCTGGCCCAGTGCGCGGTGGGCGCCGACGGTATCCTGTCGGGCCTCGCCAGCCTCGCGCCCCACTTCCTGATCGACCTGTGGCAAGCCACCCAGGCGGAAGACCTGAAGGCCATGCGGGCGGCCAGCGACCGCCTCTATCCGGTGGTCCGCAGCATCTACGGCGCGCCACCCCGCATGGACATGCATACCCGCATCAAGGAAGGCCTCAGACACCTGGGCGTCATCGACAGCGCCATGCCGCGCCCACCCCTGCTGCCGGTCTCGGCCGATGTCGCGGCCGGGGCGGTGCGGGCCGTGGACGATGCGGACCTCGCCGAGTACGTGACGCCCCCCGCACCGCGGCGCGCCGCTTCGTGAACGAAAGACTGCATGTGAACGGAGTAATTCGACGTGACTGAGGAGAATGATCGGATCGTGCCGACGCCCGAGCGGCTCAACCGGGCCCACGCCGTGCGCGCCAAGCTGGCCGACATGGGGATCACCGAGGAAGACATGGCCGACGCGGTGGCCTGGGCACGAGACGGGTCCAAGCCAGCCGAATGAACCCGCCCCGCGCGGTTCTCGACTTCAACGTCCTGCTCTCGGCCCTGTTGTTTCCTGCCGGTTCCGTGTCATGGCTGCGCCAGGCTTGGCTGTCGACCACGCTGCGTCCGCTGGCCAGCCACGACACCGCGGCGGAACTGATCCGCGTGGTGTCCTATTCCAGGTTCCGGCTGACCGGCGACGAACGCGAAAACCTGCTGGGAGACTATCTACCATGGTGCGAGACAATCTCGGTGCCCAATCCGACCGAGGTGCCCGAATGCCGCGATCCCTTCGACCGTCCGTTTCTGGAACTGGCCCTCGCAGCCAAGGCCGACACTTTGGTGACCGGCGACAAGGACCTTCTCGTCCTGGCGGAGACGTTCTCCGTGCCCATCCTGGCGCCCGCCGCGTTCCGAAAACGGCTGCCCGGATATTGAGGGGACGGGGCCGAAATCGCGGCTACATACTCGGACAAATTAGAATTGTGTCCCTGCATTTCGAAACTCCCAAGCCGTGACGATCTGAATTTCCTGATGCTCGGCCAATGCGAGCAGATTCTTGTCGCCGGTGGCGATCCTGCGCGCCCCACTTTCCGTTCAGACGGTCCGAAATTCAGCCGGCGTCGGTCCATCACAGGCGACAGCGCCTGGGACCAGCCGACCCAAGACCTCAACCGGCCCGGTGATCATGCAGCGCCTCCGCGCGCGCTACCGCGTCGGGGTCGATGTCGAAGCCCAGGCCGGGGCCTTGGAGGACCGGGAGCCGGCCCCTGTCGAGGGTCAGGTCGGGGCTTTGGATGATGTCCCATTCCAGGAAGTGGTTCATGTACTGGTTGCCGTCGTCGAGGTTGGGCAGGACGGCGGCCGCCTGATGGGTGGCGCAGGTGGTGATGCCGGTCTCGTAAAGGCCATGGGCGCAGATGTCGATGCCGGCCGCCTCGGCGATGCGGCCCGCGGCGACGAACCGCGTGATGCCGCCGGTCTCGTGCAGGCCCAGCACGATCAGGTCCGCCGCCCCGGACCGGCACACGTCGTAGGCGTCGTAGGGGGTGAAGACGCACTGATCGGCGGCGATGGCGATGGAGCTGGAGGCGCGCACCTGGGCGAGGGCCGACAGGCTTTCGCAGTCGGTGGGTTGTTCCACGAACTCGATATCGAACGGCGCAATCTTCGGCAGCAGGCGGCCGGCGACCAGGGCGGTCCAGTGCTCGTTGGGATCCAGGCGCAGGCGCCGCTCCGGCCCGATGGCGGCCCGCACCTGCTCGACGATGGCAAGATCTTCCGCGTCCTCCTGGCCGACCTTGACGTAGATGACGTCGAAGCCGGCGTCGGCGAAGGCGCGGGCCTCGGCGGCGATTTCCTCCGCCGTGCGGCCCTGGGGGAAGCCGAAGTATTGGATCGCCTCATGGACGGCGCCGCCGAGGAGTTCGTGCACCGGACGCCCGACCGCTTTGCCCATGATATCCCACAAGGCCATTTCCAGCCCGGCCAGCACCTGCCCGGCGAAGCGGGGCGCGCTGCAGGTTCCCTGGGCCTGAAACAGGCCGTGATAGGCGTCGGCCACGATGCGGGAATTCTCGAACGGACTGCGGCCGATACAGAACCGGGCGGCTTCGGTCAGAAAGGCCTGGATGCCCGCCGCGGTCGGGGTTGCGACACATTCGCCGTAGCCGGTCACGCCGTCGTCGGTCAAGACTTCCACCAGGACCACGCAGGCGCCGTCAATAACCCCTTGGGACCAGTAGAAGGGTTTCTTGTAGGGGACCAGCAGTGGCGTCGTCCGGACTTCGGTGATTTTCATCGACCCTTCCCCATGGTGCATCCAGGCGGGGATACTACGCCATGCAACGAACAGATCCAGGAACCAAAAGGGCGCCAGCGCGGTTGCATGTTCTTGCGTGGGCCGTGGTCCCGAATGGTGTCATGATGGGTCGTTCGGCCGCCGGTCGAAGGGGAAGGATGGAGGCTTGGTCATGGCTTGCGCGGCATCACCGCATTTCGGCGGTCACACGATCCACCGGGAACAGCAGCATTTGAGCTGGGACAATGCCTGTCCCCCGGCGCTTCACGTGGCGCCGGGAACCGAGATTGCGGTCCGCGATATCGACAGCACCCTGGGCCAGATCACGCGGGATTCCGGACCCGACGACGTGCGCAACCTGGACTTCACCCGGGTCAACGCGATCTCGGGCCCGCTGTTCGTCGACGGGGCCCAGCCGGGGGACGCGCTCAAGGTGACGTTGACCGGTTTCGAGTCCCCCGGATGGGGGTGGACGGCGCTGGTTCCCGGGTTCGGCCTCCTGGCCGAGGACTTTCCGGAAGCGGCCATCAACATCTGGACGTTCGATCAGAGCCTACAACAGCCCGCGGCGTTCGGCCCCGGCGGCCGGGTACCCTTGAAGCCCTTCTGCGGCACCATCGGCGTCGCCCGCGCCGTCCCCGGAAAGCACAGCACCATCCCGCCTTACCGAACCGGCGGCAACATGGATATCCGCGACCTGACCATCGGTGTCGATCTGTACCTGCCGGTCGAAGTGGAGGGGGCGCTGTTCGGTATCGGCGACCCCCACGCCGCCCAGGGCGACGGGGAGGTCTGCGGCACCGCCATCGAGACCCTCGCCCACGTCACCGTCAAGCTGGACCTGGTCAAGGACGCCAACCTCCGCTTCCCCCGCTTCGTCACTCCGGGGCCGGTCAGCCGCCACCTGGACGCCAAGGGCTACGAGGTGACCACGGGCATCGGGCCGGATCTCATGCGGGCAGCCAAGGAATGCGTGCGCGGCATGATCGACCTCATGGTGCCCCGGTTCGGGATGACGGCGGAAGAGGCCTACATGCTGATCAGCGTTTGCGCCGATCTCAGGATCAGCGAGATCGTCGACCGGCCCAACTGGGTGGTGTCGTGCTACCTGCCGCGGCTGGTGCTCGAGTAGTGGTGCCGAGACTCCCCGCGGCGCGGGCGATGCGCTACCCTTGAGCGGTTGCGCACGGACAGCGCGCCCCGACGGACAAACCCGGACATTCCCCATGCTCCTGCAGGTCGAAAACCTCCGCACCCACTTCTTTACCTATGCCGGCACGGTCAAGGCCGTCGACGACGTCTCGTTCGACATTGAAGAAGGCGAAACGGTGGCCCTGGTTGGGGAATCCGGTTGCGGCAAGTCCATGACCGCGCTGTCGATCTTGCGGCTGGTGCCGGACCCGCCCGGGCGGATCGTCGGCGGCAGCATGCGATTCCGCGGCAAGGACCTGCTCGACCTCGGCGACGACGCCATGCGGGACGTGCGCGGCGGCGAGATCGCCATGGTCTTCCAGGAGCCCATGACGTCCCTCAATCCGGTGCTTTCCATCGGTACCCAAATTACGGAAACCGTGACCCGCCACCTGGGCCTGGACGATGCCGGCGCCCGGGCACGGGCGGTGGAGCTGTTGGCGATGGTGGGCATCGCCGATCCGGAGCGTCGGCTGGCCCAGTACCCGCACCACTTCAGCGGCGGCATGCGCCAGCGGGTGATGATCGCCATGGCGCTCTCTTGCGGGCCGAAGCTGATCATCGCCGACGAGCCGACGACGGCCCTGGATGTGACGATCCAAGCGCAGATTCTGGAGCTGATGAAGGACCTGACCAGACGTCTGGGGGTGGCGCTGGTCATCATCACCCACAATCTGGGGGTTGTTGCCCGCTACGCCGACCGGGTGAATGTGATGTACGCGGGACGGATCATCGAGCGGGGCGATGCCCGCCAAATCTACCATCACCCAAGGCACCCCTATACCCTGGCGCTGCTGCGTTCGGTGCCACGCCTGGATCGAACTCGCCAGGGGCGCCTGGAGCCCATCGACGGCCAACCCCCGGACTTGTCGCTCCTTGGCGATGGTTGTGCTTTCCTGCCACGTTGTCGTTTCGCCGTCGACCGCTGCGCGTCCGAGGTCCCGCCCCTGGAAACGGCCGACGGCAGCCACCTGTCGGCGTGCTGGCAGAAGGACGAGCTGGCGGAGGAAGTGAGCGAAGCTTAGGCGCGCGTCCGGTCGTTGGGCAGCGGCACTACTTCCTCCAGGGGTTTTCCGGCGTCTTCCTCAACGAAGCCTTCAACGATCGTGCGGTCGCCGATCCCGTAGGGGTGTTCGGCCGTGGGAAGGGCGCGGCTGAAGGGCAGGAAGCGGGATTTCGCGACTTCGTGCAGCCGGCGCAGTTCGGCCAGCGGGTCGGCATGGTCGTCGGCCCGAATGTCGAGGCGGCGATAGGGCTCGGCGCCCTGAATCGCCAGCGCCGCCGATTGCTTGCCCCGCTTGTCTCCGCCCGCCGCTTCGCCCGCCTCCATGGCCGCCAGCAAGCGGTCGACGAAGGGCAGGTTTTCGTTAGCGGCGAAGGCCTCCGTGGTGCTGTCGACGACACCGGGGCCGGCCAGCATGTTGCCGGTGACCGATACGCCGTCCCCTTGCCGACTGCCCGCCCAGTCGATGCAGTCGGCACCGGTGAAGGCGGCGCTCTGCCCGTGGCGATCCATCAAGTGGAGCTGACGCAGGGAAATCGCTGAATCCGAGCCGACGATCATGTCGCGGACCGCCCCTGGACCGTAGCCGATGCGGAGCAGCGACAGGGCCTGGGGGCCAAGGGACGGATTGGGCAACGACTGGATGGAGACCACGCCGACGCCCGCTTCGGTGTAGGGACAGATAGCGCCGACGGCGAAAAAGCGGGAGGCAACGGCGATGCCATAAAGGCCGCTTCGCCCGTCGCGGGCAATGACCGACCAGGTCATTTCTTGTTCCCGCCTCCGGCCTCCCGGAACTCGCGAACGTCGAGCAGATCGCGGAGCGCGTCGCCGAGGAAGTTGACGCTGAGTACCGAGATCATGATGAACAGGCCCGGATAGACGCCCAGCCACCAGGCGATGGAAATGAAATTGCGCGCTTCGGCGAGGATCAAACCCCATGTGGGGGTCGAGGCCTCGACCCCCAGCCCGAGGAACGACAGCCCCGCCTCCGCTAAGATGGCATACGAGATGTTGACGGTGGCCTGGACGATGATCGGCGCGGCTGCGTTAGGCAGGATGTGGTGCCACATGATCCGCTGGTCCGAGGCGCCGACGGTGCGCGCCGCGGCGACGTACTGCTCTTCCCTTATGATCAGCACCATGCCGCGGGCGGTACGGGCGAAATCGTCGACGAACGCCAACGAGATGGCGACGATGACGTTCGACAGCCCGGTACCGAACACGGCCACCAGGTAGACCGCGATAATAAAGTTGGGAAACGCCCACTGGAGGTCGATGTAGCGCATGATGATGTTGTCGAGCCAGCCGCCAAAGTAGCCCGCCGCGACCCCCAAGAAGACGCCGGACGCCATCCCCAGAAAGACCGTCGAGACGCCGACGAACAGGGATACGCGGGTACCCATGATCAGGCGGCTGAGCAGATCCCGTCCAAGATCGTCGGTACCCAGCCAATGCTCCCAAGTCGGCGCCCCGATCATTTTGAAGTCCTGGGCATTGGGATCGTAGGGGACGATCCAGGGCGCGAAGACCGCGGACAACGTAAGCAAGGTGATGGCGATCAGGCCGACCAGCGCTTTCTTGTCGCGCATCAAGAAGACCCACCACACCTGTCGGCGCGTCGGCAAGGACGCCGCGTCGGGGGCCAAGCCTGCGGCGGTGGCGACGGAGTCCTGCGGGCCCATCAGTCGTAGCGTATCCGGGGGTCGATGACGGAATAGAGGAAATCGACCAAGAGGTTGGACGTGACGAAGATCGCCGAGACCACCAGGATCGCCCCCTGGACGACCGGGTAATCGCGATCCAGGATGCCCTGAATCAGGACCCGCCCTAGCCCCTTGATGGCGAACACGTTTTCCACAACCACCGTGCCCGCCATCAGCAGCGCGAAGGCGATGCCCATCACGGTAACCACGGGGATGAGGGCATTGGGAAACGCGTGCACCATGACCAATCGCTTCTCATACAGGCCCTTGGCATTCGCCACTTGCATGAAATCGGCCGACAGCACCTCCAGCATGGATGATCGGATCATGCGGGCGATAATCGCGGCGAAGGGCGTGCCGATGGCGATCGTTGGGAGGATCAGGTGGGACAACCATGGCCACAGCCCCTCCGACAGGGGCACGTAGCCGATCGCCGGCAGCCAATGGAGGTTGGCCGCGAACAGGATAATGAGCAGGATTCCCAGCCAGAAGTCCGGCATGCTGAGCCCGAGAAAGGCGATCACGGTCACCGTGTGATCAATGGCGGTATGCTTTCTCAGCGCCGATATCAGGCCTGCCGGAACGGCGATGATCAGGGCGACCGCGAAGGACAGAAGGGCGAGTGACATGGTCCTGGGGAACGCCTCGCTGACGATCCGCGTGACATCCTGGTGGCTGCCGTAGATGGATTGGCCAAGATTTCCCTGCATGAGCTCGTCGAACCAGTAGACGTACTGGACATACAAGGGCTTATCGAGGCCGAACTGTTGGCGCATGATCTCGGCGGTGGCGGGGTCGGCATCGGCCAGGACGGCCGCCAGCGGATCGCCGGGCACCAGTCGGAGCATGAAGAACACCAGGGTCGCGACCGCCCACATGACGACCACCGCGCCAAGGACGCGGCGCAAGAGATATTTGCTCATCGCCCGATCATGCCGTCATCGAGAATGGGTTCCGCCATGTTGGAGGCCGTATTCCGTCCCCCGCGCCCAGGCGTTCGTCCCGGTCAATTCCAGGGGCGGGTCCGAGACCCGCCCCTGCCGTTGAATTTCCCGACGCGACAGCGCTCAGGAAATGGTCGTCCGGTCCAGGTCCGCCAGACCCGTGATCCAGCTTTCCTTCGGGAAGTTGACGTTCTTGCGGAAGATGAAGAACCACGTCGGGTGGAAGATGAAAGCCATGGCCACCTTGTCGGAGGTGATCTTGTTGGCCTCCTTCACCATCTTTCTGCGGACCTCCGGATCGGTCTGCTTGTTCTGCGTGCTGATCAGTTCGTCGGCCCGCTTCTCGGAGAAATAGCCGAACTTCATCTTCGACTTGTCCCGTGTCGGACCGTTGAACTTGGACGAGCTCTGCATCCAGTCCACCATTCCGTCGTCGGGATCGAAATCGGCGGCGCTGCCGATGCGCAGCATGTCCCAATCCATCTTCCAGAACAGTTCGCCGGCGACGGTGTTGTCCACGGGGTCCACTTCGGTGTCGATGTTCAAGTTGCGCTTGAGAATATCCGTGATCACCTGGACCTCGCGGCGGCGATCCTTTCTCACCACGATCTTCAGTTTCGGGAACCCCTTGCCATTGGGATAGCCGGCCGCGGCGAGGAGCCGCCGCGCCTCCTCGAGATCGAACTTCTGGGCGCTGGATTCGCCAAGGGTTTCGTCGAAGTAGTAGGCCATGGCCGGGTTGATGGTACCGTAGGCGGGAAGCCCACGTCCGAACTGGGCCCGTTCGATGTAGCGGTCCCGGTCGATTGCCTTGGCGATGGCCATACGGACCATGAAGCCCTTTTCCTTGAGCAACTCGCTCAGCGGCTTGTCGAAGTCCGACACCTTGAACGGGTCGCGCCACGGGTTAATGAAGATGCCCTCGAACCCCGGCGCCGGAACGGCTTCGACGACGATGTCCGGATTGGCCTTGAAGCGATCCACCAGCGCCGGCTCCACCTCATTGCCGCTGATGAACTGGATGTCGCCCGCCTCTATGGCGGCGGCCAGCGGTTCGTTTTCGGGGATTGGCGTGATGATGACCTTGTCCAGCTTCGGCCGCTCGGGATCGTAGTAGTTCTCGAAGCGCTCGAGCACCATATCCTGGCCCATGGTGTGGGCGGTGACCCGGAACGGCCCGGTACCGACCGCTTTGAGGCCGTATTCCGCCTCGCCCATCGACGCCAGGGCGCCGCGGCTGACGATGGCCATGGCGCGCCCAGCGGTACGTTCCAGGGTCTTGCCCAGGAAGGAGGCTTGCGGCGCGCCGAGCATGAACTTGACCGTGTGATCGTCCACCGCCACCGCGTTCTTGATGTTGGCGACGACGCGGTGATGGATGGAGTTCTTGGGATCGCGGGAGCGCTCGTAGGTGAAGACCACGTCCTCGGCGGTGAACTTATCGCCGTTGTGATATGTCACCCCCTCGCGCAGTTTGAAGGTCCACTCCTTGCCATCGTCCGAGACCTTCCAGCTCTCCGCCAGATCGCCCTGGGGAATCAGCTTGCTGTCGATGTGCATCAGTCCGCTGACGACGTTCGAGGAGATCTGGAACTGGAGCGCCGCGTTAATCTTGGCGGGGTCGATCGTCAGGATTTCGCTGACGCCGGACCATCCGCAACGGAGCGTGCCGCCGCTCGCCGCCTGGGCCTGTCGGACACCGACGCCGGGCAAGAGATGGAACATACTCAGGGTGCCGGCCGCCGCCATCAGGCGCAACCCGGCCCGTCGGGTCATGTTCGGACCGCTTAGGGCTTCCTTGCTGAGACCGAAGAGCGGGTCCCTGGGGTCGAAATCGTGAGCGTCGTCCCACTCGTCTCGAATGTGTTGCGGGATCTTGTCCCGGTCATCGAAATTCTTGGACATGAGGATGTCTCCCTGTGTTTGTCCGTGAAGGATGCGCGGGATTGGGTCCCGCCGCTTTTGGTTTCCAGCCGGGAGTATGCATCCTCCCGGAACGGCCCGCCAGGGTCATTGTGGCGTGCCCGCGATAGCTTCATGGCGTCCCGCCAGAGCCTCGGGACAGGCTACCCAATGGTTTTCCTTCGCCAGCTCCGGCGCCGGCACGCGCCTGGCACAGGCATCGACCGCCATGGCGCAACGGGGATGGAAGACGCAACCCGGGGGCGGGTTGAGGGGACTCGGCACCTCGCCCGGCAGGACCTGATGCTCGCGTCCTTCCTCGACCTCCGGGTCGGGGACCGGAATGGCCGACAGCAGGGCCCGTGTGTAGGGGTGCAGGGGGTTCTCGAAAAGCTCGTCGCAGTCGGCCAGTTCCACCAGTTTTCCCAAGTACATCACGGCCACACGGTGACACAGGTGGCGGACCACGCTGAGGTCGTGGCCGATGAATAGATAGGTGAGTCCGAACTCCGCCTGCAGGTCCTCCAGCAGATTGATAATCTGGGCCTGAATCGAGACGTCCAGCGCCGACACCGCTTCGTCACAGACGATGAACTGAGGATTGAGCGCCAGGGCACGGGCGATGCCCACCCGCTGGCGCTGACCGCCGCTCATCTCGTGGGGATAGCGCTCGGCGATGGCCCGCGGCAGGCCGCAGACGTTCAGAAGCTCCTCGACCTGCCGGTCCATGGCCGGCCGGTCGACGCCCCGGCTGTGGAGTTGAATCGGCTCGCCCACGGTCTCGCGGACCGTCATTCGCGGATTCAGCGAAGAATACGGATCCTGGAAGATCGCCCGCACGTGGCGCCGGAAGCGTATGGTCGCGGCCTTGTCGAAGGTTCCCAGAGCTTCCCCATTGAACAGAATCGTTCCGTCGCTGGGCTCCAATAGCTTGAGAATGCAGCGCGCGACGGTGGTCTTGCCGCAGCCGGATTCACCGACCAGGCCCAACGCCTCGCCTCGCCGAATGGTGAAGCTGACATCGTCGACGGCCTTCACGTGGCCGACAGTGCGATCGAAGATCAGCCCCTTGGTGACCGGAAAGTGCTTGCTCAAGTTCCGCACGTCCAGCAGCACATCGGCATTCACGGCCGAACTGTCGACGCTCAAACCGGCAGTCGTCATTAATCCTCCCCACCACGCAGGCGATGCCGCCAAACGGGGCCCGTCATGGCCGCCGTCCCACTTGGTTCGCATGATGGTAGGCCCTGATGCGACAAAGTCCAGACGCGTCGTGGCGGGCTGGCCGCATGTGCCTGCCGGTGGTACCACTCGGTCGCGGCAGACCGGGGTTGGGGAGAGCAGAACGGCAATGAGCGATCGATACCGTTTGGCCGTCGACGTGGGCGGGACGTTCACCGACGTGGTGCTGGAGGGCGGCGGGCGACGGGTCGGCACCAAGACCCCCACCACCCGCGCGGCGCCGGAGGACGGCGTGATCGCCGGCATCACGGCGATCCTCGCGGAAACCGGCATCCCCTCCGGGGACGTGTCCCTGCTGATCCACGGCACCACCCTGGCGACCAACGCCCTCATCGAGCGCAAGGGCGCGGTCACGGCCCTGGTCACCACCGACGGCTTTCGCGACGTTCTCGAAATCGGCTACGAGACCCGCCACGACCAGTACGACATCATGGTCGACAAGACCGTGCCCCTGGTGCCCCGGGAGCGCCGCTTCACGGTGCCCGAACGGGTCGATTACAGGGGACGGGTTCTCGATCCCCTGGACCAAGACGCGGTCACAGTCCTGGTCCCGGAACTGAAACGTTGCGGCGCCGAAAGCGTCGCCGTCGGGTTTCTCCATGCCTACGCCAATCCCGACCACGAACTGCGAGCCGGCGCACTGATCGGCACCGCGCTGCCCGGCGTCCCCGTCGTGCTGTCCCACGACGTATGTCCCGAGATCCGCGAGTACGAGCGCCTGTCGACCACCTGCGCCAACGCCTACGTCAGGCCGCTCATGGAGCGTTACCTGGTGGCCCTGCGCGACCGTGTGCGGGCGATGGGGCTGGAATGCCCCCTCCTGTTCATGACCTCCGGCGGCGCCCTGACCACCATCGAGACGGCGGCCCGCTGTCCGGTGCGCCTGGTGGAGTCGGGGCCGGCGGGCGGCGCCATCTTCGCCGCCGGTCTGGCGACTGAGATGGGCCTGGACAAGGTGATCTCCTTCGACATGGGGGGCACCACGGCCAAGATCTGCCTGATCGAGGACGGCACGCCGACAAACGCCCGCGAGTTCGAAGTCGACAGGAGCAGCCGCTTCCTCAAGGGCAGCGGCCTACCCCTGCGTATACCGGTCGTGGAGATGATCGAGATCGGCGCCGGCGGCGGCTCCATCGCCCGGGTCGACAGCTTGGACCGGATCGCCATCGGTCCCGACAGCGCGGGCGCCGACCCCGGCCCCGCGGCTTACGACCGGGGTGGCACCGAGCCCACGGTCACCGACGGCGATGTGGTCCTGGGGCGGATCGTGCCCGACCATTTCGCCGGTGGGTCCATGCCCTTGTCGGAGGAAAAGGCCGCCCACGCGGTGGCGCGAGGCGTCGGCGGGCCGCTGGACCTGGAAACACCGGTGGCGGCCCACGGCATCGCCGAGGTGGTGGACGAGACAATGGCCAACGCGGCCCGGGTCCATGCGGCGGAGCGAGGCCGGTCGGCGGGCGAGCACGCGCTTGTCGTCTTCGGCGGCGCCGCCCCCCTCCACGCCTGCCGGCTGGCGGCGAAGCTGGGCATCGAGCGGATCGTGGTGCCCGCCCACGCCGGCGTCGGCTCGGCGGTTGGGTTCCTGCAGGCACCCATCGCCTTCGAGGTGGTGCGCAGCATGGCCGTCCCCATGTCCGAGTTCGACGGCAAGGCCGTCGACGACCTGTTCGCCGACATGCATGGCGAGGCCCTGTCGGTGGTTCGCGCCGGCGCCCCCGAGGGGGATCTGGAAGAGCGTCGCCTCGTCTACATGCGCTACCGAGGTCAAGGGCACGAGGTTGCCGTTTCGCTGCCCGGGGGCTCCGTCGCCGCCCACGGCCGCGACGTCCTCGAGGCCGCATTCGAGGACGTCTACCGCCAGCTCTACGGGCGGGTCATTCCGGGCGCCGAGGCCGAAGCCTTGACCTGGGGCTTGACCCTGTCCACGGTACCGGCGCCGCCGGCGCCCGTGGCCCGCATTAAGGCCCGGTCGAAGGCGGCGGCCGAGGAGTCGCGGCAGGTGTTCGATGGTCATGCGGGGACGTGGCGGACGGTACCCGTGTATCATCGGGACGGCCTCGCCGAGGGCGCCGAAGCCGAAGGGCCGGCATTGATCGTGGAGGCCCAAACCAGCACCTGGGTCGCCCCTGGCTTTACCGCCTGGCGAGCCGCCAACGGGGCGCTGGTGCTGGAGCGGACAGGAAAGGCTTGACCATGGGCACCAACGCGGCAACGGACTCCCTTCAGCAGCAGGTGATGTGGAACCGCCTCCTCGCCGTTGTCGAAGAGCAGGCGCAGACCCTGCTGCGCACCGCCTTCAGCCCCATCGTGCGGGAATGCGGCGACCTGTCGGCGGGGGTCTTCGACCTTCGTGGCCGCATGCTGGCCCAGGCGGTCACCGGGACGCCGGGCCACATCAACTCCATGGCCGCGTCGGTCGCCCACTTCATCGACCACTTTCCCACGGAGACCATGGCCGACGGGGACGCCTACATCACCAACGATCCTTGGCTGGGCACCGGCCATCTCAACGATTTCACCGTGACCACGCCGTGTTTCTACAAGGGCCGGCTGGTCGCGCTGTTCGCCTGCACGGCCCACATCACCGACGTCGGCGGAATCGGCATGAGTCCGGACGCCACCGATGTGCACATGGAAGGCCTCTATGTGCCGATGACCCATCTGGTCCGGCAAGGGGACGTGGACCGGACCCTGATGCGTATCGTCCGCGCCAACACCCGCTCGCCGACCGAGACCGAAGGTGACATCTATTCCCTGGCCGCCTGCAACGACGTCGGCTGCCGGCGGCTGGTCGAGATGATGGACGAATTCGCCATCGACGCCATCGAAGACCTGGCTGAGGTCATTTGTTCACGATCCGAGGCGGCGGTGCGCCGCGAGATCGCCCGGCTGCCCCAGGGCGCCTGGCGCAACGCCATGACCATCGACGGCATCGACGGCCCGCTCACCCTGGCCGCCGAACTGCGCATCGGCAACGAAGGGATCGTCGTCGACTACGCGGGATCGTCCCCCAAGTGCGCCTTCGGCATCAACGTGCCCCTGGCCTACACGGCGGCCTACAGTTGTTTCGGCTTGCGCTGCCTGATCGCCCCCGAGGTGCCCAACAACGCCGGTTCCCTGGCCCCGTTCCAGGTGCGGGCGCCCGAGGGATCGCTGCTCAACGCCACCTATCCGGCGGCGGTCTGCGCCCGCCACATCATCGGCCAGATGCTGCCCGACGTGGTGTTCGGCTGCATGGATCAGGTGGTCCCCGACCTGGTACCGGCCGAGGGGGCATCGTGCCTGTGGTCGATCACCCTGCGCGGACCCCTTGCCGCGAACGGCGGCGACGGTCGCCTGTTCACCATCACCGCGATCACCAATGGCGGCACCGGCGGCCGGCCGGGAAAGGACGGGATGTCCGCCACCGCCTTCCCCAGCGGCGTTCGCGGCACGCCGGTGGAGATCAACGAAGTGGTGGCGCCCCTGCTCATCCGGCGCAAGGAATACCGAGCCGATTCCGCGGGCCCGGGCCGGCATCGGGGCGGACTGGGCCAGGTGATCGAGATCGAGTCCGCCATCGGCGCCGACTTCGATCTGCTGGCCGCCTTCGACCGCGTCGAGTACCCGGCCCGAGGCCGCCATGGCGGTCATGCGGGCGAGCGGGGCGCGGTGCGACTGGCCTCCGGCAAGACCCTGCGCGGCAAGGGCTCTCAGCGGGTGCCGGCAGGCGATCGCCTGATCCTCCACACCCCGGGCGGCGGCGGCTATGGCGATCCCGCCGAGCGAGACGGGCGCGCGGTACGGGCCGACACCGCGGCGGATCTGATTTCGGAGACCGCGGCCCCGGGAAATTCGAAGGGAGTTGAAGGCCCATGAACCGCGACGACCTCCTCGCCAGCGTCGACCGGGAGACCTGCCTGGACTTCGTTTCCCGCATGGTCCGGCACAAGAGCTACAGCAACACCCCCGGCGAGACCGAACTGTCCCGCTTCATGGCGGACTCCATGAAGGCCATCGGCGTGGAGGCCAACCTGCAGGAAGTCGAGCCGGGACGCTTTCAGGCCCTCGGCACCCTTCGTGGCAGCGGCGGCGGCGCCAGTCTGCTGTTCAACGGCCACCTGGATACCAATCCGGCCACCGAGGGCTGGACGGTGGATCCCTGGGGCGGCCTGGTGGACGACAAGTTCATTTACGGCATCGGTGTTTCCAACATGAAGGCCGGCGATGCCGCTTACTTCTGCGCCGTGAAGACACTGGTGGACGCGGGAATCAAGCTGAAAGGCGACGTGATCCTCACCTATGTGGTTGGCGAATTGCAGGGGGGCGTGGGCTCCATAAAGGCCATCGAATCGGGGGTTCGAGCAGACTATTTCGTCAATTCGGAGCCGACGGACCTGGCGGCGGTGACCATGCATGCCGGGTCCTTCATGTTCGAGATCGAACTGGTGGGCATCACGCGGCACATCTCGAAGCGGGAGGCGGCGGTGGACGCCATCGCCGCTGCTTGCGCGCTGGTGCCGCGGATCAACGCCATCACCTTCAGCGGTGCCGCCAACCCCGAGCACGAGTCGGTAAACCGGGCCAACGTGGGGGTCTTCCGCGGCGCCCTGACATCGGAGTTTCACGACTGGCGGCCGCCTCAGATCGCCGACTTCGTGCGCCTGGCGGGCACCGGGCGCTATGCGCCCAGCCAATCGGAGGCCTCGGTTCTGGCGGATTTTCGGGCCTTGCTGGTCGAACTTGAGAAGGAGTATCCGGGGCTCGAGGCCCGGGTGGTGAAACAGGCCGCGGGCGAGAAGCCATCCATGCTGCCTTTCGAGGTGGCCCGCGATTCCCGGATCGTCACCACCATCAATGGCGCTTACGAGGCGGTGCGGGGCGAGCCCCAGCCCACCGGCCCCGTTCCGCCGCCCTGCTTCTTCGGCACCGACGCCGCCCACTTCCTGCACCTGGCCGGCATGGAGGGAATCGTCTGCGGCCCCGGCGGGCGCTACAACACCATGCCGGACGAGCGGGTGGACGTGCCCGACTATCTGGACATGATCAAGGTCTACATGCTGACCATCCTGGACATCTGCGAAATCGCGTGACCGCGCCCCGTATTCTATTCCTCCTCAACGGCCCCAATCGAGACTCCGCCGATCTGATCGGCCGGCGGTTCGAAAGTGCGGGTCTCGATCTCGACTGCCGCTGGGCCTACGACGATGACTTCCCCCAAGCACTGGACGGTTACGACGGGGCGTTCCTGTCGGGCAGCCCCCACGGCGCCTACGAGGACATTCCTTTCATCCACCGGGAACACGACATCATCGTCGACCTTGTGGCCCGCGAAGTGCCGGTGCTCGGGGTCTGCTTCGGCAGCCAGATCCTGGGATCGGCCCTCTGCGGCCGGGATCAGGTGTTCCGCCGCGACACCTGCGACGTGGGCCACGTATGGCTGGACACGACCGGGGCGAGCGAAGGCGACCCGCTGGCGAAAGACCTCGATTCCCGGTTCCGCATGTTCGTCTGGCACAATGACGAAGTGCGGGCCGACCACCCGGACATGACCATCTTGGCATCGACCGACGCCTGCCCCAACCAGGTGTGGCGCTACCGGGACAAGCCGGTGTGGGGCGTTCAAGGTCACCCGGAAGTGACTCGGGACTCGGCGCCCCAATGGATGGGAGATCGGCGGGCACGGCTGGAAGCCGACGGCGCCGACGTGGACGCACTGATCGCCAAGGCCGATGGGGCACGACAAGCTCAGACCCTATTCGACAATTTCGTCTCCTTGTTCCCCTAGCCCGATGACCGAAAAGGAACTGTGGTTCCCGGTCGAGGACTACCGGGCCCGGCTGTCGGCGGTCCAGGGGCTGGTCCGGGAACGGGGTCTCGACGGCCTGCTGGCGTTCCAGGCGGAAAGCGTGACCTGGCTGACCGGCTACTTCACCCGGGCCTATGGCGGCTTTCAGCTCGCCCTGATCCCGGCGGAAGGGGACCCGATCGTGGTCTGCCGGGACCAATCGGCCTTCTACGTGGATTTTCGCGGTGCGTTCGAGGGGCGCGCCGTATGGCGCGACGGGGAGGACCAGATTGCGGTCGCGACGCGGGCCATCGCCGACACCTTCGGTCCCGCGGCCCGCCTCGGCATCGAGCTGGGAGCCTGGCACCTGACAGCGGCCCGGTTCCAGGCCCTGCGACAGTCCCTGCCCGACACCACCTTCGAGGATGTGGGCGACCTGGTTGCCCGGCAGAGGATCATCAAGTCGCCCGCAGAGATTGCCTACCAGCGCCAGGCCGGCCATGCGGCCGAGGCCGGCATGGCGGCTGGCGTGGAAGCGGCCCGGGTCGGCACCCGCGAGCGGGACGTGGCGGCGGCGGTTTGCGCCGCCATGGTCACGGCGGGAAGCGACGAGCCGGGACCGGGCGTGCTGTCCTCGGGCCTGCGGGCGCGCCATCTCCACGGCGGCTACGGCGACCGGATGCTGGAATCGGGCGACACGCTGCAACTGGAAGTGACGCCGAACGTTCGCCAGTACCACGCCCGCTTCATGCGGACCATCCATGTGGGCCGGGCCAGCGATGCCGAACGGGACAAGGCCGGGCGCCTGATCGCCATCCAGGACAACGCCCTCGCGGCGGTGGGACCGGGGGTTGCCGCCACCGTGCCCGACCGGATCTACCGGGAGGGAATCGTCGGCACCGGCCTGGCGGATGCCTATACCAACAAGACCTTCTATTCCGTCGGCCTGATCCTGCGGCCCTCGGGCGGCGAGCCCCTGGAGGCGACCCCCGAGTGCACCTGGTGCTTCCAGCAGGGGATGACCTTCCACACCTACCTGCTGGTGGACAGCTTCGGCGTCTCGGAGACTATCGCCATCACGGAAACGGGCTATGAACGGCTGACCAACTATCCGCGCGCGCTCATCGTCGCCTGAGCCTGCCCAGGCGGGCCGGTCTGAGACCGGCCCCTACGAACAAAGGTGCGGTGCGTAGGGGCGGGTCTCAGACCCGCCCGTTCTCCGCCGCCCTGTCCGTCCGCCGCCAGATCGGCGCCACCGCCCCCAGGTCGGAAAGCGGAATGTGGCAGGCCAGGTGGTGGCCGGCTTCGGCTTCGATCAGTGGTGGCGCCTGGCGATCGCAAATGGCGCCGATATGGCGCGGGCATCGGGTGCTGAAGCAGCAGCCCGGCGGCGGGCTCTTGGGGCTCGGCAGGGGGCCCTCCAGGCGTACGCGGCGTGCCTCCAGGGTCGGCTCGGGCACCGGCACCGCGCTCAAGAGGGCTTCCGTGTAGGGATGGAAGGGAGGCTCCAACATGCCGCCGTCCGCGGTCCGAAGCTCGACGATGCGACCCAGGTACATGACGACGATGCGGTCGGCGAAGTGCTGGACCAGGTTCAGGTCGTGGGAGATAAAGAGGTAGGCGGTGCCGTATTCGTCCTGCAAATCGGCCAGAAGATTGAGGATCGAGGCCTGCACCGAGACGTCGAGGCCGGAGGTGATTTCGTCGCAGATCACCAGTCGCGGCCGTGGGGCGAAGGCGCGGGCGATGGCGACCCGCTGCTTTTCGCCCCCCGACAGCTCATGGGGGCGGCGGCGAACGAAATTGGCCGGCAACCGCACCTGTTCCATCAGCCCGTCGACCCGGACGTCGAGGGCCTTGCCCGTCAGGCTCTCATAGAGTTGAAGCGGCCGGCCGACAATCTGTCCCACCGTCATGTGCGGATTGAGCGACAGATCGGGATGCTGAAAGACGATCTGCACGGCCCGCCGGTAGGAATCCGTCATGTCGGCCGGTGTACGGATCTCGGTGCCGTTCATGCGGATCACACCGCCGAAGGCCGTCAGGCCGACAAGGGCGCGGGCCAGGGTGGACTTGCCGCAACCGCTTTCGCCCACCAGGCCCACCGTCTGTCCCCGCTCGATGGTCAGGTCGGCATCGGTGAGCGCATGAACGAATTCTGGCGGGATGCGCAGGATCTGGTCGAACAGGCTGTGCCGACCGTAGGTGACGCCCAGGTCCGAGGCCTCAAGCAGGGACTGCCCCGCTTCCGCCGTGCCCTGCGGGGCCTGGGACGTGCGGTCGGGGGCCGGCAGGGCCGCGCTGTCGATCTCGTCGGTTCGGATGCAGGCCGCCTGATGGCCGCCGTCCGCCGGCAGGTGCACGGTTCCCTCCCGGCAGGGTTCCTCGGCGAAAGGGCAGCGGGCCTCGAACACGCAGCCCTCGGGCAGTGACAAAAGGTCCGGCGGCAGGCCGGCGAAGGTGGTCAGGCGGCGGCGTTCCCCCCCGCGATAGGGGTTGGGAACGCTGGCCATGAGGATGCGGGTATAGGGATGGCGCGGCCGGCGCAGCACGTCCTCCACATCGCCCTCCTCCACCACCTGGCCGGCATAGATCACGTTCACCCGTTGCGCCACCCGGGCCACGTTGCCCAGGTCATGGGTGATGTAGAGGACCGCGACGTCGGTGTCCTGCTGCAATGCACGGATCAGATCCAGGATGCCGGCCGCCGTGGTGGCGTCGAGCGCCGTTGTCGGCTCATCGAAGATCAACAGCTTCGGCCGGCAGGCGAAGGCCATGGCGATCAGCACCCGCTGCTTCTCGCCGCCGGACACCTCGTGGGGAAAGCGCCGCATGATGAAATCCGGGTCCGGAAGGTGGACCATGCACAGAAGCTCGGCGCCCCGTTCGATGGCTTCCTTGCGGTCCAATCCCTCGTGCCGCCGCACGCCCTCCACCAGTTGCTCGCCCAGCCGCAGGGTCGGGTTCAGGGCGGTGCCGGGATCCTGATAGACCATGCCGATCACCGAACCGCGCAGGTCCCGCAGCCGTTGTGGGGAGGCGCCCAGCAGATCCTCGCCGTCCAGGGTGACCGACCCGCCGAGGATGTGGGCGTTGGCGCTCAGATACTGGACGACGGAAAAGGCTAGAGTGCTCTTGCCGGAGCCGGATTCGCCGACCAGTCCGACAACGGTGCCCGGCGGGATCGTCAGGTCCACGTCGCGGAGCACGTGCAGGGTTCCGTGCACGGTACGATAACCGACCGCCAAGCCGCGGACGACCAGACCATTGCCGATGCCGCCGGGCGCGTCGTTCATTGGCCGACTTTGGGATTCAGGGCGTCCCGCAGGCCGTCCCCGAACAGGTTGAACCCGATGGCCACGCTGCCGATGCAGAGGCTGGGCCAGACCACCAGCCACGGATTGCGGAACATGTAGTTGCGGGCTTCCGAGACCATCAGTCCCCAGTCGGAGGCCGGCGGCTGGGCGCCGAGGCCCAGGAAGCTCAAGGTGGCGCCAATCATGATGGCGATGGCGATGCGGATGGAAGCCTCGATAACCACCGGCGCCACCACGTTGGGCAGGATCTCGCGCAGCACGATGAAGCGTGCGCCCTCGCCCCGGGCGACCGCGGCATGGACGAAGTCCCGGGTGCGCACGGACAGGGTGACGCTGCGCGCCACCCGCGCCATGGACGGGGAGAACGAGATGGCGACCGCGAGTATGGCATTGGTGGTGCTGGGCCCGAGGACGGTGATGATCAGCATGGCCAACAGCAGGTTGGGGATCGCCATCAGGGAATCCATGGCCCGCATGATGACGTCGTCGGCGCGGCCGCCCACGTAGCCCGACACGATGCCGATCAGGGACCCGGCCGCCGTACTCAGCAATGTGGCGACGACGCCGAACAGGATGGTGGACCGGGCGCCGACCAGGACCCGGCTGAGGATGTCGCGGCCGAACTGATCGGTACCGAACCAGTAGGCCAGGCTCGGCCCCTCGAGCCGATCGCGGGGGTGGAATTTCAGCGGATCGTAGGGCGCCAGTTCGGGGCCCAACGCCACCAGCACCAGGGCGACGAGCAGAATCAACGTGCCCGGCAGCCCCAGGGGATTGGCGAGCAGGCGCTTGAGCCAGCTGCTTCGGAACCACTCATTCATACTGGATACGCCTGTCGAGCCAGGCGTAGAGGAGGTCGGCCAGCAGGTTGGCCATGGCGTAGGTGGCGGCCATCACCAGGACGCCCGCCTGAATCAGCGGCAGGTCCCGGTTCTGCATGGCGAAGATGAGTAGCCGGCCAAGCCCCGGATAGGCGAACACCTCCTCGACCACGATGATCCCGCCGATCAGATAACCCACGTCGAGGGCGATCACGGTGATCGTCGGCAGCATGGCGTTGCGCAGGGCGTGCTTGATCAGCACCACATGCCGGGGCAGGCCCTTCAGCGTCGCCGTCCGCACGTAGTCATGCTGAAGGGCGTCCACCATCTCCGACCGGGTCTGGCGGGATATGTGGGCCATCAGAATGACGGTCAGGGTCACGATAGGCAGGACAAGGTGGCTGAGGAACTTGGCGAAATCCTCCCCCGGCGGCGTGTAGCCGCCGGCCGGGAATAGGCCCACCTCGGGCCGCGCCAGGAAGACCAGCAGCAGGGTCGCGGTCACGAACTCGGGAACGGACACGCCGACGTAGGAGATGACGCTGATGCCGGCGTCCGTCGCCTTGCCCCGCCTGGAGGCGGCCATCACCCCCAGAGGGATGGCAATGCAGGTGACGATGAGCAGGGCCAGCCCGGCCAGGATCAGCGACCGGCTGAGGGCGGTGGACACCAGCGGCAGCACCGGTTGGCTCATGACCATGGACGTTCCCCAGTCGCCGGTCATAAGCCCGGCGAACCAGCGCCCGTACTGGACGAACCAGGGGTCGTTGAGCCTGAACTGCCGTTCCAGCGCCTTCAACTGTTCGGGCAGGGCGAACTCGCCCAGGATCATCTGCGCCGCGTTGCCGGGCAGGATTTGGGTGATGGCAAAGACGACGAAGGAGACGACCAGCAGGATCACGGCAATGAAGCCGAGCCGCTTCAAGAGATAGGCAAGCCTCACCGCCGTATCCCGCCGGTCGTTGGATTAAGGGGGACTACCCGCGCTTGGGGGCACCCTCCGCCAGCCACGCCCGGTCCATGTAGTAGGACACCTGCAGGGGGTGCATGGTGTAGTCCATCACATAGTCCTGGTGCGCGGTCAGCACGTCCTGGAAGAACGGCACGATGTAGGGCTTCTCGTCGATGCACATGCGCTGTGCCTCGGCGTAGAGTTCCCGCCGCTCGGCGTCGCTGGTGGTCCGCCGCGCCTTGTAGACGATGTCGTCGAACTTTTTGTTGTTCCAGGCCGTATCCGCCCACGGCGCGTCGGACGTGAGCAGCAAGGTGAACATCTGGTCCTCCATGGGCCGCATGTTCCAACTCCCCACGTAGAACCCACCTTTCTTCCACACGTTGGCGATGTAGTAATCGTGGGGCACCGTCATGACCTCGATGTCGAAGCCGGCGGCCCGCGCCATTTCCTTGACCGCCACGCCAACCTGGGTCCTCAGCGCCGGTCGCGTCGAGCATAAAAGCTCCACCTTGACGCCGTTGGGATAGCCCGCCTGGGCGAGCAGCCGCTTGGCGCCGGCCACATCGTAAGCGGGCCGGTTGTGCTCGATGTGATAGCGGTACTCGGACGAGATCGGGTTGTCGTAGGCCGGCCGGCCGAAGCCTTCCAACACCAGGTCGACCATTCCTTGGCGGTCAATGCACATGGCCAGGGCCTGACGAACTCTGAGGTCGTCGAACGGCTTGGTGTCCATGCGCAGTACCAGGTTGAGGAACCTGCCCGTGCGCTGACGCCGGCCGACGACGCCGGCGGTGCCGGAGATGCGCTCGTAGTCGGCGTTGTTGACCTGCAGCATGACGTCGGTCTCCTTGTTGAGGAGTGCCGCCGATTCCGCCGCCAGGTCGGGGTACAGGATCTGCTCGACGCCGTCGAGATAGGGCTGGCCCGCGGCGTGATAGCCGTCGTAGCGCGCCACCTTCAGGATCCGCGCCGGGTCGTATTCCACCAATTTGAAGGGACCGCAGCCGTAATCGCCCTGGGCCAACGTATCGAGCCCTTTCTCCAGGATCGCGGCGGGAACGATCTTGGCGCTGGGGTGGCCCATGGTGACCGGCAGGTCGGCGAAGGAACCGTCGAGTTTGACCCGGACGGTGTAATCGTCGTCGGCGCTGACGTCGGTGATGGGACCGAGGTTCTTGCGGCCGGGCGAGGCGGTTTCCGGATCCAGAACGGCTTTGATTGAAGCCACCGCGTCCTGGGCCTTGACCTCGGGGCCATGGTGGAATTTGATCCCCTTGCGCATCTTGAAAACGAACTCGCTGGCTTCGTCGTTGGCCGACCAGCTTTCGGCCACGTCCGGGCGCGGCACCATGTCGGGGCCGACGCGAACCAGGCCCGAATACATCATCTCGCCGGTCATATATTCCGGGTTGTTGCCCTGCTTGAAGGGGACAAGCGTCGTCATCTGCGCGGTGACGCTGATACGGGCGACACCGCCCCGACGGGGCGTCGCGGCCATCAGTGAGCTCGGCCGCCACAGCCGGGCGGTGGCGGCGGCACCGATAAGCGCCGTGCCGCCATAAAGCACGTCCCGACGGGTCGGTCGGTTCTTGGCTCCCTTGTCGAACATCTGTGTGACTCCTCCACTGTTAATTGCCGGGACAAGGGCTTCCGACGCGCGCTGTGCCCGCGCTTCGCCGCTTCCCATCCCATTCCCGGCCACTCGAAAGGACGTTCCCAATCGCCACGGCATTTAGACGGCATATTAAGCAGGCCATCGCCCGGAAACAAGGCGCGCCGGCGGTCTCGGCACTCAAGCCTTGACGGTCAAGGACTCCGGCAGGGGATTCAGGATCTCGGGCGCCCCGTCGGTCACCAACAACGTGTGGCCGACGCCCATGGCGAGGCCGGTGTCCGTGTCGGTGATCATCACGTGATAAAAGAGGTTCATCCCCGATTCGCATTCGAGCTTGGCGTCCGGATAAATCATCGGCGGCACGTCCATGGACGTGGGTGGGAAGCTGATGCCGACGGAATAGCCGCAGGCCCCATAGCGGTGCTTGGCGTAGCCGCCCGCGTCGAGGACCCGCGCATGGGCCTCGAAGATATCGCCTAAAGACCGGCCGGGCCGGGCGGCGTCGGTCATCTCGGCGAGGGCTTGGCGGGCCACCTCGTACATGCGCGCCTGCCGGGGGTCGAGGGCGCCGAGGATGATCGTCCATTCGGTCTTGACGTTGTAGCGGCGATAGGAGACCGGGTACTCGACGATGATCTGGTCGCTCTCCTCCAGCACCCGGCCGCCGGAGATGCCGCGCCCATAGAGCGCCCGCCGGCCCGAGTTGAACAGGGGCGGATTGGGCGGCAGGTCCGAACCGCCCTCGAGTATGTGCTTGAGGTAGGCGGTCTTAAGCGCCGTATCGAGGATGCCGGGCCGGGCCACGGCGATCACGTCCTCAAGGGAGGCGCGGCACAGCTCGGCGGCCGTGCGCACGTGGACCATCTCGGCCGCCGATTTGCGGAGGCGCAGCCGGCGCATGGTCCAGGACGCGTCGACCAGGCTGCAGAAACCGTCCAGCGCGTCGCGGACCCGTTGATGATTGATGCCGGTCAACCCATGGGTGCCAAGCTCGATCCCCACTTGGCGGCCGCGCAGGCCTTTCTCTTCCAGAATCTCCCGCAGTTGGATCGCCGGATTGGCGGCGTCGGCGTCCCACCAGATGCGGATGTCGTCGATGATCGAGGTGTCGCGCGCCTGCACCTGATCGGGCCGCCGGGTCAGGACGGTGATCGGCCCCGGCACCGTGGTCAGGATCACGCATTGGAAAAAGACGAACCCGCCGGTGTCGTAACCGGTGAGCCAATAGTCGGTCTCCTGGGCGAACAGGAGAACGGCATCGAGTCCATTGTCGGTCAGGGCCTGTCGCGCCGTCGCGATCCGGCGGTCGAATTCGTCGCGGGTAAAATGCAGGGTTTTCGTACTCGGCTCTTCGGCCATGGCATCGGTCCCTTATCGTCTCGTGGAAGCCGTCATGGTTCGATTCGCATCCCCGTCCGCGCCGACTCGGCGATGGCGTGGATGACCTTTTCATGGGCCAGAGCCTCGGCAAAGGAAGGCGATGGTACGCCGCCATGGGCGAGCGCCGACAGCAGCCCCTCGACCTCGATGATTTTCAGGTCGTTGAAGCCCAGGCCGTGGCCCTGGGCGGGGACGAAATTTTCGTAGGGCGGGTGTGGGGGTCCGGTCAGGATGGTTTTGAACCCCTGTTCCGCTGCCGCGCCAACCGCCTGGAAGAGCTTGAGCTCGTTCATGCGTTCCTGATCGAAGCAGATCATGCCGCGCTCCCCGTGCACCTCCCAGGCGAGATAGTTCTTGCGGCCCCAGGCGATCCGCGAAGTAGCGATGCTGCCATGGGCACCGCCTTGAAATCGAACCAGGGCGCTGGCGACGTCCTCGTTCTCCACCGGACCCCAACCGCCGCCATCCGATCGCGGACGGGTCTCGTGCACGGTCCGCATATCAGCGATCAGGCTCTCGACCGGCCCCATCAGACCCACCGCGCACGAAACCAGGTGGCACCCCAAGTCGCCGAGGGCGCCCAGTCCCGCGTCCGCGGTCAGGCAGCGCCAGCTCCACGGGGCCTCCGGATCGGCCTGGTAGTCCTCGTCGACCACGCCACGGAAATGGATCGGGCGCCCGATGGCGCCGTTGCCAATCAGCTTCCGGGCATGGAGAAAAGCGGGGTTCTTGATGTAGTTGTAGCCGACGATGGTCAGCACGCCGGCCTTGTCGGCGGCGGCGGCCATCTCCTCGGCCTGGGCGAAGGTCACGGCCAGGGGCTTTTCGCAATAGACATGCTTGCCGGCACCGAGCGCGGCAACCGCCATCTCGCGATGGAGGCTGTTGGGCGTGGTGATGGAGACGATCTCCACCGCCGGGTCCGTCACCAGCGCCCGCCAGTCGGCGGTATGGCGCGCGAAGCCGAACCGCGCCGCCATCCCGGCGGCACGGTCGGCCGGGGTGTCGCAGAGGACCTCCAGCCGGGGCGTCGGCACGTCGCCGAACACCGCCTTCACATTGCGATAAGCGAGCGCATGGCACTTGCCCATGAACCCGCTGCCGATCAGCCCGATGCCGACTTCCGTCATTCGCTTGCCCATGCCCTAGAGGGACGACTCGCGGCACAAGATAACCCGCACTCGTGCCAGGATCGCTGTCATTCTGCTTCGCCGCGCACGAGATCGTTGCAAAGCCAAATCCGCCGCATGAGAATGTCACCATACGAGGTCCGCGGACCTCGACTCGGTCGGCGCTTCCGAACCCCTGGACGGGCGCGCCGCGTCTTCAACCGCCAGGAAACCCTTTGGGGAGCCATGAAATGAGAAAGACATTCGCCGCGATCGCCACCGCCGCGATCGCGATCACCGGCGCCATTGCCCCTTTGCAAGCCGCCGATGAGCGCTTCGTGCTGATCAGCCACGCGCCCGACAGCGACAGTTGGTGGAACACCATCAAGAACGCGATCGCCGTCGCCGGCAAGCAGATGGGCGTCACGGTGGACTACCGCAACCCGCCCACCGGCGACCTCGCCGACATGGCGCGGATCGTCCAGCAGGCCGCGGCTTCGAGCCCCGACGGCATCATCGTCACCATCGCCGATTTCGATGTCCTCAAGGGTCCGGTCACCTCGGCGGTGGACCGCGGGATCCCCGTGATCACCATAAACTCCGGCACCCACGAACAGTCCGAAGCCATGGGCGCCCTCCTCCACGTGGGTCAGCCCGAATACGACGCCGGCCTCGGCGCCGGCAAGCGGGCGAAGGCCGCCGGGGTGAAGAAGTTCCTGTGCGTCAACCACTACATCACCAACCCGGCCTCGGTGGAGCGCTGCCGGGGCTACGCCGATGCCCTGGGCTTGGAGCTTGGCAAGCAGATGATCGACAGCGGCCAGGACCCGTCGGAGATCAAGAACAAGGTGAAGGCCTACCTGTCGACCAACGCGGACACCAACGGGGTCCTGACACTCGGTCCGACCTCGGCCCATCCGACCCTGGCGGCGCTTGAGGAGATGGGCCTGTCGGGCGACATCCACTTCGGTACCTTCGACCTGTCGGGCGAGATCGCGAAAGGCATCAAGGACGGGGTGATCGCATTCGGCATCGACCAGCAACCCTACCTGCAGGGCTACCTGCCGGTGGTGATCCTCACCCAGTTGGCGCGATACGGCGTCCTGCCGTCCGGGCACATCAACTCCGGACCCGGCTTCGTGACCAAGGGCAACATACCGCTGGTGGAGAAATACGCGGGCGAGTACCGCTGAGTCGCCGGCCCGGGGCGCGCGCCCCGGGCCTTTTCACCCTTCCGCATTCTCCGGGACAGTCCCATGACCGACGAACGGCTCAAGGAGATATCGCCGCTCCGCAAGGCGCTGATCCGTCCCGAACTGGGAGCGATCTGCGGGGTTATCCTCGTCTTTGCATTCTTCCTCATCGTTGCCGGCGACACCGGCATGTTCAGCCCCGAGGGGGCGATGAACTGGGGGGTCGTTTCCGCCCAGTTCGCTATCATCGCCGTCGGCGCGTGCCTATTGATGATTGCCGGCGAGTTCGACCTCTCGGTGGGCTCCATGATCGGCTTCGCCGGGATCGTCATCGCCATCGTTTCGGTGCAATGGGGCTATCCGGTGTGGCTCGCCATCATCGTCGCCTTCATCATCGCGACCGGTCTCGGCGCGGTAAACGGCTGGCTTGTCATCAAGACCGGACTGCCCAGCTTCATCGTATCCTTGGCCTTTCTTTACATCCTGCGTGGGCTGACCATCTTTCTGTCGATCTCGACCACCCGGAAGACCATCATCGGCGGCGTCAAGGATGCCGCCGAGGGCGACTGGCTGGCACCCCTCTTCGGCGGCAAGTTGTTCACCGGTGCCTTTCAGTGGCTCGGCGACATGGGCCTGATCGGCGTCTTCACCCGCGGCAACCGGGTCGGACAGCCGGTGGTGGACGGCATTCCCATGCTGATGATCTGGGCCATCGTCCTGATCGTCTTCGGCCATTGGCTGCTGACCCGCACCAAGTTCGGCAACTGGATCTTCGCCTCCGGCGGCGACGCCCAGGCGGCCCGCTACACGGGGGTGCCGGTCAATCGGGTGAAGGTCCTGATGTTCATGTTCACCGCCTTCTGCGCCTGCGTGTTCGCCACCTGCCAGGTGATGGAGTTCGGCTCCGCGGCCGCCGACCGGGGCCTGTTGAAGGAGTTCGAAGCCATCATCTGCGTCGTCATCGGCGGCGCGCTTCTGACCGGCGGCTACGGTTCGGTCGTCGGCGCGGCCTTGGGGGCGCTGATCTTCGGGGTGGTGCAGCAAGGGCTGTTCTTCACCGGAGTCGAGAGCTCGCTGTTCCGGGTGTTCCTCGGCGTCATTCTGCTGCTGGCGGTGATTCTGAACACCTACATTCGCCGCATGATCACGGGAGAACGGGGATGACGACGCCTTTGATCGAGCTGCGCGACATCGAAAAGCATTTCGGCCAGGTGATCGCACTGGCCGGCGTCACCGTCTCGGTGATGCCGGGCGAATGCCACTGCCTGCTGGGCGACAACGGGGCCGGCAAGTCCACCTTCATCAAGACCATGTCCGGGGTCCACAAACCCACCAAGGGCGAGATACTGGTGAATGGGGAGAGAGTGACGTTCGACAGTCCCCGGGACGCCATGCAGTACGGCATCGCCACGGTCTACCAGGACCTGGCGATGATTCCGCTGATGTCGGTGACCCGCAATTTCTGGATGGGTCAAGAGCCCGTGAAGCGCTTTGGCCCGTTCCAGTTCCTCGACTTCAAGAAGGCGAACCGGGTGACCTTGGAGGAGATGGCCCGCATGGGGATTAATCTCCGCGAACCCAATCAGGCCGTGGGCACCCTGTCCGGCGGCGAGCGGCAGACCGTGGCGATCTCGCGGGCGGTCCACTTCGGCGCCAAGGCGCTGATCCTCGACGAGCCCACTTCGGCTCTTGGGGTCCGCCAAACCTCGAACGTGCTCGCCACCATCGACAAGGTGCGCAAGGCCGGCATCGGCGTCGTGTTCATCACCCACAACGTCCGTCACGCCATGGCGGTGGGCGACCGGTTCACGGTGTTGAACCGGGGTCAGACCCTGGGCACGGCCGAGCGGGGGGACGTTTCGCCCGAGGAACTGCAGGACATGATGGCCGGCGGACAGGAGCTCGCCCAACTGGAGGGCTCCCTCGGCGGCACCGTGTGATGAAGCCGCTCGATGTGATCACCATCGGCCGCAGCTCGGTGGACCTTTACGGCACCCAGGTGGGCGGGCGCTTGGAGGACATGGCGTCGTTCAACAAATACATCGGCGGCTCGCCCACCAACATGGCCGCCGGCGGGGCGCGGCTGGGGTTGCGTTCGGCGGTGATCACCCGCGTCGGCGACGAGCACATGGGCCGCTTCATCCGCGAGCAGTTGAACCGCGAGGGCGTCGACGTGCGCGGCGTGATAACCGACCCGGATCGCCTGACGGCCCTGGTTCTCCTTGGCATCCGCGACGAACACCAGTTCCCGATGATCTTCTACCGGGAAGACTGCGCCGACATGGCACTGTGCGAGGACGACATCGACCCGGCGTTCATCGCCGAGGCCCGCTGCGTCACCGTCACCGGCACCCACTTGAGCAACCCGCGAACCGAGGCCGCGGTGCTGAAAGCCCTGCGGCTGGCGCGGGAGAACGGCGCGCGCACGGCGCTCGATATCGACTATCGCCCCAATCTGTGGGGCGTGGCGGGTCACGGCGAGGGCGAAAGCCGCTATGTGGAAAGCGCCAAGGTCACGGCGAAGCTGCAATCGACGCTGCATCTCTTCGACCTGATCGTCGGCACCGAGGAGGAGTTTCACATCGCCGGGGGAACCACCGACACCATTGCCGCGCTGCGTGCCGTGCGGGGTGTCTCGGCGGCGACGCTGATTTGCAAGCGCGGCCCCATGGGCGCCGCGGCCTTCGAAGGCGCCATTCCCGACGACCTGGACGCGGGGCTTTCCGGCCCCGGCTTTCCCATCGAGGTGTTCAACGTGCTGGGCGCCGGCGACGGCTTCATGGCGGGCCTGCTGAAGGGCTGGCTCGATGACGAAGACTGGCCGACGACGCTGAAATACGCCAACGCCTGCGGGGCCCTGGCGGTTTCCCGCCACGGCTGCGCGCCCGCCTGTCCGAGCTGGGCGGAGCTGCGGTTCTTCCTTGATCGGGGTGTGCGAACCCCGGCCCTGCGCAAGGACGCGGAACTGGAGCACGTCCATTGGGCGACCAACCGCCGGGACGACTGGCCGGCGTTGCGGGTCTTCGCCTTCGACCATCGGTCGCAGATCGAGGCAGTGGCCCAGGAGGTCGGCGCCGATCCGGCACGGATTCCCCGGTTCAAGACGCTTTGCCTCGAGGCTGCGCGCCAGGTCGCCGCTGGCCGGCCCGGCTATGGCATCCTGTGCGACACCCGTCTCGGGCGCGATGCGCTTTACGCCGCCGCCGGCCAGGGCCTGTGGATCGGCCGCCCCGTGGAGGTGCCGGGCTCGCGTCCGTTGCTGCTGGAGACCGGACCGGATGTGGGTTCGGAACTGGCGGAGTGGCCGGTGGAGCACGTGGTCAAGGCGCTGTGCCTCTACCACCCGGACGACGGCGACGAGATGAAGGCGCGTCAGGAGGAGACCATTGTCCGCCTGGCCCGCGCCGCCCGCGCCCGTGGACTGGAGTTCCTGCTCGAAGTCATCCCGTCGGTGGTCGGGCCGGTGGACGACCGCACCTCCGCGGTGGTGATCCAGCGGTTCTACGACATCGGTGTACGGCCCGATTGGTGGAAGCTGGAGCCGATGGTCGACAACGCCGCCTGGTCCCAAACCTGCGCCGCCGTGCAGGGGAACGACCCCTGGTGCCGGGGGATCGTGGTGCTCGGCCTCGGCGAGGGCGAAGCGCGGCTGGCCGAAAGGTTCGCCATCGCCGCCGGCCATGACATGGTCAAGGGCTTCGCGGTGGGGCGGACGATCTTCGCCACCGCCTGTCGCGCCTGGCTGACCGGCGAGATGACCGGACCCGAGGCGGTGGCGGACATGGCCGCTCGCTTCGGCCGGCTTTGCGCGGTCTGGGACCAGGCACGAACCCAACGGGGAGCCAACCCATGAGCACGATCCGATTGACCGCCGCCCAGGCCATGGTGCGCTGGCTGTGCGCCCAGAAGACCGCGCCGGGGGTCCCGTTCCTGGCCGGCTGCTGGGCCATATTCGGCCATGGCAACGTGGCCGGGATCGGCGAGGCGCTGTTCGCCGCCGGCGACGCCCTGCCCACCTATCGCGGCCACAACGAACAGGCCATGGCCCACGCGGCCATCGCCTACGCCAAGGCATCCAACCGGCGCCGGGCAATGGCGGTCACCACCTCCATCGGGCCGGGTGCCACCAACATGGTCACGGCGGCGGCTGTGGCCCATGTCAACCGCCTACCGGTGCTGCTGATCCCCGGCGACGTGTTCGCCAACCGGGCGCCGGATCCGGTGCTGCAGCAGGTGGAAGATTTTCAGGACGGCACCATCAGCGCCAACGACTGCTTCAGGCCCGTCAGCCGGTATTTCGATCGCATCACCCGGCCCGAGCAGCTTCTAACCGCCCTGCCCCGCGCCATGACCGTGATGACGGACCCCGCCGAATGCGGCCCGGTCACCCTTGCCTTCTGCCAGGACGTCCAGGCCGAGGCCTTCGACTGGCCGGAAAGCTTCTTCGCCCCCCGCTTGTGGGCCCAGCGCCGCCCAAGACCGGACACAGGCGAGCTTCAATCGGCGGCATCGGCGTTGCGGACGGCGAAAGTACCGCTGATCATCGCCGGTGGCGGCGTCCACTATTCGGGCGCCACCGAAGCTCTGCGTCACTTCGCCGAGACCCACCAGACGCCGGCGGCCGAGACCCAGGCGGGCAAGTCGGCCCTGCCCCACGACCATCCCCTGAACTTGGGCTCGATCGGCGTCACCGGGACCAGCGCCGCCAACGCGGTGGCGGAAAGAGCCGACGTTATCCTGTGCGTGGGCACCCGCATGCAGGACTTCACCACCGGCTCCTGGTCCCTGTTCAAGAACCCGAACCGGCGGTTCGTTATGCTGAACGCGGCCACTTACGACGCCGCCAAGCATGGCGCGCTGCCCCTGGTGTGCGACGCCAATGCAGGGCTGGAGGAGCTCTCTGCACAGCTCGACGGCTGGACCGCGACCCCGCCGGAATCCTCGTTGAAGGAAGCGTGGCTATCCGCCGCCGATGTCGTGACGGCCGCCCCGACGGGAAACGCCCTGCCGTCCGACGCGCAGGTGATCGGCGCGGTGCAGCGGGCCTCCGACAAGGACACGGTGCTGGTCTGCGCGGCGGGCGGTCTGCCGGGCGAGCTCCACAAGCTGTGGCGGGCAGAGCGGCCCAACGGCTATCACATCGAATATGGCTATTCCTGCATGGGCTATGAAATCGCCGGCGGTCTGGGAGTCAAGATGGCCCTGCCCGAGCGGGAGGTGGTGGTCATGGTGGGCGACGGGTCCTACCTGATGATGAATTCCGAGCTCGCCACCTCGGTCATGCTGGGGGTGAAGATCATCGTGGTGGTGCTCGACAACCGAGGTTTCGGCTGCATCAACAGGTTGCAGCGGGCGGCGGGGAGCGAAAGCTTCAACAACCTTCTCGACGACGCCCGCCACGCCACGCCCTCGCGGATCGATTACACCGCACACGCCGAATCCATGGGCGCAGTGGCCGAGAACGTCGGCTCGACCGCGGCGCTTGAAGAGGCCATGATGCGCGCCCGCGCTTCCAAAACCACCTACGTCATCACCATCGACACCGACCCCATGCCCGCCACCGAGGAGGGTGGCCACTGGTGGGACGTGGCGGTGCCCGAGGTTTCCGCCCGGCCGCAGGTCGCCGAGGCACGCCAGGGCTACGAGGCCGCGCTGGCGGTCCGTCGCCGCGCCGATTGACCGGACAACCGGCTTGATCCGCTACGGCACCAACCCCATCGCCTGGTCAAACGACGACGACCAATCGCTCGGCGCGGACATATCCCTGGAGCAATGCCTTCGCGAAGCGGGCGAGATCGGCTTCGACGGCATCGAGAAGGGTCACAAAATGCCCACCGAAGCGCCGGCCTTGCGGAAGGCTCTGGCGCCCCACGGCCTGAAATTCGTTTCGGGCTGGCATTCCCTCAACCTGTTGGCGCACGGCATCGAGGCGGAGAAGGCCGCGATCCAGCCCCATCTCGACCTGCTGAAGGCCATGGGCTGCCAGGTCTGCATCGCCTGCGAGACTTCCAACGCCATCCACGGCAACGACGCCGCGCCAATCGCCGACAGCCCCGTGCTAGCGGATGGTGCGTGGGAGGCCTTCGGCGCCAGCGTCGAGGCCATCGCGGAAACCTGCGCCGACCAGGGCATCACCCTCGTCTACCATCACCACATGGGCACTGTGGTCGAAACGGCGGCCGAGATCGACGCCTTCATGGCCGCTACCGGACCGGCGACCCACCTGTTGCTGGATACGGGCCACGCCTTCCTTGGCGGCGTCGATCCCGAACGGCTGGCGCGGCGCTACATGGGGCGCATCGCCCATATCCACGCGAAGAACGTGCGGCCCGCCGTGATGGCGGAGGTGCAAACGCAGCGCCTGAGTTTCCTCGAAGGCGTCCGCCGAGGCGTCTTCACGGTGCCCGGCGACCCGGAGGGTGCCGTCGCCTTCAAACCGGTTCTGCGGATCGCCGCCGAACAGGGTTACGGGGGATGGCTGGTGATCGAGGCGGAACAGGATCCGGCTGTCCGCAACCCGATGTACTATCAGTCCATGGGTCTTGAGGCCCTGACGCGTATGGCGCGGCAAGCCGGGCTCGACAAGGGAGAGGCAACATGACCGACCTGCACCGAAAACCGACGGGCGCGAACGGCAAGGTCCACGACATCACCGCCACCTCCGCCGGTTGGCAGTACATCGGTTTCGGCCTCTATCGCCTGGCGCCCGGCGAGGCGGCCGCCGAATCGACGGGGGACCGGGAGGTGCTTCTGGTGCTGGTGGAGGGCAAGGCGGAGATTGCGGTGGGCAACGACGACTTCGGCGAGCTGGGCGAACGCATGGACGTCTTCGAGCGCACGAAGCCGTGGTGCGTCTACGTCCCCAACGGCGCCGACTGGCGCGCCCGTGCGACCACCCCTTGCACGCTTGCGGTCTGCATGGCGCCGGGCCATGGCGGCCATTCGGCTCGTATCATTGGCCCCGACGACATCACCGATGAAGCCCGGGGTAAGGGCGCCAACACCCGCCAGATCCATGCAATCGCCATGGAGCAGGCCGACGTCGCCGACAGCCTTCTGGTGACCGACGTCTACACCCCGTCCAGCAACTGGTCCTCCTACCCGCCGCACCGGCACGACGAGGACGAATACCCGAACATCACCTACCTGGAGGAGACTTACTATCACCGCGTCACGCCGAACCAGGGATTTGGCATCCAGCGGGTGTTCACCGAGGACGGGGAGCTGGACGAGACATTTACCGTCAGCGACCACGACGTGGTTCTGGTGCCCAAGGGCCACCACCCCTGCGGCGCGCCCTACGGCTACGACATGTACTACCTCAACGTCATGGCCGGTCCGATCCGCAAGTGGCGGTTCAAGAACCACCCCGACCACGACTGGATCGTCGCACGGGACAGCGGCTGAGGCGGTCTGTTTTCGGTCCGCCGTCACCCCTTCACGGCGCCGGCGGTCAGGCCGGTGACGATCTTGCGCTGGAACACCAGCACCAGAAGCACTAACGGCACGGTGACGATCACCGAGGCGGCCATGATGTTGCCCCAGGGCAGCTCGTACTGGGTGGCGCCCGAGATCAGGGCGATGGCCACGGGCACCGTGCGCGCCTCGTTCGACAGGGTGAAGGTGAGCGCGAACAAGAACTCGTTCCAGGCGGCGATAAAGGCGAGAAGCCCGGTCGTCACCAGCGCCGGCCACAGGATCGGCAGGAACACCCGCGTCACCACCACCCATGGGGTTGCACCATCCATGTAGGCGGATTCTTCAAGCTCGACCGGCATCTCCCGCATGAAGGTGGTCAGCACCCAGACGGTAAACGGCAGGGTCAGGATCAAATTCGCCAGCACCAGGCCCCACAGGCTGTTGTAGACGCCGAGGCCCCGCACCAGTTCGAACATCCCCGACAGCACCGCCACTTGCGGGAACATGGACACCGACAGGATTGTCAGAAGCAAGGCGCCCCGGCCGCGGAACGTCACCCTGCCCAAGGCGAACGCCGCGGTCACGCCGAGGAAAAGCGACAGCGCCACCACGGCGACCGCCACGACGACGGAGTTGAGGATGTTGCGACCGAAGGGTTGCTCGCGGAACACCGAGACGTAGTTCTCGACCGTCCACCGATCAGGCAGATAGGCAACTTGAAAAAGTTCCGAGCCGGTGCGGAACGACGACACCACCGCGTAATAGAACGGAAATACCGCGAACAGGACGATTGCCGCCAGCAGGGCGCCAAAGCCGATTTTGGCCGGCAGGGTCCAGCGGCTCATCGCGCCCTCTTCCCCGTCACGTCGACCCGGCCCAGATAGATGGTGGCGATGGTCAGTGCGGCGATGATCAGGAACAACAGCGTCGAGGCCGCCGAGCCGTATCCCACTTCCTGAAAGTCCACCAACTGCTGCCGGGCATAGACCGACATGGTCATGGTGTCCCGGCTGTTGGACGTGAGCACGTAGATCAGGTCGAATATCCTGAGGGCATCCAGGGCGCGAAAGATGACCGCCACCATCACCGCCGGCCACACCAGGGGCAGGGTGATGCGGAAGAACACAGTGACCGGATGGGCGCCGTCGATGCGGGCGGCCTCGTAGCAGTCCGCCGGTATCAGTTGCAGGCCGGCCAGTATCAGCAGCGCCATAAATGGCGTGGCCTTCCACACATCGACCATGACGACGGCCCACATGGCGGTGTCGGCCGACGCGGTCCAGGCGATCGGTTCGGCGATCAGGGCGAGGCGGAGGAAGAGGTCGTTGAGCAGGCCGAACTGGTCGTGCAGCATCCAGCCCCACATCTTGGCCGACACCACGGTGGGGATCGCCCATGGGATCAGCACCGCCGCGCGCAGCAGGCCGCGGCCCGGAAAGCGGACGTTGAGGGCCAGCGCCACGACCATGCCCAGCACCGTCTCCAGGGACACCGACACGCCGGTGAACCAGATCGTGTTCCACACCGCGTTCCACCAGTCGGGATCGGCGAGCAGGCCGAAGACCTCGCCGTCCTGGACCGCGTAGTAGTTCTCGAACCCGATGAATGCGGCATTGCCAAGGTCGGAGAGGTTGGCGTCGGTGAAACCGAACCAGATGGTGCGCAGCAACGGCCAGGCCGCGACGATGGCGAGCACCGCCAGCATGGGGGCGAGGAACAGGAACGCAGCCCGTCGCCGCGCCTGCGTCAGGCCGGAGCCAGCCGTCGTCTCTTCTCCCCTGGCGCGCGGATTACCAACCGCGGCGCTTTATCCGCGTGAGTTCGCGCTCGAGGGCCGCCAGGCTGTCCGTGGCGTTCCGCTTGCCCGACAGCACCGCATGCGCCGCTTCCCAGAAGGCGTTGGAGACCTTGTTGTAGTTGGCCCCCGTCACCCGGCTCGGCCGCGCCACAGCGTTGGTGAAGGTGTCGTGGAGCGAGCCGAAGAACGGCACCGCCTTAAGCACGTCGGCGTCCTGGTAGAGGTCCTTGATGGTGGGATTGTAGGACGCCTCGATGGCCCGGCGCTTCTGCTCTTCGCGGCCGGTCAGATACATCACCAGGTCGGCGGCGATCTTGGGATTCTTGGAATAGGCGGAGACGGCAAGCTGCCAACCGCCCAATGTCCCGGTGTGCTGCCCGTCCGTGCCGCCCTTGGGCAGCGCCACAACGCCCACCCGGCCCCGTATCGGGCTGTCCGCGGACTGGGCCAGGGACCACGCGTAAGGCCAGTTGCGCATGAACACGGCCTTGCCGGTCTGGAACACGCCGCGGGCCTCCTCCTCGGCATAGTTCAGCACCCCTTCGGGGACGATGGTGCCGACCCAGGAGGCAGCCCCGTCCAGGGCCGCCGAGGTATTCCCGTTGTTGATGGTGATATCGCCATCGTCGTTGACAATGGACCCGCCACCATAGCTGTCGACCCATTCCAGCGCATTGCAGGTCAGCCCCTCATAGGCCTTGCCCTGGAAGACGAAACCCCACATGTCGCCGACGCCGGCCGCGCGCTCGGCGTCCATGATCTTCTTCGCCGTGGCGGCGAGTTGCTGCCACGTCACAGGCGGTTTTTCGCCGTGCTTCTCCAACAGGTCCTTGCGGTAGTAGAGGACGCCCGCGTCGGTGAACCACGGCATCGCCTTGAGCTGGCCGTCAACGGTGTTGTTGTCGACAATGGCGGAGAAGTGGGCCTTCTCGGCGCCGCCGGAATGGGGCCGGAGGTCGATGAAGTGGGCCCCCAGGATGCCCGGCCAGATCACATCGATCTGAAACACGTCGATGTCGCCGGCCCGGGCGGCAAGGATTTGCTGGTAGAGCGCCAACCGCTCGGTCGCCGAGTTCGGCGTCGAGATGATGTTGACCGTATGCCCGGTATTTGCCGCCCAGGCTTCGGCGCCGGTTCGGCAGAACGCCAGCTCCTGACCCACGGCGCCGCAGGAGATCGCGATCTCGTCGGCCTGTCCTGGACCCGGCACGGCGGCAAATAGCCACCCTGCAAGGGTTAGAGTCGACGTAAATGGGGCTTGAAATCGCATGGTTGAACCTCCCAATGGTCGCACCCGACCCGTCATTGTTAGCGGGCGTTCGGACGTTTGAACCCTTGAACACTATCGAGCGGCTGTTTCGAGTGTCAATCCGACTCAGCCGCCGGGGACCGGACTGATGCAATTGGCCGATTGTCTGAGGATCGATTTGGGGGCACAGTATACGGGCTACCCGAGCCGACCCGGCATGAGGCGACCACCAGCAGTCGTCCGGCGCATCCAGTCTTGGGACGACAGGACTTCAGCCGGTCCATCGGCGTTGATACTGATGTACGGAGGCATGTCATGATTCGGCCAATCAGGGCCGCGGTTGCCCTCTCCGCGATTGCGGCCATTTTTCTCTTCATCCCCCCGGTGCTGGCCGAAACGATCGCGTTGAAAGCCACGCTGAAGGGTTCAAACGAAGTGCCGCCGAACGACAGCGCGGCCAGCGGGTCCGCGGCGGCGACGTTCGATACGGAGACCCGCAAACTTGCCTGGGTCGTCACCTATTCGGGACTCACCGGCCCTGCTATTGGCGCCCACATTCACGGTCCCGGCCAAAGCGGCAAGAATGCGGGCATTCTGGTGCCCTTCAAGTTCGTCAACTCGCCGACCAAGGGCTCCCATATCGTGTCGATATCACAAGCCAAGGACCTCTTGGCGGGCCTGTGGTAAGTGAACATTCACACGGGCCGCCACCCGGGCGGCGAACTCCGCGGTCAGTTGCTGCGTTAGCGATTTGGAGTAGGTGGCGGGACAGCGCGGCTCAAGCCACATGGACCCGGGGTGGGGCCATGGGCTCCGGCGTGGCGGAAGCGCAACTCTCCTCCAGCAACGTCAGGAACCCATCGACCGGCAACGGGACCGCCCTGAGGTAACCCTGACCTTCCGTCACGCCACATGCAACCAGTCCGTTTAACTGGGTCTCGGTCTCGATGCCTTCGGCCAGTACGCTCATGTTGAGCTGCCTGGCCAGGCTGACGAGCATCTCGACCACGGTGGTCGCCGACGCATCCAGACCAATCCCGTCGACAAAAAATTTGTCGATCTTGATGATGTTGGCGCCCAGCTGCTGAATGTGAGACAGGCCGTTGTGGCCGATCCCCACGTCGTCCAAGGCGACGCCGAAGCCCCAGCGCCGCAGGCTTTCGATGACGGCGGCCACTTTCGCCGGATCTGCCAGCTCCTCCCGCTCGGTCAGTTCGAGGACGACTTGGCGCGGCGGCACGTCGGCCTCCGCCACGACCTCGCGAAATCGCTGTTCGAAACCGTCGCTGATCAAGTGGCACGGCGAAATGTTGACGGCGACCTTGAAGTTGCCGTCTCTGCGCAGGGGGACGCGCAAGGCTTCAAGCGCCGCCGACACGATGTGCCACGTCAGGGGACCGATACGATCGTTGCTTTCCGCGAATGGGATGAACCGTAACGGCGGAATGATGCTGCCATCCGGGCGCAACCAGCGTGCCAGGGCTTCGCAGCCGATGATGGTCCCGCTTCGCAAGTCGAACACCGGTTGCAGATAGGGCTGGAACTCACCGGCGGCCAGCGCCTGGTCCATCTGGTCGACGGGATTCCTCGGCCGATTGACCGTGTTCGCCAGCAGCAGGCCAAAGGCCAATCCCATGACCGCCGCAAACACCACAATCGGCAGGTAAGGCTCTTGATGCCAGCGACCATAGGCTTTCGGTTCGACTTTGAGGACAACCCTGAGAGGGTAGCGCTCGGAAATCCTGACAAAACCGACGGCGTCCTCGCCGAACGTTTCGGTCTCGGTGAACGCGTAGCGGGCCACGGTCTGGCCGTCACCAAGCTCCAGCGCGACTTCACTGTGCGGTCGGAGTTCGGTCGGCATGATGTCGTAGAGGGACGGGTTCATGCCGAGGACGGCGACCAGGGAACGGTCGGCGTCGACTTCCTTCAGAACGCCGAGCGCGATGCCGAAGAACTGTTCGACCAGAAACAAGCGCACCGATTGATCGCGGGCCGGCAACATGGCGTCACGGCCGGCCCATCCCTTGTCGAATTCCAACGTCTCCGAATAGGCGGAACAGATCACCGAGCCGTCCGGTTGACGGCACGGATATCCTTCACGTTCCCCCGCTGATAGACGTGAAGCCGCACCGTCTGCAGCGCCACGGCGTCACAGGCCATGGGTCCGCGCTCGATCAACTCGTCAAGGGTCGCGGCGCCGAAGTCGACGGACACCTCCGCGCGACGAAGCGCCGTCTCGGCAAGCTCCTCGATCTGGCGCGTGCGTTGCGCATCGAAGAGCACATTCGACGCAACAAGCGACCCCGCCACGAAGGTGCCGATGGTCGCCACCACGACACAAACGTAGACAAGGCCCGGCCAGCGCCATCGCGAACTCAACCGCAGGGGGATGAGGAATTCGTCTTCCGCGCGGATGTCGGCCGATTGGCCAGGGCGATCAGACTGCGCGGCGGGTTCCATGCGGTACGTCCAAAATTTTGTTGTCCGCCGGACGCGGAAATTTGGGGCGCGTCCACGGATCGGCGCCCAATCCGACAACACAACAGTCGAGCACCCAACGGTTGAAGTTGGCGAAGAACCGCCGCACTGTCAATCTGCGTCGGCGGACGGCGGCGGGCGGCGGCGACGCTCCGGCGAGACTTGAAAGGACCGAGCGATGAAGCTTGAAGGCTCCTGTCATTGGGGCGCGGTGCGGTTCGGCGTCGACGCCCATGCGCCGGTCCCCTACCTTCGTTGCTACTGCTCGATCTGCCGCAAGACGGCGGGCGGCGGCTACGCCATCAACCTCGGCGCCCGGGCGGACAGCCTGGTGGTTCACGGCGAGGCCGATGTATCCGTCTACCACGCCACCATCGACGGCGATGAGAGCCCGGCGGAGCGGCGGTTCTGTTCCCGTTGCGGCGCCGCCCTGTGGGTTTCGGACCCTCGCTGGCCGGCGTTGGTCCATCCCTTCGCTAGCGCCATCGACACGCCCCTGCCGGAACCACCGGCGCATGTTCACATGATGCTGGCCTCCAAGGCCAATTGGGTGCGCCTCGATGCCCGAGACGGCGAGGCCCGCCACGACGCCTATCCCGATCAATCCCTCGAGCATTGGCATCGGGCCCACGGGCTTCTGGGAGACGAAACCTGAAGACGCCGCGATCGCCATCGCCCTCCCACGGGGAGGAATCCCCGCAGCCCCGCGTTGCCCCTCGGCGGCCGGGCGTGGTAGAAACACCTCCCGCGCTTGGGGGATAGTTTAACGGTAGAACTCTCGGCTCTGGACCGTGCAGTCCTGGTTCGAATCCAGGTCCCCCAGCCAGCTTGCATAGGTCGTCCGGTTGAACCATTAGGTCGAAGGGTGAACGCAAGGCATACTCTAGCTTTTTCCCTCTGAGACGCAGGTTCGAAAAGACGAAAGCGACCAGCTGGCCCGTTTGCTCGGTTTTCGAACGCGCGAAAATGTCCGCTGCCCGCGAATCCACGGATATCAGGGTTTCCAGGGTTGCTCGGAACTCGCCGTCGCCCTGTTCGTGCTGCTCGATGGGTAGCGCCATCTCGATCTGCCGCGCCTTCAGTTCGCGCGCCTTTTTGTCGTATTCGTCCTGCGTATTTCGCCGCGCTGGCCGAATGGCGTCAGCGGGCGGCATGACGGTGGTGTCGCCCGCCAATCCGAAGACTGGTTCGCATTGCTCTGACAGCACCTATCGTTGTGCTCAGGGAAGGGAGGGAAGATCGAGCCCGAAGGACTGGGCACAGATAATCGCGTCCTCGTAGCCGGCGTCAGCGTGGCGCATGACGCCGCTCGCCGGGTCGTTCCAAAGGACGCGCTGGATGCGTTGCGCCGCCGCCGGCGTCCCGTCGCAGACGACGACCATGCCGGCGTGCTGAGCGTAGCCCATGCCGACGCCGCCACCGTGATGGAACGACACCCAGGTCGCCCCCGAGGCGCAGTTGAGGAGCGCATTGAGCAGCGGCCAGTCTGACACCGCGTCCGAACCGTCCTTCATGGCCTCGGTTTCGCGGTTGGGGCTGGTGACGGAGCCCGAGTCCAGGTGGTCGCGCCCGATCACGATCGGTGCCGTCAGCTCGCCTCTGGCAACCATGTCGTTGAAGGCGAGGCCGAGCCGGTGGCGGTCGCCCAGCCCAACCCAGCAGATTCGCGCCGGCAGTCCCTGGAAGTGCACCCGCGCCCGCACCATGTCGAGCCAGCGGTGAAGGTGGCCGTCATCGGGCAGGAGTTCCCGCACCTTGTCGTCGGTGCGGAAGATATCCTCCGGGTCGCCGGAGAGCGCCGCCCAGCGGAAGGGGCCCACCCCCTGGCAGAACAGGGGGCGGATGTAAGCGGGAACGAAGCCGGGAACGTCAAAGGCGTCGGCGACGCCTTCGTCCTTGGCCATCTGGCGGATGTTGTTGCCGTAGTCGAAGGTGGGGACGCCGCGGGCACGGAAGGCGAGCATGGCGCGCACGTGCTCGGCCATCGAGCGTTTGGCGGCCGCGGCCACCGCGTCCGGATCGCTGCCACGGCGCGCCTCCCATTCTTCCAGGGTCCAGCCCTTGGGCAGGTAGCCGTTGACCGGGTCGTGGGCCGAGGTCTGGTCGGTGACGGCGTCGGGCCACACGTCGCGGCGAACCAGCTCGGGCAGGACCTCGGCGGCGTTGCCGAGCACCCCCACCGACACCGGCTTGCGCTCGCGGCAGGCGGCGTCGATGACGGCAAGAGCCTCCTCGAGGTCGGTCGCCATGCGGTCGAGATAGCCGGTCTTGAGCCGCATCTCGATGCGGCTCGGCCGGCATTCGACCACCAGGCACGAGGCGCCGGCCATGGTCGCCGCCAGCGGCTGGGCGCCGCCCATGCCGCCGAGGCCGGCGGTGAGAAACCACTTCCCGGAGACATCCCCGCCATAGTGCTGGCGGGCAACCTCGGCGAAGGTCTCGTAAGTGCCTTGCAGGATGCCCTGACTGCCGATGTAGATCCACGAGCCCGCCGTCATCTGGCCGTACATCATCAGGCCCTTGCGGTCGAGCTCGCCGAAGTGACTCCACGTCGCCCAATTGGGCACCAGGTTGGAATTGGCGATCAGCACCCGCGGCGCGTCGCCGTGGGTGCGAAAGATCCCGACGGGCTTCCCCGACTGGATCAGCAGCGTCTCGTCCTCGCCCAGCCGCGTCAGGGTGGCAACGATGTGATCGAAGCTCTCCCAGTCGCGGGAGGCCCGGCCGATACCGCCATAGACCACCAGTTCCTCCGGGCGCTCGGCGACCTCGGGATCGAGGTTGTTCATCAGCATGCGGAGCGGCGCTTCGGTGAGCCAGCTCTTCGCCGTGAGCGCCGTTCCGCGCGGTGCCCGGATGCGGCGGGTATTGTCGGTTCGCGTCATTGGCCGGCACCTGTGGATGGGATTGGGTCGGCGAGACCGCGGGACCCTTGTCCAGTCCGGGCTGGGAAAGCGGTCACGGCGGCGCCTCGATGCCGGGCAGGGGGAGGCCGCCGACGGCGTCCAGGATCGCGCCGGAGCGCACCAGAGCCGCCGCCTTCTCCATGTCCGGCGCGAAGAAGCGGTCTTCGTCGAGATGGGGCACCGCGTCCCGCAGCCGCTTGCGGACGCGCTCGAGCGGCGGGCTCGAGGCGAGCGGCGCGTGGAAATCGCATCCCTGTGCCGCGACCAGAAGCTCGATCCCCAGGATATTGGCTAGGTTCCCGGTCATCGCCAGCAGGCGCCGCGCGCCGAGGGCGGCCATCGACACATGGTCCTCCTGGTTGGCCGAGGTGGGGATCGAATCGATCGATGCCGGCGCCGCGCGCTGCTTGTTCTCGGCGACCAGCGCCGCGGCGACCACCTGCGGGATCATGAAGCCGGAGTTAAGTCCCGGTTGGCTGGTCAGGAAAGCAGGCAAGCGCGACAGGGCGGGATCGATCAGCATGGCCACGCGCCGCTCGGCCAGGGACCCAATCTCGCAGATCGCCAGGGCCATGACATCGGCGGCGAAGGCCACGCATTGGCCGTGAAAGTTGCCGCCCGACAACACTTCCCCCGTGTCGACGAAGACCAGGGGGTTGTCGGAGACGCCGTTGGCCTCGGTGCCGAGTGTCGCCGCCCCATGGCGCAGGAGATCCAGGCAGGCGCCCATCACCTGGGGCTGGCAGCGCAGGCAGTAGGGATCCTGGAGACGGTCGTCGTTCCGCAGATGAGAGGCACGGATGGCGCTGCCGTCCATCAGGTCCCGCAGTGCCGCGGCGGTCTCGATCTGCCCGCGATGGCCTCGCAACACGTGAAGGCGCGCATCGAAGGGGCCGTCCGATCCCTTGGCCGCGTCGGTGGCGAGCGCCCCGGTCACCAGCGCCACCTGCAAGAGGCGTTCCGCATCGAAGAGGCCGGCGAGGGCATGGGCGGTCGAGAACTGGGTGCCGTTGAGCAGCGCCAGTCCCTCCTTCGGCCCCAGTTCGAGGGGCGCCAGCCCGGCGTCGCCGAACGCGGCGGCCGCGGCGCGGCGGCTTCCCCGGTCGAAGACGTCGCCGACGCCGATCATTGCCGCGGCCATGTGGGCCAGGGGCGCGAGATCGCCCGAGGCGCCGACCGAGCCCTGGGCCGGCACCAGCGGCACAATGTCCCGTTCCAGCATGTCCGCCATCAGCGCCAGGGTGGCAAAGCGGACCCCCGAAGCGCCCTGGGCGAGGCTCGCCATCTTCAAGGCCATCATCAGCCGCACCACGAGCGCCGGCGTCGGCTCGCCGACCCCCGCGGCATGGGACAGGACGATGTTGCGTTGCAGCCGGGAGAGCTCCGCCGCCTCGATGCGAACGCCCGCCAGCTTGCCGAACCCGGTGTTGATGCCGTAGACCGGCTCGCCGGTCGACGCGATCATTGCCACCATGGCCGCCGCGGGTTCGACGCCGCTCCGGCACCCGGGATCGAGGCTCGGCGCGGCGCCCTGGAAGACTTCCCGCCACTGGGCCAGGGTTACCGCACCTGGTGCGAGTACGATTTGACTCATTGTCCTATCCACACTCGGGCGTGCAGCGGATTGAAGCCGATCCGGTAGACCAAGTCGACGGGTCAGAAGTTCATCGTTCAATATGGGGAGGCGACCGAGGATCTCGCGGTTCCCGTTCTCGGCGAGATTATGGAGAAAGACGTCCATATGTTGCCGGAGGTCGGACGGAAGGTTTGGCAGAGCACGTTCGAGACCAAGGAGCTCATCTGGTTGACCGTCGAGGTAGCCTGATGGCTTGCCCTCGACGAACCGGCGCCGTGGTCAAATTGAACAAGACTCTGGACACAAGCCTCGCCATACCTCACAGAGCGCTCACGCCGCTCTCGGAAGGGCCTGAACCTGAGCGCTCAGTGAGAGCACTTGCTCAAATCTCTTGGTTCGAACAGTATCCAGGAAGGCCAGCCAACGATCCGCCGTAATCCGGTGCGCCCTCTGTAAGAGCACTTGCACGGCATCCATGTCCGACGACGACATCCTGATCCGCGATTCCGCCACCAAGTTCGGTCCCGAGGCCGAAGGAAAGATCGGCATCGCCGCCTCCCATGGGGGCGTCTATTCCGGCTATCTGGTGGCGAAGGCGGGCCTGCGGGGCGTCATCCTCCATGACGCCGGGATCGGCAAGGACGAGGCGGGGATCGGCGCCCTGGCCTACCTCGATACCCTGTCGGTCGCCGGCGCCGTGGTCGATGGCCCCACGGCCACCATCGGCGACGGCGCTTCCCTGTCCCGAGGGACCATCGGGCGGGTGAACGAAACGGCACGTGCCGCCGGCTGCCGGCCCGGACAGGAGACGACGGCATGCGCCCGTTTCATGCGGCTGGCGCCAAGCCGCACCGGCAAAGTTCCGGCCTACGAGGAGGCCCGGTTCATCCTCCGCGACCATCCCGGGGAGGCGCTGGTGGTGGGCTGCGACTCGACCTCGCTGGTGCGGGGGGAGGACCTGGGCCGTGTTGTCGTCACCGGCTCCCACGGCGATCTGCTGCGCAACGATCCAAGTTGGGGCAAGCGTCCCGACGTGCTGGCCGCCGTCTTCAACGACGCCGGATCGGCCACGGTCTCGCGGCTGCCGGACCTGGATCGCCGCGGTATCGCCGGTGTCACGGTGACGGCGGCAAGCGCCCGCATCGGCGATGCCCGATCGACCTACGAAGACGGCATCCTTTCCCATGTCAACGGGGCGGCCCGGGCGCGGGGCGCCAAGCCGGGGATGACCTGCCGGGCCTTCGTCGACTTGATGATCGGCGCCGAGACGACGTGACCGACAGGCCATCGCCCCGGCGTTGAAACTGCTTTACCCTGGCCGCCCGAAATCAGGGAGAAAACGACGCATGTTCGAGCGCCTCAAGGGCAAGACCGCCCTGGTGACCGGCTCCACCAGCGGCATCGGGCTGGCCACGGCGCGCCGCTTGGCGAGCCAGGGTTGCAACATCATGCTCAACGGGCTCGGCGATGCCGCCGAGATCGAGCGCATCCTCGCCGACATCGAGGCGACCCACGGGGTGCGGGTCTTCTTCAACGGCGCCAACATGCTCAAGCCCGACCAGATCAAGGACCTGTTCGAGGACGCCGAAAAGCGCTTCGGCGGAGTCGACGTGCTGATGAACAACGCCGGCATCCAGCATCCGGACCGAATCGAGGATTTTCCTCACGACAAGTGGGAAGAGGTGATCGCCATCAACCTTTCGGCAGCCTTCTACTGCACCCAGCTCGCGGTGCCGTACATGTACGCCAAAGGGTGGGGCCGGATCGTCAATACCGCCTCCTCCCACGGGCTGATCGCTTCGCCGGCGCGGTCCGCCTACGTCGCTTCCAAGCACGGCCTGGTGGGCCTGACCAAGTGCGTCGCCCTGGAGGCGGCGGAGCATGGGGTGACCTGCAACGCCATCTGCCCCGGCTACGTGCTGCCCAGCCGGCTGGAGCATCAGATCCGGGCCCGGGCCGCCGACTGGGGCGTCGACGAGGCCGAGGCCATCAAGCGGTTCGTCGGCAACAAGCACGCCACCCAGCAGCCGACCACCCCGGAGCAGATCGCCGACGCGGTCCTTTATTTGTGCAGCGACGCGGCGGCGAACCTGACCGGCATCGCGCTTCCCATCGACGGCGGCTGGACCGCCCAATAGGCACGAGGACCCACGATGGACGACACGGCGGCCCCCTCGGTGGCGGGGAGCAACCTGACGATGGAACTGACCGGCGGCGAGGCCCTGGCCGAGATGTTCAAGCGTCACGATGTGGGGCCCATGTTCGGCATGGCCGGATTTCAGTTGCTGCCCTTCTACGACGCGGTGCGCAAGCTGGGCCTGTCCCACAGCCTGATCAACGACGAACGCAGCGGCGCCTTCATGGCCGATGCCTGGGCGCGGGTGACGGGGCGGCCCGGCGTATGCGACGCGACCCTCGGCCCCGGCGCCACCAACCTGCTGACGGCCCTCGCCGAATCGCTCCACGCGGGGATTCCCCTGATCGCCATGATCGGCGACGCCAACCGGGCCCACGCGTGGAAAAACATGACCCAGGAGACCCGGCAAGTGGACATGCTGCGCCCGGCGGTCAAGGAGGTCATCCGCATCGAAGTGGGGGAGCGCATTCCCGAACACGTGCGCCGCGCCTATGCGGTCGCCACGTCGGGCCGCCCCGGACCGGTGCTGCTCGACGTGCCGGAGGACATCTGCCACGGGGTCTTCTCTTTCGAGGCCGACGCGCTCTACGCCGATCCGACCACGTTGCACGCCCCGTCCCGGCGCACCCGGCCGGCCCGCGACGATCTGGCGCGGGCGGCGCGACTGCTTTCCGAGGCCGAGCGGCCGGTGATCCTGGCCGGCGGCGGGGTTCACCTCTCCGCGGCCCACGACGCCCTGACCGCCTTCGCCGAGGACCAAGGGATTCCCGTCGCCCATACCCTTTCGGGCAAGGGCGCCATCGCCTGCACCCACCCCCTGTCCCTGGGCCTGTTCGGCCGCTACGCGCGCACCGCCAACGACGTGTTGGAGGTTGCCGACGCCATCTTAATCGTCGGCTGCAAGCTGGGCGAGATCGCCACCAAGCGCTACGCCATGCCGCCCCCCGGCGTCCCCATCGTCCATCTGGACATCCTGGCCGAGGAGATCGGCCGCTGGGCACGGACCGACGTCGCCATGGTCGGCGACGCGCGCGAGGGGCTGACGGATCTGCGGGACGCCCTCGCCCATGGCGCGCCTCGGCGGCGCGAGGCACGGGCGGAATTTCTCGCCGACGTCGCTCGGGGCAAGGAGATCTGGCGGGCCGAGGTGGATGCCCGGCTGACCTCCGACGAGGTGCCGGTCAGCATGGCGCGCTTGTGCCACGAGTTGAACACTGTGCTGCCCGAGGACGCCATCCTGGTCGCCGACGGCGGGTTCGCCGCCCACTGGACCGGCCTTCTGTACGACACCATGCGCGCCGGCCGCGGCTACATCGTCGACCGGGGCATGGCCTCCATCGGCTATGGGGTGGCCGGGGGCATCGGGGCGCAGCTGGCCGCCCCGGACCGGCCGGTCTTCGCGCTGACCGGCGACGGCGGCCTCAACATGACCCTGGGCGACCTGGAGACCGCGGCGCGGCTCCGTGTTCCGGTGACCGTCATGGTGGTCAACAACGCCGCGTCGGGCTACGTCAAGGCGCTCCAGCACAGCATGTTCGGCGGCCGCTACCAGTCGTCGGACCTGTCGGACTTGAACTACGCCGAGATCGCTAGCTCGCTGGGATGCCATGGCATCCGGGTGGAGCACCCCGACCAGCTGGCCGACGCCTTCCGTGCCGCCATCGCCCATCGTGACGGCCCCAGCCTGATTGACGTGGTTGTCACCCGCGATGCAGGCAAGATGCTGCCGGCCGTCGACAACCGGGTCGCCCCGGTAAAGAAAGGCGACCGCATCGCCTGATCTCCACTCATGGCTCGAGGACTTGCAGAATGAACGAACCGAGGCACGATAACCGGCCACAACGCGTGTTTGGCCACTATCGCACCATGTGCCTGATCCGGGCCTTCGAGGAGAGCGCCGAAAAGGCCTACGACGACGGCCTGGTGAACGGCTCCATCCACCAATACATCGGCGAGGAAGCCATCGGTACAGGCGTCTGCGCCAACCTGCGGCGCAGCGACTACATCCTGTCGAACCACCGCGGCCACGGCCACTCCATCGCCAAGGGGGCCAATCCGGAAGCGATGATGAAGGAACTGATGGGCCGTGTCGGCGGCACCAACGGCGGCAAGGGCGGTTCCATGCATATCGTCGACTTCTCGGTCGGCATGCTGGGCGCCAACGGTGTCCTCGCCGACGGGCTGACCATGGGCGTCGGCGCGGCGCAGGCCCTGGTGCTGAAAGGCGAGGACGCGCTGGTCACCGTCTTCGTCGGCGACGGCACGACCAACCGGGGGCCGTTCTACGAGGCCCTCAACTGGGCGATGATCTACGAGCTGCCGATCCTGTTCGTCTGCGAAAACAACATGTACGCCTCCTCCACGGTGACCGGCTCGGTCACCGCCGGCGACGGACCCACGGCCCGCGCCCGCGCTTTTGGCATGCCCGCCGTCGACGTCGACGGCAACGATGTGATCGCGGTCGACGAGCAGGCCGCCGAGTTGGTCGCGAAAATTCGGGCGGGCTTGGGGCCGCACTTCCTGCATGCCCGCACCTACCGGGTGAAGGGGCACATATCCCGCGACAAGATGCTCTACAGGCAGCAGGGTGAGACCGACCGGTATTTCGAGAACGAGCCCCTCGGCCGCTGCGCGGCCTGGCTGCTGGAAAACGGTTTCGTCCGTGTCGAAATCGAGGCCGCCCGGGCGGAGGCCCTGGCCCGTATCGAGGCAGCGGTGGAAGCGGCCAAGACCGCCCCCTTCCCCGACGCCGGGCTGGCCTACGCCGACGTGCAGGACCTGGGCGGCCCCACCCCATGGAGAACGACATGAGCGAGACCACGTTCGCCGACGCCGTCCGCGAGGGCCTGGCCGAGGAGATGCGCCGCGACTCCTTGGTGTGGGCCCTGGGCGAAGACCTTTCCACGGGCCACCAGGGCACCAGTGGAACCCACTACGAGGGCCTGATCGACGAGTTCGGACCCCGGCGAATCGTCAACACGCCGATATCGGAGAACACCATTATGGGTGCCGCCGTCGGCGCCGCCGTCGCCGGAACGCGGCCCATCGCCGATTTGCGCATGGCCGATTTCGGCATGTGTGCGGTGGACGAACTGGTCAACCAGGCGGCCAAGATCCGCTACATGTTCGGTGGCCAGGCGCGGGTGCCCCTGGTGGTGCGCCAAGCCATCGGCATGCGCAAGGGGGCCGCCGCCCAGCACTCCCAGTCGACGGAGGCCTGGTTCGTCCACACCCCGGGGCTGATCGTGGTGGCGCCGTCCACGCCGGCCGACGGCAAGGGGCTCCTGAAGGCCGCCATCCGCTGCGACGACCCGGTGGTGCTCATGGAACACAAGGAGCTGTGGGCCACGACCGGCGATGTGGTGGAGGGCGAGGCTTCTCTGCTCCCCATCGGCAAGGCGAAGACGCTCCTCGAGGGGACCGATTTGACCATCGTCTCGTGGTCCAAGATGACCCGGCTCGCCGTCGAGGCGGCGGAGGCCCTGTCCCGCGATGGCGCGTCGGTGGAGGTGATCGACTTGCGCACCCTGTGGCCCTGGGACAAAGTCGCCGTCTACGCGTCCGTGCGCAAGACCAAGCGCCTTCTTATCGCGCACGAGTCGGTCCAGGTGGGCGGCTTCGGGGCCGAGATCGCGGCCGACGTGGCGGAGGCCTGCGCGGGCTCGCTGGCCACCTTCGTGCATCGAATCGGCGCCCCCCGCATGCCCGCCCCCTATGCCGAGACGATGGAAAACGAGTACCGGGTCACGGCGGAACGCATCGCCGCCCGCGCCCGCGAGGCCCTGGCGGCGTAAACGATATTCTCCGGCGACACCGCAACCAGATTATCGAGGCCGCAATCGGCAATGGCGGTTCGGATACGGTCAAGCGTTTGCTCGTTCATGATCCCGTCGTGCCCAACCTGTATCCCACGGTGATGCCCGACCTCATGCGGCCCGGTACGGCACATGAGGTTCGATCCGATTGAGATCGGCGCCGATTTGCCGTTTGGCTTCCAGCGTGTCGTAGGCATTCTGGAGGCGCAGGAAATAGCCCTCCGACAACCCGAAGAAATGGCACAGGCGCAAGTCGGTGTCCGCCGTGACGCCCCGAGTCCCCTTGACGATGGCGTGAACGCGGTTGCCCGGAACGCCGATGGCGTGGGCAAGCTGGTTCTGACTCATACCAAATTCGGCGAGGAACTCCTCCTTGAGAACCTCGCCGGGATGAGGATTGGGAAGCTCGGTCTTGGCCATGTCCAACTCCAAAGCTGTTTTCAGTGATAGTCTACAATCTCCACGTCGAGGGCATGCCCATCGAACCATCGAAAGCAAATTCGCCATTGGTCATTGATGCGGATGCTCATCTGGCCGACACGATCCCCCTTCAGAGCTTCGAGCCGATTGCCGGGCGGGTTCCTCAGGTCCTCCATCGTCCGAGCTGCGTCCAATTGGCGCAATTTGCGCAGGGGGCGGTTCTGGATGCCGGCGGGCAGCTTGTGGCTGCGGAGTCCATTCCAGATGCGTTCGGATTCAGGACTGCGAAACGACCGTATCATTCTCGCACACGACCCTACACGCTTCCGCGATACGTATCAAGTATCACTAGGAAAACTACCACCACAGTGAAGACGCACAACAGTGTCGGGCCGGGTCGCCTTCCGGCTCGGAAGTCACTCTGCCAAATAGCCCAGAGCTACGGGGGAGATCAAACGTGGTAGGGACGGAAGCGACCCGCTTCGCCGTCGGGCAACCGGTACCGAGGACGGAGGATCCCCGCCTGCTTACCGGGCGCGGGCGCTACGTGGACGACCTGCGGCTTCCCGGCATGGCGCGGGCCTTCCTGCTGCGCTCGCCCTACGCCCACGCCCGCCTGCGCGGCATCGACGCCGCGGCGGCGACGGCCATGCCCGGAGTGCTGGCGGTCCTGACGGGGGCTGACCTTTGCATCGACGGGCCGTCGGACCTGCCTTGTGGCATCACGCACCTGAAGAAGGGCGACGGCCCCATGTTCCGGCCCGGCCGGCCGCACCTGGCGGTGGACGCGGTGCGCCATGTGGGCGATCCGGTGGCGATGGTGGTGGCGGAAACCATCGCTCAGGCCAAGGACGCGGCCGAGGCCATCGAGGTGGACTATGCGCCCCTGCCCGCGGTCACCGACTCCATCGCCGTCCTGGAAGCGCCGTCCGCCGTGTGGGCGGACTGCCCGGACAACGTCTGCTACGTCCATGAGGTGGGCGACACGGCGGCCGTCGAGGTCGCCTTCGCCCGCGCCCACCACACGACGCGCCTGGACCTGGTCATCTCCCGGGTTTCCGCCAATTCAATGGAGCCTCGGGGCTGCATCGGCGACTACGATGCCCACGAGGGCCGCTACACCCTCCATGCCGGAGTCCAGAGGCCCTGGGACGTCCGCCACGAACTGGCGACCCAAACCATCGGGGTGGCGGAAACCGCCGTTCGGGTGGTCAGCCACGACGTTGGCGGCAGCTTCGGCATGAAGGGCGGCAGCTATATCGAATACGCCCTTGTCCTGTGGGCCTCGCGGCGGGTCGGCCGCCCGGTCAAGTGGATCAGCGACCGGGGCGAGGCCCTGGTCAGCGACAACCACGCCCGGGACAACCGGACCCAGGCCGAACTTGCCCTCGACGCCGACGGCCGCTTCCTGGCGGTGCGGACCCGGACCATCGTCAACCTGGGCGCCTATCTGGCCACCGGCGGTCCCCACTCGGGCATCGGCAACTTGGGCAGCCTGGCCGGCGTCTATTCCACCCCGGCCATCCACGCCCACGTCACGGGCGTGTTCACCAACACCACCCAGACCTCGGCCTACCGGGGCGCCGGCCGGCCCGAGGCCGCTTACGTCATCGAGCGCCTGGTGGATGCGGCGGCCCGCGAGATGGGCATCGATCCGGTGCACTTGCGGCGGCGCAACATGATCCCCACGGATGCCTTTCCTTTCCGCACCGGGCTGACTTTCACATACGACTGCGGCGACTTCGAGCGGACCATGGACATGGCGCTGGAGGCGGCCGACCACGGCGGGTTTGGGAGCCGCCGGACCGATGCCCACGCCCGGGGACGGCTGCGCGGCATCGGCCTTTCCATGTCCGTCGAACAGGCGGCCCAGCGGGGCATGGAGACCACCCAGGTGCGTTTCGACGGCGCCGGCACCATTACCCTGATCATGGGCAGCGTCCCCCACGGCCAGGGTCACGAGACCACTTTCAAGCAGGTCCTGTGCGATCGGCTCGGCATCGACCCGGGTGGAATCCGCTTCGTCACCGGCGATACGGACAGATTGGCCTTCGGCGGCGGCACATTCGGCTCCCGCTCCGCCGCCCTGGGCGGTACGGCGGTGGCACGGGCGGCCGACCGCATTGTCGACAAGGGACGCATCATTGCCGCCCACCTCTTGGAGACGGCCGTCGACGACGTGGTTTTCGAAGTGGGGCACTTCACCGTCGCGGGAACGGACAGGTCGGTGGGCCTGGGCGAGGTTGCCCGGGCGGCCCACGATCCGGAGTCCCTGCCACCTGAGATCGAGGCCGGACTGGAAGCCTACGCCGCCTTCAAGCCCGACGCGCCGACATTTCCCAACGGCTGCCACGTCTGCGAGGTGGAGGTGGACCCGGACACGGGAGCCGTCACCATGGAGCGCTACACGGTGGTGGACGACGTGGGAACCGTGATCAACCCGCTGCTGCTCAAGGGCCAAATCCATGGTGGGGTGGCCCAGGGCGCCGGCCAGATTCTGTGCGAACAGGTCGCCTATGACAATGATCCGCAGTCGGGACAGCTCCTGACCGCCTCCTTCATGGACTACGCCATGCCCCGGGCCGACGATCTGCCGTTCTTTGAGGTCGGCAACAACCCGGTGCCGACGGCCATGAACCCCCTCGGCGTCAAGGGCGCCGGCGAGGCCGGCACCGTCGGCGCCCTGCCCGCCGTCATGAACGCCATCCTCGACGCCCTCGCCCCCACGGGCGTCCGCCACCTGGACATGCCGGCGACAGCGGAACGGGTGTGGCGGGCGATTGCTTCGTCCGAAGATGAAGGGTAGACGCCATGGTGGCTGGCAACGAAACGAGTGAAGCGTGCCTATCCGGCCAAGACAAACACCCACTACATATAGAGTAAACGACACGCCATGCCGATACCGCCCAATCGGCCGGTCATGACCCGGTGCGGAAGTGGCACAGCTTCTCACCGCCGCTTACACGCGGAAGGGCTCCAGGAGCACGCTGGTGCCGTTCATGAGTTTCTCAGCCACGCCCACATTCAATGCTATCGCTCGCCCCTGACCAGTGTCATCAAGCGTGGACCAATTAGATGAGGTAGGTCAGGCATCATCGCCGTGTAGGCCGCGTGCCTAGTCGAAAGGGACTTCTTACGGCACACCCTGGGATTCACCGTAAGCCTGCGTCCGCGAGCAACGCCCGCACCTTCGCAACGGGAACGCCCAAATTGGAGCCGCCATATTCGGGCAGTATGGCAGCGTTTACCGCGACCACTGAGCCGTTGATGTCGAGCACGGGGCCGCCACTGCCGCCGTGGGTCGTCTCTGCGTCGTACACGACTGTCGCCGGAGTGACCTGGCCGACTATGCCGCGGCTGGCGAGCGGCGCGATGTGCCCTTTCTCGGCAAGGCGAGCGGCCACGCTCCAGTATTCAGTGTCGTTGGTCTTCTGGAGCTCTTCGATGAAGGCGTCGCCCGACTGAGCCAGCATTGAGCGGAGGCCGGTCGGATAGCCCATGACGATCACCTCGTCCCCGGGAGCTGGCGGTGCGTCGGCGAGCCTCAGGTCTGGCATCGGCTCGGCATCGTCTTTGCGGCGTAAGACGGCGAGGTCCGCGTCCTGACTCGCCCGCAGAAATTCTACCTGACCGGCCGTTGGCTTGCCGGGCAGGTAGACGATGAACTTTATCATCACCGGCCCGAGCCCTTGGCTGGCAAGCGCTTCGACATTGGCGTCATTTTCCCAGGGCAGCGCCACGTGCCGATTGGTGACAAGCACGCCACCGACGGCGAACCCGGTGCCGGTGAACTGGCGTTCGGCCACAGGACCGTCGCCTTCCAGCAACAACAGCGGCTGGCCTCTGGGGGAGATTAACGGGCGGCCATCGTCATCGACGACATGACGCAGCATCCGGCCACTCGATTTCTCCCGGAACCCGTAAGCGCCCTGGAGAAACACGACCGACGACATCGATCCGGCGATCACCCGCCCGCTGGCCAGGGAGCGCCGCTCCAACGCCGCCAAACGATCCGCGCTCGAAGACAGCCGGCCCCCGAGTTCCTGACGCAGCGCTTGCAGGTCTTTCGGCGTCAGCGCTTCTTCCCTGGCGCGGGTCAACGCCCCCGCGAAGCTTTCGAGACGGTTGGCGCCGCTTTCGATTCGTTGCTGGAGCAGAACGTTCAACCGGATCTGCTGGTAGGCTAGTACCGCGAGAACGACTATCGCCAGGATAACGCTAACCCGGAACAGAATCGTCGTTTTGCGCGTCAGTCGTCTCAGAACTTCGAAAAGGGTCCTGAATACTCGGTTGGCAATCGGCTGGCGGCTGACCCGGAGATAGGCGAGGGCGTCGCTCAGGATATCGGTGACCGTTGTGCGAACTGGTTGGTCTTCGCGGTAAAGGCAAAAGCGGGACATCGGCCCAGTTTCTCCGAACTCGATCATATCGCAATGCTCGAGCTGTCGGGCAGTGACGCGAACGCCGTTCACCCATATCGGCCGGCCGTCGACAGCCTCGATTTCATAGCTGTCTTCAGCGCGATGAAGCCGAGCGATCAGGTCGTCCCGCCGTTCACCTGGGCGCGCCTCCGAGACGCGGATGAACTGATTGGACCTCAGGGATAGGTCCAAGGCTGACCCGCTGAGCCAGATCACCGTGCCGCGAGAGGGGCCAGTGAGGTGCTCCAGGTCGGCTGCGCCGGCCAGCGGTTTTGCACCACGCTCGTCCTCCATCTCTTCCGCTCTCTCTCCGCAAACACGCACGAACGCCAAACACCGGGCCACCGGAACCATCATCCGCAAGACCGTCGCCGTGTCACGATTTGTTGCGCCTGCGGCACGATCCGCGAATTCGGCTTCAGAGGGCTTTTGAAACCCAAGGAATTATCGCATGGACTTAAGGAATTGCCAGAGGTTCAGAGTCCCTATCGCTTTGCCGGTGACCGCTCGCATTCAGTCGGCTCCTGGCTAATTCCTGCCGTAAAATGGATGTGTGCGGCGACCCTATATGTAGTGGGTGTCTGTACTAACCGGATAAGCACGGAATGAGGAAGACTCGACGGTGACGAAACCCGGGCGCATCGGATCGAGTTTCGACAGCTTTCTCAAGGAAGAGAGTATCTACGAGGAAGTCACGGCAGCGGCCATCAAGCGGGCGCTCACCCTTCGCATCGAATCGGAGGTGCAACGAAAGTCCATCTCCATGAATGATGCCAACAAACATTTGAAGTGACGCGTGGTGCGCCTGATGCCTGCTTGTTCGTCTGAAGCGGGCGGGTCTCAGATCCGCCCGCTCCCGGCCCGAAACCCCCTTCGCAGGACGCGACTAGAAAGTCCTTTCACACTCTCGAGGGTGCAGCCGCCCGGTCGTAGTAGGCCTGCAGCACCGCCACCACCTCGGGCCGGGAGTATTCGGCCGGGATCGGCTCGTGGTTGGCGAACATCTCCCTGAGGCGGGTGCCGGAGATGGCCAGCTTGCCGTCGCCGCCGTCGGGGCAGGGAAAGGGCGCCCTTTTGCCGGTGGCAACCTCCGCCGCCAGGGTATTGCGCCGGGCCTCGTCGGGCGGGGCATCGTCTCCTTCGGGGGCAAAGCAGGTGGCGCCCGTCGCCATTCCCGCGCACTTGTAGCAATAGAAGGTCTCGTTGATTTTCAACGGTCGGATGACCATGGCGTCGTCGGGAATGTCGTCGAAGATGCGCTGGGCATCGTGGGGGCCATAAAAATCCCCGACCCCGGCGTGATCGCGGCCGACGACCAGGTGGGAACAGCCGAAGTTCTGGCGAAACACCGCATGCAGCAGGGCCTCGCGCGGACCGCCGTAGCGCATCTCGATGGGGTAGCCGGCTTGAATCACCGTACCCGGCGCGAAGTAGCCCGAGACCAGGGCATCGATGGCCGCCACCCGCACGTCGGCCGGGATGTCGCCCGGCTTCAAAGCCCCCAGGACCTGATGGATCAGCAACCCGTCGCACACTTCGATGGCGGCCTTGGCCAGGAATTCGTGGCTTCGGTGCATGGGGTTGCGGGTCTGGAACGCGGCCACCCGCGCCCATCCCCGCTCGGCGAACAGGGCCCGGGTCTCCGCCGGCGTGTGGTAGAGGCCTGGGTAAGTTTGCGGATAGTGCCCGTCGTCCAGCACCACCACCGGGCCGCCCAGATTGACCTCCCCCTGGGCCATGACTTTGGCGACCCCCGGGTGTGCGGGATCGGTCGTTCCGAATACGTTGCGACATTCGAGGTCCCGATCGATGCGGTAGGTTTCCCGCACCACCATGGTGCCGAGGATCTGTCCCGCGTCATCGACCAGAGCCACCTCGTCGCCCGGTCCGATAGCGCCCGCCGCCTCGGCACCGCATGAGAGTGTGATGGGGACCGGCCAGAAGGTGCCGTCGGCAAGGCGCATGTCCGTGGTCGTCGAGCGCCAGTCGGCTTCCCCCATGAACCCGTCCAGGGGTGTGTAGGCGCCCATCCCCAGCATCAGCAGGTCCGAGACCTCGCGGCTGCTAAGCGGAACATTGGGCATGTCGGCGGCGCGGGCGCGGGTCGATTCCCGGGCCTCACCGGGCAGGAGGAGCGGTCTCAGGTCTGCGCCGCCATGGGGCGGTACGAGCGTGGCCATGCTTGGGACTCCGCAATCAGGTCGGAGTCCCCTTCATAGAGCCCACCCTCGAGGTTTACCAGACGAGCGGGCGAAGACGGTCAGGCGGCCTTGTGCAAGGCGCCCAGCAGTTCGGCTTCGACCTGGCCCTGCTCCTCCCGCAGCATGCGCAGTTCGGCCTCCACGTAGGGCGTATGCGCATGCTCCAGATGCAGCAAGCGATTACAGATTTCGCGATATCGATAGCAAATGGAATCGAAATGCCGATCGGTCTCGCAGAGGAAGTTGATGCTGTTGGCGTGTCGAGGAAAGCGCGTCGCCAAGTAGCGTTCGTACTCCGTGGACATGTGGTACCCCCACCGGCGTTCCCAGGGAACTCCACTACCGTAGCCAGCAATCTATTAACAAACCTTGACCTGGATCAGTGCGATCCCGGAGGGCAGCGCTTGACCGGGGTCAAGAGGGGACCTCACCCCTCCGTGGTACGGGAATAGTGAGGAAGCGTTCGCATTGCCCGCGCCCAAGGAATCCCATGCTCACGATCGTCGCGAAGCCCACACACTTGTCACGTCGGTGCCTGCTCTGTCCCGCCCGGACCAACGACCAT
>CBDFHV010000075.1:0-64864 GCA_965247705.1 Rhodospirillales bacterium | reverse complement strand
CCCGTCGGCGGCGAGGGCGGCGGCGCCATCAGCGGCCATGCCGTCGAGATCCTCGGCTAGGGTCCTGGGATCCACGTCTTCCAGGTTGGTAATCAGGGTGCGCACCAGGTCGTGGCGGATATCGGCCGCCAGCAACCCCATGGCGGAAACGTTGCCGGGCGCCGAGGGAATCAGCACCCGGTCGATGGACAGCTCCTCGGCCAGGCGCGCCGCGTGCAGGGGGCCGCAGCCGCCGAATCCGACCAGGGTGAAGTCCCGGGGATCGAGGCCGCGCTCGACCGAGATCAGCCGGATCGCGTTGACCATGTGGGATTCGGCGATGGCCATGATGCCGATGGCGGCCTCGTCCAGGCTCATGCCCAGCGGAGCCCCGATGCGATTGCCGAGCGCGTCTTCGGACAGCGGAGTCTGTAGCGCTCGCGTTCCTTCCAGGAAATAGTCCGGGTTCAGGCGGCCGGCGACCAGGTTGGCGTCGGTGACCGTGGGGTCCTCGCCGCCTTGGCCGTAGCAGACCGGACCGGGGACCGCCCCGGCGCTGCGCGGCCCCACCTTCAGGGCGCCGCCGGAGTCGATCCAGGCGATGGAGCCGCCGCCGGCGCCGATGGTGACCAGGTCGAGCATGGGCAAGAGGACCGGGTGCCGGCCGACGGCGCCACGGGTGGTCAGGGCCGGCGCGCCGCCGCTGACCAGGGACACATCGGCGCTGGTGCCGCCCATGTCGAGGGTGATGATGTCCGTCAGCCCGCAGGCCGCGGCGACGGCGGTGCCGCCGACGATGCCGCCCACGGGGCCGGAGTGGGTCAGCGAGACGGGCAGGCGTTTGGACGATTCGAACGTCATGATGCCGCCGTTGCTGCACATGATGTGGGGCGGGCTCGACACCGCGTCCTTCATCAGTCGCGCCGACAGGGAGTCCATGTGCCGGGTCAGGGACGGCGCCACATAGGCGTTCACCGCCGTGGTGCTCATGCGCTCGTACTCGCGGAATTCGCGGACCACGTCCGAGGACAGGGAGATCTTCGCATCCGGGCAAACCTCCGCCGCCAGTTCGGCGATCCGCCGCTCGTGCACTGGATTGGCGTAACCGTTGATGAAGCAGACCGCGATGCTTTCGACCCCATGGGCGACCAGCTTGCGAAGTGCTTCGCGGGCCGCCTCCTCGTCCAGGGGTTCGACGATGTCGCCGCGGGCGTCGATGCGTTCGGGCACCACCAGGCGTAAATAGCGCGGTACCAGGGGCGGCGGCGGCGCCCATTGGATGTCATAGATGTTGGGCTTGCGGGATGCCCGCCCGATCCCCAGGACGTCGCGAAACCCCTTGGTGGTGATCAGGCCGATGGCGACCTCGCGGCCCTCCACCAACAGGTTGGTGACCAGGGTGGTTGCATAGACGAAGTGGGACACCGAGGTCGCCGGCCGGTTGGCCCGGTCCATGGCACCGCGTAGGGCGTCCATCACCCCATTGCTGAGGTCGCTCTGGGTCGTCGGCACCTTGAGAGTCAGCACATCGCCGCCTTCGTCGTCGATCAGCACCAGATCGGTGTGGGTGCCGCCGGTATCGATGCCGACTCGAAGGGGCATGGGAGTTCCGCGAGGCGTTGTCGGGATTTGACGGGGAACCCCGGTCGCGGTGCGTCCGGGTCGTACAAGGATATCGAACGTCACCGCCGGTGGCCATCCCTGGCGGTCCCCTGGTACGGTCGGCTCGCCAACCAGCGTGGAGGCGCCAACCATGAGACCGCCTGACCCCGTCACCACGGTCGCCATTCTGGGGGCCGGTACCATCGGCGCCAGTTGGGCGGCGCTGTTCGCGGCGCGGGGCCTGGCGGTGCGCCTGTGGGACCCGGCCGAAGACGGCGAGGTTCGCGCGCGCCAGCTTGTGGAAGAGGCCCGCCCGGCCCTGCAGCGGCTGGGCCTTACGGTCGCGGCCGCAATCTCTGATGTGACCTTCTGCCCGACGCCCGAGGATGCGGTGTCCGGCGCCGGCTTCGTTCAGGAAAGCGCGCCCGAGGACCTGAGCATCAAGGCGGCTCTCCTGGACCGGTTGGACGGCGCAATGGGGGAGGATACGGTGCTGGCATCCAGCACCTCGGGCCTGGCGATCAGCGACCTGCAGGCCGGGCGGTCCTTCGCCGCCCGCATGGTGACGGGTCATCCGTTCAATCCGCCTCATCTGGTGCCGCTGGTGGAGGTGGTCGGCGGACGGGAGACGGACCCCGCCGTGGTGGATTGGGCGCTCGCCTTCTACCGGCGCCACGGCAAACGGCCGATTCACCTTCGCAAGGAGGTGCCGGGCCACCTGGTCAACCGCATGCAGGCGGCCCTATGGCGCGAGGCCATCGACGCCGTTGCCTCCGGCCTGGCGTCGGTGGAGGACGTAGACACGGCCATTACCCAGGGCCCAGGCCTCCGCTGGGCTGCCATGGGGCCCCATATGACGTTTCACATCGGCGGCGGCGACGGCGGCATGAACGACTATCTGCAACGGTTCGGGCCGTCCTTCGAGAACTGGTGGGCGGACCTGGGGCAGCCGACCTTTACGCCGGAGGTGCGCCGGGCCCTGGTCGACGGTGTCGCCGCCGAAGCGGCCGGCCGCAGCGTCGCCGATCTGCGGGCGGAGCGGGACGCGGCCCTCCTGGCGGTGATAGCGGCCCTGGCGGCTGGCTCCGCCCGCTAAGCGGGTTTGGGGCCTTCCGGCCGGCAAGAATTCACCACGGTTCCCAAATCCCTTTCCGGGCCGCAAATCACGGCATTCATTGGCGCGGGAATTGCTTTATAGTCATCACGCATGCGTGTGAACGGCCCGGCGCCGTTCGCTCCGATCATTGAATCAAGAGAAACCAGGGAGGCTCATGGAATGAGTATGCGAAATCTGGTGCTCGCGACCGCGAGCGCCGCCATCATCGCCCTGCCGTTGGCCGACGCGACCGCGGCGGACATCCGCGTCGGCTACACCCAGGACGCCAAGACCCTCGACCCCGCCAACCACCGCAGCCGCATCACCGAGGGCATCATTCGCAACATGTACGACGGTCTGGTTGCTCGCGACGATCAGATGCGGGTGTGGCCGGAGCTCGCCGAGTCCTACAACCAGATCGACGAGACCACCTACGACTTCAAGCTGCGCAAGGGCGTCAAGTTCCACGACGGCAGCGAGATGACGTCCGAAGACGTCAAGTTCACCTTCGACCGGCTGACCAAGGATGGCGCCATGGGCGGCCAGACCAGTCCGCGCAAGAGCCTTCTGGGCCCGATGGCCGAGACCTCGGTGGTCGACAAATACACGGTTCGCTTCAAATTCAAGAACGCCTGGCCGGTGTTCCCGCGCATGCTCCCCTTCCAGGAGGTGGTCAGCAAGGCGTTCGTCGAAAAAATGGGCACCGACGGCGTGGCCACCAAGGTGAACGGCACCGGGCCGTTCAAGCTGGTGGATTGGCGTCAGGGCGATTCCGTCATCATGGAGCGCTTCGACGGCTATTATGGCGGCGCCGACGGCATCAAGCCGGTGGGTCCGGCCAAGGCCGACCGGATCATCTTCAGGATCATCCCGGAGAGCGCCTCGCGGGTCGCCGCCTTGCTTGCCGGCGAGGTCGACCTGATCAACGAACTGCCGGTCCATTCCATGAAGCGGGTCGAGGACAATCCGCGGACCAAGGTCCTGAAGACCCTGGGCACCCGCAGCTTCTTCGTCCTCCTGAACAACACCAAGCCGCCGTTCAACGACGCTCGGGTCCGCCAAGCTGCCAACCACGCGGTCAACAAGCAATTGATCATTGACCGCATCCTCAACGGCCTGGCGACGCCGATCAACGGCATCCTCAGCCCCCAGTCCTTCGGTCACAATCCCAACCTGCCGGTCTACGACTACGACCCGGCCAAGGCCAAAAAGCTCCTGGCCGACGCCGGCCACCCCAACGGCCTGGAAGTCACCCTTGATGCGAATCAGGAATTCAAGGATATCGCCGAGTCCATCGCCGCCTCGATGGCGCCCAGCGGTTTCCGCGCCAAGGTGCAGCTGTGGGAGAGCAATGCGGTGCGCGCGGTGTGGGATCCGAAGAAGCCGAAGGAACGGCAAATGTACTTCTCGTCCTGGGGCAGTGGCGCCCTCGACCCATCGGGTATCTTCGTTCCGGTCCTGCGCACCGACGCCCGCGGCAACCGTTCGGGCTATTCCAACGCCGAGGTGGACCGCCTGATGGATGCCGCCAATGGAGAGGCCAATCAGGACAAGCGTTCGAAGCTCTATCAGGACGCCCAGGTTATCGTGAACCGCGAGGCGCCGCTGTTGTTCCTATGGTTGCCCCAGGACATCTACGGCGCCAACGCCCGGCTCGAAGGCTGGAAGCCCAGCGGCCGCGGCATCATCAAACTGCACGACGCCTACCTGAAGTAAGCAGAGCAATACCCGATATGGCTGAACCGGCCTCCGGCTCCCCAAGCCGGAGGCCGCTACGCCCCTTGCGGACGTCATCGTGAAGCTGCGCTCACTGGTCGAACGGATTTTGCAACTGATCCCGGTTCTGCTGGGGATCAGCATCATTGTTTTCGCGATGATCACGCTGACGCCGGGCGATCCCGTGGAGATCATGCTCGGCGATCAGATCTCCTCGCCGGAGCAGGAGGCCGCCCTGCGCCGGGACATGGGCCTGGATCTGCCCCTGCACGAGCGATTTTTTCGCTTTCTCGCCAACGCGCTATCGGGCGATTTCGGCCAAAGCTTCTACCATCGCCGTCCGGTCTTCGACGTCATCGTCCAGCGCCTCCCGGCGACCATCGAGCTGACCGTCATCTCCATGCTGATCGCCATCGGCACCGCCGTGCCCCTGGGCGTGATCGCGGCGGTCAAGAAGGACACCATCTTCGACCGCATCGCCACCGTCGGGTCCATGTTCGGAGTGTCCATGCCGGGGTTCTGGTTCGGGCTGCTGCTGATCATGCTGTTCGCCGTGCAGTTCGGTGTGCTGCCGGTGGCGGGGCGCATCGGCTACGGCCTGGAGGTGCCGCGGGTGACCCATCTGGTCCTCGTCGACAGCCTCATCGCCGGCCGGCTCGACAGCTTCCTCGACGCCCTCAGGCACATGATCCTGCCCGCGATCACCCTGGGCTTGTCCATGGGCGCCATCCTCATGCGGGTGACCCGCACCTCCATGCTCGAGGTGTTGAGCCAGGACTACATCGTCTTCGCCGAGGCCAAGGGCTTGAGCCGCATGCGGGTGCTCGGCCGCCACGCGCTCAAGAACGCCTTGATCCCGACGGTCACGGTGGCGGCGTTGGAGACCGGATCGCTCCTCGGCGGCAACATGATCGTCGAGACCGTGTTCGGCTGGCCGGGGCTTGGCCGACTGGTCGTGGAGGCTATCTTCTCGCGCAACTATCCTTTGGTCCAGGCCGCCGTGCTGCTCTATGCGGTGACCTACGTCCTGCTCAACTTCCTCGCCGACATCCTCTACACTGTGCTCAATCCCCGGGTGCGGCTATGACGGTCACCAGCCAATCCCCCATCGCCAGCGCGACGCTGCCGGCCGAAACCGGCCAGTCCATCCTGGCCGGCAACCTCAGGGAGTTTGCGTCCAATCGCCTGGCGGTCGCGGCGTCCGCGGTGGTTCTGACGTTCACCCTGATGGCGGCGTTCGCGCCGCTGATCGCGCCTCAGGACCCCTACGAGAGCGACCTGTTCCGCCGCTTGCAGCCGCCGGCCTGGGAAGAGGGAGGCGACTGGGCCTTTCTCTTGGGCTGCGACGCCATCGGCCGTGACGTGCTGTCGCGGCTGATCTACGGCACCCGGGTCTCGATCGCCATCGGTCTGGCGGTGATCCTGATCGCCACCACCATCGGCACCCTGGCCGGGCTCGCCGCCGGCTACCTGCGCGGCCCCATCGACGTGATCATTTCCCGGTTGTGCGATATCCTGCTGGGCTTCCCCTACCTGATATTCGCCATCGCCCTCATGGCCATGATGGGCCCCGGCTTCCAGAACATCATCCTGGCGCTGGCCTACAAGGAGTGGGTGCTGCCCTGCCGGGTGGTCCGCGGCGAGACCCTGGCGGCGCGGGAGCTGGAGTACGTCGAAGCCGCGCGGGCCCTCGGCGCCTCGCGGCGTCACATCATGCTGCGCGAGATCCTGCCCAACATCCTGTCGCCGGTGATCGTGGTGGCGACCTTTCGCATGGCCCACATTATCATCATCGAGGCCAGCCTGTCGTTCCTCGGCATCGGCGTGCAGCCGCCCACCGCGTCCTGGGGCTCGATGGTGGCCGACGGGCGGGAATTCCTGCTCGATTCCTGGTGGGTCAGTACCTTTCCGGGCTGACCATCCTGCTGCTGGTCCTGGCGATCAATGTGGCCAGCCAGGGGTTGCGGGACGCCTTCGATCCGCGGCTGCAACGATGACCCAGGCTCCCTTGCTGAGGGTTCGCGGGCTGCGGACCTACTTCCAGACCCGCCAAGGCCTGGTCAAGGCGGTGGACGGCGTGGACCTGGACGTATGGGCGGGGGAATGCCTGGGCGTCGTCGGCGAGTCCGGATCGGGCAAGAGCGTCACCTTCGCCAGCGTCATGGGCCTGGTCCGTCCGCCGGGGCGGATCGAGGCGGGCTCCATCTTGTTCGAGGACCGGGAACTGACGACCATCGATGCGCGGTCCATGCGGCGAATTCGCGGCAAGGAGATCGCCATGACTCTTCAGGATTCGCTGACGGCGCTGAATCCCGCCTTCACCGTGGGTATTCAGATCATGGAGTCCGTCCTCACCCACGACGAAACCCTGGGCCACGGCCGCGACAGGACCCAGAGGGCCCGGGAGCAGGCCATCGAGATGATGGGCCTGGTGGGGATTCCCGACGCCGAAACCCGCATGGACGACTACCCGCACCAGTTTTCCGGCGGCATGCGCCAGCGGATCATGATCGCGACGGCCCTGGCCTGCCGTCCGAAGCTGCTGATCGCTGACGAGCCGACCACGGCGCTCGACGTCACCATCCAGGCCCAAGTCTTGGACCTGGTGGCGGATATACGGGCCAAGCTGGGCATGAGCGTGGTGATCATCACCCATGACCTGGGCGTGGTCGCCGAGCACTGCCAACGGGTGGTGGTGATGTATGGGGGCCAGGTGGTGGAGTCGGGCCCCACGCGAGAGGTGGTTCGCGAGCCCCGGCATCCCTACACCCGCGGTCTGCTGCGCTCCATTCCGCGCCTCGCCGATCGAAAGAGCCCGATCCTGCCCATTGAGGGCACGGTGCCCGAGCCCATAGATCTGCCAGACGAATGCCGGTTCCGCCCCCGCTGCCCCGAGGCGGAGGACGACTGCCGCTATCCCGTCGCCATGCGCGCCGCCGGTTCCGATCGGCAAGTGCGCTGCATTCACGTCGGGGCCGGGTCGTGAGCGAAGCCGTCGCCCGTGTTCAGCCCTTGCTGGAGATCCACGACCTCAGCAAGCACTTCGATCTTCGCCAGGGCCTGGCCCGGCTGCTGTCGGGTCGGGCGGCCCACCTGGTGCAAGCGGTCAACCGGGTCAGCTTCGCCATCGGTCATGGCGAAACCGTGGGTCTGATCGGTGAAAGCGGTTGCGGCAAGACCACTTTGGGCCGCACGATCCTGCGCCTCCAGGCGCCGACCGAGGGCCGCATCGTCTTCGATGGTGCGGACATCACGGACCTGGACGACGATGCCCTGAAGCCGCTCAGGCGGCGGATGCAGATCATCTTCCAGGACCCCTACGCGTCGCTGAATCCACGGCGTACGGTGGAGGAGATCGTCGGGCTGCCGTTGCAGCTGCATTCCAACGCCTCGGCCGAAGAGATCCACGAGCGGGTCGGCGCTCTGTTGGAGCGGGTGGGCCTGAGGGCCAGCCATATGCGCCGCTACCCCCACCAGTTTTCCGGCGGCCAACGCCAGCGCATCGGCATCGCCCGGGCGTTGATCGTCAATCCAGAGTTCGTGGTCTGCGACGAGCCGGTCTCGGCCCTGGACGTTTCCATTCAGGCGCAGATCATCGAACTGCTCGCCGACCTGAAGCGTGAACTGGGGCTTACCTACCTGTTCATCTCACACGATCTTTCGGTGGTCGGCTACGTGGCCGACCGGGTGGTCGTCATGTATCTGGGCGAGGTGGTTGAGATCGGGTCGACCGATCAGGTCCTCGACGAGCCACGCCATCCCTATACCCAGGCCCTGCTATCCGCCGTGCCCCAGGTGGACGCCGACGAACGGCACGTGCGGATCAAACTGGATGGGGATCTGCCGTCACCCTTGAACCCGCCACCGGGGTGTAAGTTCCATACCCGCTGCCCGAAAGTCATGGACGTTTGCCGCCACGTCGCGCCCCTGTCCACGACCCTCTCCCGCGGCCATCGGGTGGCCTGCCATTTGTACGAGGAAAGCACGCCATGAACCCGCTCTCCACGCCGGCCGGCAACGCGGTCGAGCTCACCGGCTCCCCCTTCGAGCGGGGACGGCAGCAGGCGGAAAGATGTCCCGACATGGTGGCGGCCGTCCGCCACGCGGTGGATCTGCGGATGGCCGAGACCGAGGCGGCGTTGGCCCCGCAAGGGGTTCGCGACTACATCGAGGATCTGCGCCGGTTTCACTTGGCGCACGACTCGGAGGTCATGGAAGAGGTGGCCGGGATCGGCGCCGGCTTCGAAATTCCGGCGGAGCGGCTGTTCGACTATCTGATGCTGTCCCTGGTCGCCGACTTGGACCCGCCCGGCGACGTGGCCGAGGAGTGCACCGCCTTCGCCGCCACCGATGCGGCCGGCGCCGCCATCGTGGCCAAGAACCGGGATTACCGGGGCGAGCATGTGTCTATACAGCGGGTGTTCCTCCACCGGGACCCCGACTGGGGCGGTCGCGAGGTTCTGTGCGTCGGCTCCCTGGGCAGCCCCGGGAACTTCTCCAGCGGCGCCAATTCGGACGGTTTCGCCCTTGCCGACACCGCCAGCCGGACGACGGCCCATGGGGTCGGCCGGCATCGCTATTTCCTGCTCACCCGCCTGCAGACCCGCTGCGCCACTGTCGCCGAGGCCCTGGGCGAGATCGCCGCCACGCCCCATGCCGGCGGCGGGCTGCTGGTCATGGGCGATTCCACGGGCTGCATGGCGACGGTGGAACTGGGACACAACGCCGTCGCCGTTGAAATCCGCCACCGGGGCTGGGTCGGGCGCACCAACCACTACATCGGCGACATGACCGCCGGCCTCAATCGGCGCGGCGGCGACATGGAAGCCAACATCCGCAACTCCGAGGGGCGGCTGCCCACCCTGCGCGGGCTCCTTGAGGACGCGCCGCGGCCAATGACGGTGGACGGCGCCGCGGGCGTCCTGTCCTACCGCGGGGAAAAGGGCGGCGAGGCCCTATGCCGGTGGGGGGGCAAGGACATCTCGCAGACCATCTCCGGCAGTGTCTACGACACCGGCGGCGGGCGCCTGTGGTTCGCCAAGGGCAATCCCAGCGCCGGCGACTGGACCACCCATGGCTTTGCCACCGCGGGGCAAGCCGGACGCGCCGCCGAATAGGGATGGGCCGGGCCCCATGAACGCCAACACCGACAATCTCCTCGAAGCCGAGCCTGTCCCCCAACCGCTCGGACTATTGTCGCGGGAGCCATAAGAGTTGATATGTAACGCCCTTTCACATCGGACGCTCCGGCACGGCGGATGGGTCTGTGGAATCGCCGCCTGCCCGTTCCAGGGCATATGAGTCCGTAGGAGACACCAGTATGACGCCGGTCAAAATCCTCTGTCCCACTGGACACCTGAGCTTTACCCCGTTGGAGCAGGACAGTTTTCTCAGCGGCTGCGAGCAGGGTCCGGATTTCATCATCGCCGACGCGGGAAGCTGTGACATGGGTCCCCGGCCCCTCGGCGCCGACCGGCACGTGAGCCACGAGTCCTGGCAACGTCAGGATCTGACCATCATGTTGCTCCAGGCCCGGCGCCTGGGCATTCCGATGATCGTCGGATCCGCGTCCGATACGGGAACCAACCGGGGCGTGGACCAGTTCGTGGAGATCATCCGAGATGTCGCCAAGGAACATGATCTGGCGCCCTTCAAGCTGGCGGTGATCCACTCCGAGGTCCCCATGGCGGCCCTTCGCGAACGGCTGTCGTCGGGCGGCAGGATCGAAGGCCTGGACGGGCGCCCCGATGCGGACCTGGAAACCCTTGGCGCTACGGACCGGGTGGTCGCCGTCATGAATGCCGAACCGATCCGCGCGGCCCTCAAGGACGGGGCGGAAGTGGTGGTCGCCGGGCGGGCCAGCGATTGCGCCCTGTTCGCGGCCCCGCTCCTCAACGCCGGCCACGGGGCGGGAATCTCGTACTTTGCCGGCAAGCTGATGGAATGCGCTTCCTTCTGCGCCGAGCCCTACATGGGCAAGGAATCCATCATCGGGCGGATTGAGGACGAGGCGATCCACATCACCGCCATGCACCCGGGGCAGCGCTGTACACCCGCGTCCGTGGCCGGACATGCCCTTTATGAACGCATCAATCCCTTCCGCGAATACGTGGCCGGCGGCTACGTGGACATGTCCCAATGCGTCTATACACAGGACGGCGAAAAGACCACCAAGGTCACCGGCGCCCGTTTCGTCGACTCGCCCGTGTGCAGAGTGAAGCTGGAGGGCGCCGGCAAGGTGGGGGAACGGCGCCTGGCCGTCGTCGGCGTCCGCGACCCCCAGACCACGGCCCGCATCGACATGGCGGTGGACTGGTCGCGGGGCAAGCTGGAGGAGCGCTTCGGACCCAGGGGCGAGCGCTACGACGTGTTCTTCCACGTCTATGGTCGCAACGGCGTGATGGGGGAATTGGAGCCCCATCCCCCGGCCCAGCCTCACGAGGTCTGCGTGGTCGTCGAAGTGGTCTCCAAGGACGGCGAACTGGCCGCCGAAATCGCTGCCCTGGCGGCACGCAACCTGTTTTACGCCCGGCTTCCAGACGTCAAGGGGACGGCGGGCGCGGCCGCCCTGATGTCCGACGAGGTGCTGGTGGGCGAGGCCGGCTACCGGTGGACCCTGAACCACGTCATCGAGGTGTCCGATCCGATGGAACTTTTCACCACCACGACCATGACCATCGGCGCCCCGGCGTCGTCGGAGGCCGCGTGATGGCCGACAAACTGCGGGACCTGGCCAAGACCATCCGTTCCAAGAACGCGGGCGTTGATCACATCACATTCGATATCATTTTCGCCGACCGCGGCCATTTCGAGCGGGTGCGCGACAGCGGCGTGCTCAACGCCGGGACCGTGGCCAGGCTGTTCGCCATCGACCAGGACCGGGTCGCCCACTTCACCGCGTTCGAACCGGCCAACGCCATTAAGTTCACCATCCGGCGCCTGCGTCCCAGCGGCAGCCCCGGTGAACGGGATGTCTTCGGCTCGCAGCAATACGCCCCGCTGTTCGACGTCGAGATTCCTTAGTGTGGCACGTCGCTAGTGGTCTAAGTCTGACAGATGGTACCCATACGACGACCGACCGAGTTCATCCGGCCAGGCGCGGGACGCGCGGCGATGCTGTCGCATCGCGAGCGTCCCGCAACGCCGCCGGGGGGCTCGGTCGGCCGCCATGTGGGTCGCGTTTCCCGCTTCCTCGGGGCGTCAGGGACCCTTGTCGATGCGACAGCATCGACGGCGCGCCTCTTCCTGCCGAGGAAACGGGAAACGCGATCGTATGGGTACCATCTGTCAGACTTAGACCACTAGGAATTCCGTCCGCGCCTCAAGGCCAGCGGGCGATCCAGGATCTCCTTCACCACGATCGCGTCCCGCAACGCACCGGGCGTATGCAGCCGCGCCTGGACACGGGCTAATCGCGTTGCCTCGGCCGACGAACCGGCTTGTGGCATGTGCGGCGGCGCAACCGCCAATTCGGGCGCCGGTGGCGGCTCGACTTCTTCGATCGCGGCCTGGCGGGGCGGCTGCCGCGGCACCACTTCTTCCACTGCCGTCAGATGCAACCAGCGCCGCAGCTTGCCGGCCGTCGGGATCATGCTCCGGCCCTTGCGAACCGGAAGGCTCCAACGTCGGCCTTCTCGAGGATCAGCCATCGCTTACGGCGCCTCGGTCGGCGAGCCTTTTTCGCGATCCGCATCGGCGATGCTCTCGCGCATGCTGGTGTCCGACATGACGTTTCGCATATTGTAGTAGTCCATCACCCCCATATGACCGGCCCGAAACGCTTCCGCCATCGCCTTCGGAACTTCGGCTTCGGCGAGGACGACCTTGGCGCGGTTCTCCTGTACCAGGGCCACCATCTCCTGCTCGCGGGCGACGGCCAGCGCGCGCTGGCGCTCGGCCTGAGCCTGGGCGATCTGTTTCTCGGCCTCGGCTTGGTCGATCTTGAGCCGCGCGCCGATGTTGTCGCCGACGTCGATGTCGGCGATGTCGATGGAGAGGATTTCGAAAGCGGTGCCCGAATCGAGCCCGCGCTCGAGCACGACCTTGGAGATCCGGTCGGGGTTCTCCAGAACCGCCATGTGGTTCTTCGCCGAGCCGATGGTGGTGACGATCCCCTCGCCGACCCGGGCGACGATGGTCTCTTCGGTGGCGCCGCCTACCAGCCGGTCGAGATTGGTGCGCACCGTGACCCGAGCCTTGACCCTGAGCTGAATACCGTCGCCGGCGATGCCGTCGATGGTGTTCCGGGTCATCTGCCCCGAGGGGACGTCGATCACCTTGGGGTTGACGGAGGTCCCGACCGCCTCCTGCACGTCCCGTCCGGCCAGATCGATGGCGCAGGCGCGGTCATAATCGAGCATGATGTTTGCCTTGCTGGCCGAGATCAGCGCCTGCACCACTCGGATGATGTTGCCGCCGGCTAGGTAGTGCGCCTCGAGCTCATCGCCGGAGATATCGAGCCCCGCCTTTCGTGCCGTGATCCGGGTCGTCACGATGATCCGCGGTTTCACCTTGCGGAAGCGCATGAAGATGATCTGGAGCAAGCTCACGGGGGCTTTCGAAAGGATCGCCTGCCACCACAGCCAGAACGAACTCCAAATGAAACCGATGATCAGGATGGCAATGATGCCAACGATGATCAGACCGATGGTTGTAATGACCATGACCCCTACCTTTCGCCGTCGGGCACCGCGCCGCTGGTGTCGCTGGCGGGTGCGGGCGCGACGAATACGATCGGGCCGTCGACGCGGCGCACCACCACCCGCTCATCGCGCTCGGCGGTGCCGCCCTGCACCTGCACGTCGCATTCGCCGCTTTCGAACCGGGCCCGGCCCGATGGCCGTGCCGGGGTCACCATAACACCGATCGCGCCGGGTCGCGCGCCGGCGGCGTCGGCGACGTGATGATAGCCGGCCTCGGACGTGATCTCGCTTTGCACAACCAAGTGTTTTGAATTGCGGATCCGGGCGAGCCCCCAACGGCCGAGCACTGCCCCTATGATGGGCGTTGCCGCGACGAACGCCCACCCCGTCGCGTCGCTGGCCTCGAAAGCGTAATAGATTGCCCCGCTTACCGAGGCGATCGAAGAGACCATCAGGAGCCCGAACGAGACCACGAAGATCTCCAGCACCAGCAGGGCGACCGCCAGGGCGAGCAGTCCGAGCGCGATCCACAGGCTCTCCCAGTGGAAACCGGCGGCCAGGCCCAGGCTATCGGCCATCATCGACCTCCTGGGACGACCTGGATGGCCGTGCACGCACCACGACCTCGCCGAACTCGACCCGGACGATCTCCACCGACTCGCCGCGGGCGACGAACGAGCCATGCTCGGCCCGGGCGCTCATCATTTCTCCGCCCACGTCGACGAGGCCGCTCGGGCGAAGCGGCTCGTGCACCACACCCACGTGGCCGACGAGATCGGTCCGTGCCTCGATTTCGCCGGCCGTGGTTGCGGTCACCTCGGCGCCCATGGCAAATCGGGGGTTCAGAGCGCTGCGCGAAACGAGTTTGACGGCCAGCAAGAACCCCGCCGCGACAATCGCCACCGCGGCGACGCTGCCAAATGCGGCATCGCCAAGGGCGTCGAGAAAGACCGGATCGTCGAGGTCGAAATCGAGCTCGTTGGGCAGGAAGGCTAGCACCAGGCCGGTCAACGCGAGTCCCCCGCCGAGGGCGGCGAGGAGACCGCCTCCGGCCATCGTCAACACCTCGGCGATCACCAGCAGAAGACCCGCCGCGATCAGCAGCAGTTCAAAGTTCTGGATCAGGTCGAGGGCGAATTGCGAGATCAGAAACCCGGCCGCGAAAAGCGCCGCGAGCGCGGCCCATACCCCGACCCCCGGGGTCTTGAACTCGAAGAAGATGAACAGCATGGCGAGACCGGCGAGGATCGGCGCGAACCGCGACAAAGCCCAGGCAACCTCCTCGAACGCTTGCGGGGTGAGATCAACGGCCTCGCCGAGTTGGATGCCGAGCCGCGCGTGCATCGCTTCGAGGTCCTGTACGTTGCCGCTCGCCATGGACAGTTTCATCGCCTCGAGACCGGTCAGGGTGAGCAGGCGATCCTTGTCGCGATAGACGATGACCTGCTTGCTGTCCTCGCGGTCGATGTCGGGGTGCTGGGCGAGGAATTCCGGCAAATCGTCCTCGATCACGAACTCGACCCTGCCTTCGGGATGGGTCACCCGATAAAGGGTTTGCTTGTGGGCGGTCATCTTGAGCAGCAGTCCGCGGCTCCACCCGCGTTGCTCCGCCGCCTGGGTCAGCAGCGCCCGGACCACGGTCTCGTATTTCTCCGGGGCATATTTGATCTCGCCACCGGGCGCCTGGAAGATAACGCCGATGTCGCCGATGGACGCGGTCTCGGCGATGTAGAGTTCCTGGTGGGCGTAGGCGATGAGGGCACCGGCGGAGATGGCGCGAAAATCGACGAAGGCGACCGAGCGAATGCCGTCTTGTTCGAGATCGAGGATGCGTTTGAACATCTCGCGGGCGTAGTACACCTGTCCCCCGTCGGTGTTGATGCGAACCAGGAGAGTATCGACCTTGGCCGCGCGGGCATCCTCGACCACCCGGTCGAGATAGCGGTCCTGCATGCGATCGATCGGCCCTTCGATATGGGCAACGGCGACAGTGCCGTAGTCCGCCGGCGGGCCGGTCTCGGCGGCGTTGCCATCGAACGGGCCGAGTACCGCGGCCGCCAGCGCCAGCGCGCGAAATGCGAAAGCGTTCACCGTGTCATCCCGTGTCGCCGTCGCTCTCGAGCATGGCCATCGCCAGAACGTCCGGAAGCGCCGCCATCAGCGCCGCCGGGACCGTCGTCGCGGGGGACCAGGTCACGGCATAGTCGCCGCCGTCTCGCCGTCGATAGACCAGGAAGCAGCGACCGTCGTGGGAGATCGTCAGTTCGGCCCATTCGTTGTGATAGATGCTGTCGAGGTCGGCGTCACCGACGACGGTCGCCAGGCGAAGGCGCTGGGGGCGGGCGACAGGATCCATCACGGTGAGGATCTCGGGCTCGGCCGCTTCGGCGCGGGCGAGCGCCTCGGCAAGCAGCCCGTCGAGCTTGGCCCCGCGCGCGGCGGGAAACGCGTTCCAGCGGCTGAGGATTTGGGACCGCAGGCGAACGAGCGGACTCCCGACAACCCCATTGGGAGTCCGCTCCGAACTGTCCGCATCCGACATCGCCTCATTGTCGGGGATGCGCTGGCCGAGAACAAGGGCGTCACCTTGTCTCGGCACAGCGTTCAATCCGGTGATTCCACTAACCCTTGATGCGAACGCCGTTGAAAATGGCCGGAAGTTCGGCCGCGCCCAATGTCTCGCCCGGAGCCGCGCAGTAGAAGGCCATGATAGTGGTGTCGCCACGGAGGGTGGTGGTATTATCAGCAGACCGAACGTCTCCAGTGAACTGATGAAAGGCGACGCATTGGAGAGGGCCGACAGCGTATCTCTGGTACTCGACCCGACCGAGGCCGTTGACCGCTTGGCCTGATTCGGCGAAGGAAACGCCCTCCGCTTTCACGGTACCGCGCACCACGCGCTTGAGGTCGGGCGCCCTATCGTAATGGTACCCGCCCCCCAACTGCTGGGCCACTAGCCCCAATTATTCATGACGGCCATCGGATTTCAGCGGGACGAGCGGTAGCGACCGGGTTGACGGCGATTTTTGAGACGGATTGTCGGAGAGGTTGGAGGTTGTTGTTCGGGGCTCGTCCGGCGGCACCTGCCGCTTGGTTCAGGGCCCTTGGGCGGTGATGCGCCCGGCGATGGCGATCATGGCCGGCTGATAGGGATAGGCCGAAGGCAGGGCGATCCTGAGGCGCGACTTGAGCTCCTCGACGCGGACGGCGATTTTGAGAAACGCCCGGCGCAGGGTTTCGAAGGTGGCCGTTCGCCACAGCGATTTCCGAGGCGCCGCTTGGCGAAGCTGATGCAGCAGCCAGTAGGCGCCGGTATGCAGGAAGAGGCGGAACTGGTTGGCCTCCCAACGGTGGCACGACGTGCGGTCGGACTTGGTGTAGAGCTTGTGGTCCTTGATCATGTTTTCCATCCGCCCGCGGGCGCAGTAGACCTTCTCGTAGAGCGCCTTGGCGCGGCCGCTCAGGTTGGTGACGACGAAGCGGACGTCACAGCCCTTGGCGGTAGCTTCCACGCGGGCGATGACCGAGCGTTGCCGTGACCAGCTTTTGGCCTGGTAGCCGGTGTGGAAGAAGCGGCGCACCTTATCCTTTCCCTGCCCCGCCCGGCGCACGGCGGCGTCCTCGCACCACGGCTGGCCGATCCTGTTCAGCCGGGCGTTGCCGGAAAGCCCGAAGATGTAGCCGCAGCCCTGACGTTCGAGGAATTCCATGGCCTCCGGCGTGGCGTAGTGGCCATCGCCCCGCACGGTGATCTCGACCCGTGGCCAGTTGCGGCGGATGCGGCCGATGACGTGTCTCAGGATCCGCGCCGCCTCGTCGCCGGAGGGCCGCTTGCCGGGACGCAGCAGTGACATCACCGGCTTGCCGGTGGCCGCCTCGAAGATATGGATGGGTTGGAAGCAATAGTCGTCGTAATGGGCGTTGAACAGCGCCAGCTGCTGGCCGCCGTGAACGGCATCGTCGGTGTCGTCGATATCGAGAACGATGCGCGCCGGAACGCGCTTGAAGCTGGCGCAAAACAGATCGATCATCGACAGCCCCATGCGCCCGAGCGCGCGCCATGACGGCGCGTTCTCGAGGCGCGACAGGGTCGGTTGGCTCATCAGGTCGTCGCCGCTCTCGGACAAACGGCCACAGGCCAGCTTGAACGCCGGATCGAAACGCAGAACGTCGAGGTCGTCGCAATCCTCATACCCGCAGGCAATAGCGAACAGGCGCGCCCGGATCATGTCTACGTAAGCGTGGGTCGTGCTCGCCGGGTCGCGCACGTCGGTGACGCAGGAAGCGAGCACGTCGGCGATGCCGAGCCGCCTGTCGATCTCGCCCAACAACAACACCCCGCCGTCCGACGACAGCCGTCCGCCGTCGAAGCGGGCGCAAAGCGGCTTGCCTCCAACGGGTGACAAACCAGGGAGATAGGGGGTAATCTCGTTCATGGTGAGCCGTGGGTTGTTCTGTTGCCATGTGATCTTGTCTTGACACCAAAATCATACGGCATTTCAACAGGTTAATCTACGCTCACCAGCATTTTCAATCAGCGCCGTGAATAATTCGGGCTAGATGTGCCGAGGCATGCAGGGGCCCTGGGCCCATCCATTCTCCGGAGTACTGCTTGTGATATCCTCTTCTGTCGAGGGCACGTTGGTAGTTTGCCGCCCCGCCCGCGAGACCCGGGGCGTCGAAGGCGTACTTGAACTCGTTTTCGCTGATCGGAATCCACTCTATGCCAATTCCGCCAGTCTCGGCGCAGCCCGCGAGGATCGCGGCCAACGCCATTGCCGTCATCAAATTACGGGTTCGCACAATTAGTCCTCCTTCCTGTCATGGCCTTGACGGCGCATTCCGTGCGCCGCATCGACCGGTTACCGAGCGAGCTGCTCGGCGATAATTCCGCGAGCCACGGGCATGGCCTCTGCCTTCGACATGCCGGGCAAAAGACGTGGGTCGTACAGGGCGCCCAAGAGCATCTCGTCCCAGTCGGTGAAGTCCGTCTCGCCGTGAATCGGACTTAACACCGAGGGAACCCGAGGCGAGTGACCGAACAAGCCGAAGCTGTGGGCGATCTCGTGGGCGATACAGGGCTTCACCCAGTTCTTTTCGGCGACGCTTATCTGAATGAGGATGTGGAACAGGACACCATTCGCCGAACGAACATCGGCGCGGCAAGGCGCGTAGCGCTCGTTGACCGGAAAGTTCTTCGTCGGCGCGAACAGGACGACAAAGTTGGGATCCTCACCGCCCGCATCCGATTCCTCGATGGAAAGACCGGCGAGACCGGCCGCCATCCGCAGTTGGGCCCAGACCTCCTGCCGATAGGTGTCTGCCTGAGCGCCGGAGACCTGGAGCCGGATCGGACCGTCCCAGCGCGTCAGCTGCTCGCCCGTATGGTCGTCGCCCGGCAGCCCGCCGTAGACCACGTCCTCGAAAAAGCGCGCCAGACGGTCCCGATGCTGTTCCTTGGTCGTTTGACACGACCCCACCGACAGCAGCAGACAGATCAGGGTGACGTGTCCCATGGCGATCATCACAATCCTCAGGGGGTCGCGTCCGGCACCATTCCGACACAGTGGCCGAGGCTCGCGAATTCTGACACGACAAACCATTGGCCATGTCAGTCCAGATCCACCGGCAATCGATGGAAACGTTTGAAGCCAAGGAGAAAAGTCGGGCGCAATCCGGACTGTTTCGGCGTGTGGGTCCCCCTTTCTCGCGCCCGCGAACGCTTTTCGAATACCCATCGTTGGAGTTCCTCACGCCAGATTTTCGTGTCTTCCGCCTATGCAAGCTTTAGAACCGCAATTTTCGGTATTTATCGAAGCGAACGATCGAAGTAGGCTGCGGCCCGTTATTGCCAGTAGTGCAAATCGAGTGCCAAGACGCGGCGTTTCTTGGTAATTTATCGCAAGTGATTGAGTATCAAGGGTTAAAAGAAATTAGTCTAGGAGTCGGGTCGCGTCCCCAATCGGCGAAATTCTGCTTGTCGGGACCGATGGCCGCGACCATTTCATGCCAATCGAGCCGTATTCAAACGACAAGCAGGAGTCGATATTCAATTGGGCTCCTTGCATCCGTCCCGAGGCAGCCCCCGAGCCTTCTATCACTGTCAACCGGCCATCGCCATGAGTCGGACCCGATTTCCTTGGACACAGAATTGGCTTAATCGAAGTGTCCAAGGAGGACCGGAACATGACCGATAATTTTGAGAAGAAAGTTGCTGTTGATGGGCCTGTGGTAAATGCGGGCGAGCTTGGCTCGTCCACGTTTTCCCCAGGACAGGCTTTGCCGGCAGGCCCGCTGGGACTTGGCCAGCGATGGACGGTGGCGCGCAAGCGTGAGGTCGTTCTGCGGCTTTTGCGTGACGAGCCGGTGCAACTTCTGTCGCGCCAGTTGGGCGTAGAGATCTTCCGGCTCGAGCAGTGGCGTGAGAAAGCGATCGGCGGGATCGACGCCTCGCTCAAGCAACGCAAGGGCGATCCGGTGCAGGCGGAACTGGATAGCGCCATGAAGCGGATCGGAGAGTTGACCATGCAGGTGGAACTGCTGGAGGCCAAGACGGAGACCTTCGGCCCTTTGGGGCGGCGGAGGTCGCGGCGATGAGTGCCGCCACCTCGCCCGGCACGGGTCTGGCCTGCGGCCTGCGGCGGGTCTGCGCCGCCTGGGGCATGGCCCGCTCCTCGTTCTACGCCGTGACCTCCGGCCAGCACGCCGAGCAGCCGCCGGCAAAGCGTCGGGGACCGAAGCCCGCGATCTCGGACCAGGCGCTGCTGGTGGCGATCGAAGCCGACCTGGAGGCATCGCCCTGGGAGGGCGAGGGCTACCGCAAGGTCTGGGCTCGGCTTCGGGTCTGTCGCGACATCCGGGTTGCCCGCAAGCGGGTGCTCCGCCTGATGCGCGAGAACAATCTGCTCTCGCCCCATCGCTGCCGCCGCCGTGGCGGCAATCCCCATGACGGTGAGATCATCACTCATGCCCCGAACCTCATGTGGGGCACCGATGGCGTTCGGGTGTTCACGGTGGACGACGGCTGGGGCTGGATCTTCACCGCCGTCGAGCATTGGAACGCCGAGTGTGTCGGCTGGCATGTCTGCAAGCGCGGCGACCGCTTCGCCGCCCTGCAGCCGATCTCCATGGGGCTTGCCGGGCTGTATGGCTCGACCGCGGCCGGCGCGGCTCGGGGGCTGGCCTTGCGGATGGATCACGGCTCCCAGTATCTGTCGGACCACTTCACCAACCAGATCAAGTTCTGGGGCATCCAGCCGTCCTACGCCTTCGTCGCCGAGCCCCAGACCAACGGCGTCGCCGAGCGGTTCAATCGCACGCTGAAGGAACAGATCATCCATGGTCGCATCTACCGCAACATCGCGGAGCTGCGGGACGCCGTCCGCGACTTCGTCGAACTCTACAATGCCCAGTGGATCGTCGAAAAGAACGGCTACCTGAGCCCCGCTCAAGCTCGTCAGGCGTGGCACGCCGCGATCTCAATCAGGCCCGCCGCGTGAGACAAACTTGTGTCCAAGGAACCGGGTGCGCTACAACCGGCCATCGCCACGGGCCCTTATCGGTCCGAGGTCTTCCAGCGCGGGTTGATCCAGGGTTCGTCGTTGGTGGGGGGCAAGGAGGGGCGCCCGAGGATGTGATCGGATGCCTTCTCCCCGACCATGATCGACGGTGCGTTCAGGTTGCCGTTGGTGATGCGCGGAAAGATCGAGCTGTCGGCGACCCGCAATCCGTCGACGCCGATCACCCGGCATTGGGGATCGACGACGGCCAGCGGGTCGTCGGCCGCGCCCATGCGGCAGGTGCCGGATGGGTGGTAAGCGCTTTCCGCGGTATCGCGGATGAAGTCGTCCAATGCGTCGTCGGATATTGCATCGGCGCCCGGCGCGATTTCGGGCCCCCGATAGGGATCGAAGGCGGCCTGGGCGAAGATCTGCCGCGCCAGCCGAACGCAGTGGCGGAATTCCACCCAATCCCGGTCCGCCGACAAGTAGTTGAAGTGGATCCTCGGCGCCTCTTGCGGATCGGCGGCGCGCAATGTCACCGCCCCCCGTGACGCCGCGCGCATGGGCCCCACATGGGCTTGGAAGCCGTGCGCCTTGGCCGCCGCCGTGCCGTCGTAGCGCATGGCGGCAGGAAGAAAGTGGAACTGAATGTCGGGATAGTCGACGCCGGTTGCCGAGCGCACGAAGGCCGCGCTTTCGAAATGATTGGTCGCCCCGTCGCCGGTTTTGAAAAACTGCCACTCGGCGGCGATGCGCAGTTTGGAGAACCAGTCCAGCTTCCCGTGAAGGGTGATCGGCTGCGTGCATTCCTGCTGGACATAGACTTCCAGGTGGTCCTGCAGGTTTTGGCCCACACAGGGACGGTCGGCCACGACCGCAATGCCGTGCGCCGCCAGATGCGCGCCGGGGCCGATGCCCGACAGCATCAGAAGCTTCGGCGTGTTGATCGCCGAGGCGGCGACCACCACTTCCCGGCGCGCGCGAACGGTCTCCACCCGTCCGCTGCGCTCGATCTCGACGCCGATGGCGCGCCCGGCTTCGATGACGATGCGTCGGGCGAAGCAGCGATGCAGAGCCGTGTTGGGACGTTTGAGTGCCGGCTTCAGATAGGCGTCCGCGGCCGACCAGCGCCGCCCCCGCCAGATCGTCTGTTCCAGCGGACCGAAGCCTTCCTGCTTCTCGCCGTTATAGTCGGGCGTGGTTTCGAACCCGGCTTGCCGGCCGGCCTCGATGAAGGCGTCGAACAGGGGGTTCTCGCGCCGGCCGCGACGGACATGCAGCGGGCCGGAGTCGCCCCGCCAGCGCGTGTCGCCGTCATGGTGCCACGTCTCCATGCGCCGGAAATAGGGCAGGACATCGGCATGGCCCCAGCCGGCCGCTCCGTGCTCGGCCCAGTGGTCGAAATCGCGCGGGTGGCCGCGCACGTAGACCATGCCGTTGATGGAGGACGAGCCGCCGATCACCTTGCCGCGGGGACAGGCGAGGCGGCGGCCGCCGAGGTGGGGTTCGGGCTCGGACCGAAATCCCCAGTCGTAGCGGTTCATGCCCATGGGATAGGAAAGCGCGGCCGGCATTTGGATCAGCGGCCCCCAATCGCTGCCGCCGTACTCGAGAACCAGAACCGAGTGCCGGCCGTCCTCGCTCAGCCGCGCCGCCAGGGCGCTGCCGGCGCTGCCCGACCCGACGATGATGAAATCGGCTTCCATATCGGGCCTTCGAACGACTCCATCACCTCCAGAGGCGGCGAAGTGTGCCGGGTGTCAGGCGGAATGGGCGCCAGGAGCGGACGCGGCGTTGCCGCTCGCCCGTGTGCGCAACACCCCGTCGAGCCAGTCGGGATCCATCTCCGGCACCGACGACAGCAGAAGCTCCGTGTACTCGTGATGGGGGGGCGTCAGGATGTCCTGCTTCTCCCCCTGTTCGACAATTCGCCCCCGTAGCATGACGACGATCTCGTCGGAGATGGCTTTCACCGTGGCCAGGTCGTGGGTGATGAACAGGTAGGTCACGTTTAGTTCGTCCTGGAGCCGCTGCAGAAGCTTCAGGATTTCCTCAGCGACCAGTTGATCCAGCGCCGAAGTGACCTCGTCGCAGACGATGACTTCCGGCTCCGCGGCCAGGGCTCGGGCGATGCAGATCCGTTGCTTCTGGCCGCCGGACAACTCGCCGGGATAGCGGTCGATAAAGCTCGCCGGCAGTTCGGTCATGTCGAGGAGTTCCAGAATGCGCTTCTCCCGCGCGGCGCCGTCCATCCCCAGGTAGAAGGCGAGCGGCCGGCCGATCACTTCGCGGACGCGCTGCCTTGGATTGAGCGCCACGTCGGGCATCTGATAGATCATTTGCAGGTGGCGAAGCTGATCCCGGCTGCGCGCCCTGTAGGACCCCGGAAGCTCTTCGCCGGCGAAGAGGATTTTGCCGGAGTCCGATGGCAACAGACCGGTGATGGCCCGGGCCAGGGTGCTCTTGCCGCTCCCCGATTCGCCGACGATGGCGACGGTTCGCCCGCGCGTCACCCGCAGATTGATGTCGTCCAGAACCTGCAGGGCCTTGCCGTAGCTCGCCGAGACCCCGCGCACCTCGAGGATCGGTGCCGGTTCGGCGACCGGCGGCGCTTCCTCCTTTTGGTAGGTGCGGACCGCCCACAGTCGGCGCGTATACTCCTCTTGCGGATCGGCCAGCATGGCGCGGGTATTGCCCTCCTCGATCAGGTATCCGTCACGTAAAACCATGACCCGGTCCGCCAACTGGGCCACCACGGCCAGGTCGTGGGTGATGTAGAGGGCGCCGGTGCCGAAGTCCCGCACCACCTCCTTGATCGCGGCCAAGACCTCGATCTGGGTGGTTACGTCGAGGGCCGTCGTCGGCTCGTCGAAGACGATGAGGTCGGGTCGGCAGGCCATGGACATGGCGACCATGGCGCGCTGCAACTGCCCGCCGGAGACCTGATGGGGATAGCGCTCGCCGATGCGGTCGGGATCGGGCAGCCACATGCGGCGATAGAGCTCGCGGGCGTATTGCGCCGCCTCGGAGGCGCTCATCACGCCGTGGCGCACTGGCGCCTCGATGAATTGATCGATTAGCCGGTGGGCCGGGTTGAAGGCGGCGGCCGCGCTTTGCGCCACGTAGGAAACGCGTACCCCGCGCAGGCGCCGCTTCGCATTCTCCGAGGCGGCCGTCACGTCGATGCCGTCGAACAGGACGGTACCGCCGCTGATCCGGCAGCCCATCCGGGTGAAGCCCATGGCGGCAAGCCCGATAGTCGACTTACCGGCGCCGGACTCGCCGATCAGGCCCATGACTTCGCCGCGCTCGAGGGTCAAGTCGATGCCGTGGACGATCTCCTGCCATGTTTCGTCGGACTGGCCCTCGATGCGAAGACCGCGCATCTCGACCAGCAGGCCGTCCGCCGCTTTCCCCGCTGGGTTATCCGTCATCGCGCAAGCCGCTCGTCTTGTGGAGGAACCAGTCGACGACGAAGTTGACGCCCACCGTCAAAAGCGCAATGGACCCCGCCGGCAGCAAAGGCGTGATGTCGCCGAAGGTGATCAGGGTGGCGTTTTCGCGCACCATGCTGCCCCAGTCGGCGGTCGGTGGCTGGATGCCGAGGCCGAGGAAACTGAGGGCGCTGATGAACAGGAACACGAAGCAGAAGCGCAGCCCGAACTCGGCCACCATGGGCGGCATGGCGTTGGGCAGGATCTCGTGGAAGATGATCCACCACGTGCCCTCGCCGCGCAGGCGCGAGACCTCGACGAACTCCATGACCTCGATGTTCATCGCCACGGCGCGGGAAAGCCGGAATACCCGGGTCGATTCGAGCACCGCGATAACCCCGATCAGCACCGGGATCGAGGTCCCCAGGATGGTCAGGATCAGGAGCCCGAAGATCAGCGGCGGAATGGCCATCAGCACGTCGACCACCCGCGCCAGAATCTGGTCCGTCCAGCCGCCAATGGTCGTCGCCAGCAGGCCGCAGGTGCCGCCAAGCACGAAAGCCGCGCAGGTGGTCAGGAAGGCGATGCCAATGGTGTTGCGCGCCCCGAAAATGAGGCGCGTCAGCATGTCCCGACCCAGGTTGTCGGTGCCAAGCACGTAGGCATCGCCCCAGGGCTCGAACTCGGCGCCGATGATTTCGGTCTCGCCGTAGGGGGTGAGGACCGGCGCGAAGATGGCGATGAACGCATAGAAAGCGATGACTAGCATGCCGAAGCGGGCGCTCCATGGCGCCGTCAGCAGGAACTTGCCGGTCTCCTGAATCGCCGCCACGGATTACCTCGGATGCAACAAGCGGGGATTGCTGACGATGGAGAGAATATCCGCCGTCAGGTTGAGCAGGATGTAGGTGGCGGCGAAAATCAGCGTGCTCGCCTGAACCACGGTGATGTCGCGGGTGGAAACCGAATCGACCAGCAACTGCCCCAGGCCCGGATAAACGAACACCACCTCGACGACGACTACCCCTACCACCAGGTAGGCGAGGTTGATGACGACGACGTTGATGATCGGCGACAGGGCGTTGGGCAGCGCGTGGTGGACGATGATGCGCCACCGCTGGATGCCCTTGAGGGCCGCCATTTCAATGTAGGGGCTGGCCAAGAGGTTGATGATCGCGGCCCGGGTCATGCGCATCATGTGGGCCACCACCACCAGCGTCAGCGTCAAAGCCGGCAGGACGCAGCGGTAGACGCGCTCCCAAAAGCCCAAGTCGGGGCCGATGTTGGAGATGCTGGGGAAGATACTCAGCTTGACGCCGAGAATCAGGATCATGATGTAGGCGACGAAGAACTCGGGGAACGAGATCGAGGTCAGGGTCACGACGTTGACGGCGCGGTCGTAGAGGCTGTTGCGGTAAAGCGCCGCCAGGATGCCGAGGGTCAGGGCGAGCGGCACCGCGATTACCGCCGCCATCGCCGCCAGAAAGAGCGTGTTCGTCAACCGCCCCGAGATCAGCTCGCTGATCTCGCGCTGGTTGGCCAGCGACCGGCCCATGTCGCCCTGGATGATGCCGCCCAGCCATTCGAGGTAGCGGACATGGGGCGGCAGGTCGAGCCCCAACTCGCGGCGAAACGCGGCCACCGTTTCCGGCGTTGCCGACCGGCCGAGGACGGCCTCGGTGAGGTCGCCGGGCAGCAGCTCGACGCTGAGGAAAATGATCAGCGAGACGACGAAGAGGGTGAGGAGGCCCAGCGCCAGGCGCTGGGCCACCATCTGCAGGATCTTGATCACCGGTTCGGCAAGGTCAGTTGATTGGGACTGACCTCAGGCGAACCACCAGCGTTCCACCGATCGCAGCCCGTCGAGATCCCAGTTCGCCCCCATCCCGGCGTGCTGGACCTTGTCCGTCAGGGCCATGATGTAGTTGGCGAACATGGGGGATTACGACGCCGCCCTCGTCGTGGATTATGCGCTGCATATCCACGTACATGGCGCCGCGCTTTTTCTGGTCCAGTTCCGCGCGCGCCGTCTTCAGCAACACGTTAAAGCGGTCGTGCTTCCAAAAGCTGTCGTTCCATTTGGCGTCATCGGCGTATTCAATGGAGAACATCCAATCTTCGGTCGGCCGGCCACTCCAGTAGACGGCGCAGAAGGGCTTCTTCATCCACACGTTGGACCAGTAGCCGTCGTTGGGCTCGCGCACCACGTTGATCTCGATCCCCGTCGGGGCGGCGGATTCCTTGAACAGGACCGCGGCGTCGACGGCGCCCGGGAAGGCGGAGTCGGCGGCGCTGAGGTCGATCTTGAGCGAGCTCAATCCGGCCTTCTTCAGGTAGGACTTCGCCTTGTCCGGATCGTAGGCGCGCTGCGGCAGATCCTTGGCGAAATAGCGCTGACTGCGGCCGATGGGATGATCGTTTCCCAGATAGCCGTGACCGCGCAGAATCTTCTGCAGCATCGCCTTGCGGTCGATGGCGTACTTGAGCGCCAGGCGAACGTTGACGTCGTCGAAAGGCGGCGTGTCTGTCCGCATGGCAAAGGTGTACTGCAGGGTGCCGCCGGCCTCTTCCAGCCGGACGCCCGGTTTGCGCGCCAGCAGGCCCGCGGTCTTGATCTCCACCCGGTCGATGGCGTCGACCTCGCCGGTGATCAGCGCGTTGGTGCGCGCCGCCGGGTCCTTGATGGACAGGATCTCGGCGCTATCGAAATGGGCGCTGCCCTTTTTCCAGAAGTTCGGATTGCGCTTGAGTCCGGTGCGGACTCCCGGCTCGTGCCCGTCCAGCATGTAGCCGCCGGTGCCGATGCCCGATTGCCAGTCCACCGTGCCGTCTTTCGACGGCATGATGCCGATGTGGTAGTCGCTCAAGACGAACGGCCAGTCGGCATTGCCTTCCCGCAGGACGAAAACGACGGTGTTCTTGCCGTCGGCTTTCAGTTCGACGATCGGCTCCAGAAGCCCCTTGACCGCGGACTTCGAATTCTCGCCCCGATGGTGGTTGATGGAGGCGATGACGTCGTCGGCCTCCATGGTCTTGCCATTGTGGAACTGGACCCCCGAGCGGAGCTTGAACGCATAGGTCAGCCCATCGTCGGAAATGTCCCAGCCTTCCGCCAGTTCGGGGACCAGCTCGCCGGTATTGTCGACCTCGGTCAGGTTACTGCGCACCGCATGGCCGACGGTCTGCATGTAGGTGTCGAGATAGGTCCCCGGATCGAGTGAATCGGAGGTGGCGCCGTGGCCGATTCCAAGGCGCAGCTTGCCGCCGCGCTTTGGTGTGGCCGCCTGGGCGAACTTGGCGGCGACGGACGTGGCAAGGGCCGTCGAGGCGCCGAGGGCGGCCGCCTTGCGCATGAAGTCGCGGCGGCCGATGTGCCCGGACGCCAAACGTCTTGCGTAGTGGTTGAGTTCTCGCATTTGTGGGGCCTCCCTGTTGTTGCCTCGATTGGTTCTTTTCGGTCACGCCCGCGCATTTGCGGGTTGGTCCGGCAGGCCGCAATGCGGCGGAGCGGGCACGGCAACCCGGCAGACATGCCAAATTGGACGATGCGCCATTCTATCGGAAACGTGGTCCAAAGGCAAATTCTCCTTGCCAACGGCAATCATCCGCCGGGCCTCCTACACGGTCCTGGATGTTGGCGGCAGATACCAGAAGCGCGATGGAGCGGCCCCCCGTATCGATGTAAATCTCGTTTCGGTTTGCCGCACGCGCGGTTCTGAAGTACCGTCCAAAAAGCCGTGTTTCCACAGGCCGGCCAGCCACCCGCAAACGGGTGCGATCCGACGCTCTTCAAGGACAGAAAATGACAGAGATCGATCCCATCACGGCCGAGGTCATCGGTCGCCGTTTCCAGGCGGCCACCGACGAGATGCTGGTCACCCTGGTGAAGACGGCCTTTTCCCCCAACGTCAAGGAACGGCGCGATTGTTCGGCCGCCAGCTTCGACGTCAACGGCGATCTGGTCTCGCTCAGCGCCGTCGCGCCGATGCACCTCAGCTCGCTGATGGGAATGGTCCAGAACATCGTCAAGCGCTTTCCGCTGGAGGGCATTCGGCCGGGCGACATGTATCTGACCAACGACCCTTACGTCGGCGGCGGCTCGCACCTTCCCGACCTGACGGTGACGAGCCCGATCTTCGTCGACGACCGACTGATCGCCTTCGTCGCCAACACCGCCCATCACTCCGACATCGGCGGCAAGGTCGCCGGCAGCGAAAGCGCCGACTGCACCAGCATCTTCCAGGAGGGAATTCGCCTGCCGCCGGTCAAGTTGATGGCTGAAGGTGCGTTGCGCCAGGACATCCTCGACATCCTACTCATCAACTCGCGGACGCCGGGCCATCGGGACGGCGATATGAAGGCGCAGATCGCGTCGAACATGATTGGCGTGCGCCGGGTCGAGGAAATCTTCCGGCGATTCGGCACCGACATGACCCTGGCCGGCATCGACGCGCTCATGGACTACTCCGAGGCCCGAACCCGCGCCGCGATCGCGAAGCTGAAGCCCGGGACTTACGAAAACGAGGACTTCCTCGATCACGACGGCGTCGAACCTCGAATGGTGCGCCTGAAGGTCGCCATCACCATCGACGGCGGCGGCATCCATTTCGACTTCACGGGCAGCGCCCCGCAAATCGCCGGGGCGCGAAACTGCGTGATGATGGCGACGCTTGCCTGCGTGTTCCATGCGGTGAAGGTGGTGGCGGAACCCAACCTGGCGCCGAACGCCGGATACTACCGCGCGATCACGGTGACGGCGGAACCGGGAAGCGTGATGAACTGCGTGCCGCCGGCGGCCGTCGGCGATCGGGGCAGGACGTCGAACGTGGTCGGCGATCTGCTGCTGGGGGCGCTGTCGAAGGCCGCCCCCGATCGGGTCATGGCCGGATGCGGCTCAAGCCAGGCACTGGTGTTCAGCGGTTACGACACCCGCCGCAACGAATACATCGTCGACTACGACGTCTTCGCCGGCGGCGCCGGCGCCCAGTTCGATCGCGATGGCATGGACGTCGTCAGGGTGCACGCGGCGATGGCCGACAGCACGCCGATCGAGGCCACCGAGCACGAGTTCCCGCTGACCGTCCGCCGTTGCGAGATGATCGAGGATTCAGGCGGAGCGGGAGAGTTTCGCGGCGGTCTGGGCATGAAACTGGACATCGCCGTCTGGGCCAACAAGGCCAGCCTGTCGGGGCGCGGTTTGCGCCAGGGGTTGGTGGCGCCGCCCCTGTTCGGCGGCAAGGGCGGGCGATTCGGCAGCTACATCCTCGATCCGGACACCAACCATGAGGAAAAGCTGCAGGCCGTATTCTCCGAGCGGGCGCTTCCCGTGGGCTCGGTCATCCGGGTCGAGACGCCCTCGGGCGCCGGCTTCGGCGACCCGCTGGGACGCGAACCCGAGCGGGTCCTGGCGGACGTCGTCGCCGAGAAGGTGAGCGCCGCGGGCGCCGAACGGGACTACGGGGTGGTAGTGGCCAGCGCCGCCGTCGACGCCCCCGGCACCGAACGCCTGAGAGAGCGTCTGCGCCAGGAGCGGCAAGCGAATGGCGGTTGATCAATACGTCCTTGGCGTCGACGTCGGCGGCACCTTCACCGACCTCGCCCTCGTCCGCCAGTCCGACGGTCAGGCATTTTTCCACAAGACGTCCTCGACTCCGGAAGATCCGTCCCTTGCCGTCGCCAGCGGTATCCTGGAACTGCTCGACCGGGAAGGCGTCGCGCCCGGCGACGTCGCCTATTTCGGCCATGGAACCACCGTGGCGACGAACGCGGTGCTCACCGGCCGGATGGCCCGCACCGGGCTGATTACGACCGAGGGATTTCGCGACGTCCTGGAGATCCGTCGCCAGCGGCAGCCCCACAACTACGATATCCGCATGGACAAGCCGCTGCCGCCGGTACCGCGCCACCGGCGGCGCGAGATGCGCGAACGGGTGTTTGTTTCCGGCGAACCGGCGATCGAACCGGATTTGACCGAACTGGATTCCACCCTGGCGGATTTCCGACGGGAAGGGGTCGAGGCGATCGCGGTCTGTTTCCTGCACAGCTATCTCAAGCCGGAGCACGAGGCGCTGGTGGCGACGGAACTTCGCAAGCGGTTCCCGGAGGTCTTCGCCTGTGCCTCCCACGAAGTCATGGCGGAGTTTCGCGAGTACGAGCGGGTCAGCACGACGGTGCTCAACGCCAGCCTGGGCCCGGTGATGAGCCGCTACCTGAACCGGATCGAGGCCCACGCCAGCGAGATGGGGCTGATGGCGCCCAAGATTCTGCAATCGAACGGCGGCGTGGCCTCGCCGCGGGAGGCGGGCGCCAAGGCCGTCAGGACGTTGGCCTCGGGGCCGGCGGCGGGTGTCATCGGGGCGGCCCATCTTGCCATGAAGGCCGGCGTGCCGGACATCGTCACCTTCGACGTGGGCGGCACCAGCACGGATGTGTGCCTGATCGAGAACGGCCAGCCCCTGATCGCCAAGCAGCGGGAGTTCAACGGATATCCGATCCGTTTTCCCATGGTCGACGTGCACTCCGTCGGCGCCGGCGGCGGCAGCATCGCCTGGGTCGATGACGGCGGCTTCCTGCACGTCGGGCCGCAGAGCGCCGGTGCCGACCCGGGCCCCGCCTGCTACGACCTTGGCGGCACATCCCCCACGGTGACCGACGCCAACGTGGTTCTCGGCCGCCTGCACCAGGAGGCGCTTTTAGGGGGGCGCATGCCGATTCGCGCCGATTTGGCCCGCCAGGCGATCGGCGACACCATCGCGACGCCCTTGGGAATGTCGTTGGAGGATGCGGCCGAGGGAGTCCTGACAATCCTCAACGAGAACCTCATCCAGGCGATTCGCGTCATCTCCGTGGAGCGAGGCTACGATCCACGGAACTTCACCTTGGTCGCCTTCGGCGGCGCCGGCCCCCTATTGGCCTCGCCGCTGGCCCGGGAACTTGGCATCCCCAACGTCATGGTGCCCGGCAGTCCCGGTCTGTTGTGCGCCCAGGGCCTGCTGGTGGCCGACGTGCGCACGGATTTCAGCGTGACCAGGATCGCCATGCTGGAAGACACCGGCGCCGCGGGTCTGAACGCCGCCTTCGCCGAGATCCACGGCGCGGCGGAAGACTGGTTCGACCGGGAGGGGATCGCAACCGACAAGCGGGCGTTCGACCGCGCCCTCGATATGCGCTACATGGGCCAAAGCCATGAATTGACCGTTCCCGTATCCAGTGAGGCGTTCACCGATGATGGTCTGCCCGACCTGATCGCGGTGTTCCGGGCCGAGCACGAGCGCGTCTACGGCTATGCACCCACCAGACCCGTGCAAGTCGTCACCTATCGCCTGACCGCGCGGATGCCCCTCGACGGCGTCGCGGCGACAGACGTCGCCAACGTTCAGGGCGGCGCCGATAAGGCCCGGTTGGGATCGCGTCCCGTTCACTTCGCGGAAAGCGGTGGATTCGTCGACTGCCCCGTCTATGACCGGATTCGACTGCCCGCCGGCACCGAGATCAGTGGTCCGGCGATCTTCGAACAAATGGACACGACCACCGTGGTGCTTCCCGGCCAGGTGGCCCGCCGAGAGGCCGACGGTGGCCTGCTTTTGACCTTCCGCAACGACACGAAATCAGTACAGGTGGCAGGCAACTAAATGGCCGCCGCCTTGATCCGTCAGTGTTGGCTCGCGTTCCGAACAGACCGCCATGGCGTGGGGACAGCGGGGATGAAACCGGCACCCCGGTGGCGGATTGAACGGGCTTGCGATCTCGCCTTCAAGGCCCTGTTGCGGCCATTTCGCGTCCGGATGGGACGGCAGCACCGAAGCCAGGAGTGCCTGGGTATAGGGATGAAGGGGCTTTTCGTAGAGCGCCGCGTCGCTGGCGGTCTCCACCAGCTTGCCCAGGTACATGACGCCGATGCGATCGCACATGTGCCGCAACACCGCCAGGTCGTGGGCGATCAACAAGTAGGCCAGGCCGAATTCCCGTTGCAAGTCCTTGAGAAGGTTCATGATCTGGGCGCGAATGGAGACATCGAGAGCTGACACCGGTTCGTCCAGGACGATCAGGTTGGGGCGCAACGACAGCGCCCGGGCGATGGCGATTCGCTGCCTTTGTCCGCCGCTGAATTCATGGGGATACTGATCGGCGGCCGCCGGCGCCAGGCCGACCAGATCGAGCAGCTCGGACACCCGGTTGCGGATCTCCTGGCGCGTCAAGTCCTCGTTCACCATCAGCGGTTCGGCGATGATCTCCCAAACCCGCATGCGCGGACTTAACGAGTTGAAGGGGTCCTGGAAGACCGCCTGAACCGAGCCCCGGTAGCGGCGAAGATCGGCCCGCGAGAACGCCGAAACGTTCTTGCCTCGGAACAGGAGTTCGCCGTCGGTCAGGGATTCGATCAGCAGGATGAGCTTCGCCGTCGTGCTTTTGCCGCAACCGGACTCGCCCGCCAAACCGAAGGTCTCGCCCGCGAACAGGGTCAGGTCGAGGCCGTCGACGGCCTTCACCGCGCCCAGTTGGCGGCGCAGGATCAAACCCTTGTGGACGGGGAAATGCTTGCGGATGTTTTGCGCCGCCAGCAGGACTTCGGCCATCGATTACGTCCGCTCCAATTCGAGCCAGCAGCGGGTTTCGTGCCCGTCGCCTAGCGACGCTGGCGCCGGATAGGATTCGCCGCAGATGGTCATGGCCTCGGGGCATCGCGGCGCGAACGGGCAGCCGTCTGGCAGGGCGCTCAGATCCGGCGGCTGCCCATCGATCGAATACAAGCGCTCCACCTTGGCCTCGAGTTGCGGCAAGGACTTCAGAAGGGCAACCGTGTAGGGGTGGCGCGGCCGGTCGAACAGGTCTCCCACCGACGCCGTTTCGACGATCCGTCCCGCATACATCACCGCCACCCTGTCGCACATGGCGGCGATGACGCTGAGGTCGTGGGTGATGAGCATGAGGGTGAGGCCGAGGTCCCGCTGCAGGCTCTTGAGCAAACGAAGGAACTGGGCCTGGATGGTCACATCCAGGGAGGTGGTGGGCTCGTCGGCGATGAGCAACCGCGGCTGGCATGACAGCCCGATGGCGCCGACGATGCGCTGGCGCATGCCGCCACTCATCTGGTGGGGATACTGGACCATGCGCTCGGCCGGCGACGGGATGCGGACCATGCCCAGGCTCTCTTTCACCTTTTCCCACACCTGGCGTCGGGGAAGCTCCTGGTGCAACCGGATCGGCTCGGCCACTTGTTCGCCCACGGTAAACACGGGATTGAGCGACGACATGGGGTCTTGCAGGATCATGGCGATTTGCTTGCCGCGAACCCGGCGCATCTCGCTTTCCTTCTTGTGGACCAGGTTCTCGCCATCCAACAGGATCTCGCCGCCGACGATGCGGCCGCCCGGTTCCGGAACCAGGCGCATGATCGACAGCGACGTCACGCTTTTCCCCGACCCGGATTCGCCGACGATTCCCAGAGTTTCGCCCTCGGCGACGGAAAACGACACACCGTCCACCGCCTTGACCACGCCCCGACGGGTGAAAAAGTGAGTCTTGAGGTCCCTGACCTCGAGCAGCGTCCGGGTCACGGCTGTCCCCCGCGACGTCCGTCCTCAAACCTGTTTGAGCTTTGGATCCAGTACATCCCTGAGCCAGTCGCCGAAAAGGTTGAGCGAAATGATGGTGACGATTATGGCCAGACCCGGACTCGCCGAAACCCACCAGGCCGAGCTCATCATGCCCCTGCCGTCCGCCACCATCAGTCCCCACGCGGGCTGCGGCGGTGGCAGGCCCACGCCGAGAAAGCTGAGCGAGGCCTCCAGAAGGATCACCCGTCCGACCTGCAGCATGGCGAGCACCAGCAGGGTGTTGGCCACGTTGGGCAGGATGTGGCGCGCCATGATGCGCAGATCGGAGGCGCCGGCGATCTGGCTGAGCTTGACGTAGTCCATCTCGCGCACGCTCAACGTCTCGCCGCGAACCTGGCGCGCATATTGGGCCCAGAAAAATAGCGCCAGGACGATGATGACGTTGGTGAAGCTGGGACCCCAGACGAAGGCGAAAACGAAGGCCATCAAGAGGAGCGGCATGGACAGCATCAGATCGACGCCGCGCATGATGACGGTGTCGGTCCAACCGCCGAAGTAACCGGCCGTTATGCCCACCGCCGTTCCCAGGGTGCCGGCGAAAAAGATCGCGATCAGGGCGACGACGACCGACGTGCGGGTGCCATGGAGAAGGCGGCTGAGCACATCCCGGCCCAGCTTGTCCGTGCCCAGGGGATAGGTGGCGGTTCCTTCCTCTTGCCAAGCCGGCGGCCGCAGGCTGTCGCGGAGCGATCCTCGGATGGGGTTGTGCGGGCTCAGCACCGGCGCCAGGACCGCGATCAGGCAGACCATCGCGATGACGGCGGCCGCGAAGACGGGCATGCCGCGAAGGCGACCGGGGCTTTTCGGTTGCGGCCGCTCGCTCATGTCAGCCTGATCCTCGGGTCGATCCAGCCGTAGACCACGTCAACCATAAGGTTCAGGACCACGTAGATTACCGTGAAGGCGATGACGATGGTCTGCAGAAGGGGAAAATCCCGCTGGAGGACGGCCTGATAGGCCAGCCGGCCGATTCCCGGCCAGGCGAACACCGTTTCGACGATGATGGAACCGACCAGCAACTGGGCGAATATGATACCCGTGAAGGTGACGACCGGGATCATGGCGTTCTTCAAGGCGTGCTTCCAGACGACGGCCCGTTGCGGCACGCCCTTGGCCCGCGCCAGCTTGATGTACTCCGAATCGATGACGTCGAGCATTCCCGATCGGGTGATGCGCATGATGCCGGCGGTCACGAACCAGCCGAGTGTGAACGCCGGCAGGATCAAGTGCATCAGGTCGCCCCGCCCGCTGGTGGGAAACAACTCCAGACGCACGCCGACGAACTCGATCAGCAGGATTCCCAGCCAGAAATTGGGCACCGATTGCCCCAGCACCGCCACTCCTTTGCCAAAGGTGTCGAGGATCGTGTCCCGTTTGACCGCCGACATGACGCCGATGGGGATGGCGATAAGCAGGGAAATCAGAAGTGCCGCCACCCCCAGTTCCGCGGTGGCGCCGAACCGATCGAGTACCACCTGCCCCGCCGGGCGCTTGTAGTAAATGGATTCGCCCATGTCCCCCTGGAGCGCGCCCTTGAGGAACGTCCAGTACTGGACCACCAGGGGTCGGTCGAGCCCCAGTTCCTTCGCCATCGCGGCATACTGCTCCTCGGTGGCGTAGTTGCTGAGCATCAAGTCCAGGGGATTGCCGGTCAGCCGGGCGAGGCCGAAGACCAGCACCGACATCAGCAGGAGGGTAATGCCGGACTGCAGCAGGCGGTGGGCGATGAAGCGTCTCATCCCACCCTGCCGTGTTCCCGCTCGCCGGCGGGTCTCGTGGTCCGATGCCGATTCGGTGGGAAAGATTCCCTTCTCCCGTCACACCCGCGGAGGAGCCTGTGAAAGAATTCCTTGTTGGGGGATTCCGGCGAGGCGCGATTTGTGATTCTCTTGTTTTGTGGCTTGTGGGGAGGGTTTCGATGAGTTGTGGACCGCGGGTTATCCGTCCGGATCGCGAGCAGTTGTATTGGGACATGGTGGACCTGGACAGCCAGATTGAAGCGGGTCATCTGGCGCGGGTGGTTTGGGCGTTTGTGGAGGGGCTCGACCTTTCGCCGCTCTACGATCGGATCAAGGCGCGCGATGATGCGGCGGGGCGGCCGACGGCGGATCCCCGGGTGCTGTTGGCGTTGTGGCTGTATGCGACGATCGAGGGGGTCGGCTCGGCGCGCGCGCTGGAGCGTCTGTGCCGCCACCACGCGGCCTATCGCTGGCTGCGCGGCGGGGTGGTGGTGAACTATCACGGATTGAGCGACTTCCGCACCGTGGACGGCGGGTTGCTCGACGACATCCTGACCGCCAGCGTGACCGGGCTGGCGGCGGAGGGCCTTGTCGATCTCGACGAGGTGGCGGTGGACGGTACCAAGCTGGTGGCCAATGCGGGGCGCGGTTCGTTTTGCGACCTGGACGGGCTGGCCGCCTACGAGCGCCGCGCCCAGAGGCGGGTTGAGCGGCTGAAGACGGAGGTGGCGGCCGATCCCGGGGCGAACGAGCGCCGACGCCGGGCGGCGCAGGCGCGCGCCGCGGCCGAGACGGCGGCGCGCGCCCAGGCGGCGCTCGACAAGCTGGTCGCGCTGGAGGCGGAGAAGGCGGAGCGGACGCGAACCCATAAGGAGCAGGAGGCGGCGAAGAAGCCGCCCAAGGCCTCGACCACCGACCCCGAGGCGCGGCGGATGAAGATGGCCGACGGCGCGGTGCGCCCGGCCTACAACCTGATCCTGGCGGTGGCGCCGCAAGAACAGATCATCGTCGGCCTCGAACCCACCGACCGGCGCAATGACAGCGGCCTGGCGACACCGATGATCGAGCAGATCGAAGGCCGTTACGACCGCCGTCCCGCCCGCCTGCTGCTCGACACCAATCTGGCGACACGCGACGAGATCGTGGCGCTGGCCGCCGATCCCGAGGGCCCCACGATGGTCTATGCGCCGCCGCCCGCGGACACGCTCGACGTCAAGCCCGAAACCCGGCGCAAGCGGGCCTGGAAACGCCGGCGCGAACCGGCGGCCCTGAAGGACTGGCGTTCCCGCATGGCCTCGGCGGCGGGCAAGATCGTCTACGGGCGCCGCCGGCTTATCGAGACCGTCAACGGACAGTTGAAGAACCACGGCCTCGGGACGCTCGCCTTGCGCGGCATCGCCAAAGTCCGATGCGAAGTGCTGCTTCACGCCATCGCCCACAATATCCGCCGCGGCCACACCCTCCGTCTCGCCGCGGCACAATGCGCGCCCTGATCGGCCGCGGAACACCCAGACAATGCCCAGACAACACCCAGACCCCATCGAGCCCCCGCCCCCGGGCCCGCCGTCCGCGGCGCGTGGCGCGAAAGCGATGGCAACGCAGAACCCACAAACGCCGCCACATACATTCAACGGCAAAGGCGGATTCCTTCACAGGCTCGCAGGCGGGGGTCCATGTCCGGCAGCCCCATGGATCCCCGCCTGCGCGGGGATGACGGGAAGGTGGTGGCCATCGTCAGGACTGTTTCCCCCACCCTACTCAATCCGCCCGACCTCTGCCTCCGCGCCGCCCCATGCGTCGTCTCCGGGGGCGGCGCGCCTTCATGGCCCCGTCACGGCTTGGTGGCGTATTCGAAGCTGTTCGGACCTCCCTGGTGGGCATGCACGGGCCAGGTGCCAACGGTCTTGGGGTCGACGACGTAGATCTGGTTGAGCAAGGAAATCGGCACCAGGGCGTACTCCTTGATCACCGCATCGCCGAGCTGGCCGAGCGCGCGCGCCATCTCCTCGCCGTTCTTGGCGCCCTTGACCGCCGTGCCGGCAGCGGTGATCTCCGGCGAGATGTTGAAGAAGTAGAAAGGCGGGCCCAGCAGGATCGCGATGACATCCGGGCTCGCCAGGCCTTGGGTGATCGGCGCGGCGAAGTCGTTCACCTGGCGTCCCCGGACCAGGGGTCGAATGGCGCCCCACTCGGTCTTTTCGATCGTCACGTTAACGCCGATTCGGCTCCAGAAGTCGGCCACCGCCTCGACCATGAGGGGAATATCGGGCACCCCCGGGCGGGGATAGCTCATCAGCTTGATGTCGAAGCCGTTCGGGTATCCGGCCTCGGCGAGCAGTTTCTTGGCCCGGTCGGGATCGTATGGGTAGGGAGACCAGGACGCTTTGTATCCCGGCTGTGCCGGCAGCGGCAGCGCCACCACCCCGGGGCGCGCCTCGCCCTGGAAAATGAAATCCGAGATGCCCTGCCGATCGATCGCAATGTTCAGGGCCTCGCGCACTTCGCGCTTGCGCCACGGAATGTTGGCATCGTAGGCGGGCGCCTTTGGATCCTTGTACATGCCGGTCAAGAACAGGTAGCTGGAGAAGGCGTCCTTGGCGCCGATCACCTTCAGCGGCAGGCCCTTGATCTCCTTCTTGAACGACAGCGGAACGTCGATGATGTCGGTCTCGCCGCGCCGGAGCATGGCCAGGCGGGTGCTGGGTTCGGGGACCAGCCGCATCTCGAGATTCTTGAAGCTCGCCGATTTCCGCCAGTGATCCGCCACCGCCTCGTACTTCACGTTTTCGCCGAGCGAGCGGGATACGAACTTCCAGGCGCCAGTGCCGATGGGATGCTCGCGGACCTGCGATGCGTCCATCGTTCCATACTCCTTGGGAACGACGACCGCGGATACCGCCTCCGAAAGCCAGTCCAGGAACAGGGCCTGGGGCTTCTTCAGCTTGACCACAACCTCATCCGGCCCGGTGACCGCATAGGACACGATATTCTTCGACAGCACCGACGTAGTGTTGTGCTTCGAGGTGTTCGGCGTGATCCAGTACTTGAAGTTGAAGGCGATATCCTCCGCATCCAACGCCCGGCCGTTGTGCCACTTCACACCTTGCCGAACCTTCATCGTCAAGGTCTTCAAGGCGCTGCTGAACGACCACGAACTGATCAGCCCGGGTTGAATTTTCCCCTTTTCGTCCCGGTAAAACATGTAGTCGTAGACCGGATCCCAATAGAGGTGGCCGGCCACGGAACCATCCCCGGGCATAAAGGTCTCATAGGTGAAACTGGCAACGGCGACTCTCAGGGTGCCCGATGGATCGGCGGCAACAGCCGGCGATGAAGCCGCTGACAGGGCCGCCGAGACGATCAGTGCCGAGCCGAGAGCGCGCATTTGGAACCGCAGGCGCTTCATATCCAATTCCTCCCTCGTGGAACATGATTTCGTTTGGTCTTTTGTTTTTGGCCACGTCAGGGACGGAACGCTTGATTCAACCCGCCCATCGCAATCGCGGCTAAACAAACGCAACCGGTCAGCTTCGTCTACTCGAAGGCGGCATGTCAACCGGCCCCGCATCGCTAACTCGAGATGTGTCCGGTTTCCGCGGTCTTGGAGGGCGCCGTGGCCGCTTGCCATTTCCCAGGCCGCGTGGAATGGGTCATTCTGTCGTCGAAAATGAGGGGACCCGCAATGTCATCGCCACTGCCAACCGCGATCCTCGGCCGCACCGGCCTCGAGGTAACCCGCCTCGGGTTCGGCACCTCGCTGGTGTTGCCCGAGAAGCCCTACTGGACGGAGGAGGCGGCGGCCGAGCTGTATCACCAGGTGCTCGACCTGGGGATGAACTTTGTCGACACGGCCTACGACTACATCTTCGCCGAGGAGTGGCTGGGGCGAATCCTGCGCCCGCGCTACGACCAGTTTCATCTGGCCACCAAGTGCGGCTGCACCGATTCCCGGCCCGCCCAAAACGCCTCGAACCACCTCTGGACCCGCGACAATCTAATGCGAAATATCGAGGTCAGCCTGCGGCGACTTCAACGGGACAGCGTCGACCTCATGCAGCCCCACAACCCGACGGTCGCCGAAGCGGAAGCCGGCGGCATCGTCGTGGCGCTTAACGAGATGCGCGACGCGGGGCAGATCAAACACATCGGCATCTCGACAACGCTGCCCCATTTGCCACGCTTTCTCGACTGGGGGGTGTTCGACACCATGCAAATCCCCTATTCGGCCCTGGAACGGGAGCACGAGGACTGGATCACCAAGGCGGGCGAGGCCGGGGTCGGCATCATCGTTCGCGGTGGCGTCTCCCAGGGCGAGCCCGCGTCGGGAATTCCCCGGGATGACTCGCCGAGCATGGTCATGCGGGACAGTATCGAGCGCTGGCAGAAATTCGCCACCGCCGGCCTCGACGAACTGCGCGCCGAGGGCGAAAGCCGGTCGGCCTTCATGCTCCGCTTCACGTTGAGCCACCCGCACGTGCACACGATCATCGTCGGCACGACCCGGTCCGAGCACCTGACCGAGAACGCCGCGGCGGCGCGGCGTGGACCCTTGGCGGACGACGTCTATGCCGAGGCCAAGCGGCGCCTCGACGCCATTGGCGAAAGCCCCGTGCCCGTATAGGCGCCCACGGCGGACGGTTCCGACTGGGCGACGCTTTCCGACACTCAGCGTTCGGAGATCGTAAGCAGGGTTGGGGCGTCGCATCGAAGCGGCCTTGAGAGGCGAAGTCCGGCACCCTGCCAGCGCCATGAAACTTCTGCCGCGACGCCCGTATTCAGCGGCACGAGCCTGCCGCCGCCGGCACCCGCGCCGACCTCCGGGAGCGCAATCTCGGCAAGGGTCAATGGGGATTGGGGAAGGATCAGAATGTGATGCGCGTCCGGGCTTCGAGAGGTGGCGAGGTGGCCGCCGTCGACGGCTTGTTTCTGGCCGAGGGTGAGATCGCCGTCGATCCCGGCGAGGGCGTCGTTCAGGTGCAGGACCACGTGCCCCGACATGCGGGGATTGTAGCGGCGGTCGAGGAGACCGTTTCTCACGAAGTATCCGCGATCGATGTCGGCCAAGGTGTCGATGAAGACGTCCGTGTCGGGAAAGGCCGCCGCGGCGACGACCGCTTCGGCGACGCGGTTGGCGTGATCGAGATCGTCTCGTGCCGCTTCCGCCGGACTTTCGGTCGCCGACAGGCGGACGGTGACGGTGGCGTTCATGCCGAGGATCCGCGCTAGCGCATGGATGACGGGGATCTCGTCCCACACACTGCCTTCGCGGAAAATTCGAAAGGCCAGTCCATCGACGACGGACGCAAGCCCGCCCGATTCCACCAGGGCCTTCGCGGACTCGGAATCCTGGGCCGCAAAGCCGTGATGGACTCCGTGGTTGACGGCGAACGTTGTTCCCGGCGAAGCGACCGAGCCTCGCTTCGCCCGCAGTGGTGACAGGTGAACCCGGCAAGGCACGGCATCCTTGAGGCGGTGGATGGCCTCGGCGCAGCCGGCGAGCGCCAGCGGCGTGTTGACCAATTCGAACCCCCGCACCAGTTCGCCGTCTTCACCCAGCAACAAGGCGAAGTCGAGGTTCGGTGTGGCGAAGGCGCGGGCCGTGAAGGCATGTCCAAGGGCCGTGAACTCGCCCATGCGGGCGCGGGTTGCCGGCTTTGCCAGGTCCTGGATCGGGATCCGAAGGTTCCGCGCCCCCATCTCCTGCAGCGCCAGCAGGGCGTAGTCGTTCCGCGCCCGCTTGCGGCCGAACTCATCGGGATGTCCCGAGGCGGTGATTTCGGTGGCGTCGGCCCACGATTGGCGCAGCTCGACGCCAATCGTGGGCCGCGCCCGCGGTCCGCCCAGTGCCACCGGCACGATCACCGGTTCGGTTCGGCCCTCCGGCTCGGTGGTTCGGCCCCAGGTGCGGACAAGCCGGAACGAATGCCCGCGCTCGAAAACGTCGATCAGGAGGAAGCCCAGCTTCGCCGGATCGTTGCGCCCGAACTCGCCGGCCGGTTCGACGCGAAAAAGTTCGGCGAAGTCGGAGCGAACGAAACCGACCGCCGGCAGGACGTAGCAGTCGGTGCCGGCGAACCGATTGTACCAAAAGTTATGGACGTGGCCGGCGAACAGCGCCTCGGGCCCGGAACGCGCCATCAGATCCAGCAACCACGACCGCCCGGGCTCGGCGATGTTGTCGTAGTGTTCGTCCTCGTCCCGGTCGCACAGGTAGGGCGGATAATGGATGAAGAGAAACGTCCGCACATCACGATCGCGCGCCAGCTCGCCCTCCAGCCAGGCCTGCTGCGCTTCTTCCTGGGCCAGGCCGGTGTTGATGATTTGGGCATTGATGACGATGAAGCGGCAGCCGCCATGTTCGAATGCGTAGAAATTCCTGCCGAAGTAGGACTCCCACAGGGCCAGCGATTGGTCCGACACCACCGGCGCGGGACCCCATGCCATGGGCTTGTCACCGACGTCGTGGTTGCCGGGAACCAGATGGAGCGGGCACTCGAGCCCGCGGCTGAGCGCCAGGAACCGCTCGGCGGCGGCGGCATAGGTCGGCTGGGCGGGGACCGGGTTGACCAGGTCGCCGAGATGGACGGTGAAGGCGGGGCGTGTTTCGTTGACGGCATGAAACGCGTAGCGCGCGCGGCCGTTGGTCAGCGCCGTGCTTGGGAACGGCGAGGTCGAAATGTGTTCCTCTTCGTTCACGTGGGTGTCGGCGATCACGGCGAAGGTGAACAAACGTTCGCCGCGGACCCTCGCCGCTGTTGCGCCGGCGCCGGATTTCGTTGATGTCACCCTGGGGCCTCCCGCATCGGTCGGGCGAGGCTAGCATGCATCAAGACGATCAAGGGAGCAGGTCATGGCAACCGCTTACAAACGGGTGATCCACACCGTTGATTCCCACACCGAGGGCAACCCGACCCGGGTCATCGTCGGCGGGGTGGCGCAGCCGCCCGGCGCGACGCTTCTCGACAAGCGCGCCTGGCTTCAGAAGCACGACGACGGACTCCGCCGCATGCTTAATTTCGAACCGCGGGGCAGCTCCATGATGTGTTCGGTACTGCTGTTGCCGCCGGACAATCCAGATTCCCACTTCGCGGCCGTCATCATGGAACAGGACGTTTACGTTCCCATGTGCGGCCATTGCATCATCGGCGCGGCGACGACGGTCGTGGCGACCGGCATGGTGGGCGTGGCCGAACCGGTGACCGAGGTTCGCTTCGACACGCCGGCGGGCCTGGTGGTGTGTGCCGTCGCCGTCGACGGGGGCAACGTCGGCGGGGTCACGCTGGACAACGTCGAGGGCTTCCTCGTGCACGACCGGGCTGTGATCGAGGTGGAGGGCATTGGTCCGCTGACCGTGGACGTGGCGTTTGGCGGCGACATGTACGCCTTGGTCGACGCCGACGCCCTGGGGCTGGAGCTCGGTCCCCACAACGATGGGGCGCTGATCGACACGGCGCGCCGCATCACCGCCGCCGTCACCGTCCAGCTCGAAACTTCGCACCCGGAACGGCCCGATATCGACGCATGCTACGAGGTGCTGTTCACCTCGGCCCGAACCACCACCGGCGACTACAAACAGACCATCGTCAGTCCGCCGGGCGCGTTGGACCGCTCGCCTTGCGGCACCGGAACCTGCGCGCGGGTCGCGCTGCTCCATACCCGGGGCGAGATGGGACTGGGCGAACCGCGCCGTTTCGAGGGCGTGCTCGGCACCTGTTTCACCGGCGAGGCGGTGGCGGCGGAGACCCGCAACGGGACCACGTTCGTCAAGCCGCGCCTTTCGGGCCGCGCCTTCATTACCGGCTTCCATCAGTTCCTGTTGGATCCCGCCGATCCGTTTCCCGAGGGATTCCGCATCGGGCCCGAACCGCGCGCGCTCGAATAGGGGGGTGCAATGGCCCGGTCGGGGCATTGCCGTTATTCAGCGCGCCCCGCGCTTCGCTGTCACTTCCGGCATTGGGACTGGAGTTGAGATGACAGCCTCTGGCTCTTGCCTGCCGTCGCCTTCATCGCGTTCTGATGGCGGGTGATGCAGGATCGGTTGTCGCCGCAGCGCAGCATGCCCGCCCGGTAGGACTTGATCGACTGTTCCATCTGATACATCTCGTCCAGCCACTGTTGGCACTGGCTGGTGTCGCGCACCGCGGCCCGATCGCAGCCAAGCTGGCGGAATTCGTTGCGCTGGGTCTCCACCTGGCGGGTGATGGTCATGAGGCGGCCCTGCAGCGCCTGCACCTGGCCGGCCGAGCTTCGCTGCCCGCTGTAGGCGAGTTGCTGCATCTTTTTGGCAAGCGTTGGGCCTCCGTCCCCAGGTCCTGCATGTCGCGGATCAGGGCGCTACAGCGTGGATCGGCGGAACTGCCGCCACCGCCCCTGTACCACCCCCGCCACCCGGGCTTGAGGTGCCGCCCGTTCCCCGCCGCGGGGTCGGCTTGGCGGACGCCGGCCTGTTGGCGCGGTTGTAGTCGTCCACGTTCGAACCGGCGGCCGACTTGGTGTCGCGGCAGACGGCATTGTCACGGGCATCGATCGCCGCTTGACGCGCGGCGTCCCTGTTGCCCGACGCGCGCGCCTGGCGATAGGACCCAAGGGCCTGACGGGCCCGGTCTTCCTTGTCCAGCAGCGCCTTGATCTGTGCGTGACCGCTGCCGGAACCGAGCTGGTTCATCGCCCAGCGCGCGGTATCCGGATCGCAAGCCGTGACCGAGTCCTCGCCCAGTGTCGCAAGCATGGTTTCCCGGGCGCTGGCAGCCGCCTGGCGCGTTGCATCGCACAATGACTTGTTGGCGACGTTACCCAGCCTGGCGGACCTTTCCTCCAGACCGCTCTTGTAGCCGGCCTCGCCCACGTAAGCCTCCGCCCGGCGTTCGGCGTTGAGCCGCGCCCGCAACTTCGCCTGGCGTTCGGGGGCGTCGTCGAGTTGGGCGATCAGCGCGTCGGCCTCGTCCCACCGACAGGCGCGCATCGCGGAAACGGCATCGCGGGAGGTGGTGACCGGATCGGCGCCGTCACCACCTTATCTTGCCGCCGTCATCTTCGCCGGCCTTGGCGGTTTCAGATTTCCCGTCCGCTTCACCGTCGCCGTCCTTGGTGTCGTCCGCATCGATTTCGGCGGTTTTCGATCCGGCTTTCTCGATCGCGCCATCGATGGCGGCCATGGCCTGGTCGATGGCATCACGTGTCTGGTCGCAGGCGGCGCGCTCGCGCAGCCCCGCCATTTGCTGGCGGATCGCGGCCAGGGTCTCCGGATTCTCGGCCGTGCCCTCGGCCGAGAGCCGCTGCCGGGCGTCCGTATAGGCGACGCGCACCGCCCCCTCGTCCTCGATTGCCGACAGGATAGCCTGTTTCTCGGCGTTGCCGTCGCCGATGGGGGCGATCATGGCCCGCGCATCGTCGAGCCGGCAGGCGGCCAGGTGGGCGCGGGCGCCGGCGATGCGCACTTGGACGATGCGGGCATCGAGCTTGGCGATGACCCGTGCCAGCGCTTTACGGGTCTTGCCGCAAAGGTCCAGGCCGCTCGCCGTGGCCAACGTGGCCTTGGCCTGCTCCAGCCGGGCAAGCCTGCCGCCGTCATCGCCGCCCGCGGAGAGAATGGCCTTAGTCTTCGCGTAAAGCGCCCGGGCCTGGCCTTCCCCCTGTTCGCGGGAAGCGATCTCGGCCCAGACCGGATGGTTGATCGGGAAGTCGGGACCCAGGACCTGGCGGGCCGTGGCCAGCTTGCACTCCGCGATGTGGGTCCGGGCCTTTTCCGCCCGCGCCGGTTCGGAAGCGGCGTCGGCGCCGGCCAGCAGGCGTTCGATCTCGGCCAGCGCGCTGACCAGGGCGGCTTGGGTATCGGGGCAGGGCGCGGGCGGGTCCTGGGCGCCTTTCAAGATGTCATAGGCCGCCTGGTACTTCCGATAGTCGCCGCCGATATCCCGATCCATCCACAGCTTTTGCGCCGAAGCGAGCTGCCGGCGGGCGGACTGTTCGCGCGCGACATGGGCCCGGGCCTGACCGTACACCGGATTGTTCTTGTCCATTTCCTCGATCGCCGCTTCGGCTTCGGGCAGCTTGCACTGACGGAGCAGCTCGACGACCTTGTGGTTGTCGAAGCCTTCGAGGCAGGCTTCCGCTTCCACGGCCGCGCTGTCGGCCGCCGCCACATGCTGGGACAGGGTCGTGGCATGTTGGCGCAGTTCCTCGATGGGATAGAGGGTGGCGACACTGGCGAGCGCCGCCTGCTTGTCCCGTTCGATGCGCTCGATCTGCTTCCAGCCCGCCTCCAGGATGTCGATCAGCCCGTGGAAGTCGTTGCGCGTGTTGACGTACTTGATCAGTTGGTTCTGACGATCGTTGAATTTGCCCAGCAGGGCACGGGAATCCGTGTCGTACCAGCGCCCGGTGAGCCACCGGCCCCGTTCGATCTTTGTCGTCAGTTCCTCCTCGACCGGGTTGATCGCCTCGAAGTCGGGCTGACGGGTCTCCATGGCGCCGGTCACGCGGCTGAACGACTGCACGATGTCGTCGGTGGAGAACGATCAAAGCGCGGCGTCCGGTTTGGCCTGCTCTCCCTCCTGGATCAGGGCAGAGATGCGGCCCCTGCCTGCTCGGCGGCGTGACGGGCGAGGCGGGTCGATTCCTCGACCAGGGGCCGATCCAGGCTGTCGCAGGCCTGGGTGCGATACTGGCCCGCCTGCTCGCGATGCAACGCGATGGTCTCCATTTCGGCTCGCACGCCCTCGACACGGGCCCGGAACGCGGCCGCCGCATCGCCCGGCGGGTCACAGCGCACCGCCGGATCCTCCAGGAAGGGGATCAGGTCGGCCTCTTTCTGGTCGATCGCCTGGTCGAGGGCGGTGACGTCGGTCTCCAGATCGGCGAGGTGGATGCCGAGCTGGCTGGGCAGGGGGGCCAGCAGCGCGTCCACTTCCTCCAGCAGGGCCCGGGCCTCCTCCAGCTCCCGTGCCCGCACCTCGGCGGCGGTCTCGTCGGAATCCTTTTTGGTCCGGCACTGGCTGACGAAATCCCTGTAAGAATCTTCGGCCAGGCGCAGATAGACCAGCACCGGATTCCCTCCAGGAACCGGCGGCCCCATCGACCTTCGCCATCCGTGCGGTCAAGCGGGTCACATCGTCAATATCGTCCAGCGCCATAAGGTCGCCGTGGATGGCCTCGGCGACGGGGCGTGGCCAGGCGCGGGAGGCCAGATGCAGGAATTTTTCGCGGAGCTCCGCGTCGGAGTAGAGGTCCGCGGTCACCCCGGTTGGTCTGGGTGGCGGCCTCGAGGGTGGTGCCATCGGTCAAGGAAACCGACACCCGTGGCGCCCTGCTCGGCCAGCTTGCGGCTGGTGGAAAGACCCAGCGATGCGGCGACCTCGATGGTTCGCGCGATGGTCGCCCCATCGCCACCAGCCAGCCAGGCCACCGCCACTGCCGCGCCCGTGGTGCCCCAGGTGCCATGGGCGTGCAGCGTCGGGCGTAGCCGCGCCGCCGCGCCAATGCGCGCCGCGACCTCGTAGCCGAGAACGAAAGCCGTGATCAGGTCGCGCCCGGATCGCCCGTCTGCCTCGGCGAAGGCGAGGGCCGCCGGCAGAACGTGGATAGCCGGATGGCCGCGGGCAAAGTTGTTTTCCTCGTCCATCTCCAGGACCGTCCCGGCGGTGCCATTCAACAGCGCCGCCGTCGGGGCCGGCAGACTTAGACCACTAGCCCGAAAGATTCACGAAAAGGTCACCGCCGCCCCCTAATATGCGTTATGATTCAGGTGCTTAGACTGTGTCAAACGCAGGGGAACGGCGGTGACGGATTGTACCCTTTCGAAGATCGAATTTCCACGCTGTTGCGGTCGTCGGGTCGAGGCGGATTTTGCCGGCGGCGATATCTCGTCGCACGGCGGGGCGCCGCTTCTGGCTTTAGCGGACCGCCGGCTCGGCTTGCTGTCGGGCTTGGCGCGCCGGCTCGACGACGGGCGCCAGGCGGGCAAGGTGGCGCACCGGCTTGTGGCGTTGCTGCGCCAGCGGGTGTACGCGATCGCGCTGGGCCACGAAGACGTCAATGACCATGCCGGTTTGCGCGACGACCTGGCGCTGCAGACGGCGGTCGGGCGCGACCGGCGTCTTGCCAGCCCGTCGACCGTCGGCCGGCTTGATCGGGCGGCGGACCGGGCCTGGGCGTGGGCGGCGCATGTGTCCATGGTCGAGGCCTTCATCGCCGCGTTCGATCGGGCGCCGAAGGAGCTGGTGCTGGACTTCGACGCCACCGACGATGCGGTGCATGGGCACCAGGTGGGGCGCTTCTTCCATGGCTATTACGATCACTACTGCTTCCTGCCGCTCTATGTCTTTTGCGGCGACCGCCTTTTGGTCAGCTACCTGAGGCCGTCGAACGTCGATGGCGCCAAGCATGCCTGGGCGATCCTGGCCCTGTTGGTCGGGCGTTTACGAGAGGTCTGGCCGGATGTGCGCATCATCCTGCGCGCCGATTCAGGCTTCTGCCGGCACAAGATGCTGTCGTGGTGCGAGCGCCATGATGTCGGCTACATCGTCGGCCTGGCCAAGAACGCGCGCCTCAACCGGGATGCCGAGCCGGCGATGGCCGCGGCCGAGGCGGCGTATCGGCACAACGGCGAGAAGCAGCGCCTGTTCGCCGAACTCCGCTACGGCGCCAAGACATGGACCAGGCGCCGCCGCGTGATCGCGCGCCTCGAGCACGGCGCCAAGGGCGCCAACCCGCGCTATGTAGTGACCAACCTCGAAGGCGACGGCCGGTCGCTTTACGACCGCCTCTACTGCCAGCGTGGCGAGATGGAAAACCGCATCAAGGAACAGCAGCTCGACCTGTTCGCCGACCGCACCTCGTGTCACGACTGGTGGCCCAACCAGTTCCGCCTGATCGCCGCGTCGCTCGCCTACAGCCTGATCGAGGCGATCCGCCGCCTCGCCCTCCAGCGCACCGACATGGCCCGCGCCCAGGCCGGCACCATCCGCCTCAAGCTGCTGAACATCGGCGCCGTCGTCATCCGCAACACACGGCGCGTCCGCCTGCATCTATCGACCGCCTGCCCGGACAAGGCCCTGTTCCATCTCGCCGCCGCACGGCTCAAGCCCGGATAGACCGCCGCCAAGACAACACAAGCCCCGTCACGCGCAGCGACAGCGCACCATTCAGCATGCCTCGAAACCGCCAAAACCGTCCACGAAACGCGGCCAGGCCGCCGCGATGCCCCGCAACCGGCCAAAGCGCCCTCAACGCAATCCGAAAACGCCACCAAGACAACAAAAACCGTTACTTTAGAAACGTTCGTGACAAATCCGGACTAGCATTATCCTTGCGGCATTGGAGCCCAGACGATGGAGCCGAGGCAGGACGGCCCGTTCAGCTATATCCCTCCCCATCAACGACCCCGGATTACCTGGCCCGACGGTGCGCGACTGGCGCTGTGGGTGATTCCCAATGTGGAGTAGTTTCCCCTCGACGTGCCGATGCCCGGAGACTCACACCAGCGCCCCACGGGAGGAGAGCGCACCCCGATGATTCGCGAATGGGCCGTGCGCGACTACGGAAACCGGGTCGGCTTCTACCGCATTGCGATGGTGCTGCAGAAACATGGCGTACCGGCCACCGTCTCCCTGAACAGCGACATCTGCGACTGGCGCCCGCAACTGGTCGAGGACGCGGTCAAGCTGGGGTGGGATTTCATGGCCCACGGCCAGAACAACATGCAGCGCATGAACGAGATTTCTCCCGAGGCCGAACGCCAGTACATCCACGAGACTTTCGCCCGCATCGAAAAGGCGACCGGCAAGCGGCCGGCGGGATGGCTGGGGCCGGGCATGCAGGAGACCTGGAACACCCTCGATCACCTGGTGGCGGAGGGCTGCCTTTACGTCGGCGACTGGATGAACGACGATCAGCCCTACATGATGGACATCGGCGGCAAGCCCCTGGTCTCGGTGCCCTATTCCTTCGAGACCAACGACGCGCCGACCATCGTCCGCAACAAGTACACGCCAGGCGAATTCGAACGCATGATCCGCGACCAGTTCGACGTGCTCTATGACGAAGGCGCCGAGTCGGGGCGGGTGATGGCTATCTGCCTGCACCCCTTCATCATCGGCCAGCCCCACCGCATCGGCGTGCTGGATCGGGCGCTCGCCTACATCGCCTCCCACGCCGACGTCTGGAAGACCACTGGCGAGGCCATCGCCCGCCACTACATGAGCTTGGAGGACGCGGTCTGACCCCACGGGATATCACGGAGGCCGTCCACGCCAACATGCCGATGGCCCATCGGCTGTTCGGCGACCTGCGCGCGCGGACCAAGGACACGCTGGGCGTCACCCGCCCGTCCTACGGCGAGGGCGAGCAGATCGCCCACGATCTGGCAGCCGCCGCGGCGCGGTCCCTCGATCTTGAAGTGAGCACCGATTTCGCCGGCAACCTCTACATGACCCTCCCCGGCGACGACCGGGAGATTTCGCGCATTATCACCGGGTCCCACCTGGACTCGGTGCCTCAGGGCGGCAACTACGACGGCGCGGCCGGCGTCGTCGCCGGATTGACGGCGGTTGCGGCCCTCAAACAGGCCGGCTACCGCCCGCCCCGGGACCTCACCGTGATGGGTATCCGGGCCGAGGAAAGTTCCTGGTTTCCGCTCCAGCACGTGGGCAGCCGGGCGGCCCTGGGTCTGTTGACGCCTGGCGAGGTCGACTCCGCCCGCCGCGCCGACACCAAGCGCACCCTGGCCGAGCACATGACGGAAATGGGGTTCGACCCCGAGCCGCTGCGCTGGGGCGAGCGGGCCATCGATCCGGCGACCGTTCACGCCTACTTCGAGGTCCACATCGAGCAAGGGCCAATCCTGGTCCACGAGGGCCTGCCGCTCGGCATCGTCACTGGCATCCGCGGAAACATCCGCGCCCGAGAGGCCATTTGCCTGGGCCAGCACGCCCATTCGGGCGCCGTACCGCGCCACATGCGTCATGACGCGGTGATGGCCATGGCCGACTATGCGGGCCGACTGGAAAGGGCCTGGGCGCGGATGGAGGCGAAGGGCGCCGACCTGGTGCTGACCTTTGGCAAATTCTACACCGACCCCGAGTCCCATACCCACAGCCGGGTGCCGGGGGAGGTCCGCTTCACCATCGATCTTCGCAGCCACCAACCGCCAACCCTCGAGACCATGGAGAAGCTGATCTTCCGGGAGGCCAAGAAGGTGGGCGAGCGGCGTGGGGTGGACATCGACCTGGGAACCCTGACCCACAGCAAGCCGGCGGTGATGGACGATGGCTTGCGCGACGTCCTGCACCGGGGCTGCGACGCGCTGGGACTGGCGGCCATGGACATCGCCAGCGGTGGCGGACATGACGCCGGCGACTTCGCCGGCTGCGGCGTCCCCAGCGCCATGATCTTCATCCGCAACGACCATGGCAGCCACAACCCGGACGAACATATGGAAATGGACGATTTCGAGAAAAGCGTCTGCCTGCTCGCCTGGGGCCTGCGGGAGGCGAGCGCGGCGTAGCCGCTTCGCGCCCTCAGGACTCCGGCACCATCTCCCCCGCCCGCAGCCGGGGCGCGTCGAGGGCGGGCATGACGGGGATCGAACGCAGCCCGGACCCGGTGATCATCAACACGATGGTATCCCCGCGGTCGACAACGCCGCGCTTGAGCGCTTCGTCCAGGCCGACCAGCGTGGTCGCCGATTCGGGGCAGGGGAAAATGCCTTCCGCCCGGGTCATCCGCGCCACGGCGGTAAGGGAGTCCTCGGTGCTCACGGCGAGGGCGGTGCCGCCGGTCTCCCGCAAAATCGACAGTACCGCACGATCTCCCGGCGGCGTCGTCGACTTCAGGCCCCCCGGCAGCACGTCCAGATCCCGCCAGGGCTCGGCCCGGTCCTTGCCCTCCTCGAAAGCGCGAACGATGGGCGCGCAGCCCTCGTATTGGGTGACGATCAGGCGGGGCAGGTGGTGCGCATCGATCCAGCCCAGCTCGCGGAGTTCCCGAAAGGCCTTGTACATGGCGATGGCGCCCAGCGCGCCGCCGGTGGGATAGACGAGAACGTCGGGCAGTTTCCACCCCAACTGCTCACAGACCTCGAAGCCCATGGTTTTCTTGCCTTCCAGGCGATAGGGCTCCTTGAGGGTGCCGCCGTTGAACCAGCCGTGGCGGTCGGCCGCCGCGCGGACCATGGCGCCGCTCTCCAGCCACGGACCGTCGACAACGTAGGTATCGGCCCCGGCCATGGAGCTTTGCAGGAGGCTGGCGGGCAGCACGTCATCGGGGAGCAGGTTGACGCAGCGTATCCCCGCACGCGCCGCATACAGCGCCCAGGCGGCGGCCGCGTTGCCCGAGGAGTTGTGGATCATGGTGTCGATGCCAAGTTCGACCATGCGGGTCGCGGCCACGGCGGCGCCCCGGTCCTTGAAGGTTCCCGACGGGTTGCGGCCCTCGTCCTTCACCCACAGATTGGAACAGCCCATGTCGCGCCCCAGCGCCGGCACCGGAAGTAGCGGCGTCCAGCCCTCTCCCAGGGTGGCGGCCGCATGGGGCCGCGCGGCCGGCAGCAGGGGGGCGTAGCGCCACAGGGACGACGGGCCGCGGCCGAGGGCGTCCCGGTCCACCTCTGTACGCAGGCGGTCGAGGTCGTAGCGCGCTTCCAGGATACCGCCGTCCGGGCAAGTGTTGTTGTGGGGCTGATCGGCGGCGAAACGCGTGCCGCTGGTGCTGCATTGCAGATGGCTCAAATAGGACACCGGGTTTCCCTCCCATTGCGCTTCTGTAGTCTTGTCGTGGAGTCATGCCAGTGAGCGATCGAATTGACCCTATCATTACCCCCGAGCCGCGATGGGCGCTGGCGAGCCGGTCTGAGACCGGCCCCCACGCACCTCAAATTACTTGCGTAGGGGCGGGTCTGAGACCCGCCCGTCCCGGTCCCGAATGGGCATCCAAGAGGCGCGGGCGAGTCACTTCAGTCGCTTGCCGGTATCACACCCCCAAGGCCGTCACCAGGCGCTCCATATCGCTCTCGTCATTGTAGAAGTGAACCGAGGCGCGAACACAGCCGTCCTTGGCGCTGGCAATGATGCCGCGAGCCTCCAGGCCACGAACGATGCGCTCGGCGCCGCCAACTTCGAGGCACACGATGCCGGCCCTCTCGTTCCAGGGCCTGGGGGAGCGGATGGCGAGACCCGCCTTCTCCGCCCGATCCATCAGATGATCGGTCAGGGCGTGGACCCTGTCCTCGATGGCCTGGAGCCCGATCCCCTCGATGAAGCGCAGCGAGCGGCGCAAAATCCACAGCCCGAGGAAGTTGGGGTTGCCGTATTCGAAGCGTCGCGCGTCGGACGGATAGGTCAAGGGCTCGTCGCCAAGGCGGCTCGAGGTGACGGCGTGCTTGCCGATGAAGGGCGGGGTCAGCCCCTCTATAAGGTCCTCGCCGAAATAGAGGAACGCCGTCCCGTAGGGGCCGAGCAGGGCCTTGTGGCAGCCGGCGACGGCGATGTCGGCGCCCAGGGTGCCGAGGGGCGCGGCAAGCTGACCAAGGCCCTGAATGGCGTCGGAGATCAGCAGAACGTTGCGCTGTCGGCACTCGCGACCAAGAGCGGGGAGATCGGCCCGGAACCCGTTGCCGAAGGCGACGTAGGAGGCCGCCACCGCCCTCGTCCGGGAATCCATCCGATCCATGAAGGCGGCCACCGGAACCCGGCCCTCGGTCGCCGGCACCCGGCGCAACTCGACACCCTGTTCAGCCAGCCGCCGCAGGGGAAAAACCTGGGCCTCGTGTTCAAGCTCGCTCATCAGCACGTTGTCCCCCGGCCGCAGGCCGATGGCGCTGACCGCAATATTCAATCCTTCCGACGTGTTCTTGACGAAGGCGATGGTCTTGGCCGGAACCCCGAGGAGGCGGGCAAGGTCGGCCCGGGTCACTTCGACGGGCTCGTGGGCGAGCGCCGTTCGTCCCGCGTTTTCGTAAATGTCGCGAAAGAAATCCTGGCACGCCGACTCGGCGCAGCGCGGCAGGGGCGCCCGGCGGGCGATGTCCAGGTAAGCCCAGCGATCGAGGGTGGGAAACTCCTTGCGCAAGGCGGCGAAGTCGGGCCGTGCCCGTGCCTCGTCCATGACTCCGATCCCCCGCGCAACGACGTGGCCTCCTGTCAGCCTATCTCGAATCGTCGGGGCTGGCGATTGCCATCGGCCCGCGTCCCTCTATCATCGGCCAGCCCCACCGCATTCGTCACGACGGGGAAAATCGGGCCATGCCCAAGATCGACGTCGCCGGACTCTCTCTTCACTACGTCGAGGAAGGCCAGGGCACGCCCCTGTTCCAGCTTCACGGCAACCCCGGTTCCTGGCGCGTGTGGCGCAAGGTGCTGCCCGAACTGCGCCGCCGCCACCATGTTTTCGCCCGCGACCGGCAGGGCTTCGGCGATTCGGAAGAGGGCGAGACCGGGGACTATGGTCCCCGGGGCTACGCCCGCGAACTGCTCGGGGTGATGGACGCCCTGGCGGTGACCGCGCCCATGTCTGCGGCCTCTCCATGGGCGGCATGATCGCCCAATGCTTTGCCATCGATCACCCCGAGCGCACGGTCACCGCGCTTGGCACATTCAACATCAAGGCCGAACTTCCGCGGATCAAGGCGCCGACCCTGATCCTCAACGGCCTCAGCGATACCACCAATCCGCTGACCCACGCCAAGATCATGCTGGAGGGCATCCCCGACTCACGCCTGGAGGCTCGATTCCGTGTTCGAGAAAGTCGGCATCGAGCATTTCATCATCGAGTCCGTCGAACAGGGGCAGCAGGTCTGGATGCTGAAGAACTACGGCGCGACGGTCAACATCGGCCCCAACGTGCTGTTCGAGGACGTTGATAGGGTGAGTTCAATCGTTCACTGGCCTCACACCCGTTGCGACAACCGCTCGACCAGCGCCTCGTCGACGACCAGCCCGAGGCCTGGCCCGGTGGGCATGACCACCTGACCGTTCTCGACCTGGGCGCCGCCTTCGGCGACCGGTTCGTCCTCGATCCTCAGGTGATAGTCCATGCCGGGATCGCAGCCGACCAGCCGGATGGCCGCGTGCAGGTGGCCGGTGGCGGTGTCGAGGAGGCGGCTGCCCTGGGTCCAGTCGACGCGCACGGGAAGGTTCGCCGCCTCGGCGATGCGGATCATCTGCATCGCCTTGTAGATATCGCCGCACTTGCCGAACTTGATGCTGACCATGTCGGCCATGCGCCGCCATGCCACCTGCATGAGCTCGGGCAGGCCCTGTACCGCCTCGGCGACGATGCGGTGCGGCACCGCGTGAGTGATCTGCGCCAGGCCGGCCAGGTCGTTGCACATGACGGCATTTGGCGCCGGAAGCCTGGTGCCATATCCGACCACCGTGCACTCGGCGGCACCACCCCAACCGGCCATGAGTTCCACCATGCGACGCGCCGGTTCGCTGATCGCCGAGGCGGCGATCTGGTTGCCGATGCCGTCCCTCAAGATCAGCTTCGATCTGTCGATTACCTCCGGCGGTAGATCCTCATAGCGCAGATCGGCCACGTAATCCGCGATGCGCATGGTCAAGCCGTCGAGGGCATCGATTTGGTCTGCTCGCCGTGCCACGCTCACGCCTCCATTCGTCTCAAACCGGATCGCTCCGACTCAGCGTTCGGGATGCAGGTCATGCTTCTCTAAACGCCCGATATGAGTCCTGATCTCGTTCAGGACCAGCTCGTTGGCTTCCAGGTGTACGGCGTGGTTGCATCCCTCGACCACTCGGAGACGGGCGCCCGGAATCCGTTCGGCAATGAACCGGGACTGGCTGGGCGGACAGATCCAGTCGTTCCCGCCGACCAGAACCAGCGTCGGCACCGGGATGTCTGGTAACTGGTCGCGCACATCGTACTGGTCCTTGTTGAGGTAGAGCGCGTTGTGGGATTCGGCATGACAACTCAGGGTCCGCGTGCTTTCGAGAACCCGGTCGGGATCGAAGGTCTCGAAGTAGAGGGGCTGAAGCGCGTACCAGATGAGGCGAAGCTCCGTGTCATCGACGATGTGGGGCGAGAACAGGCGCTCGACCATTTGCAGAGTGGCGTTGGGCGCCTTGTGCAGCCGGACCTTGAAATTGGCCAGGGCTTCGGGCTCGAAATGGTGGCTTGGCGCGGTGCCGCGCAGCACCAGGTGGGTCATGCCGTGGGGGTATCTGACCGCATAGCTCAAGGCGATCATGCCGCCGAAGGAGCCGCCCATCAGCACGATCTTCTCGCCGCCGGCCAGGGTTTGACGAATCCCCTCCACGTCGTCGGCCAACTGGGCAAAGGTGAACGGCGGCGTCAGGCTCGACTGGCCGCAGCCGCGATGGTCGTAGGCGATGACCCGATGGGTGTCGGCCAGGGAGCGGTAGGCACGGAACTCATCGGCATGATCGTCGATGCCCCGGCCGCCATGCAGCAGCACGATGGTTCGTCCGTTGCCGGCGCCCGCCTCCTGGTAGGCCAGGGTGGCGTCATTGATCGATACCGTCTTCATGGGCGACCTCTCTTTGGTGCCGGACGCCTCGCCCGACGGGGATGAACATCGATGACGAGGTTGCCGATCGGGTCCACGGACGCGATCTGGCCGGGCAGGATCACCGTTGTCGAGCTCATTTCCTCGACAATCGCCGGGCCGGCAAACGGTTGCCCCGTCGGCAGCCTGTCTCGGGCCAGGACCCGCGTTTTCACCCAGCCGCGGCGTCCACCGAAATAGACGCTTCGCCGGTCGATGACGGCACCGGCGATGGTCCCCGCCCGGTTCATTGTCGGCATCGGCGCCTTGCGCACTCGGCCGATCGCTTGAACCCGGCAGTTGACGATCTCCACGTCCCGGCCCGGAATGGCGTAGCCGTACTCCCTGGCGTGGCTTTTCGCGAAATCGGCAAGGAACCGCTGAAATGTGGCTGTCCCGCGCGGGGCGAGGGGCACCTTCACTTCGTAGTTCTGGCCTTGATAGCGCGCTTCCACGGTGCGCACGAAGCGACGTCTCCGGGCCGGGACCCGTTCCCCATCGAGCCACCGGTTGCCGTCGGCCACCATGTCGTCGAACAGCTTGAGGGCCCTTCGCCAGGACGCCTTGGTGGCGGTTTTGATTTCGCTGCGCACGAAATCGAAGCTGACGTCCGTCAACAGCATGCCCCGGGCGCACATGGTCCCCGGCTCCTGAGGCACGACGACCCGAGGAATGTTGCATTCGAGGGCGATTTCGGCGGCGTGCAGGGGCCCGGCGCCGCCATAGGCGAAGAGAGCGAACTCCTTGATATCGTATCCCTTCTCCGTGGAAACCGAGCGTATGGCCCGGCTCATGTTTGCGATCGCGATGCGCAGGATGCCGTGGGCGGCCGCTGCCAGATCCAGTCCGGCGGGCCTGGCGACGTTCTTCTCCACCACGTGACGCGCCGCGGCTTCGTCCACGGGCATACGCCCGCCGAGCAGACTGACCGGGTTCAAACGCCGCAGGCAGATGTTGGCGTCGGTGAGGGTGGCCTCCGTCCCCCCCGCCCCGTAGGCGGCCGGCCCGGGGTCGGCGCCGGCGCTGCGGGGGCCCACCTTCAGCGCCCCGGCATCGTCCATCCACGCGATGCTGCCGCCGCCGGCACCGATGACGTGGATATCGATCATTGGCACCTTCACGGGATAGTCCGCGATGGCCCGGTTGGAGGTCATCAGGGGCTTCAGATCGCTGACCAGGGAGACGTCGGTGCTGGTGCCACCCACATCGAAGGTTACCAGATTGCGAAATCCCGCCGCGCGGGCCACCTCCGCGGCGCCGACGACGCCGGCCGCCGGTCCGGAAAGGCAGGTACGAACTGGCGCCACGCGCACCGACGCTATGGACATCAGACCGCCATTGGACTGAATCGTATGGGGCTCGACGGTCAGCCCCAGGTTCCGGACCCGCGCGACGAAGCGGTCCAGATAGCCCCAATTATTCATGACGGCCATCGGATTTCAGCGGGACGAGCGGTAGCGACCGGGTTGACGGCGATTTTTGAGACGGATTGTCGGAGAGGTTGGAGGTTGTTGTTCGGGGCTCGTCCGGCGGCACCTGCCGCTTGGTTCAGGGCCCTTGGGCGGTGATGCGCCCGGCGATGGCGATCATGGCCGGCTGATAGGGATAGGCCGAAGGCAGGGCGATCCTGAGGCGCGACTTGAGCTCCTCGACGCGGACGGCGATTTTGAGAAACGCCCGGCGCAGGGTTTCGAAGGTGGCCGTTCGCCACAGCGATTTCCGAGGCGCCGCTTGGCGAAGCTGATGCAGCAGCCAGTAGGCGCCGGTATGCAGGAAGAGGCGGAACTGGTTGGCCTCCCAACGGTGGCACGACGTGCGGTCGGACTTGGTGTAGAGCTTGTGGTCCTTGATCATGTTTTCCATCCGCCCGCGGGCGCAGTAGACCTTCTCGTAGAGCGCCTTGGCGCGGCCGCTCAGGTTGGTGACGACGAAGCGGACGTCACAGCCCTTGGCGGTAGCTTCCACGCGGGCGATGACCGAGCGTTGCCGTGACCAGCTTTTGGCCTGGTAGCCGGTGTGGAAGAAGCGGCGCACCTTATCCTTTCCCTGCCCCGCCCGGCGCACGGCGGCGTCCTCGCACCACGGCTGGCCGATCCTGTTCAGCCGGGCGTTGCCGGAAAGCCCGAAGATGTAGCCGCAGCCCTGACGTTCGAGGAATTCCATGGCCTCCGGCGTGGCGTAGTGGCCATCGCCCCGCACGGTGATCTCGACCCGTGGCCAGTTGCGGCGGATGCGGCCGATGACGTGTCTCAGGATCCGCGCCGCCTCGTCGCCGGAGGGCCGCTTGCCGGGACGCAGCAGTGACATCACCGGCTTGCCGGTGGCCGCCTCGAAGATATGGGTTGGAAGCAATAGTCGTCGTAATGGGCGTTGAACAGCGCCAGCTGCTGGCCGCCGTGAACGGCGTCGTCGGTGTCGTCGATATCGAGAACGATGCGCGCCGGAACGCGCTTGAAGCTGGCGCAAAACAGATCGATCATCGACAGCCCCATGCGCCCGAGCGCGCGCCATGACGGCGCGTTCTCGAGGCGCGACAGGGTCGGTTGGCTCATCAGGTCGTCGCCGCTCTCGGACAAACGGCCACAGGCCAGCTTGAACGCCGGATCGAAACGCAGAACGTCGAGGTCGTCGCAATCCTCATACCCGCAGGCAATAGCGAACAGGCGCGCCCGGATCATGTCTACGTAAGCGTGGGTCGTGCTCGCCGGGTCGCGCACGTCGGTGACGCAGGAAGCGAGCACGTCGGCGATGCCGAGCCGCCTGTCGATCTCGCCCAACAACAACACCCCGCCGTCCGACGACAGCCGTCCGCCGTCGAAGCGGGCGCAAAGCGGCTTGCCTCCAACGGGTGACAAACCAGGGAGATAGGGGGTAATCTCGTTCATGGTGAGCCGTGGGTTGTTCTGTTGCCATGTGATCTTGTCTTGACACCAAAATCATACGGCATTTCAACAGGTTAATCTACGCTCACCAGCATTTTCAATCAGCGCCGTGAATAATTCGGGATAGGTCTGCATGCGGGGGCCGATGTAGGCATTGACGACCGTCGTCGACAGGCGCTCGAATTCCCGGAACTCGGGCAAAATGTTGCTGGAAACACTGACGTAGGCTTGGGGAAAAAGACGCTTCAGGGCGTCCCGCGCGCGCCTCTCGTGGTCCGCCATGCGATAGGAGTGGAGGAAGCACACGGCCACCGCGTTGACGTCCAATTTCTTCAGGCGACGGACGGCCCCATTCAGGTCCCGATCCTTCAGCGGACGAAGGATATCCCCCTCGGGCCCGACCCGCTCGTCGATCTCGAGCCGGCATTCCCGCTCGACGAGGGGCAGTGGCTTGTCCACCGTGTAGTCGTAGAGGTGGGGGCGCGATTGGCGACCGATCTCCAGCACGTCGCGAAATCCCCTGGTCGTCAGCAGGCCGGTCCGCGTGCCGCGCCGTTCGACGACCATGTTGGTGGCGATCGTCGTGCCATGGCCCAGGTGGGACACTGATCGGGGCGCGATCTCATGATCGGCGAGAATCCCCGCCAGGCCGGCCTCTATGGCCGCGGACGGATCGGCGGGCGTCGAGGCGACCTTGGCATAGTGGACCGCCCCGGACTTTTCATCGAATACGGTGAAATCGGTGAAGGTCCCGCCGACGTCTACTCCGATCCTGAACATTTCCGCGGTTTCTCCTATCTTCGGCCGGTCGCTTGGCGCCACCGTCCGCACCGACCGATTAGAACAAGCCCCGGATCAGGCTTGGCCCATGGCGGCGGCGACCCGCGATTTGCCGTAGTTCCGTTCGGCGGCGGCTCGGGACTGGACTCCGTTGCGCAAGTCCCGGGCGATGCCGGACAGGGGCCGGTCGGCGGGGCGGCCAAAGCCGCCCGCGCCGGCGGTTTCCAGGCGAATGCTCTCCCCCTGTTCGAGCTCGACATGGGCGATCTTGGACGCCAGCACCTGCTCCCGCCGTTCTCCATGGTTGCGAATCAGCCGGGCGAGACCGCCGGTACCGCCACCGAATACCCCTGGCGCGCCCATCAGGTGGCTGTCGGAGCGGACGCTGGTGATGATGCCGGGAACGCGGCTGCTGATCTGGCGTGTCAGTCCGCAGCCGCCCCGAAAACGGCCCGGGCCGCAGGAGTCCTCGACCAGGGCATAGGCGTCGACCAGCAGGGGATACTCGTTCTCCAGGGCTTCCGTCGGCAGGTTCGACGTGTTGGTGATGTGCACGTGGACGGTGTCCATGCCGTCCCGGTCATGGCCGGCCCCCGAGCCGCCGCCAATGGTCTCTCCATAGACAAAGGTCCCCCGGCCGTTGGCGAGCTGGCCCGAGAAATTGATCGACGGCACGTTGTCGTTGCCCGATGCCAAGACGCGCTCCGGCGGCAAAACCCCGGCCAGGGCGCCGAAGATGGCGCCGGCGATTTTGTTGCAGGTAATGCTGCGCGCGCCGACGGCGGCGGGCGGCCGGGGATTGGTGATCGTCCCCACGGGGGCGACGATCCGGATGGCATCGAACATGCCGCTGTTGGGCATCAGTTCCGGGTCCAGCAGTGCCTTGACGCAATAGTAGGCGGTTGCGTTGAGGGCACTGGGGGCGACGTTCATGGCGCCGCGCGCTTGCGGCCCGGAACCCGTGAAGTCCACGGTCAGGGTATCGCCCTTCACCACGACGGCGACGTGCAGGGGCACCGGATCTCCGCCCTGGCCATCGTCGTCCAAGTAACGGGTGAATTCATAGTGGCCGTCCTTCAAGGCCCTGACCCTGTTGGCCAGGCGGCGACGGGTGTAGGCCAGGATATCCTCCACCATGCGCTCGACGGGGCGGATGCCGGTACGGGCCACCAGATCACGCGCCAGCGCGGCGCCTCTTTCGTTGGTGGCGATCTGAACCTTGAGATCGAGGGTGCGTTCTTCCGGCACCCGGGTGTTGTTTACGATCATGTGGAGAAGATATTCGTCCAACCGGCCGCGGTGGACGATGCGGATCGCCGGAATGCGGAGCCCCTCCTCGAAGACGGTCCGCGAACCGGCGGCGATGGAGCCGGGAACACTGCCCCCGAAGTCAGAATGATGGCCGATGTTGGCGGTGAAGAAACAGACCTCATGGTTCCAGAACACAGGGGTGACGATGGATACGTCGGGCATGTGGGTACCGCCCGCCAGGTAGGGGTCGTTGCAGATGAACGCGTCCCCTTCGTGCATCCGATCCAGCGGATAGCGGTCCAGCACCGATTCAACGCCGCCCATGAGAGAACCCAGATGCAGTGGTACGTGAGATCCTTGGGCGATCAGCCGGCCGCAGCGGTCGAACAGGCCGACCGAGCAGTCCTTGCGTTCCTTGATGTTGGTGGAAAAGGATGACCGGATCAGGGTGTTTCCCATGTCCTCGGTGATCGACAGCAGTCGGTTGCTGAACACCTCCATGGCGATGGGATCGAACCCGCGCCCGCCGCTTTTCCTGTTCCCGCGCTCGACCATGATCGCGCTTCCTTGCCAGCCGCGTGTTCGCGACGCCATCCAGTCTAGGCCATCGGCCTTCGGTCGCGCCACGGGGTCGCACGCTCGTAGGCCGCGGCCGCGGTGAGGATGGTGGCTTCGTCGAAGGGACGGCCACTGATTTGCATGCCGATCGGCAGGCCCGCATGGTCGAACCCGCAGCAAACGGAGATGCTTGGCGCGCCGACGACGCTGAACGGTGCCGTGATCACGGGCACGTCCAGGTGCACGAAGGTATGGGTGCGCGTCACGTCCTCGATTCGATCCGCCGTCTCCAGCGCCGCGGCGCAGACCAGGATATCCACGTCTTCGAAGGCCGCCGCGTAGCGGGCGACGAGGCGCTTACGTACCTTTTGGGCTCGCACATAGTCGCCGGCGCCGATAAACGCGCCCAGCCTGAGGCGGTCGCGGGCGAAGCGGGTATAAAGCTGCGGCCTTTCCATGAGATCCCGCTCATGGACGGCATAGGCTTCCGCGCAGCCAACGACGGAGAACACGGCGCTGAAGTCCCACAGAGAGGGCAACATTACGTCGCGGACTCGGGCGCCGAGGCTCGCGAAAACCTCCAACGCCGCATCCAGAGCTTCATTCACCGCGTCGCTTGCCCTGGCGTCTCCATGGGAGAAATGACGGATGAACCCGATGCGAAGCCCCTTCATGTTCAGCGTCAGCGATGACGTGTAGTCGTCCACGGGTACATCGGCGCTGGCGGGATCGAGAGGATCATGGCCGGCGATCGCCTTCAGCACGATTGCGCAGTCCTCCGCCGTCCAGGCCATTGGGCCGCAGCAATCCAGGGAATTGGCCAGCGGAATGACCCCGCGCCGACTGACCCGACCAAAGGTCGGCCGCAAGCCGGCAATGCCGCACAGCGCCGCCGGCACCCGGATCGAGCCCCCCGTATCGGTCCCCATGGCGCCGAGACAAAGCCCAGCCGCCACGGCAACGCCGGAGCCGCTGCTCGAACCGCCGGCATAGCGATCCGTGTTCCAGGGATTGCGCGCGGTGGGAAACGGCCCGTCGTCCGCCGGTCCGCCGGTGGCAAGCTCGGCGTTTTCATGCTTGCCGAGGAGAATGGCCCCGGCCGCCTTGAGCCGCGCCCAGGCGCTACAGTCTTCACTCGGTACATTGTCCAGCAACAGCTGGGAACACCCCGTGGTGGGGATGCCCGCGGTTCCGTAGACGTCCTTGAGCCCGAAAGGAATGCCATGCAGCGGTCCCCGCCCGCGGTCGCGGGCGATGTCGTCGGCGGCCCGTCGGGCTTCCGCCAGGGCGGCATCCGGGCGCACCAAGACGTAGCTGCGGAGCCGGCCATCCCATATCTCGATCCGAGACAGGCAGGCGTTCACCAGATCGACCGGTGACAGGTCCTTCGCGGCGATTTGCCGGGCGGCTTCGGCGATGGACAGGTAGGCGAGCTGTTCAGACATCGCGCAACCATGGCTCCGGCCGATGGCCCATCGCTCAGGCGGCAACCCGCCGCCGACCTGGCTTGGATTTTCCGGACTTGGCCTCGCCGAGGGCCCGCCGCACCATGGCGACGCCGTAGCCGTCCTCGGCCACCTTGCGCGATAGGACGCCGCTTCGAATGTCCGCCGCCAGCTTGTCCAGGGGTCGATCCCGCGGCGGGCCGTAGCCGCCGCCGCCGGCCGTCTCCAGGCGCATTGAATCGCCCTGGTTGAGCACCGCGTGGTTGACCTTCGACGGCAGCACCCGCGCCGACCGCTGGCCATGGTTCAAGATCAGGCGCCCCGTGTGCCCGTCCCGCCCGCCGAAGATGCCGGGCGAGCCGAAGACATGGCCGTCCGACCGGCACGACAGGATCACCCCATCCTCCCGGGCCTGGATCTGGCGGACGATACCGCAGCCGCCCCGGTGGCGACCGGCGCCGGCCGAATCCTCGACCATGGCGTAGGCGTCCACCAGCAGCCGGTACTCGTTCTCCATGGCCTCGGCCGGCAGGTTGGAGGTGTTGGTGACGTGGATATGGACGCAGTCCATGCCGTCCCGGTCGTGGCGGGCGCCCGCACCGCCGCCGACGGTCTCGCCGTAGACATAAATGCCATGGCCGTGCACGTAGTTGCCGGCAAGGTGGATGGCGGGGACGTTGTCGTGGCCGGAGGCCTGCACCTGATCCTTCGGCAGGAGTCCGGTGAAGGCACCGTAGATAGCGCCGGCCAGCTTGTTGCAGGTGATGCTGCGCGCACCGACGGCGGCGGTCTTGTGGGGGTTGGTGATGGTGCCCTCGGGGGCGCTGACGTGGATCGCCTCGAACATGCCGCTGTTGGGCAGAAGCTCCGGGTCCAGCAGCGCCTTGACGCAATAGTAGGCGGTCGCCTTGAGGGCGCTTTCGGCGACGTTCATGGCGCCCCGGGCCTGGGTGCCGGAACCGGTAAAGTCCATTAGGATGTCCGATCCCTTGATGCGGACCGTCACCGACAGGGGCACCGGATCGCCGCCCGTGCCGTCGTCGTCCATGAAGCGGGTAAACGAGTAGGCGCCGTCGGCCAGCTTGGCGACACGGTTGCGAAGCCGGCGCCGGGTGTAGGCGAGAAGATCCTCGACGGCCCCCTCGACGGCCTCCATGCCCATCATTCCGATGAGGTCCTTGACCATGGCCGCGCCCCGCTCGTTGGTGGCGATCTGAACGCGGAGGTCCAGGTCGCGCTCCTCCGGTACCCGGGTGTTGTTGACGATCATGTAGAGCAGGTCTTCGTCAAGCACGCCGGCCCGCTTCAGGCGGATCACCGGCAGGCGTAGCCCCTCTTCGAAGATGGTGCGCGAGGCGGCCGAGATGGAGCCCGGCACGCTGCCGCCAAAGTCGGCGTGGTGGCCGATGTTGGCGGTGAAGAACCGTAGCCGTCCGTCCCAGAAGACGGGCGTGATGATCGATACGTCCGGGTTGTGGGTACCGCCGGCGAGGAACGGGTCGTTGCAGATGAAGGCGTCGCCCTCCTTCACGTCGGCAATTCGGTAACGCGCCAGCAGGGCTTCGACGCCGCCCAGGAGAGAGCCCAGGTGCAGGGGCACGTGGGAGCCCTGGCAAATGCAGCGGCCACGGGCGTCGAACAGTCCGACGGAGCAGTCCTTGCGCTCCTTGATGTTGGTCGAGAAGGACGAGCGGACGAGGGTGTTACCCATATCCTCGGTGATCGACAGCAGCCGGTTGCTGAACACTTCCATGGCGATGGAGTCGAACACGCGCCCGCCGCGGCGGTCCTTCTTGCCACCCTTCCGCTTCACTCGGGATGGGGTCTTGGCCATGGTCGCCTCTCCCTGCCACGGGCTCGATCGATTGCGCCGATGGCCAGTCTAGCCGGAGGTGCGACGGGATGGCAGACTCGGCGACGGAAATTGCGCCGCAACCGGCCCATGCCGCTCCGACCGCGCGGAGGGGCCGCGCCTTGACGTCCTGGTGAGGCTCGTCTATGTGAATCATGAACTAAAAATGTATCCACTCAAAAATGGGATACGGCAGGGAGGACAATCAGCCAGCAATATTCGAACAGACGTAACGCGTCCGGATGGTGGAC
>CBDFHV010000074.1:0-107426 GCA_965247705.1 Rhodospirillales bacterium | reverse complement strand
TGCGTCGACGGCGCCCAATGGCCCGACCAGGACATCGCCCTGCCGAAAGGGCAACACACCGCCGGACAGGCCATTGGTATCCTCCTCCTGGATGACTTCTATTGGCCGTACATGCCGGGCGACATGGCGAACGCCACCACGTTCGACTTCCCCGTGCTGCATAAAGTGGTGACGGGCACCGAACTGATGCAGGTCAAGAACGGCGACCCCGCCGTGGCCGACATGCTGATCGAGAGCGGCCGGGAACTGGAACGCCAGGGCGTCCGGGCCATCGTCGGCGGTTGCGGCTTCTTTGGTCACCATCAGGAGCGGGTCGCCGCCGCCCTGAGCGTGCCCGTCGTGCTCTCCAGCCTGGAACAGATTCCCTTGGTCCGGCGGATGCTGGGGCCGAAGCCAAAGATCGGGGTCTTCAGCGATGCCGTCTACATGACCCCGGCCCTGTTCCAGGCCTGCGGCGTCGATGACATCTCCGACATCGTGATCTCCAATTCGACGGCAATGCCCGCCACCCAGAAGCAGCGGGAAACGGGGAGCATCAATCCCCACAAGTACGGAAGCCAACTGGTCGCCCTGGCCAAGGAGATGATCGCCAAGCATCCCGATATTGGCGCCCTGGTCGCCGAGTACACGGAGTTCCCGACCTTCGCCTGGGCCGTCCAGAATGCCGTCGGCCGGCCGGTTTTCGACTGTTCCACCTTGACCCGCTGGGTCCACAGTGCCTTGGTTCGGCGGCCCTTCGCGGGCTTCATCTAGGGCATCACCATGGATCATCGACTCCGCTTGGCCGTGTTCGATTGCGATGGCACCCTCGTGGACAGCCAGCACACCATCATCGCCGCCACCCGGGCGGCCCGCGCGGCGCTGGACATCCCCTGTCCGACCGCGGAGGCGATCCGTTCGGTGGTTGGACTGCCCTTCGAGATGGCCTACGACCAGATTCTGCCGGAAACGGATTTGGCGACCCGGGAGCGCCTAAGCGGCTTCTATCGCCAGGCATTCGCCGATATTCGCGCCCGAGCCCCGGAGCCGGAGCCCCTGTATTCCGGTGTTCGCGCCTGTCTGGCGGAACTGGATGCCGCGGGCTGGCTGCTGGGGATCGCCACCGGCAAGACCCTGCGGGGTCTCCACGCGACCCTGGATCGTCACGATCTGCTCGCGCGCTTCGTGACCACACAGACGGCGGACCACGCACCGGGCAAGCCCAACCCCCAAATGCTGCTGCAAGCCATGGGCGAGGCCGGGGCCGAAGCGTCGGCGACCGTCATGATCGGCGATACCACGTTCGATGTGGCCATGGCGCTAACCGCCCAAACCAAGATTATTGGCGTATCCTGGGGATATCATGAGGCCGAAGCGCTAGCCGAGGCGGGGGCCCACGGCATCGCCGAGACTTATTCCGAGGTCGGGCCCATGTCCGACAGGATGGTGGAGAGCATCTGATGAAACGCTTGATCAAGGCCCTTTCGGGGCTGGTCGTTCTTGTCGTGGTGTTGTTGGTGGTCGGCGTGGCCATCCTCATGTCCATCGACGTGAACGATTATCGAGGACAGATCGCCGACGTCGTTCGCGATGCCACGGGGCGAGAACTGGAGATCCAGGGCGACCTTCGCCTGGAAATTTCCCTGCAACCCGCCATCGCCGTGGACGGCGTACTGTTCGCCAACCCCGCGGGCATGTCTCGGCCCCATATGGCGACCCTGAAACACGCCGAGGCGAGGGTGGCCTTGCTGCCCCTGTTGTCGGGCGACATCCGGGTGAAGTACGTGGTACTCGAAGGCCTTGACGTTTTGGCCGAAGTGGATGCCGACGGCCGCCCCAACTGGCAGATCGGCGAGGCCGCGCCGGCCGCCGACCAAGCGCCCTCCAGCCCGCCAACCATTCCCATCGTCGAGGAAGTGCGCATCACGGATGTTCGTCTCGCCTACCGGGATGCCCGCACGGGCGAAACCCACGAAGTCGCATTGGAGCGCCTGAACCTGAAAGCCGAAGGCGCCGACATGCCCCTGGCCCTCGACATGGCCGGCGCCTACGGCGGACTTCCCTTCGAGGTCTCGGGGACCACGGCCAGCATTGCCAGCATTGCCGCCTTGGCTTCCGGCGATGCGCCTCTGCCCCTCGACCTGACGGCGAAGGCCCTTGGCGCCACCGTGACCCTGAAGGGTAGCGTCGCCACGCTTCAGCAAACGCCCACATTCGATCTGGCGGTCAAGGTTACGGGTGACAGCATTACCGCCACCGTTAAGGATGCCCAGAGCGTCGTTCCCGCCCTGGCCGACCTGCCGATGCCGGTCGACGGTCCCTACAGCCTGGCGGCAACCCTGCGGGGCCCCCTGGACGGCCTGGGAGTCCATGATATCGCGGTCAGCGCCGGGACAACGGAATCCCTTCTGGTCAAGGCCGAAGGTTCCCTCGCCAACGCAATCGCAGTCGAAGGGTTGGAGCTGAGCATTGCCGCCCAATCCGCCGAGCTGGCCGCCCTGGTGCGGGCGGCGCAGCCCCTGGTGCCGGCGCTCGCCGACATGGAAGTGCCGGACCTGGGCCCGCTCGATGCCAAGGTCAAGGTGGCGGGTTCCCTCGCGGACCTCAAGGTGCCGGAATTGTCGCTGAATGTCGGCCGGTCCGAGACCGTCTCGATCCAACTGACGGGTAAGGTGACCAGGCCCCTGGCTGCCCAGGGCCTCGATCTGCGCTTCATCGTCGAAGGCACGGATATCTCGTCCTTCGAGGCCGTGGCCGGCGGCCCGCTGCCGAAAATCCCGCCGTTCCGGATCGAAGGGCGGGCCAGTGACGGGGACGGCGCCTACGGGGTCGATGGTCTCCACATTAAGATCGGGGACAGCGTCATCGGCGGCTGGGTAACGGTCACCGTTGAAGGCCCCAAACCGAGGATCGATGCCCAGATCCTCGCCGACCTGGTCGATTTCAAGGACATTGCCCCGCCGATCCCGCCAGAGTCCCCGGCACAACCCGCCAAGCCGGCCCCGACTCGCCTGTTCACCGACGATCCGCTGCCCCTGGATACCCTCAAGGGTATCGACGCGGACGTGACGTTCCGGGCCAAGCGGATCGTCAAGGATGGGCTCACCATCAATGACTTCACCATCGAGTTGTCCCTGGAGGACGGTCACCTGACGGTGGCGCCCCTGAAGGCGGTGCTGGCGAGTGGAACGCTCGACGGTACGGTGGACCTGGACGGCTCGTCGGGCACCGCCGCCCCCTGAAGGCGGACCTGACCGTGAAAGGCGTCGTTGTCGGCCAGATCCTGCGAGACATGGAGCTCACCGATTGGATCGAAGAGGTGCCCCTCGACACCAAGATCGATCTCGCCGGTTCCGGCGCCACGGCCCATGCCCTGGCCAAGAGCCTGGATGGGGAGATCCAGATCACCCTTGGCCACGGCCGCATCAACAACAAGGCGGTGGACTTCGTCGGCGCCGATATGGCCATGGAAGCCTTCCGCGCCCTCAATCCTATGTCCGATCGCCAGGACTTCACGGTCCTCGACTGCGCGGTGGTCCGTTTTGTGGTGGCCGATGGCATGGCCCAGGCCGAGAAAGGCGTCGCCGCCGAGACGGACAAGATCACGGTGGTCGGCAGCGGCCTTGTGAACCTGGATACGGAGGCGATCGACTTCGCCGTCAAGCCAGAAGCCCGGGAAGGGCTGGGCATCAACCTGGCCGGCGTGGCCAGCATGCTGCGGGTGAAGGGCACGCTGATGGAGCCCGCGGTTTCGGTGGATGCGTTGGAGACGGCCAAGAAGGCCCTGTCCGTGGGCGCAGCCATTGCCACCGGCGGCCTGTCGCTGCTCGCCGAGGGGCTGGTCGGTCGCGCCAGCGCCGATCCCCAACCCTGCCAAACGGCCCTCGGCATCGCCCCGCCACCGGCCAAGGCGCCGGCCGCCGCGCCGTCAAAGCGCCAGGCCGTGCCCGCGCTCAAAGTGCCGACCAAGGAAGAGGGCGGTATCGGCGGCACCCTCAAAGGCTTGGGCCGCAGCCTGTTCGGGCGCTAGGAAACTGGCCAGCCCAGGCGCAAAGCGCTTCTACAAGACCGCGGCGGTCACGTCGACGACCGAGGGGTTCGCCGTGGCGCTGGACGGCAAGCCCGTCCAGACACCGGGCGGGCGGCCCCTGGCGGTGCCCGACCGCCCTTTGGCCAAGGCCCTGGCCGAGGAATGGCAGGCCCAGAAGGAGACCATCAACCCCGATTCCATGCCCCTCAATCGCCTGGTCAACTCGGCAATGGATCGCCTGGCGAACCGGCGAGACGAGGTCGCGCGCGCCACGCTCGCCTTTGTGGAGACGGATCTCCTCTGCTACCGGACGCCGGAGACGCACGCCCTGGCGGCCCGGCAATCCGGCGCCTGGCAGCCCCTGCTGGACTGGTTCGAGGAGTCCCACGGCGTGAACCTGACCGTCACCGAGGGGATCGTCGCCGTACCCCAGCCCGGGAACCCGGTCGAGACCCTGTCGCCGCGCCTGGACGCCATGGACGATCTGACTTTGGCCGCCGTTTCCGTTCTCACCCAGACCTGCGGATCGCTGGTGATCGCCCTGGCCGTGCACGGCGGCCGCCTGACGGCAGCGGAGGCCTTCGAGGTGTCCCAGTTGGACGAATCCTATCAGATGGAACGTTGGGGCCGGGATCCGGAAGCCGCCAAGCGGCATAACCGTGTGCGGGAAGATATCCTGACCGTGGGCAAATTGCTGTCCATGCTCCGCCCGGCACCCAGCCCGGCGGGGTAGGGGCGGGCCATGGGACGCACCCTGTTCGACAAGATATTCGACGATCACATGGTTGCCGATCTGGGGGACGGCTATGCCCTGATCCACGTGGATCGCCATATGATCCATGATCTGCTGGCCACCGGTCCCCTGCTGGTGGGGCGGAACGGTTATCCCATACGCAACCCGGAGCTCACCTTCGCCGTTGCCGACCATACGGTGGGTACGGAACCCGGCACCGATCACGGCGAAAACCCCTATGTCGAAAACCTGGAGCGCCTGGCCGACGCCTGGGACGTGCGCCTGTTCCAGCCCCGAACCCCGGGGTTCGGCATTGCCCACATCACGGCCGCCGACCTGGGCCTGGTGCACCCGGGAAGCACGTTCGTGGTGGCCGACAGCCATGCCTGCACGCTCGGGGCCCTGGGCGCCATGGCCTGGGGCGTGAGCGATGCAGAGCACATTCTGGCCACCCAGACCTCGGCCGAGGCTCGGCCGCGCAACCTGCGCCTCACCTATGAGGGGACGCTGCCCCCGGGGATCACCGCAAAGGACCTGATCCTGCACACGGTGCGGACCATCGGCGTGGACGGGGCGACCGGCCAGGCCATCGAATACGCGGGCCCGGCGATCACCACCCTCTCCGTCGAAGGCCGTATGACCGTTTGCAACATGAGCATCGAGATGGGCGCACCCTGGGGCCTGGTGGCGCCGGACTCCGCCGTGCTCGACTATCTCGCCGGCCGACCCGGGGCGCCGGTGGGTGCCCTGTGGGAAAGGGCTTGCGGGGCGTGGGGAGGCTTGACGAGCGACCCGGACGCGCGGTTCGACGGCGAGCGAAGTATCGACGTATCGTCGCTCGCGCCCCAAATCTCGTGGGGTACCAATCCGTCTCAGGTGATCGCCATTGATGAACGGGTGCCCGGACCATCCGGGGCGGCGGACGCGCTGTCCTATATGGGACTGGAACCGGGGCAATTCGTTTTGGGCTTGCCGGTGGACGTCGTCTTCCTGGGGTCCTGTACCAACAACAGGATCTCCGACCTCAGGGTCGCCGCCAGGGCCCTAAATGGTCGCAAGGTCGCGAATGGTGTGCGGGCCTGGGTCGTGCCCGGCAGCCATCTGGTGCAGAAGGCGGCGGAGGCCGAAGGACTGGACCGCCTTTTCCGGCAGGCGGGCTTTCATTGGCGGGAACCCGGCTGTTCATCCTGCACCGGTCAGAACGGCGAGATCGTGGAACCGGGCCGGCGGGCGGTCTCGACCATCAACCGCAATTTCGTCGGCCGCCAGGGCCCGGGGGCCCGCACCCACTTGGCCAGCCCCGTTACCGCCGTGGCGGCGGCGGTAACGGGGACCATCGCCGATCCCCGCGCCCTCGGCATGGAAGCGTAGGCGTGGAAACCTTCGTGCGCGTCACCGGTCCCGCGGCGGCGCTGGGCATCGACAACCTCAACACCGATACGATCATGCCGTCCCAGATGTCGCTTGTGCCCTCCGGGGGCGGCCTGACCTACCGGCCCGAGGACTATGCCGCCAACCTGTTGGCGCCACTTCGCTACGACGAGAACGGCACGGAACGGGCCGACTTCGTTCTCAACCGGGAACCGTTCCGCCAGGGATGCCCGATCCTTATCGGCGGCGCCAACTTTGGGTGCGGCAGCCATCGCAATACCGCCCTGTGGGGGATTGTGCACTTTGGAATCCGTTGCATTATCGCCCCCAGCTTCGGTCCTACATTTTATACAAGTTGCTTTAAGAACGGCGTATTGCCGATTGTTATAGAAGAAAACATTTCTAATAAAATCGCGGCTGCCGCGAAATTCGGCTCCGACGTCACCGTGGATCTGGAAGCGCGGCGGATCGATTGTGCCGATGGCGCGTCGTATGCCTTTTCCATTCCCGCCTTTCGGAGAGAGGCCCTGTTGCGGGGCCTCGATCGAATCGCCATGACCATCGCCCGGGAGGCGGAGATCGCGACCTGGCAGGTCTGGGATCGGGACCACCGGCCATGGATCTACACTGAAATCAAGGGTCACTGATAAAGACCCATGGTCTGGTCGCCATTGCCCTGAGCGCAAAAAAAAGGGGCCGCGCGAGCGCGGCCCAAGTAGGGTCTTGAGGGAGGAAACGGGATCTTGCCTCAGTACGCCGGCCAGTTCAGTGACGGCGATCACAGGCATTGCTTGTGCCGATAGTTTCAAGCGTCAAGGGAATCGGGCGTTGACGTGGATCAAGGCAAGGGCGCTCGGCGCGGTTCATGGTGCCGGCTGGGATGAAGGTGTGGCGCCCCGCACAATCCCGCGGGGCCACGAATGAGGAGAAGTCCCATGGTCACGAAGATCCTTGTGCCCGTCGACGGGTCGGACCATGCCGAAAAGGCCGTGGACTTGGCCGCTGACCTGGCAGGGAAGTACGGTGCGACGCTGACGCTCATCCATGTAATGAGCACAATCGGTTCATCGCGGGTGCCGGACGAACTGCGGGAATTGGAGCGGATCGAGCACGTTCAAGTGACGGAGCATGATCTGCTGGAAGGGGTGGCGCGCAAGATCGTGGAACGCGCCGGGAAAGGGGCCGGCGAGCACGGTATCAAGCCTCAGCACATTGTTATCGTGGCGGGAGATCCCGCGGCGGAAATCGTTGTCTATGTTGAGTGCGAAGGCTGCGACCTGATCGTCATGGGCAGCCGCGGGCTGGGAAACATCAAGGGCCTGCTGATGGGCAGCGTCTCGCACAAGGTCACCCACCTGGCCCCATGTACCTGCATTTCCGTGAAGTAGGGACGGGCGAACGACGCCTTTCAACACCTGGGCGGGGGTTCAAATCGGTGCCTGAGACGGTTTCCCAGGTCGCGGACCATCACATTGGCGATGATCCGGACACAGCGGCAGGATTCCGCATCGGCAAACATCAGGGTGCGTAGCGCCGTGGCGGATTCTTCCGTCCATTTTTCGGCTATCTCTCGCAGAGTCGAGAGGGTTGTCGTACAAACTTGCGCCGAACTGCAGTGGGACTGAATACCCGCGCCCTCTTCGCAGTTCACCGCCGCTTCCAGCCTGAGAATCACGCTGAGTTCATCCGGGCTCAGGGACGTCACGTCCTCCAACGCAAACTGAAAAAGTTCCAGGTCCGAACTGAGGAATTGGGCGCGGGCGGACGACGTCAGGAAGAAAATGGCGAGCAATGTGGCGAGGCCAAGGTAATGGAGACGGCTTGGGCCATCGTGGAGTCTCGACATCGGGAATGCCCGTGGTCTTGGCGTTGCCTTGCAGAACGGTCAGTGCAGTATAGTCCATGGGACGAGGCCGTGCGCGGCCCCATCCCGCAAGAGGTCCAAATCTAACAGATGGTACCCATACGATCGCGTTTCCCACTTTCTCGGCAGGAAGGGGCGTGCCGTCGATGCTGTCGCATCGACAAGGGTCCCTGACGCCCCGAGGAAGCGGGAAACGCGACCCACAGGGCGGCCGACCGAGCCCCCCGGCGGCGTTGCGGGACGCTCGCGATGCGATAGCATCGCCGCGCGACCCGCGCCTGGCCGGATGAATTCGGTCGGTCGTCGTATGGGTACCATCTGTTAGATTTGGACCACTAGAGGACGAACGTATGCGCCAAACGATGCAATGGGTCGACGTATGCGACGCCGACGGCATCGACGAGGAAGACGTGATCCGCTTCGACCACGATGGGAAGACCTATGCCGTGTACAGGACGGGCGGTAACGTCTTCTATGCGACGGACGGCCTGTGTACCCACGAGCATGTGCATCTGGCCGACGGATTGGTGATCGGCAACATCATCGAGTGTCCGATGCATCAGGGCCGCTTCGATATCCGCGACGGCACGGCGAAGCGTGCACCGGCCTGCGAGGACTTGCGGACGTACCCGGTCAAGGTGGAAGGGCGACGAGTCCTGATCGATCTTGGTGCCAGCGATATGGCCGCCAATGGCGGCGGCTTTTAGGGAACTTTCCCCGCGGGCACGGAATCGGCACCCGCCCGCGCCTGCTCCCAGGTTTTCCTGAGCCACCGGGCGCAGGCCACCGAGTCCTCGAAAATGGAGTATTTGGCGCCCTCGCCATAGTCGGCGCTGGGGATGAACTCGGTGGAGATCGTGGTCAAGGGACTGTCTTCGGCCGTGGCCTGCCAAACGAACAGATGCCGCAGGACTTCCTTCCACGGCTCGAGATTGGCCCCGTCCCACGGGCTGTGCCAGTCACCGGGCCTTGGCTCGGTGAACGGGTATTGGATGCCGCGGCCAACCGTTTCCCGCGGATGAAGGGAGCACGGCAGCGCGTCCAGGCTCCGGGGTTCCGCCCATGTATTGCGCGGGTTGTTGGGCACGGCGGCGCGGGCGTGGGTGTGGCCGACGTAGCCTCGCTCGATCCACAGGTCGGAGACGTTGCCGGCCAGGAACGGATCCAGAATGAGTTCACCGGCGGCAATCGCCTTGTCGATGCCGAACACCCGTTGTTCCCGGGGATTGTCGATCTTGAAGATGACGTGGCTGTGGTCCAGGGTCATGCGGAAGGGGACGCCGCGCGCTTCGACCATCTCGCCGACGACGGCGATGCGGCGGAAGTCCTCCGACCACATGTTGACGTGAACCTCGAAGGTGGGCAGGCAGCCGACCTCGGCGCCGACGTCATAGGCGCGCAGGTAGGCCTCCGCGACCTCGTCGTCGGTGACCAGGCGGTTCTCGGTGGCGTGGTCCATCTTGATCTGGGTGTTGTGAACCTGGCTGCCGAGCGCCGCGCCGAGTCGCAGGTTTTCGGCCAGCAGGTCCTCGTCCCGACCGAGCGCATAAAACCAGCCGCCGGCGAGGATGGGCAGGTCGTACTTCTCGCTCAGACGCCCGTACTCACCGACCTGATCGACCGGCGGGGTCTTGTCGAAATAGTCATAGACGCCCGCCTCCTTGACCATGCGGAACTTGGTATCCAGATCCAGCGGCGGGTCGGCGCTGGTGTGGAGGACGCCGCCTTCGGTGATGCCGAACAACAGTGTGTCCATCTCCCGTATCGTTCCTTTTGTTAAGCGCGCTCTCTGGAAGCGCGTGGAGCGCCACGCCGTTCCCCGAACCTTACACCACGGAGTCCGAAAAACGACCCGTGGAGACGGTTTCCCCAGGTTGTCGGCGCGGCGCACGGTCGGCGGGCGGGATCTGGGGGACATGGAGCGCCCGATAATATTTGGGTCGCGAAGTGGCGTTTCATGGAATTAGCCCTGTTAAAGCATTGATATTGTTTAAGGTTTTTTGGAAATTTGGCGGATGGGGTGGGATTCGAACCCACGAGACCCTCTCGGGCCTGCCGGTTTTCAAGACCGGTGCCTTCAACCGCTCGGCCACCCATCCATCTATATATTTCAAACACTTACGGAGTCTCGCTCAAGCCCAAAAACCCGAAATGGCACCCAATTGGCACCCGAGGGCGCGCCTTCTATCGCAAACCACCGAGCGCATCGTCAATGACGGCGACCTCCTTGTCATCGGTATCCGAGAACAAGTGACCGTAGACACCAAGCGTGATGGCGGGGGAGCCGTGCCCCAGGCGCCGGCTGATCGTCAGCATATCCAGGCCCGCCGCGATGAGGGCGGAGGCGTGCGAATGCCGCAAGGCGTGGAAGGTGACTTCGGGGAGTCAACTACATCTGATGACGCCCACAGAGCCCCGCTGGTGCGCGTGGAGGCTTACAAGGCGGACGTGTCGTGGTCCCCCAGCGGGACAAGGGGACATGGTCGGTCAGCATCGGCGAACCACGGTCCCACTATCATGTCCATTGTTCCGAGAAGGACAACCACGCCCGCTACGACCGGCCGGACAGCGGCCAGACGAAGTTCTAACTCCATCAGTTGCCCGACGCCCTCCGCGACGCGATTGCCGAGGCGGACTGATCCAACGAAGTATACCGAGGTGGAGCCCCGACTTCGGCCGGGGTTCTTCCTTCTGCGGGCAGGAAGGGCGCTCGCTGATCCCTTCGTCAATCGTTTCGTGACGGTTGGGCCGGCCAGTCGGCCATGTCGCAGGAGTCGGCCGCGGCCACCTGCCGAAGGAAGATATTTCGGTCGAGCATGGCATTGCCTTCGATCCCGTCGGCGTTCTTGAAATCCGCCAAGCCAGGCCAGATGAACAATCCGAGTAGCACGTCCTGACCGTCATCGGAGTTGTTCTTCGATATCTTGTAGGTTGCCGCGTCAGTGTTGGCTCGGTATTCCGTTTCGAGCTGCCTGCACGTCATGTCCGTGTCGCCACTTTGCTTCATGGTAACGGGATTTGGGTCTCGCGTGTTGGCACAGGCTGACAGAAGCACGGCAAAGAGAATCATGGCGGTTCGCATGGCGTCCCCCGGTTCATTGCACCGTTGAAGCAGGGCCCCTATCTGCATCCTACGGCTGTAGGCGATGCCCGGCAATAATTGAGGATCGCCGAACCAACAAGAATTGGCACCCGAATTGGCACCGAACACGGTGCCATTGGCCGTGACGGGACGGGATGATGAGAGAAGCCAACTCCCCGAGAACCTAGTGTTCCGCTCGAAACAAATGATTCCCATCGGGCAGGTGTGATGCGATTCTGGGTTCATGGGGAAGAAAGTGAGGATCCAGCTGGCGCCTGGGGATCAGGACAGGCTGGAGGCGTTGATCGCCAATGGCAACACGCCGCAGAAGCATGTCCGACGGGCTCGGATTGTACGGCTGGCCGGCGACGGCGTTGGCACCGATGAGATCCAGCGCCGCTTGGGCGTGAGCAAACCGACCATCCGACGCTGGCGGACGCGCTATGTGGAGGCCGGCGTGGACGGTTTGTGCCGCGATAAGACGCGCCCGCCGGGCAAGGCACCGCTTGCGGCGGATGTGGTCATGCGGGTGATCGAGAAGACCAAGACGGAAACGCCGCCGGACGCGACCCACTGGAGCCTGCGAACGATGGCCAAGGCGGTGGGCATCGCGCCGTCGAGCGTTCAGGCGATCTGGAAGGCACATGAGCTGAAACCGCATCTGGTGGCGACTTTCAAGCTGTCCAATGATCCGCGGTTTGCCGAGAAAGTCGAGGACGTGGTCGGGCTGTATGTCAACCCGCCGGAGCACGCCATCGTCCTGTCGGTGGACGAGAAGTCCCAGATCCAGGCACTCGACCGCACCCAGCCGGGCCTGCCGATGAAGAAGGGCCGGGCCGGCACCATGACCCACGACTATAAGCGCCACGGCACCACCACCCTGTTCGCGGCGCTCGACGTGCTCGACGGCACGGTCATCGGCCAATGCATGCAGAAGCATCGCCATCAGGAGTTCATCCGCTTCTTGAACAAGATCAACCGCGCGACGTCGAAGCACCTGGCTCTCCACCTGATCGTCGACAACTACGCCGCCCACAAGACGCCGGAGGTCAAGCGCTGGCTGAAACGCCATCCCCGGTTCCACCTGCATTTCACGCCGACCTCGGCGTCGTGGCTCAACTTGGTCGAACGCTTCTTTGCCGAGATCACCCGAAAGCGCATCCGTCGCGGCGTGTTTCACTCCATCGTCGAATTGCAAATGGCCATCAACGACTACCTCGACCAGCACAACGCCGACCCCAAGCCTTTCGCCTGGACGGCTTCCGCCAGTTCCATCATCGATAAGGTCAACCGAGGGAAACAAGCGTTGGAATCGCTACACTAGTGTTGCGATTCTAACATTTGGTTCCTGAGCCCGGGGGTGAAGGTCGCAGTTTGCGTAGATTTAATGGGAACGAAATGTCTCGATCGGAACACTAGGAAAACCATCACTAAATGGGATTTGCCGTGACTAGACGGTATGGCCGAGAACGTATTTCAAGACCGGTGCCTTCAACCGCTCGGCCACCCATCCGGCTAATGAATTCAGTTAGTTAAAGAATTATATGTCCGTGTCAATCCTCGAAGTGGCGCCCGATTGGCACCCGGTGTTCTCGATTAGTCCCTGAGGGCACCCGCGAGGGCCGCGTCGACCTTGGCCGCCGCCTCCGCCTGCATGTTGGGCAAGGTGTGTGCGTACAGGCTCAAAGCGATCGCCACGTTGGCGTGACCAGCCCGTTCGCTCACGACCTTGGCGTTGATACCAGCACGCAGCAGCGACGTTATATTCGAGTGCCGTAGGCCGTGAAAGGTGATCCGCCGCATCTTCGACCGTTTCACGATCCGCCCGAATTCTTTGGTCAAGTTCCGGGGGCGGATATGCTCCCCTTCAAGGTTGGCGAACACCGGGCCGTCATCGTCACGACCGAGGCCCATGGCTAGCCGTTCGCGAAGCATCTGCGCCCGATGTAACCGCAAGGCATCCACGGTGAGAGCGGGCAGAGTGATGGTGCGCCGCTCCGCCTTGGTTTTTGGCGACTTCAATTGTAGCCGATCTTTCGTCTCTTCCAGTGATACAGCGACGTTTAGCTTAGCTCCGTCGAGATCAACATCGCGCCAACGAAGGCCAAGAACTTCACCTCGACGCATTCCCGTGGTCGCGGCTAGTGTTCCGATCGAGACATTTCGTTCCCATTAAATCTACGCAAACTGCGACCTTCACCCCCGGGCTCAGGAACCAAATGTTAGAATCGCAACACTAGTCAGCTATGAGTTGTTATGCGAGCGGAAGGTGGCCTTATGGCCGCGCCTATGCCAGAAGGTAAAAATTGAACCAAGAGATACACCCGAATTCCGCGCCGCCGCGGAGCGCCCGCTTAGAGTTACCGACGACCCGCTTCGCGAGGCCGCGACGAAGCTCTGCGACGCGCTCAACTCTCAATGTCTAGAGCAATTCGAGATTGATCGGAATTTCCTACAACGATCCGAGCAGGCTTGAAATTTTGCTCTGCTTATCAATAGCGAGCGGATTGACAGGATGGATGCGTCACATTTATCCTGATTCGCTCTTTTGTAACGGTTTGGTTACTTAGATATTGATCGAAATACCTCGTGAACCGTGCGTGGGTCCTTAGGGTCAGAACTCATTAACCATTAAGCGATTCAATGGCCTGCAGATTCGGAGGTTTCAGGTCATGACAGGTCCCTTTTGGCTAACGGACGACCAATGGGCGCTGATCAAGCCGCATCTGCCGTACCGCGCGGCCGGCAAGCGGCGCGAGGATGACCGGCGCATCATCAGCGGCATCCTTCACGTCTTGCAATCGGGCTGCCGGTGGCAGGATTGTCCGTCGCAATACGGCCCCCGGACCACGGTCTACAATCGCTACAACCGCTGGTCCAAGAAGGGGATCTGGCAGTACCTGTTCGCTGAAGTGACGGCCGCGCTCGCCGGCACGCCGGACGAGATTTCCATCGATACCACCCACGTCAAGGCGCACCGCTGCGCCGGCGGCGGAAAAGGGGGGCTTCTGCTCAGGCGATCGGCCGCACCAAGGGCGGACGCAACACCAAGATCGACGCCATAAGCGATGCCCAGTGCCGTCCCCTGGCCTTCTACCTGACCCCCGGCCAAGCCGCCGACATCTCCGGGGCGGTCATGCTCGCCGATCATCTGCCCGAGTCTCGCTTCCTTCTGGCCGACAAGGCCTACGATGCCGATCACTGGCGGGCTTGGCTGAAACGGCGCCACATCCCCCCGGTCATCCCCAACCGGAGAAATCGCCAACACCCCCATCCCTTCAACCGCAAACGCTACCGCCGCCGCAACGTCATCGAGCGCATGTTCGGGCGCCTCAAGGACTTCCGACGCATCGCCACGCGATACGACAAGAACGCCATCAACTTCATGGCAGGCCTATGCCTCGCCGCTCTCGTCTGCTACTGGATTTGAATGGGTCTGGACCCTAGGACAAGAACGGACGGTAGGGCGGGGCGCCCATCGAAAGCCCGTAGTAAACCTTCATATTTCGGATAGGAACGGACGGGGCCGGATGGGGTGAAGCACAATTCAAGACCGGTGCCTTCAACCGCTCGGCCACCCATCCCTATAACAAAATCAATCCGTTAGAGAACCCCGCCGCCTTGCGATGCACGGTATCGCCGCGCCGAACGCTCGTCGCTGAAAACCCTGGGAAGCCGTCTCCACGGGTCCTTATTCGTGCTTCTTGGTGTAAGCAGCCCCATTGATTGCATAGAAGCGTGCGGCCGTGCGGTAAAACATGTCCGCACGCTCGTCGGGCGCGTATTCGGCGGAAATTAGTTTGAAGGCCTTCCAAAGGACGGAGTAGGAAATGCTGAGTTTTTCCACGGGATAGTTGGATTCAAACATGCATCGATGGGGTGAAAACAGCTCGATGGCTGCCTTGTAGTATCGGCTGGATGCGGCGGCGTATTCCTCGCTGGTGGGCGGGCGGTCCCTCAGGTGCCAACCGAACCCGTTGATGTCCATGGCGAAGCCGCCGAGTTTCATATGGACGTTCGGACACGTAGCCAACGGCCGTATGGCGTCGAGCCACTCCCGAAAGACTTCTTCGGGCCGCCCCGCGTAGGGTCCGATTCCGATAGGTCCGCCCAAGTGATTGACCACGATCCTGGTGTCGGGGAAGGTCCTTGCAAGGTCGTGGAGATCGTCCAGTTGCGTGTGATAGCACCAGGAGTCGAAGGAAAGATCACGGGGCGCGAGCTGGGCAAAACCGTCCCGGAATCCCCTATCCAGGAAGAGGTGTTGCGGCGGGTTCGTTCGGTGGTTCGCGATTGCGTCGTCCTGGTGCCATACCGCACCCAGCCGCACGCCGCGAAACCGTCCCCCCGCCGCCGCGATGTGCGCATCCAGCACATCGCCAACTCCCGTGCCAAGCCGCAGATCCGCCATGCCGACGATGGCTTGGGCAATGTCCGTCTTACCGTACACACCGGAACGGCTCATGGCCGATTGTCCGACTACGAACTCCGTCTCGCCAACGTACCACATGGCCTCCGGACCGTCGCAACGGAACGTGGTGCCGCACTCGACGAACACGGTGGCGGTAACGTTATGTCCCGTCGCCAAATCGGCCGAGAACTCCTCGATCATGTAGCGCGGGTACGGAAACTCCGATCTGTTGTCCCACAGATGATGATGGGGATCGATGATCGGCAGGTCGGGTTCAAGGATCGGCTCCGAGACCTGCGCCAGCCACGAGTCCCGTTCGTTCATTGGCTTCGAAGCTCCCCTGCCTGAATTGAAAACCCGATAGTTTGGGACCCTTCGTGACGATTCCGGGCCAAGTATTGTACCTACCCGCGCACCGCGTCCATCAGGGGGGCCACGCTGTCCAGGGTTTCCACGGCGGCCACCATTTCGACCACATTGTCGACGCCGTCGGCGCCGATTACGGGTTCGGCCAGGGTGAAGAACTTGCCGGCAATGTCATCCCACGACGGCGGGCGGCGGGGGGACCATTTGACCTCATCGACCCGGCCCTCCAGCACCGTGCCATTGCGCAAGTTGATGGCGATCGACACCGGCCATTCGTGGGGGAACCGCGCGGTCATGGCCGGGTCTTCCTTGACCGTAATCCGGCGCGCCAGCTGATGAATTTTCGGGTCGCGAAGCCGTTCGGCGGTCAGTTGGCGCACCGTCATCTCGCCGTCGGTCAGGGCGGCGGCGATGCAGTACGGAATCGACAGGTGGGCATCGACGAAGTTGCTGTCCGTGGTCGTGTATTTCTCGCCGGTGAACTTGACGCCGGCCTCGTAGGTCAGGACGTCGACGGACTCGATGTCGTCGGGCGCCGGCAGGTGATCGCCCAGTTGATCGAGGATGATCTCCACCGGTCCGATGATCAGCAGCCCGCAGGGGTAGGGCTTGAAAGCCAGTTCCCGGGTTGTCCAGACGGTGCCCAGCCCGTCGGTGGCGCGGTCCAGGTCGGGGTTCGGCTCGCCGAGGATACGCAGGGGCGCGTGATAGCGCGGCGGCTCGCCCTCCAGGGGGCCGGCGCGGTAGCCGGCCTTGGCGAGATAAGCGGCCTCGATGCCGCACATCGCCGGCTGGCCGCCGTGGATCGGCTTGACGCTGTGGCCCTTGAAGATCGTGTCGCCATGGGACACCGGCATGATGAAGCCCGAGGTGCCAATGGCCGCTGCCAATTTCTCGGTGTCCAGGCCTAAGAGCCGGCCGGCCGCCGCCGCGGCGGCGCAGGTGTTAAAGGTGCCGGTGATCTGAAAGCCGGCATTCCAGTGGGCGGGCTGTATGGCATGACCCAATCGTGTGCCGAGCTCGAACCCGATCAGCATGGTGGTCACCACGTCGCGGCCCGAAGCGCCAAGGGCTTCGGCCATCGCCAGCACGGCGGGGGTGACGCCGGGGCCATTGTGGATGCGGGCGGTCAGATTGCAGTCCATGCAGTCGAGTACCTCACAGAGCGTGCCGTTGGCGAAGGCCGCCATCATCGGTGTGGTGCTCCGGCCGTGGCCGACCACCGTGGCGGGTCCCGGAGGCGAGGTATCCTCCAGATAGGCGCGCAGTTCGCCATCGCCGTTGACGCGGGCGAAGTGGGTGGCGCCAAGCATGATGGCCAGTGCGTCAAGCAACGCCTTTCGCATGCGCTCGCGCAGATCCACCGGCGCATCGTCAAGCTGAAACTCGGCGGCGAAACGGGCGAACTCGGCGGTGACGGACATGGGCTGCTATCCAATAAAGGGGGTCAAATAAGCCGGCGCCCCCGAAACCGTCGGGGGCGCCGGAGACAACGTCGTCGCTACTTGGCCAGCGCGTTGAGCTGGTCGATGGTTCCGGGGCTCCAGTAGCCTTCGGCCTCCCACTTCTTGTGCAGGACCCGCATCTTCTCGACGAACGGCTGGCGGTCCACGTCGTGGATGGTGGCGCCGCCGGCGACGATCTGCTTCTTCCAGGTCTCCAGGCTGCCGGCGATCTGGTCGTTGTAGAACTTGCCGGCCACGTCGACGCTTTCCGTGATCGCCTTCCGCTGGGCGTCGTTCATGGACTGCCAGGTGCTCTCGTTCATGGAGATGGCCACGAACTGCGGATATTCCCGGGTGTTCATGATGTGCTTGCCAACTTCGGAGAACTTCATTGGCACCACCAGGTCCATGGGCATGTTGATGGCGTCCACCACCCCTTGGCGCAGGCTCAGGTAGACGTCGGCCAGGGGCAGTACGACAACGGTGGCGCCGAGGCCGCCCTTGCCCCAGAAGCGCTTGACCGCTTCCGCTTCCCAGACCCGAAGCTTGGCCTTGCCGAGGTCATCGAGGTTCATGATCGGGCGCTTGGCGATCATCACCCGGTAGGGGCCGCGGCGCCAGATCTCGCCCATGTTGATGAAACGCTGGTTGCCGTTCTTGATCAGGTCCTTCTGGATCTTGTCGAACATGGGCGAACGGACCCAGGCCTCGAAATGGGGACGGTCGGCGAAGGTAAAGGGCGCGCTGCCGATTTTGAGGCCGGCGGCGAACACGGCGAACAGTTCGAAGCCGGTGTTCACCATCTCCTGAACGCCCAGTTTGACGTTTTGAATCTGCTGCACCCCGGTGCCCAGCTGGTTGGTGTGGAACGTCTTGATCTCGATGCCGACCTTGCGCTTGGCCACCTCCGCGGCGAACAGCTCGTTGGCTTTCGCCTGGATGCTGGCCGGGGCCACGTCGTTGCCCAGGCGCATCACCATGTCAGCCGCCATCGCCGGGCCGGCGAATGCCAGCACAGCCGCCGCCAGTGTCAGATACTTCGTGGTCATTTGGACTCTCATAGGATTTCCTCCTCTGCTTCGTGGTCTAGGGTATCGAAAGGGGGCGTGGTCCAAACCAGCGGCCGCGTCCCGCTCGCGATCCAGTGGACGCATCCCCAAAGCTCCACCAGGCTGGTGAAGACGATGGAGGCGGAAAGGAATAACAGCGGAAACCATTTCACCGACTCGGGAATCTCGAGCATGGGTGTTGGCGTGTTCATTTGAAGCCCGATCAGCTTCCAGGTGTGAAAGAAGATAACCGCCATGGTCAGCGCCATCGCGGCGTAGACAAAGCTCACCAGATAGGCCGCCGGGCGCGGGCCGAGGCGCAGGTAGATCGCCTCGATCATGATGTCTTCGTTGCGGGCGTAAAGGGCGCCGGCGCCGAGCAGGAACACGTACATGAAGGCGAAGCCGACCACCTCGTAATATTCCGGGTAGCCGGTGCTGAAGCCGGTGCGCATCACCACTTCGGCCGTATAGAGGCCGAGGGACAGGATGAACAGCACCCCGGCCAGGGACAACTGGGCCCAGGTCAGGGCGCGCACCAGGCGGGCCGCCTTCTGGAAACCAGGGGATCCCGCGACGTCGCTCATTGCAGCAGCCACCGGGGTAGGGCGAGGGTGAGCTCGGGGACGTAGGTTATCACCCCCAGGGTCAGCAACAGGGGCACCAGGAACGGCAGGCAGGCGCGGACGATGCGTTCGAGCGGAACGCCGGTGAAGTTGGAGACCACGAACAGCCCCACCCCCATGGGCGGAGTGATGATCCCGATCAGCAGATTGAACACCAGGATGACGCCGAAATGCACCGGATCGACGCCCATCTCCTGGACCACCGGCAACAGCACCGGAACCATGATCAGCAGCGCCGGCAGCCCTTCGATCAGGCAGCCGACGAAGATCAGGAATACGTTCAGGGCCAGAAGCTGAATCCACACCTCGCCCGACAGACCGGCAAACCAGGCCGCCGCCTGGGCCGCCACCTGCTCGCGGGTAACCAGCCATGCCATCACCGTCGCGGTGCCGATGAGGAACATGATCATGGAGCTCGACAGGGTGGCCCGCACCACCACCCGGGTGAAGCGCCGCACCGTCAATTCCTTGTAGATCAGCACCGAGACGGCGAAGCTGTAGAGGCACGCGGCGATGCCTGCCTCGGTCACCGTGAAGAAGCCGGCGACGATGCCGACGACGATGATCAGCGGCGCGATGAGGGCGGGGATGCCCTCCAGGAACGTCCGCAGCAACTCCCGCCGGCTGGGCCTGGGCGCGGTCGGGCAATGGTAGCGGCCCGACTTCACCAAGGCGTAGATGAAGGTCATCAGGACCGCGGCCAGGAACAGGCCCGGCCCGATCCCGGCCAGCAGCATGGCGCCGACGGATACCTCGGCGGTGATCGCGTAAACGATCATCACCACCGACGGCGGGATGAGTGGTCCGATCATGCACGACGCCAGCGTTACCGCCGACGAGAAGGCCCCATCGTAGCCGGCGTCCCGCATGGCCTTGATTTCCACTCGGCCAAGACCGGCGGCATCGGCCATGGCGGTGCCGGAAATGCCGGCGAAAACGATCGAGGCCACCACGTTCACCTGGGCCAACCCGCCGGTCATCCAACCGACGCAGGCGAGGGCGAAGGCGTAGATGCGCTTGGTCAGGCCGCCGGCGTTCATGATCTCGGCGGCGAGAATGAAGAAGGGAACGGCAAGCAGTTCGAACTTGCTCAGGCCGTGGATGATGAACTGGGGAATGACCAGCAGCGGCACATCGCCCATCGCCGCCAGGACGATGAGCGAAGCCATCAGCATCGACAAGGAAACCGGGACCCGCAATAGCAGCAGGACGGTAAACAGGACCAGGACGGCGACACCGATCATGCCGCATTCGTTCCGACCGTGCCTCCCAACACCTCGGCCCCCCCCCGTGACGACGCCTTTGGTTCTACGACCCTGTTGAAGGTACGATAGACGAGACCACCGGTTCCCGCAAACGGAACAAACTGGCGCGGGGCGCAAGGAGGAAGTGGGCCATGAGCAAGATCGATTCGGCGACCATCGACCGCTACGTCTCGGCTTGGTACGGGGTGTCCTTGGGGGATGGCAGCGAAGCGGTAGCCAATGAATGCACCCTTTACGGCGACGTCATCGAGGTCTTGTCGGCGGATCTGGCCTTCGACGACGAACCCAGCGACCATCGCCACGCCCTCGCCGGGCGTCGTGGCTGGCGCGGCAAAGCCCGATGAGCCCGCCGATCCATCGCCTGACACTCTGCGAAGCCGCCGCGGCCATCCGCGAGGGGCGGTTTTCCAGTCGCGAGGTCGTCCAGGCGGCGATCGAGCGGGCCGAACGCCTGCAACCGATCCTCAACACGTTCATCTCCCTGGACGGGGACAGGGCGCTGGTCGCCGCCGACCGGGCCGATGAAGCGCGTGCCCGGGGCGAGGACGTCGGCCCCCTGCATGGTGTCCCGGTCGCCCACAAGGACATGTTCTACCGGGCGGGGCGGACGGTCACTTGCGGCTCGCGCATTCGCCGGGATTTCGTGCCCGACTATACGGCGACCCTGCTGGCGCGGCTGGACGCGGCCGGAGCGATCGACCTGGGCGGGCTCAATATGTCCGAATTCGCCTGCAATCCCTACGGCCTCAACGTGCTGGTGGGGCGGGCCAAAAACCCCTGGAACCCGGACCGCATCGCCGGCGGATCGTCCAGCGGTTCGGGCGCGTCCACGGCCGCCGGCCTGGTCTATGGCTCGTTCGGTTCGGACACCGGCGGTTCGGTGCGACTGCCGGCCGGCATCTGCGGCGTGGTTGGGCTGCTGGGCACGGCTTCGCGGATCAGCCGCCATGGTGTGATGCCGCTGAGCTTCTCCCTGGACAACGCCGGCCCCCTGGCGCGGACGGTGCGGGATTGCGCCCGCCTGACCGGGGTCGTCGCCGGGCTCGATCCCCTCGACCCGACCAGCGGAGACCAGGAGGTTCCCGACTACGAAGCGGCGCTGGAGACACCCATCAAGGGGCTCCGGATCGGCTTTCCGGTGCGCCACCATTGGGACGATCTGGCCGCCGACGTGAAGGCCAGGCTGGAGGCCAGCCTCGACGTCTTCCGCCAGCTCGGCGCCCAGATCGTCGACGTGGAACCGCCCGATCCCCGACCGCTGGATGCCTTGGCCAACACGATCATCCTGTCGGAGGCCGCGGCCATCCATCGCCGCTGGCTTGTGGAGCGGGCCGACGACTACACGCCCCTGGTTCGCGACCGCATCCGCTTCGGCTTCGCCTTTCCGGCCGCCCGCTACGTGGAGGCCCTGAGCCTGCGGTCCAGCCAGCTCAACCGCTATGTGGACACGGTGTTTTCCAAGGTGGACGTGCTGCACATGCCGCTGCTGGCGCAGCCGGTGCCGACCATGGCCTCGATCGAAGAAAGCCTCGCTGGCAAGCCCGACCTCAGCTTCAACCTGGCCCACAACACCCGGCTTTTCAACTACCTGGGCCTGCCGGCGTTGACGGTCCCCTGCGGCCTTGGCGACGACGGACTTCCGGTGGCTTTCCAGCTTGTGGGCGCGCCTTTCACCGAGGGCCGACTGTTCAACGCCGGCCACGCCTTCCAGATGGCGACCGAGCATCACCTGCGGCAGCCGGACCTCGGGGACGGCTAAGGGTTCTCCGTGCCTATCCGGGTACCATCTGTCAGACTTGACCACTAGGGCGTCCCCGCTGCACGATCGAGAAAAATCCATTCCCGACATCGGATTGCGTGGACGCGCGTCGTCGGTCAAACTCCGCCCAGGGAGTCGCGCCCCGCCTTATCGGGTGCCCGGCGTAACACAGTGGGAGGCACCGCTCTCATCCGCCGAGGCGGCGGGATGATCTGGACGGTCGCGGCCTAACTTTCAGGGGAGCATCATGGACGACTTCGACCTCTTCGTGATCGGCTCCGGGCCGGCGGGCCAGAGAGCGGCAATCCAGGCCGCCAAGTTGGGCAAAAGGACCGCGATCGCGGAGCGCGAGGCCGTCATCGGCGGGGTGTGCGTCAACACCGGCACCATCCCAAGCAAGACCCTGCGCGAAGCCGTGCTTCATCTGTCGGGCTATCGGGAGCGGAGCATCTACGGCGCGGCCTACGCCGTGAAGGAAAACATCACCATGGCGGATCTCCGCTTCCGCTCCGATTACGTCATCAAGAACGAGCTGGATGTCATCCGCCACCAGCTCCAGCGGAACAGCGTCGAAGTGATTTCGGCGATGGCTTCGTTCGACGGCCCCAACGCCGTCTGCCTGACCGCCACCGACGGTCGCGGCCAACGGGACGTGACCGCCAGCCACTTCATCATCGCGACCGGAACCGAGACCACGAAGGACCCCCATATCCCCTTCGACGGAAAGCGCATCTTCACTTCGGACGACATCCTCGAACTCGACGAGCTGCCGCGGTCGGTGACCATCGTCGGCGCGGGCGTCATCGGGCTCGAATACGCGACCATCTTGGCTGCGCTGGGCGTGCGCGTGACCGTGGTCGACATGCGGCCCCGGCTACTGCCCTTCATCGATCACGAAATCACGGACACGCTGGTCCATCTGATGCGCCAGAATCGGGTGACGCTGCGCCTCGGCGAAAAAGTGAGCGGCATCGAGCCCGTCGCCAGCGACCGCGGAGAACGGGTGCAGATCAATTTGGCCAGCGGCAAGCAGATCACGACCGAAAAGGCGCTTTACAGCGTCGGGCGGACCGGAGCGACCCAGGGGTTGAACCTCGAGGCCGCCGGGCTCGTGGCGGATGAACGCGGCCGCATCTCAGTGAACGAATCGTACCAGTCGGAGGTACCCCACATCTATGCGGCGGGCGACGTGATCGGTTTTCCGAGCCTCGCGTCGACGTCCATGGAACAGGGCCGGCTTGCCGCCTGCCACGCGTTTTCGGTGAGCGCCGAGAGCGTGCCGGAGTTGTTCCCGATCGGGATCTACACGATTCCCGAGATCTCTACGGTCGGCCGGAACGAACAGGAGCTGACCGAGGCCGAGGTCCCCTACGAGGTGGGCAAGGCGTCCTATCGCGAGATCGCCCGGGGCCAAATTCTCGGCGATTCGACGGGGCTTCTGAAGCTTCTGTTCCACGTCGAGACGCGCAAGCTCCTCGGCGTCAGCATTCTCGGTGAAGGCTCGAGCGAGCTCATCCACATCGGCCAGGCGGTGCTCGCGTTGGGTGGCGCGATCGATTACTTCGTCTGAGTCGGACCCGATTTCCTTGGACACAGAATTGGCTTAATCGAAGTGTCCAAGGAGGACCGGAACATGACCGATAATTTTGAGAAGAAAGTTGCTGTTGATGGGCCTGTGGTAAATGCGGGCGAGCTTGGCTCGTCCACGTTTTCCCCAGGACAGGCTTTGCCGGCAGGCCCGCTGGGACTTGGCCAGCGATGGACGGTGGCGCGCAAGCGTGAGGTCGTTCTGCGGCTTTTGCGTGACGAGCCGGTGCAACTTCTGTCGCGCCAGTTGGGCGTAGAGATCTTCCGGCTCGAGCAGTGGCGTGAGAAAGCGATCGGCGGGATCGACGCCTCGCTCAAGCAACGCAAGGGCGATCCGGTGCAGGCGGAACTGGATAGCGCCATGAAGCGGATCGGAGAGTTGACCATGCAGGTGGAACTGCTGGAGGCCAAGACGGAGACCTTCGGCCCTTTGGGGCGGCGGAGGTCGCGGCGATGAGTGCCGCCACCTCGCCCGGCACGGGTCTGGCCTACGGCCTGCGGCGGGTCTGCGCCGCCTGGGGCATGGCCCGCTCCTCGTTCTACGCCGTGACCTCCGGCCAGCACGCCGAGCAGCCGCCGGCAAAGCGTCGGGGACCGAAGCCCGCGATCTCGGACCAGGCGCTGCTGGTGGCGATCGAAGCCGACCTGGAGGCATCGCCCCGGGAGGGCGAGGGCTACCGCAAGGTCTGGGCTCGGCTTCGGGTCTGTCGCGACATCCGGGTTGCCCGCAAGCGGGTGCTCCGCCTGATGCGCGAGAACAATCTGCTCTCGCCCCATCGCTGCCGCCGCCGTGGCGGCAATCCCCATGACGGTGAGATCATCACTCATGCCCCGAACCTCATGTGGGGCACCGATGGCGTTCGGGTGTTCACGGTGGACGACGGCTGGGGCTGGATCTTCACCGCCGTCGAGCATTGGAACGCCGAGTGTGTCGGCTGGCATGTCTGCAAGCGCGGCGACCGCTTCGCCGCCCTGCAGCCGATCTCCATGGGGCTTGCCGGGCTGTATGGCTCGACCGCGGCCGGCGCGGCTCGGGGGCTGGCCTTGCGGATGGATCACGGCTCCCAGTATCTGTCGGACCACTTCACCAACCAGATCAAGTTCTGGGGCATCCAGCCGTCCTACGCCTTCGTCGCCGAGCCCCAGACCAACGGCGTCGCCGAGCGGTTCAATCGCACGCTGAAGGAACAGATCATCCATGGTCGCATCTACCGCAACATCGCGGAGCTGCGGGACGCCGTCCGCGACTTCGTCGAACTCTACAATGCCCAGTGGATCGTCGAAAAGAACGGCTACCTGAGCCCCGCTCAAGCTCGTCAGGCGTGGCACGCCGCGATCTCAATCAGGCCCGCCGCGTGAGACAAACTTGTGTCCAAGGAACCGGGTGCGCTACATCGATTACTTCGTCGACACGGTCTTCAACTACCCGACGCTGGCCGAGTGCTACAAAACCGCCGCCCTCGACGGAATCAACCGGCTTCGCTGACGGTGCGCCGCACCCCTGACCGTCATCCCGGACTTGATCCGGGATGACGGTTTTGTTGGCGGACCCGATGGGCCTTTACCCTCCGGTCGGCAACGCTACCGGGACGGCCGAACCAAGGTTCGGCCGTCCCTGCAATACCGCGATGCCGCGTTCAGCGCGATGGCCGAGCGACGGTTGCTACTTCGCCAGCCCCATCAGTTTGTCCACCAGTCCGGCTTCCCAGTCGCCCTTGGCTTCCAGCTTGCGGGCAATGGCGGTGGTCCGGCGGTTCCATTCGGAGACGTCGAAGTCCAGGATCACCACGCCCTGGGTCTTGAGGAACGCCTGGTCGTTCGCCCAGTTGCCTTCCTGAGCCTGGGTATAGGACTGCCCGGCCTCGCGGTGCGCCTCGAGGAGGATACCGCGCTCCTTGTCGGTGAGGCCCTGCCAGGCCTTCTCGCCGATGGTGTTGTAGAGGGCTTGGTGGCGATGGCGGGACAGCACCAGGAACTTGGCGCTTTCATAGAACTTGATCGGCCTGACCAGGTCCGCCGGCAGTTCGATCGCCTTCACCAGTCCCTGTTTGAGGGCCAGGGGGGCTTCCGGCCATGGCACCGGGGTCGTGTTGGCGCCGGCCCCGTCCTTGCCCCACGCCATCAGGTCCACTTCGTTGGTCGGCACCCGCATGGGGACGCCCTTCAGGTCCTTGACCGAAAGCACGGGATCCTTGGTCAGCAGGATCTTGTAGGGGCCCCGGTTCCATTCCGCGTTACCGATGATGCGGACTTTGGTGTTTTCGAGGATTTCTTCCTTCGCCTTGGCGTGCAGGGGGCTGGCGTAATAGGCGAAGGCGTGGTCGCGATCCTTGAAGATGAACGCCAGGCTGGCCAGCTTCAGGCTGGGCGAGTACTTGGCGAACAGGTCGTAGCCGTGGAGACCCATCTCGATGGAGCCCGCGGTCTGGGACTCGATGATCTCGTACGAGCTGCCGAGCTGGGCGCCCGGGTAGAGCACGATCTCCAGCTCTCCGCCCGACTTTTGCGCGACCAGTTCCTTGAATTTTACCGCGCCCTTTCCCTCGGCGGAATCGAGGGGCACGATCAGCGCCATTTTCAGCGTCGTCTTGGCGTGGGCCGGTCCCAGGGCCAGGACCACGACGGCGGCAAGAACCAGATTGACCAGGTATTTCACGATTGATCCTCCCGTTGATGATAAGTGCCGACGCTCTGCTGGCGCGGCGGGACTTGCATTCCCTATCTATACCCCGGCCTTCGTCTCCATGTCTCTATTCCGCCAGGCCGCGAATCAGATTGGGTAGCCACAGCACCGTCTGCGGCACCAGGGAAATGAGAAGCAGGCTGGCCACCAGGGGAATCAGGAACGGCCCGGTTTCCCGGATGATGTCCGTCAGCTTGCAGCCGGTGATCTCGGCGGCGATGAACAGCGAAATGCCGACCGGCGGCGTGATCATGCCGATCATCAGGTTGACGCTCATGAAGACGCCCAGGTGAACCAGGTCGATCCCGGCGGCCACGGCCAGGGGCTTGAGGATGGGGATCATCAGGATCATCACGCCGATCCCCTCCATGAAGGTCCCCATGACAAGCAGGGATATGTTCATGATGAGGACGGTCGCCACCCTGTTGTCGACGATCCCGCCCATCACGTCGACCAGAAACAAGGGAACCCGTTCCACCGTGATGATCCACGAAAAGAGGATCGCCGTGCTGACGATGAACAGCGGCATGGCGGTCGCCAGTGCCGCTTCGCGCAGGGCGGCGAACAACTCGCTCAATCGGGTGGTGCGATAGATCGCCGTCAGCAGCAGGGCATAGAGAACGGCGATCAACCCGGCCTCGGTAGGGGTGATCGCGCCGCCCACCAGGCCGCCAACGATGATCACCGGTGACAGGGCCGGCAGGAAGGCGCGGCCGAACGCTCTGCCCCGTGCCGGCCATGAATAGCGCGGGCTCGGCGCCGGGCCGCCACGATGGGCAGCGAAGTAGATGTAGACCATCAAGGTGCCGCCGATCATCAGCCCCGGGATGACGCCGCCCAGGAACAAGTCCGCGATGGAGACCTCCGCCAGCTCGGCATAGATGATCATGATCATGCTGGGGGGAATGATCGGGCCGATGACGGCGCTGGCGATGGTCACGGCGCCGGCGAAGGCGGGCTTGTAGCCGGCCTTGCGCATGGCGTGGACCTCGATGCGGCCGAGACCCGCCGCGTCGCCGACGACGGTGCCCGTCATGCCGGAGAAGATCACCGAGGCGAGGACGTTGACCTGGGCCAGGCCGCCCCGCAGGTGGCCCACGATCGACTCGGCGAAGTCGAAGATGCGGTTGGTGATCCCCGCCGTATTCATCAGCGCGCTGGCCAAAACGAAAAAGGGAATGGCCGTATAGAGATAGCTTTGCAACGCGCCTTGCATGCGCCCGAAGATGATCGTCATGTTGGCGGTGTCGGCAAAGGTGAGGTAGGCCATCGAGGCGAACCCCAGGCAGAAGGCGACCGGAACCCCCAGCGCCAGCAGGGCCACGAAGCTGGTCAGGAAGATGACGAACTCGACGCTCATCGAACCCTCAGGAGCTGGGCGAGCAGGGATTCGATGCCGGCGAGCAGGATCGAGACGTAGGCGATGGGAATGAAAATGGTCACAAAGTTCTGCGGCACCTGGAGAGCGGCGGTCATCCGCTCCGCCAGGATCGGCTGATAGATCGCCGCCTGCCACAGAGTCACCAGGACGAACACCATCACCAGAACCTCGCCCGCCATGATGACCGCCCGCCGGGTCGCACCATCGGTCCGCAGCCTGTCCGCCAGCAGGGTGACGGCGATATGGCCGCGGGCCTTGTAGAGGTAGGCGCTGCCGGCGAAAACCGACCATATGACCAGGGTCTCGCTGACCTCGATAATCCAGGACGGGTAATGCTGGAACAGAATTCGGCCGCCCACGGCGACCGTGTTGGCGACCACCAGCAGCCCCAGGAAGGCGGTGGCGAGAAACAGCTCCAGACGTCCCAGCCGGCGGTTGAACTCTCCCAGTCCGGTGCAGAAACGTTGCACGTCGATCCTCCCTTTAGGCGGCAGCCGAGTCATCATCAGGTCGCCGCACGCGCCACGCAAGGCATGGTCGCGGACGAATCGCGGAGTTCCGTTTACAGGAATACGAATTCCGTTCTACGATACTCCTCGGATAGACTCCAAAGCTACCAACGGGGCATCCAACAGGGGGAACGACCCCGGGAGGAACGGTCATGGGGATCACCGGCCCGATGATGCGCCGGCTGATCGAGAGCTGGCACGGTGTCCGCCTGTCCGAGGATCGGGCCGCCGCGCTGGCCCAGATCGACTCGGCGCTGGCGCGGTCGATGACGCCGGCCGTCGACGGCCTGATCATCGAGGATCAACCCTCCCGGTTTTGCCGCCTCCTGGTGTCGGCCGGGGAGGGGGAAGCCTGACGTGTCCGCCGAGCCCTGCCTGCTGAGCATGACCGAAGCGGCACGGGCCATCCGCGACAAGCGGTTGTCGTCCGTCGAACTGACCACCGCGTGTCTGGAGCGGATCGAGCGGACCCAACCCGCATGGAATGCCTTCATCCACGTCGAGTCCGAGTCTGCCATCGCCGCGGCCAGGGCAGCCGACGGTGCCGTCGCCCGCGGCGAGGAAGTGGGCCCCCTGCACGGGGTGCCGGTGGCCCATAAGGACACCTACTACCGACAGGGAAGGATGGCCACCTGCGGGTCCCGCATCCGGTCCGGTTTCGTGCCCGACTACACCGCCACCACGATGCGCCGCCTGGACGCGGCCGGCGCCATCGACCTGGGGGGAGTCAACACCTCCGACAGCGGCTGCAATCCCTTCGGTCTCAACGTCCTGGTCGGACGGGCGCGCAATCCGTGGGACCCCAAACGCATCACCGGCGGCTCGTCCAGCGGTTCCGGCGCTTCGGTGTCGGGACGCCTTGTCTTCGCCAGCCTGGGTAGCGACGCGGGGGGGTCGGTTCGCCTGCCGGCCAGCTTGTGCGGCGTCGTCGGCCTTAAACCCACCGAGGGCCTGATCAGCCGCCACGGCATCATGCCCTTGAGCGATACCCTCGATTGCCCGGGGCCGGTTACCCGGACGGTCGCCGACTGCGCCACCATCACCGGGGTGGTCGCCGGCTACGACGGGGCCGACGGCGCGACCCACGACCGCGCGGTCGCCGACTACACGAGCAGGCTGGAACGTCCCCTCGCCGGACGGCGCATCGGGGTGGCCACAAACTACTTCCAGGACAATCTGAACGACGACGTGGCGCGGGCCCTTTCCGACAGCCTGGACGTCTTCCGCGACGAGGGCGCCGAGATCGTCGAACTTGCCGTCCCCGACCCGGCGCCGATGGACGTGATGGGCAACGTCATCATCTTCGCAGAAGGGGCGCGGGTCCATAAGGCCTGGCTGAAGACCCGGGCCGAGGATTACACGCCGATCACCCGGCAGGTCCTGGAGGTCGGTCTGTGTATCCCGGCCACCCGCTACATCGAGGCCCTGACCTGCCGCGCGCCAGCCCTGGCGGCCTTCCGGGAAACCGTGTTCTCCCGGGTCGACGCGCTGCTGACCCCGGTTGTCGGCGCATCGGTTCCGACCATGGCGGCGGCGGAGGCCTACCTGGAAAACCAAAGCCGCATGCCCCTGGATCTGGCGCGCAACACCAAACCCGCCAATTACCTTGGCACGCCTGCGCTGACCGTGCCCTGCGGCACCACCGACGACGGCATGCCGATCTGCTTTCAACTCATGGGCCCGCCCTTCGGCGAGGCCCTGCTGTTCAACCTGGGACACATGTTCCAGCGGGCAACCAACCATCACCAGCGATGTCCGGCGCCATGAGTCGCGGTTTCGGATCGGGCACCATGTCACGGGCGCCGGCAACGCCCCGGTCCGAAAACCGCAACACAGGAAGATTGATTTCATAGAACGGGAGGTTCACATGCGAACAGTGCTTACCATTACCGCCGCGGTGGCGGCGGCCCTTGCCTTGGCCACGCCGGGTCACGCCAAGATGGTGCTCAAGGCCGGGCACGTGACCCCGGCCAGCACAGATCAGGGACAGGGGGCCATTGCCTTCGCCAAACGGGTTGGCGAACTGACCAAGGGCGAGATCGAAGTCCAGGTGTTCCACGGCGGTCAGCTCGGCAAGTCGGACCCCGACCAGCTGGAAAACGTGATCTCCGGCGCCCAGGGCTTCTTCGTCACCGGCATGGAATGGTACAAGGCCTGGGACGACCGCTTCGGCATCCTCAGCACGCCCTTCGTGTTCCGCGATCGGGCGCATCTGCAGAAGTTCCTGAAAAGCGACGTCTTTGCCGACATGACCAAGACCCTGGCCAAGCGGGGCATCCGCTTCGTGCCCAAGAACTTCACCTGGATCCGCCAAGGTGACCGGGGAATCCTCGCCCGCAAGCCCATCTTCACGCCGGCAGATCTTCAGGGCGTCAAGCTGCGCATGTTCCAGTCGGAAATGCCGATCAAGTCGTGGACGGCGCTGGGCGCCAGCCTGCACGTGATGCCGTGGGCCGATGTCTACACGGCCTTCGCCACCGGCCAGGTGGACGCGGTCACCGCCGCCTTTACCTTTCCCTACAAGGCCAAGCATGTTGAGTTCGGCAAGTACTTCACCAACCTGAAGGAGTACTTCCAGCCGATCTCTCCGGTTATCGGCATCTCCACCTGGAACCGCTTGAACGGCGATCAGCAGAAGGCCCTCGAACAGGCCGCCGAGGACGCCGGCGACGCCTTCGTCAAGGTCAGCGGCGGGCAGGTGATGGAATCCAAGATGGGCGGCATGAACGACTATGGCGTCACTTTCCTCGAGGTACCGCTGAAGCCATGGCACGACAAGATGGCGCCCGTGCTGGTGCAGTTCGAGAAGGACGGCATTCTGCCCAAGGGACTGGTGGCGCAGGTCAAGGCCATTAAGTGACCGACGCCGACGACGTAAGGAAACGTCCGGGAGCGGGGGGAGCCATCGCCGGCTCCCTCCGCGTCCTCGGGCGAGTCGAACTTGCGATCACCGTCGTTTCGTTTTGTAGCGTCGTCGTCCTGGTCAGCGCCCAGGTGTTCTTTCGCTACGTCTTCGACATCGGCCTTGTGTGGATTCAGGAGGTGTCGCAGCTTCTCATCCTGGTGGCCTACTTTTTCGGCACCAGCTTCGTGTTCAAGGCGCGCCAGTACCTGATCATTACAATTTTGTTCGACCGCTTCACCGAGAACGTGAAGCTGCGCCTGTTCATTGCCACTCAGATCTTGATCGCCGCGTTCTGCGCCATGCTGTTCGTGGAGCTTCTGGGGATCGCCCCCCAACAGCTCCATATGAAGACCTACATTCTCCATGTTCCCCGCTTCTTTTCGTCGTTACCGCTGCTGATCGCGTCCATTTCGATGACGTTGACAGCCCTCTACTTCGCGGCGGCTTCGGCCCGCGCGGCGGCCCGCCTGGGCCCCGGGGCCGGACTTGAGGCCATCGAGTCGGCGGCCGACCTGTTCCCCGACCACGACCAAGGGGCTTTTGGGTGATCACGCTCACCATGATGGCGGTGATGTTCGGGCTGATGCTCCTCAGGGTACCGGTCAGCATCGCCATCGGAGTCGCCGCCGCGCTTGGCGTCTGGATGGCGGACGTGCCCTTGGAGATCATTCCCCGAAACATGACCAGCGCGGTGGACAGCTTCACCCTGCTGGCGGTGCCGTTCTTCGTACTCGCCGGCAACCTGATGAACACCGGCGGCATGACCGACCGCATCTTCGAGTTCGCGCGCCGCCTGCTCGGCCACATGCACGGCGGATTGGCCCACGTCAACGTCGGCGCCAGCATGATCTTCGCCGGCATGTCGGGCGCGGCGCTGGCCGACCTGGCCGGGCTCGGCGCGGTGGAGATGAAGGCCATGCGGGAGAACGGCTATGCCTTGCCCTTCGCCACCGGCCTGACGCTCGCCTCCTGCACCATCGGCGTCATCATCCCGCCCAGCATCTCGTTCATCGTCTATTCGCTGGTCACCGGCGAATCCACCGGACGCCTGTTCATCGCCGGCATCGTTCCGGGCACCATGATCGGCGCCAGCCTGATGATCTTCGTCTACGTCTGGGCGCGGCTGGGCAGCGACAACTTCCGCCCCCCGGAGCCGTTCGACCCGATCAAACTGATTCAGGCCACGCGCAAGGCCGGATTGGCCCTTCTGTTGCCGGTTCTGATCCTGGGCTCCCTGCTCCTCGGCATCGCCACGCCCACCGAAGTGGGCGTCATCGCCAGCCTCTATGCCCTCGCCATGGGGTTCGTCTATGGGGAGCAGACCTGGGAGCAACTTCGCCAGACCCTAGTGAAATCGGCGACCACCACGGCGCTGATCATGTACATCGTCGCCGTCGCCTCGGTGATGGGATGGGTGGTGGTCTCGGAGCGGTCGGCCCACGACGCCGCCCAGGCAATTGCCGATTCGGTGGGCAGTCCGCTGGCGGCGCTGCTGCTGATCAACGTGTTTCTGCTGGTGGTGGGCACCGTGTTGGAGGGCCTGCCGGCGCTGCTGATCACGGCTTCCATCCTCCATCCGGTGATCACCGAGGTGGGGATCGACCCGGTCCATTTCGGCGTCGTCATCTGCTTCAACCTGATTCTCGGAATCATCACGCCGCCCATGGGCATCGGCCTGTTCGTCGCCTCCCGGGTGGCGGGGATTCCGGTGGAGACGGTGTTGCGGGCGACGATTCCGTTTCTGGTGCCGCTGCTCGTCAGCCTGGTGGTGATCACCGTCTTCCCCGAGCTCAGCCTGTGGCTTCCCGATCTGGTCATGGGACCGCGGCCATGAGCGCCCGGTCCGCGACAAGTGTGCAGCGGGGCCCTGGATTGAAGCGGGCGATGCGGGTGCTGCGGGCGCTGGCCGCGGCCCCCGAAAGCGGCCTGCGCCTGTCGGACGTGGCCGCCGCGACCGACTTTGGCAAGTCGACCACCCACCGGCTGTTGAGCGGCCTGACCGAGGTCGGCCTGGTCGAACAGGACATGGACAACCGCCGCTACCACCTGGGGTTCGAGCTCTACGTGCTGGGCCAGGCGGCGGCGGGCCGTTTCGGGATCCTGGCCATCGCCAAGGACTCCCTGCAACGCCTGGCGGAACGCACCGAGGACACGGTCTATTTGTCGGTGCTGGCCGGCATGGATGCGGTCTGCCTGGCGCGGGTCGAGGGCGCCTTTCCCATCAAGACCCTGACCATGAACGTGGGCGATCGCCGGCCTCTGCCCGTGGGCTCGGGGGCGCTGTCGATGCTGGCCATCCACGCCGACGACGAGATTGAGTCGATCCTCGAGGCCAACACCGGACGTTGCCGGGCGTATTACTTCTTCGACATGGCCGCCGTTCACGCCATGATCGAACAGACTCGCCGCGACGGCTACTGCTTCAGCGACAACGTGATCGACGGCATGCGGGCCATTGCCGTGCCAATCCTCGATCCCGATCGCCGGCCGGTTGCCGCCATCACGGTGAGCGCCATCAGCGACCGCATGAAGGCCGAACGACGCACCAACATCGTCGCCAACACCCGCCGCGAGGTGCAACGCATCACCGAGCGGGTGTAGCCGCAAACGGATAACCGCCGCGCCTCCCGCGCCCACCCCTGACCGCAACCAAGGAGACAGCCATGCCGGACGGCACCGAAACCAAGATCAACGTCACCCAGCAACTGGCCGAACTCTCCGCCGGCCTTAACCACGACGCCCTGCCCGAAGAGGTGCGCTACCGAACCCGGCTGTTCGTCCTCGATGGGATCTCGGTGATGCTGGGGGCGGTGGACTTTGCCAAGGCCAACCAGGACCGTTGCCTGGAAACCTACATGGACATGATGGCGCCACCGGGGGACTGCACCGTCGTCGGCACCGGGCGCACGACGACCCCGATGATGGCCGCCTTCGCCAACGGCTGCATGAGCGAGGTGTTGGACTGCCAGGACACCAACATCGATTGCCGCATACACAATGGCGCGGCGATCATTCCCGCCGCTCTGGGCATGGGCGAGGTCACCGACGCCAGTGGCGCCGATGTGATGGCGGCCACCGTCGCCGGCTACGAGGTGGGCTGCCGGCTGGCCAAGGCGAACCAGCCCGAACACTGGTATTCCGGGTTCCAGATCACCGGCACCTACAATACCTGCGGCGCGGCGGCGACGGCCGGCCGGCTTCTCGGCTTCGATGCCGAAACCATGAACGCGGCGCTTGGCATCTCCGGCTTCATCATTCCCGTCAGCAATGGCGACAATGTGTTCAAGGGCCACAGCATCAAGCCGATCCACGGCGGCCAGCCGGCCTTGTGCGGGATCTCGTCGGCCTACCTGGCCAAGGCCGGCTACAAGTCCGGACCGCTGGAAGGGGAGCCGCCGCGTTATCACGCGCCGCTGTTCATCCTAGGCCAGCCCAACCCGGACCTGGAGGAGGCCGTGCGCGGCATCGGCAGCCACTGGCACAGCCTGGAAGTGGGCTTCAAACCCTACCCGGTGGGCCTCTTTAACATCGGCCCGGTGGAGGTCTGCCTGACCATGATGAAGGAAGCGCCCATCGACGTCGCCGCCGTCGAGTCGATCAAGATCGAGACCTATCACGACGCCCGCAAGTTCACCGGCGAGAAATACACCACGACCAGCAGCAACTTCGTGGACGCCCACCTGTCCATGCCCTGTTCCGTTGCCTTGACCCTCATGGACGGCGAAATGACGCCGCGCCAGCTCACCGCCGAACGGCTCAAGGACCCGGCGGTCCACGAGTTCGCGGCCCGTGTCAAAGTGATCGAGGTGGAGGCCATGAACCGAATGTATCCCCGCGACTGGCCCCTTGAGATCGACATTACCTTTTCCGATGGCAGCCACCGAAAGCACCGCATCGACCAGGTGAAGTGGTCGCCGCGCATTCCGCCCCTGTGGGACGAGATGGCGGCCAAGTGCCATGCTATGGGGGATTCCGTGATCGGCGCTGCGCGCTGCGATGAGGTCGTTGATTTTGTCGCCAACCTGGACAGCGCCGCCTCGGTACGACCGTTGATGGCGCTGCTGCGACCGTGAGGCGGCCTTGATCGTCGACGTTCACGCCCACGCTTTTCCACCGCTGGCTGGCGCATGCGGTTACGCCAGCGAGGCGGAGCACATGCGCTACCTACAGGTTCACCTGGCGGTGCGGGGACCCGTGGTCGACCGGGACGGCCCTGAATTCGGAGCCGACGAGGACGTGAACTTCCGGGTCGGCCGCTTCGGCCGCCTGGAATGGGAGAAAGACGGCGTCCCGGGCCATACCCAGTGGATGCCGCCCAGCCTGCAGGACATGGCCGCGCCGCCGGAACTGCTGCTGGCCCAGATGGACTACATCGGGGTCGATCGGGCGATCCTTTATCAGGGCCATGTCTATGGTCGGCTCAACGCGTATCTGGCCGACTGCGCCCGCCGTCATCCCGACCGGCTGACGGCGGTCGCCCAGGTTCCCGAACCGGAGGCGGATCGCGCCGAGACCCTCGATCACCTGCGCCATTGCGTGCGGGATCTGGGCATGCGCGGGCTCTACTACGAAATCGAAGCCTTCCGTGTCATGGATTCGCCGCACAGCGTCGACGATAGGCGCTACAATCCCTTGTGGGATGAACTCGTCACCTTGGGCGTACCGCTGATATGGGACATCGGCCGACACATCGATCCGGCGGAGCACTTGCGCCAATTGGCCAAGGTGCGGGCGGTGGTCGAGCGCTTCCCAAGAATGATCAGCATTCTCAGCCATTTCGGGTCATTCGTCCGCGACGCCGAGACCCGGCGCATCCACAATTGGGACGAGATCCTGGCGCTCGCCGCCCTCGACAACGTGTTTCTGGAAATCCTCCAGGTCCAATATCCCTCGACCCGAACCGGCGATGCCTATCCGTTCCCCATTGGCCAGCAGACCATCGAGGCCGCCTACAGCAAACTGGGCGCCGGCAAGCTGGTCTGGGGCGCCGACATGCCGGCCCTGGAGCGGGCCTGCACCTATCGACAGTCCCTGGACTACGTACGGGTCCACTGTCCGTTTTTTACCGCCCGGGAGAAGGACAAGGTCCTGGGCGACAACGCGGCCGAGATCTTCGGGATCACGCCCTCGTAGCGTGACCGGAAAACCCGGCCCTCATCAGCGCCGCTTTCCAAGAAGCGGTCGACACACAGGCAAGGAGTGAATCACCATGCGTATCTCGAAGTCTCTCATCATCGGGTCCGTGCTGACCTTGGCCGCCAGCGCGGCCGGTGCCCAGGATTTTCCGACCCGTCCCGTCACCTCCCTCGGCCCGTTCGGCGCCGGTGGTGGCGCCGACACCTTGTTGCGCGCTCTCGCCACCGTGATTGAGCCCCATCTCGGACAGCCCCTGGTGCATGTGAACAAGCCGGGCGGTGCGTCGACGGTGGCGGCCGCGGCGGTCGCGACCGGCAAGCCGGACGGCTATACGGTGGTCAGTCTGGTCTCGCCGGGCGCGGTGCCCGAAATCTACAAGCACTTCCGCGAGGTCCCGTATACGAGCAAGGATTTGCGCCCGGTGATGCGACTGGCGACCTTCCCGTATACGTTTTACGCGCATGCGGAATCCGGTTGGAAGACGTTCGGGGACTTCGTCGCCGCGGCGAAGGCCAAGTCGGGTGAAATTTCTTATGCCCATGCCGGTCGCGGCCACGTCTATCACCTGACGATGACCGCGATTGCAAGAAACGCGGGCTTCGGGATGCGGGATATACCGACCGGCGGTGCCGGCCCGGCAATGAAACAAGTTCTCGGCAAACACGTCGATGCGGCAATTGGATCGACGGGCTCGACCAAGAAATACGTCGAGGCGGGAACGATCACCCTGCTCGGCGTCCAACACAAGGAGCGTCTCGACTGGGCCCCCAACGTACCGACGTTCGCCGAAATGGGTTACGACCTTGGGATCGCCCCGTGGTACCTCGCCATGTACGTCCATGTCAAAACGCCGGATGCCATCGTGAAGAAGCTGCAAACAAGCTTTACCGCGGCACTGCAGGAAAAGCGCGTCGTCGACGTGATGAATAAGGTCGGCATCCTGACCAACGAGTGGGCGGGACCGGAAGCCGTGCTCAAAGACATGGATCGAGACCGCGAGGTCCTTGCAAAACTGCTCAAGGATCTCGGATTCTGGAAGAACTGACTGCCCGATAAGGTTGCGCCGGCATGGGTTGGCGCGAAGTTCTCATCGGTTTGGGAATGGTGGGCGCCGGTCTGCTGCTGTTGTTTGTTCTCATACCCCAGCAGATCGGTTCTCTCCCCTCCCATTCCGATGAGATTTCACCGACGCTGTTTCCGCGCCTTCTCGCCTGGCTGCTGATCCTGCTGGGCGTTGTCCACGTCGTACGGAACCGACCGCGGCGGACCGAGACCGAACCGCCAACGCCAGCGGGAGACAGCCATCAGGGAAGACTCCTGGTTCGGGCCCTCGGCGCTTCGGCGGTCGCCGCGGCTTATGTCTTGTTGCTGCCCATCCTCGGCTTCACGGTGGCCAGCGCGGTGGGCTTGACAGGCCTCATTCTTTACCTCGGGCATGGGCGGCTGCGGCGGGCGGTAGTGGTGGCCGTCCCTGCCGCCTTTGTGCTGGCCGAAATGTTCACTCGCGGACTCAATGTCCCATTGCCACGAAGCATCTGGTTGGAATAACGGAGTCCCAACGTGGACCAGTTGTCGATCGGCTTTTCGCTGTTCTTCCAGTGGTCGCCGCTTATCGCCATGACGATCGGTACCGTACTCGGGATGATCGTCGGTGCGATTCCGGGTATCGGCCCGGCTCAGCTCATCCCCATCTCCATACCCGTGACCTTCACCATGGAGCCGGTGACCGCTCTGATGTTCCTGCTCGGTGAATTCATCGGCGGCACCTATGGCGGGTCGATCTCGGCGATCCTGGTCAACAGCCCGGGGACGCCCGCCTCCATCGCCACCACCTTCGACGGCTATCCCCTGGCCCGCGCCGGCAAGGCGGGGAAAGCCCTGAAGATGGCCCTCTACGGATCGGTCATCGGCGACCTTCTCGGCACCATGGTGCTGATCCTGGTGGCGGAACGCATCGCCCGGATCGCTTTGAAATTCGGTCCGGCCGAGATTACCAGTGTCATCGTCCTGTCGATGACACTGGTGGTGGCGGTCGCTGGCCGCTCGCTTGTCAAGGGCTTTCTGTCGGCCGTGATGGGTGCCCTGTTGGCGACCATCGGCATGGATTCCATTACCGGCACCAGTCGACTCACGTTTGGAATTGTCGAGCTACAAAAGGGGATCGGTTTGCTTCCCCTGATCATCGGCCTCTTTGCCGTCAGTGAAATCCTGACAATTGCCGAACGGCGCATCCGCCGCCGAGCCGAGCAGGTCCGTAGTCTGCGCGACGAGAAGCGGGATGACAGGCGGCTCAGCCTTAGGGAATTGTGGAGCGTTCGCGGCGCGCTTGGGCGCGGAGCCCTGATGGGAATGGGAATCGGCTCGCTTCCTGGGCTGGGCGCCTCGGTGGCGGCTATCCTCGGCTATGGCTGGGCGCGCCGCGCCTCCCGCGACCCGGACTCCTTCGGGAAGGGCTGCCTGGAGGGCGTGGCCGCCCCGGAATGCGCCAACAACGCCGAGACCTCCGGTGCCCTTTTGCCCTTTCTCACCTTGGGCATCCCGGGCAGCGGTCTGGTCGCCATCCTGGGCGGGGCATTCCTGCTCCACGGCCTCGAACCCGGACCGCTGTTGTTCGAGGAGCACGGCGACAAGATCTACGCCATCTATTTCGGCCTGATCGCCATCAACGTGATCATGCTGATCGTCGGGCTGGGCTTCATGAACCTGTTCCACTACGTGGTCAGGGTGCCCAAGGACATCCTTTTTTCGATCGTCTTCATCCTGTGTGTGGGCGGTATTTTCTCTATGTCGGCAAGTCTGCACGATGTCTGGGTGATGTTGATCTTCGGAGTCCTTGGCTATGGAATGCTGAAGCTGGAGATTCCGATTCCGCCGTTGCTCATCGCATTCCTACTGGTGCCGATGTTCGAACGATCGATGCGCCAGGCGCTGTTGATCTCGGGCGGCGACCCACTCACGTTCATCACCCACCCCATATCGGCGGCGTTCCTGCTCCTTACCCTGATCTGGCTGGTTTTTCGCATCGTCCGCGGCCGCCCGTCCGTCGGCGAGGTGCGCCGGGACGAGGCGTGAGCGGCCAAGAATGGCTCATGGTATCCTCGGCAAGTTCGGCTATTCTCGGAGTCGGATCGAGGGATCATCCGGGAATTATTGGATAGGGAAAATGTCATGACGGAGAGCGTCTACAAAGTGATCGAGCTTGTCGGTTCGAGTTCCGAGTCCTGGGAGAAGGCGGCGGCCGCCGCCGTCGAGCGGGCAGGAAAGACCTTGCGCGACCTGCGCATCGCCCAGGTCATCGACCAGGATATCCATATCGAGAATGGCAAGGTCGCCGCCTACCGCGTCCGGCTCAAGGTGTCGTTCAAGTTCGAGGGCGACGCCTGACCGTCGTCACCGGGTGAACGAAGCAATCTTGGGTGACGGGGCCAGGGGCGATACCCAGGACCGTGGGAAATCCGGATCGGTCCGGCCATGAGCGCAAGGAGGTTCCCATGGCATCCCTGCTTTCCAGACTGTTCGGCGGCCTGTTCGGCGGCGGCGGCGCGGGGGGAGCGGACGCCCCGCCCGATCCCGCCAAGGCCGTGGACTACAACGGTTACCGCGTCCACCCCCATCCCCGGCGCCAAGGCAGCGCCTGGCTGACCGCGGGCCTGATCACCAAGGAGGTGGATGGCGCGGTGCGCGAACACAGCTTTGTCCGCGCCGACACCTTCCCCACCCGCGAGGATGCCGAACAATGCGCCGTCGAAAAGGCCAAGCGGATCGTCGACGAACGGGGCGACCGGATGTTCGGGGAGACCTGATACCATGGGTCATTATCAGTGTCCCTTGGTATGAGGCGCCCATGCGGGTCGTGATCTGCGGCGGCGGTGCCATCGGGGCGGCCACGGCCTACTACCTCAGCCAGCGGGACGTAGCGGTCACGGTGGTGGAACGGACGGGCGTGGCCTGCGCGGCGTCGGGGAAGTCGGGCGGGTTCCTGGCCCTCGACTGGTGCGATACCCAGCCCCTGGGCCCCTTGGCGCGGCGCAGCTTCGCCTTGCACGAGCAGTTGGCGTCGGACCTGGACGGGGACTGGGGCTACCGCCGGCTCGACACCCTGGGCGTGGTCGCCAGCGCCGTTCGGGGCGTGTCGGCCCATGGACGGGAAACCGCGCCGGCGTGGCTGGCCCCCGAGGTTGCCGTCCATGGGCGCCTGGGAACGCCTGAAACAACGGCCCAGGTCGATCCCGGCGCCTTCACGGCCGGCCTGATGGCCGCGGCGGTAGCCCGCGGCGCGATCCTCCTCCCGGGCGCTGTCACCGGAGTCATGCTATCCCCGGATGGCGCACGGGCCACAGGCGTCATGGTTGACGGCCAGCCCCTGGAAGCGGACGCCGTCGTCATCGCCATGGGGCCGTGGTCCGTCTTCGCCTGCCGCTGGCTGCCCCTGCCGCCGGTGTTCGGTCTCAAGGGCCACAGCGTCGTGTTCCGCACTGACTCCGCGGTGACCGCCGAGGCCTTGTTCGTCGAGTACGAAGACGACGACGGCAGCGCCCATGCGCCGGAAGTGTTTCCCCGGGTCGACGGCACCACTTACGTTTGCGGCCTGTCCAGCGATACGGCTCTGCCCGAGGACCCGGCCGAGGTGCGGCCCGATCCCGGCGCCTGCGAGCGGCTGCGGGGCATTGCCGCCCGCTTCGCCCCCGTGCTCGGCCGCGCCGACGTGGTGACCAGCGGTTCCTGCTATCGCCCCATCGCCCGGGACGCGCTGCCCCTGATGGGGCCGGTGTCGGGAGTGGTGGGAGCCTACGTGGCGACCGGCCACAACGTTTGGGGAATCCTCAACGCCCCGGCGACGGGAGAGGCAATGGCGGAACTGATCGTCGACGGCGCGGCGACAACCGTCGACATCGCCGCCTTCAATCCCGCCCGCCTGCCGCTACTACGACCCGAGGACCTGCAGGTGGGGCACGGCTGAGCGGGTTCGTTGCTCAGCGGTCGGTGCAGTAGGCGACCACCGTCGGCGGCGCCACCGAAACCCGGGCCGCGCCCGCGCGGGCCATCACGGCCAGGGTGCGTTCGAGCTTGGCATCCGCCGCCGCCGTCAAAGCGGCAGCCGCCTTTTTGCAGGCGACAAGGTTCTTGAATTCCAACTCGCGCACCTCGAGGGCCGCATCGCCGCCGCCGCCGCTGGACAGGCCGGCGGCAACAATGAGGATCATGATCGACTTCATGGATATGACTCCGTGGCCGTTTGCGCCGTCGCCGAAATTGTAGCATGGCGGTCGGCGGCCGGCGGGTTTCAGTCCCGTTCGGTTTTTTCCTCCGCTTCCGGGAACTGGGCGAACAGCTCGCCCAGGTAGCGCGATCTGAGGCCATAGCCAGCAATCAGGCCAACCACGCAGAGAGAGACCCACAGCCACGGATCCAGGTCCTCATCGGCATGTCGCCAAAAGACCAGGGGCATAGAGGCCAGTGGAGGTCAGCAGCCAGATCCGCCCCCGTTCCCAGATCCAGCGAACGGCGCGGCCCGCCTTTGGCGTGCGGGCAGCCAAAGCGGCGAGGAGAACCATGGCCGGAACGTCGTCAGCAGCCAGATCCGCCCCCGTTCCCAGATCCAGCGAACGGCGCGGCCCGCCTTTGGCGTGCGGGCAGCCAAAGACTGTCGACCAGCTCCTTGTAGGTGATGGTGGGTTGGTCCATGGCGCGGCGGAGGACGAAGTCGGCCAGATCGGTGATGCGTGTGCGGCGGTTGAAGCGGTAGCTCCATTCCCGGGCATAGCGCGGCAGGTGCTTGGCGCCGACACCGCGATAGGTGCCGTTGAGCCAGGTCTTCACGTTGGAAAACAGGACATGGACGACCGGCATCAAGCGCTCGGCATTCTTGCCTTCGCCTTGCACGACGGGGTGGTGGCGATAGGTGTCGCGGAGTCCGGCGTACCCCTTGAAGGCGTCGCTGGCGAGGCGGCTTCCGGGCCTGACCGAGGCGCGCACGAAGCCGCCCAGCTCGCGGGCGGTGGCCGCCGGGAGGATGGCGAGCCGCGCCCGGCCGGCGACGAAGCCGCTTCCCTTGATGCCCTTGCCCGGCCCGACCGGCCGCTTCTCGACGGCCATCACCAACAGGCTCTTGTTCGGGTTGGAAAGGCCCCGGCCCCGGCTCTCCGGCTTGCCGCGCCCGCCATAATAACTCTCGTCGACCTCGACCAAGCCCTCGAGCGGAAATTCCGAGCGCTCCGTCAGGGCATGACGCAGCTTATGAGCCATCAGCCACGCTGTCTCGTAGCGCAGATCCAACTCGCGGGACAGCAAAAGGGCCGAGACCCCACGCTTGTCGCGCGCCATCCACCACGCCGCCAGGAACCATTTGCGGAGCGGCGTGCGGGTGCGGTGGAAGATCGTCCCCGCCGTCACCGATTCCTGATGACCGCAACGGGCGCATTCGAAGATCCTGGGCCGCGCCGTCATTCGGTAGCTCCGCCGTTCGCCGCAGCGGGCACAGACATAGCCCTGCGGCCAGCGCAGCCGGGCCAGCGCCTCGATGCAGGCCGCTTCCGATCCGTGCCGTTCTTGATGCTCATGCAAGCGCCCTTCAATCCCTAAATATCCCTAAATATCGAACGTGCGTTCGAATCCGGCTTTCAGAGTGTAGATGCGGTCGCGGACGCCGACCGGGACGCGATCAGGGCCGCCCGGCCGGGGCGAAAGGATCAGTTTCTTGTCCTCCAAGCGCACGTCGAGCCAGACTCCATGGAAGCGCAGGCTGAAGGCGACGCTGCGCAGCCGTGCCGGGGGCAGAGGATCGAAGTGGATGGTGCCATCGCGCACCGTGACGCCCTTGTAGCAGCGTTGGATCAGGTCGACGGTGCCGGCCATGGCGCCCAGGTGAATGCCTTCCGGCGTGGTGCCGCCCTGAATGTCCGTGACGTCACTTTCCAGCGCTTCGCAGAACTGAGCCCATGAACTTTCTTCGTCATAGCGGGCCATGACCGCCGAATGGACGATGGAACTGAGGGTCGATCCGTTGCTGGTCCGCTTGGTGTAGTAGGCGATGTTGCGCGGGATCATGGCCTCGTCGAATTCGTAGCCGAGGCGCTCGAAAATCTCGCCCAGCTCGTCAGCGTCGAACAGGTAGAACAGCATCAGCACGTCGGCCTGCTTGGAGAGCTTGTAGCGGTTGGGGCTATCGCCTTCGGCTTCCAGGATGCGGTCCAGGCGGCGGATGTCGCCGTATTTTTTGCGGTAGCCCTCCCAGTCGAATTCCTCCAGGTCATCGTAGCCATCGAACTGGCTGATGATTCCGTCGGCGTGAAAGGGGACGTACAGGCGATGGGAGATGTCGACCCAGGAGGAGATCTCCTCGTCGGTCAGGCCCATGACCTCGATGATCTCGTCGCGGCGATAGGCGAGAAGTTGGTCCAGGACCCTGAGTGCCATGTCGAGGACCCAGGACACCATGACATTGGTGTAGGCGTTGTTGCGCAGGCCATGCTCCTCGGCGTCCGGATAGGCCTCGTGGTACTCGTCAGGCCCCATGACGCCGTGGATCTCGTAGCGGCCAAGTTCCGGGTTGTAGTGGGCGATGCTGGCGAAATAGCGGGCGATTTCGAAGATCACCCGCCAGCCATAGACGGACAGGAAGCCCCGGTGTCCGGTGATCCGGACGTACTGAACGATGTTGTAGACGATCGCCAGGTTGACGTGCCGTTGGCGATGGCTGTTGTCGGGTAGCCACCGTCCGAACTTGGGATTGAGGTGGACGGACTGGGTTTCCTCGCGGCCGCTGCTGCCGCTCTGCCAGGGGTACATGGCGCCCCGATGGCCGGCGTCCTTGGCGTTGGCCCGTGCCTCGTCCAGGCGGTGATAGCGGTACAGCAACAGGGTATGGGAGATCTCGGGGATGCGGAAATTCAGGAACGGCAGAATGAACATGTCATCCCAGAAGATGTGACCCCGATAGGCCTCGCCGTGCAGGCCGCGCGCCGGGACGCCGACGTCGAGGTCCAGGGTGTTGGGCGACACCGTCTGAAGCAGATGAAAGATATGCAGCCGGAGGATCATCTGGTTGCGCGCGCCGTCCCGCAGCTCGATATCGCAGCGGCGCCAGAGCTGCGCCCAAGCGGTCCGGTGGTCATCGAACAGCGACTCGAATCCGGCGAGGCGGGTCATCGCGTTGCGAACTTCGTTGGCGGGTTCGGAAATTCCCAAATCACGGGAACTGTAGAAGGCGACGATCTTTTCGATGCGAAGGGTTTCTCCCTCGGCGACGTCGAGGGACAGGTCTTGGGCCACGTAGCCGATCCGCCGGACCAGACGACGGCGCACATTCCGTTCCTTGCCGTCGGCGTAGACCCGGGTCCGGGCCGCCTGGGCCACTCGAATGCACGATTGGCTGGTGCGCACGACCAGGCCGATGGCGTCGGTGTCGATTTTCTCGGTGTCCTCCGGTACCAGGTGCCTGCCTTCCAGGGCCCGGTAGCGTTTGACGCCCCAATTGACGACCCTGCCGTCAAGCGCCGAGCGCAGCTCGAGGCGCCCCGACCAGTTCTCCGCCGACAGGCGCCACTCGAGGGCCGCGATGTGGGGGTGCGCCATGCTGACGAAGCGGCGGCTGACCAGTCTCGTGACCCGGCCGCGGGCGTCTTTCACCCGCAGGCGTCGGGTCATCAGGCCTCCGGCGAGGTTCAGTTCATGGTGATAGTCGAAAATATCGCAAGCGCTGAGGTCCAGTCATGGCCCGCCGTCGATGCGGTAGGTCAGGCATAGCCAGTTCGGCATGTTGACGAGGTCTTCATTCTCCACCGGACGCCCGGCGACCGCGGTGGTCTGCCGGTTGTAGCCGCCCGCAAGGTAGGTTCCAGGGTAGTGCACGTCATCGGCCGATGCCCATTCGGCGGCGCCGCGGGTACAAAAGGCCCCGTTTCCGGTCGCGGTCAGGGCCTCGCGCAGCCCTTCTTCCTGTGGCTTGAATCCCTCGTAAGCGAGCGTCCAGGTGGGCACGTCAGTCTCCTCCCCTCGGCGGGCGGCAGGTCCTTAACCAGGCGAACCGTCGGCCAGCACCCGCAGGAACCGCAGCACTTCTTGCGTGTCGTGCAACCGGAACGATGCCAACGACTCCGCCAGATCTTCCTCGCCGTCGTCCACGCGGACACCGATCCCGTGATCCTCGATGGCGCAGAACCCGTCTTCGTCGGTGACGTCATCGCCGATGTACATGATGGCGTTTTCCGACGGGTCAAGCTTCATTGCCTCCACAATCCACAAAATGGCACGGCCCTTGTCCCATGGGATGCGGGGCTGAATCTCGAAGATCTTCTTTCCCGGCATGACCCTGAGTTCGTCGTGTTCGCGGGCCGCCGTTTCGACGGCCTCGACAATCCGCGGCAGGTCCGCCTCGTCGACGAGACGGTAGTGGATGGCGAGGGAAGCGGATTTGACTTCGATCAAAATACCGTCGATTCCTTCGAGGTCCCGTTCCAGATTTTCCCGCGCCGCGGAAAGGGCAGGGGCGTACTCGCTGCCCATTGTGCGCCGGATACCGCCGCCGGCGATGTCGAACCCGTGATTTCCGGCGTAGACCAGGCCCGGCACGGCCACTTTCCGCTCCACGTCCGCACGCTCCCGGCCGCTGACGATGATGACCGGCAGCCGGGCGGCCAGGTCCTTGATGGTATCGCGCGCCTCGTCGCCGAGGATCGCCAGATCCGGTCGCGACACGATGGGGGTCAGCGTCCCGTCGTAGTCCAGAAACACCGCGAGACGGCGCGTGCCGATCCGACGCCGAACCTCGACCATATGATCCAGCGCCAGGGGTAAGCCCCGGATCGACATTTTCATGGTTTCCTCGCCTTGACGCGACACAGCATCTGAAGGTCCTCGACGACGATGTCGGCCCCCGCCGCTCGCAGCGTTTCCGCATTGCCGGCGCGGGCGACCCCGATCACCAGACCGAAGTCGCCGCTGCGGCCGGCGGCAACGCCCACTTCCGCGTCCTCCACCACCACCGCCCGTTGGGCCGGCGTATCCAGCTGGCGGGCGGCTTCCAGGTACGTATCGGGCGCCGGTTTGCCGGGCAGCCGAAGATCGGCCGCCACGGTCCCGTCCACCACCGCCTCGAACAGCGGAGCGATCCCGGTCTTGGCCAAAATCAGCGGTGCGTTGCGGCTGGACGTGACCAGGGCCAGCCGAAAGCCTTGGTCCCGCAGTTCGTCGATCCAATTGAGGGTGCCTTGAAAAACCGTGACGCCGTGCGTCTCGATGAGTTCCCCGAAGAGAACATTCTTGCGGTTTCCGAGCCCGCATACCGTCTCCAAGCCCGGAGTATCGTCCGGCGCGCCGAAGGGAAGCTCGATGCCCCGGGACTCCAGAAAGGTGCGGACACCCTCGTAGCGGGGCCTGCCGTCCACGTAACGGAGGTAGTCCGCCGGGCCGAAGGGCTGCTGCCCCGGCGCGAGGTCGGCCAGATAGGAATCGAACAGGCTCTTCCAGGAAGCGAGGTGGGCCTCCACGGTCTCGGTGACGACACCGTCCAGGTCCAGCAGCACGGCGTCGATGTGCCGGCGATCCAAAGTTGGCGCGCGGTCGGTCCTCGAGACGGTGGCGGGAATTTCGCTTTTGGAGGCCATGGAACCCGTACCTACGACTTTGCTCCTATTACCACATGAGGCGCCACGGCCAAGACCACGGCGGTATAGTGGGACCGCGGCACTCGCTTAGGACACGTCCACCACCGGATCGCCGAACATCTCGGCCTTGGGGTGGATGCCGAGACCAGGCGAGGTCGAGGTCTTCATGCGCCCGTTGTCAAGGGTGGGCGCGCCATCGGCGGTGCGGACTTCCACCTTGAAATAGTTCGATGTCACCATGACCCTGTATTTCTCCGGGGTCGATTGCGCCAGGGCGCCGACCGTGGCCGCGGCGATGTCGCCGCCGCCGCTGTCCTCGATGGTGATGCCCAGGCCCAAGGAGACGCAGAGGTCGCGGATCTGTCGGGCACGGGTCAGGCCGCCCATACGGCCGATCTTCAGATTGATGCCGTCCATGGCGCCGTCACGGTAGCCGCGTATCAGGGTCTCGACCGAGTCCATGCATTCGTCGAGGATGAAGGGCAAGTCCGTGCGCCGCCGCACCCACAAGCATTCTTCGTAGGTCAGGCAAGGCTGCTCCACATAGACGTCCAGGTCCCGGATCGCCCGCACCACCCGCGCCGCGCCATGGGCCAGCCAGCCGGTGTTGGCGTCGCAGACGATCCGCTCCCCCGACTGGGCGGCGGCGGCCACCGCCCGGATGCGCTCGATATCGTCGTCGGGATCGCCGCCCACCTTGAGCTGAAAGGCGCGGAAGCCCATGGCCCGATGATCGGCCACTTCCTGGACCATGGCCTCGGGCGTGTCCTGGGAGATCGACCGGTAGAGGGCCAGGTCCTCGCCGAACCGCCCGCCCAGCAGCACCGACACCGACAGCCCCGCGTCCCGGCCCAGGATGTCCCAGCAGGCATTGTCGATGGCCGTCTTCACATAGGGATGCCCCTTGAGCGCCATGTCCATCGCCCACTGAATGCGGTCGACCTGCCGGGGATCCTCGCCGATCAGGTGAGGCGCCACCTCGGCGATGCCGGTCCGGGTTCCGGCGGCGTAGGCGGGCAGGTAGGCGGGTCCCAGTTGGCATGCCTCTCCCCAACCGGTAAGGCCCGTGTCGGTTTCGATCCTGACGATGGTGCTGTCGTAAAACTCGATGGAGCGGCCGAAAGACCAGCGGTAGGCGCCGCGCACGAGCGGCAGCTCCACCCTGTAGGCGGCGATGCGGGTGATTTTCATGGGAAGCCCCGGCAGGCGTTTCGGCGGGGGAAGGGGGCTCAACCTAGTGTTCCGATCGAGACATTTCGTTCCCATTAAATCTACGCAAACTGCGACCTTCACCCCCGGGCTCAGGAACCAAATGTTAGAATCGCAACACTAGCTTCGAGGGCCGGTCACGCAAAGGTCAGATTACGGACCGGAGTTCGCCCTTGACCCGCATAGCCTCAAATTGCATGATTTGCGCCGCCCTTTGAGGCCACTTGCCGGCGGGGTGCCGACGGAGATTTCCTCCTGGGGGATTTCCAGCGGTGCTATGACGTGTGTGGCGATGAAGGCAAACAGGCAAGGGGCAACGTCATTCTTAAATCTAGGGAGAAGAGTATGATATCGAAATCCACCTTCCGTCTGGCTGCCGCGGCCTTCGCCGTCGCAGCGTTCACCGCGTCGTCCGCCCATGCTCAGGGCTTCGACTGGAGAAAGATCGATCCGAACTACCAGTCGACCTGGGAACGCATCAGCGAGACCGGCTACCTGACGACCGGTTGTGTGATTGGCCAGATTCCCTATTGGATGAAGGACAAGGACTCCGGCGATATGAAGGGCTGGGCGGTCGAAGCCGCCAAGGACATGTCCAAGGAACTGCCGAACGCCAAGAATGGCTTCCGTTGCCTGCCCACCACCTGGGGCACCGCGGCGCTGCAGATCCAGTCGGGCAAGATCGACCTGCTGTATGCCATGCAGGCGACCCCGATCCGCGCCACCGCGATCACCTTTGCGGGTCCGCTGTACAACCATGGCTTCATGATGGTCAACAGCAAGAACTTCAAGGCTCGCGCCTGGACGGACTACAACAAGGAAGGCGTCCGTATCGCCGTCGTACAGGGCACCAGCACCGCGCTGGTTCGCCGCTTCGTGGCCCCCAATGCCACCGCGGTCGAGCTGCCCAAGTCGTCCGAAGTTCCTCTCGCGGTCATCTCCGGTCGCGCCGACTCCATGATCACCACCGTGATCAACGGCATCGTCGGTAAGCAGAAGAACCCGCAGATGGGCGACTTCGTGATCCCGACCCCGCTGTTCTCGTTCCCCGCCTATGTGGGCGTGGCCAACGAGCCGGACCGCCGCTTCAGTGAATTCGCCCACTGGTGGGCGGAGTGGAAGCGCCTGCGCGGTCAGATCGAGGGCTGGATCAAGGAAGCTCTGGTTCTGAGCGGCGTTCCCGCGGACTCGATCCCCGACAAGCTGTACTTCTAAGGCCTGATCGCCTTACAGCTTTCGCGTTGTCGAAGGCCCCTGTCCGCTGAGCGGGCAGGGGCCTTTCGATTCAATAGGCTGCGGTTAATCGGATGGAGCGGCGACGGGCCGCACGGCGGACCAGACGGGCAATCAATAATCCTGGTCGTACTTGGACCGCGTCGTCATCTTGTGGAAGACGTTGAGGATGACGGATAGGGCAAACGAACTGAACGCCGTATAGAACGCCACCCTGCCGCCTGAATATCCGGGTTTGCCACCCCGCAGGGTGGTCGTCATGTCGACTTCGGATTCGGACATGCGCGACAGGTCCGTCGCCTGGAGTTCGAAATGATTGAACACGAAGGCCAACGTGACCGTGCCGATCAACCATATGCCTGAGAGAACGAGAAACTTGGGATTCTTGTAGTCGATATCCTTGAGCTTCTTGAGCCTTCTGAGCATCGATGTCTCCGCTTAGTGATCCGCGTTGAGTGTGGACCGAACCCCATGGCGCGAGGCCAAATCCGTGCGCCGCGCTGCTCCGGCACCGGGGCCGGTCATATCATTTCCCCGCGCCCGCCGCCATAACAACGACAACCGTCAACAGCGGCCTCGAATCCATAAGTCGCCCCGCCGCGGCCCGGCCTTCCCGGGTGTCCTGGAATCGGTATCGATTCGAACGACTAGAACTCGATGCCCGCTTCCCCGGTGCCGCCCGGCATGCCGTGGGGGTTGCCGCGCACCTCGCCGAAAGGCTCCGAGGGTGGCCCCTTGGCGATGTCTTCCAGCAAATCGCCCGCCGGCTGGTATTTCTTCTCCTTGGCCTGCTGCGCCAGGTTCTTGGCCTTTTCCAAATCCTGATCCACACCCCACCCCGTGTAGTACAGGCGGGCCAACTGATAGAGGGCGGCCACGCTGCCTTTGTCCGACGCCTTCAGATACCACTCCGCCGAGCGCGCGTAGTCCCGGTTGAAGTACTTGATGGCGGTGCCGACACCGAGCGCGGCGGCGGACCTTTGGCCTTCGGCTTCCTCGGCCACGTAGACGCCCATCTTGTACATGGCCCCCACGTGATCCTGATTGGCAGACGCCTCGTACCAGGAAAATGCCCTCTGAAGATCCTTGTCCCGGTTTTCTCCTTTTTCGTATTCCAGGCCAAGGGCGAATTGGGCCACCGGGTCGCCGCCTTCAGCCTTGGAGTCCAGGCTTTCCTCGCCGCAGGCGGCGAGACCGAGCACCAGTACGAATGCAAGGACACGTCGGATCATCTCTTCCTCCAGGCGCTCCATCCACGTACGACGGGCGAGTCCGCCCCACCGTCGCCAGTATAGCCAACGGACTCCAGGTGACCAGTGCCCTGAATCATACCACACGGGCGTTTGAAGGCTATTGCGGCCTTCGCGATTTGTCGCCCTCGAAGGCACCGCTCATGCGCCGCAGTCCCTTGTCAACGAAGTCGAGAAAGGCGCGCACCCGGGCCACGTGGCGCAGATCGCGGTGGGTCAGCAGCCATAGATCGGTCGCCAATTCTGACACCGGCGGCCCCACCCGCCGCAACTCGGCCGCGCCATCGCCGAGAAAGCACGGTAGTGCCGCCAGGCCCATGCCCGCCTTGGCCGCCGCCAGCAATCCCATCAGGCTATTGGTTCGGAGAACGGGGCGCACGGCGCCAAGGGTCTTTCGCAGCCAGCGCGCCGAGGCAAGCTGGTCCAGGCTGTCGTCCGGCGCGATCCACGGATGCGCGGACGGATCGCGCACCGAAGATGGCGTCGCCACATAGTCCGAGGCGCCATAGACCGCGGTCGCAACCCCGCAGATGCGTCGCCCGACCAGGGTCGGCGGCGGCTTGTCCGTCGCCCGGATCGCCACGTCGGCGTCCCGCTTACTGAGACTCAGGAAGCGGTTCTCGACCACCACCTCGAGATCGATTTCCGGGTGTGTCGCGCGGAAGGCGGCCAAGATCGGCGCCAGCGCCCCCTCCATCAGCGTATCGGTGGTCGTGGCCCGCACCGTGCCGGATGGTCGCCTGTCGCGCCCGGCCAGCCGCCGTTCCAGGTCATCGACCTCGCCCTCCAATCGCTCGGCCAGGGCGACGACCTCCTCGCCCGCGGGGGTCGGCACATAGCCGTCGCGGTGGCGCTCGAACAATCGTGCGCCGAGTCGTTCCTCGATCATCCCGATCCGGCGGAATACGGTGGCGTGGTTGACGCCCAGGTGCCGCGCGCCGGCGGACAAGGTGCCATGCTGACCCACGGCGAGCACGTAGCGCAGATCGTCCCACTGCATCCATTTGTGCATTTATGCACAATAATTTGTGATAATCGCAATATCAACATCCGTTGTTGCACAGGCTAGAATGACGGCAACTGAACGGAGATAACGGCCATGAACCACAAACTGGAACTTGTCAGCCACGCCTTGTGCCCCTATGTGCAGCGGGCGGTGATCGCCCTGACCGAGAAAGGCGTGGCCCACAAGCGCACCGACATCGATCTCGCCGACAAGCCGGCCTGGTTTAGCGCGATTTCGCCACTTGGCAAGGTGCCGCTCCTGCGGGTCACGGCGGCGGACGGCGGCACGGCGATATTGTTCGAGAGCGCGGTGATCTGCGAGTACCTGGAGGACACCCGCCCGCACCCGCTTCACCCCTCCGATCCGCTGGCGCGGGCCCGTCACCGGGCCTGGATCGAGTACGCCTCGGCGACCCTTAACGACGTCGCCGGCTTCTACAACGCACCGGACGACGAGACGTTCGAGGCCAAGCGGGCGCGGCTGCTGGGCAAGTTTGCCTGGCTCGAGCGGCATCTGGGCGACGGGCCGTTCTTCAACGGCCCTCGCTTCGCACTGGTGGATGCGGCCTTCGGCCCGCTGTTCCGCTACTTCGACACCTTCGAACGGATTGGCGAATTCGGCTTCTTTGCCGACACGCCACGGGTTCGCGCGTACCGGGCCGCCCTTGCCGCGCGTCCATCGGTGCGCGACGCGGTCGCCGCCGACTACCCGGCGCGGCTGTTCGCGTTCCTGCGTCAACGTGACTCGGTTCTCTCGACCTTGATCCTCGCCAAGGCCGCTTGACCGGCGAAACAGCGGTTAATCATAAGGAGTCGACCGCCGAAGCGCCTCGCCAAACCCCCGTCGGCCTCTATAATCTGGGCCCTGCGCGCACCAGTTGGAGGGAAAGGGTTATGGCAAAGTTGCGTCACATCGCGATTTCCGTGGACGACCCGGAGGCGGAGGCGGAATTTTACGTCAGAACCTTCGGCATGCAGCGGGTCGGAAAGACCGATTCCAGCCTTGCCAAGGGTTGTTACGTCTCCGACGGCGTGATCAACGTCGCCCTCCTCAAGTTCAAGTCCGATGAGTCGGCGGGCAAGGAGCGCGGCAAGGACTTCGTCGGTCTGCACCATATCGGCTTCCACGTGGACGACCTGGATTCGGCGCGCGAGAAGGTGAAGGGAAACGGCGGTACCCAATTCATGGGCGCGCCCGTTAAGCGCGGCCTCACCTTCTACGAAGAGAAGTGGTACACACCGGCGGGGGTCATGTTCGACATCTCCCATACCGGTTGGTCGACGGCGCCGGCCGACGAGGCCGAGAAAGCCGCAAGGGCCATGGCCGACGAGGACGACTGACCCCTACTCACCGGGATAGTTGCCGACGGCAAGGCCAGGAATAATCTCGACCGTCCCCGTATCCGCCTCCCCGAGACCTCTGACCGGCTGCATTAGAGGACCGTCGAATTACGGCACCGTTGAAGGGAATTTGACATTTGAAAAGTCTGAGTATGGTTGTATCGGGATTGGCGATGGCCGTGGCGCTGGGCGCTTGCGGCGACGACGCGGGAAAGCGCGCCCAGCGGGCCGCTGACTCGCTGAAAGGCCACCAGGTCGTGAGCCCACCCAACATGCAGTGGAAGCTGGCCGAGGTGACCGTCGAAACCGAGGAAAAGATCGTCATGACAGTCGGCGTCGACTCGGGCACCGAAGTCGCCATCGGGGCCGTCGGCCGCATATTGCAGTCCCGGTTCGCCGAGCGTGCCTGCCCATCCGCCACGGCCCAAGCCTACAAGATCCTGGGCGAGGGACAGGTCCTTTGGGTCCGCCTGCGCAGCGAGAAGAATCCCAACCTGATCGAAGCGGTGTGCAAACCGTAAGCAACCGGGATTAAGGCTTGCCGATGCGCGGCGGCCCGCCAGACGCCGCGGCGCTCGGCCCGAAGGCTTTGTCGAGGCTTTGGGTTGATTCTTCCGCCACCTCGATGGCCTCCGTCAGGAGGTTTAAGATCTTCATGTTATTGGCCAGCACGTGCTCGGCCTCCAGGCGGTGATCGTCGACGATCTTTGCGCAGCGGATCAACATGTCCTTGCGGATGGCCCGCAGGATGTCCTCCAGCTTCATGCCTTCGGGGTTGGTGTCGGATACCAGGTAGCGTGTCATGTCGGTATCTCCTTGGCCGGTGCCGGTGTCTCTCCACAATGACAGCATATGAAATTCTTTGCCCCGGATGTCCATGCCTCCCAAGATGATGGCCGATTCCATCTGTTCACGAACGGAACGATGACGACGTGTTTTTTGCCCTCTCCAAACTGTTGTGGTTCCTGGCCAGCCCGGCGAATCTTCTTCTGATCGCACTGGTGGGGGGCGCCGTCCTGCTGTGGACCCCGTGGCGGCGGGCGGGAAGGAGATTGCTCGGTCTGGCGGCTTTGATCGCGGTGACGGTTTCCGTGCTACCCCTCGGCCACTGGCTGATTCTTCCCCTGGAAGACCGGTTTCCGGCGCTGACGGCCCTGCCGCCCCGGGTCGACGGAATCATTATTCTCGGCGGCGTCGTCAACCAACGGATTACCCGATCGCGCGGTCAAGTGGCCGTGGGCGGGGCGGTCGAGCGGCTGACGGAGTTGGCTCGATTGGCGCGGCTATATCCCGATGCCAAGCTCGTGTTCACAGGGGGTTCTGGCGATTTATTTAATCAAGACTTGAAGGATGCCAACGTCATAGCACCGTTCCTTGAGACTATTGGCCTCGATCCGTCGCGGGTGTTGACCGAGAACCAGTCCAGGAACACCCATGAGAACGCCGTTCTCACCCGCGCCCTGATATCGCCGCGGGACGGCGAAACCTGGATCGTGATCACCTCGGCCGCGCACATGCCGCGGGCGGTGGGGTGCTTTCGCCAGGCCGGCTGGCCCGGGCTGATTCCCTATCCGGTGGACTATGGCTTCGAAGCCGGCGCGACCGGGCGGCCACCCTTCGATCTGGGCAGCGGCCTGGCGGCCCTCGGCGGCGGACTTCATGAATGGTTAGGACTTTTATTCTACTGGTTGACGGATCGTACGGACACGCTATTTCCGGGCCCCGAGCTGGGCCCATGACGGAAACAGGTGACAGCGGGGGCAGGCGGCGAAGCGTGACGAACCGGACCCTCCGTCGACTGGGCCGTGCCGCCCTTGCCCTGCTCCTTGGCATCGCCTTCGAGGCCGCTGGCGCCGAGCCCTCCCCACAGCCGGCCGATTTCGACCACTGGCTGGCCACCTTCAAGAGCGAGGCCCGATCGTCGGGCATCAGCCAGGCCGTCCTGGACAAGGCGTTGGCCGACGTTCGTCCCATTCCCCGGGTAATCGAACTGGACCGTCATCAGCCCGAGTTCACCCAGTCCTTCTGGACCTACATGAAGGGGCGGGTAAGCGAACAACGCATGAAGCGGGGCAGGGAGCTGTTGAAGAAACATGCCGCCTTGCTACAACGGATCGAGCGCCGATACGGGGTTCAGCCCCGGTTCCTGGTGGCTTTTTGGGGCCTGGAAAGCAACTTCGGCGATTACCTGGGCGGCTTTCCGGTCATCGGCGCCCTGACCACGCTTGCTTTCGATCCTCGACGCAGCGACTTCTTTCGGGCCGAGCTCCTCGCCGCCATTCGCGTCCTCGATCAGGGGCATGTGGCGCCCCAGTCCATGAAGGGCTCGTGGGCCGGCGCCATGGGCCAGTGCCAGTTCCTGCCCAGCACCTTCCTGCGTTTCGGCCAGGACGGCGACGGCGACGGGAAGATCGACATCTGGAAAAGCCTGCCTGACGTGTTTGCCTCGGCCGCCAACTTCCTGTCCCGATCGGGCTGGAAAGGGGACCAGACCTGGGGCCGCGAGGTCATGGTTCCCGATGGCTTCGATTACACCAAAAGCGGGCTCGGCAGCCGACAACACCTTGCCGCATGGCAGGCCACGGGCGTACGCCGCATGGGCGGCGCCAATCTTCCCCGGGTGCCGGGCATGGAAGGTTCGTTGCTGCTGCCGGCCGGCTACAAGGGACCGGGTTTTCTGGTCTACGGCAACTTTCGCACGACCATGGTGTGGAACGCCTCCGTCCTCTATGCCCTCTCCGTCGGTGTCCTGGCGGACCGGTTGGCCGGGCTGCCGGACTTGCGAACCCCCCGCCCGGCAAACGTGGCAATCCTGTCCCGCGACGAGATGAAGGAGATGCAGGGGCGCCTTGCCGCCCAAGGGTTCGACGCCGGACCCATCGATGGGGTGCCGGGAGGCCAGACCCGGGTCGCGGTGCGTGCTTTTCAGCAAAGTATCAAGTACCCGGCGGACGGATTTCCGTCGCCCGATATCCTGGCAACGTTGCGGCGCCTGCAAACCGCCAATGGCGTTGCCGCCACCGGCGCGGATGGCTAACGTGGACGGCGGGACGAGGGGAGGAGGACCGTGACGAACCGTGGTCGGCCGTGGCGACGGCTTGCCTGCGGGCTGGCTTTATCGGCGCTTGCCGCGGGCTGCGCCGAAACCCAATTCGTCGTCCATACCGCCAAGCGCCTGGGAAAAGCGGAGTCCGGGGAACGTGAGCGCGCGGAGGGCGTCTACAAGATCGGCAACCCCTATCAAATCAAGGGCGTGTGGTACTACCCGGCGGTCGACTACGACTATGATGAGAGCGGCATCGCATCCTGGTATGGCGATCCGTTCCACGGCCGCAAGACGGCCAACGGCGAGACCTACGACATGAATGCGCTGACGGCGGCCCACAAGACCCTGCCCATGCCCAGCGCGGTACGGGTCACCAACCTGGACAACGGGCGCAGCATGGTGCTGCGGATCAATGACCGGGGACCCTATGCACGCGGTCGAATCATCGACCTTTCAAGGCGCTCGGCGCAATTGCTGGGATTTTACGAGAAAGGAACGGCCCGGGTTCGGGTGCGCATCCTGGCCGATGAAAGCCGGGCCATCGCCGCCCGGATGACAGGCAAGACGGTTCTCGCCGCCGCCGATTCGCCGATCACGGTGGACAAGGTACCGGCGCCGACGGTCGCCTCCGACGCCCTGCCGCCGCCGCCCGGCGCTTCGGCCGCGCCGGCCAGGCCACGCAAACACGTATCCCCCTCGGCCCGTCGCACCACGGCCGCGGCTTCGTCCAAACTCTCGCCGGTCAACGGAACGGTGATCGCGGAGCCCATAGAGGTCACCCAAATCTATATCCAGGCGGGGGCTTTCTCTCAGTTCACCAATGCCAACCAGGTCCGCGCCCGCCTGTCGAGCGTCGGGCCGGTGCGAATTTCCCCTGTCCTCGTGGACGGGCGTGACCTGTTCCGGGTGCGCCTGGGTCCGATACTGTCCGTGGGCGAGGCGGATCGCCTTCTGAAGCGAATTATCGGCGCCGGCTACCCTCAAGCGCGGGTTATTGTCGACTGACGTCATGACGCTCGTGTATGGCGTCAAGAAGTGGCCACGATTGCGGGTTATGATCGACCTTCCGTTTGCGGGACGCCGAATCGCAGAATTTCGTCACCCGCCACCAGGGGGACCCGTATGACTGCACGCCACCAACGACTTTTCATCGCCGCCGCTGTCCTGCTCGCCATGGCCGTCTTGGTTCAAGGCGCGCCGGCCCGAGCCCTGGAAACCATCGCCACGCGGGCCATCCTGATGGACATGTCCACGGGTGCCATTCTCCTGGAGAAGGACGCGGACACACCCGCGCCACCGGCGTCCATGAGCAAGTTGATGACCCTGCACATGGTGTTCGAACGCCTCAGGGAGGGCAGCCTGTCCCTCGACGGCACCTTCGTGGTCAGCGAGAACGCCTGGCGCAAGGGCGGGGCGAAAAGCGGCAGTTCCACCATGTTTCTCAATCCGGGCAAGCGAGTCACGGTGGAGGATCTTGTGCGCGGCATCGCCGTGCAGTCGGGCAACGACGCCTGCATCGTCGTCGCCGAGGGGCTGTCCGGCAGCGAATCCGCCTTCGCCGATTCCATGACCCGGCGGGGCAGGGAACTGGGGCTTCGCAGCAGCACCTTTCTCAACGCCACCGGCTGGCCCGATCCGGGCCACGAAATGAGCATGCGCGATCTCGCCCTGCTGGCCCGGCTGACGATTGAGGAATTTCCCGAGTATTATCACTACTACTCTGAAAAGACCTTTACTTATAATGGGATAAAGCAAGGAAACCGGAATCCCCTGCTGTACCGGGACACCGGCGCCGACGGCCTGAAGACGGGTCACACGAAGGCGTCGGGCTATGGACTGGTGGCCTCGGCGAAGCGCAACGATCGCCGCCTGATCCTGGTCGCCAACGGCATGCCCAGCATCAAGGCCCGGTCCCGGGAAAGCGCGCGGGTGCTGGAATGGGGATTTCGGGAATTCGGCAACTACACCCTCTTCAAGGCCGGCGACACCGTCTCGGAAGCGGAAGTCTGGCTGGGCGTGGAGGATACGGTGCCCCTGGTCATCCAGGCGGAACTGACGGTGACCTTGCCCCGGCGGGCCCGCGCCGACATGAAGGTCTCGGTCGTCTACGAAGGCCCGGCGCCGTCGCCGATCGCGGCCGGCGACCCCATTGCCACTCTGGTGGTCAAGGCTCCCGACGTACCACCCGTGGAAGTGCCCCTGGTGGCCGGCGCGGACGTCGACCAGCTTGGCCTGTTTGGGCGCCTGGTCTCGGCCCTGAAGGCGGTGATCTGGGGCTTCGCCAGTTGACGGGTAACGCCGCCCTCCGGGGACGCTTCATCACCCTGGAGGGAGGCGAGGGCGCGGGCAAGACCACTCAGTCCCGGCGCCTGGCGAAGGCCTTGGAGGACGCCGGGCATTCCGTTCTCGCCACCCGCGAGCCCGGCGGCGCGCCCGGCGCCGAAGACATCCGGGAACTCCTGGTGCGCGGCCATACCGACCGCTGGGAGCCGTTAACGGAGGCCCTGCTGCACTACGCGGCCCGACACGAGCATGTGCGCAAGGGCGTTCTTCCGGCCTTGGCGGCGGGGCGGTGGGTGGTCTGCGACCGCTTCGCCGATTCCACCATGGCCTACCAGGGCCATGGCCTGGCGCTGGGCCGCCAACGGATCGAGACCCTGCATCGCCTGGTCCTCGACGGCATGGCGCCCGATCTGACCCTGATTCTCGACCTGCCGGTGGATACGGGCCTGCGTCGGGCAACGAAGGGCGCGGACGGGGCCGAAGACCGCTACGAACGCATGGACCGGGAATTTCACCAAAGGCTGCGAGCGGGGTTTCTGGACATCGCCGCGCGGGAGCCCGATCGCTGCGTGGTGGTGGACGCGGACAGGGACCCGGACACGGTTCACGCCGGGGTTCGCGCGGCGGTGGCGGAACGGCTGGGCGTCGTCTGGCCATGAGCGACACCGAACCCCCGATCCTTCCCGCGCCCCGGGACAACCCGGACCTGATCGGTCACCAGGCCGCCGAGGCCGCCTTTCTGGAAGCCTTCGACAGTGGCCGGCTGGCCCACGCCTGGCTGATCTGCGGGCCCCAAGGCATCGGCAAGGCGACCCTGGCCTTCCGCGTCGCCCGCTGGGTTCTGGCCCAGGGCCGCGGCGACGCCCAATCCGGACCGGGGCTGTTCGACGATGTGCCGTCCGGCGGTGGCGGGACATCCCTGGACTTGGACCCCAACCATCCGGTGTTTCGACGGGTGGCGGCGGGCGGTCATGCGGACCTGATGACCGTGGAACGGGGCCTCAACGACCGGGGCCGCCTACGCAGCGAGATCGTCGCCGAGGATGCGCGCCGGGTCGGCGCCTTCATGAGCAAGACTCCGGCCGAGGGCGACTGGCGGGTGGTGGTGGTGGACGCGGCCGACCACATGAACCCCCACGCCGCCAACGGGGTGCTCAAGGTCCTGGAGGAACCGCCCGCCCGGGCGCTGCTGCTGATGGTCAGCCACAGCCCCGGGCGCCTGCTGGCCACCATCCGGTCCCGTTGCCGCCGCCTGTCCCTGCAACCCTTGGCCGGGCCCGTGGTCCTCGACCTGTTGGCCCGCTACCGCCCCGACATGGACGCGGAAGAGCGCCGCGTCCTGGCCGGACTGGGGGAGGGGAGTATCGGCCGTGCCCTGGCCCTGGCCGAGGTGGGCGGGGTGGCCCTGCTGCGCGATCTGGTGGCGCTGCTCGACTCGCTGCCCCATATCGACGTGCCGCGCCTGCACGCCTTCGCCGACAAGCTGGGCAAGGCCGGGCAGGAAGCGGCCTTCGAGACGGTGACCGACCTGCTGGGCTGGTGGATCAACCGCCTGGTGGTGTTCGCCAGCGGCGCCAGTGCCGGCGAGCGGCCGGAAGCGGTGCCCGGGGAGCGGGCGCTGATGACCCGCCTCGCCCGCTCGGCCCGCCTTGATCGCTGGGTGGAGGTGTGGGAAAAGATCGTCCGCCTGCGGGCCCTTAACGACAGCCTGCACCTGGATCGCCGGCAAGTGGTGCTGAACAGCGTGCTGGCCCTGCAAGACGCGGTCCGCGCCTGAGCATCGCGACCCGTCGCAAGAAAGACCACGCCATGGCCGGGTCCGAGCGTTACTACGTCACCACGCCCATCTACTACGTCAACGACTCGCCCCACATCGGCCACGCCTACACGACCCTCGCCTGCGACGTGCTGGCCCGGTTCAAGCGCCTGGACGGTTTCGACGTCCACTTCCTCACCGGCACCGACGAGCACGGCCAGAAAGTGGAGAAATCGGCCTGGGACGCCGGCATGGAGACCCAGGCCTTCACCGACCGTGTTTCCCAGAATTTCCGCGACTTGGGAACGGTGCTCAACTTCTCCAACGACGATTTCATCCGTACCACCGAGGATCGCCATACCTGGGCTTGCCAGGATCTGTGGCGCCGCCTGAAGGAGCGGGACGAGATTTACCTGGGTACCTACGCCGGCTGGTATTCGGTGCGCGACGAGGCCTTCTACGGAGAAGGGGAGCTGACCAAGGGCGACGACGGCGCCCTCGTGGCGCCCAGCGGCGCGCCCGTGGAGTGGGTGGAGGAGCCCAGCTACTTCTTCCGCCTGTCCCAGTGGCGGGACCGCCTGCTGGCATTCTACGAGGCCAACCCCGGCTTCATCGCCCCGGAGACCCGCCGCAACGAGGTGATCAGCTTCGTCAGCGGCGACCTGCGCGATCTTTCCGTCTCCCGCACCAGCTTCGACTGGGGGGTGCCGGTCCCCGACGACGACGCCCACGTCATGTACGTGTGGCTGGACGCGTTGACCAACTACATCACCGCCGTCGGCTACCCGGACACGGACGCCGAGGCCTACCAGCGCTATTGGCCCGCCGATCTGCACATGGTGGGCAAGGACATCGTGCGCTTCCACGCCGTCTATTGGCCGGCCTTCCTGATGGCCGCCGGCCTGGAGCCGCCGAAGCGGGTGTTCGCCCACGGCTGGTGGACCAACGAGGGCCAAAAAATCTCCAAGTCCCTGGGCAACATCATCGATCCCCTGGAGCTGGTGGAGCGCTACGGCCTGGACCCGGTGCGCTATTTCCTGCTGCGCGAGGTGCCCTTCGGCAACGACGGGGATTTTTCCCGCCGGGCCATGGTCAACCGCACCAACGGGGACCTGGCCAACGACCTGGGCAACCTGGCCCAGCGGGTGCTGACCATGATCCAGCGCAATTGCGAGGCCCGTGTCCCCGAAGCCGGCCCCCTGGACGAAGCCGACAAGGCGCTGCTGGCCCAGGCGGGCGGCTTGCTGCCGGCCGTGCGGGTGGCCATGGACGCCCAGGCCTTCAACGAGGCGCTGGAGATCATTTGGTCCACCGTCCGGGCCGCCAACGGCTACGTGGACCACCAGGCGCCGTGGGCCCTGCGCAAGACAGATCCGGCGCGCATGGGGACGGTGCTTTACGTGCTGGCCGAAGTGGTTCGCCGTCTGGCCATTCTGGTGCAGCCCTTCGTGCCGGAATCCGCCGGGCGCATGCTCGACCAGCTCGCCGTCGCCGAAGGGGAGCGCGACTTCGCGGCCCTGGCCGACGGCAAGACCCTGGCATCCGGCACATCCCTGCCGCCCCCGGAAGGGGTGTTTCCCCGCTTCGTCGTGGAAGCCGCTGACGCCGGGGCGGGGTGATGCTGGTCGACAGCCACTGCCACTTGGATTTCCCCCAGCTTTTCGAGGACCTGGACGCCGTGGTGGGTCGGGCGGCGGCGGCGGGGGTCGGTACCATGGTCACCATCTGCACCAAGGTGACCGAGTTCGACCGGGTGCGCGCCATCGCCGAGGCCCACGACCACATCTGGTGCACCGTCGGCATCCATCCCCACGAGGCCGGCACGGAACCGGCGGTGACCGCCGACGACCTGCTGCGCCTGGCCGCGCATCCAAAGGTGGTGGGCATCGGCGAGACCGGGCTCGACTATTACTACGAACACAGCCCTCGGGAGGCTCAGCAGGCCAGCTTCCGCGCCCACATCGAAGCCTCCCGGCGGTCCGGCCTGCCCCTGGTGGTCCACACCCGCGATGCGGACGACGACACCCCCCGCATCCTGGAGGAGGAATACGCTATTGGCCCGTTCCCCGGATTGCTCCACTGCTTCAGCGCCGGGCAGAGCATGGCGGACGCGGCCCTGGCGCTCGGCATGAGCATCTCCTTTTCCGGTATCGTCACCTTCCGCAACGCCGAGGCGGTGCGCCAGACCGCCCGCGCCGTGCCCGATGACCGCTATCTGGTGGAAACCGACGCGCCCTACCTGGCCCCGGTGCCCAAGCGGGGCAAGACCAACGAGCCGGCCTTCGTCGCCCACACGGCCCGCTTCCTGGCCGAGCAGCGGGACACCACGCCGGAGGACCTGGCCCGCGCCACCACCGACAACTTCTTCCGCCTGTTCAAGAAAGCCCGCCGGCCGGCGGCCGGGTAGGCGTCCGATGCGGCGGTTCAACCTCCAGCGTCGGGCGGGCGGGTCTCAGACCCGCCCGCGTTGCACCCCCGCACCCCGACCGCCGCGCCCCCCCATGCGCGTAACCATCCTCGGCGCCGGCGCCTCCAGCGGCACCCCGGCGGTGGGCATTGGCTGGGGACGCTGCGATCCGCAAAACCCCCGCAACCGCCGCACCCGCGCCTCCATCCTGGTGGAGGAGGGGACGACGCGCCTGCTGGTGGACACGTCGCCCGACCTGCGCCAACAGCTTCTGCGCACCGAGGTGGACCGCCTGGACGCGGTCCTCTTCACCCACGCCCACGCCGATCACCTGCACGGCATCGACGACCTGCGGGGCGTCAACCGGGCCATGAACATGCCGATCCCGGCCTATCTGGACGAACGGACCCTGGAAGGCGTCCGCAGCCGCTTCGGCTACGTCCTGGCGCCCCTGCCGGAAGGCGTCGACACCTACTACAAGCCCACCCTCGAGCCCCACATCATCGCCCCCGGCGACAATTTCACCATCGGCGAAATCCCGGTGACCGCCTTCGAACAGGACCACGGCTACTCCAAGACCATCGGCTTCCGCTTCGGCGATATCGCCTACTCCACCGACGTGGTGGACCTGGACGAAAACGCCTTCGCCGCCCTGGCCGGCGTTTCCACCTGGATCATCGGCACCCTCACCGACGTCCCCCACCACACCCACGCCCACGTGGGCAAGGCCCTTGGGTGGATCGAACGGGCAGGGCCTCGCCGCGCGGTCCTCACCCACCTGGGCCTCGACCTGGACTACGCCACCCTGGCCGCGACCCTGCCCAAGGGCGTCGAGCCGGCCTATGACGGGATGGTGGTGGCGGGGTGAGGGTCGCCTGGTGATGCTGCGCCAGGTGTTCGGCCGGCCGATGGTGGTTGGTAGCTGCTGCCGCTCGGCGGCCCACAACATCGCCATCGACGGCCACCAGCGATCGCTTCACGTTTACGACACGCCGCACCACCCGACGGGAGGCTGTTGCGCGATCGATATCGATTGCGGCCGCGACGGCGACTATGTGCGCGACCTGGTGCGTTGCGCGATCAATGAGGGGTGGAGTTTCGGTATCGGCCGGGCGCGGAACCGCGACACTTTCGTGCACCTGGACCGCCGCGACCTGGTCGGCTTGCCGGCCGCCGCGTTCGGCTACTGAGGCCGCCAGGGGGCGCCGCCTCCAGCACCCGGGACTTGTCAGCGATTGCTAGCTTTCTCAGGGCAGAAATTGGCGGGCGGGTTCAAGCCATCGTCCACGATCGGCGGAATGCCGCCCTTTTCGATGCATGCGGAGTCCAGTTGGCCTTGGGTGAGACCTTTGGCGTTTTTGAGGTTGGCGCCCGTGAGGTTGGCATACATGAAGTCGGCGCCCGTGAGGTTGGCTTGTTGGAGAAAAGCGTTCGTGAGTTTGGTTTCCATGAGGATGGCGCCCGATAGGTCTGCCAACGAGAGGTGCGCGCTTGTGAGGTCGGCGTGCGCGAGGTTGGCGGCTACGAGGTTGGTGCCTATGAGGTGGGCGCGCGCGAGATTAGTTCTCATCAAGTTGGGAGTATATTGGCTGGTGAGACGCTTGCGATAGTTGGCGGACTCCTCGGCAATCAAATGGAGGATCGTTTGCACATCGGGTCGGAGAGGGGTGATCGTGACCGATTCACTCTCTTCCGGATCGCTCCCGGCATCGTTTGGGCCGGTTTCCCGGAGGCCAGACGATTCGGGCGGCGCGCTGCGAACGAAAGCGCACAGGATGTCGAGAACCCGGGCCACGTCAGGATCCGGCGCGTCCTCGGTTAAGCGCCACAGGGCGTAAATGCCGCCCAGGCGGACGGAGAGCTGGTCGCTTCCCAACTGGTCGACGGCCTTGGAAAACCGATCGGTGATGAGGCCTTGCTCGGAGACGTTGGCCTGACGGTGGGCGGTCCACGCGCGCCAGATGCCGAAGCCGAGACCGAAGACCGCGACGTAGGCCAGGGCAAAGTTGCGGAAAATCTCGCTGCGTTTGCCGTGTTCCCAATATTCCCAGGAGAAAACCGACGGCTCGGCCGCGACCGCCGCCGCCGTTAGCGCGGACGCCACCGACAACAGGATGACCAGATTCAGGGTTAATCGACGCATAGATGCAACGTAACCGAGCGATGCGAGGGCGGGCAAGGAACGGCAATACCTTCGTCCACCTGGCCCGGCACACCCTGCCCGGACGACCGGCGGCGGCTTTCGGCTACTGAGGCCGCTAGGGGCGAGGCGGGGGTCTTTGCATTGGACAGCGGGAGCGATGCGGCGGGCGATCACAATCTGGTGCGTTTATTTAGGGCGTTGAAGGGGGCTCAAATCCCCATACCTCTGACATCATCTTGATGGTGCGACCGGCAGATTCCCTTGTTTTAAGAAGCAAATGGAGTTGAATAAAGAGTGGAGCTAGCGCATCGGCGGTTGCTCTGATCTCATCAATGGGCAGGGTTGATGGGAGCGAGCTGGCAGTTTTCTCAAGTCCAATCTTCTTCATCGACAGTTGGGCTTCTTCTGCTGACCATAGCCAGTGAACATATCGGTTTCTTTTTTCGCGTATGGCAGCGATGGTGGACAAGGTGTCCTCTAGCATCTGGTGACTCCAAATGCGTTCTGGACGGCAAGTAGCAAGTCGGCGGATCATTTTCTGTATGGTGTTGGAGCGAAGATCGCCAATGATGATGTCTGCGATGTCATCTTCAAGGCCGGCCACATGCTGGAAAAGATGGACTAGTGTTGCGATTCTAACATTTGGTTCCTGAGCCCGGGGGTGAAGGTCGCAGTTTGCGTAGATTTAATGGGAACGAAATGTCTCGATCGGACCGGCAAGCCGGTGATGTCACTAGCAAGTGATCTATGGTCGACATGCCAACGACCACGGCGCCTATGGCTTCATAGATTTCGCGAGGCACGCCGTTCGGTCTGAGACTCGGGGTCCATTCGCCGTTTTCGATCATAGCGGCACCAGGTGTTAAGGAATGTGATCTGCGCTCCGAAGCCGAAACGGAGCGCGAATACGCGACGAAGCGCTTAAGCGGGCGTTAACCATGCCGCTCGTACACAAGAAGGGCGACAATCAGGTTGGCGACCGCCGCCAGCCATCAACTAAGAAAGCCGATTAACGGCACTTCTTGCCAATGGGCTTGGGCCGAGAGCGCGTGTGGGTGTGAACCTTGACGCTCTTCGGTCCGGATTTCCCCGTGCGAACGGGGCGACACTTGACCTTAGCCATAGCTATTCACCTCCTTTCAGGGGCCGGATGCCCCCGTTGTCAAGGCATCGGTCCTGATGGAGATGAAAGCGACGACGGCCGCCACGGGAGATTATGACCGATTCGGCCCTTGGGGCGTGAATCAATTTGCCGCGTCATCAACGGCCCATAGGTAGCGGATCAGCGCCAACATCCCCTGCTATTCCTGGTGGATGTAGTGATTGCGGGCGTTACGCCCCTGCTTCGGGCAGCCGATCATTGCGGCTGGGCTTTGCGACCGCCAGAATCCCCTTCGAAGTTCGCACAATCTGAGGGAGTAGGGCGATGGCGGAGGAAGTTTCCAGGCCCGAGTGGCCAAGCGATTGGGAGCGCCAGGCGGTGGTCTTAGAAATGCTGGCGCCGCTCGAGTATGGGGCCCGGTGGTGTTTCCATATCTTCAAGATCTCGGCGCTGGTGCGCTTCATCATCGAAGTCGGCATCGCCGCCGCGCTCTTCGCCGGCGTTTGGGGCCTGTTTGAGGAATTCGAGGAACGAAAAATCGATCGCGGCGTTCGCGTGGCGACCCTGTTCGCCCAAATCGCCCAGACCCACGCCTTGCCAGACAAAAAGGGACTGATCGCGTTGAAGCCGAGCGTGGAAGCCTTGGCACGAGAAGGTGTCTCGATGCCGAGAATTGTCCTCAGCGAGGCGTCTCTCCAGGAGGCAGACCTCAGCATGGCGGACCTCAGCGAGGCGAATCTTGACCTAGTGTTGCGATTCTAACATTTGGTTCCTGAGCCCGGGGGTGAAGGTCGCAGTTTGCGTAGATTTAATGGGAACGAAATGTCTCGATCGGAACACTAGCGAACCTCAGCGGGGCGAGCCTCAAGTTGGCAGACTTCGGCGGGGCGGACTTCGGCGGGGCGGACCTCAGCAAGGCGGATCTCGATAAGGCAATAAACCTGACCCAGAAACAGCTCGACCAAGCCTGCGCTTCGCCCGGGACCCCGCCAATCAATCTGCCAATGGATGATGCGGGCAACCAATTGGTCTGGCACGAAAAGCCCTGCCCAGATAGATAGCAAGCGGGGCATCACTGGAGTCTCCCTCCGCCGTGGGTGTCAACGCTCGCGGTTTCGCGCCCGCCACACCCACGGATCGGCGCAGTCGGCCGACCAGATGCCGGCGCCGGCGGCCCGGGCGGCCGCCTCGGCGGCTGTGTAGCGAACGGCGAATCGTCGCCACGCCCGGGCCAGGCCACGGCCGACCAGCCATCCTCCCACGTCGACCCCGTCGGCGGTGTCGGTTCCGTCGCCTCCGGCGACCGCGCAGTTCGCCACCGTGCGACCGTAGGAATCCCGGGCGATCGCCTGGCAGCGCAGCGGCCGATCGGCGAGGAAAGGGGGATACTGGTTGGCGCCGCCACGAAGTTCTTAGCGCCTGCGGTGGCGTTGGTGGTGTTATAGTGACTTATGGAGAGCCACATGTATCGTAAAATATTGAACAGAAGTTGCTGCGAACGCTGATACAATGTATATTTTCCATAATATACATTATGCGATAATCGGGTTGATGTCGAAAGACCGCCACGGCCGCTCCCCCATCGCTCTCGAAGCATTCTTGTCCCCTCGCAGACGCAGCGTCCGACTCCCCGGGAGTTCCCACCACCAATGGACCAACGCGGCTCACCCGACCGCCAGATCCACATGCACCGGCCAGTGATCCGAACCCGTGGCCTTGTTGTCGACGGAGGCGGCGCGCACGGCGTCGGTCAGGTTGCCGGTGACGAAGGCGAAGTCGATGCGTCGGCCGTCGGGGACCGTGGCGGCGGTTTTCCCTTCGGCGTTGCCTGCTGCCACCCAGGCGTCGCTGAGGCCGTCCATGGTGGAGAGCGGCCCGTATTTGGCGTCGGTGGGACCGCATAGCCGGTCGTATTCGGGGGATTGGGGCAGCATATTGAAGTCCCCCATCACCACGGTGCGCCGGGGCGGCGTCTGCTGGGGGCCGCCCTCGGCCCAGTGTGGCTCGTAGTCGCGGCCCGACCAGGGGGCGCCGTCGTCGGGGGCGCGGCGGAGGATTTTTCGCAGGCGGTCGATCTGGGCCAGGCGCTCGGTCGCCGCGGCGTGGGCCAGGTGGATCGAGACCACCCGGCACGGCCCGTCGGGCAAGGCAATCACCGTCTCCAAGGCCGCCCGCTGCAGGCTCATGGGGCCGAGCAAGTGCCGCTTGGGCAGCATGTGGTTGCGCACCGCGAGAATCGGCCAACGGGACAGCACCATGTTGCCGAACTGGCGCCGGCGGTTGAGGATGTGGCCGTCGTCGCCGACGATGCTGGCGTCCATGTCGATGCCGGGGCCATAGGCCCAATGGTATGTGGGCAGGCGCCGGGACAGTTCCGCCGGCTGATCGGCCATGGCGGAACGGGTCCAGAAACGGTCGATCTCCTGCAGCGCGATGACGTCCGACCGCCCGATTTCGCGGGCGATCCGATCCACATCGGTCACCCCGTCCAGGCCCGTGCACCACTGGGTGTTGTAGCTGGTGAAGCGGACGGTGGCGGTCGGTTCCGGCATCGATGGAATCCCCTTGTTGTGCCGCGCCGGCGCGATGTCCGCCACTCCGGGTACGTCAGTAAGGGAATCATCAAGCGTTCCGGGCAGCTTGCAAGCCCCTTGTGAATCCCACGGCCATGCGCTACGCGGTGAGGTCACTCCTCCCACCACGGGAACCCGCCGTGACCGAGGCCACGGACCGTCTGCTCCGCATCATGACCCGCCTGCGGGATCGCCAGACGGGCTGCGCGTGGGACATGGAGCAGACCTTCGCCACCATCGCGCCGCACACCATCGAGGAGGCCTTCGAGGTCGCCGACGCCATCGAGCGGGGCGATATGGCGGATCTGAAGCACGAACTGGGCGACCTTTTGTTCCAGGTGGTCTTCCATGCCCGCATGGCCGAGGAAGCGGGCCTCTTCGCCTACGACGACGTGGCCCATGCCATTTCCGACAAGATGGTGCGGCGCCATCCCCACGTCTTCGGCGACGCCACGGTGGCCGACGCGGAGGCCCAGACCGAGGCCTGGGAGGCACAAAAAGCGGCCGAGCGCGGGGAACAGGCGGCGCGGGAAGGGCGCCCGGACAGCGCGCTGGACGGGGTTATCGCCGCCCTCCCCGCCCTCGCCCGGGCCTTGAAGCTGCAAAAGCGCGCCGCCCGGGTGGGCTTCGACTGGCCCGACGCGCGCCGCGTGCTGGACAAGCTGGAGGAGGAAGCCCGGGAACTGGAGGTCGAACTGACCAACGGCGCCGATCCGGACCGGGTTCTGGACGAGGTGGGCGACGTGCTCTTTACCTGCGCCAACCTGGCCCGCAAGGCCGGCCTCGATCCGGAAACCGCCCTGCGCCACGCCAACGCCAAGTTCGAGCGCCGATTCCGCCGCATGGAAGCCCTGCTCGCCGCCGACGGCCGGCGCCTGGAAGAGACGCCCCTGGAAGCGATGGAGGAACGATGGCAAGAGGCGAAGGTGGAATGAGGATGGGCCGGTTCCAGCGTTTCCGCCATTCCGCGGAGAGTTGCGGGAGTTTCTCTCCGGCCGCCAACGCCCCCCCAAACCGTCATGCGCGGGCTCTTATGTCCGTTTTCAAGGTTTGAGGCATGGATTTCGTCTCCGTGCAACGGACTGTGGGTGGTTGTAGCCTGCCCAGGGCTGGAGGCGGCGGGTGAGACGACGGTGGATCAAGCTCTTATGCGCGGGTTGGCTACCGCATTTCCGTTTTTGCGTCCCGGGGCTGCCTCTGTCTTGTCGCGCGGGTCCTGATGGCCGCAAAGCCCGGTCGAGGGTTCCCCAGCACCTGCGCCGCCCCCAGCCGTGAGCATGGGATCGGGTTGTGTCGCGGGGTTGGAATGTCTGGGCGGCGATATCTCCGCTGCTGCTGGTTGGGGTTGGCGGATCAGTGGCCAGCGGTTTCCGCCGGCGCGGTGTGGCGGGCGATGTCCCACAGGAAGGCGGCCATTTCGCGGGCGATGGCGACGGTGACCAGGTTGGCGGGCTTGCCGCGGGCGGTCATCTGGCGGAAGCGGGCGCAGAGCCGGCGCTGGGCCTTCCAGGCGATGTCCTGGACGGCGCCCTCGAGGGGCTCCAGCTTGGCCCGCTTGGCGGTGGCGACGCGGGCCGGCAGGCGATAGCTCCAGGCGCCTTCCACGAGGATGCGGCGCAGGCGGCTGTTGCCGGCCTTGGTGATGGCACCGCGGCGCTGGCGGGAGCCACTGGAGTGCTCGCTGGGAACCAGGCCGAGATAAGCCATGAGCTGGCGCGGGTTGTCAAAGCGCCGGAAGTCGCCGACCTCGGCGCAGGCGGTGACGGCGGCCAATTGGGAGACCCCGCGCAGGCCTTGGAAGGCGGCAACGACGGGGGCCATCGAGACGGGGGCCATCGAGTAGTCGGGCAGCAGCCTGGTGATCTCCTGGTCGAGGCTTTGCAGGCGCGCCTTGGCGGCGGCGGCGGCGATGGCGCGCCGGGCGTCCTCGAAGACGATCTGCTGGGCCGCATGCTCGAAGGTCTGGGTGTCGAGCCAGCGCTCGTGGGCGCGGCTCCAGTTGCTGAGCCCTTGCCAAATGCGATCGTGGCGCAACAGAAAGCTGTGCAGTTGCTGGCGGGTCTGACGCAGCGCCCGCATGGCGGCCTCGCGGGCGCGCACCAGATCGCGCATCGCCTCGTGGGCCGCATCGGGCACCCACACCGCCGTCAGCTGGCCCGCCCGGTGCAACCGCGCCAGGTCCAGCGCATCGCGGCGGTCGGTCTTCACCCGCCGCCCCGCCGCCTTGGGGATCAGCGATGGCGCCACCACCATGCAGTCATGGCCCAGGCGCTTCGCCAGGCGATGGATCCCATAGCCGCACGGGCCGGCCTCGTAGCACAGCGCCAGAGCGCCGTGGCGCGCCGCCAGCTTGCCGAGCATGCCGGCAATCTCCCTCGGCCGGTTGGCGATCTCGCCGATGAACACCGCCTCGGGGCCAACGTCCGGTCCCGCCACCGCCACCGAGATGCTCATCTTGTGCACGTCCAGTCCAATCGTCGTGATAGTCTCCGTCATGGCTCGTCTCCTGTGCATGAGGACAGGCGCCGAAGTGGCGCGCCGCCAGCTTGCCGAGCATGCCGGCAATCTCCCTCGGCCGGTTGGCGATCTCGCCGATGAACACCGCCTCGGGGCCAACGTCCGGTCCCGCCACCGCCACCGAGATGCTCATCTTGTGCACGTCCAGTCCAATCGTCGTGATAGTCTCCGTCATGGCTCGTCTCCTGTGCATGAGGACAGGCGCCGAAGCGGCGCAGCCCTCGATCGTTGCACATCGAGGCGAGCCGCCTCCAAGGACATACAGTCTTGTCCCGCGTATCCATTTACCCGCCCCCGCCGGAGTCCGCCATGTTCCATGGATTGCCGGGACCAGCCCGGCAATGACAACTGGGGAGATTGCCCGAACAAGCCCGGCAATGACATTGGAGGGATGACGGGTCGAGCGCGGGAACGACAGGGAGGTCGTTCAAGTCTCAGCCGCGCCCTCCCCGTCCTGATGCTTGCGCTGACGGTGGGGCTCACCAGCTGCTACTTGCCGGTCCGCTTCGATACCGAGATCGAAGTCACCCGCTTCGGCACCTACAGCATGATCTTCGACGGCTACGTCTCCTGGGTGCCGCTCTACGACAAGGTGCGCAAGCGCGAGATCGATTCCGCCGAGGAGAGTAAGAAGGCGGCGGTGATCGTCCGCGACCTGAAACGGGACGGGGCCACCACGGAGGCCACCTATCTCCGCGACGGCATCTTCAAGCTTCACTGGGAAAAGGAAGGGGATCTGACGGCCACCCGCCTGGTCATGTTCATGCGCCGCAACGAAAACATCATCAGCCTGAAGTACACGCCGAACACCCGGGAAGTGACCGTGGAGGCGACGACCCTGAGCAATATCAACGCCGACCGGCTGGCCGCCATCGGCCTCGGCATGGAAGGCCAGATCCGGGTGAAGACCGACGCCCGGGTGGTCAGCCACAACGCCAACCGCGTCACCACGGGCTTGAACCGGTTCTACGTCTGGGACGTCCAGGGCCTGAAGACCCCGACCCCGCGGATGATTATCTCCCTGCGCTAGGGTTGCGCGACCACAGTCACCGGAATACCGATCATGGGGGGCGGGCGGGGCTGAGACCCGCCCCTACGCTTGCAATTTCGAGTGCGTAGGGGCCGGTCTGAGACCGGCCCGCCTGGGGCGCCATACATGGGGCGCCATACATGGGGCGGGCGTGAAAGCTCCCCCCTGCCCCCCTCAGTCCCGGGTCAGCAGGCGCATCAGGCTGGAGGTGTCCCAGCGGCTACCGCCGATGGCCTGGATGTGTTTGTAGTACTGGTCGATGATGGCGGTCAGGGGTAGCCGGGCGCCGTTGCTGTTGCCTTCGGCCAGTACGATGCCCAGGTCCTTGCGCATCCAGTCGACGGCGAAGCCGAAGTCGAACTTGTCCTTCAGCATGGTCTTGGCCCGGTTTTCCATCTGCCAGGACTGGGCGGCGCCCTTGGCGATGGTGTCCACCACCAGGTCGCCCGGCAGGCCGGCCTTCTTGGCGAAGTTCATGGCTTCGGCCAGTCCCTGCACGACGCCGGCGATGCAGATCTGATTGACCATCTTGGTGAGCTGGCCGGCGCCGGCCGGGCCGAGCAGGGTCACCGCCTTGGCGTAGGCGTTCATCACCGGCTTCGCCTTCTTGAAGCTGCTCGCGTCGCCGCCGCACATGACGGTCAGGGCGCCGTTCACGGCCCCGGCCTCGCCGCCGGAGACCGGCCCGTCGACGAACCCCACGCCTCGCTTTTTCGCCGCCGCGGCCAGTTCCCGCGCCAGATCGGCCGAGGCCGTGGTGTGATCGACCAGCACCGCGCCCCGCTTCATGCCGGCCAAGGCGCCGTCATCGCCGTAAACGACGCTGCGCACGTCGTCGTCGTTGCCCACGCACACGCAGACCACGTCCCGGCCCTGGGCGGCCAGAGCCGGAGTCTTGGCGGCCGTGCCCTTATGTTTTTTGGTCCACGAGCGCGCCTTGGCCGCCGAGCGGTTGTAGACGGTGACGTCGTGCTTCTTGGCGGCCAGGTGACCGGCCATGGGATAACCCATGACGCCCAGTCCGATGAACGCGACTTTCTTCCCCGCCATGTGGTGGTCCCCTCTATGCGATGTGAACGTGAAATGGAAACGCGGCGTGTGTATCGGGGCCGTATTCTAGGGATGCCCGAATAGCCTGTGAAGGGTATGCCAGGCAGCTTCGTCCGGCGTCCAGTTTCGCTGCCCGCCTTAATTCCGCGTCAGGAGCCGCATCATGCTGGAGGTGTCCCAGCGGCTGCCGCCAGCAGCCTGGATTTGCTTGTAGTACTGGTCGAGCAGGGCCATCAGGGGGAGCCCCGCGCGCCGTTCCGGTCCGCTTCGCCCAGCACCATGCCCGCGTCCTTGCGCATCCATTGCAGGGAAAAACCGCCGTCGAACATGTCCTTCAGCAAGATCTTGGCCCGGTTGTCCATCTGCCACGACTGGGCGGCGCCCTTGGAAATGGTGTCCACCACCAGTTCGCCCGGCAGTCCGGCCTTGTTGGCGAAGGTCAAGGCCTCGGCCAGACCCTGCACGACGCCGGCGACACAGATTTGATTGACCATCTTGGTGAGCTGGCCGGCGCCGGCCGGGCCCATCAGGGTCACCGCCATGGCGTAGGCATTCATCACCGGCTTGGCCTTTTTGAAGCTGCTCGCGTCGCCGCCGCACATGATCGTCAGCGCCCCGGCGTCGGCCCCGGTCTGTCCACCGGAGATCGGCCCGTCGACGAACCTCAGGCCCCGTTCCTTCGCCGCCGCGTCCAGCTCCCGCGCCAGTTCGGCCGACACGCTGGTGTGATCGACCAGCACCGCGCTCCGTTTCATGCCGGCGAAAGCGCCGTCGTCGCCGTAAACGACGCTGCGCACGTCGTCGTCGTTGCCCACGCACAGGCAGACCACGTCCCGGCCGTGGGCGGCCAGGGCCGGAGTCTTGGCGATCTTGCCACCGTATTTCTTGGTCCAGGAGCGTGCCTTGGCCGCCGTGCGGTTGTAGACGGTGACGTCGAAGTTCTTGGCCGTCAGGTGACCGGCCATGGGATAGCCCATGACGCCCAGTCCGATGAACGCGACTTTTTCCCCGCCATGCGATGGTTCCCCCTCTGCGATGTGATCGTTGGTCGTGAACGGGATGGTTGTATCGGGGCGGTATTCTACGGCTGCCCAAATAACCTGTGAAGGGTATGCCAAGCGGTCTCGTCCGGCGCCAGAAGCAGAAGCTCCTGCAGAACGCCCTCGGCGGGCGTGTAGTCTCGATCGCCGTCGCCAAGCCGCGCGTATCCGCCCGATTCGCCGTGCAACAGCACGCCCGCCGCGTGGTCCCAGGGCTTGAGCCGACCGCCGTAGCGGGCGAAGTGCAGCGCGCCCCTGGCCAGATCCATGTATTCCAGGCCGACGCAGCGGTAGCGGACGACGCTGGCAGGCAGTCCGGCCTCGCCTTTCTCCCGGCGCTCGGCGAGGCGCTCCCGGAGGCGCCGGGCCAGGGACCCGTTCATGGCCTCCACCGCCACGCCTCGCGGCACCTGCAACCGCGCCCCGTCCAGCCAGGCGCCACCCCCCTCCTCCGCCACCGCCAACCGGTCGTTCACCGGGTCGAGGATCCAGCCGGCCCGGGTCCGCCCCCCATGGACCAAGGCGACGATCAAGGCGAAACGGGGGTCCCCATGGGCGAAGTTGTGGGTCCCGTCCACCGGATCGATCAGCCATACGGGCGCATCGCCCGACAGGGCCGCCAGCACCCCCGGATTGTGTTCCGCGGCTTCCTCGCCGACGGCGACACTGCCGGGCAACAGATCGGTGAGAGCAGCCTCGAGGGCCCGTTCCGACTCCACATCCGCCGTGGTCACCAGGTCGCCCGAGGCCTTCTCCGTCACCTCGTGGGCCCGCAGGGCGCGAAACCGGGGCAGGACTTCGACCGCCGCCACGTCACGCAGGTGGGCGCCGACGGCATCGATGTCTAGGGAACGGAATGAGCGCGTCATGAAGGCCGCCCGATCGTGGCGCGGGGCCTCCAACGGGCCTCCCGCGGGACTGCCCTTATACCACCAGGACCATCGGGCAGGCGCAGGCGCCCGCCACGACGCCACGCGAGCGTCCTCAGTCGTTATCCATGGGCGGCCTGTCGGCAACCCTGCAACTGCCGACCGCTTGAGGTCTCGCTACTCCGCCCGGCACCGATCCCAATCCAGGTCACGACCCTCCTTGCGGGAATCGAATTTCTCGGCGACGGCCTTGTCGGGGTCGAAGCCGCGGCGGCGGAGTTCCGTTGCGGCCGGCGAGTCCTTGTGCTCGGCGCCGGTGGCCGTGAACATGCTGAGGCGGCGGCCCTGGGCGCGGGCTTTCTTGTGGAGATGGAGCGTGTATTCGCGCAGCAGTTGGTCGTCGGGTTTTCGCCTGGGATCGCCGGGAAACAGCCGCGTCAGCACGTAGAATATGGCCACCACGACCAGTATCAGACCCACGTTTTCCATCGCTCAACGCCCCGAAAGAGCGATCGTCGTGTGGGCCGTCGCCGGCGCCAGGCGGGAAAATCGGGCGGCATCGGAAGGATGGAGGCGCACGGTCAGGAAGACCCCGTCCTCCGAGTCCTCCCGCGACACGACTTCGCCATGATCGTAGAGCCAGGCCAGGGACCGACCGTCCTCTGGCGCGATGGTCACGGCCACCAGGCCCCGGTCGTCCTTTAGCCTGTGATCCAGCATGCCGATGAGGCCATCCAGGCCCTCGCCGGTCAGGGCGGAGACGATCACCGCGTCGACGTTGCTCCGGGCGATCCGGTTGCTCAGCACCTCTTTCGCCTCGGGGGTGAGAAGATCGGCCTTGTTGAGGACCTCCACCGGTTCCCGGTCGGCTTCCCCGTTGACCCCCAATTCGTGGAGCACGGCCATGACGTCCTCCTTCTGGGCCGCGCTGTCGGGATGGGAGATGTCGCGCACATGGACGATCACGTCGGCCTCGATGACCTCCTCCAGGGTCGCATGGAAGGCGGACACCAGTTCGTGGGGAAGGTCGGAAATAAACCCGACCGTGTCCGCCAGGATTGTCCGCCGCCCGGAAGCCAGGGTTAACCCCCGCATGGTCGGGTCCAGGGTGGCGAAAAGCTGGTCCTGGGACTTCACGGCGGCCCGGGTAAGGGCATTGAACAGGGTGGATTTGCCGGCGTTGGTGTAGCCCACCAGGGCAACGATGCGATAGGGAACCCGCCGCCGCGCCTTGCGATGCAAGACGCGGGTTCGCTTGACCCGTTCCAGGGCGCGCTTGATGCGCAATATGCGCTCGCCGATCTGGCGGCGGTCGCTCTCGATCTGGGTTTCGCCCGGTCCGCCGACGAAGCCGAGGCCGCCCCGCTGCCGCTCCAGGTGGGTCCAGCTCCGCACCAGGCGCGACCGCGCGTAGGTGAGCGCTGCCAGTTCCACCTGCAGGCGCCCCTCCCGGGTACGGGCCCGGGCGCCAAAGATCTCCAGGATCAGGCCCGTCCGGTCGATGACCTTGCACCGCCAGGCCCGCTCCAGGTTGCGCTGCTGGACCGGTGTGAGCGCCGCGTCGAGCACGATAAGCTCGACCCCCGGCGCCTCCACCTCTTCCGTCTCGCCGTCGCCGTGAACCAGCGACCCGATCCGGTCCACGACGCCGGAGCCGATCAGGGTCGCCGACCGGGCCTTGTGGAGGGGCACCGCCCGCGCATCGACCACTTCCAGGTCGATGGCCTCGGCCAGACCCACCGCCTCGGCAAGGGCCGCGTCGGGGTCACGGCGCGCCTGGCCGGCAGACCTTAGAATCGGATGCAGGACGATGCAGCGACGGGCGCCGAATCGCCCGTTGCGGTCCCGCTCCGTCTTGCCGCGGTCGTTCAAGTCAGGATTCGCCGGATTCCTTGTCCGGATCGAAGAGCTGGATCTGCACCGATGGCATCACTGTCGAGATGGCATGTTTGTAGACCAGTTGGGTGTGGCCGTCCCGGCGCAACAGCACGGAAAAATTGTCAAACCAGGTCACGATACCTTGCAGTTTGACACCATTGACCAGGAAGATCGTGACGGGCGTCTTGTTCTTGCGGATATGGTTGAGGAAGACGTCTTGCACATTCTGGGTTTTTTCAGAGGACATAGGGACCCCCGTTCCATTTTTTTCAATCCCGGCGACACTGCCGGTTGCGTTCCGAAACCACATCATCGTGGCCGGACCGACGGTCTTGGCCGTTTGCCCCGCCTGTCGCGAGTGACTGCTGAAGGGTGGCTGACCGCGACCGGAGCTTACAGCCTCAGGATGAAGTTTGAAAGCGCCAGTGGCGACTTGAAGTGAAGGGGTGGAGGACCGGGACCGAACTCGCCTTCACGGGGCGCTTCCAGTCGAATCAGGACCGGCCGACAACCGGCGTTGCGGGCACATTCCATGTCGATATCCGTATCTCCGGCGAACCAGACGTGGGTCCCCGGATCAATGCCGCTTTCCTCCAGGGCCAGCAGAACCGGCTCCGCCGCCGGCTTGTCGCGGCTCGCGTCCATCGCCCCTACCAGCCGATGAAAAAGGTGCGACCACCCCAGCGCCTCGGCTTCCGTGCGCAGGGCCTGGCCCCGCTTGTTGCTGACCACGGCCAGGAGGGTGCCAAGGTCTGCCAAGCCGCCGAGCAGCGACGCGGTGCCGGGGAGAGGACTGAGGCGTTCGAGGTGGATGGCCGCGAAATGCTCAAAGAAGTAGGCTCCCGCCTCCTGCCAACGATCGCCGAACAGTTCGGGGAAACTGTCCCGCATGGACTTGCGGACCCGCCTTTGAACCTCCTCCAGGGTCCATGGGGCGTGGCCGAAAGCGGTGAGGGTGGCGTTCTGGGCCTCCAGGATGACGGGCCAGCTATCGATCAGGGTGTTGTCCCAGTCGAAAATAACCGCCCGCGGCCGCTGCGTCGGAAGAGATGTCAACGGTGCTCTCCGGACGCGACCTGGTGCCCCCCAGCGCAATTCCCCACCCCATTCGACTGCCTTGCGCGTTCATCCGGCCAGGCGCGGGACGCGCGGCGATGCTGGAGCATCACAAGCGCCGGGCAACGCCGCCGGGGGGTCTCGGGGGGAGTCCCCCCGGAATTCAATGCCGGGGACACCCCCTGGCCCCGGGGGACGCGCAAGGCCGCCCGAAGGGTCGCTTTTCCCGTCCCCTCGGGGCGTCGGCGACGCTTGACGATGGCCCCGCATCGCCGGCGCGCCGCCTCCTGCCGAGGGAACGGGAAAAGCGATCGTATGGGGTCGGAACAACAACCTCCAACCTCTCCGAATTGCGATGGGGGACACTAGAAGAATTCCAGGCGTACGGAGAACAGTTGCTCGACCTTTCGGATGGCCTCCTTGGCGGCGAACAGCACCACCCGGTCCCCGGCCTGGATGACCGTGTTTCCCCGCGGGATGATGACCTGACTTTCCCGCACCACCGCCCCCACCAGCACGCTCTTGGGAAGCTTGGCGTCCTTGAGGGGGCTGCCGACGAGGCTGGACGTTTCCATGGCCTCGGCCTCGATCAGTTCGCCGAAGCCTTCGCGCAGCGTGTGCACGGCATGGATCCGTCCCCGGCGGACGTGCTGGAGAATGGTGGACACCGTAATCGTGCGGGGACTGACCACCACGTCGATGCCCAGGGAGTTGATCAGCGGTTCGTACGCCAACTTGTTGATCAGGGTTATCGCCCGTTGGGCGCCATAGCGCTTGGCGAGCAGCGAAGCCAGGATGTTGGTCTCGTCGTCGTTGGTCACCGCCACCACCGTGTCGGTAGCCGAAACGTTGGCTTCCTCCAGGATATCGGAGTCCAGGACGTCGCCGTTGATGACCACGGTCTTGGTGAGCAGGCTGGCGGTAGCCGCCGCGCGCTCGGCATTGCCCTCGATGACTTTGGCGTTGATCCAACCGTATTCCCGCTCGATTTCCTGGGCCAGGAAGCGGCCAATATTGCCGCCGCCCAAGATCAGAAGCCGACGCGCCTCGGGCTCCTCGTGACCGAAGGCAGCCATGGCGCGCATGGTCTGCTCGCTGTCGACGACGAAATAGACCAGGTCACCGGGCAGCAGCTGATCGTCCGCCCGGGGGACCGATGGCTTGTCGTCGTGCGACACCCCGACGATGACGATGTTCAGGTCGGGGAACAGCTGGGTGAGCTGGCGCAGCGGCGTGTTCACAAGCGGGCAGTCGGGCCCGCAGCGAACGCCGATCAGGTTCACCCGGTCATTGGCCAGGGGAATCATCTCGAAGGCGCCGGGAACCTGGAGGCGCCGGATTACCGCCCGGGACACCTCGATCTCGGGCGAGATGATCACGTCGATGGGCATGTGATCGCGGGAAAACAGGTTGGACCAAATGGGATTGAGGTAGCTCTGGCCGCGCACGCGAGCGATCTTGGTGGGCACGTCGAACAGGGAATGGGCCACCTGGCAGGCCACCATGTTGATCTCGTCGGCGTAGGTAACGGCGATGATCATGTCCGCGTCCTCGGCGCCGGCCTGTTCGAGGACGTCCGGATGGGAGGCGTGGCCGATCAACCCCTGAACTTCCAGGGTATCGCTGATACGCCGTACCAGTTCGGGATCCTGGTCGACGACCACGACATCGTTGTCTTCCAAGGCCAGATAGCGGGCGATGTTGAAGCCCACCTGGCCAGCGCCGCAGATGATGACTTTCATGACCTCAGGAACCCAATTTCCATGCGCGCGAGCGTCATCGCCGTCCGGCGCGCCGCCCCTCGCCGTCGAGCGCGCCGAGGGTACGAAGCTTCCTGTGCAGGGCCGAACGCTCCATGCCGACGAACTCCGCGGTTTTCGAGATATTGCCGCCGAACCGTGTGACTTGGGCCTTCAAGTACTCGCGCTCGAACACCTCCCGCGCGTCGCGCAGCGGCATGGTCATGATGTTTCCGCCCGATTCCCAGGTCAGCGCCGCGGGCGCGATTGCCCCGACTTCGGCGGGCAGCATATCGGCACGGATGGGGTCCGCGGGCAATCCCGGCGCGAGGATCAGAAGGCGTTCCGCCACATTGCGCAACTCCCGCACGTTGCCCGGCCAGGAATAGGCTTGCAGCGCGGCCACGGCGTCTTGTCCGAAGGTTCTGGGTGGATGGCCCGCGGCCGCGGCGGCGCGGGCCATGAAATACTCGGCCAGGAGGGGGATGTCTTCCCGGCGGGCGCGCAAGGCCGGCATCTCCACCGGCACCACGCTTAACCGATAGAACAGATCCTGGCGAAAGGTACCCTCGCCAATGAGGCGGGCAAGATCCCGGTTGGTAGAGGCGACCACGCGCACGTCCGCTTCCACCCGGGAGTCACCTCCCACCCGGGCAAAGGTCTGCTCCTGCAGGACCCGAACCACCTTGCCCTGGGTCTCCAGGGGCATATCGGCCACTTCGTCGAACAGCAGGGTGCCGTTGTGGGCGCCCTCGAACAGGCCCACCCGGGGCCCCGGTCCGTATCCCGGCTCGCAGCCGAACAACTCCATTTCCACCCGGTCGGGGGCCATAATGGCGCAATTGACCACCACGAAAGGTCCCGAAGCCCGTCGGGAGAGGCCGTGCAGCATCCGCGCGGCCACCTCCTTGCCGGAGCCCGGCGGCCCTGAAAACAGGACCCGGCTGTTGGTCGGCGACACCCTCTCCAGGATCTGGCGCACCTGGCTGATGGGCGCCGATTGCCCGAGAAGCTCGTTCTCTTGGCCGGCCCGCAAGCTCAGTTCCGCATTCTCGCGGCGCAGACGCGCGGTTTCGATGGCGCGCTCGACCACGTGGATCATGCGGTCGACCTTGAACGGCTTTTCGATGAAGTCGAAAGCCCCGTCCTGGATGGAAGCGACGGCGGTTTCGATGGTGCCGTGGCCGCTCATCATGACGACCGGAATCTCGGGATAATCCGCCTTCAACGCTTGCAAAATTCCCAGACCATCCAATTCGCTGCCCTGGAGCCAGATGTCGAGCAGCACCACCGTCGGCCGCCAAGCCTCGACCGCCGCCAGAGCCGAGTTACTGTTGGCCGCCTCGCGGGACTGATAGCCTTCGTCGCTGAGTATGCCGGCGGTCAGCGAACGAATGTCCGCTTCGTCGTCGACGATCAAAATCTCATGTGCCATGGCGACGCATTCCGGGGACGCCGGGGATGTCGGCTGCGGCGCCTTGTGGCGGCGTGGCCGCGGGGACGATGTCGGCGCTTGGGTCGCCCGTCGCCCCGGTGTCCTCGGCCGGGAACGCGAGGGTCACCCGGGCCCCGCCCCCGATCCGGTCTTCGAGTAGCAGATCGCCGCCGTGCTCTTCCATAATTTTCTTGACGATAGCCAGGCCCAGGCCGGTTCCCTTGTCGCGGGTCGTTACGTAGGGCTCCGTCAGCCGATGGCGGTCGACCCCGGGGAAGCCGACGCCGTTGTCCTCGACGATCACGCGGGCGCTGACAACCCCGTCACGTTCCCCGGCGTCCAATGTGGCGACGACCCGTCCGGGCTTGTCGGGTTCCTCCGGGTCATCCCGGCCCAGAATGGATTCGGCCGCGTTCTTAAGCACGTTCGTCAAGGCGCGCCCGACCAGGGCCTGATCGCATCGAAGGGTCACCGGACCGTCGGGCATCACGAGGTCGTATTCGACGTTCGGATGGCGGTTCCGCTCCAAGAACACGGCCTGGCGCACGCATTCGCCAAGGTTTTCTTCCCGCATGGTCGGTTGCGGCATGCGCGCGAAGTCGGAGAACTCGTCGACCATGCGGCCGATGTCCTCGACTTGGCGAACAATCGTTTCCGTACAGGTAATAAAGGTCTCGGGATCGGATTGGATTTCCTTCAAGTAGCGGCGCCTCAGGCGCTCGGCGGAAAGCTGTATCGGGGTCAGGGGATTCTTGATCTCGTGGGCAATGCGGCGCGCCACATCGGCCCACGCCGCCTTGCGCTGAGCCGACTGGAGCTCGGTGATGTCGTCGAAGGTGACGACGAATCCGACAACGTCGCCGCCCAGTTTTTCGCCGACCATGCGGACCAGGAAATTCCGCACCTTGCCGTCACGCTGGACGGCGATCTCGGACCGCTGAACCCGCTCCGGGCGGCGCCGGACCTGTTCCCACAGATCCGCCATCTCGGGAACCGCGTCGACCAGGAGCTTGCCGCTCCACTGCTCCAGGTTCGCATGCAGCAGATCGGACGCGGACCGGTTGGGCAGGTGAATGCGGCCTTCCCCGTCGAGGCCGATCACGCCAGCCGAAACGCCGGCAAGGACCGTCTCGGTAAATCGCCGCCGCTCGTCCAGTTGCCGGTTGGCTTCGATCAGACCCTGTTGCTGAGTGTCCAACTGGTCGGTCATGCGGTTGAAGGCACGGCTGAGGCTGCTGATCTCGTCGCTGGAAGCGGTGGCGTGCACACGCACGCTCAAGTCACCCTTGCGCACCCGGTCGGCGGCGACGATCAGATCGCTGATGGGGCCGGCCAGCTGGGTCGCCAGGTTCATGCCGACCCATATGGAAGCCAGAAGGAGGAGCAGAGCCACCAACACAAAAATCATCACGAACGTGATTTGAAAGCCCTCTTGCTGCCGCTCGGCGTCTTGATACTGGGCGACCGCGCGGGAAGTTCGCTCGATCCTTTCCAGAACGAGGGGCTCGACGAAGCGGCCGACGATCAGAAAAGCGTCGAGGAAACGATCCAGGCGCACGACCGCCCGCACCCGGTTGTTTCCTTCCTGGTTCAGCATGACGACCTCGCCCTGCTGCGCCTGGTCGAGGGCTCCGCGCGGCACCATGTCGAATTCGAGAGCGAAGCTGAACCGGGCTTTGGCCAGTACGCGGCCGGTACTGTCCATCACCAGCGCCTCGGGCAGGTCGCGAAATGCGGCGTGGGCGGACAGGGCCTGGTTGAAGGCCTGGGGCCGGCGCATCAGAACGTGGGCTTGCCGGTTGAGGTCGCTGGCCATGGCCAGGGCATCGCCGCGAATCGCCTGCTGATGCTCCTTCAGGTAGGCCTGGGCGACCACCATGGATTCCTCGACCGCGGTGCGGACCCGAGAACTGAACCAGTCCTGAATGCCGAAGTTCAGATAGATGCTGGAGAACACCGCCACCAGGATCGCCGGGGTCACCGCCACCACGCTGAACAGCACCACCAGGCGGATATGCAACGCCGAGCCGGCAAGCCCGCGCCGCCGGGCTCCCCAGACCGCGAACAGGCGGCCGCCGATCACCGCGCCGAGAAGCAGCAACAGCACCGCGTCCAGGTAAAGGAACAGCAGAACGTTGCTCGTCCCATCGGATAGCGGTGACGAGCCGGTCATGGTGACGAACGTGCCCAAACCCGCCAGCACCGAGGCGAAGGCGAGGCCGTAGGCCAGCTTGCGGGTGAGCCTCGCGCGCCGTGCCCAGCGGCGAAACCGCACCATCAACCGGTTCGGCACGATGCTCAATCCATCCATGGCCGCCCCATCAGCGTCCACCCCGAATGATCGGGATGTCCAATTCGGTGATCTTCTTGCGCAGGGTATTGCGGTTCAGCCCCAGAACCGCCGCCGCCCGAAGTTGGTTGCCGCGGGTGGCCCTCAAAGTCAGTTGGATAAGGGGCCGTTCAACCTCGCGCAAGATCCGCTGGTATAGCCCCGATGCGGGCAGCCCGTCGCCATGGGTCTCGAAGTAGGCCCGCAGGTGGGATTCGACCGAGGAACCCAGCCCTCCGGCGCGGGATGGGGCGGCCAACGGTGGATCGCCCAACGCCGCTTCCACGGACTTCTCGTCGATCTCGTCCTCCGCGTGAAGGACTCCAAGTCGACGGACGAGGTTTTCCAGCTCCCGAATGTTGCCGGGCCAGTGATGGGCCTTGAGGCGCCTTGTGGCGCCCGGCGAGATCGCCTTGCGGGGCAGGCCTTCGGCCGCGCTCCGGGACTGGAAGTAGCGAATGAGTTCGGGGATATCCTCGGTGCGTTCGCGCAGCGGCGGCATTCGCACCGGGACAACGTTCAAGCGAAAGTACAAATCCTCTCGGAACAGGCCGTCACGAATCATGCCGCGCAAATCCCGGTGGGTGGCGGCGATGATACGCAGGTCGACCCGGATCGGGTCACGGCCGCCCACGGTCGTAAACTCGCCTTCTTGAAGCACCCGCAACAGCCGCGTCTGGGCCTCTGGCGGCATATCGCCAATCTCGTCCAGAAACAGGGTACCCCCATTGGCTTGGGCGAAGCGGCCCTCCTGGCGCCGATGGGCGCCGGTAAAGGCGCCCTTTTCGTGCCCGAACAGCTCACTTTCCACCAGGTCGCGGGGAATGGCGGCCATGTTCACGGCCACCAACGGCCCATTGCGGCGGGAACCGTACGCGTGCAGGACCCGCGCCACCAGTTCCTTCCCGGTGCCCGATTCCCCGGAAATCAGGACGGTCAGGTCGTTGCTCAACAGCCGCGTTATCAGTCGATAGACGTCCTGCATGGCCGGCGAACGGCCGATAAGCGGCAACGTCTCTTCCCCAAACTCGGCCGTCTCGTCCGCCTCATTCCTGTCCATGGGCGTCGCAAGCCCTCGGGCCACGACCCGCAGCAGTTCATCGAGATCGAACGGTTTGGGCAGGTATTCGAAAGCCCCCTGTTCCGCCGCCCGGAGGGCGGTCATCAGGGTCTTGTGGGCGCTGATGACGATGATCTTCAAATCGGACCGCCGATCCCGAATGCGCGGAATCAGGTCCAGGCCATCCCCGTCGGGCAGGACCACGTCGGTGACCACGAGGTCCCCCGCCCCTTCGCTCACCCAGTGCCAGAGGGTCTCGATCCGATCCGTCGACCGCACCCCGTAGCCCGCGCGCCGCAAGGCATGGCCGAGAACGGTCCGAACGCTGTCATCGTCGTCGGCCACCAGGATCGTCGGTGGGTTGGCGCCGGTCATGGTGCCGTCGCGGCCGGCAGCAGGGTGCGAAACACCGTGTGCCCTGGCTCGCTGTCAAAACGGATGACGCCGCCGTGGTCGGCGACGATCTTCGCCACCAGGGCCAGACCCAAACCGCTGCCGCCTTGCCGGGCGCTGACGAAGGGGTCGAAAACGTGGGCTCGTATGTGCCCCGGCAGTCCGGGTCCATTGTCCTCGACGGCGACCTCGAGGGGCAGATGGGCGCGGCTGCCGCCGCCGGGCCGGCTGGTCCGCATGTCATGGCGGTAAGCGGTGGCCAACACGATCTCTCCATCGCCCGGCGTCACCGCCTCGGCGGCGTTTTTGACCAGGTTGAGGAACGCCTGGATCAGACGGTCCCGGTCGCCGAGGACCGGCGGCAGGGATGGATCGTAGCGGTCGACGAAGCGGACGTGGCGCGCCCATCCCGTTGCCGCGACGCGACGCACGTGGTCAAGCACCTGGTGGATGTTGACCGGCCCGTGGGGACGGGGCCGCAGGTCCTCGAAGGCCTCCATGGAGTCGATGAGCCCGCAGATGCGATCGGTCTCACCCTGAATGAGCCGCGCCAGGGGTTGGTCCGCCTCCGCGACCGCGCTTTCCAGCAACTGGGCCGCGCCGCGGATGCCGGCAAGCGGGTTCTTGACTTCGTGAGCGAGGACGGCGGCCATGGCGCTCATGGACCGGGCGGCGCCCCGGAACGCATGCTGGCCATCCAGGCCTTCGGCCAGGGACCGCCGGTGAAACACCACCAGGACCCATCCGCGCCGTTCCGGCAAAGGGGCGGCGTCCACGTCCACCCGATGATCGCCAACCCGCGGCGTGCCCAGGGCGATGTCGTATTCGGCGACGGGGCCGCCCTCCCGCCGCACCTGGCGAACCAGTTCGCGAATCGACCCGTTGCCGCCCGTGTGGTGGTCGAGGGGCGCCGATGCCAATCCCTCGACGCTGGCACCGAACAGGGTCTCCGCCGCCCCGTTGGCGAAGACGATCCGGTCATCCGCGTCGACCAGGAGCAGGGGCGAGGGCACGGAGCGCAACAGGGCCAGGGAGGGAACCGGTTCCGGTGCCGGATCGTACCGCCCTGTTTTCAAGGCCACGACCCGTTCCGCCATCAGGCCGACTCCGCCGCCATGTTGGCCTCGTAAAAGCGATCGAGCATGGCGCGAACCACGTCCGGGTCATCGGCCCGGTTGACCGCGCCGCGAAATTCCGCCGCGCCCCGCATTCCCTTGACGTACCAGCCGATGTGCTTGCGGGCGATTCGCACCCCGGGATCGCGGCCGTAGTGGGTCAGCATGTGCTCGTAATGGCCGAGCACGATGTCGCGCTGCACCGCCAGGGTTGGATCGGGCAATCGTTCCCCGCAGTGGAGGAAATGCATGATCTGACGCAGGAACCAAGGTCGCCCATACGTGCCGCGCCCCACCATCACCCCGTCGGCGCCGGAGGCCCGGAGCAGGTCGCGGGCATCCTCCACCACCACCACGTCGCCGTTGCCGACCACCGGAATGCCCACCGCCGCTTTCACCCGGCTGATGAAGTTCCAGTCGGAGCGGCCCTTGTAGAACTGGCAGCGGGTGCGGCCGTGGACCGTGATCATGCGCACCCCGGCGTCCTCGGCGAGGCGGGCCAGGCGGGGGGCGTTGCGGTTGGCGTCGTCCCAACCGGTCCGCATTTTCAGGGTCACCGGCAGGTTCACCGCCTTGACCGTGGCCTCGATGATGCGGGTGGCGTGATCCTCGTGCTTCATCAGGGCCGATCCGGCGTGCTGGCCGTTGGTCACCTTCTTCACCGGGCAGCCCATGTTGATGTCGATGATGGCCGCCCCCCGGTCGGCGTTGAGCCGCGCCGCCTCGGCCATGATCGCCGGATCGCAGCCCGCCAGTTGCACCGCCATGGGGTGCTCCTCGGCGCAGTTGGTGGACATCTTGAGGGTCTTGGCGTTGGCCCGGATCATCGCCTGGCTGGCGATCATCTCGGACACCACCAGCCCCGCGCCCCAGTCCTTGACCAGGCGCCGAAACGGCAGGTCCGACACCCCCGACATGGGGGCCAGGGTGATCGGGCTATCCAGCCGCACGTCGCCAACGGCGAGGGTATGTTGTTCGGTCATGCTTTTGCTCAAGATTCGGGCAGTCGGAGCCGTTGCCCAATAAAGCGGCAGAACCTACGCGGAATTGGCGCCGCCGTCACGCTCAATTGCAATGAAATTTATTCGACGGTTCCTCCTGTACAGTTGTCGGCCGGCGCTCCCAGAAGCGCTACAGGTAGCGCAGAAACAGCGCCTCACAGTTGCGAGAATGCTAATATCGCTCGCTTGAACGAAACCGTCAGGCCGATTATCGATTTCGATGGTGATTGTATCCAGACAGAGCACCGCAGCCCATGATTAAGAGCACAAAGTTCGTCCTCATTGTTTCAGTCTTATTAATGTTCGCTGGCGGCGGAGCCAGCATCCTGAAAACGCTGGGGATCGGCCAATTCCACCCCATCGCCCTTGCCGACGAGACAAAGCGCGAGAAAGCCATTGAACATCCCGAAATCGCACCCATGCGCTTGGCCCAGGTGGAGGAGCCGCCGGAGCCGCCCTTGGAGCTGTTCTTCGGCTTCGACAAGAACGATCTCCTGCGCATGGCCGAAATTCTGGTTATGGGCATCATGGCGGTGCTGGTGATCCTGCTCGTGGTGCGACCAATGATCCGCGCGTTATTCGCAGTCGTTCAGAGGAATTCAGCTCAATTATTTTTGGTTGGAAAAAAGTATACGATCTTGATGCATGACGAAGGACCCGGAGGGGCTGTGCTTGAGGAACCCGACTGGGAAGTAAAACAGGAAAAGGGCTTTTTAATTAAGATATATCGCGGCAAGGAAGAGAAAATTGTGAATACCTCATCGTCGCTGTTTGTGCCGGCGAGTATTCAGCGCAAATAGATATACGAAAATGCGTAATTTCTTCTGATACGGGTTTTATTTGATTGAATTCGAAATGCTGCCACTGGTTGGCAACCATAACTCCCGGCCATCCGCCGGGCCGAGCTTTCCCGGTGTGGGTGGTCAAGTGAGGGGGCGCGTCGACGGCATTCCTGACGTCCCTTCCTCGATGGCTAGTCCGTCGCCAATGGAATCGGCGATGCCCTGAAAGTGCCAGCGGGCGTAGCGGCCGATGGGCTCTATGCCATGGGCTTCCAACAGCGCCAAAGCCTTGGCGCGCCAATCGGAGTTCGGCCACGACCAGGTGTTGGCCACATCGACCCAAGTCGGGTCGACGACCTCGGGCTCGCGCAGGAATCCCCATTCCTGCAACTCCTGAACCACGGCTCGCCGATAGGTCTGCAATTCCTGCCCCTGAGGCCGGTTTTCCGCCAGGAACGCCTTCTCCACGTAGATGCCGACCCGCCTGTCCGCGCCTGTGGGCGGCGGCAGGAAGGAGGCGTCGACGTTGCTGTAGAATCCCACCCGGTGAAAACCGGAGCGGCTTTGGGGAACGTAGAGCCAGTGATGATCCGGGCAGCGCGGACCGGCGATTCCGCCGATATTCAGTACCAGCACCGAGGTGAAGGGATCGGGCGGGCACCCCGCGTCCATACCGGCGAGTTCCAGGATACGATGCAGCGGTAAGGTCGCAATAAGGCGGCGATAGGCGAAAACGCCACCACCCGACACCGTCACCTCGCGATCTTCGGGGCCGATTGCCGTGACCGCGTTGCCGAGGCGGACGTCGCCGTCCTGGGTCATGGTCGCCACCAGCTCATCGAGGCCATGGAGCGGATAGCGGAACCGGATGTTGTAGCCGGCCGCCGGCGGTTTGGTCTGCCGCGCACCCTCCCGGACCCGGGCCATATCGACGGGTGACTTGCCGGGATCCTGCGGTGCAATGCGGGTATGGAGGCCCGCGGTGTAGGCTTCGTGGAACGGCAGGAAGAACAGCTCGCCGAGGGTGGGACCGAAGGCGCTCAGGAGCCAATCCGACATGATGACAGGATCTGCTGGCCGGTCGTTCGACGCCAGCTCGTCGAGCACCCTCTCCGCCGTGGTCCGGCCCAGGAACGACAGATGATTTTGTATTGGGTAGGGGACATAGAGGTCGCGGTCGGGAAAATAGACCGCCGAATGGCGCTCGTAGCGCCGCGTCGGTGTGCGGCGTTCGATCCATTCCAGAATGTCCGGCCGGCCGCCGAATATCCAGTGCCCGCCGCCGTATTCAAAGCGGTAGGCGCCAGGCCCTCCCCCTCTTGGTACTTTGTAGTAGGAGGAACAGATTCCGCCGGCGACCCGCCTCCGTTCCAGCACCACGCCGCCGCTGGCGACGCCCGCCGCCAGCCCGGTGACGCCGGCACCGAGGATGAGCGTGGAAACCTGTTCCGATTTTGTTGGAGGCACCGTGTTCAGGTCTCCTCGCGGTAGAGGGCTGGATCGATCGTCTTGCCCAGTCGACCGCGCCATCCGTCCTGGAAGGCCCGCACCAGCAGCCGCAATCTTTGCCCCTTGCTCGGTTGCCGCAATAGGATGAGGCCGCAGTTCGCCAGGAACACGGCGACAAACCCGGGCCACAGGGCCCACGCCCGCGGCTCGGCCTCGCGGTACCAATGGACCCGGTTGCGAACCCGGTAAAACATGCGCCATGCCCAGCTCACGTCGCCCATCGCGTCCGCCTGGCGCAGGGAGCGCCCCTCGTCCAGGTGCCGTATCCGGCTTTGGGGGACGATACGCAGCGCGAACCCGGCCCGCCGCAGACGATGGGTGTATTCGAAATCGTCGTAGTAGAGAAAATAATCCGCCCGCGGCAGGCCACAGGCCACCATGTGCTGTCGGTGAATCAGCGGGCCGACAAAGGTCACCGCATCGGCTGTCGGCCCGACGCCAGCATAGGCCGAAGCCGGGATGTGTGAGATCCGAAAGGGCAGCCGATGAATGCGCGCCCGATGGGTGATGTCGAGGGTCCCCGCCCGGTCGAGAACCTGGCTCGCCAGCAGCGGGTACGGGGGTTCGCCCTTGGCGTGCACCAGGAGCCGTTCGAGGGCATCCCGTTCGGGGATGGCATCGTCGTCCATCAGCCAGATCCAGTCGACGCCCCGTTCCAGCGCCTTCTCCATGCCGGCGTGGAAGCCGCCGGCGCCGCCCCTGTTGGTGTCCAGGCGGTGCAGCAGAACGCCCGGCCTCGTGAGCCATCCCTCGCCCTCGAGCATCTCGACCGTGCCGTCGGTGGAGGCATTGTCGACCACGACCAGAACATCGGCGGGCCGGCTCTGGCAGAGATTGGCGGCCAAACACTCCCGCAGCAGCGCTTTTCGATTGTAGGTGACCACCACGGTCGCGACGACCGGGGACTCGGCGGGCATCGGCGGCATGAATTAGGGCAATGGATCAGGCAAGCAGGACGTCGGTGACGAACTTCACGCCGGGATAGGCCAGGGTCAGCAGCAGGTAGCCCACCAGCACCCCCCGGGCCGCCGCGCGCCCGCGGATTCCCACCCGGCGGTGGGCGATCAGCAGGCCGCCGATGACCATGAACGCGGCCACGGCGAGGATCGACTTGTGGCTGATGGCGAACGGAGCCCCCGTTTCGAGGAACTGGACGGTCATGCCGGTGACCAGGCCGCAGGCCAGCACCGCTTCCCCCACGCCCAGGAGGCGCACCAGAAGCCGCTCGCTGTCGGAGACCGAGGGCAGGGACTGGCTGACCCCGCCCGGCCGCTTCTGCTTCAGGGCCCGCTCCTTCAGGAAGGCGGCCAGGGCGGCCATGGCGGCAAGGGTCACCAGGGCATAGGTGGCGACGGAAAAGGCGATGTGAACCCCGATCCAGGCGTCGGGTCCGCCGCTTAGCGTGCCCTGCTCCGGCGCCCGTTCCCAGACCAGGGCGAGGATCGCCATGCAGGCCATGTAGGCGCAGACAGGCGCCGTCAGCCGCCACGCTTCCGGCTCCATGAGGCACAAGAGAGCGAACAGGACCATGGTCGCGGCGACCGTAATCCACAGGGCCGCCGACAACCCGGCGGGCCAGGCGCCGCCGCCCAGCAGCAGCGCCTTGCCGCAGGGGCCGACCACCGCCAACGCGAGCAGCGCCCAGTAGACCGCATCGCGCCGCCCCGGCCCGCGCAGAGCCCGCAGGCTCGCCGGTATCAGAGTCAAGGCCGCCAAAATACCGGACAGCACCACGACCTCATCGGAGAGCAAAGGAATAGGGTCGCCACCATCGCGCCGCCCGCCCCTCTTGGCAAGTCCCCGGGCGCGCTTCTAATCTGGCGCCATCAGGCGGGAGTCGAGGCCCTTGGATTGCGTGGCGGTGGTGATGGCGGCGGGGACGGGCGAGCGTCATGGCGGCGCGACGCCGAAGCAATACCGTTTGCTGGCCGGCAAACCGTTGATCTGGTATGCCCTGTCGGCCTTTGCGCGACATCCCCGGGTGCACGCCGTCCTGCCCGTGATCCACCAGGCCCATGGCGAGCTGTTCGCCGCCGCCGCAGCCGGCCTGGACCTGCTTGCCCCCGTCGTTGGCGGCGCGTCGCGCCAGGATTCCGTGCGCAAGGGACTGGAGAGCCTGTCGGAAAGAGCCCCCGATCGGGTGTTGATCCATGATGCGGCGCGGCCCCGGGTGGGAGAGGACCTGATCGCGCGGGTGATCGCCACCCTCGATGCGGCGCCCGCCGTCCTGCCGGCCTTGCCGGTGACCGATACCCTGAAACGGGCCGCGGGGACCCAAGTGACGGGCACGGTCGAGCGGGCGGGTCTCTATCGGGCGCAAACCCCCCAGGGCTTCGCATTCGGACCCATTCTGGAGGCCCACCGGCGGCTTGCCCATGTGGCGGTGACCGACGACACGGCACTAGCCGAGGCAACGGGCCTGTCGGTGACGATCGTGCCCGGCGAGGAAACCAACATGAAGGTGACGACGGAAGACGACCTGCGACGGGTCGCCCTGCCCGATGGGGCGAGCGAAACCCGGACCGGCCTCGGTTTCGACGTGCACCGTTTCGGGCCGGGAACGGCGGTCATGCTGTGCGGTGTCGCCGTGCCCCACGACCGGGCCCTCGAGGGCCATTCGGACGCCGACGTGGCGCTGCACGCGGTAACCGACGCCCTTCTGGGCGCCATCGGCGCCGGCGATATCGGCCTGCACTTTCCGCCCACGGACCCCCGCTGGCGCGGTGCGCCTTCCGATACTTTCGTCGGTCATGCCCTGGACCTGCTGGCGTCCCTGGGCGGCGTCCTGGTTAACGTGGATCTGACGGTGATCTGCGAGCGCCCCCGCCTGGGTCCTCACCGGGACGCCCTGGTCCGCAACCTGGCCCGGATTCTGCGCACCACCGAGGACCGGATCGGGGTCAAGGCAACCACCACCGAACGGCTGGGGTTCACCGGCCGATCCGAGGGCATCGCCGCCCAGGCCGTGGCCACGGTACGGCTGCCATCGGAAGATCCGATATAGTTTCAATCTATTGCGAACTCTCGCTGACAATCCATTGTAAGAATTCCGGGTTGCCGGCGACGATGGGCAGGGCCACCACGCAGGGGCATTCGTAGCTGTGAAGGGCCTTGATCCGCGCGACGACCCCATCGACGTTGGGACGCCGGGTTTTGAGGAGAAGACCCACTTCGCCCCCCTCCTCGACGGCGCCCTCCCAACGATAGACGGACGTGATGTCGCCCAGCACATTGGCGCAGGCGACGCGCTCCTCCGCGACCAGGGTCCGGGCGATGGTCAGCGCCTCGTCTCGCGTGGCCGTCGTCACATAAAGAAGAACTTGTTCCATAGGCAGTTGGCCCCTTCAGTTCAACTTACATATTGGCAGAACAGACGCCGTGCCCTAACATGCCATCGTATGTTAAGGACGGACAACAACCCGTGGCCCGCCATGTGGATCGGCGTTCGGAAAGCCATCGGCGCCAACGACAACGGTCGATCCCGTTCGATCGGCCTCTCTTCGGCGCTTCGAGGCGGCCGCCACGACCTGCCGCCCCGACCGACGCCAGCCCAACGGCGCTGGCTGTCCCGCGGCCTGTCGGAACCGGGGGGTAAGCTTCCCCTATTCGACAGCGAAGGCCGACAGGTCGGCGAGCGCACGGTGCGCAGCTGCATCGAGCGGGGCTGGGCGGAACCCTGGTTCTCCAACCCGATCAAGGCGGATTGGCTGGTCTGCAAGCTGACCGCCGCCGGCCGCGCCATCCTCGCCAACGGTTCGTGACCTCAATGTCGCGCCGGCCAGGCGTTGTGGCTGCAACCACGACCGCAGATCGCGTTCGTTGCCCAGCCGTGACGTTGTCCTTTCATCGTCCGCTTGTCTTCCCCTGACCTCGTGATTATCAAGCCGGGAAAGGGGGAGCGAACGCCGACCACCCTGGTCATCTGCGTCAACAACCGTTTCTCCTCCGATCAGGCCTCCTGCGCCGGCCGCGGAAGCGAAAGCCTCGCCGATGAACTGGAGGCGCGGATCAAGGACTTGGGCGTTCAGTTGACGGTGGAGCGGATCCGCTGCTTCGGCATGTGCGCCGAAGGGCCCAACATGCGGCTCTATCCCGACGGGGCTTTCTTCACCGGGGTGAAGCCGGCGGACCTCCCCGAAATCATTCGCATCGCCGAACGGATGTGCGCAAGGAAGCCGAAGGCCGAGGACGGCGGCCTCCAGAGACTCTATCCGGGCGCTTGAGCGCCCCGTGACGGCCGTCGCTGACCGCGGCACTCCAAGACGTCAATCTCCAGTTACGAATTCCCGGGAATCGCGCCGGTTTTCCCGTCATGGAGATGAGTGTCGGAATGCCTTACACCCTAAAAAGCGCTGAATGGACGTCGAATTCTCTTAACTCCTTGAAATCGTTAGATTTCACAGAACTCAGGGGCGAGTCGACCTGTCGGCGTGCTTTACAGGTTGGGGTCCGACGCACCCCGAACCGCCCCGACGCGATCGGACAAGTCCTTGATTTCATGGAGTCTCACACGGTGGCACGAAATTTGCTTAGTACTTGGCAATGGCGCGTCACAGCGCCGTCAAAAGGCCTCGCGACGGACGGGACATCGGTCGTCCGGGGTCGAACGAAATTTGGTCTGTTAGACGGCCCCGCGGGGTCGCTGAAGGTGAGGAGACCCATGACGACATCACGCGTCAACGCGATGCTGCGCGCCGTCGGCGCCGCCACCGCCGCGTTCGGAGTCGGAGCGTTCCTGGCCGGCTCCGCCACCGCCGCGCCCTGGATCATGACCTTCGAGAGAATGACGACGGTTGCTGCCGGCGGTGCGGACATCGCCAATGCCGACGTCGTGGACGGTCAGGTCGTCACCAACATGTGGGGCCCGGGCAGCCTCAATGGCATCCCCGGTTCAGATTCGCGGGTATCCGTGACCATTTTGGCCGGTTCCAATGGCAACGATGTCGATCGGGCAGTGGTCTACAATTCGCGACCTGGCACCGGCCGTGATCCGGACCTGGAAGCCCGACGCAATGGAGCTACTGGCTTTACGTATCATGGGGCCGAGGGCGCTCCCGTCGTGGCAAGCGTTGACCCACAGCGAGGCAACGGTCCGGACGGCAAGAGCAACCCCGGCAACATCTTGATCATCCAGGAGAACAGCGACGGTTGCGGCGACGACGTCTGCAACGAGCCGGACGACGAGGCCCACGGCGGCAAGCTGACATTCGTGTTCGATGTCCCCACCAGCATCTTCAGCATCGACGTCATCGACATCGAAGGGACCGAAAATAGTAACCTCCCCGGCTCTGAAATCAGTTTCTTCGCGGACAACGACGAGACCACGCCGCTGGACGCCACCGGCGTAAACATCGCTGGTATCGGTGGTGATGGCGATCAGCTCTTCGTTCCCACCACGGACGGCGACAACAAGTGGCGGCGGATCACCTTCAACGTGGAAAACGTGATCAGAATGACCATTGGCTGTCGTGGCTCTTGCGCCTTTGACAACATTAGGGGTAATGCCTCAACCACCAACGTACCGGAGCCTGGCGGTCTGGGACTGATCGCCGGCGGTCTTATCGGCATGGCATGGATGCGCCGCCGCCGCAGCGTGCGGTAACGGCTCTCCTCGCTCCCTACAATTGGAACGGCGCCTCCCGTGGGAGGCGCCGTTTTCTTGTGCGTAATGCCGCGGCCCCAAGCCGTTGTCCCAACTTGATTTCCCGAGCAGCGAAATCCCATGTTAGAAGGAGCACGCACTGACCAATGCGAGCCGAACATGACCGTGCATGGGCCTCTCCGCTCCTTTGTCCTCGTTGCCCTGATTCTGCTCGCCGCCGGAGTCGCACCTGTTACGACGGCTTTTGCGGCAACCGATCCGCAACGCTCCAGCGATTATTACGACCAAGCCCTTCAGCATCTGGGAAAGGAGGATTTTGGCGCCGCCCTGATCGAACTGAAGAACGCCCTTGCCGAGGACCCGGAGAACCTTTCGGCGCGGCTCCTTTTGGGGCAAGTCCACCTCTTGCTTGGGGACGGGCTGTCGGCCGAACATGCCTATAAGCGGGCCATGCGTTCGGGCGCCGACGATACGCTGACCCTGATGCCCCTGGCCCAGGCCTATCTCATGCAGCGTAAGTACGATGAGCTACTGAAAGACATTCATAGCGGCGGCCGACCCACCGAGGTCGAAATCCAGATCCTTCTCGCCCGGGGCGACGCCCTGACCCATTTGCGACGCCTGAAAGAGGGAGCCCTCGCCTATCGGGCGGCCAGCCGACTTGACCCGAAAAGCGCCCAGCCGCCCCTGGGGCTCGCCAAAATCGCCATTCTGCAAGGCGAACCTGGGACGGCCAGCGACCTCGCAAGCCAGGCGGTGGAGCGGGATCCCAAGCTGCCGGAGGCCTGGTTCTTTCGCGGCGAAATGCGGCGTATTGGGGGCGATCTGTCGGGGGCGGTGGATGACCTCACGGCCTGCATCGCGCTGCAAACCAACCATTTGCCTGCACGACTGGCCCGTGCCGATGCCTTGATGTTGCTGGGCCGATGGGACGCGGCGCGCGAAGACGTCGCTCACATGAAGAGCATTGTTGCCGATGATCCCTATGCCTCCTACCTGGAGGCAAGGGTGCTGCTGCACGACGGCGATGCTTCGGGCGCGCGGCAAGCCCTGGCCACGGCGGAGAACATCATCAAGAATATGGAGCCATCGTTCCTGCGCAACGATCCCTCCGCGCTGTTGGCTGCCAGCCTCGTCTATTACGCTCTCAAGAATAATGCGGAAGCGGGCCGCTATCTGAACGACTACATCAAGTTCAGTCCCAATCACCCGGGCGCCCGAAAAATGCTGGGCACGGTGCTGTACAGACAGGGTCACGAGGCCCGTGCCATCGAGGTTCTCGAGCCTGCCCTTCGGGTGACGCCGTCGGACCCGCACCTGCTTGCCCTCCTCGGCGGCATCCTGATCCGTGTCGGCAAGACCGAGCGGGGTCTGGCCTATCTGGACCGGGCGGCCGAACTGAGGCCGAACTCATCTTCGGTAAAAGTTCAGCAGGCCCTGGCGCATTTCGCGGCCGGCGACATGGACGCCGGCATCGAAGAGCTGGAGGCAGCCGTGGGCCTTGACCCTCGGTCGCTCCAAGCACGCTACCTGTTGGCTATTCAACTCCTTCAGGCGGGGAAGCACGACGGCGCCCTCGCCGTCACCGATGCCCTACTGGAACAGAACGACAAGGACGCGGTGGCATTGGACATGGCGGGCGCGGCGTGGCTGGGGAAGGGAGACGTGGCGCGATCGCGGGCGACCTTGCGCCAGGCCCTGGAAGCAAACCCGGAGCACCGCAGCGCCAGCCTCAATCTGGCCAAGCTGGAGATCGCCGCCGGCAACCCGGAGGCGGCACGCCAGATCTGTCGGGGGGTTCTCGACAAACACCCCTCCGAGACCCGGGCCATGCGCGCCATGGCGGATATTGCCCAAACCATGGGACGAACGGCCGATGCCATTTCCTGGCTCGAAAAGGTGCGCAACACGGAGCCTTCGGATGTGCGCTCCCAGGTGCGGCTTATTGACCTCTATCTGGCGACGGACAGCCCTCAAGATGCACTCTTGATCGCCGAGAAACTACAGCAGGGACATCCCACCACGCCCGCCGTCCTGGAAGGACTGGGGCGCACGCAACGGGCTTTGAACCGCCGTGAGGCCGCCCGGCAAACTTTCCGCCAGATGGTCGAGGCCGTCGAGGACTCGGCGGAAATGCTCTTGCGGGCCGCCCGGATGCAGATCTCCGTGGGTGACAATGAGGCCGCGGAGCAGACCCTGCGCCGGTCCATGCGAGTTGACCCTGACTTCGTTCCCGCCCGTGTCGCGCTGATCGATCAGTTGTCCCGGAGCGATAAGATCGCCGAAGCCCAGGACCAATTCAAGCTGCTGGCCGCCGAACGCCCCGACGACGACTTGGCACTCCTCGAAGGTGACGTGCTGACCCGCGCAGGTCAGCCGGAAGCAGCCCTTAGGGCCTATCGCAACGGCCTGAAAAAGGCACCGACGGCGGAGTTGGTTCTCCGCGCCCACCTCACCTACCGGTCCCTGGGTCGCATTGAAACGGGCCTTCGGGTCCTCGACCGCTGGATCAAAACCAACCCCAACGATGTGGAAGTCCGATTGGCTTACGCCACCGGGCTTCTGGAAGTGGGGCGAAACGACACGGCGAGGACCGCCCACGAGGCGTTGCTACCGCTGCGCCCGAACGATCCCCGAATTCTCAACAATCTGGCCTGGCTGTACCTGGAAACCGATACGAACCGTGCCCTTGAACTGGCCGAGAAAGCCCACGAGGCCGCGCCTAGTGCGGCACAGGTCAAGGACACGCTCGGTTGGGTCCTGGTCAAACGGGGGGACCCCGGTCGCGCCCTTTCGTACCTGCGGGACGCAATGGTTCGCGATCCACGAAATCCGGATATCCGCTATCACCTCGGCATCGCCCTCAAATCCCTCGGCCGTACGGGCGAGGCGCGGCGCCTCCTGGAGGAAGCACTGCAACTCGGCGGCAATTCTCCCGTCGCGACCTTGGCCCGTGCCGCCTTGGCCGAACTTCCCGAATCGTGAGGCCGATAGGCCTCATACCAAGGCGCCATTGTCCCGGATGACGTCCTGAAGGGACACCCGGCTCAGGTATTGAGACACCTCTTGCCCGACCGCCGTCCACAGATCGTCGCTGGCACGCGCGGCCTCCCATTCCTCTTGTCCCGCCGGTAAACCCTCGCCGGACTCGGCCGTGGCCATGGCGCCGTCGACGGCGCGCACGATCTCGTCGATTCGCGTTTCCCGGGGTGGACGGGACAGACGGTATCCGCCGCCTGGCCCGCGCATCGCGGTCAGCAAGCGCTGGCGGCGCAGCCTCGCGAACAGTTGCTCCAGGTAGGAGACGGAGATGTTCTGCCGTTCCGCGATGGCGGCCAGGGGATCCGGCCGCCCGGCCTCGTAACAACGGGCGAGGTCGACCATCGCCCGCACCGCGTGATAGCCCCGGGAACCGATGGGCACGGACTGTCCCACGGGCTCTTTCCCTTCGATGGACTCAAGCCTGGGTCGCGGCCTGGACTCCCTTGTCGCGGAACAGCTCCTCAAGTTCGCCGGTCTGGAACATCTCGCGGAAAATATCGCAGCCGCCGACGAATTCGCCCTTCACATAGAGCTGGGGAATGGTTGGCCAGTTGCTGAACTGTTTGATGCCGTCCCGCACATCGGGATCTTCCAGTACGTTGAAGCCCTTGAACTTGACGCCCAGGTGAGTAAGGCCCGCCACGACCTGGGCGGAAAATCCGCACTGGGGCATCACGGGCGTGCCCTTCATGAAAACCACCACGTCGGCGGCGTCGATTTCCGTCTGTATGCGGTCGAAAACGGGATTGTCGCTCATCGGTCTCTCCATAGTTGTCGTGGTGGTTGTCGTCGTTGTTCGCTGTCAGTCCATGCCGAGGGCCAGTTTCGCGTCCTCGGACATTCTGCTGGTATCCCAGGGCGGATCCCAGACAAGCTCCACGTCCACTTCCCCGGCGCCGTCCACGGCGGCAACGGCATCGGCGACCATGCCGGGCATTTCGCCGGCGACCGGGCAGCCAGGCGCGGTCAAGCTCATCTTGATCTGCACGTTGCCGTCCTCGCCGATCTCGCTCTCGTAGATCAGGCCGAGGTCGTAGATATTTACCGGAATCTCCGGATCGTACACGGTGCGCAGGGCCTCGACCACGACCTCGGCGGTGGCCGGGGCCGTCCCCGGCGGCAGTGGCTCGCCGGCGGAAGCCCGAAAGTCCTCAAGCGGCTCCCCGGTCTCGTAAGGTGTCATGCCATGCATGGAAATCCCCCGCGTCTCATGATGTTATCACGTCCTCCCCGGCCACCGACGTGGCCGCGGTCTGGCGACCGAGGCGCTGCATGTGCTTGAGCATCGCCATCATGCCCACCTGACGCTGGGTGGTCAGCGCGCCGAGATTGAGGTCGCGTACGTGGTCCAGGGTCAGGGCCTGCAGTTCCGCGCCCCTCAGGCCGCTGAAGGACTCGGCCATCATGCTCACCAAGCCCTTGACGATGATCGAATCGCTATGGCCTCGAAAGTAGTGCTTGTCGATCTCCCGATCATGGAGGATCCACACTTTGGACATGCAGCCGTGCATCAGATTCTCGTCCGACATGGCCGATTCCGGAAACGGGTCGTTCTTGTGGCGCTTGGCCATGTCGATGATGAATTCCCAGCGCATTTCGTCGTCGAGCTCGCCGAGGATGTCGACGAATTCATGGTATGCCTCCAGGTCCGCCGTCACGACAGAACCCTGCGAACCTTCTCCAGCCCCTCGGCCAAGGTGTCTACGTCGGCACGGTTGCTGTAGAGGCCGAGGGACGCCCGAACCGAGGAATCGATCCCGAAGCGGGCCATGACCGGTTGGGCGCAGTGGTGTCCGGCGCGGACCGCGACCCCTTCCCGATCGAGGATCGTCGCCATGTCGAAGGCATGTGCGAAGCTGGCGGTCATGGACAAGACGCTGGCCTTGGCCATGGCGGTGCCGATTATTCGCAGGCCCTCGATGGCCGACAGGCGCTGGGTGGCATAGGTGAGCAGGTCCCGCTCGTGGGCCCGAACGGCATCCATGCCGAGCCCTTCCAGGTATTCGATGGCGACGCCAAGGCCAATGGCCTGGGCGATGGCCGGTGTCCCAGCCTCGAACTTGTGGGGCAGCGGCGCCCAGGTGGATTTCTCGAAGGTCACCGTTTCGATCATCTCGCCGCCGCCCATGTAGGGGGGCATGGCATCGAGAAGCGCTTCCTTGCCGAACAGCACCCCAATGCCCGACGGCCCGTAGAGCTTATGGCCGGAAAAGGCGTAGAAATCGCAGTCCAGCGCCTGCACGTCGACGCCCAGGTGGGTCACCCCCTGGCAGCCGTCCAGCAGCACCTTGGCGCCCACCCCATGGGACCTGGCGATGACCTCGGCAACCGGAACGATGGTGCCCAAGGCGTTGGACATATGGGTGATCGCCACCAGCTTGGTGCGCGGGCCCAGGATCCGGTCCAGGGCGTCCAGGCGCAATTCGCCGTCGTCGGTGATAGGAACCACCTTGAGCACGATGCCCTTCTCGTCCCGCAGCATTTGCCAGGGCACGATGTTGGAGTGGTGCTCCATCTCCGAAATCACCACCTCGTCGCCTTCGGCCAAGAACCGCCGTCCAAAGGTGGCGGCGACCAGGTTGATGGCCTCGGTGGCGTTGCGGGTGAAGACGATCTCGTGGCCGTGGGCGGCGTTGATGAAGCGCCGCACCGCCTCGCGGGCTTCCTCGAAACGTCTGGTGGCCCGTTCGCTCAGATAGTAGATGCCCCGGTGGACGTTGGCGTATTCGTGCTCGTACACGTAGCGCAAGGCGTCGATTACCTGGCGCGGCTTCTGGGCCGAGGCGGCGCTGTCCAGGAACACCAACGGCTTGCCGTGCACGATTTCGGACAGGATCGGGAAATCGCGGCGCACCCGTTCCACGTCGTAGGCCCGGGCAAGCCCGCTGTCGGCAATCGCGGCGGGCGCGGATACGGCGTTCATGGGCGCATCTCCTCCGCTTCCAGCCAGCCGATGGCACGATGGCCGAGGGCCTGGCGCACGGCCTCGTCGCTGATTTCGGCCAGGGCGTCCTCGATGAAGGCGCCGATCAACAGGCGACGGGCCGACGCTTCGTCGAGACCGCGGGAGCGCAGATAGAACATCGCTTCGCTGTCCAATTCGCCGATGGTCGCGCCGTGGCTGCACTTCACGTCGTCGGCGTAGATCTCCAGTTCCGGCTTGGTATCGACGGTTGCCTGGTCCGACAGCAGCAGCGCCCGGCTCGACTGGTGCCCGTCGGTGCCCTGGGCGTCCCGATGGACCACGATGGTGCCCTGGAAGACGCCCCGCGCCCGGTCGTCCACCACGCCCTTGAACACTTCGCTGCAGGCGGTATGGGGTACCCGATGTTCGATGCGGGTGGTGTTGTCGCAGTGCTGCTCGCCCCGCAGCAGATAGGCGCCGTTGAGCCGGCATTGGGCGCCCTCGCCCTCCAGGCAGGCGACGGTGTCCTGGCGGGCCAGCCGGGCGCCCCGGTGGAGGGTGAAGGATTCCAGCACGGCATCCCGGTCGAGGCGGGCCTGAAGGCCCGCCACATGAACGGTGGCCGCGCCCTCTTCCTGAACCTTGTGGTGGCGAAGCGCGCTTTGCGGGCCGAGGAAGGCTTCGACGCCGGCGCTGCGCAGGCGCGCCTCGTCGCCGAACCCGCCGTGCCGCTCGATCACCGTGGCCTTGGCGCCGGTACCCAGGACCAGCAGACTGCGGACGTATTCCGCCCGAGCCTCGTCGCCGAGGCCGGCCAGGAACACGATCTCGATCGGCGCTTCGATCGACACGCCGTCGTCGATGACGAGAACCGCCCCGTCGCTCATCATCGCTCCGTTAATGGCATCGAAGGCGTTGTCGTCCAGATAGCCGAGGTCGCCAAGGCGTTCGCCGACAAGCTCCGGCCGCTTAGCCAGAACGCTTGGCAGGGGTTCCAGCACCACGCCACGGGGCAAGTCGCCGGGGTCGGAAAGATGGGGCTGGTACCGGCCGCCGACGAACACCAGCCGATGGCCCGAGGTTTCCACGAGCGGCGCCACGGAATCGATCCCCGTCGCTTCCACGGGCCCTTCCACGGCCTCGAAGGACTGGCGCAGGACCGGGGCCACGTTGGTGAAATGCCAGGCTTCCAGCTTTGTCGTCGGCAGGCCCAGGGACTCGAACCGCCCCAGGCACCGTTGCCGGAAGTCGGTCACGAAGGCGTGCTCCATGCCGGGCAGCCAGGCTCGGGCGGCGCCGAACTGGTCCAGAAAAGGCGCGACGCCGGCGTCCGGCCGGGCCTGGGATTTCGCTGTGACCGTCATCGTTTCGTTGCCTCAGGCCGCCGCCAGGATGTCGGCATAGCCCTTCGCCTCCAGCTCCAGGGCCAGTTCCTTGCCGCCGGTGCGCACGATGCGCCCCCCGGCCAGCACGTGGATCCGGTCGGGCACGATGTGCTCCAACAGGCGCTGGTAGTGGGTGATGACCAGGAATGACCGGTCCGGCGCCCTCAGCGCGTTGACCCCGTCGGCGACGATCTTGAGGGCATCGATGTCGAGGCCGCTATCGGTCTCGTCGAGGACGGCGAGAATCGGTTCCAGGACCGTCATCTGCAGGACCTCATTGCGCTTCTTCTCGCCGCCGGAGAAGCCCACGTTCACCGCTCGCTTGAGAAGCTCGTTGTCGACCCCCAGGTCCTTGAGCTTGGGGCGGATGGTCTTCAGGAAGGCCATGGCGTCCAGTTCGTCCTCGCCCCGGTAGCGGCGCACCGCGTTGACGGATTCCTTGAGGAAGATGGTGTTGGTGACGCCGGGGATCTCGACCGGATACTGGAAAGCGAGGAACAGGCCCTCGCCGGCCCGCTCTTCCGGCGCCATGTCCATGAGATCCTTGCCCTTGTAGCGGACCGTGCCGGCGGTGATCTCGTAGCCCGGCCGCCCGGCCATGGCGTAAGCCAGGGTGCTCTTGCCCGAACCGTTGGGCCCCATGATGGCGTCGACCCGGCCCGCTTCCAGGGTCAGGTCGATCCCCTTCAGGATCTCTTTGCCGTCCACTTCGACCACAAGGCCCTCGATCTCCAAAAGCGGGCTCATCCGACGCTGCCTTCCAGGCTGATGGCGACCAGTTTCTGGGCCTCGACGGCGAATTCCATGGGAAGCTGCTGCAGGACCTCGCGGCAGAAACCGTTGACCACGACGGCCACCGCCTCCTCTTCCGACAGGCCCCGCTGGCGGCAGTAGAAAAGCTGGTCCTCGCTGATGCGCGACGTCGTCGCCTCGTGTTCGACGATGGCCTTGCGGTTGCGGCTTTCGATGTAGGGCACCGTGTGGGCGCCGCAGCGATCGCCGATCAGGAGGCTGTCGCACTGGGTATGGTTGCGGGCGCCCTCGGCCCTCGGCCCCATGCGCACCAGGCCGCGATAGGTCTGTTCGGCCTGGCCGGCGGAGACGCCCTTGGAGACGATCCGCGAGCGGGTGTTGCGGCCCAGATGGATCATCTTGGTGCCCGTGTCGGCCTGCTGGCGGTTGTTGGTGATGGCGATGGAATAGAATTCGCCCACGGAATTGTCCCCCTGGAGGATGCAGCTGGGGTACTTCCAAGTGATCGCCGAGCCGGTCTCCACCTGGGTCCAGGAGATCTTGGCGTTGCGGCCGCGGCAGGCGCCGCGCTTGGTGACGAAGTTGTAGATGCCGCCCTTGCCGTCGGCGTCGCCCGGGTACCAGTTCTGGACGGTGGAATACTTGATTTCCGCGTCGTCCATGGCGACCAGTTCCACCACCGCGGCATGCAGCTGGTTCTCGTCGCGCATGGGCGCCGTGCAGCCCTCCAGGTAGCTGACGTAGGAACCCTTGTCGGCGATGATCAGGGTGCGCTCGAACTGGCCCGTGTTCTGGGCGTTGATGCGGAAGTATGTGGAAAGCTCCATGGGGCATCGCACCCATTCGGGCACGTAGACGAAGGAGCCGTCGGTAAAGACCGCCGAATTGAGGGTGGCGTGCTTGTTGTCCGTGTAGGGCACCACGCTGCCCAGGTACTTCTGTACCAGGTCGGGGCAGCGTTCCACCGCCTCCGACATGGGGCAGAAGATGACGCCCACCTCCTCCAGCTTGCGCTTAAACGTGGTGGCGACCGAGACGCTGTCGAAGACGGCGTCCACTGCCACCCCGGCCAGCATCTCCTGCTCCTTCAGGGGAATACCCAGCTTCTCGTAGGTGCGCAGCAATTCCGGGTCGACGTCTTCCAGGCTCTCAGGGCGGTTGGCCATGGATTTGGGGGCCGAGTAGTAGTAGGCGTCCTGATAATCGATGGGCGGGAAGGCGACCTTGGCCCACTGGGGCTCGGGCATGGTCAGCCAGTGACGATAGGCCTTCAGTCGCCAGTCCAGCAGCCACTGGGGCTCGTCCTTTTTGCCCGAGATCAGGCGGACGATATCCTCGCTCAGACCCTTCGGCGCCGTGTCGGACTCGATATCGGTGACGAAGCCGTATTTGTAGGCCTCGGTCGCCGAACGGACCGTGTCGATGGTTTCCGTGCGGATGGTCATGCGGTCTCCCGGGGTTCGGCGGCCGGCACGCTTACCCATGGCATGGGCGGCGGCACCACGTCGGACAGGGTTACCCCGTCCAAGGCGCCGCGGATCGCGTTGTTGATCTTCTGCCAACTGGATCGGGCCGGGCAGATGGATTCGAGCGTGCACACGCCGGGCGAGTCCTCGATGCAGTCGGTCATGGCGATGGGGCCGTCGACGGCGGAAATGATGTCGGTCATGGTGATATGGTTGGCCGGTCGGGCCAGGTTATAGCCTCCGACCACCCCCCGGTGGGAAGTCAAAAGCCCGCCGCGGCTCAATTTGTTGAGGACCTTGCTCACCGTCGGCGGCGGCAGGTGCATGGCCGTTGCCAGTTCCGGCCCCGTCCGCAGCCGGTCGGGCTGGTCGGCGATATGGGTCATCAGGGCCACGGCGTAGTCGGCTAATCTGCTTAGTCGGATCATGGAATTCCGCCTTGCGCTGCAATCAAGACCTAATTAGTCAGGTTTTGCGGCGCAATCAAGACCAAATTGGTCTGTTTTTACCATCGCCACGAATCCTGGACGCCGGCACGCCATCAGTCCATGAGAAGGACTGCGCATTCACATCGAGGATCACATCCGTGGCGGGACCCGGCGGCAGGGGACGCGGCTTCCTCCCCGAACGGCCCCCGGGCCGGGACGTTCGCGCCCTGCGCCGGGCCGGCGCTTTCCTGCGGCCGTACCTGCCCCGCGTCGTGCTGGCGGCGGTGGCCCTGGTGGTGACCGCCTTGGCGTCCCTGGGTCTGGGGCAGGGCCTGCGGGTGCTGGTTGACAGCGGCTTCGCCAGCGGCGATTCCAAGGCCCTCGACGACGCGCTTTTGCTGCTGATCGGCCTCGGGGTGGTCATGGCCGGCGGCACTTTCGCCCGCTTCTACCTGATGTCCTGGCTGGGCGAGCGGGTGGTGGCGGACCTGCGCAACGCCCTGTTCGACCGGGTCATCTCCCTGCACCCCGGCTTCTTCGAAGTGACCAAGACCGGCGAGATCCTGTCCCGGTTGACCACGGACACGACGCTGCTGCAGTCCATCATCGGCTCCAGCGCCTCCATGGCCCTGCGCAACGCCCTGACTTTGACCGGCGGTCTGGTGATGTTGCTGGTCACCGACGCCAGGCTGACGGGCCTGGTGCTGCTGGTGGTGCCGGTGGTGGTGGCGCCGATCCTGCTTATCGGCCGGCGGGTGCGCAAACTGTCCCGGGCAAGCCAGGACCGGGTCGCCGACGTGGGCGCCTTCGCCGAGGAGAGCTTCAACGCCATTCGCACCGTCCAGGCCTTCACCCACGAGGCGGAGGATCGGCGCCGCTTCGGTTACGAGGTCTGGCAGGCCTTCGACACCGCCCGGCGTCGGATCGGCCTCAGAGCGGTGCTGTCGGCCACCGTCATCCTGCTGGTCTTCACCGCCATCGCCGTCATCCTGTGGGTGGGCGGCAACGATGTCATGAGCGGGCGGATCACCGGTGGCGAACTGGCCGCCTTTGTTTTCTACGCCACCATGGTGGCCATTTCCGTCGGCGTCATTTCCGAAGTCTACGGCGAATTGCAGCGGGCCGCCGGCGCCACGGAGCGGCTGATGGAACTGCTGGAGGTGACGCCGGAGATCACGCCGCCGCCGGCACCAAAACCCCTGCCCTTCCCGGTTGCCGGGCGGGTGGGGTTTGAAGGGGTGACGTTCCACTACCCTTCCCGCCCCGATGCGCCGGCGCTGCACGATGTCTCCTTCAACATCGAGCCCGGAGACACGGTGGCCCTGGTCGGTCCGTCGGGCGCAGGGAAGTCGACGGTCTTCCAGCTCCTCCTGCGGTTCTACGACCCCTTGGAGGGCCGCATTACCGTCGACGGTATCGACGTCCGCGAACTGGACACCTTGACCCTGCGGCGCTGCATGGCCCTGGTCCCCCAGGAGCCGGTGATCTTCGGCGCCAACGCCCACGACAATATCCTCTACGGCGACCCCAACGCCGACGATGAATCCGTGCGGGCCGCCGCCCGGGACGCCGCTGCGGCCGAGTTCCTGGAATCCCTGCCCGAGGGCTACGACACGTTCCTGGGCGAGAAAGGCACCAGGCTTTCCGGCGGCCAGCGCCAGCGGGTGTCCATCGCCCGGGCCATCCTCCGCGACCCGGCGGTACTGCTGTTGGACGAGGCGACAAGCGCGCTCGATTCCGAGAACGAGCGCCTGGTCCAGCAGGGCCTGCGCCGCCTGATGGAAGGCCGCACCACCCTCATCATCGCCCACTGCCTGTCCACCGTGGTCAACGCCGACCGCATCGCCGTCATGGACGGCGGCCGCATCGTCGCCGTGGAACCCACGAGGAATTGCTGAAATCGAGCCCGCTTTATGCCCGTTTGGCGGCGCTGCAATTTGCACCCGCGAGCGCGGCGCTGTAATTCTCTCCAATGCCTGCCTCTGCCTTGGTTACGGGCGCCCGCTTCTTTTTCCATCGGACGGTACGGGGCGTCGCCATCGGGGCCGTTCAGGCCGCTCGCGGCGATGTTCCATAGCTTGGACATACGCGGGCCAAATCGTCGGAGACCGAGGCATTGCCCCAACCCGTTCCGTATCATCCCTGCGGACAGGCTTTCAGTTCAGAAAAATAGCGCATAAGGCCCCGTGCGGGACTACGTGGCCATCGGGCTCCGACGGGTTCGGAAACAATCGTGACCGGGAAGGGCAATGTCTGGCTACTACGATCTTTCCCGCCTGATCGTCCTCGTCGCCGATCCCCAATTCAACATGCGAAGTCTGCTTCGCGTCGTGCTGCGTGCATTGGGAGTGGGTTCGGTCGTCGATGCTTCCAGCGTCGAAGAGGCCTATGCCATTCTCAATAAGAGACCCGCGGACATTGTGCTTGCGGACTGGTCGCCTACCTTTTCAGGCCTTGGGCTTGTGCAACGGCTGCGCAAAGCCGGGGACAGTCCGGACCCCTTCATTCCCGTGATAATCGTCAGCGCCCATACCGAGACCGTTAACGTCGAAAGAGCCCGGGATGCTGGCGCGAATAGTTTCCTGGCGAAGCCGTTTTCCGCTCAGCTGATCCATCAGCGTATCGTGTCCGTGGTCGAGTCCTCCCACCCCTTCGTTCGCCGGGAAGACTTTGTGGGTCCCGACCGGCGTCGCCGTGTGCGCGAGTTCGACGGCGACGAGCGGCGCGATGGGGCGGCCTCGTTGATACTCGGTCATTAGGTCGGCGTCCTCTGTCGAAGGTGACAACGCGGAACCGCCACCCTGTTGAGGATTCCTGGTATCCAAGAGAGGGATGACTGCCCCCACAAGTGGTCTCGAATTCTAGGGTAACTACCCTACTTCACAGGGATATCCCCTATAGAGTGTATT
>CBDFHV010000073.1:0-31008 GCA_965247705.1 Rhodospirillales bacterium | reverse complement strand
TTCGCGAGAAGCGGTTCGCCGGGCAGCGTCGCGGCCGCCCGGCGAACGGAATGGCCGCCTAGCCCCAATTATTCATGACGGCCATCGGATTTCAGCGGGACGAGCGGTAGCGACCGGGTTGACGGCGATTTTTGAGACGGATTGTCGGAGAGGTTGGAGGTTGTTGTTCGGGGCTCGTCCGGCGGCACCTGCCGCTTGGTTCAGGGCCCTTGGGCGGTGATGCGCCCGGCGATGGCGATCATGGCCGGCTGATAGGGATAGGCCGAAGGCAGGGCGATCCTGAGGCGCGACTTGAGCTCCTCGACGCGGACGGCGATTTTGAGAAACGCCCGGCGCAGGGTTTCGAAGGTGGCCGTTCGCCACAGCGATTTCCGAGGCGCCGCTTGGCGAAGCTGATGCAGCAGCCAGTAGGCGCCGGTATGCAGGAAGAGGCGGAACTGGTTGGCCTCCCAACGGTGGCACGACGTGCGGTCGGACTTGGTGTAGAGCTTGTGGTCCTTGATCATGTTTTCCATCCGCCCGCGGGCGCAGTAGACCTTCTCGTAGAGCGCCTTGGCGCGGCCGCTCAGGTTGGTGACGACGAAGCGGACGTCACAGCCCTTGGCGGTAGCTTCCACGCGGGCGATGACCGAGCGTTGCCGTGACCAGCTTTTGGCCTGGTAGCCGGTGTGGAAGAAGCGGCGCACCTTATCCTTTCCCTGCCCCGCCCGGCGCACGGCGGCGTCCTCGCACCACGGCTGGCCGATCCTGTTCAGCCGGGCGTTGCCGGAAAGCCCGAAGATGTAGCCGCAGCCCTGACGTTCGAGGAATTCCATGGCCTCCGGCGTGGCGTAGTGGCCATCGCCCCGCACGGTGATCTCGACCCGTGGCCAGTTGCGGCGGATGCGGCCGATGACGTGTCTCAGGATCCGCGCCGCCTCGTCGCCGGAGGGCCGCTTGCCGGGACGCAGCAGTGACATCACCGGCTTGCCGGTGGCCGCCTCGAAGATATGGATGGGTTGGAAGCAATAGTCGTCGTAATGGGCGTTGAACAGCGCCAGCTGCTGGCCGCCGTGAACGGCGTCGTCGGTGTCGTCGATATCGAGAACGATGCGCGCCGGAACGCGCTTGAAGCTGGCGCAAAACAGATCGATCATCGACAGCCCCATGCGCCCGAGCGCGCGCCATGACGGCGCGTTCTCGAGGCGCGACAGGGTCGGTTGGCTCATCAGGTCGTCGCCGCTCTCGGACAAACGGCCACAGGCCAGCTTGAACGCCGGATCGAAACGCAGAACGTCGAGGTCGTCGCAATCCTCATACCCGCAGGCAATAGCGAACAGGCGCGCCCGGATCATGTCTACGTAAGCGTGGGTCGTGCTCGCCGGGTCGCGCACGTCGGTGACGCAGGAAGCGAGCACGTCGGCGATGCCGAGCCGCCTGTCGATCTCGCCCAACAACAACACCCCGCCGTCCGACGACAGCCGTCCGCCGTCGAAGCGGGCGCAAAGCGGCTTGCCTCCAACGGGTGACAAACCAGGGAGATAGGGGGTAATCTCGTTCATGGTGAGCCGTGGGTTGTTCTGTTGCCATGTGATCTTGTCTTGACACCAAAATCATACGGCATTTCAACAGGTTAATCTACGCTCACCAGCATTTTCAATCAGCGCCGTGAATAATTCGGGCTAGCGGCTTTTTGCCGCCTCGATCAGACCTTTGTACTTCTGCATGGCATCGAACGTGGCCTTGACATGGGCCGCCGCCGCGTCCGGGCCCTTCCAGCCGAGGGCGAGGCCACGGCGCTCCAGCACCTTGGCGTAGTCGGGCGACTTGATGGCGTCCTCGAAGGCCTTGGCCAGCTTGGCGAAGCCCGCCGGGTTGCCGTCCTTGAACGCCTTGGGGACCATCACCCCGGTGTCGGAGCTCAGCATCGGGATGTCGACGCCCGGGAACTGCTCGGCCAAGGTCGGCGCTTCCGGATAGTTGGGGTTGCGCTCCGCCGCCGCGATGCCGAGGCCGCGGATCTCGTCGCGCACCCGAAGGATCGACACGGGGCGCGAGATGCCGACGTCGAAGTGCTTGCCGATGACGTTGCTCATCACCTTGGAGCCGCCCTTCACGTTGACCGCGTTGAAGCTGATCCCCAGGGCCTTCTCCAAAACCGCGACCACGATGTAGTGCTCGCCCGTGAAGCTGCCGATGGCCAGGGACACCGTTCCCGCGCCCTTCTTGGCGGCGGCCACCAGGTCCTTCAGGTCCTTGAAGGGCGAATCCTTCTGGACGAAGAAGATGGGCACGTCCGAGCTGATAAGGCCCAGGGGCATAAAGCTGTCGACGCTGTACTTGGGCTTGGAGAAAATGATGGAATTGACGAAGTGGGGCAGGAACAGCCCGCCCATGGCATAGCCTTCCTTGTAGCGCACCCGGTTCCTTGGACACAAGTTTGTCTCACGCGGCGGGCCTGATTGAGATCGCGGCGTGCCACGCCTGACGAGCTTGAGCGGGGCTCAGGTAGCCGTTCTTTTCGACGATCCACTGGGCATTGTAGAGTTCGACGAAGTCGCGGACGGCGTCCCGCAGCTCCGCGATGTTGCGGTAGATGCGACCATGGATGATCTGTTCCTTCAGCGTGCGATTGAACCGCTCGGCGACGCCGTTGGTCTGGGGCTCGGCGACGAAGGCGTAGGACGGCTGGATGCCCCAGAACTTGATCTGGTTGGTGAAGTGGTCCGACAGATACTGGGAGCCGTGATCCATCCGCAAGGCCAGCCCCCGAGCCGCGCCGGCCGCGGTCGAGCCATACAGCCCGGCAAGCCCCATGGAGATCGGCTGCAGGGCGGCGAAGCGGTCGCCGCGCTTGCAGACATGCCAGCCGACACACTCGGCGTTCCAATGCTCGACGGCGGTGAAGATCCAGCCCCAGCCGTCGTCCACCGTGAACACCCGAACGCCATCGGTGCCCCACATGAGGTTCGGGGCATGAGTGATGATCTCACCGTCATGGGGATTGCCGCCACGGCGGCGGCAGCGATGGGGCGAGAGCAGATTGTTCTCGCGCATCAGGCGGAGCACCCGCTTGCGGGCAACCCGGATGTCGCGACAGACCCGAAGCCGAGCCCAGACCTTGCGGTAGCCCTCGCCCTCCCGGGGCGATGCCTCCAGGTCGGCTTCGATCGCCACCAGCAGCGCCTGGTCCGAGATCGCGGGCTTCGGTCCCCGACGCTTTGCCGGCGGCTGCTCGGCGTGCTGGCCGGAGGTCACGGCGTAGAACGAGGAGCGGGCCATGCCCCAGGCGGCGCAGACCCGCCGCAGGCCGTAGGCCAGACCCGTGCCGGGCGAGGTGGCGGCACTCATCGCCGCGACCTCCGCCGCCCCAAAGGGCCGAAGGTCTCCGTCTTGGCCTCCAGCAGTTCCACCTGCATGGTCAACTCTCCGATCCGCTTCATGGCGCTATCCAGTTCCGCCTGCACCGGATCGCCCTTGCGTTGCTTGAGCGAGGCGTCGATCCCGCCGATCGCTTTCTCACGCCACTGCTCGAGCCGGAAGATCTCTACGCCCAACTGGCGCGACAGAAGTTGCACCGGCTCGTCACGCAAAAGCCGCAGAACGACCTCACGCTTGCGCGCCACCGTCCATCGCTGGCCAAGTCCCAGCGGGCCTGCCGGCAAAGCCTGTCCTGGGGAAAACGTGGACGAGCCAAGCTCGCCCGCATTTACCACAGGCCCATCAACAGCAACTTTCTTCTCAAAATTATCGGTCATGTTCCGGTCCTCCTTGGACACTTCGATTAAGCCAATTCTGTGTCCAAGGAAATCGGGTCCGACTCAGGCATAGCCTTCCTTGCCCTCGGCGAATATGTACTCGGTGCCGATGCGGCTGCCGGCGCCGGGCTTGTAGGTGTAGAGCAGCGACTTGCCGAGAGATTTCTCCATCAGCGGCTTCAGCGGCAACAGGGATTGATCGCCCCCACCGCCGGGGTTGAACTGGACCACCATGCGGATGGGCTTCTCGGGCCAATCGGCCTGGACGGGAGCGGTCGCGGCGGCCGCGGCCAGCAGGCCGGCGGACGCGATGGTCAGCGCATTGCCGAACAGTCTCATAGGTCTTCCTCCTTGATCGCTATGGCGCGAATGATTGGGCGTGATCGTTCTGGCGCGTGGCCGCCGTGCCTCCCCGGCGGGTGCCAGGGCAGGCATAGCACAGCCCGTTCGGACCTGCGAATCCCCGTTCACGGGGTCCGATGGGGATCCTCCGGCGGCGTCTGGTGCCAGGCGACGCCGCTGGCCTCCATATGCGCCACCACCTTCTCCGCCACCGCGGTGGCCCCCGTGCCCTCCCGTTCCCGCCGCGAGCGAGGCTTCAGCCACCCCGCATAGCGGCGCAGCACCTCGGCGATCATCGCCACCAGATGGGCCCGAGGGAAGGTCATGGGGAGAGGATAAGTTGAGAACAAAATAAGAACAAGCGGGATCGGCGACCGTACTGGCGCGGTGTCGTCATCCCAAGGGCGCAGGGCGCCTGGCCGGATGAACGCGCAAGGCCGTCGTATGGGGTCGGGAATTGCGATGGGGGGCACTAGAATGTCCGCCACCGCCGCTGACACGCGAAGGGTTCGCCGCTTTGCCCGAGATCGCCCGCGCCTTGACGACCCTTTCCCTGGATGCCGCCGCGCTGGAGAGGGTGCGACGCGCGATCGCGCCCGGTGTTCTGATGCCAGTCAACCGGTTCAATCCGCTGGCCGTCGGGTCGGCCGTGAGCGATGCCGACGTGGCTTTTCTTCTCGGCGACCTGGACGACCGCATCCTGGCCGGCCGAAAATTGCGCTGGGTCCACTGCGGGCACGGTGGCGTCGAGCGCTCGGCCCGGCCGGAGGTCTTCGCCCGCGGATTGCTGCTCACTTCCGCCGCCGGCCGCTCCGCCCCGGCGTTGGCCGAACACGTCATGTTCTTCATGCTGGCGCTCGGCTTCGACTATCCGCGCTTCCACGAGGCCCAACGGGCGCATCGCTGGGGCGTGCGCGGCCAGCGGACGCTGCGGGCCCTGCACGGCGCGACGGTCGCCCTGATCGGACTCGGCCACATCGGCGTCGAGGTGGCGCGGCGCGCCCGGGCCTTCGGCATGCGGGTGGTGGCGTTGCGCCGCCGCGACCGGCCCTGCGCCGAGGTCGATCACCTGTACTGCACCGACAACGGCGACGGGTTGGAGGCCGTGCTCGGCGAGGGCGATTTCGTCGTCCTGGCCCTGCCGCTGACGGACCGGACGCGGCGGCTGATCGGGGACGAAGAGCTTTCGGGCATGAAGCCCTCGGCCTATCTGATCAACATTGGTCGGGGTGGGTTGATCGATGAGCCGGCCCTGATCCGCGCCCTCGAGGAAGGCCGCATCGCCGGGGCAGCCATCGATTCCGTGGAGACCGAGCCGCTGCCGGCCCCCAGTCCCCTGTGGCGAGCGCCGAATCTGATCATCACGCCCCACGTCACGCCACGGCTGGCGGACCGCGAGGCGCGGCAACTCGACATCCTATGCGAAAACATCCGCCGCTACCGCGCCGGGGAACCGCTGCTCAACCAGGTAACGGCCGAGGACGTCTATACCCCGGCCGAAGGGGTGGAGGCGGGCAGGTCGCCAAGCACCGGTGCGTTCCGGCGCGGCCACGCCCTGGCCCGGCGCGTTGCCCACCGGTGGCGCACCCGATGACCGAAGTCGCTTAAGGGCCATGCCTGGCGAGAGGCTCATGAGCGCCCGCCGCCTCCGGTAAGACACTTAATTGATGCTGAGCTGGGGTGCGGCACAATCTGATGAACGTACTGTTTGTGCGTTTTCGATTTCACGGTAGTGTTCTGGCGACGCGCAGCCCACATATAGGACAGTGGCGTTCATTCGTTACGTGCCAACCGCGGTGCGCAGAACGCGCTAGTCGGCCAAACCAAAAACCTCCGCGAAATACACGCAAGCTGCATTCTCCGCCGGACGTCCATGCACTTCCATCAGACGGTGCGCCGCGATAGTTCTCGTGAATGCAGTCTTCCGTCCACTCCCAAGTATTGCCAAGGAGATCGTGAAGGCCGAAACCGTTGGCGAGGAATCTACCCACTGGAGCCGTGCCAGAAACGATGAACTGACTTTCTGTGAGGCAATCCGCATGACTGCCAATGGCCTCATCGCCCCACCAGTAGGCCGTCGATGTCCCTGCCCGCGCTACGTACTCCCTTTCCGATTCGCTTAGCAGACGATACGGCTGACCTGTCTCGCGGCTCAGCCATGACACGTAGGATTTCGCGTCATCCCAAGAGACGTTGATCACAGGCCGCGCGCCGCGCCCACAGTCGTTGTCGCTTGGGGCATAGCCATTGCAGCCATCGGCGGAGACACAAGCGTCCCACTCCAAAAATGTGACTTCGTACTTTCCGACCGCAAGGGAATATCCAATGGTCACTTCGTGTATTGGACCCTCACCCTCACTTCGCCCTTTCTCGTTGGGCGGCGAGCCCATCTGGAACGATCCCGGTGGTACCACGACCATCTCGGGGCAATGGGCACACTCTTTGATGAGTCGGACCCGATTTCCTTGGACACAGAATTGGCTTAATCGAAGTGTCCAAGGAGGACCGGAACATGACCGATAATTTTGAGAAGAAAGTTGCTGTTGATGGGCCTGTGGTAAATGCGGGCGAGCTTGGCTCGTCCACGTTTTCCCCAGGACAGGCTTTGCCGGCAGGCCCGCTGGGACTTGGCCAGCGATGGACGGTGGCGCGCAAGCGTGAGGTCGTTCTGCGGCTTTTGCGTGACGAGCCGGTGCAACTTCTGTCGCGCCAGTTGGGCGTAGAGATCTTCCGGCTCGAGCAGTGGCGTGAGAAAGCGATCGGCGGGATCGACGCCTCGCTCAAGCAACGCAAGGGCGATCCGGTGCAGGCGGAACTGGATAGCGCCATGAAGCGGATCGGAGAGTTGACCATGCAGGTGGAACTGCTGGAGGCCAAGACGGAGACCTTCGGCCCTTTGGGGCGGCGGAGGTCGCGGCGATGAGTGCCGCCACCTCGCCCGGCACGGGTCTGGCCTGCGGCCTGCGGCGGGTCTGCGCCGCCTGGGGCATGGCCCGCTCCTCGTTCTACGCCGTGACCTCCGGCCAGCACGCCGAGCAGCCGCCGGCAAAGCGTCGGGGACCGAAGCCCGCGATCTCGGACCAGGCGCTGCTGGTGGCGATCGAAGCCGACCTGGAGGCATCGCCCCGGGAGGGCGAGGGCTACCGCAAGGTCTGGGCTCGGCTTCGGGTCTGTCGCGACATCCGGGTTGCCCGCAAGCGGGTGCTCCGCCTGATGCGCGAGAACAATCTGCTCTCGCCCCATCGCTGCCGCCGCCGTGGCGGCAATCCCCATGACGGTGAGATCATCACTCATGCCCCGAACCTCATGTGGGGCACCGATGGCGTTCGGGTGTTCACGGTGGACGACGGCTGGGGCTGGATCTTCACCGCCGTCGAGCATTGGAACGCCGAGTGTGTCGGCTGGCATGTCTGCAAGCGCGGCGACCGCTTCGCCGCCCTGCAGCCGATCTCCATGGGGCTTGCCGGGCTGTATGGCTCGACCGCGGCCGGCGCGGCTCGGGGGCTGGCCTTGCGGATGGATCACGGCTCCCAGTATCTGTCGGACCACTTCACCAACCAGATCAAGTTCTGGGGCATCCAGCCGTCCTACGCCTTCGTCGCCGAGCCCCAGACCAACGGCGTCGCCGAGCGGTTCAATCGCACGCTGAAGGAACAGATCATCCATGGTCGCATCTACCGCAACATCGCGGAGCTGCGGGACGCCGTCCGCGACTTCGTCGAACTCTACAATGCCCAGTGGATCGTCGAAAAGAACGGCTACCTGAGCCCCGCTCAAGCTCGTCAGGCGTGGCACGCCGCGATCTCAATCAGGCCCGCCGCGTGAGACAAACTTGTGTCCAAGGAACCGGGTGCGCTACAGGCACACTCTTTGAACGTCATTCCAGGTTGCAAATTGCCCCCAGGCACGACAACGCCCGGAGCAATTGTAGACGCAACGTTCACAGGCGGGGCTGGGTCGTTTCTTTCTGAGGCCCGCAACCAGATACGGCCATCCATTTCAGCATTCTGTCCGGCCGCGGTTGGTGCCCATAGTAGAACCAAGGCTATCATGATGATTGAAGGGCGATGCACGCTCTCGAGACTCCCGGTTCAGAAGTGTCCTGAATTCATGATGGCGTCATATTCTGTACCTTGCAATCGAGCGGAGAGAGTGCTGTACACCGAACGAAGGAAATGTAGCCTTGTCCGAGATCACCCCAGCACTGACGACCCTTCTCCTGAGTGTCGTCTCGCGGCGCGGCGCGTCATCGTCGAGGGACATTTCTCCCAGCATCTCACCCGACCCCGCGACGCCGATCACCACCTGATCGTCCTGTTGTTACTTTGCGATTTCCACCCTGCCGCTCTCGATGACGATGGAGTCGCCTGGGGGGGGGGGGGCGCCGTCGTGGAACAACCGTTCGCACTTCGAAGATATTGCGGGAGAAAGCGAGGCGTTTCCCGTCTTCCTTGGCTTCTCCTACCCGTAGGTCACCAAGTGGCCCTAATTTCGGCTATCGACGAAACGGCGATGAAAACGGGGACGGCGGTGCGTGCCGGCCCCGCTTCCGGTTCAGTTCTTCACCAGCCAGAGCATGTCGGCGGGGTGCTTCTTCGGTCCCGCGTCCTCGGCGATCAGCAGCCCGCCGGAGAACGCCGCGATGTTGTCCGGGTTGGCGATCCGGTCCGGATCGCAGCCGCCCTTGACGGTGCGGCCCATGACCCCGGGCTCGAGGCGGGAGATGTTGTAGTCGGCCTCGATCTCGCCCCGATAGACGCCGCCGCACTTTTCCGGGTCGAGGGCGATGTGACCGGGTTGCGATTTGTCCCGCTCGCCGGTGTTCCACGCCGCATGCCCCCACGAGACGTCCATGGACTCGCTGATCTCGGACATGGCGAGGTAGACGTATTTGCCGTCAGCGGTAACGCCCTCCATCTTGTTCCACTCGTAGGTGGCGCCCAGGGCGGCCGCGGCCTTGCGGCTTTCGAGGAAAGCCGGCCGGTCGTCGGGATAGGATCCCACGACCCCATCGCCATTGAGGGCCTTGCCCGCCTTGCCTTCGGCCCAGTTCCACACATCGGCGTCGGAGACGTAGTTGCTTTGGCCTTCGACGTATTTGTCGGGGGTGATTCCCTCGTACTCACCCACCCAGCGGCCAATGGTCCCATTGTCCCCATGGGCGAGCTCGATCCATTCGATGGAAAAGCCGGTGGTGTTGGGATCGGACCCGCTGTCCTGGGTCGCCTTGGCCGCATAGAGCGTACCCGAGGACAGATCCCGCGGCCGGTCGGCCACGAACTTGAAGAACACGCCGCCCGAGTTGGAGTTGTACTTCTTGTCGGTGTATTTCGGGCTGTCGTCGTCCGACATATAGGCCGTGCGGCCGTCGCCCATCATGATGGCGTTCTCATGGCTGAACCGGCCCATGACGTAGTGGCGGACGAAACGGGGCTTCTCGGCACCGGTATCGGCCATTTCAATGATGTAGCCATAGCGGTAGGGGTTCGATGGGCGGCCAAGGTAGCGGTCCATCATCTTCGGCATGTGATAGGAGACGTCGTTACCGCCGGCGAATGCCGGGCGCTCGTCGGCGTCGTGGTTGTTGGGGTGATTCCACAGGCTGGTGTTGAAGAAATAGTACTCCTCGGCCAGCAGCTCCGTGCCCCACGGGGTGGTCGAGCCGAAGCAGAGGATCCAGGCGCCCTCGATCGAGATCAGGTCGATCATCTGCGAAGCGGCGAGAACGGCCCGCCAAACGCCATCGGCTTTTTCCAGCTTCAGCCGCGAAATCGCCGACACACCCTTGCGGCTGGCGCCCTCGAAGGCGGTGTAGAGGTAGGCCTCGGCATCGGAGATGCGAACGAAGGCGTTGTAGTCCACGTCGTTGGAAATGAACATCAACGCGCCGGACCGGCTGTAGACGCCGCCCAGTCGCAAGCCGTCGCCCAAGACGTCGCCGGACCTGGCCAGGACCACATAGGTGCCGTCGGCGTGGGTCGAACCGAGCGCATCCTTGGCCGGCACCGCGATGCCGCTGCCCGAATAATTGTTGAAATCCGTACCGGCCACATAGCCGATAAGGGCGGGCGGCGCGTCCCCGGAAAGCTCGCCCTTTCCGTTCGGATGCTGGGCGTTGAAGAACAGCTCGCCCTCGGCATTGACGAGAATACCCGTCACCTCGGCCTTGAACGGCGCCGTGCCAACCCGATACATGTCGCCCGCCGCGGCGGCGAACGGCGCCATGACGAACAACGACGCCGCAAGGGCGCCGAACGTCGATTTGCGAAGCACGTCGATTACTCTCCCCGTGGTGTGGTGGTCGCGCAATTCCGTGATTGTGCGCGCGCTGGCGATCGCGCAATCGCCGCCTCGGGGGAAGGGCCGGGACGGCGTTGAGGTGATGAATTGACTCCGTGGCGGGCGAATATCAGCGGACGATGGTCGACGCGGCGGCCAGCGCCTCGGTCTGATCGCGGAGCCTTTGGATGAGGATTCGAATGATCCGTTGCAGGACCGGATCGGCGCCTTCCAGGCGTCGGCGCAGCACCTCGTGGGGAACTACCAGGGCCACCGTCCTTTCGCTGGCCCGGGCCGTGGCACTTCGCGGCGAGTCGTCGACGAGGGACATCTCTCCCAACATCTCGCCGGGCCCCGCGACGCCGACCACCACCTGATCGTCCTGGTGCTTCTTGGCGATCTCCACCTTGCCGCTTTCGATGACAAAGGCGTCGCCCGGGGGGTCGCCCTCATGGAACAACCGGGCGCCGGCTTCGAAGATCTCGCGGGAGAAAGCGAGGCGGTTCCCGCTTTCCATGGTCTCTCCTACACGGGGAATAACTGTGGACAGGATATCTTTTTGTTGAAATTGATGATGATCTGCTCACACGTAATCATATACTGTCCCCGTTTTTTCCTCACTAAATAACAAAGAGATAGGTGGTGCCGCCGGTAAGAATCGAACTTACGACCCCACCCTTACCAAGGGTGTGCTCTACCCCTGAGCTACGGCGGCACGGAGGGGTATTCGGGAGGGCGCGCACCTTGCCACAAGGATTCTGGAGGTGCAAGGCGACAGGACATGTTGACCTGCCCCGCCAGGGCTCCTCAAACTGGGGCGATGACCGAGGGCGAGAAACCTGACCGGCCGCGGCTGTCGACCGCCGGCGAGGCCCGCAAGCGGGATCGGGACGCGCGCCTGGCCCGGGCGCTGCGGGACAACCTGCGCAAGCGCAAGGACCAAGCCCGCGCCCAGACTCGCACCAACGCCACGAAGTCGCCACCTTCCAAGGGTTAGGTAGACCTCCGCCGAGGGGTGAGAAGGGCGGCGCAATAATCCCCCACTGAGGCGGCCTGATTCCCGGGCTGCGCGGGCGGTTCAAAAAGGGGCCATCGGCTAGCCTTCATCGGTTTTGAACTGATCGAAGGCGGGGGGATGTACTCAGTGGATTTATATGCGCGTGTTCGACGGGCGTGCCATGTCGACGGGATGAGCAATCGTGAGGCGGCGCGGGTTTTCGGGATCGACCGCAAGACGGTGGGCAAGATACTGGGGTTTTCGGTGCCGCCTGGCTACCGGCGTCAGCGACCGCCACGGCGTCCGAAGCTGGACGGATATACCGGCATTATCGACCGGATTCTGGAGGAAGACAGCAAGGTTCACCGCAAGCAGCGTCATACGGTGAAGAGGATCTACGAACGGCTGCGCGACGAGTACGGGTTCACCGGCGGCTACACCATCGTCAAAGATTATGTGCGGGCATGCCGACACCGGTCGCGGGAGATGTTCGTGCCGCCGCATCACCCGCCTGGCCATGCCCAAGTGGACTTTGGCGAAGCCTTGGCGGTAATCGGCGGCGTACTCCAGAAGATCCACTTTTTTGCCTTCGATTTGCCGCACAGCGATGCCAGCTTCGTGAAGGCCTATCCGGCGGAGACGTCGGAGGCGTTCTGCGACGGCCATGTATCAGCGTTTGCCTTCTTCGGCGGTGTTCCCCAGTCGATCCTCTATGACAACACTACACTGGCGGTGGCGCGGATCCTGGGCGATGGCACCCGGCAGCGCACCCGGGTGTTCAGCGAGCTGCAATCCCATTACCTGTTCGAAGACCGTTTCGGCCGCCCAGGCAAGGGGAACGACAAGGGCAAGGTAGAGGGGCTGGTTCGCTTCATCCGGCGCAACTACCTGGTACCGGTTCCCCATGTGGAGAGCTTCGAGGTGCTGAACGCCCGCCTCGAGGACCATTGCCGCCGTCGGCAGGACGACCGACTGCGCCGCCACAGCGAGACGATCGGCGAACGGCTTGCCCGTGACCGGGAAGTATTCCTTGAGTTCCCAGCGGTTCCCTACGAGCCTTGCGACCGCCGTCCCGGCCGGGTGAGCTCTCTGTCGCTGGTACGCTACAAGGGCAATGATTACTCGGTGCCCGTGGCCTACGGTCATCGCGAGGTGCTGATCCGGGGCTATGTCGACCAGGTGGCGATCAGCTGCAGCGCCGATGTCATCGCCCGGCACCGGCGCTCCTATGAGCGTGAGGACCTGATCTTCGATCCTCTGCATTACCTGCCGCTGATCGAGCAGAAAATCGGCGCGCTGGACCAGGCCGCCCCGCTCGCAGGTTGGCATCTGCCCGATTCCTTCGCCACGCTGCGCCGCCTGATGGAAGCCCGTATGGGCAAGCCCGGCAAGCGGGAATACGTCCAGGTCCTGCGTCTTCTGGAGAGCTTCCGTCTTGCCGAGGTCGAGGCGGCAATCGGCGATGCGCTGAAGCTGGGGGCGATCGGCTTCGATGCCGTCAAGCATCTGGTGCTGTGCCGTATCGAGCGCCGGCCGCCGCGGCTCGATCTCGAGCTTTATCCGTATCTCCCAAGGGCCCGGGTCGCGACGACCTCGGCCGGGAGCTACATGAGCCTGCTATCCGGGGTGAGACCATGACCGATACCCCGCAGCTGTTGCTGAACCATCACCTCAAGACGCTCAGGCTGCCGACCTTCCTGAGGGAATACGACAAGCTGGCCCGGCAATGCGCCTCGGAAGGCGTCGACCATGTCCGCTATCTACAGCGGTTGGCGGAACTCGAGCTGATCGATCGGGAACGCCGCCTGATAGAACGGCGCATCAAGGCGGCCCGTTTCCCGGTGGTTAAAAGCCTGGATGCGTTCGACTTCAAGGCCATCCCTTCGCTCAACAAGACGCTGGTGCTCGAGCTTGCCCGCGGCGAGTACATCGACCGCCGGGAGAACGTGATCGCGCTTGGCAACAGCGGAACCGGCAAGACCCATATCGCCCTTGGGCTCGGTCTGGCCGCTTGCCAGAAAGGGCTTTCGGTTGGCTTTACCACCGCCGCCGCTCTGGTGCATGAGCTCATGGAGGCGCGCGACGACAAACAGTTGCTGCGGTTCCAGAGGAGGCTCGCCGGGTACAAGATCCTGATCATCGACGAGCTCGGCTTCGTGCCGCTGTCAAAAACCGGCGCCGAGTTGCTGTTCGAGGTCTTCAGCCAGCGTTACGAGCGTGGTTCCGTCCTGGTCACCTCCAACCTGCCGTTCGATGAATGGACCGAGATATTCGGTTCCGAGCGCCTCACCGGCGCCTTGCTCGATCGCCTTACCCACCACGTCCATATTCTCGAGATGAACGGCGAGAGCTACCGGCTCAACCAGAGCAAAAACCGCAGAAAACCCGAAAAATCAGCCTGACCTACCTCGCGTCGCTTGCCCCCGTGGGTCCACAGGCCCCTCCCACGCGCGCCGCCGCGTCAGCCAACTGAGAGGCACGCCGCGCCGCGCGCGGGTCCCTCCTATGGACTACGGGGACAAGCCTCAAACACCGAGTGGCCCCTTTTTACGCCGCCCAATGGCCCCTTGTTACTCCGCCGTTGACAAACCGCGGCGGTCCGCTTTACCAGTCGTGGTCTCAGGGTCCCGAAGTCCTCGGCGATGACCTTGACCTTGACCCCGATACGCTCCCAATCGGCGGCGACCGCCAGGCCGATGTCTTGCGCCTCGGGCAGGCCGGCCTTCTTGGCGACGTAGAGAGTGAGTTCCAATTCACCTTTGCCGTATCCAGCCTGTTGCAGAAGTTTGCGGGCCTTATCCGGATCGTACGGGTATGGCGGAATGTTGCCGCCTCCGAAATAACTCCAGCTCCCAGTGACCTCGGCCTCGCCCCGCATGATGAAGTCCTTGATCTCGGTCCTGTTGATCGATGTGAACAGGGCTTGGCGCACGCGGACGTCGTTCAAGGTCCCCTTCGGGTCCTGCGGCCAGCCGTGGGGGACGAGGAACAGCATTTTCTGGCCGATCGAATTGAACACGTTAAGGCCTTCTTTCTTGACCTCGGGCAGGATGCCTCGGGAGATATCGACGACGTCCGCTTGCCCCGTCTTCAACATGGCGATCCGTGTCGTTTCCTCCGGCACCACCATGAACTGAATCTTCCCGACCAGCGGACGACCCAGGTGATAGTTGTCGGAAGCCTCCAGCTCCATCAACGACCCCTCGTCATGTTTGACGAACTTGTAGGGTCCGGCACCGATTGGTTTCTGACGGAAGCCGTCTTCCCCGACCGACTCGAAATATTCCTTCGGATAGATCGCCCCCAAGGACCCGAAGAGCGTGCTGAAGACGGGAATGAGGTTGATCGAAGGCCGGTTGAGGTGAAATACGATCTGATGATCGTTGACGACTTCTATCTCCCGTATGGCCTCCCAGACGGGTTTCGCATAGGGCAGCCTGGTTTCGGGCTTGCGCGTTCGGTTGAGGCTGAAAACGACGTCCCCCGCCTTGACCTCTTGCCCATTGTGAAACTTCATCCCTTTCCGCAGGGTCACGTTCAAAGTCTTCTGATCCGCGGAATACTTCCAGTCCACCGCCACGCCACTCTGTTTCGACAACGCCTTGTCACGCACATCCGTATCGAAGAGCGAGGCATACAGCAACTGGTTGAATATCTTGTCGTCCATTAGCGCGCGGATCGGATCGACGGCCTCCGTTCCCAGCGCCCCAAGAGCGATACGCAACTCAGCCGTCTCTCCCATGCGGGACTGCGCCCGCGCATCGGTTGCGGGGTTCGTGCCAACGACGGCCACGGTGGCAAGTCCCACGAGCAATGATAGGATTCTTGACATGATAGTCCTCCCAATCCCGAGAAAACGGGTTTTGCGTTTTTATTTAGTGGGCCCGTTATCTAACGCGCCCACGCCATATTAACACGTTGCCAATCGCTCATTGGTATGTTGAATCGACGATAAACGCGGATCCGAATTATTAGGGCCCGTGACTGCCTTGTGGTCCCATTCTGACCGATGGTACCTCTACGACACCCGCACCAACGCCACGAAGTCGCCACCTTCCAAGAGTTAGCTGAGCCTCCCCCGGGGGTCACGCCCCGGTCCCCGCACGGCTTGTGGAGGCTTCATGGCAACCGCTATAACCGCCGCCACGGCGCGGCCCGTACCCGTTGCCCGTCCGGCCGAATCGCGACGGCCGGTGCCGCGCGGCCACGATGTCTTCCGCGTCCTTTCCCTCCACCCGTCCCGGGGGCGTTCGATGGATCGTATCGTCATTCGCGGCGGGGTGCCGCTCACCGGGCGCATTCCCATCGGCGGCGCCAAAAACGCCGCCCTGCCCCTGATGGCGGCCAGCCTGCTCTCCGACGAGCCCCTGGTTCTGTCCAACCTCCCCCACCTGGCGGACATCGCCAGCATGGCGCGGCTACTGGCGGAACTGGGGGTGGAAATCACCATGGACGGGGACGCGGCCCTGGGAGGCCACGTGGTCCGGGTGCTGCGGCTCGCCGCGCGAAAAATCGCCGTTACCATCGCGCCCTATGACTTGGTGCGCAAGATGCGAGCGTCGGTGCTGGTTCTGGGGCCGTTGCTGGCCCGCTGTGGCGAAGCCTGGGTGTCCCTGCCCGGCGGCTGCGCCATCGGCACCCGCCCCGTGGACCTTCATCTGAAGGCCCTCGGCCAACTGGGCGCGGACATCGCGCTCGACGCCGGCTACATCAAGGCCTCGGCGCCCCAGGGACTCAAGGGTGCTCACATCGTCTTCCCAATGGTCACCGTGGGCGGCACGGAAAACGTCATGATGGCCGCCGCCTGCGCCCGTGGCGAAACGGTGATCGCCAACGCCGCCCGCGAGCCCGACGTGGCGGACCTCGCCCGCTGCCTGGTGGCCATGGGGGCGCGCATCGAAGGCATCGGCACCGACACCCTGCGAATCCAGGGGGTGCCCCGCCTCCACGGTGCCGACTACACCGTGATCCCCGACCGCATCGAGACCGGCACCTATGCGGTCGCCACGGCCATAACCGGCGGCAAGGTGATCCTTGCCGGCGCCCGTCTGGAACAGATCGAGGCGGTGGTCGACATCCTGCGCGGCAGCGGGGTCGAGGTGTCGGAAACCGACGACGGCCTCTTGGTGGAGCGCCAGAACGGCCCGCTCAAGGGGATCGACGTGATGACCGAGCCCTATCCCGGCTTTCCCACCGACATGCAGGCGCAGCTGATGGTCCTGACGACCGTGGCCGAAGGCGCCTCGATGATTACCGAAACCATCTTCGAAAACCGCTTCATGCATGTGCCGGAACTGTGCCGCATGGGCGCCAGCATCAACGTCCACGGCGCCTCGGCTATCGTGCGCGGCGTGCCGGCCCTGTCCGGTGCCCCGGTCATGGCCACCGACCTTCGCGCCTCCGTCTCCCTGGTGCTCGCCGGTCTGGCGGCCGAGGGGGAAACCACCGTCAACCGGGTCTACCACCTGGACAGGGGTTACGAACGCCTGGAGGAGAAACTGGCCGCCTGCGGGGCGCGGATCGAGCGGGTCAAGGAGTAGGCCCTAAGCGATCGGCGACCGGCCGCCCCGCTGGCCCGACACGGGAAAACCGACTATGTAAAGGCCGCCTTCGCAGACTGTGACGGAAACGCCCCCGTGTCCGAAGACGGAAAGCTCATCCTGGCCCTGCCCAAGGGGCGCATCCTCGCCGAGGTGATGCCCATCGTGCGCCGCGCCGGTATCGAGCCGGAAGCGGCCTTCGACGATGCGGACAGCCGCAAGCTGCGCTTCACCACCAGCGATCCGGACATCGATATCGTCCGGGTGCGAAGCTTCGACGTCGCCACCTTCGTCGCCTTCGGGGCGGCGCAACTGGGCATCGTCGGCAACGACGTGCTGATGGAGTTCGACTATCCGGAGATCTATGCCCCCCAGGACCTGGGCGTCGGCCACTGTCGCCTGGTGGTGGCCGAGCCCGCCCACATGGTCGCCACCGACGATCCCCAGCGCTGGAGCCACGTGCGGGTCGCCACCAAGTATCCGCGGATCACCCGGCGCCATTTCGCCGCCCGCGGGGTCCACGCCGAGTGCATCAGGCTCAGCGGCGCCATGGAACTGGCGCCCAGCCTGGGCCTTTGCCGGCGCATCGTCGATCTGGTGTCCACGGGCGCCACCCTGAAGGCCAACGGCCTGGTGGAAGTCGAGGAGATCGCCAAGGTCTCGTCGCGTCTGGCGGTCAACCGGGCGGCGTGGAAAACCCGCTCGGACCTTGGCGAGGTGTGGGTGCGGCGCTTCCGGGAGGTCGGTGATGGCGTACCGGCTTGACGTCCGCGAGGCGGGGTTCGAGGCCCAATTCGCAGCCTTCCTCCATGCCAAGCGCGACACCGACGCCGACGTGGACCGGGCGGTGGCCGAGATTCTTGCCGACGTGCACGCCCGGGGCGACGCGGCGGTCCTCGACTATACCCGCCGCTTCGACTCCCTGGCCCTGACCCCGGAGACCATGGCGGTGGGGCGGGAAGAACGGGACCGGGCGCTGGAACTTTGCGATCCGGCCGTGGTGGACGCGCTCAAGCTGGCGGCAAGGCGCATCGCCGACTACCACGAACGTCAGCGCCCCGCCGACGCGGACTACGTGGATTCGGTGGGCCTGCGGCTGGGGTGGCGATGGCGGGCCATCAACGCCGTCGGGCTTTACGTGCCGGGGGGCACCGCGGCCTACCCGTCCAGCGTGCTGATGAACGCCGTCCCGGCGCGGGTGGCCGGCGTCGGGCGCCTGGCGATGACCGTGCCAGCGCCCCGGGGCGTGCTCAACCCACTGGTGCTGGTCGCCGCCGACATCGCCGGGGTGGACGAGATCTATCGCATCGGCGGCGCCCAGGCGGTGGGGGCCCTCGCCTTCGGTACAGACACGGTGGCCGCGGTCGACAAAGTCGTCGGCCCTGGCAACGCTTTCGTGGCGGCGGCGAAGCGCCAGGTGTTCGGCCGCGTGGGTATCGACATGATCGCGGGGCCGTCGGAGATTCTGGTGGTCGCCGATGGGAACAACGATCCCGCCTGGATCGCCGCCGACCTGCTGTCCCAGGCGGAGCACGACACGGCGGCCCAGGCCATCCTGATGACCGACGACGGGGACTTCGCGAACGCCGTGGAGGCCGCCATTACCGATCATCTCTCGACCCTTCCCCGTGCCGACCTGGCGGCGGAAAGTTGGACGACCCATGGCGCCGTCATCCTGCTGCGTGGCCTGGAGGACGCGCCGCGCCTGATCGACCGCGTCGCGCCCGAGCACCTGGAACTGGCGGTCGCCGATCCGGACTTGCTGGCGTCCCGAATCCGCAATGCCGGCGCCATTTTCCTGGGTCGCTGGGTGCCGGAGGCGGTGGGCGATTATATGGCCGGCCCCAATCACGTCTTGCCGACCGCGCGCAGCGCCCGCTTTTCCTCGGGCCTCGGCGTCCTCGACTTCGTCAAGCGGACGTCGTTGATCGGCGGCGACGCCCGGGCGCTGGCCGCCATCGGACCCCAGGCGGTGGCCCTGGCGCGGGCCGAGGGGCTGGACGCCCACGCCCTGTCCATCGCCCTGCGCCTCGCCGACGACGGGTCCTGAGGACGGGATGCACGGCGGCGGGCCCGATTCCCGGCGCATCGCCCTGGTGACCCTTGACCGCGACAGCCTCGGCCGCCGGTCGCCCCAGGTGGAGCATGAGATCCGCTCGGCCCTTTACGACCTGAACGAGTTCAACGTCTTCGATCCCGGCGAAAGCCTGCGGGGGCCGTTCAACCTTCGCCTGTCCGTGGAGGACCAGCGGCTGGTCTTCGACGTGCGCGACAGCAAAGACCGGCCGCTGACCGTTTTCAGTTTGGCCGTGCGACCGTTTCGCAAACTGATCAAGGACTACTTCGTCCTCTGCGAAAGCTACTTCGACGCCATCAAGCACCTCAGCCCGAGCCGCATCGAAGCCATCGACATGGGCCGTCGCGGCCTCCACAACGAGGGTGCGAGCCGTCTGTGCGACAGTTTGGCGGACAAGGCGCAAATCGACATCGATACGGCGCGCCGCCTGTTCACCTTGTTGTGCGCGTTGCACCTGCGATTGTAGGGCGGGTGTCATGGCACGAGCCGTACTCTTCGCTTGCACCATGAACGCCATCCGGTCGCCCATGGCGGAATCGATTCTGAAGCACCTTCAGGGAGATCGCATCTACGTGGATTCCGCCGGCGTGCGTGGCGGCGAGATCGATTCCTTCGCCATCGCCGCCATGGACGAGATTGGCATCGACCTCAGCCGGCACAAATCCAAGACCTTCGACGACCTGGAGGATGAATCCTTCGATCTGGTCATAACCCTGTCGCCCGAAGCCCAGCACCGGGCGGTGGAACTGACCCGGGTGATGGCCATCGAGCTGGAGTTCTGGCACACCTTCGACCCCTCCATCGTCAAAGGCAGCCGGGAAGCGCGACTTGACGTTTACCGCCAGGTGCGCGACCAGTTGCTGGACCGCATCCGCCAGCGGTTTCCGCGTCAGGCGCCGGTGGACACTTAGGGCAATTCTGGCTGGCGCGGAGTCTGAACCGGCCCTCTCCCCCACTCGGCCACCCATGGGATCGTACGCTTTGGGTGGCCGGGTGGGGGAGCGGGCCGGTGCTGTCCAGCAGTTACCACGGAGGACCGTGGGAAAAGGCTTGACCGGGGTCGGCGCCCGACTACCTTCTCGGCAGCCCATCAACAAGCCACAGGTGATGCATGGCGAAAGAAGAACTTCTGGAGTTTAGCGGTACGGTAACCGAACTGCTGCCGAACGCGATGTTCCGCGTCAAGCTGGACAACGAGCACGAAATTCTGGCCCATACCGCCGGCAAAATGCGCAAGCACCGCATCCGGGTGCTGGCCGGAGACCGGGTCAATGTGGAAATGACTCCCTACGACCTGTCCAAGGGTCGAATCACCTTCCGCTTCAAGTGACCGCCGCGCCGACTGGAGCTCCGCGGCCCCCATGGCGCCCGCGGACCTGATCCTGGCCTCGGCCTCGCCCCGCCGTGTGGCTCTTCTGCGACAGATTGGCCTGGAGCCGCGCGAGATCGTCCCGGCACGGGTGGACGAGACACCGCGTCGCCGCGAAACCCCCGCCGCCCTGGCTGCCCGCCTGGCAGAATCCAAGGCCCGCGCCGTAGCCTCTACCTATCCTGACTGCCATGTGCTCGGCGCCGACACGGTCGTTGCCTGCGGCCGCCGCATGCTGCCCAAGGCGGAAGACGCCGGGACGGCGCGGACATGCTTGCGGCTGCTGTCGGGCCGCCGCCATCGGGTCGTCGGCGGTGTTTGCGTCCTCGCCCCGGGGGGCCGGATGGGACGCCGCACGGTCGTCACCTCGGTCGCCTTCAAGCGGCTGACGCCCCGCGAGATCGACGCGTACATCGAGTCGGACGAATGGCGGGGCAAGGCCGGCGGCTACGGGATCCAGGGACTGGCGTCGGTCTTCGTTCGCCGGATCGGCGGCTCCTATTCCAACGTGGTTGGCCTTCCCCTGTTCGAGACGGCGCAGCTGCTCGGCGGTCTCGGCCTTTCGGCGCTAGATTAGGGCATGATGGTCAACCGTGTTCTGGCCAGCGTCGGACCCGGCGAGACCCGCGTGGCTCTGCTGGCCGATGACCGTCTCGTCGGGCTGCTGCTCGACCGGGACGACGCGCCCAGTGCTGTCGGCGAGATCCATCTGGGCCGGATCGCCCGCGTGCTGCCCGGCCTTTCGGCCGCTTTCGTGGATATGGGCGGCGACCGCCACGGGTTCCTTCCCCTGCGTCATCGGGGCGCGCCATCGGCGCCGGTGCCATCCCCCTCGGAGGGCGACGCGGTTGTGGTGCAGGTGCGCCACGACGCCGTCGAGGACAAGGGGCCCAAGCTGACCGACGCGCCGTCCCTTGCCGGACGATTTGCCGTCCTCACCCCCGGTCAGCCTGGCCTCCGCATGTCGCGAAAGATCGAGGACGAAGGCGAGCGGGCGCGGCTCGAGGGCGTCGTCGCGCCCCTGCTCGCCGAGGACGAGGGCGTCATTCTCCGCACCTCCGCCCAGGGCGTGGGGCCGAGCCGCCTGGCGCGAGATCTGGCCTGGCTACGGGAGACGTGGCGGGAGGTGTCCCGCGTCGCCCGGGCGGCGACGGCGCCGGCACGCCTACAGCGGGCGCCGGACGCCCTGATCCGGGCCCTGAGGGACGAGACGGGCGCCGGCGTGCGGGAGATCCTGGTCGACGATTCAACCGTGCTCTCCCGGGCGCGGACCTATGCCGAGGCGGCGGCGCCAGAACTCCTCGACCGGCTGCGCCTCCATGGGGGCGCCGAGGACATCTTCGCCGCCACCGGCGTGGACTCGGCCATCGAGTCGGCGCTGGACCCGGTGGTGTCCCTGCCGTCCGGCGGCAATCTGGTCATCGAGTCGACCCGGGCGCTGGTCGCCATCGACGTCAACAGTGGCGGCCACCGGGAGGGCGGCAGGGAGCGAACCGCGCTGAACGTCAACCTGGAAGCGGTGACGGCCACCGCCGCCCATTTGCGCCTGCGCAACCTGTCCGGCCTGGTTCTGGTGGACATGCTGCCCATGGGCGACCGGCGCCACGGCGCCCAGGTGCTGGAAGCGATATCGTCGGCGGTGGCCGCAGATCCAGTACCGGTAACCGTGGCCGGCTTCACCCGCATGGGCCTGATCGAACTGACCCGGGAACGACGGGGCGCTTCCCTGGCCGGGCTGATGTTGGCACCGGCGGCCGGGACCGTGTTCTCGCCCGTCACCACCGCCTTCGCCGCCCTCAGGGCCGTGCTTCGGGAGGCGCGCCGATCGCCGGGGGCGCGTCTTACCGTGCGGGCCTCGCCGGCCGCCGCCAAGGCCCTCGACCGGGGGCCGGCGCGGGACGCCCGCCAACGGGCCGAGACGGATCTCGGGCGGCCGTTCCATGTGGTGGTCCAGGACGGCGTCGCGGCCGACGCCTTCGAGGTGATCGCCGAGCCGGGATCGGCGCCGTGAAGAACCCCCCGAGCGCCGGCGGCGCGGACGATCCAGAGGACCGGGTGGTGGCCCTTACCGGCCGGCGGTGCTCGCTCTGCAAGCGGCCCGCGCTGGTGCGCTACCGGCCCTTCTGCTCCCGGCGCTGCGCCGACCTGGATCTGGGCCGCTGGCTGACCGGCGACTACCGCGTTCCCACCGATGAGGAGTCGAACGACGACGGCTCGGACCCGTGACGCCGGCGCTCTGGACTCGGGTTTCCCCGTTCCCTATAAGCGCTCTTCGGCGCGCAACAGCCCTTCCATACCGTGCCCAGGTAGCTCAGTTGGTAGAGCAGCGGACTGAAAATCCGCGTGTCGGTGGTTCAAATCCGCCCCTGGGCACCACGACGCTATTTTCCTCTATATTTTTCAATTGGTTATTTCGGTGGGACAGTTAACCCCCTCCGGAGGTGGGACAGTCGAACCGGATTCCGGCTCCGGGACCACCAAGTGCATGGCCTCCCCGGCAAGACGCCGGCGGTTCGCTTTCCGCGTGTACCGGGCCGCTTCCTTCGCCGTGTCCCACCCGTAGATCGCCATCAACTGATACTCCGTGGCGCCCCTGTTGGCCGCTATCGTCGCGCCCGCCTTACGAAGACCATGGGCCGAGCACCGCGGCAGGCCGGCCTCATTGCACCGTCGGCGAAGCCAGTTGCCGAACCCGTTCATGGTGAAGGGCTTGCCGAACTCGGTCACCAGGTAGGTGAGGTGCCCAGAAGGTGTGGCGTCGAGAACCGTCCGCAGCTCCGGCAGGATTGGTATCTCTCGGTTCTTCTCGCCCTTGGCGCGGCCCTTGGTTTCGGTGAAGTAGAGCCAGCCTCTCCGCTCCATCTGCCGGCCCAGGCGCACCACATCAGACCGGCGGACACCCGTGTAGAGAAGCAGGGCCATGGCCAGGCGGGCCTTGGTGCCGATGGGGTGGCGAGCCTCGAATTGGGCAACTTCCGGCTCGGTCCAGGTGTGAAAGCCGCCCGGGTTCGCGGGAGCCAGGTAGGCCACGTCCATGGCCGGATTGCGGGCGGCCAAGCCTTGCTCGACCGAGCATGCCCACCGGAAGAGTTGGCGCAGGGCCTTGACCCGGCCATTGGCGGACTCGGGTAGATCGGCCTTCTGGTCACGGATTTTGGCGACGTGGCGTGGCTCCATCAGGGCGTAGGGCAGGCCGCCGTTGACGGCCTGCCGTTCGGGCAGCGTAGCGCCGCAGATGCCCTCCAAGATACCGCGGCGAACCCGCCGAGTACCGGATCCCAACCCCCGGAACGCCGCCGAATCGAAGTACCGCATGCACAGCCATAGGAGGGTGCCGCGCGCCGGCCCTGTCGACCGCGCGGGCTGTTCCGGCAGCACGTGTAGTAGGTCCCGGTACTCCGCCATGAAGGCGTCGGTTCCCGGAACCGGTCTGATCCGCACCTTGCGTCCGTACCGGCGAAAGTAGACCCGCACGTTGCCGTGCCGGTCCACGTCCTCGGACAGGAACCGAAGCTCTATCGTGCCGGTTCCGTCGCGCATCCTGATCCTCATGCCGCGTCTTCTTCGTCCCAGGGATTGGCCTCGTCGCCGCCGGGCAAGGCCGCGAAGGCGTCGTCCACCCTCAGGCGATCCCATATCGTGCGGGCGTCTATTCGCTTGGGCCGTGGCATCCGACCGTCCGCCACCATTTCATCGAACTTGCGCGCCGACACGCCAACATAAGCCGCGGCCTCCCCACGGCTCAACCCACGGGGTGCCAGGGACGGCGGTAGTGCCGGCCTGCCGGGCATCACGCGGTCCCTCTGGCCGGGCTGGTCAATGGCGGCCTTCGACGTCCGCCGCCGCTCGGCTGGCGTAGCCTGCATACGGCCCGCCAAAGACGCACTGACCGCCTGGGTTTAGCTCCCTGGACATATTGAACCAGCACTGCCGGCAGCAAGCGCACCGGCATGACGCGACGAATTGTGGCGCGAGGGGCCGCCCCCGGTATCCGTAGGCATTGAAGACTGCCAGCCGCAGCGCCTCACTCAGTCCCATCGCTTTGTCCCCGGTCTTGGCGTGGCGGGTCATGGCCGTATCTCCGGGAACTGGCGGATCCGCAAATCGGCGGGCCATTCCGACGGGTCGCCGCCCTTGGGATCGCGCAGGCGGATGTGGCGGCGACTGACCGCGCCGGGCTCTGCGGTCCCCTCGTAGGGCCGCGCGCCAAGCTGTTTCAGGTAGAAGGCCGTACCCGCCGCCGCGCATTGGGCCAGGGTGTCCCGGCCCGGCCGCTTCTCCATCTTCTCGGCGTAGCAGAAATCGCAGCCCGCGCTGACCTTGGTGCAGCCGCTCCAAAAATTCACCGTCGCGTCGCACCACTGGATCTTGGTGTCAGCGCCCATGGCGTTCAGTGCTGCACGATGTTCGGGAACACGCGCCGCATCCGACCTTCCCGGATCGCCTTGCGCTCCAGCGCGAAGGCCGCCTTGACCGCGCCCTTGCACTTGTAGCGCGGCTCGCCGTGGGCCCATTTAGCCCGGCCCAGCCGCTTCTCCATCTTCTCGGCGTAGCAGAAATCGCAGCCCGCGCTGACCTTGGTGCAGCCGATCCAGAAATTCACCGTGTCGTCCGCCCACTGGATCTTGGTGTCAGCGCCCATGGCGTTCAGTGCTGCACGATGGTGATGCGTTCGGCGGCGCGTAATGCCCGTGTAGAGCCAGCGCCGGCTGTGTTCCCGGAAGCTCGCGGCCTCGTCGAACAGAAACACGTTGTCCCATTGGGACCCCTGCGCCTTGTGGACGGTGATGGCGTAGCCGAAGGTGAACTCGCTCGACTCGCGCCGGACCTGCCAAGGTAAATCGCCCTCGGTCCCCTCAAAGAAGGCGGGGTGGACCTGAACTTTCTTCGGCGTCGACCCGGGGTCGGCATCTTCCGGCAACGCGGCGATGGACAGCATGGCCTTGCCGTTCCGCCGGCACTTGACGACATCCCACATACTGCCGTTGAGCAGCTTCTTCGGGCGGTCGTTGCGAAGGCAAATCAGCCGCTCGCCCTTCTTCGGGTAGGGCGAGTCGGCGAAGCCACGGAGTTGACGGATACGCCGGTTGTAGGCATGCCGGGTTCGGTTCAGGCCGACAAGAATCTGATCGGCCGCCAGTACATCCTGGTGATCAAAATCCCGCCTGCGAACGATCTTGGCCGTACCGTGGTCGCCAAGTTCAAGAGGCCCGCCTTCGCGCACCGTCATGGAGAGACGGATGATCGGATTGTCGCGGGCCTGACGGTGAACCTCGGTCAGCATGAAGTCCGGCTTTACTTCGGTGAAGAAGCCCGCATCCTTGACCGGTGGGAGTTGCGCCGGGTCGCCGAGGACCAGGACGCGAGTGCCGAACGACAGCAGGTCCTTTCCGAGTTCCTCCCCGACCATCGAACACTCGTCGATGATGACCAGGTCGGCGTCCCGCACATCGCTGTTCTTGTTAAGCTTGAACGTCGGGTCCCCGGCACCTTCCTGATCCAGCATGTAGATCATTCTGTGGATCGTCGACGCGTCCTTGCACCCCTTCTTGCGCATGACCAGAGCCGCCTTACCCGTGAAGGCGCCGTAGAGGACGCTGCCGACGTCCTCGGCGAGATGGACGGCGAGCGTGGTCTTGCCGGTGCCGGCGAACCCGAACAGCCGGAACACCTGCGGGGCATGGGAATCCTTGAGCCATTCGGCAACGGCCTTGAGGGCGTGTTCCTGTTGCGGCGACCAAGTTGCTTTGCCTTTACCCATCGGCGGCCTCCCACGCCGCGACGCTCACGGGGCTTTGCCCTTCCCGCCGGTCGAGCGCCGGATGTAAGTCGGTGAGGTGCCGCTCGTCAGTCCCCGCGGTGTCCTGATCGGCTGCCGGCGCCGGCGCTTCGGCCTCGACACCGTCCGGCCAGGTCACCCGAAGCGACACGCGCGGCAGCATGGCCTTCACCGCCGCCCGGGTCTGGCCGAGCCCCTTGCCGACATGGACGATCTGTTCGATGGCGGCTTCGATGTATCGGGCCTGTGCTTCGACATCGCGAACATTTGTCATTACTTCGCGCACGCTCTGATCGAAGCGTTCGGCTCTTTCCTTCAACGTTTGCATGTTCACTGTCCTTCTCCTTCACGTGATCCCGCGTCTTGCGGCACCACCCGGCGATCCTCGATGGCGGCGTAGGTGGACGGCGCGAACTTCTTGCGGGGTCGCTTCATGCCGACAGGCGCTCCTGCGCTCCGGCGATCATGCCATCCATCTTCTCGGCCCACGTGGGCTTGGCGATCTTGAGGTTACCGAGGGATTTCTCGTGGACGGCCAGGAAGGATTCGAGCCACCCCAGGCTGTCGATCCCTTCGAGCCGTTCGGTGAACAGCTTCGTCCAGCCCGCCCAGTCCGCGTCGCCTTCCTCGGTGATGCCGACCGGGATTAGCGGCTCGGTCTCGTCAGATGCGGTCGAGGCGGCTGTCCCCGGCTTCGCCGCCTCGCTTCCCGGCGATGGTCTTACCGGCTCACCTGACGCTTGTGCGTCGTCAAGGGCCGTTCTACCGGAGCCCGGGTCGCCGGCATCGGAGGACGCCGCGCCGGCGATCTCGTCTTCGTCTTCAAGCGGGTGATCGTCCCGCCATGCGTGGTAGATGGTGTATAGGGGCTCCAGGTTTGCGCCCGCGGCGCGGAGCTTATCCAAAGTCGCGGCGTTGGCTTGCATGAGGGCCGCCACGTCGGCTTGTTCGGCGATGCACGCCTCAAGTTGCCGACCAAACATGACGGGCCAATCGTGGATGCTTAGGTCATCAACGATCTCGCCCGCTTCGTCGCTGATCGGGTAGGTCTCGAACTCTGCCTGGGTGGGGCGCGGCGGCGCGGGGGCGTAGGTGCCGTCTTCCCGCGCCTCCAGGGTGGGAATGTCGCGGACTTCTTCCACTGTCCGCAGGCCCTTGAGGACGTCGGCGAAGCCGTCCCGAAGCGCGAACCCGCGCGCCCGCATCTGAAGCATCCGCTTTGGGTACTGCTTCCACGGGCCGGCCTTGCTCCACAGGCCGGCGGCCTTGGCATCGGCGACGGAAAACGTGCTGATGATCGGGGACTCGCCGCGGCGCTTAACCTTGCATGTGGCGATCATGGCGTCCCCTTCGCCGTCGATGGCCTCCTCGAATTCTTCCAAATCGCCGGAGGCGCGAACAAGGCCGAGGGCGCCGTCGCCCCATACCGCCGGGGTGCCGTTGATCACGGCGATGGATTGCAGCGCCGCCATGGGAGTGAACCCGACCTCCATCCCATGAAGGATGCCGACCATGATCTTGTTGGCGTCCTTGGCGTAGGACTGTGGCGCCATCCCGGCCGAGGCAATGGCCTGGGCCAGCCGAAACGCCTGTTCGATGTCCTGGGGTACGATGGCTTGGACGCCGCCGCCAACAGCCAGGGGCGGCTTGGCGTTGCGGGTCGCGGGGAGGGTGGATACGTCGTCGGGCATGGTCTCGTTCCTTATCTGACAACTGTCTGTTGATCCTCGAAGATGACGGCGCCGTCGATGTGGCGGCCGCCGGCCTTGATGTAGCTGCGCAGCGCCTTCTCGATGGAGTCCACGGCCAAGTGCGGGCGCAGGGCCTCCAGGTCGATCCTGTCGCGGTTCATCTCCCGGAAGGTCCAGGTGGTGCGCAAGCTGGCCACGCCGCCCAGGTCGCCCCGGGTGCGGCTCAGGTCGGCGGCTTTAGCTTCGGCATCCCGCTCGGCAAGGCGGGCGGCCGCGGCGGCTCTCTCCGCTGCTTCCTCGGCCTCGACGGCGGCGCTCAGGTCGGCCTCGTTCGTGAGCGCGGCGGCCCTGTCCTCGGCTTCCTTCCGGGCGCGTTCGGCTTCCTCCCGGGCCACGCGCTCCGCCTCTTCGCGGCGCTTGCGCTCTTCCTCGGCCACCTTTCGCTGGTAGACGGTGAGCCGCGCCTCCATCGCCTTCTTGGCCTTGCCGAGTTCGTCGGTGACGACCTTGAAGAAGGCATCGACCAGCCGGCCGCCCTGGAGGTGCGGCTCTTTTTCCTTCACCCGAACCCCGTCCGCGGTCTTGGCGGCGGACGTCAGTTGCTTCACGAAATCTGCGACACGGCGGGCGGTGTCGTCGTCATCGACGGTTTCCGGGGCGCGCCCGAAGGCCTCCAGCAGTTCGTCCCGGCGGGCGATGATTTCGGCGTAGCGCTCGGCCAGCCGCTCGCGCAGAATGTCGGCGTCACTGGGCGGGCGGTTGTGCCCGATGTCCGGGCGTGCGTCGTCAGGCATGTCGCTCTCCTAAAAAACCGGCCTCGTCCGGTTGGGGTCGATGGGGTTGAAGGGCTGGGCCTTGGGCTCGTCAGGCGCGTGCTCGCGGCACCAAGCGGCGTCCGCCACCATGAAGCGATACTTGGCTTCCGTGATCGGGTGCTTGGCCAGCCGCAGCCACTGGTCGTAGGGGTCGGCCGGCTTGCCGTCGACCTCGCAGCGGAGGACCTGGTCGGACATAAGTTCGCCGGTCTCGGGGTCGCGGTCTCCATCGTCGAACCAGATTTTCGCAGGCACGAAGGCGCCGCCGGGAGCCCGCGTACGCATGTAGAAGCCCTCGCGAGGCTCGCCATCCCGAATGGGCATGGCCCCGTCGCCGGCCGTCACGTTGCGCCGGCCGTTCATGTCACCCGCCTCCGGACCGTCGTGGCCTTGCCCGTCGCGTGGTCGGTCTGCTCGAATCGATGGGCGCTGGCGGGGCAGGCCGCCATCATCGTCGCGCTGGTCAAGCTGCTGTAACGCGGCCATCGCCGAACACCCCATATTGTCCGCCACCAGCGCCATTGCTGGCGGATCGGGCGGGTGAGATTGGCGAGCGCGCGGCGCATCACGTGGGCTTCCGCGCTTGCGATGGCGATTCTCCCGGCCATGGCTCGCCCCGATGCATGTTTCCCCCTGAAGACCTTGATCGCACGCCTCGGTCGGCGGATTCGTTTTTGGTGATCCGCGATCTGTAGCTCTGCGTCTTCAATGGCTTGTTGCCATTTACGGGCGCCGGCGCAAACGGCGAGCGGGGCGCTCATGCCCCGGCCTCCGCCCGCTGCTCGGCCGCGCATTTCTGGATATCGGCCCAAGCGTCTTCGTCGCCGGCGAAGAAATGCGGCACGGGCTGGCCGTGGCGCGAGGCGTGGTAGATGAGCGTGCCCGCCATCTGCGTGCCGATCTTGTCCTCCAGCACCTTGCCGTCCTTGCCCGCGAGATGGACCGCCCAGCCCGCGCGGCAATGCGTGGTGCCGCAGCAGCCTTCAACGCCGTGCCAGTTGCCCATGTCCAACGTGCCGCCCGCGTTGATCGCGCCCTCGATCGCGGCGTCGATGGTAGGAACGATGGGGATGTCCTCGGGCGGGATATTGAGCGCGCTCTCCAACTGCCCGGCCGTGAGGTTCCTGGCGCCGGCCAGATTGGCGCCGGCCAGATTGGCGCCGGCCAGATCGGCGTCGGCCAGATAGGCGTCGGCCAGATCGGCGTCGGTCAGATCGGCGTCGGCCAGATTGGCGTCGGTCAGATCGGCGTCGGTCAGATCGGCGTGGGCCAGATCGGCGTGGGCCAGATCGGCGTCGGTCAGATCGGCGTGGGCCAGATTGGCGTCGGTCAGATCGGCGCCGGCCAGATTGGCGCCGGCCAGATTGGCGTCGGCCAGATCGGCGTCGGTCAGATCGGCGTCGGCCAGATCGGCGTCGGTCAGATCGGCGTGGGCCAGATCGGCGTCGGTCAGATCGGCGTGGGCCAGATTGGCGTCGGTCAGATCGGCGCCAATGGCGATACCAGTGGCGGTGGTCGTCCACCGCGTATTGGGCCAGTCGCAGGGCGTGCTCTTGGGCGGCGACTCCGAACCACGCCGGGTCGGCCTTGGCTCTCTCAAGCGCGGTCTGCCGGCGGCGGCGTTGCCGTAGCGCGCTCATCAGTTGCCGGCCGTATCGTGCCCGCAGCCCCTTCGCCATGGTCGGGGCGGTGTCGATGCCCCGCGCGGCGTCCAGAAGGTCCTTGGGAACGGCGCCGTCGTGCTTGTTGTAAAGCCGCGTCATCTCTTCCCGCATGGTGGGCATGGCGCTAGTCCTGCCACGCGGTTGGCCGTCGGCACTTGGCGACGATCTCGCCGGCCTCGGCTCGGGTGATGCGACGAATTTGGTTCTCGGTGTACCCGAGGCGCCGCAGCGCCGCGCACTGGTCGGCGCCCTTGCGCTTGGGCCGGCTGCCGCACCGATACTTCGGCAGAACAAAGGTCAGGCGCTTCTCGCGCGGCGCCCGGAGCGGAGTGGCAGGAGGCCACCGCCGCAGGAAAGGCGGGATCTCCAGAAGGTCGATGGTGTCGTCGGGCATGGCGTCCTCCTTGGTGTGGGGAGGACGTTAGTGGGATTTATCCCACAATGCAATCGTTAAATGGGATTAATCCCAATTTTTCGACAGACCTCAGGCTGGCGTACCAACGCCACCGCCCTAAAGATGCTTTCCAGGTAGCCTCGTCAGACCTCACGCCCGATCCAAACGACGCGCCCGTGAATATGAAGGTTGTCAGGATCGATACCGTCAAGGTCTGGATAGGCGGGATTGTCCGACCGAATCGTGACACGCTGCTGGTCGCCGGTCCATTGGAGGCGCTTGACCTGGATTTCGTCGGAACCACCGGCACGGATAATGTAAATG
>CBDFHV010000072.1:0-16819 GCA_965247705.1 Rhodospirillales bacterium | reverse complement strand
CTGTATTATTATTGAATTTCCGGTCATATTGGATATTATTATTGGTGATATTTATCCCGGCTTATTCACCAACCCCCTTGCCGTAGACTTTTCTGCATGTGATGCGAGTCTCGTTGCAGGGTCATTCGCGGCTGGCGAGTCACGGGTGCTTCCCCAGCTGTGCGATAGCCACTTGAGGCATGAAAGGCGTGAAGAAGCCGCCGTGGAGGCGAGCGGGAACCGCCACCGGCGATCCGGCGGTGGCTTGAAGTCTAGCTGGCCGACTTGGACGGGGTTACGGGTCGGCGTATCGCAAGCGTTCCAAGCGCGGCCAGAGCCGTTGCCAGAAGCGGGCGAATGTTTCCCCGATGACCATGGTGATGCGTCGGCCGGAAACGACGACCCGGGCGGCGGCGCGCAGAACGCGCTCGCGGAACCGGCGAAGGCTCCACCCCTCGCCGGTCGCAGTCTCCATCAGGCACCGCCCGGCATGAACCAGTTCATAGGCCAGGATGTTGAGCAACAGGACGACCTCGTTGTGAGCGAAGGCATCGACCGTGCTCTCGCGCTCCGGCAGGCAGCGCCCCCGGTAATGACGCTTCCTTCGCGACGCGGACGACAGCGCCGGGTCCATCACGTCCATGAGTTCGCCCATGTGGGCCTCGGCACGGCCGCGCTGGCGGTAGTGATCCAGGAGATCGGCCGCCGGCACGGCCCCGGCATCAAGGCTGGTGATCAGCCAGAAGTGATCAACCAGAAATTGGTCTGGCCGTTCCAACACCACCAGGACCACTCGGCGCTCTTTCGACCACGACTTCGCCCGGCAGGTCATCTCGTGGAACCACGTCCGCGGCTCTGCCGGAGGCCGTCCCGGCGGCCGTCCAAGACAGGGCTGAGCCATGCGGTCCAGGACCTTGTTGGTCCGCAATCGGGCAACATAGGGCGTCCCGCGACGCTCCAGGCCCGACAGCAGGGGATCGCTGGGGAACCCAGCGTCGATGCGCACCAGAGCGACTTGGCACAGCGTCTCTTCGGCTCGGTCCACGAGATCAAGGATGAAGTCCAGCGCCCCCTCGGCGGTGTGGGCGTTGCCCTCCCGTAAACGAGCGTCCAGAAGGTCGCCGGTTTCGGCGATGCTGGCCACCAAAGGGTGGTACATGCGCTGATGGTAATGGCCGTTCCAGGCCGAGCCGGGTTGATGGCCGTGGACCTCGATCGGCAGGCTGTCCACGTCGATGGTCAGATATCGCTGCCGGTGACCGCCGCGCAGGCCCCGGAACCGCCGCCCCGCGAGCTCGGTGATCGCCTCATGGAGCACAGTGCGGGCCTCCGGCGTGCTCAGAAGCGCGATCAGACGCGACAGCGTGGGTTGCGAGGCCAGGTGCGCCTCGGTGGACAACGGCGTGACACCCCGTGAACCGCTTGCAGCCAGGCGTAGGCCCGCATCATGGCGGAGCGCGTCGGCGTCGTCTTGGTCGTGCCAACCCTGGCCAAAGAGAAGCAGAACCGTGCGCAGCAGATCGGCCAGGGGATAGGTGACACGATCGGCCTTGCGCGGATCGTGCAACCGCTCGGTCAGCCACTCGATGATCCGGGTGCGCTCCATGATCTCGCGCAAGAGCACGGCCCCCGGTTCCCCGGTCAGCCGCTCGGGTCGGGATTCGATGCGAAGGGACTTGTTGAACGAGGAACCGAACAGAGATAGCGTTTCACCCATGGCGCACGGCGGAGGTTTGTTGTGAATCCTTCTAGCACATTGATTTTACGTCAAAATCCGCCGCGCGCCAGTCATTTCAGGCCCCTTGGGTGAATAAGGCGGGGTCAGATCTTCCGCTGGGGTGAACTAGTGTCCTGATTCCGAAGTACGTGGCATTTATGATCGCTTTTCCCAGCCGCTGGGTAGGAGGCGTCGCGCGGGCGATGCGGGGCATCGTCAAGCGGCGTCGACGCCCACCAGCGGTTGGAAAAAGCGACCGTTCCGGCGCCTTTCAGGCCCCCTCGGGCGTCGTCGCGGTGCCCTTGTGATGCGCCAGCATCACGGCGGACACCGCTCCTAGCCGAGGGGGCCTGGAAGGCGTCATAAATGCCACGTACTTCGGAATCAGGACACTAGACCCGATGCCCGGCGAGAAACTCCCGTACGTTCCCGATGCGCTCCAACGCCATCAATCCGTCGAAGACTGACTCGGCTTTCGTTCTCTTCCAGACTTTGCCCGCGACCTCAAAAAATTTCTCCTCGAGCTCCGCAACCGTCGCCGGGTTCTGCGCCTCTCCCTTGGTGTGTTCCGCCTTTGCCTCGACGACAGCGCCGTCCTTGAACGTGGCCCGAACGTCGCACGCTTGCTTGTGCGGGAAGTATGCGGTGTAGGCCGGGTTCTCCTCGATGTCGACCCGTTGGGCGAGTCCCTGGATGACCGGGTTCTCGACCGCCGCCGCCTCGAAGTTCTCGAGGCTGCGCCGGCCGTGAACGATGAGCGACGCCACCGCAAAAGGAACCGAGAACCTGGCGGCGAGGGTGGTGGTTGCGGTCTTGACCGAGAGGGCGGCCAGCGAGGCATAGGACCGGAACGCGATCCGCGCCACGTCGTCCGGGTCGATCCGGCCGCCTGGCCGTTGCGCCATTACTTGGCCGATGATGTCGAGCGCCGGGAGTATGGAGCGGGCGCAGGCATGGAGCTTGAAGAAGTTCTTGAGGATCAGGAACTCCTCACCCAGTCCCACTACCACCATGTTGGGGTCGAACGATTGATTGGGCGCCTGCGGGATGCGGCTGACCACGGACGCATCGTCGCCATAGATCGATCCGTACACGGATCCCACGCCGTCGATCTCGCCGGTGAACTCCGCCTGGACGAGCTGGTCGGCGAGGACACCCATGTAGCCGCTTATCCCGCTGTAGACGCGCCCGACGGTGGCACCCTCGATTGTGGCCCGGCGGCTTGTGGCGAGCCCCAGGGTGGCGCTGATGTTGATGATTCGCCGCATCGCCGAGGGGTCGTAACCCTTGAGCTTCGCCACCGCCACCGCCGCTCCGATGGTCCCGAACGTGCCATGGGGATGAAGGGCGAAGCGCGTCCTGGTGGCGCGGCTGATTCGCGCGCTCGCCTCGTAGCCGGCGATCACGGCGAGCAAAAGGTCGCGCCCGGGCAGTTCCAGCGCCTCGGCCATGGCGATGGCGGCGGGGACGACCTGGATACCCGGATGTCCTTTGGCGTGAAGGTTGTCCTCAACGAATTCGAGCCAGGTACCGGCGGTGCCGTTGAGGAGGGCGGCGGTCATGGCGTTGGCCTTGCGCGCCGCGCCGATCACCGAGGCCCGACCCCGCGATCCGGGCGTCAGTTGGGATTTCACGAAGCGTTTCATTTCGACCGCCTGCATGCCGGCAGCGATCAGAACCAGGCAGTCGGCGACGACCCAGTGGGCGCGGTCGACCACATCCGACGGAAGCGTTTCGAGCTTGGCGTCGCAAAGGTAGCGGGAGAGTGTCTGAAGGTATTCGGGACCGGTCTGCCCGTTCATGGTCTTCCGTCGCTCACCCGAAGGTCCTCGCGATCCATGCGGCGTGGCCCGCGAGGCGGTCGTCGCGCCGGTCGAAGCCCATGAGCTGGACGCCCACGGGCAAACCGTTTACCTCGAGCAAGGGCAGACTGAAGACCGGAAAACCGAGCCACGACCAGTAATTGAGGAATGTCCTGCTGCCCGTGAACTCCAGGCCAGAGGGCGCCGGTCCCGAGGACGCCAGGGTCACGAACCCGTCCGCGCGCGGGGCGAACGCCATGACCCGCGCCCGCGCCCGGGAACGCAGATCGAGCAATCGCCGATAATCGGCGGAGGTCAATGCCGATCCGCGTTCCATGTGGCGGTGGATCGACTCGCCGACGTCGGCGCCATACCAATCGATGTATTCATCAAATGGCCAACGCATCTCGAAGGCCACGATGTCCAGGCGTCCGCCGACCCCTTCATCGAGCTCCGTTTCCAGCGCCGCCAATTCGGCATCGTTGTCGCGGCTCACAACCTCGACGCCGGCGGCGGCGAGTCGATCAAGATGCTCCTCGAATGCCGCGCGGCTGTCGGCACGCAGGACAGCCTCGTCGGAGGACGTGGTCACTTGGTTGCCGAGGCCGTCCCTTGCCGGTCCGCCTTCCTCCAACATTTCCTCCCAGCCCTTGGTATAGAGGCGGATCAGGCGCGCCGGTCGCGCCGGCGGTGGCGGGTCGTGGCCGCTGCCGGGCAGTCCGCGACAGTCCGGCGTGTGGGCGCCGTCGGAAATCCGCCGTGCGGTGCGCCAAACGTCGGCGAGATTTGCGCCCAGGATCCCCAGGTGATCGCAGGTGGCGGAGACGACGTGCACCCCCGCCAACGATAGCGCGCCGTGACTGGGCTTGAATCCCCACACGCCGCAATAGGATGCGGGCCGGATGGTCGAGCCGCCGCCCTGGGTGCCGAGGGCCACCGACAGCATGCCCGCGCCCACGGCGGCGGCCGAGCCGCTGGACGAGCCGCCGGGGGTGCGGGTCGGGTCGTGGGGATTGGTCGTCGGTCCCGACCGGCCCGCCTCGAGCTCCGCGGTCACCGTTTTTCCCAGAATGACCGCGCCGCCCCTGCGCAAGGCGCGCACGCAGGCCGCGTCCCGTCCTGAAGACCAACCCTGGTAGATGGGGCTGTTCATCTGGGTCGGCATGTCGGCGGTCTCGATAACGTCCTTGATCCCAACCGGGCAACCGTCCACGGGAGAGAGGGGACGGCCGTTGCGATACCTGGTGGTCGCCTCGTCGGCGGCGCCCCGGGCCGCGTCCGCGTTCATCGTTACGAAAGCCTTGACCTCCGGTTCGCGTGCCGCGATGACCTCAAGGCAACGTTCGAGAAAAGCCCGCGGGCTGTCCCGTCCCTCCTGGAAGGCGGAGACGGTGGCGGAGTATGACGCTAGCGTGTCGGTCTTCCACGCTCGCATGCCGACCTCCTGTTGCAGTGTCTCACTGCTTGAGACTCTAGCAGCCTATCGGACTTGATCCGACTGTTGCGATGGGATTCCGTAGCATCAGTTGATTCGCTTGCGCTTGATGATGGCTGCCATGAGCAATTTTCGCCAGGTTGATCGAGAGCCCAGACGAGGCGTCCGGTCTGCCATCGACAACAGACCGTTGAGCGGCGATGTCGGCTGTCGTCCCGTCCACGTCCGGTGATACCACACGTCCGGACGGCGGTGTCAGAGCAAATTGGCTTGAGCGGAGCAAGGGTGATCCATAGCCTTGGCCGATGACGAATCCCTTCCGCTACTTCAACAGTTCACCCGAGGTGATCCGCCTCACGGTGATGATGTACATCCGCTACCCGTTGTCCTTGCGCCAGGTCGAAGATCTCCTCTTCGAGCGCGGCATCGACATCTCTCACGAGACGGTGCGGTTCTGGTGGAACCGGTTCGGCCCGATGTTCGCCGCCCAAATCCGGAAGCGGCGGGTCGTTCAGCAGTCCTATTCGAACTGGCGCTGGCACCTGGACGAGGTCTTCGTCCGCATCAACGGAGAGATCCACTATCTGTGGCGGGCCGTCGATCACGAGGGTGAGGTGCTCGAGGTTTTCGCCACAAAACGGCGGGATCGCAAGGCAGCACTTAAGTTCTTGAAACGCGCGATGAAGCGCTACGGCCGCCCGGGGTCGATCGTCACGGATCGGCTTCGATCGTACCGGGCGGCGATGAAGGACGTTGGCGTCTCAAACCGCCAGGAATGTGCCCGATGGCTTAACAATCGGGCCGAGAACTCACACCAGCCGTTCCGACGCCGAGAGGGTGCGATGGCCCGGTTCCGGGACATAAAAACGCTACAGAAATTCGCCGCAGTTCACGCCTCGGTCCACAATCACTTCACCCATCAACGTCATCTCAACCGTCGCACCGACTTTAGGCAGCACCGCTCCGCGGCGCTGGCCGAATGGCGTCAGCTCGCCGCTTGACCGAAGCGTTCTCCCTCCCCTTCGGACACTGGTTCGCATTAGCCTGACACCCCCCCTGCGGGAGTTTCGGCGTGCCGACACCACCGACCCCGCCGAACAGATGGCGGAGGCGGCGTGACTATGGAAGCACCAACCGCGCAACTCCCAATGCTATCCCAATGCCCAGAACCATGGCGCCGATCACGCCGCCCAGGACCCACGTCCGCAGCTTTTGGACATCCTATTTGGTGGCGAGATAACCCATGCGCGTTTCAAGCGCCGATAGACGCTCTTCGACGGTGCGGCCCCCGCCGGAACCGCCGCTTGAGCCGGCAGACGCGGCTGGCTCTTCGCTATCCGGCACCGCGTGAAGATGCGTCGAGCTCATTGCCGCTCCTCCGCCTGAGACAACCAGTCCCAAAGCGCACGGGTCGTGAATCCCGCATAGGATCTGTTCAGCTTGAAGACTACGCCTCGCGCGGGCTCGATGCGATTGTCGCCCTTGATGCCGACGCCATTGGCAATGGAATCGGCGATGTCGTCTGTTTGCACGAGATAGAACGTGTCGCTGAACCGGAAGTGGCCCGGATACGAGTCGTTAAGACGTCGCTCCACCTCAGCGTTTGGTTCGTTCAAAACCACCGCGAAAACGGGCATCAACCTTTCCTCCTATGGGCTCCCAAGAGCCCAACCGAAGTTACATGCACAGGGCCACGCGGCGCAACAGACGCGGTGAAATTGTGATGCGCCGCCTTCCTGCCTACCTCGGCAAGATCCTCGAAGCCCTGCTGATGACGGCGTTCATTCTGTTTCTCATGGGTGCCGAGAGCCTGACCGACAAGCTGTTCCTGTGGATGGGGATGTGAAGTGACCGCCGTCATCGTCCCCCTGGCCTCGGCCTATCTGCGCAAGGCCGCCGAATGCGACCGGCTGGCCGCCCTGGCGACCAGCCCCACAGTCGTCGTGGAGGCCCGCGAAGCCGCCCGGCGGTTGCGCCGTGACGCCCGCAACCTGCAACCGCGGCTCGTCGAGGCTCCCTGCGACACGGAGCCCGCCGGCGGGCCGGAGGCGGCGTGATGGGGGACACTCACGGTTCTTCCATGACGCCCGGCGCCCGTAAATGGCAACAAGCCATTGAAGACGCAGAGCTACAGATCGCGGATCACCAAAAACGAATCCGCCGACCGAGGCGTGCGATCAAGGTCTTCAGGGGAAACATGCATCGGGGCGAGCCATGGCCGGGAGAATCGCCATCGCAAGCGCGGAAGCCCACGTGATGCGCCGCGCGCTCGCCAATCTCACCCGCCCGATCCGCCAGCAATGGCGCTGGTGGCGGACAATATGGGGTGTTCGGCGATGGCCGCGTTACAGCAGCTTGACCAGCGCGACGATGATGGCGGCCTGCCCCGCCAGCGCCCATCGATTCGAGCAGACCGACCACGCGACGGGCAAGGCCACGACGGTCCGGAGGCGGGTGACATGAACGGCCGGCGCAACGTGACGGCCGGCGACGGGGCCATGCCCATTCGGGATGGCGAGCCTCGCGAGGGCTTCTACATGCGTACGCGGGCTCCCGGCGGCGCCTTCGTGCCTGCGAAAATCTGGTTCGACGATGGAGACCGCGACCCCGAGACCGGCGAACTTATGTCCGACCAGGTCCTCCGCTGCGAGGTCGACGGCAAGCCGGCCGACCCCTACGACCAGTGGCTGCGGCTGGCCAAGCACCCGATCACGGAAGCCAAGTATCGCTTCATGGTGGCGGACGCCGCTTGGTGCCGCGAGCACGCGCCTGACGAGCCCAAGGCCCAGCCCTTCAACCCCATCGACCCCAACCGGACGAGGCCGGTTTTTTAGGAGAGCGACATGCCTGACGACGCACGCCCGGACATCGGGCACAACCGCCCGCCCAGTGACGCCGACATTCTGCGCGAGCGGCTGGCCGAGCGCTACGCCGAAATCATCGCCCGCCGGGACGAACTGCTGGAGGCCTTCGGGCGCGCCCCGGAAACCGTCGATGACGACGACACCGCCCGCCGTGTCGCAGATTTCGTGAAGCAACTGACGTCCGCCGCCAAGACCGCGGACGGGGTTCGGGTGAAGGAAAAAGAGCCGCACCTCCAGGGCGGCCGGCTGGTCGATGCCTTCTTCAAGGTCGTCACCGACGAACTCGGCAAGGCCAAGAAGGCGATGGAGGCGCGGCTCACCGTCTACCAGCGAAAGGTGGCCGAGGAAGAGCGCAAGCGCCGCGAAGAGGCGGAGCGCGTGGCCCGGGAGGAAGCCGAACGCGCCCGGAAGGAAGCCGAGGACAGGGCCGCCGCGCTCACGAACGAGGCCGACCTGAGCGCCGCCGTCGAGGCCGAGGAAGCAGCGGAGAGAGCCGCCGCGGCCGCCCGCCTTGCCGAGCGGGATGCCGAAGCTAAAGCCGCCGACCTGAGCCGCACCCGGGGCGACCTGGGCGGCGTGGCCAGCTTGCGCACCACCTGGACCTTCCGGGAGATGAACCGCGACAGGATCGACCTGGAGGCCCTGCGCCCGCACTTGGCCGTGGACTCCATCGAGAAGGCGCTGCGCAGCTACATCAAGGCCGGCGGCCGCCACATCGACGGCGCCGTCATCTTCGAGGATCAACAGACAGTTGTCAGATAAGGAACGAGACCATGCCCGACGACGTATCCACCCTCCCAGGCAACGGCAAGCGCCCGCACCCTATCGCCATCCTTCAGGAAGAGATCACCGGCACGCGGATGACCGAGCAGTTGCGGATGGCGCTGCCCGAGCACATCACGGTTGAGAAGTTTCAGCGGGTCGTGGTCACGGCCGTCAACAAGAACCCGGACCTCGTTGCCGGCAACCGCAATTCTCTGTTCACGGCCTGCGTCGAGTGCGCCCAGGACGGCCTGCTGCCCAACGGCAAGGAGGCGGCGCTGGTCATCTACAACACCAAGACCAAGGTCGACGGCAGGGACGTCTGGGTGAAGAAGGTCCAGTACCTGCCCATGATCGCCGGCATTCACAAGAAGGCGCGCAACTCCGGCGACGTCCAGATCCTCGCCGCGCACCTGATCCATGACAACGACGAGTTCAGTTACTCCTACGGCTTCGAGCCGGACGTGATCCACAAACCGCTGTTGGGCGACCGGGGTCCGATCATCGGGGTATACGCCGTCGCCAAGCTGGCAAATGGCGACAAGGATTTGGAGGTCATGTCCGTGTCCGATGTCGATGTCGTCCGCGCCGCCTCCAAGAACCCCGAAAAGGGACCATGGAAGAACTGGTGGGGTGAGATGGCCCGCAAGACCGTGGTGCGCCGGCTGTCCAAGCGGTTGCCACTGTCGCCGGACCTGGAGAAAATGATCCAGCGACAGGATGACCTCTACGCCCTTGAAGGCCCCACCGTCGAACACGAGGGGCCGAGGCTACCCCCGCCGCCCCGCCCCACCCGGGCGGAGTTCGAAACCTACCCGATCAGCGACGAAGCGGGCGAGATCGTTGATGACCTAAGCATCCACGATTGGCCCGTCATGTTTGGTCGGCAACTTGAGGCGTGCATCGCCGAACAAGCCGACGTGGCGGCCCTCATGCAAGCCAACGCCGCGACTTTGGATAAGCTCCGCGCCGCGGGCGCAAACCTGGAGCCCCTATACACCATCTACCACGCATGGCGGGACGATCACCCGCTTGAAGACGAAGACGAGATCGCCGGCGCGGCGTCCTCCGATGCCGGCGACCCGGGCTCCGGTAGAACGGCCCTTGACGACGCACAAGCGTCAGGTGAGCCGGTAAGACCATCGCCGGGAAGCGAGGCGGCGAAGCCGGGGACAGCCGCCTCGACCGCATCTGACGAGACCGAGCCGCTAATCCCGGTCGGCATCACCGAGGAAGGCGACGCGGACTGGGCGGGCTGGACGAAGCTGTTCACCGAACGGCTCGAAGGGATCGACAGCCTGGGGTGGCTCGAATCCTTCCTGGCCGTCCACGAGAAATCCCTCGGTAACCTCAAGATCGCCAAGCCCACGTGGGCCGAGAAGATGGATGGCATGATCGCCGGAGCGCAGGAGCGCCTGTCGGCATGAAGCGACCCCGCAAGAAGTTCGCGCCGTCCACCTACGCCACCATCGAGGATCGCCGGGTGGTGCCGCAAGACGCGGGATCACGTGAAGGAGAAGGACAGTGAACATGCAAACGTTGAAGGAAAGAGCCGAACGCTTCGATCAGAGCGTGCGCGAAGTAATGACAAATGTTCGCGATGTCGAAGCACAGGCCCGATACATCGAAGCCGCCATCGAACAGATCGTCCATGTCGGCAAGGGGCTCGGCCAGACCCGGGCGGCGGTGAAGGCCATGCTGCCGCGCGTGTCGCTTCGGGTGACCTGGCCGGACGGTGTCGAGGCCGAAGCGCCGGCGCCGGCAGCCGATCAGGACACCGCGGGGACTGACGAGCGGCACCTCACCGACTTACATCCGGCGCTCGACCGGCGGGAAGGGCAAAGCCCCGTGAGCGTCGCGGCGTGGGAGGCCGCCGATGGGTAAAGGCAAAGCAACTTGGTCGCCGCAACAGGAACACGCCCTCAAGGCCGTTGCCGAATGGCTCAAGGATTCCCATGCCCCGCAGGTGTTCCGGCTGTTCGGGTTCGCCGGCACCGGCAAGACCACGCTCGCCGTCCATCTCGCCGAGGACGTCGGCAGCGTCCTCTACGGCGCCTTCACGGGTAAGGCGGCTCTGGTCATGCGCAAGAAGGGGTGCAAGGACGCGTCGACGATCCACAGAATGATCTACATGCTGGATCAGGAAGGTGCCGGGGACCCGACGTTCAAGCTTAACAAGAACAGCGATGTGCGGGACGCCGACCTGGTCATCATCGACGAGTGTTCGATGGTCGGGGAGGAACTCGGAAAGGACCTGCTGTCGTTCGGCACTCGCGTCCTGGTCCTCGGCGACCCGGCGCAACTCCCACCGGTCAAGGATGCGGGCTTCTTCACCGAAGTAAAGCCGGACTTCATGCTGACCGAGGTTCACCGTCAGGCCCGCGACAATCCGATCATCCGTCTCTCCATGACGGTGCGCGAAGGCGGGCCTCTTGAACTTGGCGACCACGGTACGGCCAAGATCGTTCGCAGGCGGGATTTTGATCACCAGGATGTACTGGCGGCCGATCAGATTCTTGTCGGCCTGAACCGAACCCGGCATGCCTACAACCGGCGTATCCGTCAACTCCGTGGCTTCGCCGACTCGCCCTACCCGAAGAAGGGCGAGCGGCTGATTTGCCTTCGCAACGACCGCCCGAAGAAGCTGCTCAACGGCAGTATGTGGGATGTCGTCAAGTGCCGGCGGAACGGCAAGGCCATGCTGTCCATCGCCGCGTTGCCGGAAGATGCCGACCCCGGGTCGACGCCGAAGAAAGTTCAGGTCCACCCCGCCTTCTTTGAGGGGACCGAGGGCGATTTACCTTGGCAGGTCCGGCGCGAGTCGAGCGAGTTCACCTTCGGCTACGCCATCACCGTCCACAAGGCGCAGGGGTCCCAATGGGACAACGTGTTTCTGTTCGACGAGGCCGCGAGCTTCCGGGAACACAGCCGGCGCTGGCTCTACACGGGCATTACGCGCCGCCGAACGCATCACCATCGTGCAGCACTGAACGCCATGGGCGCTGACACCAAGATCCAGTGGTGCGACGCGACGGTGAATTTTTGGAGCGGCTGCACCAAGGTCAGCGCGGGCTGCGAAGTCTGTAACGACGTTGGTTGGCTCAACGGAGGACCGGACGGTGGCTATCAATGCACCGCTCCGGGGTGTGGTGATAGCTATATTGATTACTTTCATCGCTACTGGGACTCCCTCCACGGTCCCGGCGCCTGGAGTAAGAATCCCTGGGTCATCGCCCCCAAATTCACCACCGAGCTTCGCAACATCGATAAGGAGGCGGGATGACCACCCTCCCCGAAAAGCCCCCCAAGCGCTGCCGGCTGCACTGGCTGGAGTACGAGACCGGCAAGTCACGGCGGTCCTTGCAGATGATGGCCCAGCGTGGCGAGATACCGGGCGCAGCCAAGATTGGGGGCGAGTGGATGTTCGATCGGATCAAGGCGCTGCGTTGGATCGCCAACCTGGAGGCAACGAAGCCATGCCGAAAAACTGGTTCAAGAGAAAAGGCGTCTACTACGGGCGCCTCAAGGCTGACGGGGCTGACGTACGCGGAAGTCTACGCACGCGAGATCCTCGGGAGCGAAATATCAAATTGAAGGATTGGCTAGATCGTCAACGGAATCTCTTGGGCCTAGGTGGGGACCGGCACACCTGGGACGACGCCGTAGGCCGGTGGTTTCAGGAGTGGATCGACCGGGAGGTCAAGACGTCGGTCGCCAAGCGGTACAAGGTGTCCCTGAAGCAGGTGCGCGGCCACCTGACCGGCAAGCACCTGGACGATATCGACCGCAAGCTGCTGAACGAGATCGTCAGCGCCCGCAAGAAGCAAGGGGCCAGCAACGCCACCATCCGGCGGGACCTGACGGCCATTTCAAGCGTGCTGACGGCCTGTCTGCATTGGGGTTGGCTTGAGGAGAACGTGACCGAACGCTACAGCCGCCGCCTGATCCGGGAGCGCCGCGACCCCATCGTCCTGCCCGAGGACAGGCATATCACCATCGTCGCCGAGAGATGTCCCGGCCTCATGAGAGAGCTTGTCTATGCCGCTCAGTTCACGGGGATGCGCCAGAACGAGCTTGTGACCCTGATGCGTCCCCAGATCTCCCTGGCCGTCGTGATGCTCTACAACACCAAGAGCGGGCGCCAGCGAGCCGTGCCCCTGGACGAACGGGCAAGGGGCACATTCGGGGGCACACCGCGGCACATGTCCAGCGAGGTCGTATTCTGGAACGAGGACGGCGGGATCTTCAAGAACCTGTCGAGCCGGTTCAGGGCTGTTGTCAAGGAGGCGGTGGAGGAGGGGGCTATACCCAGGGCCTTCCGATTCCACGACTTGCGCCACTGGCACGCGGTCGATTTTTTGCGTCGCGGAGGCAGCATTTACACCCTGCAACAGAATCTCGGGCATGCTTCGATCAGAACAACAGAGGATTATCTGGCCTATCTGACGCCCGAGGAAAAAGAACGTGCCCGGAACCCGGGGGCACACTCGGGGGCACAAGGGGCGACGGTTCACACCTTGGAGAAAAAGACGGATGTTCGCTAAATCGTTGATATCAGGGGGCTGGCGGAAGGGGGGGGATTCGAACCCCCGGTACAGCTTTTGACCGTACAACGGTTTAGCAAACCGCCGCCTTCAGCCGCTCGGCCACCCTTCCTGAGACCCGCCGCTACGTGGCGCGGGGATAGGTCTTCTAGCCAGCGCTCCGCTTGGCTGTCAATCGACGCATGTTCGGATGGGCGCGCATGGCGGTGTCGCCGCCGGCTTTGGTCAGGGCGTAGGAGACGATGCCGCCCGTCAGCCGCTTCAGCACCGCCACCGTGGTCGGAAACACACAGCGCGGGTGACCGCCGGCAGCCCAAACGGTGTCGAACCGCTTTAGCCCGACGTCGATGGCACAGGGCAGGTCGAGGGACAGGCCGACCGGCGCCACGCCGCCGATGGCAAATCCGGTGGCCGCGCGCACCTCATCGGCGTCGCAGCGGCGCACCGCGCCTTCGAGGCCGAATACCCGGGGCAAAGCCTTCGCTTCGCACTTGCGGTCGCCGGATACCAGCACCAGAACGGGCTGCTCGCCAATGACGAACACCAGCGACTTCACGATCGCCCCCAACTCCGTGTCCAGCGCCTGGGCCGCGTTCTTGGCCGTCCGCGCCGACGCCGCCACCACGCGAACGCTGTCCTCGACCCCATCGGCGACGAGGGCGTCACGGACCCGCTTGACCGATGCGTTATCCAGAACGCTCATTGGCTCCCCTCACGCGGCGGCTCATCTCCCACTGCCCCGCAGGTCCTATCGTAGACCACAAGTCGCCGGGCATCGACCACCAACAGTCGGCCACGGTCTTGTCACCCTTGGCGCCCGACCACGGTGCCGCCGGTGGAGAGAAGAGCCTCGATCGCCCTTGCGTAGAGCGCTTCGTCCAGATGCACCTCGTCCCGCTCGCCGCCACTCAGGCTGGCGCACAGGTTGGCCGCGCCCAAGGGTGCCGTGGTCCTGTCGGCCATATGTTTGAGTGCCGGGCCGCCCCCCGCGGCCAGGTCGGCCAGGACCAGGGGACTGAACGCCCCCACCGAATCGACGAGCGGAAAGCCGACGATGGAATGGAGCGCCCCCAGAAGCTTCGGCCCCAAGGCCTGGGGCGCCAAAGGAGCCTCGGCGCGGCGAACCACCGACAGTGAGGCGTGAATCAGAAAATCCAGCACCGGCGAGCGGGTCGAGAAGCGGCAATAGGCGTTGTGGACGTTTCGATAGGCTTTCAACTTTCCTGCCGAATCCCGCTGCACCCAGACCTCGTGGCCGAAGGCGTGGTCGCCGTCCAGTGCCGGATCGACAGCGGCGGGGGCGAACACCAGCACATCGGCATCCATCCAGATGACGCGCTCCCATCCCTCCGACAGCAGGTCTCGCAGCCATAGGAGGCGCGCCAGGTCGGTCACCGTGGTGAGGCGACCCGCCTTGGTTCGGAACCAGTACGGCGCCAACTCGAAAAGGTCGTCGCCCCGGAACCGATAGGACCATCCCCTTCCGGCGGCCCAATCGCGCACGCTCTACAGGCAAGCATCGATCCACGGCGGCCGGTCGCGTTCCCGGTAGGACTGGCAGACCACGGTGCGCACCGATCATACCAAGGGACACTGATAATGACCCATGGAGATCGTCATCGCGTCCCGTCGGGTAGGAGACGGGCCGCTGGCGATGCGGGGCATCGTCGAGGCTTGTCGACGCCCTCCGACGGGGCGCGGTGACGACCGGAACGGCGGCTTCCCAGGGCTTTCGGACAGCGTCGCGTCCGGCTTGCGATGCACCGCATCGCCACGCCGAACGCTCCTCGCCGAAAACCCTGGGAAGCCGTCTCCATGGGTCATTATCAGTGTTCCTTGGTATCAATCTCCGATCTTCTTCCTCAGAAGCTCGTTGACCAGCTGGGGGTTTGCCTTGCCCTGGGTCTCGCGCATCGCCTGGCCGACGAACCACCCGATGAGCTTGTCTTTGCCCACCCGAATCTGAGCCACATTATCCGGGTTGTCGGCGATCAGCTTGTCCACCACCGCCTCGATGGCACCGCTGTCGCTGATCTGCCGTAGGCCTTGGTCCTCGACGATGGCCAGCGGGTCGCGGCCCGTCTCCATCATGATGTCGAAGACGTCCTTGGCGATACGGCCGGAGATGGTGCCGTCGTCCATGAGATCGATGAGCTTCCCCAGATCGGCGGCGGCCAGGGGGCTTTCTACGATGTCCTTGCCAACCCGGTTGAGGGCCCCGAACAGGGCGCCGGTAACCCAGTTGGCGGCGGTCTTGGGATCGCGACCCGCGGCGACCTCCTCGAAATAATCGGCGCTGGCTTTCTCGGCGACCAGGACCCCGGCGTCGTAGGCGCTCAGGCCATGGTCTTCCTCGAAACGCCGCTTCTTGTCATCGGGCAGTTCGGGCAGATTGGCGCGTAACCCGTCCACGTATTCGGGCGTCAGTTCCAGGGGCAACAGATCCGGATCCGGAAAATACCGGTAGTCGTGGGCGAATTCCTTCTGGCGCATGGGCCGGGTGGTGCCCGTGGCGGCGTCGAACAGGCGGGTCTCCTGGATCACGTCGCCGCCGGAATCGTAAACCTCGACCTGGCGCACGGCTTCGTGCTCGATGGCCAGCATCACGAAGCGCACCGAGTTCACGTTCTTGATCTCGCAGCGAGTGCGCAAGGCCTGCTCGCCCACCGGACGGACCGAGACGTTGCAGTCGCAGCGCATCGAACCCTGCTCCATGTTGCCGTCGCAGGTGCCCAGGTAGCGCAGGATGGAGCGCATCTTGCGCAGATAGATGCCGGCCTCCTCGGGGCTTCGCAGGTCCGGCCGGGACACGATCTCCATCAGGGTCACGCCGGCCCGGTTGAGGTCGATGAAGGTGCGGTTGGGGTCCTGGTCGTGCAGGGACTTGCCGGCGTCCTGTTCCAGGTGCAGGCGTTCGATGCCGATGACCCGGCTGCCGCCGTCGGGCATGTCCAGGGCGATGGCGCCCTCGCCGACGATCGGATGCAGATACTGGGAGATCTGATAGCCGGGCGGCAGGTCGGCGTAGAAGTAGTTCTTGCGCTCGAATACCGAATGCAGGTTGATTTTCGCCTTCAGCCCCAGGCCAGTGCGTACCGCGTGCTCGACGCTGGCCCTGTTGAGTACCGGCAGCATGCCGGGCATGGCCGCGTCGATGGGCGATACCTGGGTGTTGGGCGCGGCCCCGAAGTCCGTCGCCGCGCCGGAGAACAGTTTGGCGCCGGAGACCGCCTGGGCATGGACCTCCAAGCCCACCACCACCTCCCAGTCAGCCCTTTCGCCCTGGATCAAGTACGACATAGGAAACTTCTAGTTGCGCAACATGACGAATGTGGCCACGACCATCAGGACGATGCCGAGGACCGCCATCCAACCGGCCAGGTCCCGATACCAGCGCACCTTGATAATCGCCCGCTGCCGCGCCGCCAGCCCCGCCCACACGGCCGCGGCTGGGCACAACAGCATGAGGATACCCAACATTGGTCCCGGCACCTTGTCGACGAGAAACAGGGGACGGTCGTCGATTCCCGCGATCGACAGGAAGGCAGCCGCCCACACGGCGAGAGGAAAGATCAGAAAAACCAACCCGATCACGGTTCTCGGCCACATCAAACACCTCCTGGGCGGGCGTCGAACCCGGCCGCTTCTTCAAGGACGCCGGCCACCCGGAACAGGGTCTCTTCGTCGAAGGGTGGCGCGATCAAGTGTAGCCCGAG
>CBDFHV010000071.1:0-32693 GCA_965247705.1 Rhodospirillales bacterium | reverse complement strand
TGCCGGCCCTGGTGGCGAAGCTCGAAGCGCGCTATCCGAACCTGCTGGTGGAGCTACAGGTCCGCCACAGCCGCCTGCTCAACCGGGCCCTGGCGGCGCGGGAATTGGACGTGGCCTTCCTGACCCATCCTGAGAGCGCCGAGGACATGGTCACCGTGCCCCTGGAGGAAATCCATCTCGGCTGGGTCGCCGGGCCGGGCGTGGACCTACCGGGCCGGGTCGCGCCCGGGGACCTTCGGGACGTGCAAATCATCACCAACCCGCCGCCGTCCCACCTGGATACGACCATCCGGGCCTGGTTCGCCGGTGCCGGAATCCGTCCCCGCCGCATCAGCACCTGCGACACCCTGTCGATCATCGTCCGCCTGGTGACGGCCAACGTCGGCGTCAGCCTGCTGCCCCTGGGGCTTCTGGAAGCAGAGCTTGCCAGCGGCGCTCTGCGCACGCTGCGCGCGGCACCGATGATCTCCCCCCACACCCTTTGCGGCGCCTATCCGCGCGGCGAAGCCGGCCCGGCCATGGACGCGGTGATCGACCAGGCCCGCGCGATCATCGGCGGCGTCCCCTGACGCCGGCCGGGGCGGGGTTGCCTCAGTTCTTGGTGAAGTATTGGCGCAGCCGGTCGATCCCCTCGTTGTAGCGGGCCTGGCAGAAACTGAGCCTGAGGCCGTTGGGAATGCCGAAGTCGGTGCCCGGCACGGTGGAGACGTGGACTTCCTCGAGGATCTCGCGGGCCAGTTCCTTGGACGATCCCAGGCCACGGTTTGCTACCCATTCGTCGCAGTCGAGCACTTCGTAGAAGCCGCCGTCCGCATGGATCGGGTTGGTGCCGGTGTCCTTTAGCGTGTTGGTCGTGTATTCGGCCCGGCTGCGGTAAAGCTCCATCAACTCGCGGGGGCTGTCGTCGTCGTCGAGGGCCTCGATCACCGCGTACTGGTTCACCGGGTCGGCGCACAGCAGGGTGTGCTGCTGGAGGATGCGCATTGGCATGATCAGCGACTCCGGCAGGATCGAGAAGCCCATCCGCTTGGTGTACATGCGAAAGCCCTTGGAGAAGGCGTTGGTAACGATGTTGTTTTTCCGGTGCTCCTTGTCCAGGTAGGCCAGCGGACACTCGTAGTCCGCATAGAAGACGCAGTTGTTGTAGATCTCGTCGTTGACGATGAACGAACGGCCGGCGATGATCTCGTTCATGGTGACGATGTCTTCCTTAGGGACCAAGTTGCCCAGAGGATTGCCCGGGTTGTTGATGACCACGACGGCGGTCTTGTCCGGATCGTAGGCCCGGCGGAAGCTGTCCATGTCGATCCGCTTCGTCTTATAGTCGATGTCGTAATAGGTGATCTTGGCCTCGGCCAGCAGCGCGCTCAGCAGGTAGAGGCAGTAGTAGGGCCGGGGCATGAGGATCTCCTGCCCGGGCTTGCAGGTGAGCTGGAACGTGTTGCGGAAGATGGCGCTGGTGCCGACGTTGACGATGACCTGCTCCATCGTCGAGTCGACCTTGTATTTTCGCTTGTAGTGGTGGGCGATGGCTTCCCTGAGTGCCGGTACGCCTTGGGGATAGACCTGGTGGGTCTTCTCGTGGTCGTGGAGCGTCTTTTCGAAGACGTCGAGGACCCGCTTCGGGATTGGCAGTTCCGCGATGCCGATGGTCAGCTTCAAGACGTCGGCCCCCTTGGCCAGCAGGTCGTCAGCCAGTTCGTCCATGACGAACATCTGGAATTCCAGTTCGGCGGCGGGCAGTTCCTTGACGTAAAGTCCCATGGTCCGAATCCTTTCGCTCAGGGCGTTTCACCACAAAGACGGGGCGCGATCATACACCGCGCCTCGACGCGTCGCTCCAACTCCTGGACCCATTGATTGGATATTAGCGGATCGTCCCTATCCGGTTAAAGCAGGTAGCGCACCCTGCGGTTGAAGACTGTCGACCAGCTCCTTGTAGGTGATGGTGGGTTGGTCCATGGCGCGGCGGAGGACGAAGTCGGCCAGATCGGTGATGCGTGTGCGGCGGTTGAAGCGGTAGCTCCATTCCCGGGCATAGCGCGGCAGGTGCTTGGCGCCGACACCGCGATAGGTGCCGTTGAGCCAGGTCTTCACGTTGGAAAACAGGACATGGACGACCGGCATCAAGCGCTCGGCATTCTTGCCTTCGCCTTGCACGACGGGGTGGTGGCGATAGGTGTCGCGGAGTCCGGCGTACCCCTTGAAGGCGTCGCTGGCGAGGCGGCTTCCGGGCCTGACCGAGGCGCGCACGAAGCCGCCCAGCTCGCGGGCGGTGGCCGCCGGGAGGATGGCGAGCCGCGCCCGGCCGGCGACGAAGCCGCTTCCCTTGATGCCCTTGCCCGGCCCGACCGGCCGCTTCTCGACGGCCATCACCAACAGGCTCTTGTTCGGGTTGGAAAGGCCCCGGCCCCGGCTCTCCGGCTTGCCGCGCCCGCCATAATAACTCTCGTCGACCTCGACCAAGCCCTCGAGCGGAAATTCCGAGCGCTCCGTCAGGGCATGACGCAGCTTATGAGCCATCAGCCACGCTGTCTCGTAGCGCAGATCCAACTCGCGGGACAGCAAAAGGGCCGAGACCCCACGCTTGTCGCGCGCCATCCACCACGCCGCCAGGAACCATTTGCGGAGCGGCGTGCGGGTGCGGTGGAAGATCGTCCCCGCCGTCACCGATTCCTGATGACCGCAACGGGCGCATTCGAAGATCCTGGGCCGCGCCGTCATTCGGTAGCTCCGCCGTTCGCCGCAGCGGGCACAGACATAGCCCTGCGGCCAGCGCAGCCGGGCCAGCGCCTCGATGCAGGCCGCTTCCGATCCGTGCCGTTCTTGAAACGCCAACATCCTGCCCATCGCACCGCCCTCCAAAAGCCCGAGACAATGCGATCAGCCTACATCCTCTACGTGAACATAACAAGAACATTTAGGCCGATCCTGTTTTAACCGGATAGGGACGTAGCGGATATAGGTGCCCTCGCATCCTCGATAACAGGCCCAACGTCACCGGGACTTGACCGATGTCAAGGCTATGACCCTGGACAGGAAACAGTGCCATGAAGCTCTACGGCATTCGCATTTTCGTCGATGACTACCAGGCGGCGCGGACGTTCTACGCCGAGACCCTGGGCCTGCCCGTCGCCTGGGAGATGGCCGAGCACGGCGCCATGGGCGTGAAGGTGGGCGATCCGGAACTGATCGTCGAGGCGGTGGCGCCCGACGGCGAATACGCCGATCTCGTCGGCCGCTTTGTCGGCGTCTCGCTGCGGGTGGACGACATCCAAGCCACCCACGTGGATTTGGCGGAAAAGGGCGTCGTCTTCACGGCGCCGCCGGAAAAGCAGTTCTGGGGCGGCTGGTTGGCTCATTTCAAGGACCCGGCCGGAAATGTCCTGACGCTCTTGGGTTAGGGGGCAATTCCGTCCTTCCACCGCAAATGCTACTCTCAAGGTCCCGGCGCTCGAGAGGAGAACCCGAACCATGGTCGACCTGAAAGGTGTCGTCCCGGCGGTCACCACGCCGTTCCGCGAGGACCGGTCTGTGGACGTTCCCGGCTTCCGACAACTGATCGAGACGGTGATCGGCGATGGGGTGGATGGGATCGTGGTCGCCGGCTGTTCCGGCGAGACCTGGGCCCTGAGCGACGCCGAGCGCCTGGACCTGTTCGATGCCGCCGTCGACCAGGCGGCGGGGCGGGTGCCCATCGTCGGCGGCTGCGGCGACATCTTCGCCGCCGGTGTCATCGCCAAGCTGCGCCTGGCCGAACGGGCCGGCTGCCAAGCGGTGATGATCACGCCCCAGCCCTACGTGATGCCGACCCAGGACGATATCTTCGATTTCTTCGCCGAGATCATGGCCGCCAGCGACATGCCGATCCTGGTCTACAACCATCCGCGGCGAACCGGCGTTGCCATTTCGGTCGACCTCATGGACCGGCTGGCCGACGAGAAATCCATTGTCGCGCTCAAGGAAAGCTCCAAGGACTGGGTCCAGTTGTCCCAGTTCATCCGCCGCTGCCGGGATCGGATTTCCATCCTCGCCGGCTACATCGGCACCCACGGTTTGGCGGCCCTGTCGGAGGGCGCGGCGGGCTACGTGGATTCCTCGACCCCGGTGCTGGGGCCCCTGTCGGCCCGCTTCTTCAAGGCGGCCACCACGGGGGACTTGGAGACCGCGCGGCAAATCCAGGTGCGGATCACCAAGCTCCGGCCCGGGTTCGATGCTTGCGGCACCTTTCCCGCCGGCATCAAGGCGGCACTGGATCTGCTGGGACGGCCCGGCGGCTGGCCGCGGGATCCCATCAAACCGGTGACATCGAAAGGCCGCGAGACCCTGCGTGGCGTGCTGATTTCGGCCGGCCTCCTGGACGCCGAGGCCGCCGCCGCGGAATAGGGCCGGTTGGCCCTCAACGGCGGACGTAGATGGCCCATTCCTTGAGGCCGTAGTCGTGGCGCAGGGCCACCCGCGGGCCCATGGTACGCATGCAGAAATCGAAGAACAGGCCCGGGTCCCCGTAGTAGAGGCCGGGCTGGCTCTCTTGCTCGTGGATGCTTGTCATGTTGAAGGCCAGCCCCTTGCGGGTCCTGGTCCACAGGTGGGCGAGGCTGTCCAGAGTCATCGCCAGCCATTGTTCGTCGTCTGCCTCGAGTTTCAGATTGTAAGTTCCTGAAACCAAGGAATATTCAGCTTCACGGATGGCGGCGGTCGCCTCGATGAAAGCGGCCCGTGCGTCGGGGTGACGCTGTTCGGCCAGACGCACCATGTCGGCGCACAGGTCGTAGCCCATGTAGCGACCGTGGCGCATCCACGGCCGGTCGCGAACGTGGTCGAACAAGGTACCGTAGCCGCAGCCCAGGTCGTTGATCACGACCCTGTCGCCCTCCCGGTCGGCGGGATCGAGGATCTCCAGCAGGACGTCGAGTCGCAGCAACTGGCCCTCGCGGGTACGGGTGAACACGCCAAGCGGCTGGGCGCCGAACTGGCGAAGGCGGTCGGCATAGGCGGCCGACACGGGCGCCAGGACGTGGCCGGCGGAATTGGGGAAATCGTCCATGACTGCGGCGGCACGCGTCCATGATTGCGGTCCCGCCAGTCTACCCGGTTCGATGGCCCGCGGGCACTACCACAGACCGGCTGCGACACCGATCAACGATCATTGCAAAACATGGAACAGAGAATTGCCATGTTTGCTCATTCTCAAAATTTTTCGAACTTCTTAAATTACCCGGCATGGAAACAAGCCGCTCGCAAACGTCGGCAACATGCCAAGCATAGGAGGCTTCCATGTCGGATACAGTAACGATCAATGGCGCCGATCCCATTGTCTTGGCGGTCCCCGGCCTGGAGGAGAAATGCCGGCGGGTTGTCACCCGTCACGACCGCCTCCACCGGCTTGTCGATCTGCGGGCACCGGAAATGCTTGTCCGCACCGAGAAGCGAATGCTGAAAGCGGCCGTGGAGGACCTATTCGACGATGCCGATGTCGGAGCGATTGTTTCATGTCTCGGCGCGGGAACCTTCAAGACCTACTTCGACTACATCGCCGGAATTGGATCAACATTCTCGCCCGTGAATACATCCAGGAACTTTGTGGCGGCATGGTTTGCCGCGTGGCTCCAAGCGAAAGGAGAAGTGATATGAGAATCATCTTTGCTTTAATTGTGGCCTCCACAATGTTCATTTCGGCCTCGTCCGTGAATGCTGAACAGATCTGCGTACCCCGCGACAAGGCGGTAGAGCAGCTCGGGAAACAGTTCGAGGAAAGGATGTCTGGTCGTGGGCTCGCGGCGAACGGCGAGCGGATGATCGAACTCTTCGTCAGCAAGAAGGGCTCATGGACGGTGCTGGCTTCGGAACCGAGCGGCCTCAGTTGCATCATGGCCAGCGGTGAAAGTTGGCAAGGGATCAAGGTTCCAGTAGGCGATCCGGTCTGAACGTCTGAGTAGTCCAGTACACGGAGCGCCCCCAGAAGTCGTCACCGTCAAGACTTACAAGAATTTGGCATTGAGTTCCCGGTCGTGAGGGCGACCGCCCAGCAAACCGTCTGAACCCGACTTTTCCGGAGCTGCGGGACCGTCCCGCCACTCCACCACCCGCGAGAATCCTCTCGCAAAACCATGACCAAGGAGAATCGATCCATGTTCAAGCGTATGATGATCCCGACCCTGGCGCTGCTTTCCATCGTCTCGGTCAATGCCCATGCGGAGTCCGCGGCGGATCTGAACGATCTCCAGATCGCCCATGTGGCCTACACGGCCGATGTGATCGACATCCGTTACGCCCACCTCGCCCTGGCGATCTCGACCAACCCGGCGATCCACAAGTTCGCCCAGACCATGATCCGCGACCATTCGGCGGTGAACGATCAGGCGCTCGCGTTGCTTAAGAAGTTGAACGTCGCGCCCCAGGACAACTTCCTGAGCCGGCAACTCAGCCGCCAAGCCGATCAGCTGGTCGACGAGATGCGCCAGTTGAGCGGCGTCGAGTTCGATCGGCGCTACGCCGGCAACGAGCTCGGCTACCACCAGGCGGTGAATGGCTTAGTCGGCGGAACCTTCATTCCGAACATCGAGAATCCGGAAGTGAAGGCCCTGTTCGAAAACGCCCTGGTAATCTTCAAGGCACACGAGAAGCATGCCGAGATGATGGTGGCCAAGCTCAAGAAGGAAGGTTCGTGACTCTTTCAAGAGCCCTCATGGGCCTGAGTGTGGCGGTGCTCGCCGCCACATTCGCCTTCTACCCTGTCCTTGAAGCAAAGACGACGAAGGAGCAGCGCGTTGTCGTCGAGATCAGCAAGTTCAAGTTCGCGCCAAAGACCATTGCGGTCAAATCCGGCGACGTCGTGGTGTGGAAGAACATGGACATCGTTCCCCACTCCGCCACGTCAAAAAAGGATGGCTGGGACTCCGCTCTCATACCGGCCGGCGGGGAATGGGAGATGACGATCACGGAGGACATGGCCAAAAAATACTACTGTCAATTCCACCCTTCCATGACCGCCACTCTCAACATCGAGACCAAATAAGCCGCACTTTTCGGTCAGTGTTCTTGCAGCGAATTTTGGGGGGTCCGGTCATGGCGTCGCCGAAGGGTGAAGTCAAACCGGGCCCTCCTTAAGTCGAATTCGATCGTCGCCTGAAGCGTTTCCCGCGCCGCGTTCACGGTTTCGTGGGTAGCGACAATTCATTTTCCATTGTGTTTGAAAGAGGTGGTCCCCGAATCTAGGACAGATGTGTTAGGTGGGATCCGGCCTTTATGATGAGGATCTCGGAGTATGGCGAAGCGACGGAATTTCTCGGCGCCCTTCAAGGCGAAAGTGGCGATCGAGGCGCTGCGGGGCGACCAGACGCTGGCGGAGCTGTCGAGCCGGCACAAGGTTCATCCGAATCTGATCACGAAGTGGAAGCGCCAGGCGAGCGAGGGGATGGTCGATGTCTTCTCGGGCAAGCCGGCGGGCCGGGACAGTTCGCACGAAGCGGAGGTCAAGGAGCTTCACGCTAAGATCGGGGAGCTGACGGTGGAGAAGGATTTTTTGGCCAAGGCCTTCGGTCGTTGAGCCACGGCCGGAGGGTATCCATGATCGATCCCGGTCATGGCGAGCTCAGCATTGCGCGGCAATGCAGCTTGGTCTCGATCAGCCGCTCGTCGTTCTACTATGAGGGCAAGGGCGAGAGCCGCTTGAACCTGGCGCTGATGCGTCTCATCGACGAGCAGTTTCTGGAGACGCCCTGGTACGGCTCGCGCCAGATGGCCCGGCACCTGCGGCGTCTGGGCTATTGCGTGGGACGCAAGCGGGTGCGCCGGCTGATGCGGCTCATGGGCCTCCAGGCGATCTACCAGGCGCCACGCACCAGCGATCCGCATCCCGATCACCGGATCTATCCCTATCTGCTACGCGGGCTCGTCATCGATCGGGCGAACCAGGTCTGGTGCACGGACATCACCTATATCCCGATGCGCCGGGGCTTTTTGTACCTGGTCGCCATCATGGACTGGTGGAGCCGCAAGGTTCTGTCTTGGCGGCTCTCCAACACCATGGAGGCGGATTTCTGCGTCGAGGCCCTGGAGGAAGCTCTGGTCCGCCATGGCAAGCCGGCGATCTTCAACTCCGACCAAGGCAGCCAGTTCACCTCCCTGGAATTCACGCAGGTCCTGAAGGACGCCGGCGTGATGATCTCCATGGACGGCAGAGGTAGTTGGATGGACAACGTCATGATCGAGCGGCTGTGGCGCAGTCTCAAGTACGAATGCGTCTATCTCCAGGCCTTCGAGACCGGCTCCCAAGCCAGGAATGGAATCGGCGGCTGGATCGACTATTACAACACTTCGAGGCCTCATTCGGTGTTCGATGGACGCACCCCCGAGGAGGTCTATAGTGGGCGCGACGCGCCATCTCCGGGGCATGCCCCGGAGATGGCGCCAGAAGCGCTGGCGGCATAAAAATCACCATGGAATCCCACCTAACAAACGCCGCCAAGCTGTCCAGCGGATGGGGTCCACCTCAGAACAACCATAGTCTTGGAGTGACCGTTCCGTGACATGGAATAATCGAGTGGACCACTTCCAGTCCCTCCGGGTGTTCGTGAAGGTGGCCGAGCGAGGCGGATTCGCCGCCGCCGCGCGCGAGTTGGCCATGTCGCCGCCGGCCGTAACCCGCGCCGTTTCGGCGCTGGAAGATCGGATCGGCACACGGCTGTTGATCCGCACGACACGGTCGGTGCGACTGACCGAAAGCGGCGAGCGGTTCCTGCATGACTGCCGACGGATTTTGGTGGACTTGGAAGAGGCGGAGGAAGCGGCGGTCGGCTCTCATGCCGCGCCGCGAGGCGAATTGCGCATCACGGCGCCGGTTCTGTTCGGGCATCTGTTTGTCACGCCAATTCTGGGCGACTTCCTGAACCGCTACTCCTTGGTGAGCTGTCAAACCCTCTATGTCGACCGGATCGTAAACCTGATGGACGAGGGCCTGGACGTTGCCATTCGCATCGGCAACCTGCCGGACTCCTCGCTGGTCGCCGTTCGTGTCGGAACGGTGCGCCGGGTCATGTTTGCCGCCCCGGCCTATCTGGAAAAACACGGCCTGCCCCAGCACCCCGCGGAACTCGTAGACCACCGAATGATCCAAGCGCTCACCGTGGATACCGGTTTGGAATGGGCGTTTGAGGAGAATGGCAAGCCAAGCTCCATTCGCCTCGAATCACGCCTTCGCATGAACACCAATGATGCGGTCACCGAACTGGTGGTTCGGGGATGGGGAATTTCCCGCCTGCTTTCCTACCAGATTGCACCCCACCTTGCGGACGGGCGCGTCCAGACCGTCCTCGGCGAATTCGAACCGCCCTCCATGCCGATCCATGTGGTGCATCAGGAGGGCCGGATGGTTTCGACCAAGGTCAGGGCCTTCGTCGATTTCATGGTCGATCGACTGCGGGCCGACCCGGCCATCAACTGAGACGGATTAGCCAGATCATGGAAGCCGCGGAAGGGGATCGCCGGGGCTATTCCGATAAACGGGTTCAGGTCACCGGCGGCCAGCGTAAGCGATCCTCAGGTGGTCAGTTCGCAGCGCCGCCAGACCTCGATCGGACTCCTCTCCTTTCCATCGCCGCCGCCTCTCCACAGGTTCAGGACGTCGTCGCTCAACAAATCCATGGTGATCAGGGTGCCAGCCCCCGGCTCGTTCGCGGGGACCGTGTACTGGAACCCGTGACGGTCGTAGAGCCCGGTCTTTTTGGTTCCCGCCGGGGTGACGATATTGGATCCGCTGATGTTGAACAGCTTACCGTCGGTGAAGCACCAGTTACCGTCGATGGCATCGGCCCGGGCCGCGCCCGCCGCCAGGATCAGGGCCACCGCCAGGCAGGCAGTCGCGGCACGTCGTCGTGCGGTCATGGAATGACTCCCTCGATACGCCAGCATTCACGAGCCGGGATAGTACAATCCGTCGCGGGCACTTGAAAACAAGGGGCCGGACCATGCGGTCCGACCCCTTGCGGAAACTGGCTCCGGCGGCAGGACTCGAACCTGCGACAAGACGGTTAACAGCCGTCTGCTCTACCAACTGAGCTACGCCGGATCAGGAATGGAGGCGCGGGCCGGAATCGAACCGACGTAAAAGGCTTTGCAGGCCTCCGCATAGCCACTCTGCCACCGCGCCCCACGGCCGGGATCACGACGGGCGAGCCCTCGTGCCAAACGCTCCTTGACGCCCCCGCGGCGCGGGGCGAGGGACATTAGACCAGCGCCGGCCGGGCGGTCAAGAAAGGGCTCGCGGCGACGGATTATACCATGCCCGCGCGTTGTATTGGCTCTCGCGCGGCGCTATATAGCCGAGCATCTCGCGGATGCCGAAAGGGCATGTCATGGACTTCGCCGCCGCCCGCAGCAACATGGTCGAGAGTCAAGTCCGGACCAACCGGGTGACCGATACGCGCGTGGTGTCGGCGCTGATGGATATTCCCCGCGAGCGGTTCGTTCCCGAACCCAAGCGCGGCATCGCCTACGTGGACGAGGCGATCCTCCTCGGCGAGGGCCGCTATCTGGTCGAACCGATGATCCTCGCCCGGCTGCTGCAGGAAGCGGCCGTAACCCTGTCGGACGTGGCGCTGGTGGTGGGCAGCGCGAGCGGATATGCCGCCGCCGTGCTCGCCCGCCTGGCCGGGACGGTGGTCGCCCTGGAATCGTCGCCGGCGCTGGTTGCCGAATCGACGGCCTTGCTGTCGGACGTGGGGGCCGACAACGTGGCGGTGGTGGCGGGCGACCTGACCGCGGGCTACCCCAAGCAGGCGCCTTACGACGTGGTCTATTTCGACGGCGCCATCGCCGCCGTCCCCGACGCCATCGCCGCCCAGACCCGCGACGGCAGCCGCATCGTGGCCGTTGTGCGACCCGACGACGGGCCGGGCCGGGGATCCCTGTTCCTCAACGTCTCGGGCGCCAAGAGCGCCGACGACCTGGCCTGCCGTGACCTGTTCGACGGCGGTACCCCCTACCTGCCGGGGTTCGAGCCCCGGTCGGCGTTCGTGTTCTGACATGAGGCGCTGGTTACGGTCGGCCGGGCCGGGCCTGTTGCTACTGCTGTCGGGCGGGCCCGGATGGAGCGAGACCCTGGTGGACGCCCTGGCGGCGGCCTACACCAACAACCCGACGCTGCTTTCCGCCCGCGCCGCCTTGCGGGCCACCGACGAGGAAGTGCCGCAGGCGCTTGCGGACTGGCGGCCCACGGTGGAGGTGGAAGGAAGCGTCGCCAGCCAAGCCGTCCAAACGAATACCACCACCGGCGATCAGCGCCAGCACCGGGACCCGCGAAGCCTGGCTTTTTCCGTCACCCAGCCCCTGTTTCGAGGCGGCCGTACCCAGGCCGCGACGCGGGAGGCCGAAGAGTCCGTCCTCGCCCAGCGGGCGCGCCTGTTGTCGACGGAGCAGGATGTTCTGCTGTCTGGGGTCACCGCCTACGTCAACGTGGTACGCGATACGTCCGTTCTGGAGCTCAATCGCAGCAACGAACTGGTTCTCAGCCGTCAGCTGGAAGCCGCCCAGGACCGCTTCCGCGTTGGCGAGATCACCCGCACCGACGTCCATCAAGCCGAATCCCGACTGGCACAGGCGCAGGCCGACCGCATCGGAGCGGAAGGCGACCTGGTGACCTCCAGGGCCGTCTATCGCAACGTCATCGGCCATGCTCCCGAGAATCTGGAAGTTCCGGAGGTGCCGAGCGACCTGCCGGGAACCGAGTTCGAGTCCATGGAGCGCGCCCTGGAAAGGGCGCCGGACGTGCTGGCGGCGGAGTACGATACCCGGGCCTCGGCCCACAACATCGACGAGATCAAGGGCGAACTTCTGCCTTCTCTCGAGTTGGAAGGGTCGGCCAGTGTCGCCCTGGATGGGGGCGGCGAGAACGCCCGGTCGGAGACTTATCAGGCGACCCTGACCCTCGACATTCCCCTGTATCAGCAGGGGTCGGTCTATTCCCGATTGCGCCAAGCCAAGCAACGGGCGGGACAGAATCGCCTGCTGGTCGACCAGGCCCGGCGCGACGCCATCGAAGATGTGGCCTCGACATGGGAAACCTTGCAGACCACGCGCGCCCAGATCACGGCCTTCCGCACCGCCGTCGAGGCGGCCGCCGTCGCCCTCGAAGGGGTGCAGCGGGAAGCCGAGGTCGGCTCGCGGACGGTCCTCGACGTGCTGGACGCCGAGCAGGAACTGCTCGATGCCCGGGTCGACCTGGTCCGCGCCCGGCGCGACGAGATCGTCGCCGCCTATGCATTGAAGGCGGTCGTCGGTTCGCTCACCGCCCGCGAGCTGGGCCTGCCGGTCGCCCTCTATGACCCGATTGTTCATTACGAGGAAGTCCGCGGCAAGTGGACCGGGGGCCGCGGCAGTGGCGAGTACGACGTTTGGGACCTGAAGTAGGCCCTTCGCGGTTTCCCGCAGCCACCTCGACATCGCGCCCATACCTGTCCGGTTGGTCGTTGCGCCGGGTGAACGACTGTTCTAGGTTGCGACCACTCCCCGGCGTCGGCCAGCGGGCGGTGAATGAGCGACCAAGACGAACAGCAGCAGGCGGCGGAAGGCGGCGGTCAGCAAGAGCCGTCGATGGAGGATATTCTCGCCTCTATCCGGCGAATCCTGTCCGAAGACAACGACGAATCGTCCGCGGAGACTCAAGCCGAGCCCGCACCTGCTCCTGAGCCCGAACCAGAGCCCGAACCAGAACCCGAACCAGAGCCCGAACCGGAACCGCTCCTGGCGGCGGTCGAGGACAATGTCCTTGAATTGACTTCGGACATGCGGGTCATGCCCGGTAGTGCCGGCTGGCGGGAGGCAGAAGAGTCGGTCGTCTCGACGCCCGCGAAGGCGGCGTCAACGGACGTGCTGACCGAATTCGCCCGCGCCATTCTGGACCGCCAGGAAACGATGATCGGGCGTCAGGGGGTAAGCCTCGAAGGCATGGTGCGCGAGATGTTGCGCCCCATGCTGCGCGAGTGGCTGGACCGCAACCTGCCCCACCTCATCGAGCGCCTGGTCAAGCGCGAGATCGACGACATGGTGAACCGCGCCGAATGGCGCGACGGCGGAGGCTTCGATTGACCACTCCGGTGCCCGCCGGATAACAATACGGCTGCCTGGCTTCCGCTCCACCGAGGCACCGAGCCTCTCCGCATCACCCAGACAAGAGGACGCGTCGATGCTGGACAAGACGTACTGGCCGGCCGACGTCGAACAGCGCATTTACCAGTCTTGGGACAACGCCGGGGCCTTCGCCCCCGGTCGCCGCGGCAACGCGACCCCCTATACCATCGTCATCCCGCCGCCCAACGTGACCGGCAGCCTCCACGTCGGCCATGCCCTGGACAATACGCTGCAGGATATTTTGATCCGCTTCGAGCGCATGCGAGGCCGCGATGTTCTTTGGCAGCCCGGCACCGACCACGCCGGCATCGCCACCCAGATGGTGGTGGAGCGCCAGCTCGAGGCGGAGGGCAAGACCCGCCATGATCTGGGGCGCGACGGATTCATCGACCGAGTGTGGCGATGGAAGGCGGAATCGGGGGACACCATCACCCACCAGCTGCGCCGCCTGGGCGCGTCCTGCGACTGGTCGCGCGAGCGGTTCACCATGGACGAGGGCCTGTCGTCGGCGGTGCGCAAGGTGTTCGTGGAGCTGCACCGGGAAGGCTTGATCTACAAGGACAAGCGACTGGTCAACTGGGATCCCAAGCTGCACACCGCCATCTCCGATCTCGAGGTGGAGCAGCGCGAAGCGAAGGGAAAGATCTGGACCTTCAAGTATCCCCTGGAGGGCCGCGACGGCGAATTCATCAAGGTCGCCACCACCCGACCCGAAACCATGCTCGGCGACACCGCGGTGGCCGTGCACGCCGAGGACGATCGCTACCTTCACCTGATCGGCGGCCACGCGATCCTGCCCATCGTCGGGCGCCGCCTGATCATCGTCGGCGATGAGCACGCCGATCCGGAAAAGGGAACCGGCGCCGTCAAGATCACGCCGGCTCACGACTTCAACGACTTCGAGGTCGGCCGCCGCCACGACCTGGAGATGATCAACGTCCTCGACGCCGAGGCGCGCCTCAACGAGAACGCGCCCGAGTCCTATCGGGGGCTCGACCGCTACGAAGCGCGAGACAAAATCGTCGCCGAGATGGAGTCCCTGGGCCTCCTGGACGGGGTGGCGGAGAATTATATGACCCTGCCCTACGGCGACCGCTCCGGCGTCGTCATCGAGCCGTGGCTTATGGACCAGTGGTTCGTCGACGCCAAGACCTTGGCCGGACCCGCCATCGAAGCGGTCGAGGACGGTCGCACCGTCTTCGTGCCCAAGCATTGGGAGAACACCTACTTCGAGTGGATGCGCAACATCCAGCCCTGGTGCATTTCGCGCCAGCTTTGGTGGGGCCACCGCATCCCCGCCTGGTACGGGCCCGACGGCGAGATCTTCGTCGCCGAGACCGAAGAAGAGGCGCTCGCCAACGCCCGCACCCACTACGGCCGGCCGGTGGAGTTGAACCAGGACCCGGACGTGCTGGACACCTGGTTCTCGTCCGCCTTGTGGCCCTTCTCGACCCTGGATTGGCCCGATGTGGACTCGGCGGTGCTGAAGCGCCGCTACCCCACCGACGTCCTGGTAACGGGCTTCGACATCATCTTTTTCTGGGTCGCCCGAATGATGATGATGGGCCTGCACTTCATGAAGGAGGTGCCGTTTCGCACCGTCTACATCCATGCCCTGGTGCGCGATGCCAAGGGCCAGAAGATGTCCAAGTCCCGAGGCAACGTCATCGATCCTTTGGAAATCGGCGAGAAGTACGGGACGGATGCCTTGCGTTTTACGCTGGCCGCGTTGGCCGCCCAGGGGAGCGACATCAACCTGGCCGAAAGCCGTATCGAGGGCTACCGCAACTTCGTCACCAAGCTATGGAACGCCGCCCGCTATTGCCAGATGAACGGGTGTAAGCCGCGACCGGAGTTCGACCCGTCATCGGCGAATTTGACCGTCAACCGCTGGATCACCGGCAAGATGGCCCAGGCCTCGGCCGAGGTGACGGCGGCCCTGGAAGCCTACCGGTTCAACGAAGCCGCCAACGCCGCCTACCACTTCACCTGGGGCACGTTCTGCGACTGGTACCTGGAGTTCACCAAGCCGATTCTCGAAAGCGGCAACGAGGCGGAGGCGGCGGAGACCCGCGCCACCACCGCCTGGGTGCTGGACCGCATCCTGGTGCTGCTCCACCCCTTCATGCCTTTCGTTACCGAGGAGCTGTGGGGCCTGCTGGGCGATGCCCGGGATATCGGACTGATGGAGACCCCGTGGCTGGACTCCGCCGAAACGGTCGATGCCGAGGCCGAGGCCGAGATGGACTGGGTGGTGCGGCTGGTGAGCCTGGTGCGCTCCATCCGGGCCGAAATGGGCATCGCGCCCGGGGTCAAGATTCCCCTCGGCCTCGCCCACGCCGGCGCGGCGGCGCGGCGGCGCCTGGAAACCCACCGGGACTTGCTGGTGCGCCTGGCCCGTCTCGAGTCCGCCACCGCCTTGGAGGGCGAAGCGCCCCGGGGGGCGGTTCAGGATGTGCTCGACGACGCCACCATCGTGCTGCCTATCGCCGGCATCGTCGACGTGGCCGGCGAGACAGCGCGGCTGAACAAGGAAATCGCCAAATTGGACGTCGAGATCGGCAAGCTGGAGAAGAAGCTCGCCAACCCGGGCTTCCTCGGCAAGGCCCCGCCCGACGTGGTGGAGGAGCAGCGCCGCCGCCTGGACGACGCCGTGGCAACCCGGGCCAAGCTCGATCAAGCCGTGAAACGGCTGGCGGCGGTGGGGTGACGGCGCGCGACGGGCCGGTCTGAGACCGGCCCCTACGCAAGGAAAGTGTCGGTCGTAGGGGCGGGTCTCAGACCCGCCCGCCCCACCTCGGAATTCGGAAAACCCTACTTCGTTGATCGTGAAAAAGTCCCTCGCCTTCGGCTCAGTGTACTTTTCCCCGGGTTCTATGCGGCCAAATCGGCCCTTGAGGCGGCTCGGCGGGCCGCCCCAAGCCTGCCCCGGACCCCGTTCCGGGGCCCCTCTTTCTCATTGTAAACTCTGAAGAAAAGTACACTGAGCGACAGCGAAGGACTTTTCTTCACGGTCGACTACTTCGCCGCAGTGACGACGATCTCGATCAGGGTGTTGCCCTCCAGGTCCGCTTCCACGCAGGCGCGGGTCGGCGGGTTGGCCTTGTCGATCCAGGCGCCGTAGACCTCGTTCATGGCCGGACGATTGCGAATATCGGTGACGTAGATCATCGCCGTCAGGGCCTTGGACTTGTCGGTGCCGGCCTTGGCCAGCAGGGCGTCGACCTTGTCCAGGATCTCCTGGGTCTGGGCCTTGATGTCGCCGGACTTGTCTTCGGCGGTCAGGCCGGCGAGGTAGACGACGCCGTTGTGCTCGACGATCCGGCTCATGATGGGGCCGACGTTATGGCGGGTGATGCTCATGGCGTTTGCTTTCCTGTAATGGGGGGAGGCTGTCAGCGAGCCCTCGTATATCCGCCCCCCTGTCGTGCCACAAGGGAGGCTGGCCCACCTGTGGCGAGACGGGGCCGAATGGCGTAGCCTGCTCCCATCGGCGGCAGTCCCGGTTTACCGTTCGTTCATCCACCAGCGTCACTGTGTCCGGGGGGCGAAAGGCGCGACAACCCATGACGACGACCAGCGGTCGCATCGCACGAGGAGACCACGATTCGGAACGGGATGACCGTTCCTGGATGGCGGAGTCCGCGCCGACGACCGATGACAACCCCACGGCGGAGGAACGGGCGGACTTCGTCTGCCGGCGCCTGGAGCAGTTCATCCGCGACAACCGGTCGCCCGACGGGGGCATGCGCTTCCGCACCTGGCAGGCCATGGCCCGGACCGAGATCGCCAATGCCGTCGCCGACTCCGAACTCAGCGTCGAGAAGGACGACGTCCTGACCAAGCGGCTGATGTTCGTCGCCGCCTCGTCCCTGGTGACCATCGGCTTCTGGGGCATCGCGTTTTCCTGGGGCCGGGTAGGCTACCTGGCCGCGGCCACGATCTGCATCCTGGCCGGTCTGGCCAGGTTCGCCGCGGCGTTGGAATGGCGGGTGCGCAAATATCTCAAGGGTCATACGCGCAAGAGCCGCGCCAAGGGGTTGGGGCGCATCGAAGGCCTGAATGCCCGCATCCGCCAGATGGAGCGGGAGCTCAAGAAGGAGGAGCAGACCCTGGAAAAGGCCATCGAAACGGCCCGCCAAGGCAGCCGCGAGACCCTGGGCCTGTCGGATCCCTAACGACCCGGCTTGCCGCCGAGGAAAACCGCGTGCCTGACGTCGTCACCATGCCCACGGCCCGCATGGACGTGCGGGCCCTTTACCGGGAATCGGGCGACGACCTGATCCTGTTCGTGCACGGGCTGGGATGCCGGGGAGAGCAGTTCGCGCCGGCCTGGGCGCGAGAAGGCTTGCGCGCCTGTTCGCTGCTGGCCCCCGACCTGCCGGGCCACGGCGACAGCATCGCCCCGGACGACTTCCCCCATCGCATGGAAGACCATGCGGCGGTCCTGCGCAACCTCCTGGGCCAGGTGTCTTTCCGGCGCCTTCACATGGTCGCCCACAGCCTGGGCGGCGCGCCGGCACTGCTGCTGGTCGAGCCGGGCGATCTGCCGCTGGCCAGTTTCACCTGCGTGGAAGGCAACCTGGTGGCCAGCGACTGCGGCCTGCTCAGCCGCCGTACCACGGAAATGACCGAGCAGGAGGTGATCGAGAAGCGGTTTCCCAAGCTGCTGTCGCGGGTGGCCGACGATCAGGATTGGGACGTTCGCCTGTGGCGTCCCTGGCTGGCCCGCACCGACCCCCGGGCCTTCTATCGAATGGCCTCGTCCGTCGTGTCGTGGTCCGACAGCGGGCGGCTGTTGTGGATGTTCCGGGGGCTGCCCGTACCCCGGCCCTATGTCTGCGGCAGTCGCAGCAAGGCACCGGGGACCATGGCCTATTTGACGGGGGAGCAGGTCAGGGAAATCCCTGACTGCGGCCATTTCCCCATGAACGAAAAGCCCGATGCGTTCTACGGGCTGTTGGAGGAGACGGTGCGGGGGTCGAGCGACGGGCGGGTCTGAGACCCGCCCCTACGAAGCAAAGGGGATGCGTAGGGGCGGGTCTCAGACCCGCCCGCTTCCCGGGGTTGGCCCCCTACAGCACCGCGTCCAACGCCGCGATCAGGCGGTCCACGTCCTCCAGGCTGGTGTAGTGGACCATGCTGGCCCGGACCACGCCGTCGGCGGGGTCGAGGCCGATGGCGGCGGCGTAGCGCCGCGCGTAGAAGGAGCCGTTCTTGATCGCCACCCGGTGGGGCAGCATGAGCTGGGGGATCTCCTCGCAGCGGCGGCCGGGCAGCGAGAAGGCGATGGTCGGCGCGCGCAGGCCCGCATCCCCCGTCGCCCGCCCGTGGAGGCGCACCTTGGGGTGGCCCTTCAGGTAGTCCACCAGGCGGCTGGCGATGGCGGTCTCGTGGGCGGCGAACAGTTCGTAGACCCGGCGCACCCGCTCGTTCAGGCTGTTGGCCGGCGCCTCGAAGTGGTGGCGATAGAGGGCCTCGAAGTATTCGGCCGTGCCGGCGAGGCCGGCGGTCAGTTCGTGGTTGGGATAGCCGGCGGCGATCTTCAGGGGCACCTCCTCGGCCCCGATGAAGGGGTGGTTCTGGCCCTCGGCCTTCAGCCACAGGTCCCGCTTGCCATAGACGATGCCGACGTGGGGGCCGAACATTTTGTACGGGCTGAAGGCGTAGAAATCCACGTCCAGGGCCTTCACGTCGATGGCCTTGTGGGGCACGGCGGCCACTCCGTCGACGAACACCAGCCCGCCCGCGTCGTGGACCTGCCGGGCCACCGCCCCGACGTCGTTCATGGTGCCGTTCAGATTGGCGCAGTGGGGGAAGCAGACCAGCCGGGTGCGCTCGGTCAACAGGCTCGCCAGGTTTTCCCGCGATAGCTCCCCCGTTTCCGGGTCGACCTGCCATTCCTTGACCGCGATGCCGTGTTCGGCGAAGCGGCGCCAGGCGCCGCCGTTGGCCTCGTGGTCCTGGTTGGTGACGAAGATCTCGTCGCCTTCCCGGAACCAAGGTCGAATGGCGTGGGAGACCATGTAGACGTTCTCGGTGGTCGAGGCGCCCACCAGCACCTCGTCGGTGTCCGCATTGATGGTCTCGGCGATCAGGCGTTGGCCCTCGGCCTGGCGCTCGGCGGCCAGCACCGAGGACGGAAATGGCCCCCCCGGCTGGACCTGGCTTTCGGTCATGTAGGCGACCACCCGGTCGATGACCTGCTTCGGCACGTAGGACCCGCCGGCGTTCTCGAAAAACGCCCAGCTGTCGTCGAGGGCCGGGAAATGGGAGCGGGCGAAGGCCACGTCCAGGGTCGGCGAGGGGGGCACGGTCAGGTCCTCCTGGGTCACGGCGGGCGGGTCTGAGACCCGCCCCTACGCACGAACGATCGAGGGCGTAGGGGTCGGTCTCAGACCGACCCGCTTCCCGTCAAATATCCGCGTAGCACTGGGTCTCGGCTTTGGCCCCGGGATGGGTCACCGCGCCCTGGGCGGCGTCGCCCACGGTCTGGCCGTAGCGCCAGATGCAGCCCGACTGGAACTCGGGCTCCCGCGGTTTCCACGTCTTGCGCCGGTCGGCGAACTCGGCTTCGCTCACGTCCACATCCATGGTGCCCACCTCGGCGTCGATGTGGATCATGTCGCCGTCCCTCAACAGGCCGATGGGCCCACCGGCCACCGCCTCCGGCCCTACGTGACCGACGCAGAAGCCCCGGGTGGCGCCGGAGAAGCGGCCGTCGGTGATCAGGGCCACATCGTCGCCCGCCCCCTGGCCGTAGAGGGCCGAGGTGGTGGACAGCATCTCGCGCATGCCGGGGCCGCCGCGGGGGCCCTCGTTGCGGATGACGATCACCTCGCCGAGTTCGTAGCGCCGCGCCACCACCGCCTGATACGCGTCCTCCTCGCATTCGAAGACCCGGGCCGGGCCGGAGAACTTCAGGTTCGTCATGCCGGCCACCTTGACGATCGCCCCCTGGGGCGCCAGCGAACCCTTCAAGCCGACCACGCCGCCGGTGGGCGACAGGGGGTTCGACGTCGGGCGCACCACGTCCTGGCCCTCGGGGAATTTGACGGTTGCCAGGTTGGCTGCCACCGACTTGCCGGTCACCGTCAGGCAGTCGGGGTGCAGGAAGCCGCCGTCGAGGAGCGCCCGCATGATGATGGCGACACCGCCGACCTCGAACAGGTCCTTGGCCACGTAGCGCCCGCCCGGCTTCAGATCGGCGATGTAGGGGGTCTTCTTAAAGATCTCGCAGACGTCCTCGAGGTCGAATTCGAACCCCGCCTCGTGGGCCATGGCCGGCAGGTGCAGCCCGGCGTTGGTCGACCCGCCCGAGGCCGCCACCACCATGGCCGCGTTCTCCAGCGCCTTGCGGGTGACGATATCGCGGGGCCGGATGCCCTGGGCCAGGCAGCGCATCACCGCCTCGCCGCTGGCTTCCGCATAGGCGTCCCGGGAATCGTAGGGCGCCGGCGCGCCGGCCGAGCCGGGCAGGGCCAGGCCGACGGCCTCGGAGACGCAGGCCATGGTGTTGGCCGTGAACTGGCCGCCGCAGGAACCCGACGACGGGCAGGCGAGGCATTCGATCTCGTGCAGTTCCTCGTCCGAGATGGCGCCGCTGGAATGGGCGCCCACGGCCTCGAACACGTCCTGCACCGTGATGTCCCTGCCGCGGTAGCGGCCGGGCAGGATCGAGCCACCGTACATGAACACCGAGGGTACGTTGAGCCGCAGCATCGCCATCATGATGCCGGGCAGGGACTTGTCGCAGCCGGCCAGCCCGACCATGGCGTCATAGCAGTGGCCGCGCATGGTCAGCTCCACCGAATCGGCGATGACCTCGCGGCTGACCAGGGACGACTTCATGCCCTGGTGGCCCATGGCGATGCCGTCGGTGACGGTGATGGTGGTGAACTCCCGCGGCGTGCCACCGGCTGCCTTGACCCCCTTTTTAGAAGCCTGGGCCTGGCGGCCGAGGGAGATGTTGCAGGGCGCGGCCTCGTTCCAGGTGGTGACCACGCCGACGAAGGGCCGCGCGATCTCCTCTTCGGTCATGCCCATGGCGTGGTAGTAGGACCGGTGCGGCGCGCTGGCCGGCCCGACGCTGGTGTGGCGGCTGGGCAGCTTGCTCTTGTCGAAGACCTTGGCGTCCATGGGGAACCTCCTTGGGGCGGCGTGGTGGCGTTGCCCATCCTTAGCGGCAGGGGAGGGGGTGAGGCAACCGGTGTGGGGCGCGGGCGCCCACCGTACCGCTACTCTACCGTCACCCCCGCGGAGGAGCCTGTGAAAGAATTCCTTGTTGGGGGATTCCGGCGAGGCGCGATTTGTGATTCTCATGTTTTGTGGCTTGTGGGGAGGGTTTCGATGAGTTGTGGACCGCGGGTTATCCGTCCGGATCGCGAGCAGTTGTATTGGGACATGGTGGACCTGGACAGCCAGATTGAAGCGGGTCATCTGGCGCGGGTGGTTTGGGCGTTTGTGGAGGGGCTCGACCTTTCGCCGCTCTACGATCGGATCAAGGCGCGCGATGATGCGGCGGGGCGGCCGACGGCGGATCCCCGGGTGCTGTTGGCGTTGTGGCTGTATGCGACGATCGAGGGGGTCGGCTCGGCGCGCGCGCTGGAGCGTCTGTGCCGCCACCACGCGGCCTATCGCTGGCTGCGCGGCGGGGTGGTGGTGAACTATCACGGATTGAGCGACTTCCGCACCGTGGACGGCGGGTTGCTCGACGACATCCTGACCGCCAGCGTGACCGGGCTGGCGGCGGAGGGCCTTGTCGATCTCGACGAGGTGGCGGTGGACGGTACCAAGCTGGTGGCCAATGCGGGGCGCGGTTCGTTTTGCGACCTGGACGGGCTGGCCGCCTACGAGCGCCGCGCCCAGAGGCGGGTTGAGCGGCTGAAGACGGAGGTGGCGGCCGATCCCGGGGCGAACGAGCGCCGACGCCGGGCGGCGCAGGCGCGCGCCGCGGCCGAGACGGCGGCGCGCGCCCAGGCGGCGCTCGACAAGCTGGTCGCGCTGGAGGCGGAGAAGGCGGAGCGGACGCGAACCCATAAGGAGCAGGAGGCGGCGAAGAAGCCGCCCAAGGCCTCGACCACCGACCCCGAGGCGCGGCGGATGAAGATGGCCGACGGCGCGGTGCGCCCGGCCTACAGCCTGATCCTGGCGGTGGCGCCGCAAGAACAGATCATCGTCGGCCTCGAACCCACCGACCGGCGCAATGACAGCGGCCTGGCGACACCGATGATCGAGCAGATCGAAGGCCGTTACGACCGCCGTCCCGCCCGCCTGCTGCTCGACACCAATCTGGCGACACGCGACGAGATCGTGGCGCTGGCCGCCGATCCCGAGGGCCCCACGATGGTCTATGCGCCGCCGCCCGCGGACACGCTCGACGTCAAGCCCGAAACCCGGCGCAAGCGGGCCTGGAAACGCCGGCGCGAACCGGCGGCCCTGAAGGACTGGCGTTCCCGCATGGCCTCGGCGGCGGGCAAGATCGTCTACGGGCGCCGCCGGCTTATCGAGACCGTCAACGGACAGTTGAAGAACCACGGCCTCGGGACGCTCGCCTTGCGCGGCATCGCCAAAGTCCGATGCGAAGTGCTGCTTCACGCCATCGCCCACAATATCCGCCGCGGCCACACCCTCCGTCTCGCCGCGGCACAATGCGCGCCCTGATCGGCCGCGGAACACCCAGACAATGCCCAGACAACACCCGGACCCCATCGAGCCCCCGCCCCCGGGCCCGCCGTCCGCGGCGCGTGGCGCGAAAGCGATGGCAACGCAGAACCCACAAACGCCGCCACATACATTCAACGGCAAAGGCGGATTCCTTCACAGGCTCGGAGGCGGGGGTCCATGGCATCAGCACCCAAGAACGTCGTAGAGGTCCCGCCAGTCTGGATTGGCCTCACGAATCAGCCGAATTTTCCAGGCACGGCGCCACCTCTTGAGTCGCTTCTCTCGCACGATCGCCGCTTCCATGCTCTCATGGAACTCCGCATAAACAAGACGATGCACGCCATAGCGCTTGGTAAATCCGTCCGCCGCTCCGCTCTTGTGTTCCCACCCGCGGCGCGGGAGGTCGCTGGTGACCCCCACGTAGAGCGTACCGTTCGGTCTGCTGGCGAGAATGTAGACGCAGGGCCGTTTCATTCCGGAATGCTCGCATGTTTTTGACGCCCGATGGACCCCCGCCTGCGAGCCTGTGAAGGAATCCGCCTTTGCCGTTGAATGTATGTGGCGGCGTTTGTGGGTTCTGCGTTGCCATCGCTTTCGCGCCACGCGCCGCGGACGGCGGGCCCGGGGGCGGGGGCTCGATGGGGTCTGGGTGTTGTCTGGGCATTGTCTGGGTGTTCCGCGGCCGATCAGGGCGCGCATTGTGCCGCGGCGAGACGGAGGGTGTGGCCGCGGCGGATATTGTGGGCGATGGCGTGAAGCAGCACTTCGCATCGGACTTTGGCGATGCCGCGCAAGGCGAGCGTCCCGAGGCCGTGGTTCTTCAACTGTCCGTTGACGGTCTCGATAAGCCGGCGGCGCCCGTAGACGATCTTGCCCGCCGCCGAGGCCATGCGGGAACGCCAGTCCTTCAGGGCCGCCGGTTCGCGCCGGCGTTTCCAGGCCCGCTTGCGCCGGGTTTCGGGCTTGACGTCGAGCGTGTCCGCGGGCGGCGGCGCATAGACCATCGTGGGGCCCTCGGGATCGGCGGCCAGCGCCACGATCTCGTCGCGTGTCGCCAGATTGGTGTCGAGCAGCAGGCGGGCGGGACGGCGGTCGTAACGGCCTTCGATCTGCTCGATCATCGGTGTCGCCAGGCCGCTGTCATTGCGCCGGTCGGTGGGTTCGAGGCCGACGATGATCTGTTCTTGCGGCGCCACCGCCAGGATCAGGTTGTAGGCCGGGCGCACCGCGCCGTCGGCCATCTTCATCCGCCGCGCCTCGGGGTCGGTGGTCGAGGCCTTGGGCGGCTTCTTCGCCGCCTCCTGCTCCTTATGGGTTCGCGTCCGCTCCGCCTTCTCCGCCTCCAGCGCGACCAGCTTGTCGAGCGCCGCCTGGGCGCGCGCCGCCGTCTCGGCCGCGGCGCGCGCCTGCGCCGCCCGGCGTCGGCGCTCGTTCGCCCCGGGATCGGCCGCCACCTCCGTCTTCAGCCGCTCAACCCGCCTCTGGGCGCGGCGCTCGTAGGCGGCCAGCCCGTCCAGGTCGCAAAACGAACCGCGCCCCGCATTGGCCACCAGCTTGGTACCGTCCACCGCCACCTCGTCGAGATCGACAAGGCCCTCCGCCGCCAGCCCGGTCACGCTGGCGGTCAGGATGTCGTCGAGCAACCCGCCGTCCACGGTGCGGAAGTCGCTCAATCCGTGATAGTTCACCACCACCCCGCCGCGCAGCCAGCGATAGGCCGCGTGGTGGCGGCACAGACGCTCCAGCGCGCGCGCCGAGCCGACCCCCTCGATCGTCGCATACAGCCACAACGCCAACAGCACCCGGGGATCCGCCGTCGGCCGCCCCGCCGCATCATCGCGCGCCTTGATCCGATCGTAGAGCGGCGAAAGGTCGAGCCCCTCCACAAACGCCCAAACCACCCGCGCCAGATGACCCGCTTCAATCTGGCTGTCCAGGTCCACCATGTCCCAATACAACTGCTCGCGATCCGGACGGATAACCCGCGGTCCACAACTCATCGAAACCCTCCCCACAAGCCACAAAACATGAGAATCACAAATCGCGCCTCGCCGGAATCCCCCAACAAGGAATTCTTTCACAGGCTCGAAGGCAGGAACCCATACTCTTCAACTCGTTGCTGGCTTCCCTGGACCCCGGCCTTAGCCGGGGTGACGATTTCTTCACAGGCTCCTGCGCGGGGGTGACGGTATAGTGGTGGCAATGTGGAACCAGGAATTCGTGCCGCCCGCAAACCTGGCGCCCTTGAGGACTCACCATGTCGCTTCTCGGCCTCGCTTTGGTTCTTACCGCCGCCTTTTGCCACGCGACGTGGAACTACTTCGTCAAGCGGATCAACGGCGGGCCGGAGCTGGTGTGGCTGTTCTCGGCCCTGTCCTGCGTCCTTTACCTGCCCCTGGCCGTGCTCGTCCTGGTCGTCGAGAGTCCGGAGTTCGGGCCGATGCAGGTGCTGTTCATGGTCGGCACCGCGGTGCTCCATCTCGGCTATTTCCTGCTGCTACAGCAAGGCTACCGCGTGGGCGACCTGTCGGTGGTCTACCCCACCGCGCGGGCCACCGGGCCGCTGCTGTCCACCGCCTTCGCGGTGGCGGTCCTGGGGGAGCACCTGTCGGCGCAGACCGCCGCCGGCGGGCTGACGATCGTCGCCGGGGTGCTGTTCCTCGGCGGCGGCCTGCGCCGCGGCGCCCGGCAGGTCTCGGCCTCGCTGGCCTACGGGCTGGCCGTGGGGGCGTTCATCGGCAGCTACACGGTGTGGGACGCCTACGCGGTAACGACGCTGAAGGTGCCGCCGCTGATCCTCGACTACGCCTCGATCCTCGGCCGCGGCCTAATGATGACGCCCTACGCCTGGCGCCGCCGGGCGGCGGTCGCCGGCTACTGGCGCGACCACCGGGGCGCCGTCTTCTGGGTCGCCCTGTTCAGCCCCCTGGCCTACATCCTGGTCCTCTACGCCCTGACCTTCACCCCCGTGGTCTACGTGGCGCCGGCGCGGGAGGTGAGTGTGTTGCTGACCGTGCTGATGGGAACCCTGCTGCTGGGCGAGGGGCGGCTCGGGCCGCGCCTGGGCTGGGCGGGGGTGATCCTGGCGGGGATGGTGTTGTTGGTGAGCGGGTAGGGTCAGCCTCTTCCCCTTTACAGAATCCCAACCCCTCCCCTACAAGGCATTGGAGTTTTCGGGCGGGGGATTCCCCTTGGCAGATAAGATTCCCTGGTGGGAGCCGCGCATCGGTTCGGCGGAAATGGAACTGGTTCGCGAGGTCCTGGCCAGCAACTACGTCAACGACGGCCATCTGACCACCCGGTTCGAGGACCAGGTGGCGGAGATGCTGGGCTGCCGGCATGCGGTCGGGGTGACCAACTGCACCTCGGCGATCTATCTCGCCCTGGTGGCGCTGGGCATCAAGGCCGGGGACGAGGTGGTGGTGCCGGACCTTACCTTCATCGCCACCGCCAACGCCGTCACCATGGCCGGGGCGACGGCGGTGCTGGCGGATGTGTCGCCCCATGATCTGACCATGGACCCGGCGGCCTTCGAGGCGGCCATCACGCCGCGCACCAAGGCCGTGGTGCCGGTGCACGTCAGCGGGCGTGGGGCGGATCTGGCGGCGATATCGGCCATTGCCGCCAGCCACGGCATCGCGGTGGTGGAAGACGCGGCGGAGGCGTTCCTGTCCCGGGCCAACGGGCGGGCCCTGGGGACCATCGGGGCCATGGGGTGTCTGTCGTTTTCGCCCATGAAGCTGATCACCACGGGGCAGGGGGGCATGGTGCTGACCGACGACGACGGGCTGCACACCGTATTGCGCCAGTTGAAGGACCAGGGCCGGCCCCTGCGCGGCACCGGCGGCGACGACATGCACCCGGTTGTCGGTTTCAACTTCAAGCTCACCAACATGCAGGCCGCCCTGGGCCTTGGTCAGCTCGAGGACATCGAGGACCGCATGGACCACGTCAGGCGCATGTACCGGGCCTACGAGCGGGGATTGAAGGGCCTCAACGGCATCACCCTGCTGCCCTGCCGCATGGACCAGGGCGAACTGCCCCTGTGGGTGGACGCGCTGGTGGAGGACCGGGACGGGCTCGCCGCCACCCTGAAGGCCCGAGCGGTGGATTTCCGCCCTTACTGGCACCCCATCCACCATCAGCCCTGCTACCGCCGGGACGACGGGGATTTTCCCAACAGCACCCGGCTGTCCGCCCAGGCCATCTGGCTGCCGTCGGCCTTCTCGGTGACGGAGAACGACGTGGCCACCGTCTGCGGCCACATCCGCGACTTTTTGGCCTCGTGAGCAATCCCCCGGCCTCGGACGTCTTTCTCGGCTTCTATCCCCTGGTCAACGACTTCCGGGACGCCGACGCCCCCATGGCGCCGGAGCCCCGCTATCCCCTTTCCGTGCGCCACGACCGGTCGAGCGACATCGTATCCCTCGGCCAGGTCCCCGACCCGCGCCTGCTGTTCCCGCCCGACTACCCCTACACCAGCGGCGCCACCCCTTCGAACCTGGCAGATTTTTCGGACTTGGCGGCGGATTGCGGGCGCCTCGCGGACCTTGGCGGTGGCGATCTGGCGGTGGATGTGGGCTGCAACGACGGCAGCCTGCTGAAGGCCCTGGCGGGGGCGGGCGCCCGAGTCCATGGGGTCGAGCCCACCGACACCGCGGACATCGCGGAAGCGGCGGGATTCTCCGTAACCCGGGCCTTCCTGGACCGGGCTGTCGCGGCCAGCCTGCGAACGACGCTGGGGTCGGTGCGGGCGGTCACCGCCACCAACCTGCTGGCCCACGTGCCCGACTTCGCCGAAGTGGCCGGGGGCTGCCGCGACCTGATGGCCGACGACGGCATTCTGGCCGCCGAGGTCCAGTACCTGTGGTCCCTGATCGAGACCACGGGCATCGATTCCATCCATCACGAGCACAGCCGCTACTACGGCCTGAAGGGCCTGCGGCACCACTTGGCGGAACAGGGGCTGGAGGTTTTCCGCGCCGCGGTCGTGCCGTCCCACGGCGGCTCCCTGCGGGTATTCGCGGCCCGGCCGGGCACGCGGGCGGTGGAGGAATCGGTCGCCGACCTGCTGGCAGCGGAGGACGCCCGGGGACCCTTGACGGACAATCTGGCCGACTTTTTTCGCCGCGCCTTGGCCATGCGGTTGAAACTGGGGGCCCTCCTGCTGGAGCACGTGGCGGCGGGGCGACGGGTGGCGGCCCTGGGGGCGGCGCCCCGGGGGGCGGCCCTGATCCACTACGCCGGCCTCGACCGGGGGCTGATCGAAGCGGTTCTCGAAGTGCCCGGGTCCCTGAAGATCGGCAAGCGGATGCCGGGAACCGCGATCCCAGTGGTCGAGGAATCCCGCCTCTATACCGATCCGCCGGACGTTCTGCTGTTCCTGTCCTGGCACCTGGCCGACGCCTTGGCGCCGAAGCTGCGGGCGCGCGGCTTTGCCGGCACCATGATCGTGCCCCTGCCCGAACCCAGGGTCCTGAAGGTGCCATGAACAAGCCCCTGTCGACGCCCCGGATCCTCACCCGCGAGACGGTCATGGAAACGCCGTGGTTCTCGGTGGTGGCCAAGACCGTCGAGGGGTGGGATTCTCCCTGGCCCTATTATAACCTGGAGACCCCCGACTACGTGGCAATCCTGGCCATCGCGCCGGGCGGGTCCATCCACATGGTGCGCCAGTTCCGCCCGGCGGTGGAGCGCATGGTCATCGAACTGCCCGGCGGCCATGTGGACGCGGGCGAGGAGCCGGCCGCGGCCGCCGCCCGGGAACTGGCCGAAGAGACGGGCTACCGGGCCGCCTCCGTGGACCTGCTGGGCCGGCTGACGCCCGACGTGGGCCGCGTCGGCACCCGCATGTGGTGCTACTACGCGTCCGAAACCGAGCTCGCGGACCCGCCGCCGCCCCGCGAAGCCGGCGTCGAAAGCCTGACCGTGACCCCGGCCGATCTGGTGACCATCATGGCCCGCGGCGAACTTGAGCACGCCCAGCACTACGCCCTGATCGGCCTCGCCCTGGCCCAGGGGCGCCTGCGGCTGCCGATGCCCGAATAACCGTATCGCATGTGCCGCGCAGCCCCATCCCCGACAGCTTCCTCGTGGGTGCGCTTCAAAGGAAACGAACCACAGAGGCACCGAGACACAGAGAAGATAATCGCTGCGTCTCGCCCTTGTTACTGTCTTTCCTGAACAAAAGGGGAGATAACCACAGAGAACACAGAGAGCATCGAGGATTCACAGAGAAAAAATAAATGCGCAAAGCGCAATCTCTCTTTCTCTATGTCCATCTCTGTGCTCTCTGTGCTCTCTGTGTTCTCAGTGGTTAATCTTTTTCGCTCTATGAGCAGCCACCAAGATGATCACATGCGCTTCGCATAAATCTCTTCCTCTGTGTCTCTGCGCCTCTGCGCCTCTGTGGTTCACTTTGTTCGGCGTTCCCGCCGGTCGAATTTTTCAGTCCGGCCCGACATGGAAGCGGCGAGCCGAGATGCGAATCGGGATCCCCGGCTGTACGGGGGCCAACAGGTCGGGGGCCATGGCCGCCCGGTCTTCGTCGCCGTCGGCGCCGGTCATGTACATGTCGGCCAGGGGAACCATTCCAAAGCCGTCGCCAGCGCAGCCGATGAAGTTGGTAACCCGATGCGTCCGCTCGACCGGACAAACCCGACCAGGCAGAAGTTGATGATCGAAAGTCTCCGCATGCCAGCCACAATCGTCGAGGGTATCCCGGTAGGCGACGCTGCTCATGTGCAGGTCGGTATAGGCGCATCCTTCCGCCTTTAGCCGAGCCAGCACGGCACACATCAGCCGGCGGCCCGCCTCCTGTCCGTCCGCGTCAGAGGGATGGAAGAACTCCAGCAGCCGGGCCACGGTTTCCTGGCAATCCCCGTAGGCGAGTTGTTCGCGCCACACGCACACTGCCGGCCGATTGGCGGGACCGAGGACGGCGAACCGGTGCTCGAAGATGGGATGATCCACGAAGCGGTGGCGAAAATATTCGGCTGACCTGAGGACGGCATGGTGCAAGGGGGGGTAGGCGGCCCAGTCGGGCTCCACGGGAGGCGGCTGCTCGGAGAAACGGACCGCCGGGTCGACGCACGGCCGGACGCCAGCCGCCATCCGCTCCAGTTCATCCCGATCGGCGTGGGCGCCTGCCACACGGGCCGCCCGGTCCCCATCCAGCACGGCGACCAGCCGGGGCAGGTGTTGGTCCACCATCCAGCCCAGCCGCTCGGCGATTTGCAGGGTCTGGGTCTTGCCGCCGATGCCGATGACAACGGAGTAGAGCTCGCTCAGCCGCCGCAGCAGGGTCCAGCCCAGGCTCCCCCGATAGGCTTCGTCGACCACCCAGTTGGCGCACGCGGCCCCCGGTACCGCCCGATCCGGATCGCCCCACAGCAGCGTCACCGGCATGTAGCCCAGCATGCCGACCAGTCGGTCGCCGTCCCAGGCCGTCAGCACGTGGGCGGTTTCGCCATCGCCTTCGTCCCTAACCCGAAACGTCCAGCGGAAGACTCGGGGATCGAGAAGCGCCAGGTGCGGCCAGTAGTTTCGGCGGAGAAAATCCCGCATCCGTGGCCAGGCGCTGAACGGAAACCGGTCTTCCAGTCGGACGGTCATGGCGCGGGCTCGCCGAGGCTGCGGACCCTCGGCGGTTACCACAGCCCTCCCCGATGGGACAAGCCGCACGCGACATCCCGGGGTCGCGTTGTTCCAGGTGCGGCGGTCCCCTATGGTGCGGGACCCCCGAAGATTCGTCCGCGGCCATGAAGCTTTCCATCGTCATTCCGGTCCGCAACGAGACCTTGACCCTCAAGGTCGTGGCCCATGTCATCGAGGCCCTGGTCGACGCCAAGCATGAAATCGTCGTCGTCTACGACGATCCCCGCGACGCCAGCGTTCCCGTCATTTCGGCCCTGGGGGAACGCCATCCCAACCTGGTCGGCGTGCTGAACGAAACCATCTCGGGGCCCTACGGCGCCGTTCGGGCGGGAGTGGCCGCGGCCCGCGGGGACTACGTGCTGATCTATACCGCCGACGAGATCGTGCCCATCATCGCAATTCCCTACCTGCTGAGCTTGATGGACGATGGGTGCGACTTTGTGGCAATGACCCGATACCGCCACGGTGGCGGCCGATTCGGCCGGTCGCGGGTCGGCACCTGGCTGTCGTTGCTGGCCAATCGCCTGTTCCGCCGGCTCGCCGGCGCCACGTTGAGCGACTGCACGTCGGGAGCGAAGATGTTCCGCCCTCGGGATTTCGACGACCTGCTCGAAGACGCCCATCCCCAGGGGTGGGACTTCGCCTTCGAGATGGCCGTCAATGCCCAGTTGCGGGGCATGACCCTGGGCGAAGTGCCCATCATCTCGGTGGATCGCATGTTCGGCGGCGAATCGAGCTATCGCCTGTGGCCCTGGGTGGTCAGTTACACCCGCGTCTTTCTGCGTGGCTTTCGCCGCCTGGGGTTCCATCCCTTTCGCCGCCCCGTGGAACCCCGGGTGCTGTTCCCGCCCAACGTTTCGCAGCCCACATCCCGGCGCGGGCCGTCATGAAGTCGGTCCAAGACCTGCTCGAGGCCACCCGTGATGTCATCGGTTATGCCCAGGCGCTTGGCCTTCAGCGGCGGCTGGCGGCGTTGGCGCCGGCCGATCGGGAGGGCTTGTTTCGCAGCCGGCTCCAAGTGGTCATCGGCGGAAATTGCAGCGTCGAATTCCTGGCGCCGGGACTGGCCGTGGGCCTGGCGGCGGAGGGCATCGACGGCACCATCCGGGCCACCGACTACGACAGTTGGATCGCCAGTGTCCTGGACGACTCCGCCGATGGGGCGGGGGAAGGCGACGCCTGGGTGATCTGGCTCTCCTCCATGGGAGCCTCGGACGGCGGCACGGCGCGGCGCGGACTTCCCATCGCCACCATCGCCATGGCGGCGAAGGCGCTTCTCGATCGCGGCGCCAAGCTGGTGGCGATCCTGCCCGAGGCCCTGGAAGCGGAAGCGGACCCCTATTCCCCGTTCGCCGGCTGGCGGCGGGACCTGGTGGCGGAACTGGACGCCAGCCTGCCGGCGGACGCGGTGCGCCTGGACCCGGCGTCGCTTCAGCGACAGCGGGGCGTGGACGCGTGGACGGCGGGGCGTTACTGGACGTCGGCGAAGTGCCCCTGTCATCCCGACGCCGCCACCGCCCTGGCGAAACAGGCGGCGATGGTCATCGCGCGGCTGTACCGACCGGCGGTACGCGCCGTGATCACCGACCTGGACAACACCCTGTGGGGCGGCATCGTCGGCGAGGACGGGGTCGATGGCCTGGAACTGGATCCCCACGGCGAGGGTCGTCCCTACCTGCAGATGCAGCGCTTCCTCAAGGACCTCTCCGAGTCCGGCGTTCCCGTCTGCGTGGTCAGCAAGAACGAACCGGAGGATGCCGCCGCCCCGTTCGACCGGCGGGCGGAGATGATCCTCTCGCGCCAGGACATGGTCCATTTTCGCGCCGGCTGGGGGCACAAGCACGGGGCGATCCGCGACATCGCCGAGGCCCTGAACCTGGGGTTGGAGTCGGTCTGCTTCCTCGACGACTCGCCCCATGAGCGGGCGGAAGCGCGCGCCTTCCTGCCCGATCTCATGGTTCCCGAAGTGGCCGAAGACCCGGAATCGCGGGTTGGCGACTTGATCGCCAGCGGCCTCTTCATGACGCCGGTCGTGCAGGCGGGAGACCGGGCCCGCGTCGCCTTCTACCGCTCGGAATCCGAGCGGCAATCCCTGGCCGCCACCACGACCGACTATGGCGCCTATCTGGAAAGCCTGGGCATGGTTCTGTCGCCGCGCCGGGTCGGCCCCGACAACCTGGCCCGGGTGACCTCCTTGGTTCACAAGACCAACCAGTTCAATCTGGTCGGGCGTCGCCACGGCT
>CBDFHV010000070.1:0-35245 GCA_965247705.1 Rhodospirillales bacterium | reverse complement strand
GAAGGCGCCGGTCCGCACCCAAGTTAAGCAGCGCACGCACCGCCTTATCGCCAGCCGCCATCCGACCACGGGCGTGTTCGACGACCTGATGTCGGACCCGGAGGAACTGCGCGTCGCATTTCTGCTGGAAGCGGCCACCAATGACCGGCTCGCCCTGCTCGGCAGCCGCCTCGGCATCCTGCCCGCGGCGGAGATCGTGGGCGGCGAGACGGCGAGCATGGTAATGGCGGCCTTTCTGCCTTCGGACCCCGCAGGTGGGCGGTTCACCGATCAGCGGCTCGGCGCCTGGTATGGGTCCTTTGAGGTGGAGACGGCGATCGCGGAGACCCGGTTTCACAGCGAGCGTCGGTTGCGCCATTCGACGCGGACTTTCCCGTCCACCATCCAGATTCGCCAGCTGATCGCCCATATCGATTGTCCGCTCCGCGATATCCGGGGCATGGGGGACGCGATGCCAGAGCTCTATGATCCGGATCCCGCCAACTATGGGCTGGCGCGGCGGTTTGCCGCGGCCATGCGATGGCCCATGGGCGGGACCGATCGGGAGAACGGCCTCGCTTATGACAGCGTGCGCCGGTCAGGGGGCACCAATGTCTGTGTATTTCGGCCTTCCCTGATCCCGTTGCCAGTGTTGCTGGGAGACCACTATGAGTATCGATGGGACGTGGTGGGGACGTCGACCGTGGTGAAGATCACCAGTGTGGAGATCGGGTGAGGTTGATCCGCTGCTCTCTCATGTCCGAATTCAAGGTTTCGGACGAAGATCACCGCTCACCGTGTTGCCGGTGTCGAGATACGTATAGCGCCAGCGCACATGGCAGGGGGCGAAACCGTCCTGACGACGGTTGATCGATCTCTGATGCGCGGGTTGGGACCGCATGACCCTGGGTTCGTCGTGGGGCTGCCTCGGTCTAGATGACGAGCGTGGGACAAGTCCCGCTCGTAGAGCAGTCGAGGGTTCCCCTCACCGTGGTCTCGCCCCCAGGCATGGGCGCCGGCGGACTGTTGGTAGGCTGCTTCGGTCCTCCTCTTGTGGGGTGACGATTTTTCCCTGCTTTTTCTCAGCCGGCCTTGCACGGCGCGACCTCGCGGGCGATGGCCCAGACGAAGCCGAGCATCTCGCGGGCGATAGCCGTTGTGACCAGGGGGGTATCCTTGCCTTGGGCGCCCATGCGGCGGTAGCGGGCGCAGAGGCGGGTCTGGGCCTTCCAGGCGATGTCGCGGACCGCCTTGGGTTGGCCCTGGAGGCGCTCCAGGAGGCAGCGGCTGACCCGCGCCGGCAGGCGGTAGCACCAGGCGGCCTCGATCATGACGCGGCGCGCCTCGGCGTTGCCGGCCTTGGTGATGGCGCCGCGCCGGATGTGAGCGGCGCTGGAATGCTCCGAGGGCACCAGACCGAGGTGCGCCATGAGCTGACGCGGGCTGTCGAAACGGGTCAGGTCGCCGATCTCGGCCAACAGGGTGACGGCGGTGATCAGCGCCACGCCGCGCATGGCCTGAAGGGCCTGGGCGACGGCAGCCAGGGACCAACGGGGGACCAATGCTTCGATCTCGGCCGTCAGGCGGTCGCGCCGCGCCTGGGCATCCTCGATGGCCTGGATATAGTCCTCCAGGACGATCTGCTGGGCCGGCTGCTCGAAACGCAGGCTCGCCAGCCAGCGCCGGTGGGCCAGGGTCCAGTTGTTGCCGTCTCGCGTGCGGGCGTGGCGTAGCAGGAAGCCGCTCAACTGCTGACGCGCCCGGCGCAGGGCCTTGACCGCCGCCGCGCGGGCCCGCACCAGATCGCGCAGGGCCTCGTGCTCGGGCTCGGGAACCCACACCGGCGTCAGCTCGCCGGCGCGGTCCAGCTTGGCCAAGCCCAAGGCATCGCGGCGGTCGGTCTTGATCCGATCGCCAGGACGCCGCGGGATCAGCGACGGCGCCACCACCACGCAGTCGTGGCCGAGCGATGTTAGCGTCCGATAGACCCCGTAACCGCACGGCCCGGCCTCGTAGCAGAAGCGCAGCGCGCGTCCCTCGCGCCCCAGCCTGTGCGCCAACTTCCGCAACGCCGCCGGTTGGTTCGCGATGGTGCCGAAATAGCGCGCCTCCCGGCGCAAGCCGCCATCGGCAATGGCGACCGAAATGCTCTTCTTGTGAACGTCCAGACCCACGTACGTGATAACCTGTTCCATGACCCGTCTCCTATGCATGAGGCAAGACACCGGACCATCCGGTGCAACCCTCGACACCCGCATAATGTGAGACGGGTCACCCACATCCCAGTCGGACATGGGGTCTAACCGTAAAGGGCATCCAGCCTGTCCCCATAGACCTCGCGGATCTTGTGGCGGCGCACTTTCAGGGTCGGGGTCATCTGTTCGTTTTCGACGGTGAAGGGCTCGTCGGCGATGAGGAAGTGGCGCACCTTTTCGATCAGCGACACACCGTCGTTGACGCGGGCGATCGCCGCAGCCATCGCCTTGCGGAAATCCTCGTCCGCCGTCAGCCCCGCCATGTCCGAAGGCTTGCCGTTCTCCCGGGACCAGGTCGTCGCCCATTCATGGTCGACGACCAGGAGAGCGACCAGGTGGGGCCGCCGGTCGCCATGGACCATGGCCTGAAGGAACTCCGGCTGGAGGGTGATCAGCCCCTCCACTTTCTGCGGCGACAGGTTGTCGCCGCCCGAGTTGACGATGATGTCCTTCTTGCGGTCGGTGATTTCCAGGTAACCGTCCTGGTCGAATCGTCCGATGTCGCCCGTATGCAGCCAGCCGTCGCGGATGGTGTCGCCGGTCGCTTGCGGATTGCCCCAATAGCCCTGCATGACCAACTCGCCTTGGACCAGAATCTCGCCGTCCTCGGCAATCTTGACGTCGACGCCGGAAAGGGGCGGTCCGACGGTGTGCATTTTGACCTTGCTCGGCCGGTTGAGGCTGATCACCGGCGCCGACTCGGTCTGGCCGTAGCCCTGCAGCACCCGCATGCCCAAGGCGCTGAAAAAGAGGCCGACGTCCGGGTTCAGGGGCGCCCCGCCCGATACCAGCGCCTTCAGTCGCCCGCCGAAGCGCTGGCGCACCTTGTCGCGCACCGCTTTCTCCAGCAGCGGGTCGAGAAGCCGATCGGCAAGGGAAAGCTGGCGCGGTTCGATGATCCGTTTGCGGCCCACGTCGACGGCCCTGAGGAACAGCTTTTCCTTGAGACCGCCTTGCGCCGTGACACCGCGAAGGATGCGGCCCCGCATCATCTCGTACAGCCGCGGCACCGCCGTCATCAAAGTCGGTCGCGCCTCCTGCAGGTTCGCCGACAAGGTTTCCACGCCCTCGGCGTAATAGATCTGGGCGCCGATGGAGATGGGGAAGAACTGCCCGGCCGTGTGCTCGTAGGAGTGGGACAGGGGCAGGAACGACAGAAATGTCTCCTCGCCCAGCCCCAGCTCCAGGAGGAAATCGTAGGCGCCTCGACAGTTGTGCAGGATCGCCCCGTGATGGAGCATCACCCCCTTTGGCGCACCGCCTGTGCCCGAGGTGTAGATGATGCACGCGGTATCGTCGCGCCGCCACGGGGCGGCCCCATTGGTGGCCTCCACATCCGCCTCGGCGCCGGCCAAAAGGTCCTCCCAGGCATGGAGGGCAATGCCGTCTCCGCCTTCGTCCCCGATAGGTTCCATGCCGATGACAAAGCCCATGGTCCCCGACTCCCGGGCCGCCGGCAGGAGATTTCGCGCCAGCCGATCGCCGGACACGATGGCCCCCTTGGCGCCGCTGTCGGTCAGGATGTGGTGGTGGTCCTGGACCGTGTTGGTCGTGTAGGCGGGTACGGTAATACCGCCCGCGGCCATGATCGCCACGTCGGCGATCAGCCATTCAGGCCGATTCTCGGCCACCAGCATCACCCGATCGCCCCGCGCGATGCCCAGGGATTTGAGACCGGCGGTCAACCGCGACACGATTTCGGCTGTCTGGCGCCAGCCGAGGGGCGCGTAGTTCCCGTCCCGTTTGGCCCACAGGAAGGGCCGGTCTCCCTTCTCCGCCGCCTTGGCGAAGAACAGGTGCACCAGGTTGGGGCAGGTTTCGTAGTCCATGGCTGTGTCCCGTCGCTTTGCGTTCCTATCTAATATAGGGGATTCGAGCCCGGCCATGGGAAACGCGGTTGCCGCTTCTCCACATCGGGCCCCTTGCCCCCTACATATGTCTCAATCTTCCTCCATCACCCACCGCCGACATGACCGACCTTCCGGACAAGAACGAAAACTCCATGGGCGGCCGGGTGCGGCGCTATGCCAAGGTGGGAACCTCGGTGGGTGGCCTGGCGGCCCGCTTCGCCGGCGGCCGGCTGCTGGGAATGGCTCTTGACCAGGGGGAGAACGCGGCGGCGCTGACGGCGGCCCTGGGCGGCCTCAAGGGACCCCTGATGAAGGTGGCCCAGATCCTGGCCACGGTTCCCGACGTGCTGCCGGACGAATACACCCGCCAGCTCGCGGAGTTGCAAACCAACGCCCCGCCCATGGGCTGGGCCTTCGTCAAGCGCCGCATGGGGGCCGAACTGGGCCCGGACTGGCAATCCCGTTTCGGCACTTTCGAGCATCAGTCGGCCGCCGCCGCCTCCCTCGGCCAGGTGCATCGCGCGTCGGCGCTGGATGGCACGCCGTTGGCTTGCAAGCTGCAGTATCCGGACATGCAGTCGGCTGTGGCGGCGGACCTCCAACAGCTCAAGATCGTCTTCGGCATCTACCGCCGCTTCGACCCGGGTATCGACCCGACCGAGATCCACGCGGAACTGAGCGCCCGTCTGTCGGAGGAACTGGACTACCGCCGCGAAGCTCGCCACATGGCCCTGTTCACCAAGATGCTGAAGAAGGACCGGGGAGTCCACATTCCAGTGTCGCGCCCGGACCTGTCCACCCACCGGCTTCTGACCATGACCTGGCTCGACGGCGTATCGCTGTTGCGCAAGGTTGAGGAGGACCAGGGATTGCGCAACCGCATTGCCCACAACATGTTCCGCGCCTGGTACGTGCCGTTCTACGAGTACGGCGTCATCCACGGCGATCCGCACCTGGGCAACTACACGGTGCGCGACGACGGGTCGGTCAATCTTTTGGACTTCGGTTGCATGCGGGTTTTTCGGCCCTCCTTCGTTACCGCGGTGATCGACCTCTACAATGCCCTGCGCGACGGGGATGAGGCTCTGGCGGTGCACGCCTATGAAACCTGGGGGTTCGCCAAGCTCGACAATGAGATGATCGAGATCCTCAACCAGTGGGCCCGGTTCGTCTATGCGCCGCTGATGGAGGATCGAGTGCAGCCGATTCAGCAAGAGGAAAGCGGCGTTTACGGGGCCCGGGTGGCGGCCAAGGTGCACCAGGACCTGCGGCGGGTCGGCGGCATCCGTCCGCCGCGCGAGTTCCTGCTGATGGATCGGGCCGCCATCGGCCTGGGCTCCGTCTTCCTGCACCTGAAAGCCAAGATCAACTGGTACCGCCTGTTCCACGAACTGATTCAGGACCACGACAAGAAGGACCTGACTCGCCGTCAAAAAGCGGTCTTCAAGGCCGCGGACGTGCCTCTGGACTATTGATCGGGCCGCCGCCAACCGCGGATCGAGGGTCACCGCTTCACAGGCAGTCGGTTGATCGCACAAGGCGGACAAGTTGATGCAGGGACCCAAGTCTCCGCCAACGATCTGAATGGGCATCAGACGTTCATCGGCGGTGAGCAAGACCTCGAAGACCCGCCCCTCCCAGTTTTCCCGATGGCGGTCGGCGAAGCCCGCCACCGGTTGGATCTCAAGGGAAAGCCGATATATCTCTTGGACCGTGCCCCGTATGTCATGCTGCTCGCGGCCCCGGACCACGCCCTTCACGTCGTAGCGACGGCGACCGTCGAAGACCCGAATGCTGAATTCATCCCCGCCGCCATCCCGCAGATGTCGCCGGGTCTGGCGGACGCTCTCGGCGAAAGCAGCCAAGGGGTCGAGGACATTACGCCGCAGGTTCGCGGGCACGGGTTCCATGGCCAGGTCTTCCCGGTCCCACGGTGGATCCGCGAACAGGGTCGAATCGGCTTGACCCGTTCGACCGTCGAACGCGATCGAGATCCTGCCCAGGCGGCGGGTGGAATCGTAGGCCACGTCGTAGCGCCGCGGCGCCAAATGCCGTTGCGTGCGAGGGATCGCGCCCTGGGACGTGGCGCTGAGGCGCAGCTTGAACAACCATTCCAAAGGGCCGCGGCTTTGCAGGCGGAACTGGTGCCGATAGTCCCCGTTCACGCCGTCGACGGAGAAAATGAAATCGGCGATGTGGATGCCACCCCAATGGACCTGATAAAGGGCGCGCGTCGGAGGCCACGGATCCGCCCTGGCATCTCGCCAGCCGGTCGCCGCCGCCGCCACCATCACCAGTCCGAGGGCAAAGGCCCTGGGACGCGGCCATCTGTGTCGTTTAGTATTCATCCGCCGTCGCCGCTATTTCAAACAGGAGACATGGTTATGCTGCCGGGTCAGGTCGAAAAGCAAGTGCTCGCCAAGGACGCGGTGTTGTTCGATGAAGGCGACCCGGGAGACGCCGTGTACATCGTCGAGTCCGGTTCGATCGTCATTCGCAAGACGACCGGAGAAGGCATGATCGACTTGGCCACCCTTGGGCCCGGGGAACTGTTTGGTGAGATGGCGATCATCGATGGCAGTCCTCGCATGGCCTCTGCTTTCGCCGCTGACGATACCATCGTGGTGCGGATACCGCGGCCGGTTTTCGAAGCGAAGATCGAGGCCTACGATCCCTTCCTCAAGGCCCTGGTCAAGATCCTGGTCAACAACCTGCGCAACGTGCAACGGGAATACATGCGCCGGCCGCGTAGCGTCCAGGACTATGTCACCGTGATGTCGAACCATGCCTCTGGCCTTCGCACCTATTTCTCCCAGCTTCAGGAAATGGATCCCGATGCCGAGGCCTTCACCCGGCTCGACGCGCTGGACAAAGCCGTCGAAGCCCTCGCCTACATGTTCGCCTCCCACGAGGACCGCCGGAAGAGCGTCATCACCGACGCCGACCTCAACGGCGGCCTCATGCGCGAGGATGGCAAGAGCGAGTGCTAATCGCTATAATATGGACATGCGCAACGCCCTGACCGTTCTCTGCCTTGCCCTGCTGTTTGCCGCCACGCTCTGGTCCGGCGAGGTGCTGGCCGTGGGCGGGGAAGCGTTGCGCTACGCCCTCGATACCTACGCCATCCTCCAGTTCGACATGGCAACCCTGCGCATCGGCTGTTTCTGAGTCGATCCGGGCTCGGGTCGCTCAGCCGTCGGCGGGACACGCTTCGTCGATCTGCGCGCGCAAGAATCCCTGCATCTTTTCGGTTATGGGCCCGCGCGTGCCGGCGCCGATCGTCCGGCCGTCCACTTCGATGGCCGGGGTGACGCCGGCAAAGGTGCCGGTGACGAAGGCCTCGTCGGCGCTGTAGACCTGGGTCAGGCTGAAGTCCTTCTCGAACGCCAGGACGCCGTGGCGATGGCACAGCTCCAGCACGTGGCTCCGGGTGATGCCCCGCAGGCAGTGCATGCCGCTTGAGGTCCACACTTCCCCCTTGCGGACGATGAAGAAGTGGGTGGAGTTGCAGGTAGCCACATAGCCCCGGGGATCCAGCATCAGGGCTTCGTCGGCGCCGGCCTTGGTCGCCTGGATACAGGCCAGGATGCAGTTGAGCTTGCTGTGGCTGTTGATCTGGGCGTCGAGCACGTCCGGGGCGCCGCGCCGCACATGGACCGTGAACAGTTTTATGCCCTTCTCCAGGGTATCGGTGGTGGGCAGCTTGTGTTCCGGGATAATGACCACGGTAGGGGGCGAAATGGTGGCCCGCGGGTCCTGATACGGCGTCGCCTTGAGGCCCCGGGTCACCATCAGCCGGATATGGACGCCCGACGTCATGCCATTGGCCTCGGTCACCGCGTAGAGGCGGGCGACCATCTCCGCCTGGGTCATGCCCAAGTCCATGTCGAGGGCCTTGGCGCCCTCCCACAGGCGATCCATATGCTTGTCGACGAAGGCCAGTTTGCCGTTGTGCAGGCGCAGGCCCTCCCACACCCCGTCGCCGAGAATGAACCCGCTGTCGAAGACCGAGACCACCGCCTTGTCACGGGGCACCAGCTCGCCGTTGACCGAAATCATGATGTCGGCGTTGCGGGGATCGTCTTCGTAGGCGTGGGTGCTGTGGCTCATGGCGTCGTTCCTTCGTTGGCGGCGAATTGCATTGTGCGGACACATGGGAATTGCATTGTGCGGACACATGGGAATTGGGGCACGTTCCGCTCAGCCGACGTTCCGCTGCGCGCCGTTGAAGAACCGGTGTTCGGGGTGGGCGAAGACGACAAGCTCGTTCATGGGCGGGCCTTTGCTGCGCGGGCCGGCATGGTAGCCTGCCCGCCTCCAACCCGCCATGCGCGGCCCACCGTCGAGGAGCGATTCGTTGAGTCTTCCCCTGTTTCACATGATGGCCGGCGGTCCGCCGTCGGTCGCTCCTTACAGCCACGCCGTCGAAGCCGATGGGTGGGTGTTCCTCACCGGTCAGATGCCGAACCGCGCCGGCGCCCCGGACGCGCCCCTGCCCGACGGCGTGAAGGCACAGACCCGCCAGGTGATGGGCAACCTCCACAACGTCCTCGGGTCGGTCGGCCTGGGGTGGGAGAACGTCGCCGCGGTGCGCGTCTTCCTCACCCGCTTCAAGGAGGACTACGCCGCCATGAACCGGGTCTACGCCGGCTATTTTCCGGAGGGCCGGCGACCGGCCCGCACCTGTATCGGCGTCACCGGGCCGGCCCTCGACGCCCGGGTGGAAATCGATCTCATCGCCCGCCGGCCGTGATGCTGTGAACTTGAGCATCGTCAAGGACGTAACCGCTTAGGGGCGCGAGGTTCCGCGGGTCCGTGCCTTGTGAATCGTCCGCGCAGCGGGCATAAACGGCGCCACGCCTGCTTGCGGAAAACAAGGAAAAATCTTCCGCCATGAAAATCGGCATTCCCAAGGAGCGAACGGCGGGCGAGGATCGCGTCGCCGCCTCGCCGGACGTGGTCAAGCGCCTGATCGGCCTGGGTTTCGAGGTGACCGTGGAAAGCGGGGCCGGGGACGGTTCCTCCTTCACCGACGGCGCCTATCGCGCCGCCAGCGCCACCGTGGCCGAGGACGCCCCAGGGACGGTGGGCGGCGCCGATCTGGTGCTCAAGGTCCAGCCACCGGTCATCGGCGGCAAGGGAGACGAACTGGGCCTCCTGGACCGTGGCACGATACTGGTCGCGACCCTGCAGGTCCTGACCCGGCCGGCCACCGCGAAGGCCTATGCCAAAGCGGGCATCACGGCTTTTGCCATGGAGTTGATGCCTCGTATCAGCCGCGCCCAGTCCATGGACGTGCTGTCGTCGCAAGGCAATCTGGCCGGCTACAAGGCGGTGTTGGACGCGGCCGCCGAATACAAGCGCGCTTTTCCCATGATGATGACCGCCGCCGGCACCGTGCCGCCGGCCCGGGCCTTTGTCATGGGCGCCGGCGTCGCCGGCCTGCAGGCCATCGCCACCGCCAAGCGACTGGGCGCCATCGTCACCGCCATCGACGTGCGCCCGGCGGTCAAGGAGCAGGTGGAAAGCCTCGGCGCCAAATTCGTCGAGGTGGACCCGGAGGCCACCAAGGACGCGGAAACCGCCGGCGGCTACGCTCGGGAGATGGGGGAGGACTACCAGCGGAAACAGCGCCAGGTTGTCCACGACCATCTGAAAAAACAGGATATCGTCATCTGCACCGCCCTTATTCCCGGTCGCCCGGCGCCGGAGCTGATCAGTGCCGACATGGTCAAGGACATGCGTCCCGGCGCGGTGATCGTCGACCTGGCCGTCGAGGCCGGCGGCAACTGCGCCCTGTCGGAACAAGGCGAGGTGGTGGTGCGCCACGGCGTCAGCATCGTCGGACACGACAATGTGCCGAGCCGCCTGGCCGAGGAAGCGAGCGCTCTTTACGGCAAGAACCTGCTCAACTTCCTGACCCCGCAGGTGGACCAGGAGAAAAAGGCCCTGGCCATCGACTGGAAAGACGAGGTGATCGTCGGCACCCTGGTCTGCCGGGACGGCAAGGTGGTCAACCAGGCGGTCCTGGAAGCGGCCAAGTCGGCACCCAAGTCGCGTTCGCCTCGCCGCAGGAAGGCATCCGCGCCCACCGAATCCGTGACCGAAGCGCCGCCGCCAACCATACCGACGCCGATGCCGCCGATCATGCCGCCAGCCCCGGGCGGCGACCAATCCCAGGACAGGGAGGACTGACCTTGGACCCGGCAACCCTCGCCGAGAACAGCGCGCGGCTGGCGACCGACGCGGCCCGCCTGGCCGAGGAAGCGGCCGGCCTGGCGAATCAAGCCACCCAACTGATGGTGGCGGACTCGGCCGCGGCCGGCGATCCCTTCCTGTTCCTGTTCACTGTTTTCGTGCTCGCCGTGTTCATCGGCTTCTACGTGGTGTGGAGCGTCACGCCGGCTCTCCATTCGCCGCTGATGAGCGTCACCAACGCCATCTCCTCGGTGATCATTGTCGGCGGTCTGCTGGCCGCCGGGCCGGCGGACCTGGACTTCTCCAAGCTCATGGGCTTTCTGGCGGTGACCCTGGCGGCGGTGAACATCTTCGGCGGTTTCATCGTCTCCCAGCGCATGCTGGCCATGTATCAGAAAAAAAATAAATAGGGAGACGGCGGTATGAGCGGCAACCTCACCGGCTTCGCCTACCTGGTGGCGGCGGTCTGCTTCATCCTGGCGCTTCGCGGCCTGAGCTCCCCGGAAACGGCGCGCCGGGGCAACGCGCTGGGCATCTTCGGGATGGTGGTGGCGGTGGTCACCACTCTGATCGATCCGGAGGTGTTGAGCTACGGCACCATCATTCTGGGGCTGGTGATCGGTGGCTCCATCGGCACCGTCGTGGCCCTGCGCATTCAGATGACGGCCCTGCCGCAGCTTGTGGCGGCCTTTCATTCGCTGGTCGGCCTGGCCGCGGTGTTCGTCGCCTCCGCCGCTCTTTACAATCCGGCCGCCTACGGCATCGGGACGCCGGGCGCCATCGCCGCCGCCAGCTTGATCGAGATGTCCCTGGGCACGGCCATCGGCGCCGTCACCTTTTCCGGCTCGGTGATCGCCTTCGCCAAGCTGCAGGGAATCATGAGCGGCGCCCCGATCGTCTTCAAGGGACAGCATCCGTTAAACGCGGTGATCGGCCTCGCCATCCTGCTGCTGTTGATTACGTTCGCCTCGACCGAGTCGTACGGTGCCTTCTGGGCCCTGGTGGTCCTGTCCCTGCTCATCGGCTTCCTGATCATCATCCCCATCGGCGGCGCCGACATGCCGGTGGTGGTGTCGATGCTCAACTCCTATTCAGGCTGGGCCGCCGCGGGCATCGGATTCACCCTGTCGAACGCCGCCCTGGTGATCACCGGCGCGCTGGTGGGATCGTCGGGCGCCATCCTCAGCTACATCATGTGCAAGGGGATGAACCGGTCCATCTTCAACGTGATGCTGGGCGGCTTCGGCGGCGAGACCGCCGGCCCGTCGGGCGCCGTCGCCGACCGGCCGGTCAAGTCGGGCAGCGCGGAGGACGCGGCCTTCGTGATGAAGAACGCGTCGAAGGTGATCATCATCCCCGGCTACGGCATGGCGGTGGCCCAGGCCCAGCACGCGCTCCGCGAGATGGCCGACGTCCTGAAGGCGGAAGGGGTGGACGTATCCTACGCCATCCATCCCGTGGCCGGGCGCATGCCGGGCCACATGAACGTGCTGCTGGCCGAAGCCAACGTCCCCTACGACGAGGTGTTCGAGCTGGAGGACATCAACCACGAGTTTTCCACCGCCGACGTGGCCTACGTGATCGGCGCCAACGACGTCACCAACCCGGCGGCGAAAAAGGACAAGCAAAGCTCCATCTACGGCATGCCGATCCTCGACGTGGAGCGGGCCCGTACCGTGCTGTTCGTCAAGCGATCCATGGCGTCCGGCTACGCCGGCGTCGACAACGAACTGTTCTTCGCCGACAACACCATGATGTTGTTCGGCGACGCCAAGAAGATGACCGAACAAATCGTCCAGGCGCTGGGCTAGGGGACGCCTCGGGCCATACCATCGTTCGTCATGCCCGTGCTTGAAGCGGGCATCCATGGAACAGGGCGGACTCCGGCAGGGGCGGAGGAATGGGTACGCGGAACAAGTCCGCGTACGACAGTTGGGGGAGCGCTTGCCGAAAGCGTGCCCCGACCGAACGAAGTGACTGAAATAGGAAACGGAAATCGATGCCGGCGGATAGCCGGCGGGGACTAGAACCCTTCGCGCTCCAGGCGCTTGCGTTCCAGCTTGCGGGTGCGGCGAATGGCTTCCGCCTTTTCGCGGGCCCGGCGTTCCGAGGGCTTTTCGTAAGCCCGGCGGAGTTTCATTTCTCGAAAGACACCCTCGCGCTGCATCTTTTTCTTCAGGACCTTCAGGGCCTGATCGACGTTGTTGTCTCGAACTGTGACTTGCACGGCGTTACGCCACTCCAATTTTGTGATACGACAACGGCCTAATGTGCGCCGCCTCCACGCGGAGGCGCCTTCTAACACATTCCCATGGGCCTGGGAAGGCTCGGCAAAAGGGATATCCCGGCAAGCGCATGGCCATCCTCAAGATCGCCCGCATGGGCCACCCGGTGCTGCGGCGACCGGCGCTGCCCATCGAAGACCCGACAGCGCCCGAAGTACGCCTGCTGGCCGCCGACATGATGGAGACCATGACCGACGCTCCGGGGATCGGACTCGCCGCGCCCCAGGTCCACGTGCCCCGGCGCCTGGTGGTGTTCTACCTGCCCGAAGGTCGGGCCGGCGCCGAGGACGCGGACCAGTCGGTGCCGCTCACCGTTCTCGTCAATCCCGAGATCGCACCCCTGAGCGACGAGATGGACGAGGACTGGGAGGGCTGCCTGTCCCTGCCGGGGATGACGGGACGGGTGCCCCGCTTCACCCGCATCGGCTACCGGGCCCTGACCCTGGAAGGCGCGATACTGGAGCGCGACGCGTCGGGCATGCATGCCCGCGTGGTGCAGCACGAATGCGATCACTTGGATGGCATGCTCTACCCTTTGCGCATGACCGACCTGTCCACGTTCGGTTTCGCCGAGGAGGTTCGGCGGGCCGAGGCCGCCATCGCTGCGGAGATGCAATCCGACGACCAACGGGAGCCCGAAAATCATGGCGAGCCGCAAACGACAGACGCCTGATCCGGCATCCCTGCGCGACCAGGTGCTCCTGGCCGCCCTGCCCCACGTGGCCTTCGACGGCTGGTCGGCGCGTGCGTTGGCGGCCGGCGCCGAGGATGCGGGTTTCGGGCCGGACGCCGCCTTCCGGGCGTTTCCTGGCGGGGCGGCGCAGGCGGTGACCCACTTCTCCCGCTGGGCGGACCGGCGGATGATGGGGGAACTGAACAAGATCGACATCTCGGCGCTGCGAATTCGCGATCGCATCGCGGCGGCCGTGCGCGCCCGCCTGGCGGTGGTGGCGCCCCACCGGGAAGCCGTGCGCCGGGCGGTGGCCTTCCTGGCCCTGCCCCAGAATGCCCCTGCCGCCGTTCGCGGCACCTATGAGACGGTAAACGCCATGTGGTACGCCGCCGGCGACCGGTCGGTGGATTTCAGCTTCTATACCAAGCGCGGCCTGCTGGCCGGGGTCTATGCCAGCACGGTACTTTATTGGCTGGCGGACTCATCGGACGATTTCGCCGACAGCTGGGCTTTCCTGGACCGGCGGATCGCCGACGTGATGCGCATCCCCAAGGTGCGGCGCCAGTTGGAAGAGGCACTGGCGCCCCTGCTGGCGCCTTTGTGTCGCCCGGCCCGGGCCCTGGCGTCCTTCGCCCTCAACCGACGACCGGCGGCTTAGTACCAAGCGGATAAAGCCAGGTGACATGGCCCATCTTGCGGCCCGGGCGGCTTTCCGCCTTGCCGTAAAGGTGAAGCTTGGCTTCCGGGTCGGCGAGCCGTTCGTCCCACTCGTCCGCCGCCGCGCCGATGAGGTTCTTCATCTTCGCGTCGGAATGCCGGCGGGTGGTGCCCAGGGGCAGGCCGCAGACGGCGCGCACGAACTGCTCGAACTGACTGCTCACGCAGGCATCCATGGTCCAGTGGCCCGAGTTGTGGGGTCGCGGCGCCAGTTCGTTGACCAGCAGGCGGCCGTCAACCGTGACGAACATCTCCACCGCCAGCAATCCCACCAGATCCATCTCCCGGGCTACCACGGCCGCGATCTCTTGCGCTTCGGCGGCGGTGGCGGGGTCGAGGCGGGCCGGCGCGATGGTGGTGTCGAGGATCCCGTCCACATGGCGGTTCTCCACCACGTCGAAGACCGCCTCGGCCCCGTCGAGTCCGCGCGCCACGATCGCCGAGACCTCCTGCTCGAAGTCGACGAACGCCTCCACGATGCCCAACGTGCCGCCCATGGCTCGCCAGGCGTCCGCGGGATCGGTGTCCTTGTCCAGGCACACCTGCCCCTTGCCGTCATAGCCCAGCCGGGTGGTCTTGAGGATCGCCGGTCGGCCCAGGTCGGCGACGGCCTGGGCGACGGCCCCGGGCCCGGACACCGCCCGGTAGGGCGTGGTAGGGACCCCGATACGGTTGAGGAAGTCCTTCTCCACCACCCGGTCCTGGGAGATCTCCAGGCATTCCCAGCGGGGCCGCACGGGGACGCTGTCGGCAAGCAGGCGGACGCTCTCGGCGGGCACGTTCTCGAATTCGAAGGTGACCACGTCAACGCCGTGGGTGAACCGGGTCAGGGCCTCGCGGTCGTCGTAAGGGGCGACGGTGGCCGCGGCGCAAACCTGCGCCGCCGGGCTATCGGCTTCCGGCGAGAAGACGTGGCAGCGGTATCCCAGGCGGGCGGCGGCCATCGCCGTCATGCGGCCCAACTGGCCGCTGCCCATGATGCCGATGGTGCTCCCCGGCGGCAGGGCCGTCTCGACGGCGCGGGGCAAGTTCCGCTCAGCCTTCTTCGGAGTGGGGGACTTCTGGCACCGATTCGGTTTGCCGGGCCCGCCAGGCGTCCAGCGCGTCGCGCACCGCCTCGTTGCCGAGGGCGACGACGGCCGCCGCCAGAAGGCCGGCGTTGATGGCGCCGGCCTTGCCGATGGCCAGGGTGCCCACCGGCACTCCCGCCGGCATCTGAACGATGGACAGCAGGCTGTCGAGGCCGCTCAAGGCCCGGCTTTCAACGGGCACGCCGAACACGGGCAGGGACGTCATGGATGCCGTCATGCCGGGCAGATGCGCCGCGCCGCCGGCCCCGGCGATGATTGCCTTCAGGCCCCGGTCGCGAGCTTCGTGGGCATAGGCAAACAGCCGTTTGGGCGTGCGATGGGCCGAAACGATGCGAATCTCGTGGCCCACGTCCAGCGCCGCCAGGGTATCGGCGGTATGGCGCATGGTGTCCCAGTCCGATTGGCTGCCCATGATGATGCCCACGTCGACGGCCACGATTCCTGCCTCCCATGCCGGCCCCGCCGGGGGGCGGGGAAGCGGTGATTATAGGGGGCGGCGGCGGTGCCTCAAGTCCGGCGCCCGGCCTTGGGGTCGGCAAGTTGGAGTGGTAGCCTGCGCCGATGGCGGATACGCGTCTCACAACCGGCGTCGATCCCGCCGCGCCCACGGACACGAGGCTCCGAGGTGGCGGGCAGGGCGGCGTGTACCAACAGTTGGACGAAGGCCCGGCAGAGCACGATACGCCGCCGCGGGACATCGACGACGTGGTGTTCCTCATGGGGATCCCGCAGGACGAGGTCACGCCCGCCGTTCGTCAGGCCCTGACCAATATCATGGGCGAATTCGATCGCATTCGCGTCCAACGGGACCGCCTGGTGGGCCAGGTTCATCACCTGGAAGCCCTGGCCGATGGCCATGTCCTGTTTCCGATTCTCAACCGCCGGGCATTTCTGCGCCAGCTCGCCCGGATCCTGGCCCGCGCCGAACAGGCTCAGGTGGGCGCCGCCCTGCTGTATGTGGCGGTGGACAACGGGGACGACATTCGCCGTCGATTCGGCCGCCAGGGGTTGGAGGACGGCCTGGCCCGCGCCGCCAGGGTGCTGGTCCGGGAAGTGCGGACCAACGATGTGGTGGGCGGCCTGGATGCGGGCGACTTCGGTGTGATCCTGGCCCCCATCGATCCGGACGCGGCTCGGGAGAAAGCGGCCGAGATCGTCTCGGCGGTGGTCCGCCAGTCCGGCAAGCGCAACGCGCCCCCCCTGGAGGTCCGCTGGGGTCTCCACGCCTTTGTCGCCGGCGACACGCCGGACTCCGTCCTGGAGGCCGCCTCGGCGGCGCTCAGGCGATGATGTCGGGGTGCTGATCGCTCACCATGCGGGCAATCAGGTCCTTGAGATACAGCTTTCGCTTTTTCAACCGTCGCAGGGCCAGCTGGTCGAACGCGGGCACGTCGCCGAGGCTTTCGATTCGATCGTCCAACGTGCGGTGTTCGGCCCGAAGGTCCGCAAGTTGCTGATCCAAAGGAGGAATATCGTCCATGGCGACGGAATCGGTTATAGCTGGGCCACATCATAGCCTATTCGCCGGAAGCCAGCGAATAGGCTAACTTGAGGGCACAACCTTCGTGGCGGACGCAGAGTGGGACTCTCGCCATGACCACCACGCCAAAACGGATCGGCGTTTTGACCAGCGGCGGTGACTGCGCCGGTCTCAACGCGGCGATTCGCGCCGTCGTGCACCGGGCCATCGAGGGTCACGGCTGGGAAGTCACGGGCATCCACGAAGGCACGCGGGGCCTGATGAATCGGCCCCTTTCCTTGGAGAACCTCACACTCAAACTGTTTACCGGCAACATCCTGCGCATGGGCGGAACCATTCTGGGCACGATCAACAAGGGCGACCCCTTTGCGTATTCCATGGAGGACGGCACGGAGCGGGACCGCTCCGGCGACTTCGTAGAGGGCTTCCGGGAGGCCGGCCTTGACGCGCTGATCGGAATCGGCGGCGACGGCAGCATGCGCATCCTCAGCCGTCTGGCCGATCAGGGCGATTTCCAGTTCATCGGCATCCCGAAGACCATCGACAACGACGTGCCGCTCACCGACTTTTCCATCGGGTTCGCCACGGCGGTGCATGCGGTCGTGGAGGCCCTGGACCGCTTACAGCCGACGGCGGCCAGCCATCATCGGGTCATGGTCCTCGAGGTGATGGGCCGGGATGCCGGACACATCGCGCTGAATGCCGGCATTGCCGGCGGGGCGGACGTCATCCTGATCCCCGAGATCCCCTACGACATCGAGAATGTGGTGGAAAAGATCCAGCTCCTGCGGGATCGGGGCCGCAACCACGCCATCGTCATCTGTTCCGAAGCCCTGCGCACGACCGCGGGCGAGGCGGTCACCCAGCATCACGTGGACGGCGAGGTCCGCTACGGCGGCGTCGGCCATGTGCTGGGCGATCAGATCGCCAGCCTGAGCGGCGCCGAAACCCGGGTCACGGTCCTCGGCCACGTGCAGCGCGGCGGCGTGCCCGGCGGCCACGACCGCATCATCGCCTCGGCCTTCGGCGTCCGCGCCGTCGACCTGGTGGCCTGGCGCCATCGGGATGTGGTGGACGTGCCTTTGTCCGAAGTGGTCACGGCCTTGCGTCATGTGGACGTGGATGGCGCCCTGGTCAAAACCGCCCGTGGATTGGGAATCTGCCTGGGCGATTGACCGCCGCGAACCAGGCCTCGCAAGCCCCATTTTTCGCATCGGCGCGGACGACGAAGGGGTCGAATTTCCACACCGGCCGGCGTATAATCGGGGAGACGGCAACCTTGTCAGATGGAGGACTGTCTTGATGAACCCTGTAGAGCGGATATCAGCCCTGAAAGCCAAGCATCAAGCCCTTGAAGTTGCTATCGAAGATCAAAACGGTCTGACCAGCCCGGACGAAATTGAAATCACCGCTCTGAAGAAACAGAAGCTTCGAATCAAGGACGAACTCGCCAGTCTCGGCGCCGTCTAGCCGACTGACCTTCGTCCGCCTACCGGTCGCCGGACGTGCCGGCGACGCCTCATTCGACGAATATTCTCGCACCGCGGAAGCCCTCCGGTCAGGTGAGGATATGCGCGGTCAGGCTGCCCCGCGCGCCGGCCATTGCACGCTCGGGATGCCTGAACCACACTCTCCGCCAGACGCTTCCCCGTCGACCACTGCGAGGTCCCCTGTTTGTGAGGTCCCCTGTTTGTGAGGTCCCCTGTTTGCGAGGTCCCATGTCCGTTGATCGCATCCTCCGCTCCGCCGGCCTGGTTCCCAAGGCCCTTGCCTCCGGGCCGCTCACCGTCCGCAGCCCCATCGATGGCGCGGTGATCGCCCGGATCGCCACCGACACGGCACGTACCGTCAACGCCAAGATCGGCCGCGCCGACAAGGCCTTTCGCGCCTGGCGAGACGTGCCGGCGCCACGCCGCGGCGAACTGGTGCGCCTGCTGGGCGAGGAGCTGCGGGCCCATAAGGCGGGACTCGGCCGCCTGGTGACCCTGGAGAACGGCAAGATCGTCCCGGAGGGCGAGGGCGAGGTCCAGGAGATGATTGACATCTGCGACTTCGCCGTCGGCCTGTCGCGCCAGCTTTACGGCCTCACCATCGCCTCGGAACGGCCGGGGCATCGCATGATGGAGACCTGGCATCCCATCGGACCCATCGGCGTGATCACGGCGTTCAACTTTCCAGTCGCCGTATGGTCCTGGAACACGGCCCTGGCCCTGGTCTGCGGCAATTCCGTGTTGTGGAAACCGTCGGAGAAGACGCCCCTGACGGCCTTGGCCTGTCAGGCATTGCTAAGGAAGGCGGCCGATCGATTCAGCGACGTACCGGAGGGATTGACCGACGTGTTGATCGGCGCCCGCGCCACCGGCGAGCGCCTGGTGGACGATCAGCGGATCAAGCTGATCAGCGCCACCGGCAGTTGCAACATGGGGCGCGACGTGGCACCGCGAGTGGCCGGCCGCTTTGCCCGCCTGCTGCTGGAACTTGGCGGCAACAACGCCATGATCGTTGCCCCGTCGGCCGACCTGGACCTGGCGGTGCGGGCTATTCTTTTCTCCGCCGTCGGCACGGCGGGGCAGCGCTGCACCACATTGCGGCGCCTCATCGTCCACGATGGGATCTTTGAGGAATTGGTCGGCCGGCTGAAGAAGGCCTACGCCAGCATCGCCGTGGGCGATCCCTTCAAGGCCGGAACCCTGGTCGGTCCCCTGATCGACAAACGGGCCTATGACGCCATGCAGGCAATGCTGCGCCGTGTGGCCAAGGAAGGCGGCATGATCACTGGCGGAGAGCGGGTTGGGCTCGCCGGCAAGGCCGATGCCTACTACGTGACGCCCGCAATTGTCGAAATGCCGCGCCAGACCGAGAGCGTGCGACAGGAAACCTTCGCGCCCGTTCTCTACTGCATGCGCTATAAGAAAATCGACGATGCCGTCGCCATCCACAACGGGGTGCCCCAGGGGCTGTCGTCGAGCATCTTCACCAATGACCTGCGGGAAGCAGAGGCTTTCCTCGCCGCCTCGGGCAGCGATTGCGGCATCGCCAATGTCAACATCGGACCCAGCGGTGCCGAGATCGGTGGCGCCTTTGGCGGTGAAAAAGAGACCGGCGGGGGTCGGGAATCCGGGTCCGATGCCTGGCGCGCCTATATGCGCCGAGCGACGAACACCATCAATTACTCACGGGAACTGCCCCTGGCCCAGGGAATTCGGTTCGGCGATCTCTGAGCGGGTGCGGAACCCCGCGCGGTGACAGCTCAGCCGCGGCGCCGGTTGCGCCGCGCGACGACGCGCGCCTCGACGCCGTTGAACCGACGGACGAGCGACAGCAATAGGACAGCCACACCCATCGCCATAAGCGGGAAAAGGATGTCGACGACCATTTTCATCTCCCTCGGGTTGGTTGTTTGGATTGTTGGTTTTGTTGACCATAACTAAGCAAGAACGATGCCAACCAGAGAAAATAAAAGAATTTCAAGGACTTGGCTACAGGCTCCGGCTCGATCCGTCGCCGCGGGACGGGGCAATTGTAAGGAAATTCGACACTCGTCGTCCGCGTATCCGGTTCATTTGTTCGCCGACGAGCGAAAATAGCGCGATATGTCAACGGATTGCCATATCCGTGCCGGCGCCTTCGACAGTGTAAATTCCGCCGACAGGACAACCGGGAAGCACTGATTTATCCGTCGACGACCCGGGCGAAGCGGAGGACGCGCTGTCCCTTGCCGGCGCGATGGTTGGGCATGATCAGAACGCAACCGTCGTGGGGGGTGACGACCGGCTCGTCCCCATCGTGGGCGATCACGCTCCCCGCCTGGGGAAAGGTTTCGAAGCCCTTGTAACGTTCGGCGAAGCGGAACTGATCCGTTTTCGCCGCCATGCCGTCCGTGACCTCCAGGAACCGCTGGGGCGGCGGTGCAGCCTCGGTGACAAGGTCACGGAACGCATCGTCGCCGATGGCACCGGTGGCGCGCAGGAAATGGACCGCCGTGTCCACGGCGGCGGTGGCCGTTTCCCGAGCCCAATGCTGCCCGCATTCCACCAGCAGGGCGATCTTGTCGGTCTTTGGGTCGTTGTAGGGGGCGTATTCGATCAGCCGGCGTCCCTGGACATGGCCGGAGCCGCAAACAACCTGCCCCGGATAGCGCACCTCCCGGGCCAGCCGGCGCTCCTTATCCAGGCCGTGGCAGATGATCAAGGGCAGGGACTTGGACCCCATGGAGTGAATATCGAGCAGGCGATCCACCGAATCGAACGTCGCCCGCAGTTCGCGGGCCCGGCGAAGCTCCGCCGAGTCGTCGTCGCCGTCCAGCCGCTCGCCGTCCCAGACCCGGTTCAGATCCTCGTCCACGAAGCGGGTATCGTGGGGACTGGCGGGATCGAACCGGCCAAGGGCCATGTGATTGACGAAGGCGAAGCTGAGCCGCCCCCGGACGGGTCGCAGCCCCCGGCGAAGGAACTTGTCGACCGCGATGGCGCCGCAAATCTCGTTGCCGTGGGTAACCGCGTTCACCATCACGTGTGGACCGTCTTGCCCGCTGTCGAAAGTGTGCAGATAGGGGACTTCACCCGTGCCTTGCCGCCACGGGGTGATGTCAGGCGCGGTCAACTGGACGTCGATGGTATCTCCCATGGAACTTCCTCCACAGTCTGCGGGGCGGTCAAATTGGGTAAACAGGCGCGGTCGCCGGCGGGACGGGACGGTCTCGCTCGCACGGGATTTGACCTGAGTCAAGGACCCATGGAGGCGGTCCGGTTATTTGCAGGGGATCGTCATCTCAACGGGAGAAACGTCATGACGGGTGGCGAGATCGCCTACCTGATCCTGGTCGTGGCGGCCATGGGTGTCTTCGCCGCGGTCCTTGCATGGGCCATGCACCATACCCACGCCGGCGACTGATTCGTCACCGGTGCGAGGATCGTGGCCGCCCGATAGGGGCGGTCCGACACGGACGGCGGGGGCCGTGTTAACCCCTTGCGCGGTCGCCCGTGGTAAAATCCGACAGCCGGCCACGCCCGTAGGGTGCGGCGTGTTTTCGGCACCGTGGAGAACCGACGCTGGACAAGTCGGCGGACAACGAGCCTCCTACCAGGCCTTCCCGACGGCGAAGCTTACTTCGCGCGCAATGCCGCCGCCGCGCCTTGAAGACCTTAGCCGCGAGCGCGGCGGCTGCCTTTGGTGCGACGGCTGCCTTTGGCGCTCCGGCTATCGTCCGCGAGGCCCGATCCTCTTCCGGCACCCTCACCATCATGTTGTGGTCCGACTATCTGCCGGCGGCGTTCCGCGATGCCTTCGAACGGGAAACTGGCGTTCGCGTCGTCCACATCGCCTACGGTTCCAACGAGGAACTCCTCAATCGCATGGTTGCCATTGGCGGACAGGGTGTCGACCTGGTGGGACCCTCCGCGCACTACGTGGAGCCGTGGCGGGAGTACGACCTCCTGCGACCCCTGGACATGGACTTCGTCCGCACCGATGCCCTGCGGTCGGATCTTTTGCGATCAGCGCAGGGGTTCGCCTGGGACGGCCGTCCGCGCCTGGTGCCCTACCTGTGGGGAACGGAGGGCATAGCGTGGCGCCGGGACAAGTGGTCGCCGCCGGCCGAAGAGGTCAGCTTCGGCGATCTGTGGGACCCCGCGGCGAAGGGCCTGACCATGGGGCAGCCCTACTCCCTGCTGTCCGGAATCGGCCGCCATCTGGCCGATCGGGGGGAACTGCCGCCCTTCGTCGACTCCTACAAGGACGAAGACTCCTTTCGAGCCATCTGGGACAGGATTGCTGACTTCGCCATCGAACGCCGGGCGTGGCTGCGCCATTTCTGGCACGATTCGGCGTCCCAGGTAGCGGGGTTCCTGCGCAACGGCGTGCTGATCGGCCAGACCTGGGACGGACCCATGCTGCGGCTGGTCCGCCAGGGGCGGGAGATCGCGTTTCAGGCGCCCCGGGAAGGGTCCTTCGCATGGATGGACGGCCTGGCGATCCCCGCGGCGGCGACCAACGTGGCGGCCGCCTATGCCTTCCTGGACTTCGCCCACCGGCCCGAGAATGCAGCACTTCTGTCCAACGCCACCGGCTACAACCCGGTGGTGGAGGGGGCTTCGGATCTCCTGGCCGAGGACCAGAAGCGGGCTTTCCTCGCCGCCTATCCGGGAGATGCCCTGTTGCGCCTGTGGTACTGGCCGCCGACGCCCCAATTGTATCTGCGCCCGCGGGCAGAATACGTGGACCGATTCGTCGCCGCGCAGTGACCTGATTTTCCACACATATCATTCTTGACGAGGTGCCGCGGACCGGGGTGATGGCGCGCCGGCGCGCCGCGAGTCCTGGTTGGCTGGCGGGCGGTTGTGACATGGGTCACTGAATATTCATGACGAAAGTGAAATGATTAAGGTCTGGTTAACGCGATCGGTCGGGGGACACGGTGGCGTGGCCGAACATGAAAGGGAATGCCCCAGATGACTCATAGGAACGTACCGCGTTTCCCCCTCATCGCGATGGCGATCATTCTGGTTGGTGCGATGGCGCGCCCTGCCTTAGCCGCGACCGACCCGGCCGCCATCGGCGAAGTTCACAGCGTGGAAGGCCAAGCCCACGGGACCGTGCCGGGCCAGGAACGCCAACGCCTGGGGCACGACGACCTGGTTTATCGGGACGAGCGGGTGGAGACCGGCGCAGGGGGCGCGTTGTCTCTGCTGTTCGCCGACGACACCAATCTTCGGCTCGGCGAACACAGCGAAATCCTCCTCGACGAGCTGATCTACGATCCGGACGCCAAGACGGGCAAGCTTCACATCCGCCTGGGCACCGGCGTGTTCCGCTTCATTTCCGGCCACATGCCCAAGAAGCAGGTCAAGATCGAAACCCCGGTCGCCACCATTGGTATCCGTGGCACCGACTTCCTGGTCGAGGTGTCGCCGGACGGCGAGACCAAGGTGTCCGTCCTCTCCGGCGAGGTCGCCATGACCCCGACCGAGGGAACCGAGACCATGCTGGTGCCGCCCGGGTATGCGGGCAGCGTCGGCAAGGGCAAAGCCATCGGTCGGATCGACACCTGCGCGGGTGGAGATTGCGGCCTCGTGGCCAAGGGTTCGGCGAAACTGAAAGGGCTCGTCGCCGCCCCGCCGGGCCAAGGGAAATCCAAACTGGGACGGGCTTCCAAGAAGTCGGTGGCAAAACAGGCCAGCCGCGGCAAGAAAGGCAAGGGCAAGGCGGGCAAGTCCGGTACCGGGGGCGGCAAGCAGACGAAGTCGAAATCGAAAGACGCGCGCGCCGACCGCCGTGGTTCCAATTCCAAGCAGTCTGGCCGTCGTGGTCCCGAGAATGGCCAGGTGACGGGTCTTGCGGCAGGCGATACGGCGCCGAGTGGTACCCCGGGCAACGGCAACTCCGGTGACAACGGCAACTCCGGTGACAACGGCAACTCCGGTGACAACGGCAATTCGGGCGACAACGGCGGCGGCAACGACGGCGGCAACGGCGGCGGCAACGACGGCGACAACGGCGGCTGCTCGGCGTGCTGGCCGGAGGTCACGGCGTAGAACGAGGAGCGGGCCATGCCCCAGGCGGCGCAGACCCGCCGCAGGCCGTAGGCCAGACCCGTGCCGGGCGAGGTGGCGGCACTCATCGCCGCGACCTCCGCCGCCCCAAAGGGCCGAAGGTCTCCGTCTTGGCCTCCAGCAGTTCCACCTGCATGGTCAACTCTCCGATCCGCTTCATGGCGCTATCCAGTTCCGCCTGCACCGGATCGCCCTTGCGTTGCTTGAGCGAGGCGTCGATCCCGCCGATCGCTTTCTCACGCCACTGCTCGAGCCGGAAGATCTCTACGCCCAACTGGCGCGACAGAAGTTGCACCGGCTCGTCACGCAAAAGCCGCAGAACGACCTCACGCTTGCGCGCCACCGTCCATCGCTGGCCAAGTCCCAGCGGGCCTGCCGGCAAAGCCTGTCCTGGGGAAAACGTGGACGAGCCAAGCTCGCCCGCATGTACCACAGGCCCATCAACAGCAACTTTCTTCTCAAAATTATCGGTCATGTTCCGGTCCTCCTTGGACACTTCGATTAAGCCAATTCTGTGTCCAAGGAAATCGGGTCCGACTCACCGAGTCTACAAAGCACAGCTTCCCTATTTCAGTGAGCATTTCCGCTGCATTACTTTTGACCCACGTGGCAACGGGAAATCGGATCGTCCAATGGACCCCGAAGCCTATCGCCTGAAAGACTATGTCGGCGATGCGCTGGCCGTCATGGAGGCGACCGCCGTGGAAAAAGCCATCCTCTTCGGCTACTCATTGAGCACCGTCGTCGCGACCGCGCTCGCCGCCTATCATCCGGAGCGTGTGGAGTCAGTGATCATGGTGGGCGCCAACTCGCCCTTGGCCGCGACCTATGACTACAAGACCTATGCGAGCTATGATCTAGACCTCGAGACGTATGAGGGATGGCAGAAATTCAATCGTGGTTACTGGCGGGAGGACTATCCGGATTTCGCCGACTTCTTCACCCGCCAGATTTTCGTTGAGCCTCATTCGACCAAGCAGATCGAAGACACCATTGGTTGGGCCGTGGAGACCGACGCAGATGTCATGATCGCAACTATGGACGTGAGCGGTGAAGACGACCTCATCATGGATGAGGCGGCTTATGAACGCATTCGCTGCCCGATAATGGCGATCCATGGCGACAAGGACCCGATCGCGCCGCTTGGAGTTTCCGAGTTGGTGGCGAAAATGACCCATTGCGAGCTTGCGGTTATTCCTGGCGCCGGGCATGCCCCCCACGCGCGCTACCCGGCGAAGATAAATACGATGATGCGCGATTTTCTGGCGAAACACCTGGGTACATGGCAGCCGCAAATGGCGAATGGCGAAGCCGGCGCGGAAACCAAGCGACCGGGAAAACGCTCCAAAAGGGTGCTCTATCTCTCGTCCCCCATCGGATTGGGCCATGCCCGGCGTGATCTGGCAATTACCCGGGAGCTGAATAAGCTTCATCCCGAAATGCAGGTCGATTGGCTGTCACAGGACCCTGTCACGCGGTTTCTCGATGCCAACAACGAGCGCATTCACCCGGCCAGCTCCAGGCTCGCCAACGAATCTTCCCACATTGAGAGCGAGTCTGGCGAGCACGACCTGAATGCATTTCAGGCGCTGCGCAACATGGACGAAATACTGATCGCCAACTTCATGGTGTTCCAGGAGGTGCTTGAGCAGGATAATTATGATCTTGTTATCGCCGACGAGGCTTGGGATGTAGACCACTACTGGCACGAACATCCTGAACTGAAGAAAGCCCAGGTCGCGTGGTTCACCGACTTCGTGGGCTGGGTTCCCATGCCGGAAGGTGGCGACCATGAAGCGTTTCTGACAACGGATTACAATGCGGAGATGATCGGCCACATTGAACGCCACCCTGAGGTGCGCGACCGAGCGATTTTCGTTGGTAACCCAGAGGATATTGTCCCGCACGGCTTCGGAAAAAACTTGCCCGCCATGCGTGACTGGATTCCCCAACATTTCGATTTCTGTGGGTACGTTTTAGGTGAGCACCCAGACGAGTTCGGCTCCAAGCAGGAACTTCGTGCCCGTTTGGGTTACGATGAGGATGAAAAGGTATGTATTGTGACCGTTGGCGGCTCTGGCGTGGGCGGCAGTCTGATCCGGCGCATCCTCGCCTCCTATCCCATCGCCAAGCGTCGCATACCGGAACTGCGCATGATCGTGGTCACGGGGCCTCGCCTGGACCCGGCTGGGTTTGATCTGCCGGACGGGGTGAAAGCCCTTGGCTTCGTTCCCGATCTCGACAGACATCTGTCGGTGTGCGATCTGGCTCTCGTCCAGGGAGGTCTGACGACGACCATGGAACTTGCCGCCGCTCGCACGCCGTTCCTCTACTTCCCACTCAAGAACCACTTCGAGCAGAACATCCACGTGGCACACCGGCTCGATCAATACGAAGCGGGCCGGAAAATGATCTTTGACGAGAGTGACCCTGACCGCATTGCGCAGGTAATGGAGGAAGAAATTACCCGACCAAGAACATACCGACCTGTTGAGGCAGATGGCGCTTCTTGTGCTGCAAGAATGCTTTCGGACCTACTCTGAGGATAGTGGTGACCACAACGGAAAAGTCCGTTCCGGGTCATGACCAGCCGATTGGGCGGTATCGGCATGGCGCGTCGTTTAATCTAAATGTAGTGGGTGTCTGTCTTGACCGGACAGGCACGGTGTGAACCGGATTTTGGCACGGTGGCTCGCATGCCTGTTCTTGCGTCGACGAGTAGTGGGGATGGTGGCGAACGGCGTTCGCCGTGCTCAGTCCGTGGGATGGTGTCGCGCGCGGTTGAGCCGCGCGATTGCCAGCCGGGTGCGGCGGCGTTACGAGAGAGACTTGCGCGCCAATTCGGCGGCCTGCCATCCGCAGACGTCGGCGATGGTGACCCAATCGCATCCCAACTCGTTGAGCACGCCGGCCGCCGTGTAGCGCAGTCCATGCAAGGTGCAATCGGCGGGCAGGCCGGCCTTGTCACAGGCGGCCCGGAGCCGTTTTTGAAAGTCCCGTTGATTGAGCGGGGTCCCGCGTCGGCTGGGCAGGATCACCATATGATCATGCGTCCCAAGCCAGGGCGTCAACAGGGCTTCGAGATCGCGACTCACGGGAACCTCGATGCGGACGCCGGTTATCGATTGGGACGGCACCACAAGCCAGCCGCCGGTGATTTGGGCGCGGGTCATGCGATTGACGTCGCCGTCCCGCTGCCCGGGTCCTGTGGTCGGGTCTGTACGGGATCTGTTCCCTCGAAAGCGCCGGCAAGCTATCCGACGCCGAGACATCGACCGCCATGTCCGAGACGCTGATCACTCACCTTCTCGCCGGGCTGCGCCAGAGTTCGGACCAGCCTCGGCCCTGACGTCCCGCCCACGTCTATGGGCCCGACAAAGTTCGACCCCGCCGGGCGAAGTGCCCGACGGGGTCGTTTCACGCAAACCCGCTACGTTGGGGGCTTCAGTTGGGTTTGCGGAAAGCCTTATGGCAGCGGGTACCGCTCTTGCCGCCGCCGTATGCAGAATCGATAGCGACTATTCCTTGGCGAATCGGAACTTGCCGCCCTCCTTGCCCTTGCCGGAGTGGCAGCCGCCGCAGGAGCTGACAAACGGCTTGAACTGCGCCTGAACAGCCTTGACATCGTTTGACTTTACGGCCGCGACCATTTTGGCGCTCTCGTCGACCATCTTGTTGGCCGCCGCCTCGAACTCAGCCCGTTTTGACCACACTTCGGGCTTGGCACGAGAATCGGCCACTTTGTCGCGTCCGGTGCCGGCGGGGAAGGCGGCAAGGACCTTCTTGGCGCCCTCGTGCCATGCCATGGCGCCCGGCAGCGCGTCCGCGACTTTCGGGTTCTCGCCCTTGACGACCGGCATCACGATGCGGAACGCCTTGCCCATCGACCGCATGAGGTCGATTCGCTCCTTGACCAGCGTGGCCCCGTCCTGGGCCGCCACGTTTCCGGAATAGGACGCCACCGCGAATGCGGCGAGCATGCCCGCGCAAGAAATTTTCCAAGCTTTCATCCTGTCACCTCGTGAATTTCATGAACTTTGGCCCTGGTTGTGAGCCGACGAACGCGGGAACGCCCTCCATTTTCATGAGCCCGGGAGTCCGCTTATGACGACGGAATTGATGAAGGCAAACACGGGCTGCCTTCCCCTCCACCACATTGGTACCGCGGGTCCGAACAATTGCGTTGCGTGCCGGTTCCCGCTCTAACTAACACGTGAGATGCATCCCTATTCCGCCGCTCATGGGTGATTCGGAGACTCCGCCGATTAAATGCGTGTGCGGCATCGGGGCCGGGGGGGGCCATGCCCCAGCAAAAGGTTGGAATATTTTGGCTTTTGGGGTGTTTATGGAAGTGAGGCGGTCCCCGTGACCGTCTGGTGATCACGGACATGTGATGGTGGAATTCGTCGACGAGCTGGAGCGTTGCGTGCCGGGATTGCGTCGGTATGCGCGGGTGCTGACCCGCGATGGGGAAGCCGCGGACGACCTGGTCCATGACTGCATCGAACGCGCCCTGTCCCGCCGCCTGCTGTGGCGGCGCACGGGCAGCCTGCGGGCTTGGCTGTTCACCATCCTGCACAACCTCCATGCCAATCATGTGCGCCGCGCGGTCCAACGCCCCGACGCCGTGCCCTTGGATGCGGTGGACCCGGCGGTGCTGCCGTCCCAGGGCGACCGCATGGCCCTGCGGGACATGGAGGCGGCCCTGGCCCGCATCCCCGAGGACCAGCGCCGGACCGTTCTGCTGGTCGCCATGGAGGGGCTTTCCTACCGGGACACCGCCCAGGCCATGGGCGTGCCCGTGGGCACGGTGATGTCGCGCCTGTCCCGGGGGCGCGAAGCCCTGCGCGCCCTCATGGACGACACGACGCCGCGGCCGAACCTGCGGAGGGTGCGGTGACAGAACCGAACACGACGTCCGTGCGTGAAGACGATCTTCACGCTTTCGTCGACGGGGCTCTGTCCGCCGAGCGGGCCGCCGCGGTCGCGGTCTGGCTGGAGGATCATCCGGCGGAGGCCGAACAAGTCCGCGCCTGGCGCGAGCAGAACGCCGCCATCCAGTCCCTCCACGCCGACATTAAGGACGCGCCCCTGCCCGAGCGGCTGAAGCCACGGGTGCTTTTGTCCGGTCGGCGGGTCACCTGGACCCGGCTGGCCGCGTCCCTTGCCCTGGTTGTCGCCGGCGGGTTCCTCGGCTGGTTCGCCAACGGCTGGTACGCGGACTATCACATGACGGAAGCCAACATGGTGGCCCGCGCCGTCTCCGCCCACCGCATGTATTCGCGGGAGGTGCGCCATCCGGTGGAAGTGGTCGCCGACGAGGAGAAGCATCTGGTTCGCTGGCTGTCCAAGCGCCTGGACCACCGGCTGACCGTTCCCGACCTGTCGGCCGCCGGCTATCGTCTGATGGGCGGTCGCCTGCTGCCCGCCGGCGGCCGGGCCGCGGCACAGTTCATGTTCGAGGACACCGCCGGCAAGCGCCTTACTCTCTATGTCACCCGTAACCCGAGGCCCGGCGAGACCGCCTTCCGCTTCGCCCGCGATGGGGCGGTGGGCGCCTTCTACTGGCTGGACGGGGACGTCAGCTACGCCCTGATCGGCGAGGCATCGCGGGAGGTACTGCTTAAGGTATCCCACTCGGTCTACGACCAGATCAATCGGTAAACGGGTCGCTCGGCGCCCTCGTCGCCGGCCGGAACCGCGCCAGGTCACCGGCTGCTGGTGGGGTGCGGGCAAAGCTGGTACGCTCGGTCCCCTCGAACGTCTCCCCTCGCGCCCCGATTTTGCCCATGAAGCCCACCGTTTTCCTCGTCGAGGACACGAAGACCGCGCTGCCGATTCTGCCGGAACTGGCGGCGGGTTATGAGGTCCACCATCTGCGGGAGGGAAAGGACTGGGGACCGCTCCTGGCGGCCCACGGAGGCAAGGCGCGGGCGCTGGTCACGACGACCAATCGAGGGGCCGACGCGGCCCTGATCGGCGCCCTGCCTCACATCGGGATCATCTGCGTGGCCGGTGGCCATTACGATCTGGTCGATCTGGAGGCGGCCCGGGCGCGAGGCATCCCGGTTACCCATACGCCGCAGGTTTCCTCCGCCGACGTCGCCGACCTGGTGATGGCCATGATCCTGGGCGCCTCCCGGCGACTGGTCGAGGCCGACCGCTTCCTGAGGCGGGGCGATTGGTACGCCGGCATCATGGATTTCGGCACCCGGGTCAACGGCAAGCGGCTCGGTATCGTCGGCCTGGGTCACATCGGACGCATTCTCGCTCGACGCGCCGCCGGCTTCGCCATGACGGTGAGTTACCATGGGCCCCGGCGCCATGATGACGTGGATCTGGCGTATGTGGGCGATCCGGTGTCCCTGGCCGAATCGGTGGATGTCCTGGCGGTGACCTGCCGATCGGGGCCGGAAAGCCATCACGTGGTCAACGTGGCGGTGCTCAAGGCCCTGGGTCCGCAAGGCATCATCGTCAGCGTATCCCGGGGCGCGGTGGACGACCGGGCGGTGCTGCGTGCCCTCACCGAAGGCTGGATCGGGGGCGCCGGCCTGGACGTGTTCGAGGACGAGCCCCATGTGGCCGAGGCCTTCTTGGCCTTGGAGAACGCGGTATTGCTGCCCCATATGGGCAGCAAGACGCGGGAAACTAGACGGACTTTTGTCACCCGAACCCTCGCCAACCTGGAGGCCCATTTTGCCGGGCGGCCATTGCCCGACCCGGTGCCGCTGGAGCACGGGATGTGAAGCCACACGTTCTTTATACGGCCGCGACCATGCCGCCGGGCCTGGCCGCCGACCTGGCCAACGACTTCGAAATGCATCCCCTGGAGGACGGAGCCGATGTGACCGCGCTGGCGGCGCGCCACCCCATTCGGGCGCTTCTGACCTCGACCCTGGTGGGTGCGGATGGGGACCTGATCGCGGCCCTGCCCGACCTGGAGGTGATCGTCAATTCCGGCGGCCACGTGGACCTGATCGACCTGAAGGCCGCGGCGGCCCGGGGAATCCCGGTGACTCACACGCCGGACGTGTTCATGGACGACGTGGCCGACCTGGCCTACACGCTGTTGCTCGCCGTCGTCCGGCGCCTGGGATTGGGGCTCGATGTGCACGCCAAGCGCCTCGGCATTATTGGCCTCGGCAAGATCGGTCGCGCGGTGGCGGCGCGAGCGTCCGGTTTCGACCTGGCCATCGCCTATCACGGGCGACGCCCACAGGACGTTCCATGGCCCTACTTCGTTGAGCTCACCGACCTGGCCCGGAACGTGGACTTCCTGATGGTCTGCTGCACATCGACCCCCGAGACCCGCCATTTGGTGAACGCCGCGGTACTCGACGCCCTGGGGCCGCGGGGCATTCTCATCAACGTCGCCCGCGGCCCGGTGGTGGACGAAGCGGCCCTGGTCCGGGCCCTCGGTCAGGGGCGCATTGCCGGTGCCGGGCTCGACGTGTTCGAGGACGAGCCCCTGGTGCCGGGCGCGTTGACCTCATTCGACAATGTGGTGCTGACGCCCCACATGGCCAGTCGCACCAAGGAAGTGCGCCGGGTCCAGGCGACGGTCGTCATGACGAACCTGCGGGCCCACTTCGACGGTGGGCCGTTGCCCAATCGGGTCCCGGAAACCGCCCTCGCCGGGCATTGAAGCCGGACATCCGGTCCCAGCGGCCGGGCTGCGGCGAAGGCCAGCGTATTTCGAGGCGTGACGACGGACGTCAGTGAATCTGGCCCTGGGGCCCTTCGCCCAGCAGCCTGCCGACTGCGTCGCGGATATCGATCCACAATTCGTGGCCTTCGCGGTCGCCCGCCACGAGCAATTCCGCGGCGCGGATCTCGGCCTCCCGGAAGGCCTCGTCGCCGAAACGATCGATCAGCTTTGTCGCCGCGGGTTTGATCATTGCGTATTCGAACATGGGAACGGGACGCTCTGCCGTACCGGGGAAGATTTCCATGGCATCAGATCAGCAGCCGAGGCGATCGCTGTCCTTGACACGGGTCAAGCGCGCGTTGCGTCGGCCAAAGGGCAGGACTACATTGAGGCCATGGCTGCAACGGACTTCCCCTGCTGGCCCACATCCATCGCGGATGGATATCGAACATTCGGGAATTGCTGTCCATGAATACGGGGCACGGGACAACCGTCCACGTGAGTTGCTTCGACTGTCAGGTGCGGGAGCGCACCGAATGGTGCGTGCTTTCCCGTGACGAACTTCAGCAGATCGAGGTGGCGAAGGCCGGCCGCGCCTATCTGCCCGGCGACGTCCTCTATCACGAAGGCGATCCCAACCGGGGTGTTTTCTGTATCCAGGCGGGGCTGGTCGGCATCCGCAAGACCGACGCGGACGGAACTCGATCCTGTTGCGCCTGGCCTATCCCGGCGAAACCCTCGGCTATCGCTCGTTTCTGGCCGGCGAGGACCATGCCGACAGCGCCGAGGTGCTGAAGACGAGCACCGTCTGCTTCGTCGACCGTGGACCCATCAAGCGGATCCTCGAAGTCAATCCCGCCCTGGGCTTGCGGTTCCTTCAGCGGGCGGCCAAGGAGTTGGGGTCGGCGGATGAACGGATCCTACACGGCATTACGTTGAGCGTCAGGGCGCGTTTCGCCCATCTGCTCCTGGTCCTGAAAGACCGCTACGGCATGATCTCCGAGGACGGGGAGTTTCGCCTCGAGCTTCCCCTGTCGCGACAGGACCTGGCGGCCATGATCGGAACCCGGCCGGAGACCATGTCGCGCACCATCCGTCAAATGGAAGCGGACGGTATCGCCCGTTTCTCGGGACGCAACGTCATTGTGCCCACCCTGGACGGCCTGCTCGACGAGATTGAACCGGATATGGGCAACTGAGCGATGGGCCCTTGAGCCGCGAAACATCCGTCGACTGGAGAACCTACTTCGATACGCTGTGGCGCGATCGCCGGCGGCGGCTGGACGACATCCTTTCGGAGCTTGGCATGCCCGTCTTTTTTGGTGGCGCAGCAAGCGTGCTGGCGGCAGATTGAGTACCTGACCGCGGACGTCATGGACGTGCTCGTTCAGTCTTCCGTGGCGATGTGGTCGACGCTATGAAGTACCCTACGACACATGTCCCGATCCGGGGCCGGATGCCCGCGACATGACGGAGCGCCAGATTCGCAGTCGCCTGGACTCCTTGGACAAGATCGTCGCGGCGTGGCACGTTTGGTGCCGGAACGCTTTTGGCCGCACGCCGGTGGACGCGGACGTTGCCCTTTTGCGGCAGGGTTACGAGACCGTGCCGTTCCTGGCGCCGGACGGGGCGCGGAGTCTTCTCGAAACGGTCGCGGGACGTGGCGCGGATTCGGCCAACGTCAGTTGGGACAATGTCCTGCAGCAGACCATTGCCCTGGCGCCGGCGGATCTCACGGACCTCGAGCGCTTGGTGGCTGGCGCCATGACGCCCGCGGCCGATGCAAGTCTGACCGCGTACTTCGGCTGCGAGTATTTCATTTACTGGGTGCAGGCGAACCGCACATTTTCGCGGCAATGCCCGCAGGTGGCGTCCAATCCCGGGATCATGGAAGAACCTCCGGTCAACCAGTGGCACCGGGACGAAGGGCCGCCGCCGTTCGTCAGCATCATGATCTATCTGAACGGTACCGAGGAGCACGGTGGCGGCACCGAGTTCCTGGACCTCGAGACGACGCGGCGCCTCGAGGCGGCTGGCCATGGGTACTATCAACTTCAGGAGCAATATGGGGACGTGGCGCCGATCATGGAGGACCTGGGCCTTGCCTACGATCCCCGGATGCCGGCCACGAGGGCGGGCGACGCCCTTCTGTTTCAGTCGCGGGACATCCTGCACCGAGGCGTCGTACCGACTCGGGGACCGCGCTATGTCGTTACCCTGCTGATGCTGCCCTGTAGTTTGCCGTGGTCGGAGGCCTACCGGTTCTGGACCCCCCACCAACCGGGTCCGGGCGTACCCGCGTGGACGCTGGAGTTCATGAGCCGGTTCCCAGCCGTGCCTCAGATCCGGGAGTCCACGGACGGCATGAACGCACCCGCCGTCACGTGCTAGGCTTCCCTGTTTCGCGAACCGGCCGAGTGCTGAACGGGGCTCGATAGAACATGCGGCACAGTATCGTCGGGGTCGTGGTCGGTGTGGTCGTCGGTGTGGTCGTCGGCGCGACCATCGTGGCGCCCCGCCTGCCGCCCCTGGAGCCGGGCCAAATGGGGGAGACGGGCGAAGGTGACGCCAACCGCCCCTCCCCCCTGTCCGAGCGGACATCCCGTCCGATCGAGGTCGACAGCGGCGTCACCCGCTGGAAGATGGCCAGTGCCTATGCCGGCTCCCTGCCCCTTTTCGGGAACTTGGCGTTGCGCCTGGAGGCCCTAATCTGGTCGGTATCCGACGGGACGCTCGAAGTTCGCTTCCACGAACCAGGCACCCTGGTGCCAACCGGCGAAGTCTTCGAAGCCGTATCGGCCGGCGCCATCGACGCTGCCTTCGGCTCGCCGGGGGATTGGGCCCGGCGCATCCCCGTGCTGCGGCTGTTCGCCGCGGTGCCCTTTGGGCCGAAGCCGCCCGAGTATCTGGCCTGGATGGACTTTGGCGGCGGTCGCGATCTGCTGGCGGTGATTCTGAAGCCTTACGGCGTGGTCGCCATGGTATGTGGCGTGACCGCGGCGACCGCCTCGGGCTGGTTTCGCGATGAGGTGCGCACCGTCGAGGATCTCAAGGCCATGACCGTGCGCATGGGCGGGCTGGGCGCCAAGGTACTCGACCGGATGGGCGTGCCCACCAGCAACGTGACGGGCGGCGATATCTACCTCGCCTTCGAGAAGCGCACCATCGACGCGGTCGCGTTCTCGACCCCCGCGGTGGACCTGCGCCTGGGGTTTCAGGAAATGGCGTCACACTATTACTTTCCCGGTTGGCAGCAGCCGGCGGGCCTGCTGCTCCTCGCCGTCAACGCCACGGCGTGGGAGGCGTTGTCGAACCTGAACCGGACACGGTTGGAAACGGTCTGCGGCGACAACGTGCGCCATGCGCTGGCCAAGGGAGAGGCGGCGCAGTTCGCCGCCCTGCGGGAAATCACGGAAAAAGGGGTCCGTATCCATCGCCTGCCCACCGGCATCCTCAGGACCCTGCGGCAAACATGGGACGGGGTGGCCGCGGCGGAAGCGGAAGCCGACAAGGACTTCG
>CBDFHV010000069.1:0-77603 GCA_965247705.1 Rhodospirillales bacterium | reverse complement strand
CTGCAACGAGACTCGCATCACATGCAGAAAAGTCTACGGCAAGGGGGTTGGTGAATAAGCCGGGTTCACAGGTTCTGCAAGGAGCTGGGTCTGCCCATTCGTCGTGCCCCGCGGGACATGCGCGCCCTGTTCGACAGTTCCCGAATCGACGATGTTTTTTGGTCCGCGAAGGGGCATTCAATGCGTTGGCCATGAAGAACCGGCTAGCCGCGGAGATCGCAGGTCGGTCGAACGTTGCCTTGTGGACGGGAACGGAGTGCAATCGTATCGATCTCGACGGCGACGATGCGGTGCTGACGACGTCCCGCGGCGAGGTGACGGCCGGTGGCGTGTTCATCGTTGCCTACGCAGGGATCAACAGGCTTCTTATGGCGAGCGGACTACCGCCGCTGGACCTCAAGGCCGAGATCGCGGAAATCTGCCTCGTGGACGTGCCGGAATGGCTGCGCCGGCGCGCCATTACGGTCATGGACGGGCCGTTCTTCTCGGTCATGCCCATGCCCGCCGTGGGGCGCCATTCGTTTACCCATGTCCGCTACACGCCCCACGTGAGTTGGCACCTCGGGGAAAGACCCGTGCCGCCCTACGAGGCCATGGACAAGTATGACAAGACGTCCCGGTTCGTCTTCATGCAAAAGGACGCACAACGCTTTGTATCCATGCTTAAAGCGCTTCGCTATCGCGGATCGATGTTCGAGGTGAAAGTCATTCCCAGCAGGAATGAGATCGATGACGGTCGTCCCATCGTGTTCCATTGCCACCGAGAGGAACCGCTGTGCGTGAGCGTGCTGGGCTCCAAGCTTGACAGCGTCTACCAGCTTGAAGCAGCGGTAAACGAGTTCCTTGGTCTGCGCCGCGAGCCGCCGCGACCGCCCGCGACCAGGGCCAACGGCAGCGTGGGCCGTTCACTGCCCTGAGGCGGCAGCAGACCCGACACCGTCGCGCGCTTCATTCCTTCTTCGACCGGTGTATGTTGCCGTGGCAAGCCCACCCCACGCCGGAGTCTCCACCCATGGCCGCGCGCCCCAACATCCTGATCGTCATGCCCGACCAGCAGCGGATGGATTCCCTTGGGTGCTACGGCAACGTCTTCTGCGACACGCCGCATGTGGACGAATTGGCCCGCGTCGGAGTGCGGTTCGACCGCGCTTTCACCCCCTATCCCATCTGCACGCCGGCCCGGGCCAGCATGTGGACTGGCGCCTATCCCCATGCCCATGGGGTGGTGAAAAACGTCTACCACGAGCCCGACGCCATGGCTGCCCGCTCGGCGATCAAGACCACCGTCTTCAAGCTGTTGAAGGAAGCCGGCTACACCACCGCCTACGTGGGCAAGTGGCATCTGGGCGACGACAATCCGGGCGCGTTCGACTTCTGGAGCGGCTTCAACTCCCAGGGCGGCCACTGGGTGGACGGGCGGCAGTCGTTCCAGGCCGGCACCTACCTGCCGGACCGGCAGAACGACGAAGCGGTGGCCTTCATCCGGGACCGCCAGGCCGCCACCGATCCGTGGGTGATGGTGCAGGGGTTCTATCCGCCCCACGATCCCTACACGGCGCCGATTGGCGACCTGGAAGTTTACCGGGAGCGCCGGGTTCCCCACGCCGGCTACTACGCCCACAACACCGCGCTGGACCGCAACCTGGGCCGCATGGTCGAGGCCCTGGAGGCGACGAGCCAGCGGAAAAACACCCTGATCCTCTACTTCTCCGACCACGGGGAGACCTTTAAGTACCGGGACGGTGTGGCCAACAAGGTGGTCTGCCACGACGAAGCGATCCGCATCCCCTTCGTCGCCGACCTGCCGGGACAGGTCGAGGCGAGCGCGGCCGTCGCCGCCTACGTGGGTCTGCAAGACGTGACGCCGACCGCTTTGGACTACGCCGATTGCCCGATCCCCGACTGGGTGCAAGGGCACAGCCTGCGGCCCCTGCTGGAAGGCCGCGCGACCGGCGGGCGCACCTGCTTCTACGTCGAGAACGACCACCGCCGCCACATCGTGCGCGGCGACGACGAAATCCCCGCCAGCTTCCGTCTCCACGGGCCCTGGGTGCAGCGCGCCGTGCGCACCGAACGGTGGAAGCTGATCCTGTCGGAGGACGGCAAGAACTTCCTCTACGACCTGAAGGACGACCGGGAAGAGGAGCTGGACATCTTCGCCGCCCCCCGGCGGGACAACATGAACCAGTTCGCCCACTACGACAGCCACGAGACGGTGATCCTGGAGTTGGCGCGGCTGCTGAAAGACGAGGCCGAGGCCATTGGCGACGACGTCGGCGTGAGGCTCGGCGAGGCGACCCTGCAGGACCCGACGCTGGGGGCGTACTATGGGCCGGGGGATGCGCTTTAGGGCGAAAGCGGGCGGGTCTGAGACCCGCCCCTACGCACGCTTATCCCCTTCGTAGGGGCCGGTCTGAGACCGGCCCGGGCGCGCCGCCTCAGTTGAACGCGTAGGTCTCGAACGGCAATTCGCAGGGATTGCCCCGGGTGAGGTGCATGCGGCCCCTGTCCGCTTCGATGATCACCGACAGGACCGTGCGCCATTCCCCGACCCCGGGGTCGTCGTTGGGGTGGCGGCAGATCGACCGGGGGTGCCGATCGTGATCGGCAAGCACCGCTTTCATCGCCTCGATGGTGACGGGGCGCCCGGCCTCGGTCAGCAGGCGATCCACCCGTGCCTTGCGGGGCCGGGACTCGATCAGTTCCGGAAAGTCGTCGTTGATGGCCAGCAGATCCGGGTGCAGGCAGTGGTTGGTGTGGGTGATCACACCGTCCCCGTCGTCGTCGGTCAGCACCCGCACCCCGTCGAGGGTCACTTCCAGGTTCGCCGGGCCCTGGGGCGTGGTCATCATGATGCTGGCCGGAATGGCCCGCTCCGCCCGGTCGACGGCGTGGACCGCGCCGTCGAGGGACTCCGCCTCGTAGATGCCGCGCAGGGTGAAGTAGTGGGGCACGCCTTCGGCTCGGCTGGGGGCGGGCAGCGTGTTGAGGCAGCAGCCGATGCCCCGGTCGTTGAGGCCGATGTAGGCCACCAGCCCTGCCTGGGTGACGGACATGAAGTCCGGCGCGTTATCGGGCCGGCGGGTCAGCACCACCGTGAAGGGGTCCCAGGCGGGATCGTTGTCCCAGTTCTGGGCGGTGATGGACGCGCCCGCCGCGTTCGCCTCCGGTGCGACGGCGAAGGAGGTGCAGCCCGACCGGTTCGCCGCGTGAAGTTGATTGCGCACCTGAAGCAGCATCAAGTCTTGCAAGGAGACCCCGGAGGACTCGGCCACGCCCTCCAGTTCCTCGACCATGTGGGGGGCATAGTCCCGTGCCCGGGAAACGCTGTCGTGGGCGATGCGGGCCGCCTGTTCGGACGTCACACGGACGGTGCGGCGGACCCGCTCGAGAGCGACCGCGCTGAAGCCCCGTACCTGGTCGCGGGCGGCCTCGCCGATCTGGCGGCCCATCTCCCGGGCCGAACCCCGCACCTCGATCTCCCCATAGCGAGTGGGCGCGATGACAGGGCCAGCGCCGAGAGAGGAGTCGGAATCGGCCTTGCTGGAATGGAGCCTGGTATCCACGGCGGCGCTCCCTCGCGGGGGTGGTCAGGTCTATCGGGGGAAGGATAGTTTAATGTCGTCGCCGCGCAACCGATCCAGCGTCGATGAACGCCGGAACAACGCAAGTGGGGGAACTGGCATGGCCGGAAACCGACCGATCGTCTCGTCGCTCAAGGGCATGGTGGCCTCGGCCCATCCCCTGGCGTCCTTCGCCGGCGCCCGGGTGATCGGCGAGGGCGGCAACGCCTTCGACGCCACTGTCGCCACCGCGGCGGCGCTCAACGTGGTCGAGCCGTTCATGTCCGGCCTCGCCGGTCTGGGCATGGTCACCTTCCATTCGGCGCGGGAAAAGCGGGTGCGCACCCTGGATTTCATTACCCCCGTGCCCCGCGACTTCGACGCCGGCCAATGCTCCGAGGAGGCCCTCGCCCATGGGCCCAAGGCCAGCGGCGTACCGGGAAGCCTCGCCGGCTGGTGCAAGCTGCTGGAAGCCTACGGCACCAAGTCCCGGGCGGAAGTGTTCGCGCCGGCCATCGAACTGGCGCGGGACGGCTTTCCCCTCACCGGACTGTTCGGGAACATTCTCGACCAGTGGGGTGGTGTGCGCATGGAGAACCCCGAGTGGGTGCGGGTCTATACCGACGGCCGTGGCGGCCCGCCGGCGGGCGGCATCCTGCGTCAGCCCGAACTCGCCGACACCCTTGAGGCCATCGTCGCCGACGGGCCGGCCCATCTGCACGGCGGCCCCCTGGGCCGGATAATGGCGGAACACCTGAAGGCCACCGGCGGGATCATTTCCATGGCCGACCTGGAGGCGGTGGACCCGGCGTGGAGCGACCCCCTGGCCATCGATTATCGCGGCCTTCGCATTCACACCCTGCCGCCCCCCGCCGAGTCATTCCAGGTGCTGCAAACCATGCGCATCCTGGAAGGCTTCGATCTGGCCGCCATGGACCATAACGGGGTCGACCACCTGGACACGGTGCTGCGCGCCATCCGCCTTGCCGCCGGGCAACGCATTGCCCACAACAACGCCTCGCGGCAAGATATCGAGGCCCTGCTCGCCGACCAAGCCGTGGCCGGACTTCGCCAACGGGTCGGTGACGGCACGCCGGTCTCCGGCCTGACTGAGAAGTTCGCCGACGCCCCGGAGTCCGAGCGTGCCCAAAAGCGGGAAAACACCACCTCGTTCTCCGCCGCCGACGCCGAGGGCAACATGGTCTGCCTGACCCAGAGCCTGGGTTCGGCTTACGGCTCGGGCGTGGTGATACCGGGCACCGGCGTGTGCATGAACAACTTCCTCAACTGGGGCGACCTCAATCCGGCGTCGCCCAACTTCCTCAAGCCAGGGCGGCAGTGGGGCATGTGCCTCGCCCCCACCGTCTCCCTGGAGGGTGGCGAACCGGTGTTGGCCCTGGGAACGCCGGGCAGTTACGGTATTCTCCAGACCCAGGTCCAGGCCCTGGTTCATCACCTGGACTTCGGTCTGGCGCTGCAGGATTCCCTTGAGGCGCCGCGGGCGCGGCTGTGGGACGGCACGAGGGTGGAGGTGGAAGCCCGCATCAACGGGACGGTCCTGGAGGGGCTCCGGGGGCGCGGCCACGACGTCCAGCCCGCCGACCCGTTCACCCGCAAGGTGGGCGGCATGCAGGCGGTGCGCCGGGATCCCACGTCCGGCGCCTTGACCGGCGGCGCCGACCCGCGCCGGGACGGCTACGCCGCAGCGCCGTGACGCATAAAACGGGGACAGTATATATTTTCCGTGTCGGGCGGGAGGTTTTCGTGCGGCTCTGGCACTGTGAAATTATATACTGTCCCCAATAAACTTGGTGTCAGGGGGCTTGCAAAGAGCGGCCTGTTGACGGAAGGTCGGCGGCAGAAACATTAGCATCAGGAGGCTACAATGGACTCTCGATCCCTCGCCCGAGTGGGCTTTGCCGGCGTCGTCGGCGCGGCGGCGCTTCTGTCATGGACAGCCACCACGCCGGCCCAGGCGGCCATGTTCAAATGCGGCAAGACCGGCGGCGACCTGGTCTTCGCCCAGGACGCCCAGGTGGCCGGTCTGGACCAGCACTTCTCCACCGCCATCTCGACCCGGAATATCGCGACCCACCTCTACGAGTCCCTGATGACCCGCGGCGAGAACAACGCGGTCGTTCCCTTGCTGGCGGAGAGCTATTCGGAATCCGATGACGGACTGACCTATTCGTTCAAGCTTCGTTCGGGAATCACCTTCCACAACGGCAAACCGATGACGTCCAAGGACGTCCTGGCCAGCACCATCCGCTTCGCCAAGATCAGCGCCGACCGGGGCACGTTTTCGTCATTGGACCGCTTCGAAACGCCTGACGATGGGACCTTTGTCGTCAAGCTGACGAAGCGCATCCCCGTGTTCATCGAGGAATTCTCCTCGTTCCGGGTGCCCATCGCCATCCATCCCGCGGACGGCGCGGTCAAGGACGCGGGCAAGCTCGGCAAAACGGTTGGGGCCGGCGACCTGGAGGCTATCGAAGTGACGCCGGGCGGCAAGATCGATTACGTCGGTACCGGACCCTTCGAGTTTGTGGAGTGGGCTGCGGACTCCCACGTCAAGATGAAACGGTTCGAAGGCTACAAGGCGCGCACCGACTTCGATAATCGCACCGGGTTCGGCGGTCACAAAGTGGCCTGCCTTGACACCGTGACCTTCCGTATCGTCAAGGAATCCGGGGCCCGAGTGGCCGGCATCGAGACCGGCGAACTGGACGCCGCCGACACCATCCCGCCGAAAGCGGCCCAGCGTCTGAAGGACAACAAGGGCATCAAGTTCCTGACCCTGGAGAACTGGTGGCTGCAGGTTGCCTTCATCAATCACCAGCGGGTGCCGACGAACGACCTGAAGATCCGCCGCGCGATCCAGATCGGCCTCAACATGGAAGAGATCATGGAGATCGCCACCGACGGCAACTACAACCTTCAGCCGGGCTACCAGTATCCGGGCAATCCCTACTACACGAATGCAGGCAAGGAGTACTACAACAAAGCGGACGTGGCCCAGGCCAAGAAGCTGATCAAAGAGGCCGGCTACAAGGGTGAGGAGATCGTGCTTCTCACCAACAGCGACTACACCACCATGTACAACGCCGCCCTGGTCATGACCGAGCAATTGAAGGCCATGGGACTAGGGTCATAACTCATTAACCATTATCTGATTCAATGTCTTGGAACCGAACGCAGGAGGTTTTGAGGCATGCGCGGATCATTTTGGCTCTCAGATCAGCAATGGGCGGCGATCGAGCCGCATCTTCCTTACTACGCGGCGGGTAAGCGGCGCGAGGATGATCGGCGGATCATCAGTGGCATCCTTCACGTTCTCCAGTCGGGCTGCCGCTGGCAGGACTGCCCACCGGCGTACGGGCCTTCGACGACGGTCTACAATCGCTATAACCGGTGGTCGCAACGTGGTCACTGGCAGTACCTGTTCCCGGCTTTGACGGAGAGCCTGGCAGGGACACCGCAACAGGTCTCCATCGACACCACACACGTCAAGGCGCATCGCTGCGCCGGCGGCGGAAAAGGGGGGCCTCTGCTCAGGCCATCGGCCGCACAAAGGGCGGACGCAACACCAAGGTCCATGCCCTGAGCGACGAACATTGCCGGCCCCTGGCCTTCTATCTCACGCCCGGCCAGACCGCCGACATCAAGGGCGCCGTCATGCTCGCCGCGCATCTGCCGAGGACGCGATATCTTCTCGCCGACAAGGCCTATGACGCCGACCACTGGCGCGCCTGCCTGCTACGCCAGAAAATCCAGCCGGTCATCCCCAACAAGGTGAACCGCAAACAACCTCATCCCTTCGACACAGAGCGATACAAAGACCGAAACACCATCGAGCGCATGTTCGGACGCCTCAAGGACTTCCGACGCATCGCCACGCGATACGACAAGAACGCCATCAACTTCATGGCAGGCCTATGCCTCGCCGCTCTCGTCTGCTACTGGATTTGAATGAGTCCGGACCCTAAACGCCAAGATGGAGGTCACCGACTGGCCGACGTCGCGCAAGCGGCGCACGGACTATACCCGGTGGAATTTCTTCTTCACTGGCATGGGGACGGGGCCGTCGATCGGCCCGCGCGGTGCCATGAAGGGCTTGTATCCGCCCAGCATGTGGCCGGGCGCCGGCGACAAGGACCCGGCGTGGCTGCAGCCGTGGGAAGACATGCATCAGAAGACGACCCTCAAGGAACGCCTCGATGCGTTCTCCCAGGCGCAGAAGCGATTGTACGACAACGTCTACAATCTGAAGTTCGGCGACTACAACAAGATCCAGGCGGTGCAGGCCAAGGTGCACAACTTCGCGCCCTACCGCGTACCGCGCTTCTGGAACGTGTGGAAGGACTAGCGCCACCGGTCCCTAAACGGACTTGACGCCCGCCGGCGGCGCGGTTGCCGTCGGCGGGACTTTTCCATCCGTTCGAATTCTCGGAATTTTCGCGAGCGCCGCCCATGGGGCAGTACATCGTCCGACGGCTGCTGAGCGCCTTTCCGGTGGTCTTCATGGTCACCCTGATCGCCTTCTTCATTATGAAGCTGGTGCCGGGGGATCCGGCGATGATCATCGCCGGCATGGAGGCGACGCCCCAGGAGATCGAGCAAGTTCGCCAGCAACTGGGGCTGAACGAGCCGATCTTCATCCAGCTCGGCAACTGGTACTGGGCCCTGCTCCATGGCGACCTGGGGGATTTGTTCCTGCTCGGCCGCAGCGTCACCACGGCGATCATCGAGCGCCTGCCGGTGACCCTGTCGATCTCGTTCTTCGCCCTCATCATGACGGTGAGCGTCGCTGTCGGCAGCGGCGTGCTGGCGGCGTTGAGACAAAACACCTGGGTCGATCAGCTATTTATGACGTTCGCGCTGTTGGGCGTCTCGATCCCCAATTTTTGGCTGGGGCTGCTGCTGATTATCCTATTTGCCGTGCACATGAGTTGGCTGCCCTCCGGCGGCTACGTGCCCCTAACGGAAGATCCCTGGGGGTGGCTGCGGAGCACCATCCTGCCGTCCTTTTCCCTGGCCCTGGCCCAGATGGGGTTGCTGGCGCGCATCACCCGCTCGACCATGCTGGAGGTGCTGCGTCAGGACTACATCCGCACCGCCCAGGCCAAGGGCATGAAGACCTATGTCGTCATCGGCAAGCACGCCTTGAAGAACGTGATGATCCCGGTGATCACGGTGATCGGCATTGTCTTCAGCCTGATGCCTAGGCGGCTCCATCGTCATCGAGACGGTCTATTCCGTGCCCGGAGTCGGCCGTCTGATCGGATCGGCCATCATGCGCCGCGACTATCCGGTCATTCAGGGCAGCCTGTTGTTCGTCGCCGGCATGCTCGTCGTCATCAACCTGATCGTGGACCTCCTCTACGCCTATTTCGATCCGCGAGTCCGCTACGAGAGGGAACAAAATTAGCGACATTGCCACAGCCCCGGCGCGCCGCGCGCGGATCGTGCTGACCCTCCAACGTTGGCGACGGTCGCGCGTCCTGCGTCGCCTGAAGAGCCACAAACTATTTCTTACCGGATCGGCGATGTTCCTGTTCATCGTCGGCGTGGCCATCTTCGCCGATGTCATCGCCCAGATCCCGCCCGACAAGATCCAGTTCCGCCACCGGTTCGAAGAGCCGTTCGGCCAGTTCCTGTTCGGTACCGACAACTTCGGTCGCGACCTCCTCAGTCGGGTGGTCCACGGGGCGCGGCTGTCCCTCCAGATCGGCTTCGAGGTGGTGATTTTCACCGGCTTGGCGGGAACCTACATCGGGGCGCTGGCCGGCTATTTCCACCGCCTGGACAACCCCCTGATGCGGGTCATGGACGCCTTCATGGCCTTTCCGGCGATCCTGCTGGCCATCGGCATCGCCGCCGCGTTGGGGCCGTCCCTGACCAACGCCGTCATCGCGCTGTCCGTCGTCTACACGCCGCGGACGGCGCGCATCGTGCGGGCTTCGGTCCTGGTGGTGCCGGAGATGGAGTACGTTCAGGCGGCCCGGGCCTGCGGCGCCTCGGCGCCGCGCATCATGTTCAAGCACATTCTGCCCAACAGCCTGGCGCCGCTGATCGTTCAGTGCACCTTCATCTTCGCCTACGCGGTCCTCGCCGAGGCCATCCTCAGCTTCCTCGGTGTCGGCCCCGAGCCGCCAACGCCGACCTGGGGCAACATCATCTCCGAGGGCCGCAACTACATGCGCGAGGCGGCCTGGATCACCCTCTTTCCCGGGATCGCCATCGCCCTGACGGTGCTGGGGCTGAACCTGCTGGGCGACGGGCTGCGCGATGCCCTCGATCCCCGCATGCGGGTCCAGCAGAGCTGACCGCGGTGAGCCGCCTTCTCGACGTTCGCGACCTCACCACCCAGTTCACGGTGGACGAAGGCACCTTCTCCGCCATCGAGCACGCCAGTTTCCATCTCGACGAGGGCGAGGTTCTGGGCATCGTCGGTGAATCGGGCAGCGGCAAGAGCGTCACCGCGCTGTCCATCATGCGCCTCATTCCGCAGCCCCCGGGCCGTATCGTCAGCGGCGAGGTTCTGTTCCAGGGCGAAGACCTGATGGGCAAGACCGAGGCCCAGATGCAGGAGATCCGGGGCGCCGAAATCTCGATGATCTTCCAGGAGCCAATGACGTCCCTGAACCCGGTGTTCACCATCGGCGACCAGATCGTGGAGACCATCATCCGCCACGAGAAGCTGGGCCACCGCGCCGCCTTCGAACGGGCGGTGGAGATGCTCGACCGGGTCGGCATCCCGTCGGCGCGGCAGCGCATCGACGAGTATCCCCACCAGATGTCCGGCGGCATGCGCCAGCGGGTGATGATCGCCATGGCGCTGGCCTGCAATCCCAAGCTGCTGCTCGCCGACGAGCCGACGACGGCCCTCGACGTGACCATCCAGGCCCAGATCTTCGACCTGCTGCGCGACCTTCAGAAGGAATTCGGCATGGCCGTTGTCATCATCACCCACGACCTGGGCGTCATCGCCGAGGTGGTGGACCGGGTGGTGGTCATGTACGCCGGCCGTATCATCGAGCAAGGACCGGTGGAGCCGATCTTCCATGCGCCCATGCACCCCTACACCGAGGGCCTGCTGGACAGCATCCCGTCCCTGGTGGAAGAGCGGGAGCGACTGCGCATGATCTCGGGCATCGTGCCGTCGCCCTTCGACCTGCCGTCGGGCTGCCGGTTCGAGCCCCGCTGCGAGTATGCCAAGTCCGCATGCAGCCAAAACGACCCACCATTGCTGGATGTGGGGCCCGAGCGGATCGCCGCCTGCATCAAGCACCGGGACTATGCGGTGGGCGGGGGCAGCGCCTAATGGCGGCCACGGCGGCGCCCCCGGACCCGGCCGACGACCTGATCGTCGTCGAGGGTCTGGTCAAGCACTTCCCCATCAACCGGGGCATCGTCTTCTCCCGCCGGGTCGGCGCGGTGAAGGCGGTGGACGGGATCACCTTCAGTATCGGGCGCGGCGAGACCCTGGGCCTGGTCGGCGAAAGCGGTTGCGGCAAGACCACTACCGGGCGCATGCTGATCCGCCTGATCGAGCCCACGGCCGGCATGATTCTGTTCGACGGTCAGGACTTGCTGGCCCTGAACAACCGCAACATGCAGCCGTTCCGTCGCGAGATGCAGATCATCTTCCAGGACCCGTTCGGATCCCTGGACCCCCGCATGTCGGTGTCCGAGATTATCAGCGAACCCCTGTTGATCCACGGCGGCAATACCCACGAGGAGCGGGTGGCCCGGGTGCGGGACTTGATGGATGTGGTGGGCCTCGCCAGCTACCACGCCGAACGGTTCCCCCATGAATTCTCCGGCGGCCAGCGCCAGCGCATCGGCATCGCCCGGGCCCTGGCCACCAATCCGAAGTTCATCGTCTGCGACGAACCGGTGTCGGCCCTCGACGTCTCCATCCAGGCCCAGATCATCAACCTGATGCAGGACCTGCAGAAGGAATTCGATCTCACCTACCTGTTCATCTCCCACGATCTCAGCGTGGTGAAGCACATCGCCGATCGGGTCGCCGTCATGTACCTGGGCCGGATCGTCGAGATCGCCGACAAGAAGAGGCTCTACGACAACCCCCAGCACCCCTACACCCAGGGACTGCTCGACTCCGTGCCCATTCCCGACCCCAAGGCCCGGCGGACGGAACGCCTGCGGGTCGTGGGCGATGTCCCCAGTCCCATCAACCCGCCCAGCGGCTGCCGATTCCACACCCGCTGCCCCCACGCGATGGACGTGTGCCAACGCCTGGACCCGGCCCTGTTGGAGACGGAGGCCGGGCACCGCACGGCCTGTCATCTGGTGACGCCGCCCGAAGAGGCCACCGCAGCGATTAAGGTAGCGTCGTGACCGACCGCCCGAGCCGCATCTCGACGGACATCGACTTCGAATGGGAGGGGCGGCAGGTCTCCTATCTGCACCTGCCCTATTCCAGCAACGTCTCCGCCTACGGCTGGATCGGGCTGCCCTTCGCCCAGATCAAGAACAGTCGAGGGCCCACCGTCCTCTTCATGGCCGGCAATCATGGGGACGAGTACGAGGGCCAGATCGTGCTCACCAAGCTGATCCGCGACCTGGACCCGGATGCGGTGCGGGGGCGGGTGATGATCCTGCCGGCGGCCAACTTCCCGGCCGCCACGGCCGGTACCCGGGTCTCGCCAATCGACGACGGCAACCTCAACCGGCTGTTTCCCGGCAATCCGGATTCCACGCCGTCACCGATGATCGCCCACTACATAGACAGCGTGCTGCTGCCCCAGTGCCAAGCGGTGGTGGACCTGCACGCCGGCGGGCGCACCCTTCACTATCTGCCCAGCTTCCTCGCCCGCCTGCCGGAAGACGCCGGCGAGCGGCAGCGGACCATCGCCGCCCTCGTGGCGACCGGCGCGCCCCGAGCCTACCTGACCGAGAGCCGCGAGGACCGGACCCTGATCGCCACCGCCAATCGCCGTGGCGTTCTTGCCATCGGCGCCGAGCTGGGAGGCAGCGGCACGGTCACGCCACAGACCATTGCGGTGACCGAGCGCGGTGTGCGCAACCTGATGCGCCACCTCGGCCTGCTAGCCGACGGGGCGTTCCCAACCGAGCTCGAGGGACCGCCCACGCGGCTGATGCGGGTGGAGGGCCGCCACTTCGTTTACGCGCCCGACCGGGGTTTGTTCGAGCCCGCCTTCGACCTGGGCGACGGGGTGAACGCCGGCCAGCTCGCCGGGCAGGTGCACTTCATCGACGATCCGGAACGCCCCCCGCGCGCCGTCCATTTCGGGTCCGACGGGATCGTCATCTGCCGCCGCACCCCCACAGCCGTGGAGCGGGGCGACTGCGTCGCCCATCTGGCCGAGGATTATGTGCCCTGAAGGGGCGAGGGAATGACATCATGACCAGCGATTCCCCCATCTTCACCGACATCGACTACGAGAAGGCCGGCAAGCAGGTCGGGCAGCTTTACCTGCCCCATTCGGTGACCCGGTCGGCTTACGGCAACATCGCCATTCCCATCTGCGTGGTGAAGAACGGCGCCGGGCCGACCATCGCCCTCTCCGGCGGCAACCACGGCGACGAGTACGAGGGCCAGGTGGCCCTCACCAAACTGATCCGCGTCATCGATCCGGGCGAAGTGCAGGGGCGGCTGATTGTCCTGCCGGCGCTCAACACGCCGGCGGCCCTGGCCGGCACTCGGGTGTCGCCCGTCGACGGGGGGAACCTCAACCGGTTGTTCCCCGGCGACCCGGAAGGCGGACCGACGGAGAAGATCGCCCACTACCTGACCAGCGTCGTCTGGCCCCTGTGCGACGCCATGCAGGATTTTCACGCCGGCGGCGCCTCGCTCGATTACATCCCCTACGCCAACATGCACGTTTCCGGGGACGACGCCCATGACGCCAAGGCCCTGGCGGCCTTGCGGGCCTTCGGCGCCCCCATCACCATGATCCATGCCTATAGCTTGGGCGAAAAGGTGGCGCAGCGGGCAGCCAACAAACTGGGAGTGATCAGCATCGGCGGCGAGTTCGGGGGGCGCGGCGTGGTCAACCCGGACGGGGTGCGCCTGGTGGAGGCGGGGCTTCGCCGCGTGCTCGCCCACTTCCATGTCATGGAGCTGCCGCCCGGTCATCCGCCGCCGGCCGAGACCCGGTTCATGGAGGTCCGCGGCCGCGACTACTACACCCTGTCCCCGGCCGCCGGCCTGTTCGAGCCCTTCGTCCGGCTGGGCGACACCATCAAATCCGGCCAGCCCGCCGGCCAGGTGCATTTCGTCGACGACCCGGGCCGGGAGCCCGTCGCCTGCCACTTCAAAACCGCGGGCATGGTCATCTGCCAGCGCAATATGGGCCGGGTGGTGCCGGGGGACTGCGTGTTCCATTTGGCCACCGACCGGACAATGTGAGGCTCCGCGACCATGCCCCTCGATCTGCACCCCATCGACGCCGCCTTCGGCCGCGAGGTCAGGGGCCTGAACCTGCTCGACCTGGACCAGGCCGGTGCCGAGACAATTCGTAAAACCCTTCTCGAGCACGCCCTGCTCCTGTTCCGGGGCCAGTGCCTGCACGATCAGGACCTGGACCGGATCAGCGCCCTGATGGGCCGGGTGGAGACGGCGGCCAACGCCCGCACCGCCTCGCCCGAATACCCAAAGGTCATCTATCTGACCAACATGAAGGACCAGGCGGGCCAGGACCTGGGCGGACTGGGGGCCGGGGACGTGACCTGGCACTCGGACCAGTATTTCCGCGATACCCCGGCGACCCTGTCGATCCTGTTCGCGGTGTTGCCGCCGCCCCGGGGCGGCACCACCCACTGGTGCAACATTCGGCTCGGCTACGAGGCGGTGCCCGAGGACCTGAAGCCGCGCATCGAGGGCTTGCGCGGCATCTACGGCACGCCCCCCGCGGCGACCGTCCGCCACAAGGACGTCAGCCACCCCGTGGTGCTGAAGCATCCGATAAGCGACCGGCGCTCCCTCTACGTCCACCTCAGGACCAAGGGCATCGAAGGCATGCCCGACGGGGACGCGAAGCCGTTGATCGAGGACCTGCTGGCCTGCAACCTGCGGGAGGAAAACTACTACCACCACCCCTGGCGCATGGGCGACCTGATCATGTACGACAACGGCCAGAACCTGCACAGCCGCGACGCCTTCGACGGCCCCCGCTTCATGAAGTGCACCCGCGTTTTTCTACCCGCAGACCGGTTTCCGGCGCTGGACTGAACGGCGGCGGGCGCCTGAGGCGGGCCGGTCTCAGACCGGCCCGTCCACGTCCCAAGGGGGCATCCGAGAGGCGTCGCCGAGTCACATAATTCGCTCACTGGCGTGACTCTTTAATTCTCGATCAGGCGTGTGTCTCATTCCTCAACCCTTCCCGGGCCCGCCGTCGTCTCCGGCGACAAACAGGAAGCGAACTCCCCGCACCAATCATCGGCGTAGGTTGTCAAGAAGGCGCTGAACTTGTCGGGCGCCGGTGGGTGAGCGCGGCATTCGCCAGTATTGTCGAGCTCCCCTTCGCAGGCACCTGCTAAGGCGCGACGCCCCAGCCTAGTCCTGCTCCAAGGAACCCAGTGGCGGCAGAACCGGCAATAGCGGTCCGTCATTTCGAGGTCCTGACGCAGCGGCAAGTCATGGCCAATTCCATTTTGCCGACAGAGCGGCAAAGCTGGCACGAGCCCTTGATCACCACCATGACCAAAAGCGCCCGTTTGGACATTGCAACCGGATCAGGCCCCCCTCGCCTGAGCACGTATCCGGCGGCGGCCAAGTAGTATTGGCATTCGGTTGGGGTGAAGGCGTCAAGGGCGTACGCGATGGCGTCCCACAGGCTGTCGTCGAACAGCCGTTCCTCGGTCCCCATGACCGGCTATACGGTGTTCGACCCCTGGCTGCTCCCCCGGCCAATGGTCGCCAGAGCGACGTGACCGGCGTCCGAATTCCGCCGTGAGTCTGGCACCGGCCCTCCTCCCCCGTCAGGCTGGCAGCCCCGCATTGAGAAGGCCGTCGCGATAGTGCGTGCGGTCATCTTCCTTCATATAGTGCAAGGTCCCCATCTGGGCATCGACGGAGAAGTCGGGGTCGCGTACAAGCACTTCTTGCCGTTGCGCCGCCACCTGGACGTTGTCGTTCAGATATCCGTAACAGGCGGCGAGCAATGCGTGGAGCGTCTGATCCAGCGTGCTGTTCTGCTTGATCGCGTCGATCGCATCCTGATAGCGGCGGCCGACGAAATAGGCGCGGCCGAGATGGCTCCAAAATCGTGGCGGATGAAACGGGTTGAGCTGCATCGCCTTCTTGATCCACTCGACGCCCTCGTCGGGCCGGCCCAGCCACGTCATCAACTCGCCCTGCTGGACGACCACCAGATCGTAGTTGGGATTGAGGTTCAGTGCCCTGTTCTGATGCAGTGACGCCTGGTCGTGGTTGTTCCTTGTGATGTGGATGGCGGCAAGAATGCGGTGGATGTCCGCGTCGTTCTCGTCGAGAGCAAGAGCACGCTCCAACTCCTCGGCGACGCGGTTTGTCGCGGTCTCGGGGTCCGGGTCCCAGCCGTGGCTCCAGGCCTGGGCCAGAACACAAGCCCGCCAGGCGCGCGCATGGGCGAAGCCGGGATCCAGTTCAATGGCGCGATCCAGGAGCGCCAGAGCCGCGGCGTTGTCTTCTCGCTTGCTGTTGTGGTGGAGCACCTTGCCGGCCAGCATGCATTCGTAGGCCGCCATGTTGTCCGTCGGTGTGTGCCGGGCGCGATCGTGGCTATCGGCTTCGACCCGACCGGGAAGCGTGGCCACAATCGCCGCCGTAACTTCGTCCTGAATGTCGAAAATGTCCTCCAGATTGCGATCGTAGCGTTCAGCCCAGACGTGGCGGTCCTGGGCGCCTTCGATAAGCTGTACCGTGACGCGCACCCGGTCGCCCGCCTTGCGGACGCTGCCTTCGACGACGTAGGCCACGCCAAGGTCGCGCGCCACCTCTTGCGCCTTCACCGCCCGGCCCTTGAAGGTGAAGGTCGAGTTGCGCGAGATGACGAACAGGTCCTTGAATCGGCACAACTGGGTGAGAATGTCCTCGGTCAGCCCGTCGGCGAAGTATTCCTGTTCGGGATCGGCGCTCATGTTGACGAACGGGAGGACGGCGATCGAAGGCTTCTCCGCCGCCGCCGGCGCGCGACCGACAGCCGCCGGCGCCGGCTCCTGCCCGTCGTCGCTTTCTGTGGTGGCCGGCGCCTGGCACAGGATTTTGTATACGTGGATGGGTTCGGCGATGTTCTTCACCCGATGCTCGCCCATGTCCTCGAACGTGCAGTCGACCATTTTTCGAACCTGGTCGTAGACGGACGACGTGACGCAAATGCCGGGTGCTTCCGCCAGCCCCTCCAGGCGTGCCGCGACATTGACCCCATCGCCGTGGATGTCGTCGTCGTCGACGGTGAACTCGCCGACGTTGATTTCCATGCGAAAATTCAGGCGCCGCGGGTCGGGAACGTCTGCGTTGAGCGCGCCGAAACCGTGCTGCATGCCGATGGCGCTGCGTACCGCTTGGCTCGCGGTCGGAAATTCGGCGAGAAACCCGTCGCCCGTATGCTTGACGATGCGCCCCGAATGTTCCGCGATGGACGGCTTGATCACCTCGGCGCGCGCCACTTGCCAGGCGGCGACCGTCGCTTCCTCGTCCTCGTTCATCAGGCGCGAATACCCGGCGATATCGGCGGCGAGAATCGCCGCCAGACGGCGCTGGATGGGTTGCTCGCCCATAGACCTCCCCCATGGCTTTGCAATTGGGGGCTAACCCAGCCGACATCCCCCAGATGAAGCCCGGTTCGTGAGGAGACGGTAGTTCGGATTGAATGCCGAGGCAATGTCGAGGTCGGTGCGGGACGGAATTCGCCCGGAATTGGCGGGAATTGCCGTGAGCACCGCGACCCCAGTCCGCTCAATTGAGGGGTCACAAATGAGGGGCCATGTCTTGAATATTGAATTAAAGCAGATCAGATGTCCAAGTAGTTATGCATGCGGGGACGTGCTTGTTCAAGATTCAAGACCTGACCCCCAAACAACGAATCGATGTGGCCCCTATTTTTTGATTCAGCCTGATCCATGCGACGGTGAATTTCGGCCGACTGCGGCATGCAACGTGTCAATGCCGCTTACTCTAAGAATGCCAAGCCCGGGGCTACAGGGCGCGCCTGATGCCGCCGCAATCGGGCTGTGTTACAACCCGAGTCATCGACAGCGACGCTGCCTTCCAGGCACGGCGCGAAAGCGGGAGCGGGACGGATCATGACCAAGGCTATTCGCATCCATTCCAATGGGACGCCGGATGTAATGCGCTGGGAGAGCATCGCTATCCCGGCGCCGTCCGCCGGCGATGTGCGTCTGCGGCACACGGCGATCGCAGTCAACTTCTCTGACGTCAACGTACGCCGTGGGGGCTTCTACTTCACCGCCGATCCGCGCTTTCCCATTGTCCTCGGTAACGAGGCGGCGGGTGTCGTCACGGAGCTGGGATCCGGCGTCCGCAGCGTGCGTGTGGGTGATCGTGTCGCCTATGTCGGCGTCGGCGGGCCGTTCTTCGAGAATACGGGTTCCTACGCCGAGGAGCGCAACGTTCCCGCCTCCTGCCTCATCCCCCTTCCGGACGACATCACCGAGCGCCAAGCGGGCGCGTTCATGCTCAAGGGGCTGACGGCCTCCTTGGTGATCAATCGCATGCACAAGCCGAAACCGGGCGAGGCGATCCTGATCCATGCCGCGGCCAGCGGCGTCGGTCTGCCATTGACCCAATGGGCCAAACATCTGGGCGCCACCGTGCTCGGCACCGTGGGCTCGACGGACAAGGCCCGGCTGGTGAAGAGCCATGGCTGCGACCACCCGATTCTCTATCGCGAGACCGACTTCGTTCAGGCGGTCAAAGCAATCGTGCCGAAGGGCGTGCACGCGGTGTTCGACGGCGTCGGCAAGGACACCTTCGCCAAGTCGTTCGAGTGCACGCGCCCGTTCGGAATGCTGGTCAACTATGGCAACGCCTCGGGCCTCCCGGACCCGGTCGACCTGAGACTGCTCAGCAAATGGGGTTCGCTGTTAACGGCGGAGGAATAATGCACCACGCGAGGCGGCCGGGCGGTCCGGTCGCGGCGGCGCAAAATTGTGCCACTCATGGTCCCTTGTCGGTTGCGACGAGGGGCAGGAGATGTACGGCGTGGAGCTCTATGCGGCGGTTCGACTGGCGGTTGTCGACGAGGGTCTGAGCCATCACGAGGCGGGCCGGCGGTTCGGCATCGACCGCCGGACGGTGAAGAAGATGCTGAGCTATTCGGCGCCGCCGGGATACCGCCGGACGAAGCCGGTCAGGCGGCCGAAGCTGGACGGGTTCACCGGCATCGTCGACGCGATCCTGGAGGCGGACACGGATCCGGACGTGCCGCGCAAGCAGCGTCACACGGCGCATCGGATCTTCGAGCGGCTACGGGACGAGCACGGGTTCACCGGCGGCTACACCATTGTGAAGGACTATGTGCGTTCCCGGCGGCAATCGACGCGCGAGGCCTTCGTGCCGCTGCATCACCCGCCGGGCCATGCCCAGGTCGACTTCGGCGAGGCGGTGGTGGAGGTCGGGGGCAGGCGGGAGAAGGTCGCCTTCTTCTGCCTGATCCTGCCCCATTCCAACCTCTGGTTCGTCAAGGCGTATCCCCGGGAGACGACGGAGGCCTTCCTGGACGGCCATGTCAGCGCCTTCGCCTTCCTCGGCGGGGTTCCGCGCTCGATCCTCTACGACAACACGACCCTGGCGGTGGCACGGATCCTGGGCGACGGCACGCGTCGGCGCACGCAGGCGTTCACGCATCTGCAATCGCACTACCTGTTCCGCGACCGCTTCGGCCGGCCCGGCAAGGGCAACGACAAGGGCAAGGTGGAGGCCCTGGTGAAGACGGCACGGCGCCGGTTCATGGTGCCGATCCCGAAGGTGCACGACCTGTCGGTCCTGAACGAGCGGCTGATGGCGCGCTGCCTGGAGCGGCTCGACGCGCTGGAGGCAGGCGACCGGGCGACGGCATTGTTGGGCGACCTCGACGCCCTGCGCGATCTGCCGGCGGTTCCCTTCGAGGCCTGCGAGCATGTGCCGGGCCAGATCTTGTCCACGGCCCTGGTGCGCTACCGGCTGGTGGACTACTCGGCGCCGACGGTGCACGCCCACAAGAAGGTCATGGTGAAGGGCTATGTCGACCGGGTCGAGATCGCGCTCGGCGCCGAGATCGTCGCCCGCCATCGGCGCTCCTATGTCCGCGGCGACGTCATCTACGAGCCGCTGCACTATCTGTCGCTGCTGGAGAAGAAGCCGGGCGCCCTGGACCAGGCGGCGCCGCTGCGGGGATGGAAGCTCGATCCCGCCTTCGACACGCTGCGCCGCCTCCTCGAAGCCCGCTTCGGCCCGCGCGGCAAGCGCGAATACATCCAGGTGCTGCGCCTGCACGAAGACTTCCCGGCACGCCAAGTGGCGGCCGCGGTGCGCGACGCGGTGAAGCGGCGCCTGATCGGCTTCGATGCGGTCAAGCATCTCCTGCTGGCGCGCATCGAGAGGCGGCCCGTGCATCTCGACCTGTCGCGCTATCCGCACTTGCCCCAGCCCTTCGTCGCCGCCACGCGGAGCGCCGACTACGCCACCCTGCTGGCCGGAGGGGCCGGCCATGGCTGAGGCCCCCCGCATCCTGCTCGAACATCACCTGAAGAGGCTGAAGCTGCCGACCTTCCTGCGGGAATACGAGAAACTGGCGCGCCAGTGCGCGGCCGAGGGCCTGGATCATGTGCAGTTCCTCGCCCGACTGGTGGAGCTGGAGCTGATCGACCGCGAGCGCCGCCTCGTCGAGCGCCGCATCAGGCAGGCCGGGTTCCCTGTCGTCAAACAGCTCGAGAGCTTCGACTTCAAGGCAATCCCGAGCCTCAACAAGATGCTGGTGCTGGATCTCGCGCGCGGCGAGTACATCACGCGCCGTGAGAACGTAATCCTGCTCGGCCCAAGCGGCGTCGGGAAGACGCATGTCGCTCTCGCCCTCGGCCTCGCCGCCTGCCAGAAGGGCCTTTCCGTGCGCTTCGCCACAGCCTCCCATCTGGTCCACGAGCTGATCGAGGCACGCGACGAGAAGAGGCTGCTCCGCCTCCAGGACCAGCTCGCCAGGGTCAATCTCCTGATCGTCGACGAGCTCGGATACGTGCCCCTCTCGCAGACCGGAAGCGAGCTGCTGTTCGACGTCTTCAGCCGGCGCTACGAGAACGGCGCCACCATCGTGACCTCAAACCTGCCCTTCCAGGAATGGACGACGGTCTTCGCCAGCGAGCGCCTCACCGGCGCGCTGCTCGACCGCATCACCCACCATGTCCATATCCTGGAGATGAACGGCGAGAGCTACCGGCTCAAGCAGAGCCGGTCACGACACCGGCAACCGTCCGAATAACCCCCCGCTTGCCCGCGTGGGCCCACAGGCCCCTCCCACGCGCGGGCCGCCGCCAGCCGCGCGGAGGGCGCGTCGCCCCGCGCGCGGGTCCCTCCCATGGACTACGCGGACAAGCTACCACCGAGCCCGTGGTACATTTTTGCGCCGCCGCCCCGGTACATATTCCCGCCGCCGTTGACAAGCCGTGATTAGATTTATTGGGACACAAAACTCATTTCGCCATCTTCTTCGGCGTCACCGGCCACCGCGGGCAGCGTGGTGGGAAATTGGCGACTGATCGAGGCGGCGTATCGTTGCCCCACCGTCAGTCGAAGAAGCCGTAAGAGCCGACTTCAGCCGTCAGTTCCGTCGCGGTGGGTGGCTCGTCGCAACGGGCGCCGATATCCTTCTGGAAGGCCTTGAACGCGTCGATCCCGGCCATGGGGTTGCTGCCGTCGTCCGTCTCGATGGAGGCGACGTGGACGAAGGAGACGCCGTCCTCCAGCTTGAAGGTCATGTAGCGGATGCCCGTGGGGGCCTTGCCCTTCAACTCGTCGTAAACCGCCCTGCACAGCGCCTCGTTCTCCGCCACGCGATCCGGCTTGACCTTGTAGCGCACCAGCACCCGTTTCATCGTCTTCCTCCCATGCGAAGTGTCACTCGTGACAGGCATCGTATCCTATCGCGCGCCACCTCACCGGAACAGATAGATCGGGCTCGACCAGGCCTGGTGGCCGTCTTCGGTGGTGACGCAGACGTAGAGCGGGTTGTCGCCCTCGGCCCGCAAGGGGACGCGCCGGGACAGGATTACGGCGCGGTGGGGGTTATGGTCGGGCAGGCGGAAGATGCGCATGCGCTTGTCGATGCCGCCGTAGTCGAACACCCGTTCCTCGACCCCCAGGTCGGCGATGGCGACCGTTTCCGTGCCTTGCGGCGTCTCCACGGTGAGGCCGGCGTTGCCGGCCCCGGCGAGGGTCAGGGCGAGCCCGACGATATTACCGGTGGTCTGGGCGGTCCAGCGGACGGTCGACGGGCTCTCCACCTCGAGGCGCTTGCTCAAGAGGTCGAAGCGGATGGGGTGGGCGGCCTGAAGGGTGGTGCCTTCGACCACCGCCGTGCCGTCCCACAGGGTCTTGGGGTTGCGGCCGCGGAACTCGGCGCCCTCGAAGGTGACGTGAATTCGGTTCCCCCGGGGTTGGTCCGCGTGGGGATGAAACACCTCCATCGTTTCCAGGCCACGGCGAATCTCGATCCGGTGGATGGGGGCGGGGGCCAGGACGTCGAGATTGAATTCTACTTCCGCCTCAGTGACCCGGGCGATGTCGCCCATCACAAGCTCGGACACCATGTCCGAGCCCGTGGGGCCGGCGGCTGGATCCTCGTGAAACCGCTCGGCGGGCGCGCCGGTGCGGGCGCGCACGTCCAGGTGGATGCGGGCGCCGGTGGTGGCGAAGTGGCGGCGGTGGGTCATGGCGTCCCAGACGCCGTCCCGCGACAGGTCCTTCAGCCACAGGCAGGTGAGGCCGCCGGCGCAGCCGAAGCCGGCGAACCCCGGCGGGCTCGACCCCGGTCGGCCCTTGTGGTCGTCCGTATTGCCGACCACGCCCATGCGGTAGCCCTTTTCGAAGACGTCCCTGAGGACCCACTCAAAGGTGACCCAGGTGGCGGACTGGATCTCCACCGACCGATCGATGAGGGGATCGTGGGCGAGGCGGATGTCGCAGTGGCGGCCGCCGATGTGGGCGAGGCAAAAGGCCGGGACGGGGCTTTCCCGCAATCCCCGGTACAGGTCCTCGATGGTGTGACAGTCCGTATCGGCGTCGCCGAGGTCCGGCACCAGGGCGTGCGACGAGCGGCGCATGGGGGCACCCTCTCCGAGGAAAATCACGTTGCGGTCGCCGCCCAAGGGGGTGTTCCCCGACCATTCGTAGCCGGGCAGGACAACGAAGCGACCCGGCTCGTTGAACGCGGCGCTGGCCCGGTTGATGTCGTCCCAGTTCTTTCCGCTGATCTACAGGTCGTTGCCGGCATGGCTGGTGACGTCGAGGAAAGCCTTGTTGCGGGCGTAGGCGAAGCTCTCGGCGACCGTGCCCATGCCCACGGTCTCCCGACTCTGGTGGTGAAAGTCGGCCCAATAGGGCAGCAAGTCGGCCTTGTCGACGATCCTCAAGGGATTGCTCTCCGCGACCGGCGTGCCGATTTCGTCCTCGAGGACGATGACCAGATCGCCCGGGGCACGGACCACGAGTCCCTCGATCACGGTCGAGAAATCGCCCGCGTTCAGTTGGATGGTTTCCGGCAGGCCCTCGACGGCAATGCTGGGGCGCAACCGCACGCCGGCGCTGCCCTGGTCGCTGGGGTTGCCGAAAGCGTCGTCCATGCGGATGCCCAGGCGGAAGGGCTCACCCACCTGGCGCAGGGACGGCAGGACGGCGTGCCAGTCGCGGCGAGGGGCGGCGAAAATGTCGAAGGTCAGGGTTTCCGGCAGCATGGCGAAGTCGCGGGTGTTGATGGGGTCCGCCAGGACCTTCATCTCGTGGCCCGTTTCCACCACCGACTGCATGCGAATGCCGGGGGCGCCGAAGCGGGTATCGCCGATGCGGATGGTGATCGTATCGCCCGGCGCCAGGTAGCCCTGGACCACGCTCACCATGACCGCCTTGGAGAAGGGCCGGAAGTTGCCTTTCGGGCTGTAGTCGCAGGCCAGCAGCGCGCCGTTGCTGGCCTCCGCGGTGGCGTAGGCGGCGCCCGTGGGATCGTCGAACTGGGGCGCGGCCGTATCGCAGCAACCGCGCCAGACCAGTTTGATGGCGCCGCCGTCGTCAAGCCCGAAGGGACCGGCCGTGTATTCGACCGCGAGGCTGCCCATCTGGGCGGCCTGGAAGCGGGTCTCGCCGACCATGCGGGCGGCGCCCATGCGGTCGACCCGGTAGGTGGCGTAGGGCACGTCCGCCCCCGAATTCGGTCAGTCGCCGTAGACGGGACTGCGCCATTCCGGATAGTCGGAAATCTCGCCCTTGACCACCTGGAAATAGAGGTCGCGGATGGATTTGGTCAGCGGCCCCACATCACCATCGCCCACGTCCATGCGGTCGACCGACACGATGGGGGTCACCTCGTGGGCGGTGCCGCACCAGAAGGCTTCCTGCGCCGCGTAGAGTTCGTGCCGGTCGATCTCCCGCTCGACGACCAGGAGATCCAGTTTTTCCCGGGCCAGGCGGATTACCGAGTCGCGGGTTACGCTCTCCAGGATGCCGCTGGTCACGTCGGGGGTGATGAGGGTGCCGTCGCGGACGATGAACAGGCACGCGCCCGAGCCCTCGGAGACGGTTCCCCGGGCGGTCAGCATGAGCACCCCGTCATAGCCGTGGCGCCGGGACTCGAGCTCGGCGAAACGGTTGTTGGCGTAGTTGGACGAGCTCTTGACCCGCGGCGGAATGGCGTTGTCGGCGATGCGGGTATAGGAGCTCACCATGACGTGGATTCCGTCCCAAACCCGTTGGGCGGTGGGCCGGGGCACGGCGCCGCAGACCAGACCGATGGGCCCCGCCATGGCCAGTTCGTCATCCCCCTCCAGAAAGGCGATCATGCGCAGGTGCACCGCCTCCTTTAGCTCGTTGGCCCGGATCATGCGCATGAGGCAGTCTTCCGTGTGTTCGGGCTCGTAGACGGTATCGAAGCGCATCACCCGCATGCCGAAACGCAGGCGCTCCATATGCTCGCGCATGCGGAAGACGTACATTTCCTCGTGGTCCGGGTTCCAATAGCCGCGCAGGCCCTCGAACACGGCGCAACCGTACTTCACCACCCCCGCGAAGGCGTGGATCTTGGCATCCTCGTAGGGAACGATCTCGCCGTTGAGGCACATGAAGGGGCTCGTCTGCATGACCTGTCTCCGGGACCGGTGGGAGAGAAAGAGACGGAACGGCTGCGAGGATGACCCACGGGCGCGGGTTTGCCAACGGCGCAGTGACCGGGACCCTGGCTTTGCTGAAGGCGGTAGAGCCTTGGTCATGGACGAGGCCGTGGGAGAACCATTCGAACGATTGCGCCAATTGGGTATCATTGCCACAAGTCTGGAAGGGGTCGTGCCATATGCGAGGTCTGTTCGGAAGTACCCTGCGGCGGTTCAAGGAAGATCGGCGGCTGCGCATCGTGGTATCACTTGCGGTATTCGGCGATCTGGTGTTTTTCGCGCTGCATATTGCCCATGTCCTGGCAGGAAGCCGGTTCGATCCCGGCAAACTGCTTCTGAGCGCCGGATTCAAGGGGCGGGACTTCGCGCTCGAGACAGAGGGCAGCTACGCGGAATATTTCGCATACGTGTTGGTTGCGTTGATCGTCGTGGCGTTCGCGCGGTTGGCCTGGAGACTGCGCCGGCCTGTCTATTTCGCCTTTCTGTTCATCTTCATCTACTACTTGGCCGACGATTCCCTGCAAATCCACGAATCTCTCGGCGGCTTTCTGACCCGTTGGCTTGACCTGCAACCGGCCTTCGGTCTGCGCGGGCAGGATTTCGGCGAATTGGCGACCTGGGGGCTGTTCGGGACGCCGTTACTGGGATTCCTCGCATATGCACTATGGCGCAGTACGGGCCTGGATCGGTCCATCGGTTCGACTCTGACGAAGTGGTTTTTCGTTCTGGCCTTCTTTGGTGGCGTGGTCGACATGATGTCTTCCTTCGCGCGCGGCGAGCCAGCCGCCCATCGCATCATCGCCTGTGTCGAGGACGGCGGCGAGATGGCCGTGATCACGGTGATTCTTGCCTTGTCCTTGGCGGTTTTCGGCTATCTGCGCGAAGAGGAAACGGCCAAGGATGCGGGCTGATTCACGACACTAGTGTTGCGATTCTAACATTTGGTTCCTGAGCCCGGGGGTGAAGGTCGCAGTTTGCGTAGATTTAATGGGAACGAAATGTCTCGATCGGAACACTAGAGCTTGAACCCCGGCGGTACGGGGTCGGCGGGGCGACGGCGGGCGTAGTTCTTCCAGTCGGTAGCGACGTCGAATACCCACTCGGCAAATCGGGATTGCTCCCAGTCGTGGCTCGGATAGTCGTCGCTGTCGGCCCAGCGGACGGCGGCCTCGGGGAGGGCCGGCTTTCGGCCCCGGTCCGCGTCGGTGGCGTTGGAGGCCTTCAAATTGTGAATATGGATGCCGAGTACGCCGTTGTGCCGGCGCAGGCTGCGTTCCAGCGCATAGGTAACGTAACCTAGGGTGGCCGTTCGCGAACCGATGAGTACGACGGTAACGGAAGATCCGGAAATCCCCTGGTCGATCATGCGTTTTACCGCGTCGACGCCCTTTTCCTTGGCCGCCGACCAATCCGCGATGTCGTCGAATCCCGCCGGCGCCGTGGCGCGGACCAAGCCCGTCTGGGCAATTCGCCTCGCGTCGGAGAGGTCATTGTCGTAGTCGAAGATGAGAAAACAGCGCCGCATGGTTCCTGGTTGCCTCCTTGCCTGCCCGCTTCCACCCGCCGCTCAGGTCGCCTTGAGAAACGACTCGTAGGAGGCGCAGGCGTCTTCGACGGCAATGTTGTAGAGGTTCTCTCCGAGGGCCACCGTCGCCAGACTGGGATCCGATCCGATGCGGCCATCGGGGAAGCGACGACGATAGTCCTCCGCATCGCCAACGGGCCCGATGGGGGCCACCTTGGGCGACATTGCCGCATCCTTGATGCGGGCCGCATGCTCCGGATAACCGAAGTAGGTAAGCGCGACTTCCGACGGCGTGGCGTGGCGTCCTTCCGATGCGCCGAACTGCTTCTCCCGAAATGCCTTCACCTGGGACAGCATCCACCAGTTCTCGATGGTGCATCGCACCGGCGGCCGGTTGGTGCCGGCGACGCCGAGGCTCGACTGGGCGTATATTTCGGAAAAGGCGGCGGTCACGGTGGCAATGTTGCCGCCATGGCCATTGAAAAAGTAAAAGCGGTCGAAGCCCTGGCGGGCGAGGGAGTTTACGATGTCGGAGATAACGGCGATCAGCGTCGTGGGGCGCAAGGTAATCGATCCGGAAAACCCGAGGTGATGCTGGGCCATACCGACATTGATGGTGGGGGCGACCATGGCGTCGATGCGGTCTCCGACACCACGGGCGATCAGTTCCGGGCACAGGGCGTCGGTGCCGATGAAGCCATTGGGACCGTGTTGTTCGGTGGAGCCGATGGGCAGAATGATGCCGGTGGATCGTCGCAGATAGGCATCGACCTCCTGCCAAGTGTGCAATTGCAGTTGCATCTTTTTCGCTATCCCCCCATTGGCCCCGGACCGGAAAGGCCGACCCGACTTCCTTCGACTCCATCTTGGTCCGTCGCACGGCGCAAGGCAATCCTTGGCCGCACGTGGAGACAAAGTGAATGACCGAGCCGCCGTCGGAGGCCCAGCTCCAGATCATCCGCGATCACTACGACCGTGGGCGCAGGCTCCTGAAGCGCGGCCGTATCGATGAGGCGGTGGCGGCGTTTCAGGACTGGGCGCGGCTGGATCCTCGCGCCCATCCCCATGTGGAGGCTTATGTTTCATCCTTCATGGATGAGGCGAAGGCGCATCGCGGGGAACCCTACGTGGGGCTCCTACGCGACGTTCTTGTGGAGACCGAATCCTGGTCGATCCTGGATCGGGGGCGCATGTATGCCATCGAGACCCTCAACAAGCAGATATTCAATAGCGCCTTCGTACGGGGGCGCAGGGCGCCCGACCGGCGGACCTTCATCGTCAATTGTCCCGACCCGGTGCGGCGGATCGAACCGCCGTGCATCTTCCTCGGCGGCGACGGGAATTATTCGCACTGGCTGATCAGGGGCCTGATTCGCCTGGCGCTGATCGAGGGGGAGGAGAGCTGCCGCGACCTCCCGTTCTTAATCAACGAGGATCTGGCGGCTTTTCAACTCGAGAGCCTGGACGCCTTGGGAATCGGAGCGGACCGCCGGCTCGGGGTGCCCCGAGATCGCGTCGTTCACTGTCGGGAGATCGTGGTCCCGGTCAATCTGCGCAATCACCCGCGCATGGATTTGGGCGTCGATTGGTTGCGCCGCAAGCTGGGGCTGATCGACGGCGATGCAGGCGCGGCGAAGCGGGACATTTACGTCTCGCGCGCCGATTCGCCGCGGCGACCGATGCTGAACGAGGACGCCCTGGCTGCGCGGCTGGAAGACTTGGGATTCGAGATCGTCGTCCTCGGCCAACTGGGCTTTCGGGAGCAGGTGGCGACATTCTCGCAATCGCGTACGGTGGTTGGACCCCATGGGGCCGGCATGACCAACCTGATATTTGCGCCACACGGATGCCGGGTACTTGAGTTGGCCAGTCGCACGATCCGCCACATGCGCGAATTCGAGTTCATCGCCCGGGTGCGCGGCCAAAGTTACGAATGCATGGTCACCGACGACCTTCGGCCAACGGGGCAACCGGGGGAGAGCCCGATGCATTATCCCTACCGCGTCGACCTCGACGCTGTCATGCGCAAAGTCGCTGACCTGCGCGGTACTTCGCCCGTGACCGAAGCCGGAAGGGCCTAGCGCACGGTTCCGGACATGACTTGAAGCATTCCCGACAAGGCCACGGCGACCGCAATCATGTAGACGATGGTGAGAAGGCGCGGATACAGCATGGGAATCTCCCAACTCCAACAAGACGAAACCAACGCCCCCGAACGGTTCGGCGGCGACGCGATCTTGTATTATCGTTGGTATCTTCCCTCGATCCCTGCCAGTGGCAGGATCATTCGATGCTGGGTCGCAGGTGAACTCGTCACCCCTCACGCTACGCCAACTCAGGTCACCGAACGCACCTATACATACCTCGTCCTGGGCCCGTTCGCAAGAGCGAGTTTGCGACGCTCCGGAATTACGGCACCTCCAGCCTTTCAAGAAGCTCCGCGGCCTTGGGACGTTCGTCGAAGGCCACGTCACGCTCCAGAATCCGCTTCAGGACCGCGGCGGCCTGTGCGGAGTGTCCCGATTCCTCTAGGGCGAGCGCATAGTGATAGGCAATCACCGGATGGTCCGGGGCGTCCCGGTGAGCGCGTTTCAACAGGGTCAGAGCGCGATCGACGATACCGCGTCCCATTAGGATCCAGCCCAGGGTATCGGCGGCATGCGGGGAAGTCGGATCCAGTGCGACGGCATTTTCCGCGTACTCGAGCGCCCGAGCGTCGCCGGTCTGATCGACGTCCCTATCCGGTTAAAGCAGGTAGCGCACCCTGCGGTTGAAGACTGTCGACCAGCTCCTTGTAGGTGATGGTGGGTTGGTCCATGGCGCGGCGGAGGACGAAGTCGGCCAGATCGGTGATGCGTGTGCGGCGGTTGAAGCGGTAGCTCCATTCCCGGGCATAGCGCGGCAGGTGCTTGGCGCCGACACCGTGATAGGTGCCGTTGAGCCAGGTCTTCACGTTGGAAAACAGGACATGGACGACCGGCATCAAGCGCTCGGCATTCTTGCCTTCGCCTTGCACGACGGGGTGGTGGCGATAGGTGTCGCGGAGTCCGGCGTACCCCTTGAAGGCGTCGCTGGCGAGGCGGCTTCCGGGCCTGACCGAGGCGCGCACGAAGCCGCCCAGCTCGCGGGCGGTGGCCGCCGGGAGGATGGCGAGCCGCGCCCGGCCGGCGACGAAGCCGCTCCCCTTGATGCCCTTGCCCGGCCCGACCGGCCGCTTCTCGACGGCCATCACCAACAGGCTCTTGTTCGGGTTGGAAAGGCCCCGGCCCCGGCTCTCCGGCTTGCCGCGCCCGCCATAATAACTCTCGTCGACCTCGACCAAGCCCTCGAGCGGAAATTCCGAGCGCTCCGTCAGGGCATGACGCAGCTTATGAGCCATCAGCCACGCTGTCTCGTAGCGCAGATCCAACTCGCGGGACAGCAAAAGGGCCGAGACCCCACGCTTGTCGCGCGCCATCCACCACGCCGCCAGGAACCATTTGCGGAGCGGCGTGCGGGTGCGGTGGAAGATCGTCCCCGCCGTCACCGATTCCTGATGACCGCAACGGGCGCATTCGAAGATCCTGGGCCGCGCCGTCATTCGGTAGCTCCGCCGTTCGCCGCAGCGGGCACAGACATAGCCCTGCGGCCAGCGCAGCCGGGCCAGCGCCTCGATGCAGGCCGCTTCCGATCCGTGCCGTTCTTGAAACGCCAACATCCTGCCCATCGCACCGCCCTCCAAAAGCCCGAGACAATGCGATCAGCCTACATCCTCTACGCGAACATAACAAGAACATTTGGGCCGATCCTGTTTTAACCGGATAGGGACGCTGATCGAATAACCAGGCGAGGTTGTTCCACAGCGCGGCGCGCTCCCCCTGGCGCTCCAACAGCGCTTCGTTTTCGGCAATGGCAAGGGCGTACTCGCCGGCCGCCGTCTGTTCGGTGGCCAGGAAAAAACGCGTGTCGGTGTCTTCGGGGTGTTCCGCCACCCAGTCGAGCAGCAATTGCCGCGCTTCGCCCCGCCGGCCGGCCAGGACCAGGCTGCGATGGAGATGGCGTAGGACCCGCGATTGCGGTCTGGCCGCGAAGACCGTCGCGAATTCCCCCGCCGAGTCGACGTGGCGGTTCGCTTGCCGGTAGAGGAGACCGAGGGCGACGGCAATTTCCGTGTTGTCCGGGTGCTCCCGCCGCTCCGCCTCCGCCAGGGCAAGGGCTTTCTCAAGTCCATGGGCCCGATAGGTGGATTCGATCCTCATGGGCCGGGCGGCGATCAGGCTTGGGTCCCGGGACAGGGCCGCATCCAGGGCCTCGGCCGCGGCGGAGTGACTGTTTTTGGCGATAAGCACTTGCGCGAGTCCGAAATGCGCCCTCGCCGAGTCGGGGGCCACGTCCGTGGCGTGGCGAAAAGTGGTTTCCGCCGCGTCCCAGAGGCTGAGGCGCGCCTCGATCTCTCCCAGGGTCAGCAACGACTGCTCGTTCTTGGGGGCCCGGGCCACGAGATCGCGCGCGGTCCGCAGGGCTTCCTGTCCCATGCCCCTCCGCAACCAGGTCTGGGCCAGAAGCCGACGGGCGGAAATGGCTTCGGGATGCTGGTCGATGGCCTGCTTCAGACGTTCGGTCGCTTCGGGAAGGTCATCGTCCGCCAGGGACGCGGGCCAGGCCCTCGGCGGCCGCCAGGTTGACGGGATCCAGGCCGAGAGCTTCGTTGTAGTGAAGACGGGCCTGATCGACATGGCCCTGTCTTAGTTCCAGCCCCCCCAACAGCAACAAGGCCGGCACGTGTTTCGGGTCGGCTTCGAGCGCATGGCCCAGGGCCTCTTTCGCGGCCGGCGCGTTATCCGAGGCCAGCAGCGCCCGACCCAGCATGACGTGAACCTGGGGAACATGGGGCCGCAGGGCCGCCAGTTGCCGGAAGGTGGAGACGGCGCTCAGCGGTTGGTCCGCCCCGAACTGGGCGCGCCCCAGGGCCTCCAGGACCACCGGATCGTTGGGGAACTTCCCTTGAAGCTCGCGGGCTGCCACCAACGCCTTCACCCCCAGACCGTCGGATAGCATCAGGTCGACGATGCGCAGCCGGGGCACCAGGGCATCCGGGTTGGCGTTGGCGGCCCGCCGCATCAATGCCATGGCCTCGTCGGTGCGCCCTTCGCGCCTGGCGAACGTCGCTAGCGCCAGAAGGGCCGGCAGGTTGCCCTGGTCCGATTCCAGCACCTGCTCGAAGCGGCGCCGGGCGGCGTCCATGCGGTCCGCGCGAACGTCCATCTCCGCCAGCTTAAGGAGCGCCGGCACGAACTTCGGGTCCTTGTCCAGGGCGGCCCCATAGCCTTCCCGGGCCTTTATCAGATCGCCCAGCGCCCGGTGGATCCCCGCTTCCAGGTTGTCGGGGACGGGGCTGCCCGGCATCAGGGTCCGCAGGCCGTCGACCGTCCGCAAGGCCGCCTCGTGCTCCTTGTTCCGCAACTGCGCCGCCAGCAAGAGAATCCGCGACTGCACGTTATCCGGATCTTCCTCGACCAGGGCTTCGAGATCCCGCTCGGCCGCGTCCAAGTCGCCCCGTCCAGCCCGGATGACGGCCAGACGCCGACGTGCCTGGACGTTGCCGGGATCGAGTGCCACCAGCCGTTCGAACCACTCAGCCGCATCCTCGTTGCGCCCCGCCATCAGATAGGCATTGGCGAGCGCGCCGACGTTTCGGCGGTCCTTGGGGAACTGCTGGACCACGGGTTCGAGAAGGGCGATGGCCCGCTGGGGTGCGTTTTGCTTCAAATAAACGGCGGCCAGGAGGCGTTGACCGGCGACGCTGCGCGGCATTTCGGACACGAATTTGTGGGCGTAGATCGCGGCCTGTTCCGTCTCGCCCGCGGCGAGGGTCAGCGCCCCCATGAGGTATTGCGCCTGGGGCAGCGAATCCAGGTTGCGGATGGAACCGCGCAGGGTGCTCAGAGCCTCGGTCCGCTTTCCCTGGCGGGTCAGCACCATCGCCCTGACATAGGTGGCCGTGGGATGGCCGGGAATCCGGTCGAGCACGTGGTCAACGTCCTCGAGCGCGCTGTCCGGGTCCCGATTGGTCAGCCGGGCCATCGCCCGCCCCATGCGTGCCGCCGCATTACGGGGCGATAGGGCAAGCAGCTTGGAGTAGCTGTCGATGGCGCCTTCCGTATCGCCCATTTTTCGCTGTACATCGCCCTTGTGAACCAGGGCCAATTCGTGGTCGGGAACGGCCACCAGGGCGTCGTCGACCAAGCTCAAGGCTTCATCCAGGTTGCCCCGCGTCTCGGCGATCTGGCTGAGGCCGATCCGGGCATTGGCGGATTTGGGATCCAGTTCGAGGGCCCGTTTGTACGATTCCTCGGCGGCGTCGATCTCCTTTAACTTGAAATGGGCCTGGCCACGGGCAAGGGTGATTTTGGCCGCCGTCTCCGGCGCCAGGTCGTCGGCGGTGATCTCCTTGAGCAGCTCCCGGAGCTTGTCCTGCAGCAGGTAGGACTCCGCCAGGGAGACCCGGATATCCTCGTCCGAAGCGCCCCGTCGTTGGGCGGCCCGGAGCTCCTTCTCCGCCGAGGCGCCCTCGCGCAGGCGCAGGTACAACCGGGCCAGTTCCAGCCGGGCGGCGACGTTGTTGGGGTCCGCCCGCAGCGCGTTCTTCAGGTGGATGAGGGCGGTCGACGGGTCGCCCTTGTCCAGGGCTTCCCGCGCTTCCTCGAAAAGCTGGGTCGATTTGTCGTTGTCGCCGGTGCGCGCATCGGCGGGTCCGGCGAGCGTGGCGGCGGCCAGGAGCAGGGCCGCCATCAAGGTAATCCGGGGCCGGCGATCCGGCGACCGGCGGCGGGAAGTCGTACTGTGGTCATGGGCATTCGGGCCTTTCGCGGGCGTTCAAGACTTGAGGATTGTTCGAGCCTGGAACAAGGCCATCCCCTCAAATCAGGCATTTCACTTCCTCGAACTTGCCCGTCGGCGAGCGCGGGATTTCCTCGGCGTAGACCAGCCGTACCGACAGGCTGTCGCGCAGGGCGCCTTCGACGGCGCGGCAGGCCGCCTGCTCTTCATCGGCCGAGAGGGGCCGGCGCACCACCAGCATCAGGTCGACGGAGTCCGCGTCGCGCTGAACCAGTTGCGCCTGCTTCATGTCCGGTACCGCCTCTCCCAGGACCGTGGAGAAAACCGGCCACAATTGCTCCCCGTCGGGCAGTTTGAGCATGTTGCGGGTGCGGCCGAGCACCCGGGTGATGGTCGGCAGGCCCCGGCCGCAGGGGCTGGGGCCGCCGGCCTCGCCATAATCTCCGACTTCGTAGCGGATCAGGGGGGTGGCGAAATTGTGCAGGTCGGTGATGACGATGCGGCCCACCGTGCCGGGGACGCAGGGACGCCCCGATACATCGAGGATCTCGACCATGATGTTTTCCGCCTGGACCAGGTAGTGCTCATGGCCGGGACATTGGAGGGCGATCATGCCTGTCTCCATGGCGCTATAGGCGTCGCTGACCGGGATTCCCCAGGCTTCGCGGCATGCCAGGCGCACCTCGGGGTCCAAGGGCTCGCCCATTGTCGAGACCTGGCGCAGCCTGGGCAGGCGTTGACCGGTCTCCCGGGACAGCTCGATCAGGGCCCGCAGGTTCACCGGATAGGTCAGCAGGTAGTCCGGGTTCAACTTTTGCAGCCACTCGAACTGCTCGGCCACCGGGCGGGTCACGTCGTAACGATACATGGGGCCACTGGGATAGCCGGGAACCCAGCGGGCGGGACGGTTGCCGCGGCTCGGCGCTGCCGGCCGGGTGATCCCCGCCACCCGGGCCCGAAAATTCCGGCCGTGCCAGAGGTGGTAGCGCAGGTTGGCGGCGTGGAAAAAGAGGCTCGACACCCGGGTGGCCAGGACCCGAACCGGCATCCCGGTGGAACCAGATGATTCCACCACTTCGGTCGGCAAGTGGTCCGCCGGCAGGTCCGTGCTCTCGATGGCGCCGTCCGCCGATTGGAGGTCGGCCCGGGTCAGCGGCGGCAGGTCGCGGAAGGCGGCTTGCCAGTCGTTGCCCGACAGATGCCGCAGCACCGGCCGCAGACGCTTCCCATACAAGGGCACGGTGCGCGCCGCGTGCCCCAGCAACAGCGCAAGCTGTTCCCGCTGATGGGCGGCCAGAACCTCGGGCGGCCACCACTCGCTGCACTCCAGTTGCCCCATCAGGGCAAAGAGAATGGCGTTGTCCGGTGACGGCAGGGCCGGCCACAGGATACCCGGGGCGGTCGACCGCGGCGGGACGGGGATTGGCGGTGACGGGGAGCTCGCCAGGCTCATCCGATGGGATCAGGCGGCCGAACCGTCGAGGGCCGCGGCCACGTCGCGCAGCGACGTGATGCCGACGATGGCGTCCGGACCCAGTTCGTGGCCAAGCTGGGACTCCACGGCCTCGATGATGCGTAGATGGGCCAGGCTGTCCCACCGATCCTCGGTGTCGATGGAGGCGTCGTCGCCGATGTTCGAGGGGCCGATTTCCAGGGCCTCGGCCAGCAGCGCGCGGGCCCGGTCGAGGGTGGCGCTCACGTCAGCCCCCCGCGGGCGGCCGGAACGCTGCGCCGGTCCTGCCATTCGGTGGCCAGAATGCCGAACAGCAGTTGATCCAGCCGGTTTCCATCCCTGGTCATCCGGTGTTGCCTGAGGACGCCTTCGCATTGGAAGCCCTGGGCCTTGTAGTTGAACACGGCTGGAAAATTGCGGGCGAAGGGATTGCCGCAGACCTTGTGAACCCCCATCGTGTCGAACAGGAAATCGAGGATGGCGGCGCGGGTTTCCAGGACCGCGCTTTTGCCCCAGTGGCTTTTGTCGCCGATCACCACGTTGGTGTTGGCGAGCTTGTTCTTGAAGTCCAGGTAGACCGCATAGAAGCCGACCAGAATCCCGGTCGAGCGGAAATAGACGCCGAGGCCGAAGCTGTTGCGGTTGTTGAACCGGCGCATGTAGTTGGCGATGTCCTTGAGCGCCCGGGCCTCGGCGGGGACGTTGAGGGTTTCCACCACTTCCGGGTCCTGCAGCCAGTCAACGATCTTTTGGTCCACGTTCTCGGGCCCCAGGGACCGCAATTCGTAGCGCGGCGTGCGCAGCCGCAACCGCTTTCCCGGCTTCCACGGTGTTCGGCTCTGTGCCATCGGCTCGCGGCGCCTCCCATCGCCTCTGTCGGATTGCCTTACGTTCGGGAGATGCATGATAACACACTGCAATTCAACGGAAACGACCTAAGACCGGGGATTGGCGCCCCCGTCCCCGGTGACCCGGTGTCGGAATTTTGATCACCATGGCCCTCACCCGCCGAGGGAGGCCTTAGTAATTGATTTTTAACACTATTATCCGTTCGGGTAGGGGCGACGAAGGGTCCCGGCGAGCCCCCTGGTGTCGGGATACTTGACAGTTGGGACGGGAAAATTTTGGTGCGATATTTTGTAATCCTTTTATTTCAACAACTTATCGAGTTGGCCCGTCTCTTGCACAACATCTCACAGGCACAGCGCCCGCCCCGTTTCCGACCCCCTTGTCGGCGGCGGGGGCAAATGAACGAAACTTTGGCTCTTGCTGTTGAGATGGAAAATGACCCTGAAAACACAGTTGTGCGTGTCGACCGCCCTGGTCGGCATGTTGGGCTTTGGCGCGCCCGCCATGGCGGTGCCCGAAGCTGGCGAACCCAATAACGTCTTTGGCGACATAGAGGTCCTCGCTCCGGGCGTCGGGTCGTTCGACGGGATTCTCGAAGGCTTCAACCCGGCCGCCGGCCTACTCTTCGACAGGAAGCTCTTCGGCGGCATCTTCGATAAAGGTGGAGATGACCCGGAATTCACACCGGGCACCTTTCCCACCCACGTAATTCCCACTGGTTTCGGCGAGGGAACCCCCTTCATTGCCGTGGTCGGTTCTCCCCCGGATACCGTATCGTCGGATGGATTTTCGCTCGGTGCTTCCCCTGCCACGGAGGCATTCTTCCCAGGAGAACTCGCTATCGCGTTCGGTGCCGTCGATGGCGCAGGCGACGCCGTCGTCACGGTGAGCGACGATTCGGACGAGAACTTCGACGGTCTTGACGACGATACCGGGGACCCCCACGGCAACGATAGTCTATACTTTGGCTTGGTTCAGATTGGCGACCATGCCGGCTGCGGATTTTTTGGTGGGAAAACCGGCGGCTGCGATGTGGATTTCGTGCAGTTCCAGGGCACACCCGGCGAGGTCTTTGTCGCCGAGATCACAGCCAGCGCGATCTTCGACCTCGAACCCCCTGACCCCTTAGTGGTGGCTGGGGATGAGGGCCTGCTGCCACCCGTCGATGCCATCATCGGCTGGTTCGCCGATGACGGTACCCTGCTGGGCGAGGACTTCGATGACGATTTCGACGGGGGTGGTATCGACATCCCCGGTGATGGCGACTTCCCATTCCCGATCGTGAACGAGGATGAGCCCGTCGACGACGGCGACAACAAGGTGCGCATCGTCGGCATCGTTCCCGACAGCGGCCACGTCAACCTGGCCCTGTTTGGCGAAGGCGGCGGCGGGTTCGATGACTTTGCCCTGTTCGATGGCGGCGAAGGCGAAGGCTACGAAGGATTCCACAATGAGGCCGGTACCTATACGCTCGATGTGCAGACCTTCGCCATGGGCGACGAGGGACTTTTCGAGTACGTCGAACTGCCGACCAACGTGGACGACCTTTGCGCGTCGGATCCGGGCGGCAATTTCTGTTTCGAGTTCTTCGTCAACTTGAACCAGCCCGTGGTCCTCGACCCGCCGACGGAGGGCGCGATCATCGGCTACGATTTCGAGATCCTCGACGGTCCCGGCTTCTTCGACACCATCCTGCTGCCGGACCTGGCGGGAGACGACGACGAGATCTACGACGTATTCGCCCTTAACCCGGCGGACGTATTTGCGTTGGTCGGAAGCTTCGGGCCGGGCGCGATCATCGACTTCGACGCCGAGGGTTTCTTCGACGTGGAAGGCTTCAGGGTCCTGGGGATCGATCCGGCTCTTGGGCTGGATCCCTCCGATCCCCTGGCCTTCGCCGTGGCGGCGACGTTCACCGAGGAGGCAACTCTTTTCAACCAGGACTCCCCCTACGTGATCGAACAGTCGGCCCTCTTCGCCCAGACGACGGGCGTCCCCGAGCCGGCGGGCCTGGGCATCTTCGGACTGGGCCTCATTGGCCTCGCCGCATTGCGACGCAGAAAACGCCAAGGCTGATTCGTTTTACCAGGACGGATCACGGACGGCGGCCCTTCGGGGCCGCCGTTTCCGATTCAAGGGATGGCCGAAAATGCGTCTGAAGCGGGCCGGTCTGAGACCGGCCCCTACGCCCCGGAGCGAGATTGCGTAGGGGCGGGTCTGAGACCCGCCCGCTCCTGGCAAGGGACATTCCCGATCCCCACCAAGGGCAACAGGCGGGTCAGGCAACCTGTTCGCTGGTATGATCCCTCCGGCAACCCGGTCAACAACCCGAGAGGACGACATGAAACCCCTTGCCCTCGGACTCGTGGTGGGCCTTGTGGTGGCCTCGGCGGGCGCCCAGGCGGCGGACCAGCAGAATCGCTTCGCGCCCAAGGGAGCCGGCGCCGCCACCTGCGCGCGATACCTGGAGGAGCGCAAGGGCCTGACATGGACCTACGCCGAGTTCGGCGGCTGGATCGACGGATTCGTGAGCGCCTACAACCTGCTGCGCAACGACACCTACGACATCCTGACCTGGGAAGACACCACCGACTTGGCGCGCCTGCTGGCCAACTTCTGCCGCGCCCGGCCCGACGACCGCTTCGCCAGCGGCCTGGTCATCCTGCTTGGCAGCATGGAGAAGGACCGCCTGCGCGCCGCCGAGCCGGTGGTGCGGGCCGAAGGCCAGGCCCAAACCGTGATCCTCTACCGCCAGACCCTGGCCCGGGTGCAGGCCAAGCTGGCGACGGACGGCTACTTCGTCGGCCCGCCCAGCGGCGTCTTCGACAAAGCCACCGAGCAGGCGGTGGCCGCCTATCAGCGGCAGAACGGCCTGACCGTCACCGGGGTGCCCGACCGGGTGACCCTGCGCAATCTCATGTGGCCGCGCCGATCGGCGAAAGGGGATGGCGGCGAGGCCGCCGAGGGCAAAAAGCCGAAGCCGTAACCGTCCGTTTCAGTGCAGCCGAGGGGACTTCAGGAAGTCGGTGCGGGCGCCGGTCAGGACGGGGATCTCCAGGGTGTCCCCGTCCCGGTGCACGGTCAGGGGCACGGTGACCCCGGCTTCGCCCTGGGCCCAGACCCGGCGAAACAGGTTGGCCAGGCCGTTGACCGGATGACCGGCGACGCCCAACACCACGTCGCCGACTTGCACATCGGCCTGGTCCGCCGGCGCGCCGGCGCTGACCGAGGCGACCACCAGCTTGTCGTCGATTTCGGTGGTCAACATGCCCAGCCACGGCCGGGGCGGCTTGTTGACCCGCCCCAGGGTCAGCAGGTCGTCCATGATCGGCTTCAACAGGTCGATGGGAACGATCATGTTGCCTTCCTCCGGTTCGCCGTCGCCGGTGGTCTGCTGGACATAGAGGGACCCCAGGCCACGTAGTGTGCCGTCGGCGCCGATCACCGCGGTGCCGCCCCAATTGGGGTGGGCCGGGGCGGTGAAGATGCCCTCGTCCAGCACGTATTCCCAGTAGCCCGCGAACTCCCGCTTGGCGATCACCTCCGCATTGATGGCGTGGCTTCGCCCGCCGTGGCCGGCGACCACCACGTCGTCCCCCACCGCCAGGTCGGCCGAGTTGCCCATGGGCAGGGCATGGCCGCTGAGGCGGCCCAGGGCCTGCACCAGGCCGAGGCCGGTTTGCTGGTCGTAGGCGACAACGTGGGCGGCGGTGGCAGCCTCGGATTCGTCGATCAGCCAGACCTGCTCCGCCTCGGTAATCAGATAGCCGATGGTCAGCACCAGCCCGTCGTCGCGAATGAGGACGCCATTGCCCGCCCGTTCGTTGCCCAGGCTGCCGGCGGTATAGGCATCGTCGGGGACCAGGGCCTGAAGGGACACCACGGACGAGAGCGCCCGGTCCAGATCGTAGGTCACGTCATCGGGCTTGGGGCGCATCTCCGGAGAAATGTGAAGGCGCTGGGGATCGGCCATGGGGTGGGTCGTCCGCCTCCGATTGGTGGTGCCCCTGGCGGTCGGCGCCCGGGGGGATTCGTCGATTCTCCTGGGATCGCGAACCCCGGTCAATGCCGTGAAACCAACACAAGCAATCCCCCGCCGTCAATCGCCCCTTTCGGGGGCGTCATTGCACCCGTCGGGGACGGTCCCTAATCTCGGCCCACATTCGGCTAAGAGTGCGACGCGCCGTGGCGAACGAAAGCGAAAATCGGGTTGTGGTGGTGGGCGCCGGAATCATCGGGCTGTGCTGTGCCGTCTATCTGCAGCGCCAGGGATTCAGGGTGAGCGTGATCGATCCCGACGGGCCGGGCGAGAACACGTCTTTTGGCGCCGCCGGCAACCTGGGCGGCAATGCCCACTACGCCATCCCGGGAGTCGTCTTCAAGCTGCCGGGGATGCTGCTCGACCCCCGGCATCCCCTGTCCGTCCATTGGTCCCACATGAACCGATTGCTGCCTTGGTTTCGGGGCTATCTGGATTGCACCCGCCCGGAGCGCACGGGCCCCATCGCCAAGGCCGGCGCCCCGGAACTTTTGACCAAGCACGGGCGCTTGTTCGTCTGGAGCACGGAGTCCGGCTACAAGAAGGACGAGTATGGTCTCGAATTCCGGCGCAAGCGGGGCATCGCGCTGGAATCGCTGAGCGGCGACGGGGTCCGCGATATGGAGCCCGTGGTGGGCCCGATCGCGGTGCGCGGGGTCTACGCGCCCGATGCCGGACACCTGCTCAATCCCCTGCGGGTCGTTCAGACCCTGGCCGCATTGTGCGTGGCGAAGGGAGGCGAGATCCGCCGGGAAAAAGCGCTGAGCTTCGCGTTCGACGCCGAGGGCCGGCCCATCATCATCACCGATGCCGGCCGCCACGAGACCGATCAGGTGGTGCTGGCCGCCGGTATCTGGTCGCGGGATCTGGCGGCAGGGCTCGGCACCCAAGTTCCCCTGGTCGCCGAACGGGGCTATCACGTGATGATGCCCGACGCGGGGGTCGCCATGCGCATCTCGGTGCTGTGGCAGGAGCGCAAGATGATCGTCACCCCGATGGAGCACGGTATCCGGGCCAGCGGCATGGCCGAGTTTTCCGCCGGCGTGGACAATCCCCGCTGGCGCTTGGCCGAACGGGTCGGCCGTTTCGCCAAGCAGCTCATCCCCGGCCTCGACGATACGGGCAAAAGCCGCTGGATGGGCGCTCGGCCGGTGACGCCCGACTACCTGCCGGTGATCGGCCGCTCACCCCGGCACCGGCGGGTCATCTTCGCCTTCGGCCACGGCCACAGCGGGTTCAACATCGGCCCCGGCACCGGCCGCCTAATCGGCGACATCGCCGCCGAGCGCGCGCCCTGTCTCGACGTCGCGCCCTACAGCCCCGACAGGTTCTAGACGCCGATCTGGGCGAACACCGCACGGGCGAGCGGGCGCGCCGGATCGGTCAGTTCGTCGAGGATGGAGAAGTGGTCCGCCCCGTCGAGGACCATGACCCGGGGCGCTATGCCATGGGGCGTCCAGGCCGCTTCCAGGTCCCGGGTCTGGCGAAGATATTCCGGACCCTCCAGGCCGCCGACGGCGAGGATCAGGGGCGGGGTGCTGCCCGGGGTGAGCAGGACCGGGCTGTTCCGGGCCGCGTCTTGGGCCGACATGCGAACCTCGGCGTTGAGGAAACAGAGCCGAATCGGCTCCAGGTCGTAAAGGCCGCTGAGGGCCGTTGCGCCCCGGATCGGGTCCGCGGGCAGGGCCGAATCGAACTCCCGCCACGGGGTGGCCAGGCACATGGCCACGATGTGGCCGCCGGCGGAGTGACCGCAAACGAACAGGCGGTCGCGATCGAGGGAAAGACTGTCGGCGTTCTTCCACAACCAGGCGACGGCGGCTCGGCACTGGCGCACCAGTTCGTCGATGCTCACCACTGGGCAGAGGGCGTAGCCGCTCACCGCCGTAGCCACGCCGCGGGCCACGAAGGGTGGGGCGACGAAGCTGAAGTCCCGGCGATTCCGGGCTCGCCAATAGCCGCCGTGAATGTAAACCATCACCGGGTGGGGCCCCGGGCCGTCGGGCAGGAACAGGTCCAGCTTCTCCGCTTCGCTGGCCCCATAGGGCACATCCAGGCGGCAGGTGAGGGCAGCCCGGGCCTCGGCGCTGGCCGCCTCGCTACGGGCCATGATCTCCGCCGCCCCCGGCACCTTGGCCATGTTGTTGTATTCCCGGTCCAGGGCCTCCTGGTCGTAGTCTCTAAAAACGGGCGTGGACATGGGGGAGCTCCGATTGGAGATGGGTTGGCGACACCTTAGCGGAGCGGTTTCGCGGTCGCGAGCGCCCCTTGAGGCGCGTGGACCCGCGCCATCGCCTGATCTACCTTGGTCGCCCCCGAATTCAGCCAGAAGAGGCGCGATCCATGGCGACGGACGAGCGTGGCCTGACCCTGACGACGGCGGAGCCGGCGGCCGCCGATGCCTTCAACGAGGCAATGGCCCACTACCTGACCTACCGCACGGCCATTCGCGACGCCGTTAAAAGGGCCCTCGAGGCCGATCCGGAATTCGTCATGGGCCATTGCCTGGCGGGATACCTGTTCATGCTCATGGGCAGCCAGGCGGTACGCGGCCGGGCGGCGGCAAGCCTCGCCCATGCGGAAATGGCGGCGGTTGGCGCCACCGAACGGGAGCGGGGTCATCTCGCGGCCCTTCGGGCCTGGATCCAAGGGGACATGGACAAGGCGGTGACACTGTGGGAAGGCGTCCTGGTGGCCCATCCCCGGGACATGCTGGCCCTGCGGCTGCAACACTCCTGCTTGTTCTGGATGGGACGGTCGGTGGAGATCCGCAATGCCATCGCCCGGGTGATCCATGCCTGGGACGCCGGTGTCCCGGGGCGGGGGTTCGTGCTCGGCATGTATGCCTTCGGCCGCGAGGAAAGCCGGGAGTACGCCGAGGCCGAGGCCCTCGGCCGACAGGCCGTGGAAGCGAACGGGGACGACCTGTGGGGCCTGCATGCGGTGACCCACGTGCTGGAGATGCAGGGCCGCCTGGCCGAAGGGCGGGCGTGGATCGACCGCCCGCCGGACGCCTGGGACGACCGCAGCCCCTTCCGCGGACACTTGTGGTGGCACGGCGCCCTGTTCGCCCTCGACATGGGCGACCACGACGCCGTGCTTGCGTCCTACGACCGGGCGATCCGCCCCGACGAGAACGCCTTCTACCTGGACGTCCAGAACGCCGTGTCCATCTTGCTGCGCCTGGATTTCCTCGACGTGGACGTGGGCAACCGCTGGGGCGCCCTCGCCGACGCGGCGGAGCATTGGGTCGACGATCGCGCCATGGTGTTTACCGACATGCACGCCTTGATCGCCCTTGCCGCCGACGGCCGCTTCGAGGCGGTGGATCAACTGTTGTCTTCCATGCGGGCCTACGCGGCCTCGCCCCGCGAGACTGGGGCCGCGGTCACCGCGTCCGTGGCCCTTCCCCTGGGCGAGGCCATACGAGCCTATTACCGGGACGATTTCGAGACGGCCGTGGACGGCATCGGCGCCTTGCGCCACCATTTTCCCGCGTTGGGCGGAAGCCATGCCCAGCGGGACCTGTTCGACCAGATCCTGATCGAGGCGGCATTGAAGGCGCAATACTGGGACCTTGCCCGTGGCCTCTTGTCCGAACGCGGAGAAGTGCGTCCCCACGGCCGGGGGACCTGGGTGAAGACGGCACAAGCGCTCGAAGGCCTAGGCGACTGGGTGGGGGCCACGCGCGCCCGCTCACGGGCCGACAGGGTGGCGGCCGGCTGAGGCAGGTCGGTCCCGCCCGGTGACGCTGCCGCCCGCTTCGGGCCAACCATTGCGCGCGCCAGCCGACAACGTAAAAGGCGCCTTGTGGATGATCGGGGCGGGGATCGCCTTCGCCGTCATGTGGGCGCTGGTGCGCCATGGAGCGAATGAGCTTCACGCCTTCCAGGTAACGTTTTTCCGCTTCCTGTTCGGGGCACTGGTCATGGTGCCGCTGATCCTGCGTCGAGGCGGGGTGAGCCTGCGGAGGCGCCATGCCAAGTTGCACGGCTTCAATGCCCTGGCCCAGCTCTTCGCCACCACCATGGTATTCTGGGCGATTACCCAGATTCCCATGGCCAAGGTCGCGGCGCTGACCTTCACGTCGCCCCTGTTCGTCATCGTCGGCGCGGCCCTGATCCTCAAGGAGCCGGTCGGGCCACGGCGCTGGGGGGCGACCATCGTCGGGTTCGCCGGCACTTTGCTGATTGTCAGGCCGGGGGTGGAGGTTGTTTCCCCGGCGGCGATCCTGGCCCTGCTGGGCGCCGCATTCGCCGCCGCCGCCTACATCGTCACCAAATCCCTGGCGCGCACCGATTCGCCGGGCACGATCGTCGCCTACGTGAGCATACTAATGACCATTGGTGCCTTGCCCACTGCGCTCACCGTGTGGGTCTGGCCGAGCGCGCAGATGCTGGCCTGGATGGCGGTGCAGGGGATGTCGGGGACCATTGGCCTGCTGTGCCTCGCCCAGTCTCTTCGCATCGCCGAGGCTTCGGCGGTGGTGCCGTTCCGGTTTCTTCAGATGGTATTCGTCAGTGCCTTGGGCGCGATCCTGTTCGATCAGCAACCGGACATTTGGACCTGGGTCGGCGCGGCGGTCATCTTCGGTGCCGGCCTCTACATCGCGCGCCGGGAATCGGCCATCGCGAAGGCGACGTCCTGAACTTCAGTTGGACAGGTGCTTGTCCAGGAACCGCTGCACCATGGCGTTGTAGAGATCGGGTTGCTCCCAGTAGGGGGAGTGTCCCGCACCCGCCATTTCCTCCACTTCGGCGCCGGGCACCTCGGCCGCCGCCAGGCGCAACACGGCCGGTGGGAAGAGCTGGTCGTGCTCGCCAAGGATGAACAGGGTGGGGATCCGATAGTCCCGGAATTGGCTGGGCGCAAGCGCGTGGGCTGGGTCGCGCAATACTTTCAGGGCGTCCGGATCGACGCCCACGTTGAAGGCGGAGACTTGGGCATAGAGCAGGGTCTTGGCCGGTTCCCGCGCCGGAAAGTCGGGGGCCAGGACCCGGCCCGGGAATTCGCTGATCCGTTCCGGCGCACGATCCCATGCCGCCAGCAGATCCTGCATGGCCGGTGTGATCAGGCCGCCCGGGGTGCCGGTGAGGACAAGGCAGGATACCCGCTCGGGATAGTGAACCGCCGCGCCCAGGCCCGTCCAGCCGCCCATGGTCTGGCAGACGAGGGCGGCCCGGTCGATGCCTTCGGCGTCCAGAATGGCCATCAGGTCGGCCACCATCTGGCTTTGGCTGAACCCATCGGCGCCGCCCATGGAGCGGCCGAAAGTCCGATGGTCGAAGACGATCACCTTGAAGCCGTCGGAAAAATGGGCCGTCTGCTGCCACCAGATGGCGGCGTTGCCACCCCGGCCATGGGCAAAGACGATCGCCGCCCCCTCGCCGTGAACTTCGTAATACAGGCTGGCCTTGTTCGATTGCACGGTCGGCATCACAATACGCTCCCCAACGTCCGCGGGAGATCGTGCCATGGAACCGACTTGGACGTCACGGCCCATCTCGATCGGTCTGGCAGCAATCCTCATTGTCGGTCTGCTGTCCGCCCGCGCTTATCGTGGGTCCGACAATCCGGTGGCTCGCAAGTTCTCATGGTTTAGCTATCTGGACGGCGAAGACATCCGGGCGGCTTGCGGTCCCGGTGCGCCCGACCGCTACCGATTTGTCCACAATGCCATCAACGTGGAGCAGGTCCGGACCTACGAGGTGGACGCCATCGGCGCCCCCCAGGGGCATTCTCTGGACGTGCGCATCCTGGGGACGGCGGACTTGAGCAACGTGATCCTCGACCGCAGCTTCGATTTGGCCGGACCATGGCGAGGCGAAACGAGCCGCGTGTGGCTGCGGGATCTGGATCTGGGACGGCTGCGTGAGGCCATGGCGGCGAGCGACGTCTTCGACGGCGCGCCGGACGGGCAGCGCCTGAACAGCTACGACTTTTACTGGATCGTCACCGGGTGCCGGGAAGGCCGCCCTTTCTTCGCCGCCTTTCGATGGCCGTCGCCGGCCTACGAGGCGGCCGCTTTCCCCAACCTCCTGCTGGCCTGGGACCCTACCGGGGTGGCCTTGAATCCGCCCCGGGTGCCCGAATTGCGCGACGTCTATCTCAACGGCGACCGACCGGAAGAGGATACCCGTATGTACTCCATCCAGGTCGGCGAGGAAGGCTTGAAGGGCGTCGTGTCCCTGTTCTGAGGTCACACCCGCCTAGTGCCCCCCATCGCAATTCCCCACCCCATACGATCGCTTTTCCCGTTCCCTCGGCAGGAGGCGGCGCGCCGGCGATGCGGGGCCATCGTCAAGCGTCGCCGACGCCCCGAGGGGACGGGAAAAGCGACCCAGTGGGCGGCCTTGCGCGTCCCGCGCCTGGCCGGATGAACGCGCAAGGCCGTCGTATGGGGTCGGGAATTGCGATGGGGGGCACTACCCTTTCGCATGGGTTCCTCCTGGCGGCACCCCGTGGTACACTATTCTTTCCTTCAGTCGCGAGAATAATGGAAAGGCGGTCGAGATGGCTTTGGACCCCGTCGGCGTGAGCAGCGCCGTCCCGACAAACCAAACCACCACCAATCCCTTACGGGCCGATCCTCAAGTTCAGGTTCAGGAATCCGCCGACCTGTTGCAGACGGCCGCGCAGCAAGCGCCTCTGCCGGCGGGGGCGCAGGCCCAATCCGTCGCCCAGACCGACGAGTTGGACAACAACCCCAATCGGGACCCGACCCGGGACCGCCGTGAAGGGCGCGGCGAGGGCCTGGACATCGAAGCCTGAGTTCGCGCGTCCGTCGCGCCGAACGGGAGCGCGTATCGGCGCGCTCGGATCTCCAACCCGGTCTTCCCCATCGATGAATTTGTGCGTTCGGCCGTTGTCGAATGCACTCGGCGCCGCCGTTGAAGGCGTCGACCTTTCGCGCCCCGTCGACGACGTCACGGTGACTCAAATCCGCGCCGCCTGGCTCGAGCATTTGATCCTGCTGTTTCCCGGGCAACAGGCCATGACCCCCGCCCAGCAGGTGGCTTTCAGCCGACGGCTGGGACGCCTGGAGATCCACGGTCTTACCCGCTATGCCCTGCCAGGTCAGCCCGAGGTTTATGTGGTCTCCAATGTGGAAGAGGACGGCAAGCCCATCGGCGCCGCCCGCAGCGGACGCTCCTGGCATACGGACATGTCCTACATTGCCTGCCCGCCGGCCGGTTCCATGCTGTGTGCCCGCGAGGTTCCGATGGCCGAGGGCGATACCTTGTTCGCCAACATGTACGCCGCCTACGACGCCTTGTCGGCGGCCCTGAAGGGGCGCATCGACGGGCGAACGGTCCTTCACAGCCGGGTCAAGCCCTATCCTGAATGGTTCCCCGAGCGGCTTCCCCTGAGCGCGGCGGAGAAGGCGGCGCTGCCCGACGTGGTCCACCCCCTGGTGCGGACCCATCCCGAGTCGGGGCGCCGCTGCCTTTATCTGGGCGGCCGTCCGGCGTGGGAGGTGTTGGGCCTTCCCCTCGATGAGGGCCGGGCCCTGATCGCCGAACTGATCGACTTCGCCACCCAGGCGCGCTTCGTCTATCGGCACCGCTGGTCGGCGGGCGATGTGATCCTGTGGGACAATCGCTGCGCCATGCACCTGGCGACGACATTCGACGAGGAAAACGAGCGCCGGATCATGCACCGCACGACCATCACCGGAGACCGGCCTTACGCCGAACTGGAACAGGGAACAATGCCGTGAGCGAACGGAAACCGAAGCTGGGCTACATCGGCATTGGCCTGATGGGCGAGCCCATGACCCACCGATTCCTCGACGCGGGCTACAGCGTGGTGGTGTGGAACCGCAACCGGGACAAGATCGCCCCTTCCCTGGACCGGGGAGCGGTGGAAGCGGGCTCGCCGGCCGAGGTGGCCCGCGGCGCCGACATCGTTCAGCTCTGCGTCACCGATGGCGCGGCGGTGGAACAGGTGGTGTTCGGCGCCGGCGGCGTCGCCGAGACGGGGACCGCGGAGAAGGTGCTGGTGGACTACTCCACCATCAAGCCGACCCTGGCCCGGGACTTGGGCGCCCGCCTGCGCGCGCACTGCGGCATGGGATGGGTCGACGCCCCGGTCACCGGCGGCGTCACCGGGGCCAAGGCCGGCAAGCTGGTGATCCTGGCCGGCGGCGAGGGCGCCGATATCGACCGGGCGCGCACGATCATGGACTGCGTGGCCCACCGCTTCGCGCCCATGGGCGGCCCCGGCATGGGCCTGGTGACCAAGCTGTGCAACCAGCTGGTCAACAGCTGCAACAAGGTGGTGCTGTCGGAAATGCTGGCCCTGGCCCGCGATGCCGGCCTGGACGGGGGCACGCTGCCCGGCGTGCTCGAAGGCGGGTCGGCCGATTCCCGTCAGATGCAGGTGGAGGTACCGCGGATGGCACGGGGGGATTTCAGCCCGCCCCACGGCACCGCGGCCACCATCATGAAGGATCTGAACATCATCGCCGAGTTCGCCGAGTCCACCGGCACGCCGCTGCCCCTGACCAGCCTGGTGACTCAGCTCTACCGGATGCACGTCGCCCGCGGGAATGCCGGCCTGGACAGCATCTCCATCTGTCAGGTCTACGATCGTTGAGCCGGAGAAACCTTCGAGGGATTACCTGACGGCGGCCTTCTGCCGCGCCCTTGCCCGTTCGCCGGCGGCCCATCGATGGCGATCCGAATCCCGTGGCGGGTGGCCGTCCCCCTCTTCCTCCTCCACGAGCGACTGACCGACGAGTCGAAGGCGGCTAACAATTTCCGTTCGGCTTTGGCTCAAGGCCAGTTCCAGGGCATCGAAAATTCGATCACTAAGGCGTTGCTTCGAAACGTGACGCGTCATGATCGATTCTTTCCACCCTGATTTGGTTGTCGGCAAGTCCATCAGAATACCTGGATAGGCACCGGCCAGAAATTCTACGAAGGGATAGGGTGGATCGCGGTCCAAGAAGCGATCCGGCGACCGGGCGGCGGAATCGTGACAATATGGGCGCGCTGCCCGTCCACTGACTGCCCCCAAACAAACTGCTTCCGACATGAAAATCGGTCCCTACGCGCTGTCCGTGTTTGGCGGCGGTCCCAACGTGGTCCGCGGCATGGTCTTCATGTTGCTGTCCACCTTCGGCTTCGCCGGGATGAACGTATCCATCCGCAACCTGTCGGCGGAGATGCATCCTTTCGAGATCGCCTTCTTCCGCAGCGTTTTCGGCTTACTGTTCTTCGTTCCGATCCTCATCCGCCATGGGCGGGCGATCCTGCGCACCCGAAGGCCATGGCTGCATGTGCTTCGCGGCAGCCTCAACGCCGTATCCATGATGGGGTTTTTCATGGCCCTGCAACTGGCGCCCCTGGCCAAGGTCTCGGCGCTCAACTTCACGGGGCCGCTGTTCGCCACCGTGTTCGCGTTCCTGATCCTCAAGGAAGTGATCCGCGCGCGGCGCATCACCGCGCTGGCGGTCGGATTCGCCGGCACCTGGGTGATCGTCCGGCCGGGCATCGAGGGTCTGGATCCGGGCTCGATCTACGTCCTTGTTTCGGCCCTGGCCTCGGCCATGGGCATGGTGGCGATCAAGATTCTGTCGCGGGAGGATTCCGCTGTCACCATCGCCCTCTATTCGACCGTCTTCTCCATGCCCTTCGCACTGGTCGCCGCTCTGACCGTGTGGACCCCGTTCACCATGGAGCATCTCCTGTGGCTGGCGCTGATCGGCAGCCTGGGCAGCATCGGCCACATCTGCGTCGCCCAGTCCTTCCGCGACGCCGACGTCACCGCCGTGCTGCCGATCGAGTTCACCAAGCTGTTGTGGGCGGCGATACTCGGCTACCTGCTGTTCGCCGAGGTGCCCGAGATCTGGACCTGGCTGGGCGGGGTGATGATTTTCGCCGCCGTCATCTACATCGCCTATCGAGAGCGGGCGGTGAAGGCGAGGACCGGGGGCGCGGGGCAGGGGGGTACTGATCGCCAGGCATCCTAACGCGTATGGATTTGTGACTCTGCCTTTTGCGGTTCGGAACAAATTCTACGTCTTGATATCCGAAAGTGCGCCGACCTGCCCCAATTCAGCGCACCGCTGACTTCCCGCTTTATGCAAAGGGTTGAAGGATCAACCGGTGCAGAAACAGCTCTTCGCGTCGACGAAATTGCTCAAGGCCGAGGGTCATCCCCGTCAGCCCGCCTTCGGGCTCCGCGCAATACGTACGGATCATACGATCCCACCAAGGGAACACCGCACCGAAATTGCTGTCCGTTTCCGACCGCTTCGACGAATGGTGGGCGCGATGCATGGCTGGCGTCACGAAGAACAGCCTCAAAACCCGGTCGAGCCCGTCTGGAAGGCGAATATTTCCATGCTGAAACCAGGTCAGCGTTCCGGCCAATGACGCCCAGATCAGCAAGGCGAGTGGCGGCGCGCCAGAGATCAGTAATCCAAGTGCAAGGAATGGTGCCGTGATGAGTATCTCAAAGGGATGATGCCGCCGGGCGGTCGTAAAATCGACGTCGGGGTCACTGTGATGCAAGCGATGGATGCGCCAGAATATCGGGATAACGTGGCTAACCCGAATTATTCACGGCGCTGATTGAAAATGCTGGTGAGCGTAGATTAACCTGTTGAAATGCCGTATGATTTTGGTGTCAAGACAAGATCACATGGCAACAGAACAACCCACGGCTCACCATGAACGAGATTACCCCCTATCTCCCTGGTTTGTCACCCGTTGGAGGCAAGCCGCTTTGCGCCCGCTTCGACGGCGGACGGCTGTCGTCGGACGGCGGGGTGTTGTTGTTGGGCGAGATCGACAGGCGGCTCGGCATCGCCGACGTGCTCGCTTCCTGCGTCACCGACGTGCGCGACCCGGCGAGCACGACCCACGCTTACGTAGACATGATCCGGGCGCGCCTGTTCGCTATTGCCTGCGGGTATGAGGATTGCGACGACCTCGACGTTCTGCGTTTCGATCCGGCGTTCAAGCTGGCCTGTGGCCGTTTGTCCGAGAGCGGCGACGACCTGATGAGCCAACCGACCCTGTCGCGCCTCGAGAACGCGCCGTCATGGCGCGCGCTCGGGCGCATGGGGCTGTCGATGATCGATCTGTTTTGCGCCAGCTTCAAGCGCGTTCCGGCGCGCATCGTTCTCGATATCGACGACACCGACGATGCCGTTCACGGCGGCCAGCAGCTGGCGCTGTTCAACGCCCATTACGACGACTATTGCTTCCAACCCATCCATATCTTCGAGGCGGCCACCGGCAAGCCGGTGATGTCACTGCTGCGTCCCGGCAAGCGGCCCTCCGGCGACGAGGCGGCGCGGATCCTGAGACACGTCATCGGCCGCATCCGCCGCAACTGGCCACGGGTCGAGATCACCGTGCGGGGCGATGGCCACTACGCCACGCCGGAGGCCATGGAATTCCTCGAACGTCAGGGCTGCGGCTACATCTTCGGGCTTTCCGGCAACGCCCGGCTGAACAGGATCGGCCAGCCGTGGTGCGAGGACGCCGCCGTGCGCCGGGCGGGGCAGGGAAAGGATAAGGTGCGCCGCTTCTTCCACACCGGCTACCAGGCCAAAAGCTGGTCACGGCAACGCTCGGTCATCGCCCGCGTGGAAGCTACCGCCAAGGGCTGTGACGTCCGCTTCGTCGTCACCAACCTGAGCGGCCGCGCCAAGGCGCTCTACGAGAAGGTCTACTGCGCCCGCGGGCGGATGGAAAACATGATCAAGGACCACAAGCTCTACACCAAGTCCGACCGCACGTCGTGCCACCGTTGGGAGGCCAACCAGTTCCGCCTCTTCCTGCATACCGGCGCCTACTGGCTGCTGCATCAGCTTCGCCAAGCGGCGCCTCGGAAATCGCTGTGGCGAACGGCCACCTTCGAAACCCTGCGCCGGGCGTTTCTCAAAATCGCCGTCCGCGTCGAGGAGCTCAAGTCGCGCCTCAGGATCGCCCTGCCTTCGGCCTATCCCTATCAGCCGGCCATGATCGCCATCGCCGGGCGCATCACCGCCCAAGGGCCCTGAACCAAGCGGCAGGTGCCGCCGGACGAGCCCCGAACAACAACCTCCAACCTCTCCGACAATCCGTCTCAAAAATCGCCGTCAACCCGGTCGCTACCGCTCGTCCCGCTGAAATCCGATGGCCGTCATGAATAATTGGGGCTAGCACGACGAGCCCGAGCATGTTCGGCTCCGGCACATTTACGACGCTGGTGACCCCAGCCCACGCGGGCGTAGCGGCCAGTAAGAAAATTGGGGATACGACAGCAGTGTTCATTTTGAGCATAGACATCGATTTTTTCCAGTTGCATGTGATGTGCAATTCAGCGGTAGCAAATTATTTAAAGCAATTTTCATACCACAACGAATGTCATCGACATTTCAATGGATTATGCGGGATTGATCCCGGCTTATTCACCAACCCCCTTGCCGTAGACTTTTCTGCATGTGATGCGAGTCTCGTTGCAGGGTCATTCGCGGCTGGCGAGTCACGGGTGCTTCCCCAGCTGTGCGATAGCCACTTGAGGCATGAAAGGCGTGAAGAAGCCGCCGTGGAGGCGAGCGGGACCGCCACCGGCGATCCGGCGGTGGCTTGAAGTCTAGCTGGCCGACTTGGACGGGGTTACGGGTCGGCGTATCGCAAGCGTTCCAAGCGCGGCCAGAGCCGTTGCCAGAAGCGGGCGAATGTTTCCCCGATGACCATGGTGATGCGTCGGCCGGAAACGACGACCCGGGCGGCGGCGCGCAGAACGCGCTCGCGGAACCGGCGAAGGCTCCACCCCTCGCCGGTCGCAGTCTCCATCAGGCACCGCCCGGCATGAACCAGTTCATAGGCCAGGATGTTGAGCAACAGGACGACCTCGTTGTGAGCGAAGGCATCGACCGTGCTCTCGCGCTCCGGCAGGCAGCGCCCCCGGTAATGACGCTTCCTTCGCGACGCGGACGACAGCGCCGGGTCCATCACGTCCATGAGTTCGCCCATGTGGGCCTCGGCACGGCCGCGCTGGCGGTAGTGATCCAGGAGATCGGCCGCCGGCACGGCCTCGGCATCAAGGCTGGTGATCAGCCAGAAGTGATCAACCAGAAATTGGTCTGGCCGTTCCAACACCACCAGGACCACTCGGCGCTCTTTCGACCACGACTTCGCCCGGCAGGTCATCTCGTGGAACCACGTCCGCGGCTCTGCCGGAGGCCGTCCCGGCGGCCGTCCAAGACAGGGCTGAGCCATGCGGTCCAGGACCTTGTTGGTCCGCAATCGGGCAACATAGGGCGTCCCGCGACGCTCCAGGCCCGACAGCAGGGGATCGCTGGGGAACCCAGCGTCGATGCGCACCAGAGCGACTTGGCACAGCGTCTCTTCGGCTCGGTCCACGAGATCAAGGATGAAGTCCAGCGCCCCCTCGGCGGTGTGGGCGTTGCCCTCCCGTAAACGAGCGTCCAGAAGGTCGCCGGTTTCGGCGATGCTGGCCACCAAAGGGTGGTACATGCGCTGATGGTAATGGCCGTTCCAGGCCGAGCCGGGTTGATGGCCGTGGACCTCGATCGGCAGGCTGTCCACGTCGATGGTCAGATATCGCTGCCGGTGACCGCCGCGCAGGCCCCGGAACCGCCGCCCCGCGAGCTCGGTGATCGCCTCATGGAGCACAGTGCGGGCCTCCGGCGTGCTCAGAAGCGCGATCAGACGCGACAGCGTGGGTTGCGAGGCCAGGTGCGCCTCGGTGGACAACGGCGTGACACCCCGTGAACCGCTTGCAGCCAGGCGTAGGCCCGCATCATGGCGGAGCGCGTCGGCGTCGTCTTGGTCGTGCCAACCCTGGCCAAAGAGAAGCAGAACCGTGCGCAGCAGATCGGCCAGGGGATAGGTGACACGATCGGCCTTGCGCGGATCGTGCAACCGCTCGGTCAGCCACTCGATGATCCGGGTGCGCTCCATGATCTCGCGCAAGAGCACGGCCCCCGGTTCCCCGGTCAGCCGCTCGGGTCGGGATTCGATGCGAAGGGACTTGTTGAACGAGGAACCGAACAGAGATAGCGTTTCACCCATGGCGCACGGCGGAGGTTTGTTGTGAATCCTTCTAGCACATTGATTTTACGTCAAAATCCGCCGCGCGCCAGTCATTTCAGGCCCCTTGGGTGAATAAGGCGGGTTGATAATTACGTCCGTGCCGGAACTGTAAGAAATGCCGACACCCTGAAAAGTCGTGGAAACCTGCGATTTTTAATTAATCACCTTAATATCAATGGCTTGAGGAAACCGGAACGCTGTCTTGGCGTATTGGGCGGACGTAATATATCCCGACACCGAAATATCGCCGCGCATTCCATCGAAACAGCCGCGCTTCGTTTGCGGCTTTTGGCGGGGCTGGATAGGCGGCAGGTCGGATTGCGCGGCGACATACCGGGTTCCGCGATGGGTCGATACGGGAACGTTGAGACCGGCCATCATTGCGGCTTTCAATATGAAACCTTGCCGACAGACGCCACCCATTGACCCGATGCCGCAATCCCGACAGGGTGCGGGGGCCTCCATGACGGGAATCCCATGGTCCGACTGAGCGATCTCCAGGAACCCCTGCGCAGCCACTTGGCGGCGCTGCCGTGCCCGACCTACGAGGACCGGCCGTGGGCGCTGGGGAAACCCGTATCCCAGCGCCGGGTCGCTCTGATCTCCAGCGCCGGCATTCATCGCCGGGGCGACCGCCCCTTCGCTCGCAACGGGGCCGACTATCGAGTGATTCCGCTGGACGCCGACGACGTGGTGATGAGCCACATTTCCACCAACTACGACCGCACCGGCTTCCAGGCGGACCTCAACGTCATCTTTCCCACCGACCGGCTGCGGGAGATGGCGGCGGACGGCGAGATCGGCGCGGCGGCGAACCATCACTATTTCTTCATGGGCGCCACCGGACCCGAGTTCATGGAGCCTTATGCCCGCGAACTGGCCGGCCTGCTGAGGGCGGAGAAGGTCGATGCCGTTCTCCTGGTGCCCGTCTGACCCAACTGCACGCGCGCCGTGAGCGGGCTGGCCCAAGTCATCGAACGGGAAGGCATTCCCACCACCATCATCAGCATCCTGCGCGAACATTCCGAGCGCATGATGCCGCCGCGCAGCCTGTGGGTTCCCTTCGAAATGGGCCGTCCCATCGGGCCGCCCGGGGCCGTGGAGTTTCAGAAGCGGGTGATCCGCGCGGCCCTGGCCTTGCTGGAGGCGCCCTCCGGTCCTCTAATCGTCGATTTCCCGGAACAGGCGCCGGAGACTTCCGGGGACGACGAGGATTCGGGGGAAGGCTGGTCCTGCCCGGTCTCCTTCGGCCCGCCGCCGGGCCGCGACGGGACCATCACAGACCTGGTCGAACAGACCCTGGACGAGATCGCCCGCCTGCGGCCCTGGTTCGAGCGGCGGCTGGCGGCCGGTCAGGCCACCACCATGGGGCCCAGCGGCTTCCCCATCGAGGCCATCCCGCCCTTCCTGAAGGCGGTGCTGGAAGGGGGCCGCGAGCCGGCCAGGGATCGGGGCCTGGACATGGACCAGACGGTGCGCTTCGCCCTCCAGGACTTGAAGGCCTTCTATACGGAAGCCGTCACCGCCCGCGACACCACCATTTCGATCGACCCCTTGCGCGACTGGTTCTGGCAGGAAACCGCCGCCGCCCGCCTGCTGTTCCGCCTCGCCCACGCATTTCGCCAGGACTCCGACGAAGATATCAAGTTCCTCGGCCTGTCCGGAATCGTCCCCAACGACGACCGAATCAAGAGTTTGATGGCGGACTATATGGAACGGGTGCCCGCCTGACCCGGTCGCCCTGGAGATAGCGCGACGGGGCGTGATAGGCTGATCGCCGCAAAGCCAACCGTTCCATTTCGGTTTCTCCCATGCCCGATCCCGTCCCCTCGGCCCGCGCCGCCTTGCCGTCCGTGGATCGAATCCTTCGCCTGCCGCAGGTGGCGGCGCTGGTGCGGGAATTCGGCCGCCGGCCGACCACCGAGGCGGTGCGCGCGGCCATCGCGGAATCCCGAGAGGCCGTCGCCACCGACCGGGCAAGTAACGCGGCGATCGCGGCCCGGGCGCAAGAACTGGTGGCGGCCGGCGCCCAACCGAGCCTGCGGCCGGTCATCAACCTGACGGGGACGGTGCTGCATACCAACCTGGGTCGGGCGCCCCTGCCGCCGGAAGCCGTCGCTGCCATCGCCGCCGTCGCCGGCGCCGCCAACCTGGAGTACGACCTGGCGACCGGCCGGCGGGGAGACCGGGACAGCCACGTGGAGGACCTGCTGGTCCGCCTGACCGGGGCCGAGGCGGCGACCATCGTCAACAACAACGCCGCCGCCGTGTTGCTGCTGCTCAACAGCCTGGCCAACCGCCGCGAGGTCCCGGTGTCCCGGGGCGAGTTGATCGAGATCGGCGGCGCTTTCCGCATGCCCGACATCATGGCCCGGGCCGGCTGCCGGCTGGTGGAGGTGGGCACGACGAACCGCACCCACGCCCGGGATTTTGCCGACGCCATCGGCCCCCGCACCGCGCTCTTGATGAAGGTCCACCGCTCCAACTACGCGGTCGAGGGCTTCACCGCCGAAGTGCCGGAAGCGGAACTGGCCCGCATCGCCCACGACAGCGGCCTGCCCTTCGCGGTCGACCTGGGCAGCGGCACCTTGGTCGACCTGGCCCGCTACGGTCTGCCCCACGAGCCGACGCCCATGGAGGCGCTTGCCGCCGGCGCCGATCTGGTTACCTTCAGCACCGACAAGCTTCTCGGCGGGCCCCAGGGGGGCGTGGTCGTCGGCCGCGCCGACCTGGTGAAGCGGCTCAAGCGCAATCCCATGAAGCGGGCCTTGCGCTGCGGCAAGCTGACCATCGCCGCCCTCGGCGCCGTCTTACGCCTCTACGCCGACCCCGACCGCCTGGCCGAACGCTTGCCCACCGTCCGCCTGCTGGCCCGCCCGTATGGGGACATCGAGGCCCTGGCCCAACGGCTGGCGGTCCCCCTGGCCCAACGGCTGGCGGCGGCCTTCGACGTTGCCGTCGTTCCCTGCCGCAGCCAGTTGGGCAGCGGTTCCCTGCCGATGGAACGCCTGGAGAGCGCCGGCCTGGCCCTCAGGCCACTGGCGCGCCGGGGCGTCGACGGGGCCATCAAGCGGCTGGCGGCGGCGTTCCGCTCCCTCCCCGTGCCAGTGGTCGGCCGCATCGCCGATGGGGCGCTGCTGTTCGACTTGCGCTGCCTTGAGGACGAAAGCGCCTTCGTCGGCCAGTTGGAGCACTTGCGCCCGTGATCGTCGCCACCGCCGGCCACATCGACCACGGCAAGACTCTTCTGGTGAAAGCCCTGACCGGGGTCGACGCTGACCGCCTGCCGGAGGAGAAGGCGCGCGGAATGACCATCGACCTGGGGTTCGCCTACGTGCCGGGTCCGGACGGTTCGGTCATCGGTTTCGTCGACGTGCCGGGGCACGAACGGTTCGTGCGCAACATGGTGGCTGGGGTCACCGGGATCGACTTCGCCCTCTTGATCGTCGCCGCCGACGACGGCCCCATGCCCCAGACCGAGGAGCATCTGGCCATCCTCGACCTGATCGGCGTCGACGACGGCGCCGTGGCGCTGACCAAGATCGACCGGGTAGATCCATCGCGGTTGGCCGAAGTGACCGAGGACATCCACATCCTCACCATGGGGACGGTGCTGGAGGGCGCGCCCCTGTTCCCCGTCTCCGGCCTCACCGGAGACGGCGTGCCGGCGCTGTCGACGGCTCTCGAGGCGGCGGCGCGGCGATGGCAGGACCGAACGTCGCCGGGCCGGTTCCGGCTCGCCATCGACCGCTGCTTCGTGCTCAAGGGCGCGGGCGTGGTGGTCACCGGCACGGTGTTCTCCGGCGCGGTGGCGGTCGAAGACGAGGTTCTTCTCAGCCCCCGGGGGCTGAAGGCGCGGGTCCGCCGGCTCCACGCCCAGAACCGGGCAGCCGATCGGGGCGGCCGCGGTCAGCGATTGGCCCTCAACATCGCCGGGCCGGGCCTGGCGCGGGATCGCGTCCGCCGGGGCGACTGGCTGGTGGCGCCGGCGGCGGGGGAGGGGACCCGGCGCATCGACGCCCGGCTGCGGCTCCTGCGCTCCGAGCCGCGGCCCTTGTCCCACTGGACATCGGTGCACGTGCATCTGGGCGCCGCCGACATCACGGGCAGGGTGGCCCTGCTGGAAGGCCGGCGGGTCGCGCCCGGGGACTCAGCCCTGGTCCAGATCGTCTTGGACGAGCCCACCTGCGCCCGTCATGGGGACCGCTTCATCCTCCGCGACCGTTCGGCCCAGCGCACCATGGCCGGCGGCCAGGTCATCGATCCATTCGCCCCCGCCCGGGGCCGCCGCCGGCCCCAGCGATTGGCGGTGGTACGGGCCCTGGAGGCGGCGGACCCGGTGGCGGCCCTGACGGGCTTGCTGACGGTGTCGCCGAATGGCGTCGACCTGGAAGCCTTTGCCGGCGCCCGCAACCTGACGACCGACGAAGCCACGGCCCTGTTCGCCGCCGTGCCCCTGGTTCGGTCCGGCGCCCGCGGATTCGACCAGGTCCGCTGGCGGGATCTGGGCAAGCGGGTGGTGGCCGCCGTCGACGCGGACACAAGCGACGACGGCCGGGGCTTGGCCGAAGGGGATTTGCGAACCTCCCTGGGCGCCGATGTCTCCCCCGTTGAACTGGAAGCGGTCCTCGGGTCCCTGGCCGGCGACGGGGCGGTGGAGCGCGCGGGCGGCTTCGTGCGGCCGCCGGGCCGCAAAGCCACCCTGTCCAAGGCCGACGCATCCCTGTGGTCCCGGGTACAGCCGCTGCTGCTTGCCGGCGGGACCCGCGCGGCGCGGGTCCATGAACTGGCCGAGTCCTTGCGCATGCCGCCGGGGGAGGTGGAGCGGTTCCTGATCCGCGCCGCCGGTCAGGGACTCCTCAAGCGGGTGGCCAAGAACCGTTTCTTCCCGCCCGCCGCCCTGGCCGACCTGGCGGCGGCGGCCGAGGCCCTGGCGGGAGAGAACGGCGACGGCCAGTTCGACGCCCGGGCCTACCGCGATCGCACGGGCATCGGCCGCAACCTGGCGATCGAGGTCCTGGAGTTTTTCGACGCCCAGGGATTCACCAAACGCCGGGGCGACGGGCGGCAAGTGGTCCGCCCGGCGGCATCCATGTTCCCCCGCCCGTGATCCCTCCGAAGGAATCGACGCCGCGGGGCATGGCCTACATGGTCCTCGCCGGCCTCAGTTTCACTGTGCTCAACGCGGGCGTTCACCATGTGACTCGCGAACTGCCGCCGGTTCAGGTGGCGTTCCTGCGATCCTTGTTCGGCTTCCTGGTGATGACGCCGCCATTTCTCCGTTACGGGTTGGCGCCCCTGCGCACCAAGCGCCCGGTGCTGCTCATGCTCCGCGGCCTGTTGACCGCCTTTGCAATGATGGCCATGTTCTTCGGCCTCAGCCGGGTCAAGTTGGAGACCTTCGCCGCCCTGGGGTTCAGCGCACCCCTGTTCGCGTCCGTGTTGGCGCTCCTGTTCCTGGGTGAGACCTTTCGAACCCGCCGGCTGCTCGCCCTTCTGGTCGGCTTTGCCGGGGCTCTCGTCGTCTTGCGCCCCGGCTTCGCCGATCCCGGCTGGGGGGAGGTGGCGACCCTTCTGGGCGCCGCCACCTGGGGCGGGGCGATGGCGGTGATCAAGACCCTGTCGCGCACGGAATCGAGTCTCACCATCACCCTCTACCTGGGCATGGTGGCCACGCCGGTGACTTTCCTCGCCGCCTTGTTCGTGTGGGAGCCGGCCAGTGCGGAGCAAATTCTGTTTGTTGTCGGTTTGGGCGCCGCCGGGGCGCTGGGCCATTGGTCCATCGCCCAGGCCTTCCGCCACGCCGAAGTGGGTGCCGTCGTACCACTGGATTTCGCCAAGCTGCTGTGGGCCACCATGATCGGCTACCTGGTGTTTTCCGAGTTGCCCGACCTGTGGACCTGGGTCGGCGGCACCATAATCTTCGCCGCCGGCGTCTACGTCGCCCACCGGGAGCGGGTGTCCGCCGGGGCGCGGTGATGACGGCGGAAAGATGATAGGCTTGCGGCACGTGGGTCTGTCACCATGGTCTTGAGAACTTGGGAGGACGTCTCGATGCGCAACATTTTGCCCCAATCCGGCCGGACCTGGGGAGAGCTGGAAACGGAAATGGCTTCCTTTCGCCAGGACGACGCCGACTGGCGAGGTGGGCGGGTGCCGTTCCACGTCTGGTACGGCGGGGACGACATCTTCGACATTCAGATCAAGGGCTACACCATGTTCATGCAGGAGAACGGCGGCGGCGCCGGCCGCACGTTCAAGAGCCTGAAGATCATGGAGGACGGGGTGCTCGATTTCGGCGCCGAACTGCTGCGCGGTCCGGACTCCGTGGGCCACATCACGTCGGGCGGGTCGGAAAGCATCTTCGTCGCCATGAAGGCGGCCCGGGACTGGGCCCGGGACAAGCTGCCCCACGTGACCCAGCCCGAGATCGTCATTCCCTACTCGGGCCACCCCACCTTCAACCGGGCCGGCCAGTACCTGGGCCTGAAGGTCACCCGGGTACCCGTGGGGGAGGATTTCCGCGCCGACGTGAAGGCCATGGCCAAGGCCATTTCGCCCGACACCATTGCCCTGCTGGGCTCCGCCGTCTGCTTCCCCTACGGCGTGATCGATCCCATCGAGGATCTGAGCGAACTGGCCCGGGAGCGGGGCCTGTGGCTGCACGTGGATGCCTGTGTATCGGGCTACACCGCGCCCTTCTGCCGCGAGCTCGGCTATCCCGTCCCCGACTTCGACTTCACGGTGCCGGGGGTGATGTCGATCTCGGCGGACCTGCACAAGTACGGGTTCTGCGCCAAGGGCACCTCCACCGTGCTCTACCGCAACCCGGACTTCGAACGCTACCAGCCGTTCGAGTTCGACGAATGGCCGGTCGGCCGCTTCGCCAACCCCAATGTCGCCAGCTCCCGGCCCGGCGGCTCCATTTCGGGGGCCTGGGCGGTGATGAACTACCTGGGCCGCGACGGCTATCTGAAGCTCAACGACCGGCTGATGACCATGCGCCAGCGCTACATGGACGGCATCAACGCCATCGACGGGCTGCACATCAACGGCCAGCCCCATTCCCTGATCATCACCTTCAGCAGCCACGATCCGGCCGTCGACATGGGGGCGGTGGCCGATGTGCTGACCGAGAGGGACTGGTTCGTCGGCCGCCTGGTCCAGCCCAAGGGCATCCTGATCGGCCTGTCCCTGCCCCACGAGGCGGCCTGCGACGAGTACCTGGCCCAGTTGAAGGAGGCCGTCGAGACGGTGCGCCGCACCGGTGCCCGCGGCAAGGGCGCGGCGATGACCTATTGAGGAACGGAGCGGGACAGGGCGGGTCTGAGACCCGCCCCTACGCAAGGGGATTTCAAGGGCGTAGGGGCCGGTCCCAGACCGGCCCGCTCCTCACTCCGCCGCGCGAACCGCCTGGTCGGCCGTGAGCACGCCCCACTTGGTCATCATGGCACGAAGTTTTCCCTCCTGCTCCGGCGTCAGGGGCTTCAAGGGATCGCGCAGGTGGCCGGCGGGGAGGCCCATCATGTTCCAGGCGCACTTGTAGGCCGCCGGGATAGTGCCCAGCAGGTTGATGCAGTCGCCCAGTTCAAGCTGCTTGACCATCTCCTCGCGGCGTTCGTCCTCGGTCATGGACTCGAAGTCGAAGATCCTATCTGCATCGTGGCCGAAGAGGTCGGCGACCGTGGCGATCATGCCGCCGGCGCCCAGCAGCATGCCGGTGTAGAAGGAGCTGCCGCTGACCAGCACCGACAGTTTGTCGCGGAACTGGAGTACCCGCTGCAGCAGGAAAGCCGGGTCGCCGCTGGTGTCCTTCAGGCAGTCCGCCTCCACCACGTCGCAGATCTTGTGCAGCATGTCGTGAGTGATGTTGACGTTGGTGCGGTTGGGGGAGTTGTAGATCATCATCGGCAAGGGCACGGCCTTGGCCACGGCCTCGAAGCGGCCGACGATGTCGGCCTCGGAAGCGTCGGTCCAGGAATGGACGTAGAACTGGGGCTTGACGCACAGCCCATAGGCGCCGGCTTCCGCCGCGGCAGCCGCGCGCTCGATGGCTTCCTTCTCGGTGATCGCCCAGGCGCCCACGTAGACCGGCATGGTGCCGCCGGATTCCTTCATGGTGATCTCCGTGATCCGCTTGATCTCGTCCAGGGACAGGGTCCAGTGCTCGCCGTTGTCGGCGGCGACGAGGAAGCCCCGGGTGCCCCGCTCGACGAACCAGCGCACCAGCTCGGCGTAGGCGTCCGGCATGAAGTCGCCCTTCTCGGTGAAGGGGGAAACGGGGGCGGAAATGCGGATGCGGGGGGCGAGCTTGGCCGTGGCGTATCTCCCGTTCAGTGCCTCTTGGTATAGGGTAGCGCCACTTTCAAGGTTAATCCAGTCAGGCTACAACGGCTGAACCCGGTGACAGGAGGGTTTCATGGCCAAGGTGTCGTTGATCGTCGAATACCAACTGAAACCCGGCCAGCGGCAGGCCTTCGAGAAGATCATCCGCGACCATGCCGAGGGCACCATCGAAGAAGAGGCGGGCTGCCTTCAGTTCGATGTCCTGATGGCCGCCGACGATCCGGACCGGGCCTTCGTCTACGAGGTCTACGCCGACGACGCGGCCCTGGAGGCGCACAAACAGTCCCCCCGGATGCCCACTGTCCGCGCGGCCTACGCCGACATGCTTGTCGACCGGTGGATCAGCGTCTGCACCGTCGTGTCGTGAGGGGCAGATCGACCCCGAGGGTTCGCCAGATCAGTCGATGATCAAGCCCATCCTCGTACCAGTGAGAGGCGATATCCCGAAAGCTCTTGGGACCGGCCCACGGTAACGCTGGATCTATGGCGTCGAGTGTTGACTGCGGAACGTCCTTGAGGGCTTCCCCAAATCGGATCAGGAGCCGTTCAACAGCCAATTGCCGTTCATCGTTCGCGAGATAGCTCTCTTCGTCATCTTCTTGGACCAGGTGAAGAGCCCGCCGACCGACGCGCACCGCCGCCGCGATCACGCCGCGAGGCGATCGCGCCCGGCCGTGCCTCGGGGCATCAGAAGACACGGACGATGTCGTCGCCGACGCGGGACCGGAACCCTTGTAATCTCTCGTACCCGCCGTAATCGTGCACCTCTGCCGGGGCGCCCAGTATTCTGGCGCATTGGTCGCGCACCGCCACCAAGTCGAAAACGGTAAAATTCGGTTCGCGAGGATCGACCAGAAGGTCGACGTCGCTTTCCCCATCGGCGTCATCCCGGGCAACCGAGCCGTAGAGATAGAGGTGGCGCACCCCGAGACTGGCCAACAGGTCGCGGCCATGGCGCAAACGTTCAAGGGCCGTGTCTCTCCGCATCGCCGTCATATAGCACAACCCTCGGCAACGGACGATCAGATGGCGCAATCCACGCCTGGCCCTTGGCTCGTGGCGATTATTCCAGGCCAGAGAAAAACTGAATGCAGTCGTCGCGTTGACAGGCGACGCCCGGCGGTATGCACTTGATCCGCCGTCACCGATTGCATGAGGACAGGCCGATGACAGACATTGTGGTTCGCGGGCAGTACGTGGCCCCGGTGACCCCTTTCGCCGAGAACGGGGACCTGATGCCCGACGCTTTCTCGGCCATATTGCGGTGGCACCTGGACTGTGGCGCCGCCGGCTTTCTCGTCGCCGGCGACAATGGGGAGGGCTGGGCGCTGACTGGTGCCGAGCTGGGCGATGTGACACGCATCGCCAAGAAGGAGTCGGCGGGCCGGGCGAACGTCTTTGTCAACTGCGGCGGCATCACCGCCCGCATTGCCACCAAGCAGGCGACCATCGCCGCCGAGTCCGGCGCCGACGGCATATGCCTGCAGCCCCAAAGCTACGTCCTGCGCGCTTCGATCTCGGAAGCCGCCCGGCGCTTCGAACTGGTGTCCAAGTCGGTGCCGCTGCCCGTCATGATCTACAACAACCCGGCGCGCACGGGCATCAGCCTGACGCCGGAGATGATGGTCGCCATCTGCGATGTGGCGCCGGTGGTGGCGCTCAAGGAGTCCTCCAACGATTTTTTCCACATTACCCGGGTTATGGAGCTTCTGGGCGACCGCATGGCGGTGCTGGTGGGCGCCTGCCACCTGATCCTTCCCGGCCTCGGAATGGGGGCCGACGGTTACCTGTCCACCGGTCCCGAACTGTGGGGTCCGGAAGCCCGCAAGATCATGGGCCACGCAAGCCTGTCGAAAGAGGAGAAGTGGCGCCTGCATGTGGCCATCTCCCACGTGTTCGACACCCTGATGGCCGTCGATACGCGTCCCGCCGGGATCAAGGGCGCTCTCAACATGTTGGGATACCCGGCTGGTTTTCCACGAGAACCGGTCGAGCGACTGAGCCCCGAGGGCGAGGCCCGGATACGCGACGCGCTGACCCGCTTCGGCCTCCTCGTCGAAGCCAGTCAGCGCCGCGCCGCGTCCTGACGGCAGCCGATTAGACCGTTAGAGCAATATCCGACCACACGGAACTGGTTCGGTTCCGTGTGGTCGGATATTGCTCGATTCTTCAAGTGTTAGAGCAGCTTTATTCGACCGTGCGGATCGCCGAAGGCGATTCCGTACGATCGGATGCTGCTCTAAAACTCCATTTCGGGCGGGATGTTGTCGGGGTTCAGGCCCGCCTTGGCGACGGATTCCAGGATCAGTTTCTTCGTATAGCCGCTTTCCCGGCTCATGTGCGCCCAACCCTGCATAAAGGTAGTGAAGCGCCCGTCGCTGTCCTTGCGGGCGCCGCCCCCCGACGGCAGGCTGACCATCGGCTTCGGAATTACCATCTTGGAGAAGTTGCGGTTTTTGTGCATGGCGTCCAGGCCGGCGAGCACCGAGGTAATCATCGCCTCCGCCCGGCCCGACTGCACGGCGAGGATGGTTTCCGAATTCGTGCGCATGGACAGGATCGTTGCGCTGGGCGAAAGCTTGCGGGCCGCCGCCTCGTCCGTCGTGCCCGTTGTCGCGGACACCTTGATCGCCGCCTTGTTGTAGTCCTCCCACCGGCCGCCGGGATTGAAGCCCGACGTGTTGATGTAGACATGGGCCAGCGCATAGAGCGGGCCATACATGTCGATGGCTTTCTTGCGCTTATCGGTAATGCTCATGCCGAAGAAGGCGTCCAGCTTACCGGACTGAATGTCCAGAACCACGGTACCCCACGTGGTTTCCTTCCATTCGACCTTGATTGGTCGGTTCATGGCGTTCGCGTTCTCGAGCGCCCGCGCGACGCCACGCGCCATCTCGATGGCGAAGCCTTCCCACTTACCGTCCTTCTGCCACATGTAGGGCTGACGGCCCGGCATGACCCCGACTTTTAGGACTCCGGCGTTCTTGATCTCGTCCCAGTTGGATTTCTGGGCGACTGCCGGGGACGCGGCGATGGCCATGATAAGCGCCATCGCGCCAGCCGGCGCAGCAACTGATCGTTTGATTAACATGAGACGTCTCCTCCGTTCGTTGTCAGGAATCCGGGCACTTTGCGTTAGCCCAAGAGACAAGTGGGCTCCCGAATTCAAGGGGCATGGTGCCCGCGCGGTGCCGGGAAGGCAACCCGCCGTCCACCGAGCGGGAATGGCGGATGAAGTCTTGGCGGCGTGGCGGTCGTAAGGGATGATAGTTTTGGAGTTCTCCCCGGCGTATGAGTTCGCATGGCGGATACCACGGCCAGGAGAAGAGCAATGAACCGTCGACAACGCGTGGAGGCCGCCGTTGGTGGACAGCCGGTGGACCGGGTGCCCGTGGGGGCCTGGGACCACTTCTTTACCCGCGAGTGCACGGCCGAGGACCTGGCCGACACCATGATCGGTTTCCGGGCGGAGTATGACTGGGACTACCTGAAGATTCACGCCCGGGCCAGCTACCACGTGGAAGGCTGGGGCTACGCCTTCGAGCCCTCGCCGGATCTGGCGCGGGGCCACGTCTGCACTGGAACGCCGATCCGCGAGGCGGCCGATTGGCGCAAGCTGCGGCCCCTCGGCCTGGACGATCCGGCGCTGGCCGAACAGATCCGCCTGATCGAACTGATCCGGGCCGGCGTGCCCGCGGACGTGCCCCTGATCATGACGGTGTTTCTGCCGCTGGACGTGGCCGAAAAGCTGGCGGACCGGGACGGAGGGCTGCTCAAGCGCCACATGGCCGAGGACCCGGAGGCCGTGCGCTTCGCCTTCGGGGTGTTCGCCGATACCTTCGCTGCGTTCGTGCGGCGGGTGGTCGAGGCCGGGGTGGACGGCATCTATTTCTCCACCAAGTGGGCCAACGACAACAAGCTGCCGGCCGAGACGTATCGTGACCTGGCCGGGGAGCACGACCTGCGGGTCATGAACGAGGCCCGCGGCCTGTGGTGCAACTTCCTTCATGTGTGCGAGGACGCGGTCCAGCTCGCGGCCCTCGCCGACTACCCGGCCGCTGTGGTGCATTGGGACACCCATACGGACCACAACCCGGACTTTGCCGCCGCGCGCCGTGACCTGGGCGCGACGCGGGCTCTGGGCGGCGGAGTCGACGCCGCCACCCTGGCCGCCGGCAGCCCCGACGACGTACTGGGGAAAGGCGTCGACGCCATCCGCCAGACCGGTGGCCGGGGCTTCCTGCTCGGCCCCGGATGTTCGGTCCAGGTGGCCCGCACCTCGGTGGATAACTTGCGGGCCTTGCGCCGCGCCCCCGAAGTGGCGGCGCAGTGAAGGGCGCGCGGGAACTGCCCCGGGACGTCGCGTCGGAGCGCCTGGGGAAGCACCTCTTTTCCTATGCGGTCATCGCCGACACCCATGTGAATCAGGGGGAGCGGGAGACCCTGGCGCCCTTCGTGGCCAATACCTTGCACAATCCGCGAATGCGCCATGTGTTCCGGGATATGAACCTGCGCGACGACATCGCCTTCGTCCTCCACCTGGGCGACATCATCAATCCTTTTCCGTCGATCCCGAACCTCTACCAACGGGCTTTCGATTGCTACCGGGCCCTGGTATCGGAGCTGAAGCATCCCCTCCACGTGCTGCCCGGCAATCACGACATGGGGGACAAGGCGAACGACTGGGCGCCGGCACCCCTGGTCTGCGAGGAACACGTCGAGACCTACCGGAACTATTTCGGCGACGACCACTACGCCTTCGAGGTCGCCGGCTGCCACTTCCTATGCCTGAACGCCCAGGTCATCGGTTCCGGGCTGCCCAGCGAGGCTCGGCAGAAGGCGTGGCTGGAGACCTGGCTGGCCGGGCACCGGGGCGCCCGCATCGTCCTCAACCTGCACTACCCGCCCTTCGTCAACCATGAAGACGAGGGGGAAAGCTACGACAATATCTCCCAGCCCGGGCGGGCATGGCTGCTTTCCTTGATCGACGACCACCAGGTCGAGGCGGTGTTCACCGGGCATGTGCATAATTTCTGGTACCACCGGCGCCAGGCCACGGACTACTACCTGCTGCCCGCCGTCTCCCAGGTCCGCCAGGACTACAGCGAGCTGGCGCGTAGTCCGCCGACGCTGGCCATGGAAGGGGGGCGCGGCGACGCCAACAAGCCGGGTTACTTCCTTGTTCACATCCATGAGCGCGGACACTACTGCACAATTGTCCGGACATATGGCGCCCTCGCCGATCCCGACAGCGCCCCGCCCGTGGCCCGCGGCGCCCCCGACGGCCTGCATCCGCTGGAGAACTGGCGGGCGCCGCTGGGTTTCGATATGCGCCAGGACTGGATGGAAGTAGTGCAGGTGGCGCCCACCGGCGGCCCGGAGGAGTTCGACCGCAAGAAGGCCCGCAACGACTATCCGGTGATGGCGTTCTGGGACATGGGCGTGCGGCGGCTGCGAATTCCCCGCCAGGACGTGATCGACCCGGACCGGCGGGCGCGGCTGCGGGCCTGCGCCACCACGGCCATGAGTACGCCCTGTTTATCCACGGCTTTCCCGACGATGGCCTGACGGAGATCCTGGCCGGGGACCCGGGGCTGGTGGATGCGCTGGAGGTCATCGTTCCGTGGCAGGACCCCGCGGCACTGGCCTCGGTGGTGGCCGTGTTGCGCCGCGCAATTAGCGTGCCGCTATATTTGTCGCGGCTGCGCGGCAATGTGGCCCACGACGGTTCCGGCAAGGCGTACCACCATGCGGTGTTCCATGGCTTCGCGGCCGGAGAGGGCGACCAGATCCGCGCCGTGGCCGCCCTCGACGGGGTCGATGGGGCCGTCTTCTTTGTCGCCCCCGACGAACCCGTCCTGGAGAGCCTGAGCGCCATCGGCGAACTCTGCGAGTCCTCCGGCATCGCCGGCGCGGTCCAACTGCGCATGGGCGGCGACAGCCCGGCGGCCGTGCGCCAGGACGACGTATGGTTCGCCCACCGGGTGTCCGAGGCCCTGTTCGCCGCCGCCGCCCTGCCGGGCTTGAGCGTATACGCCGATGTGTTCGCCGATATCGACCGTGGCTACTTCATGCGCAACGGCGTCGTCGACCGCCTCTACAACCCGCGCTTGAGTTACCATGTGGTCCGTACCCTATACGCCGCCCTGAACGCGGACCGGCGGCCCCTGGCTCTTGCCGGCGCCGAGGACGCAAACGAGGGCCGCCTCGTCCATGCGCGGCGAGAGGCCGAAACCCTGGTCCTGGTCCTGCCGAAGGGCCGGGGCGGGGCGCTTCACATCCCCCTCGACCCGAAATTGGTCAACCGGGGTCCGGTATCCCTGCAGGCGCAAAATTTACGCACCGGCGTGCAACTCCGGCGGAACGCCGTCGACGTCACGACCGGCACGCTCCGTCTCGAGGCCGGCGAGAACGGCGGCGATCCGCATTTGTTGGTCCTGAACTGAGGAGCGGCGGTTGCCCCAACGGGGAATTCGTTTGTCCAGACTGACCCTTCGGCGATTGCGCCTGTTCGCGATCCTGGTGGCCTTGGTGGTCTCGGCCGGCGTGTTCATCGCCTACCAGACCCCTGGTCCGGAAGGTCTCGATCATACCAACGCGCTTCTTCACGAGGCGTTCAGCTGGTTCGTCGGCGCTTCCCTGTTTCTCGGTTTCGAGCTGTTTCTGTATCCCAGTCGCCATGGCGCGCCCCTTCGGCGCATGCATTTCCTGGCCACGATCGCCGTCAAGTCGATCGTTCTGATGTGCATCGTTTTGTTCGCGGCGTTCTTCGGCCGCGTGGTTCTGCACGGCGTCATCACCCTGGCGTTCCTGGCGGAGCCGCGATTCTACAATGTGATGGGCGCCGCCTTCCTCGTCGTCACCGCTGTTCAGGCGTCGATTCAGATCGTGCGCATCGTCGGCGCGCGCACCCTGGTCAATTTCGTTCTCGGCCGCTATCGCACGCCCATTGAGGAAGACAGGATCTTCATGTTCCTCGATCTGGCCGATTCGACGGCGCTGGCGGAACGCCTCGGGGACATCGGCGTGCAGACCTTGATCACCCAGTTCTTCTTCGACATTACCGAGCCGATCATCGAGTACGGCGGCGAAATCCACCGCTACGTGGGGGATCAGGTGGTGATCACCTGGCCCCTTCGCGCCGAGGCGCCGAACATGCGCTCGATCCGTTGCTACTTCGCCATCGCCGAACGGGTGGAGGAGAAGGCCGCCGAATACCAAGCCCGGTTCGGCGCCGTGCCTGCCTTTCGCGCCGGCCTGCACGGCGGCCCGGTGGTCATCAGCGAATGCGGCGACTACAAGCAGGAGATCTCCTACTTCGGCGACACGGTGAACACGGCCGCACGGATCCAACAGCAATGCAAGGTTTTCGACTGCCCGCTGCTGATCTCGGCCGAACTCCTGGACCGGGTCAGGCTGCCGGGTTCGTATGAAGCCCTCGCCAAGGGTTCGGTTCAACTGCGCGGGCGGGAACGGGAAACGGTCCTGTTCACCATCGTGCCCGAGTCTTGAAACGCCGGCCGCAATTTCACATCTGAAGTGCTTCCGGGTAGTGCCTATGCCGCCCGGCTGTTCCAACCACGGGGGCAAACGGCATGCTGAATATCGAAAAGGTGGACCATGTGAAAATTCGGATCACCGACAAGGCGGTCTCGGTCGCCTTCTACGAACGGCTGGGCTTCGAGACCCTTTTCGACGCCGGCTTCGACAAGGGTCATCCGATCATCATGGAGCATCCATCGGGAGTGGTGGTGAATCTGCTCGGGCCCAGCAATATGCCCAATGACACCAATATCCTCATGGACGTGGACGAGAAATATCCCGGGATCACCCACGTCTCGTTCCGGGTGGCGTCCCTGGAGGCGGCCAAGCAGTTCCTCGCCGAAAACGGCATCCCCCTGACCGGCCAGATCGCGTTCAAGGACATGCGGGCCGTCTTCATCCGCGATCCCGACCGCAACGTCATCGAGCTCGATGCCTATGTGGTTGCCAAGCCGGAGGCGCCCGGCGACGACTCGACCGGCTACGAGGCGCATCCATGACCTTGGCCGTGATCGGCGCCGGGTTCGGGCGCACGGGCACCGAGTCCATGAAGCGGGCCCTGGAGGCCCTCGGCCTGGGCCCTTGTCACCATATGATCGAGGTCCTCAAGGATCCCCGGCAGCAGGAACAGTGGCGCGACGTGGCGGGCGGGGCGGCGCCCGACTGGGATACCATCTTCCATGGCTATGGCGCCGCCGTCGACTGGCCGTCCGCATATTTTTGGCGGGAGCTGAGTGCCCATTACCCGGACGCCAAGGTGCTGCTGACCGTGCGCGACGCTGAGGGCTGGTACGAAAGCTTCGCCAACACCATCCTCAAGGTCCTGCAATCGGGCGGCTCGCCCGACAGCGTCGGCGAGAAGCTGATCGGCGAGGGCGTGTTCGGCGGCCGTGCCGGTGACCGGGACCACGCCATTGCCGTCTACGAGAAAAGCATCGCCGAGGTGCAGGCGAGCCTGCCGCCCGAGCGCCTGCTCACCTACCGAGTGGGCGACGGATGGGAGCCCCTGTGCCGGTTCCTCGACAGGCCGGTGCCGGACATGCCCTTCCCCCGGGGCAACACCACCGCCGACTTCCAGGCCCGCTTCACGGGGCCCGATGGCGGCCCGTCGTCCACCGGTGGGACGTGATCCCGAGGGGCACGATGCTGACCGGGACGGCGGGCACCGGTTGGTCCAGGTCACGCGGGCCAGCTGGGATCGAAAAATCGTTGAAACTCTAGACGGTAGCCGTTGGGATCGCGGACGTAGAACGAATAGATCGTCTTGTCTTCGCTGACTTCGGGCGGACCCAGAAGATCGGCCTCCGCGCTCCGCAGCTTTTCGTACCAACCGTCAACGTCGTCGGTGACGATGGATATGATCATGCCCCTGGGTTCCACCCAGCGATCGGGCCGCGTTATCGCGCACAAGCCAAGAAACCCGTCTCGGGTCGCCCGGTAGACGCGGCAGGTCCCTTGATCGAAGACCTCCGTGAGCCCGAGGACCTGATCATAGAACCTGGCTGTTTCTTCCAAGTCCCTGGTGTAGACCCAGGTAATCTGCTGATTGATCTCCGGTCGCGTCATTGCCGCCTCCTTGAACGGGGATCGCCGACGATTCCGTCGGTTCTGAAAATGACCCAAGCACCCAATGGAGAAAATATGGGCCGCGGACGACGATGGCGAGGGGGAGGGCGCGGAATGCCACGGCCTTGTCCCCCCGCGCCACGATGCGGGTGGGACCAGGGTGGACTTGAGGGGGAATTGGGGATTTGTCATTATCGTCGACACCATCTGCGTTACTGTGAAGTTCATGATATAAATATAGTGTCCCTATTAATTCGTCGCGGGCCTGGAGCGCCGCCGCGCGGCGGAGGCGATGCTGTGGCTCGATCACTGATTCTCGTGTGACCCGATCGCAGATACTCAGGCCCCCGGGCCGCCCTCCACGGGGTGGTCCGGGGGCCTGTTTTTCGTTTGTTCCGGGTAGAAGTGTGAACCGCCCCGGGCGGGAGTGTGAACCGCCTTGACCACCTTCCCCTAACCCCTTAATAACAAAGGCGGAAGAGAACCGGTGCCCGGTGGCCCGCGCGGGCTTCAAACCCGTTGGGGGGCGGTAAGCGTCCCCGGTGGGTTCGACTCCCACCTCTTCCGCCAAGCGACCCCGGGAGAGATGCCATGGACGACCAAACGGTCGCGGATGTGGGCGCCGCTTGCGGGCAGGTGGCGGCCGGCACCGACCTGGACGCATGGTATCGGGACCAGGGCTACACCGACGGGCTGCCCATCGTGCCGCCGACGCCGGGACGGGTGGCGGCGATGGTCGATGCGCTGGGCGGCCAACCCGCGACCGTGGAGGCGCGGGTGCCGCCTCGCTGGGGCAACCTCAGCCGCGAGGTGCTGGCGGTCAACATGGTGATGGCGGGCTGCCTGCCGGACTACGCCGCGGTGGTGCGGGCGGCGCTGTTGGCCCTGTGCGACGCCCACTTCAACCTGATCGGCGTGCAGGCCACCACCCACGTTGCCGCGCCCCTGATCATCGTCAACGGGCCGGAGCGGACCCGCATCGGCATGAACGCCGGGACAAACCTGTTCGGGCCCGGCAATCGGGCCAACGCCACCATCGGCCGGGCCATCCGACTGGTGCTGCTGAACGTCGGTGGCGGCTGGCCGGGCGAGCTCGACAAAAGCACCTTCGGCCATCCGGGCAAGTACAGCTACGCCGTCGCCGAGAACGAGGAAATCAGCCCCTGGGCGCCCTACCACGTGGAGAAGGGCTACGCCGCCGACGACTCCACCGTCTTCGCCATCGCCGCCGAGGCCCCCCACAGCGTCACCAACCACGTGGCCGACGACCCCGAAGGCATCCTCGACAGCATGGCCTCGGCCATGTCCACCTTCGCCCACAACAACGCGGTCAGCAGCGGCCACTGCACGGTGATCATCGGGCCGGAGCACGCGGCGAGCATCGCCGGGCGCGGCTGGACCCGCTCGGACGTCTGCAACTATCTGTGGATGAACGCCCGCAACCGGTTCGGCGACATCGCCTTCGAGCACCGCTACGGCACGGTCTACAACCGCAACCTGCCCCGCTGGTACCGGCGCGATCTGGACTCGCCCATCCCCGTTGTGCCCGGGCCCGACAACATCCACCTGTTCTGCGCCGGCGGCGAGGCGGGGCGATTCTCGCTGTTCATCCCCGGCTGGGGACACATGACCAGCCCGGTGTTGCGGGCCCTCGACGGGCGGCCGCCGGCGGGCGCGGGGGCCCGCTGCGTGGACGGCACCTGCCTGCTGTGACACTGTTGGACTAAGGAGGCCTCGTCATGGGTGAAAGCGCGCATGTTGTCTACGACCCGCGGGGGAGCGTATCCGCCACCCCGCGACCCCTGGCACCCCGCATCGGCGGACTGGATGGCCTGCGCCTGGGAGTCCTGGACAACAGCAAATGGAATGCGGGCAAGCTGCTGCGGTGGACGGTGGCACAACTTAAGAAAAAACATACGTTTTCTTCCATAACTTATTACAAAAAGGACAATTTCTCCTCGCCGGCAGCAGCGGAACTGATCGCCCGCGTTGCCGCCGAGAACGATGCGGCGGTCACCGCCATCGGCGATTGAGGCTCCTGCACGTCGTGCTGTATGCATGACGGGATCGCGCTGGAGGAGAAGGGGGTGCCGACGGCGGTCATCGTCACCGAGGCCTTCCTCAACGAGGCCGAGGTGCAGCGGGCGGCCCTGGGTATGGAGGACCTGCGGCCCGTGGTCATCGCCCATCCCCTGAGCACCCTCACGGACGGGGAGATCGACGCCCGGGCGGTGGACGCGGCAACGAAAATAGAGGCGGCGCTGACCGGGACCTGAACCACCTCCCGGTCCCGCGCCACGGACGGGACGGGGGCATGGACGGCGGCAACTACATCACCAAGGATCTGGTTCTGGTGGGCGGCGGCCACAGCCATGTGGCCGTGCTACGGTCCTTCGGCATGGGCCCCGTGCCGGGGGTGCGCCTGACCCTGATCGCCCGCGACGTCCACACACCCTATTCCGGCATGCTGCCCGGTCTGATCGCCGGCCACTATGGGTTCGACGACGTCCATATCGACCTCGGTCCGCTCGCCGCCTTCGCCCGGGCGCGACTCATTCATGCCGAGGCCACGGGCCTGGACTTGGAGGGCCGCCGGGTGCTTCTCGACGGGCGGCCGCCGGTGGCCTACGACGCGCTGTCCCTGGACATCGGTTCGGTTCCCTGCCTGCAAGACGTGCCCGGCGCCGCGGCCCACGCAATCCCGGTGAAGCCCATCGATCTCTTTTGGGCCCGTTGGGAGGCCCTGGCGCGGCGTATTCAGGCCCACCCAGGCCCCTTCGCGCTCGCCATGGTGGGCGGCGGCGCGGCGGGGGTGGAAGTCCTGCTGGCGGCGCGCCACCGGATCCTAGAGGAGGGGCTCTCAGCGGACCGGCTGGCGTTGCACCTATTCGCCGATACGGCGTCGGTGTTGCCGACCCACAACCGCGCGGTCCGCGGCATATTCGAGCGCGTGTTGGAAGAGGCGGACGTGCGCGTGCACCATGGCCGCCGCGTCGTGGCCGTAGAGGCCGACCGGATTGTGACCGAGGGCGGCGGGACGACGGCCGTGGACGCGATTCTGTGGGCCACCCAGGCCTGTGCCGCACCCTGGTTGGGGGAGACGGGCTTGGAATTGGACGACGGGGGTTTCGTCCGCGTGGCGCCGAGCCTTCAGGCCATCGGCCGGCCCGATGTGTTCGCCGTCGGCGACGTGGCGGCCGTCGAAGGTCATCGGCGCCCCAAGGCCGGGGTGTTCGCGGTCCGCCAAGGCCCGCCGCTGGACAGAAATCTGCGTCGGGTCTTGTCCGGCGCCACAGCGCGTCCCTTCCGCCTTCAGCATGCCTTCCTCAGCTTGATCGGCACCGGGCGCCGGCACGCCGTGGCCTCCCGCGGACCACTGGCGTGGCGGGGAGATTGGGTGTGGCGGTGGAAGGACCGCATCGACCGGCGGTTCATGGACCGCTACCGGGATTTGCCGGAGATGGCACCCGAGGGCGGAAACGGGGAAGCGCCGGCCATGCGTTGCGGCGGCTGCGGCGCCAAGGTGGGGGCGGAGATCCTGGAGCGCGCCCTGGCCGGCCTGGGCACCGCCGGCGGCAGGAGTATCAGGGGCATCGAGGTCGGCCTGGCGGCGCCCGACGACGGCGCCGTGCTGGCGGTGCCGCCCGGCAAGCAACTGGTGCAGTCGGTGGACGGTTTCCGCGCCTTCGTCGGTGACCCTTATGTCTTTGGGAGGATCGCCGCCAACCATGCTCTTGGGGATCTCCATGCCATGGGCGCCAATCCCTGGTGCGCCCTGGTCGCGGTGACCCTGCCTCACGGGCCCCGGGACAAGACGGAGGAACTGCTTACCCAGGCGATGGCAGGCGTGGTGGCGGTTCTCGATCGGGACGGCGCCGCCGTGGTGGGCGGCCATACGGCGGAGGGCGCGGAATTGACCCTCAGCCTTACCGTCAATGGCCTCGTCGATCCCGGGGAGGTACGGCGGAAGGGCGGCCTGCGCCCCGGCGACGTGCTGATCTTGACCAAGCTGCTGGGCACCGGCACCCTTTTTGCCGCCGACATGCGGGGACAGGCACGTGGGCGCTGGATCGCCGCCGCCCTGGTGTCCATGGATCGCTCGTCACGAAACGCGGCGACTTGCCTGCGCCGCCACGGCGCCAACGCCAGCACCGACGTGACCGGCTTCGGCTTCCTCGGCCACCTGGTGGAAATGCTGAAGGCCTCGCAAGTGAGCGCCGCCGTGGACCTGGCGCGGTTGCCCGTCCTCGACGGGGCGCTGGAAACCCTCACCGCGGGGATCGCCAGCTCCATCGAGCCCGAAAACCGTCGTTTCTCTCGCTACCTGGAAGGCGCTGGCGATGGCGACGACCCCCAGGTGCGCCTGCTGTTCGATCCCCAGACCGCCGGTGGCCTTCTGGCCGGCGTGCCCGAAGCCGCGGCCGTGGACTGCGTGGCGGCCTTGCGGGCCGGCGGCCATGGGGCGGCGACGGTTGTCGGTCACGTCGAACCGGCACGGGATGGTCCGATGGTCAGGCTGGTTTCCCGGTGACGCCGCGGTCCGTTCTTCAACGTCTGAACCAGTCGCCCGTGGTGTTTCGGGGGCTGATGCTGATGGGATTCTACGCCCTGATGATCACCGGGACCAACGTTTGCGTTCGCGTCGCGATGCAGGACCTGTCCTTGGCCCAGACGGTGTTCTTCCGCTTTCTCTTTGGCCTGATATTCCTTCTGCCGTTGATCGCGCGGCGGCGGTTTGCATTGCTGCGAACCGGCCAGGTCCGGCTGCAATTGCTGCGCAGCGCTCTGCAGTTGGGCTCCATGGCCTTTTTCTATTGGGGGCTCACCCAGTCGGCCTTCGCCAAGGCCACGGCGCTGACATTCACCTCGCCCCTGTTCGCGGCGGTCCTCGCCGTGGTGTTCTTCCGCGAGCCCCTGAAGCCAAGCCGGGTCGCGGCGCTGGTGGTGGGGTTCGCCGGAACGCTGGTGATCGTGCGCCCGGGGGACCTGGGCATGGACTCCGGCGTAGCCGCGGTGCTCGCGTCCTGCGTCCTCGGCGCCATCAACGCGGTCCTGACCAAGCTGTTCCGCCCGACGGAATCGAGCCTGACGATCATTTTCTACACCAATCTGTTCGCCCTGCCGGTAACTCTCGTCGCATCCCTGTTCTTCTGGGTTCCGCCGACATGGGAAGTCCTGGCCTGGATGGCCGGCGCGGGGTTCTTCGCCAGCCTCGGTCATGTGGCCTATGTGCAGGCCTTCAAGGTGGCCGACGTGACGGCCGTTCTCCCCGCCGACTACACGAAGCTGCCATGGGCGGCCCTGCTCGGGTTCGTTCTCTTCATGGAAGTGCCGACGGTTTGGACGTGGCTCGGCGGCACCATGATCTTCGCCGCCGTTATCCTGCTGGCGCTGCGCGAGCGCCATGGTTCCAGGAAGGCCACCAACTGACGCAACCCGCCGCCTGCGCCATACTGGGCCGATGAGCGCGCCGCGAAACCGTCCAATTATGTCCCGGCTGCCGGCCGGTCCCCTTCGCGGCATCCTGCTCATGAGCGTTTCGGCTCTGTTCGCGACCCTGGGCAACGTTTGCGCGCGAATCGTTCTGGAGGACCTGCATGCCTTTCAGGCCGTGTTCCTGCGTGTGGTCTTCGGCTTCCTCTTTATCGTTCCTTTCGTGGTCCGAAAGCGATTTCAGCCACTGCGGACCCGAAGGATCAAGATGTTGCTCGCGCGCAGCGTGTTGCAGGTGGTTTCGATGCTTATGTTCTTTGCCGGACTGGGATTGTCGCCCTTGGCCAAAGTGACGGCACTCAACTTCACCGCGCCCCTATTCGCCACCGTTCTCGCAATCGTGCTGTTCCACGAGCCGGCGCGCCTGAGCCGGCTGCTCGCCCTCGCGATCGGTTTCGCGGGCATGCTGGTGATTGTCCAGCCCGGCGTGGTGGGGTTCGACCTGGGTTCGGTGCTGATCCTCGGCTCGTCTTTGCTCTGGGCCTGCAACATGATGATCGTGAAGGCGATCAGTCCTACCGAATCCGGGGTCACCATCACCCTCTATACGAACCTCCTCAGCCTGCCGGCGACGTTCGTGGCGGCGCTGTTCGTCTGGCAGACGCCCACCTGGGAGCATCTTGCCTGGATGGGAGCGGCGGGGAGTCTGGCCAGCCTGCGCCATCTGACCTTCATCCAGGCCTTCAAGGAAGCGGATGTGACCGCCGTGCTGCCGGTGGACTACACCAAGCTGTTGTGGGCGGCTTTCTTCGGCGCCGCGCTGTTTCATGAAGTGCCGGCCATCTGGACCTGGCTGGGGGGCACCATGATATTCGGTTCCGTCACCTACTTGGCCCTCCGCGAACGTAAGGAGGGCGGCGCCCCCACCTGACGCCGTCTCTCGCTTCCGTCATACTGGCCGCCCCATACATCGAAAGCCCGCCCATGCGCGCCCTCGACCTTTCGGACCTGCATGTTCTGATCGTCGACGACAGCCAAAACATGCGCCAGATCCTGCGCCTCATTCTGC
>CBDFHV010000068.1:0-11936 GCA_965247705.1 Rhodospirillales bacterium | reverse complement strand
TCGGCAAGCACATCATGAACACCCGGGAATATCCGCAGTTCGTGGCCATCTCCATGAACGAGAGCACCTGGCAGTCCATGAACGACGCCCAGCGGAAGGCGATCACGGAAAGCGTCGACGTGGCCGGCAAGTTCTACAACGACCAGATCGCCGGCAGCCTGGAGACCTGGAAGAAGCAGATCGTCGCCGGCGGCGCCACCATCCACGACGTGGACCGCCAGCCGTTCGTCGAGAAGATGCGGGGTCCTGCACAAGAAGTGGGAGGCCGAAGGCTACTGGAGCCCCGGAACCATCGACCAGCTCAACGCGCTGGCCAAGTAGCGACGACGTTGTCTCCGGCGCCCCCGACGGTTTCGGGGGCGCCGGCTTATTTGACCCCCTTTATTGGATAGCAGCCCATGTCCGTCACCGCCGAGTTCGCCCGTTTCGCCGCCGAGTTTCAGCTTGACGATGCGCCGGTGGATCTGCGCGAGCGCATGCGAAAGGCGTTGCTTGACGCACTGGCCATCATGCTTGGCGCCACCCACTTCGCCCGCGTCAACGGCGATGGCGAACTGCGCGCCTATCTGGAGGATACCTCGCCTCCGGGACCCGCCACGGTGGTCGGCCACGGCCGGAGCACCACACCGATGATGGCGGCCTTCGCCAACGGCACGCTCTGTGAGGTACTCGACTGCATGGACTGCAATCTGACCGCCCGCATCCACAATGGCCCCGGCGTCACCCCCGCCGTGCTGGCGATGGCCGAAGCCCTTGGCGCTTCGGGCCGCGACGTGGTGACCACCATGCTGATCGGGTTCGAGCTCGGCACACGATTGGGTCATGCCATACAGCCCGCCCACTGGAATGCCGGCTTTCAGATCACCGGCACCTTTAACACCTGCGCCGCCGCGGCGGCGGCCGGCCGGCTCTTAGGCCTGGACACCGAGAAATTGGCAGCGGCCATTGGCACCTCGGGCTTCATCATGCCGGTGTCCCATGGCGACACGATCTTCAAGGGCCACAGCGTCAAGCCGATCCACGGCGGCCAGCCGGCGATGTGCGGCATCGAGGCCGCTTATCTCGCCAAGGCCGGCTACCGCGCCGGCCCCCTGGAGGGCGAGCCGCCGCGCTATCACGCGCCCCTGCGTATCCTCGGCGAGCCGAACCCCGACCTGGACCGCGCCACCGACGGGCTGGGCACCGTCTGGACAACCCGGGAACTGGCTTTCAAGCCCTACCCCTGCGGGCTGCTGATCATCGGACCGGTGGAGATCATCCTCGATCAACTGGGCGATCACCTGCCGGCGCCCGACGACATCGAGTCCGTCGACGTCCTGACCTACGAGGCCGGCGTCAAGTTCACCGGCGAGAAATACACGACCACGGACAGCAACTTCGTCGATGCCCACCTGTCGATTCCGTACTGCATCGCCGCCGCCCTGACCGACGGCGAGATGACGGTGCGCCAACTGACCGCCGAACGGCTTCGCGACCCGAAAATTCATCAGCTGGCGCGCCGGATTACGGTCAAGGAAGACCCGGCCATGACCGCGCGGTTCCCCCACGAATGGCCGGTGTCGATCGCCATCAACTTGCGCAATGGCACGGTGCTGGAGGGCCGGGTCGATGAGGTCAAATGGTCCCCCCGCCGCCCGCCGTCGTGGGATGACATTGCCGGCAAGTTCTTCACCCTGGCCGAACCCGTAATCGGCGCCGACGGCGTCGACAATGTGGTCGAAATGGTGGCCGCCGTGGAAACCCTGGACAGCGTGGCCCCCCTGATGGACGCGGTGCGCGGGTAGGTACAATACTTGGCCCGGAATCGTCACGAAGGGTCCCAAACTATCGGGTTTCCAATTCAGGCAGGGGAGCTTCGAAGCCAATGAACGAACGGGGACTCGTGGCTGGCGCAGGTCTCGGAGCCGATCCTTGAACCCGACCTGCCGATCATCGATCCCCATCATCATCTGTGGGACAACAGATCGGAGTTTCCGTACCCGCGCTACATGATCGAGGAGTTCTCGGCCGATTTGGCGACGGGACATAACGTTACCGCCACCGTGTTCGTCGAGTGCGGCACCACGTTTCCGTTGCGACGGTCCGGAGGCCATGTGGTACGTTGGCGAGACGGAGTTCGTAGTCGGACAATCGGCCATGAGCCGTTCCGGTGTGTACGGTAAGACGGACATTGCCCAAGCCATCGTCGGCATGGCGGATCTGCGGCTTGGCACGGGAGTTGGCGATGTGCTGGATGCGCACATCGCGGCGGCGGGGGGACGGTTTCGCGGCGTGCGGCTGGGTGCGGTATGGCACCAGGACGACGCAATCGCGAACCACCGAACGAACCCGCCGCAACACCTCTTCCTGGATAGGGGATTCCGGGACGGTTTTTGCCCAGCTCGCGCCCCGTGATCTTTCCTTCGACTCCTGGTGCTATCACACGCAACTGGACGATCTCCACGACCTTGCAAGGACCTTCCCCGACACCAGGATCGTGGTCAATCACTTGGGCGGACCTATCGGAATCGGACCCTACGCGGGGCGGCCCGAAGAAGTCTTTCGGGAGTGGCTCGACGCCATACGGCCGTTGGCTACGTGTCCGAACGTCCATATGAAACTCGGCGGCTTCGCCATGGACATCAACGGGTTCGGTTGGCACCTGAGGGACCGCCCGCCCACCAGCGAGGAATACGCCGCCGCATCCAGCCGATACTACAAGGCAGCCATCGAGCTGTTTTCACCCCATCGATGCATGTTTGAATCCAACTATCCCGTGGAAAAACTCAGCATTTCCTACTCCGTCCTTTGGAATGCCTTCAAACTAATTTCCGCCGAATACGCGCCCGACGAGCGTGCGGACATGTTTTACCGCACGGCCGCACGCTTCTATGCAATCAATGGGGCTGCTTACACCAAGAAGCACGAATAAGGACCCGTGGAGACGGCTTCCCAGGGTTTTCAGCGACGAGCGTTCGGCGCGGCGATACCGTGCATCGCAAGGCGGCGGGGTTCTCTAACGGATTGATTTTGTTATAGGGATGGGTGGCCGAGCGGTTGAAGGCACCGGTCTTGAATTGTGCTTCACCCCATCCGGCCCCGTCCGTTCCTATCCGAAATATGAAGGTTTACTACGGGCTTTCGATGGGCGCCCCGCCCTACCGTCCGTTCTTGTCCTAGGGTCCAGACTCATTCAAATCCAGTAGCAGACGAGAGCGACGAGGCATAGGCCTGCCATGAAGTTGATGGCGTTCTTGTCGTATCGCGTGGCGATGCGTCGGGAGTCCTTGAGGCGCCCGAACATGCGCTCGATGACGTTGCGGCGGCGGTAGCGTTTGCGGTTGAAGGGATGGGGGTGTTGGCGATTTCTCCGGTTGGGGATGACCGGGGGGATGTGGCGCCGTTTCAGCCAAGCCCGCCAGTGATCGGCATCGTAAGCCTTGTCGGCCAGAAGGAAGCGAGACTCGGGCAGATGATCGGCGAGCATGACCGCCCCGGAGATGTCGGCGGCTTGGCCGGGGGTCAGGTAGAAGGCCAGGGGACGGCACTGGGCATCGCTTATGGCGTCGATCTTGGTGTTGCGTCCGCCCTTGGTGCGGCCGATCGCCTGAGCAGAAGCCCCCCTTTTCCGCCGCCGGCGCAGCGGTGCGCCTTGACGTGGGTGGTATCGATGGAAATCTCGTCCGGCGTGCCGGCGAGCGCGGCCGTCACTTCAGCGAACAGGTACTGCCAGATCCCCTTCTTGGACCAGCGGTTGTAGCGATTGTAGACCGTGGTCCGGGGGCCGTATTGCGACGGACAATCCTGCCACTGGCAGCCCGATTGCAAGACGTGAAGGATGCCGCTGATGATGCGCCGGTCATCCTCGCGCCGCTTGCCGGCCGCGCGGTACGGCAGATGCGGCTTGATCAGCGCCCATTGGTCGTCCGTTAGCCAAAAGGGACCTGTCATGACCTGAAACCTCCGAATCTGCAGGCCATTGAATCGCTTAATGGTTAATGAGTTCTGACCCTAAGGACCCACGCACGGTTCACGAGGTATTTCGATCAATATCCAAGTAACCAAACCGTTACAAAAGAGCGAATCAGGATAAATGTGACGCATCCATCCTGTCAATCCGCTCGCTATTGATAAGCAGAGCAAAATTTCAAGCCTGCTCGGATCGTTGTAGGAAATTCCGATCAATCTCGAATTGCTCTAGACATTGAGAGTTGAGCGCGTCGTAGAGCTTCGTCGCGGCCTCGCGAAGCGGGTCGTCGGTAACTCTAAGCGGGCGCTCCGCGGCGGCGCGGAATTCGGGTGTATCTCTTGGTTCAATTTTTACCTTCTGGCATAGGCGCGGCCATAACGCCACCTTCCGCTCGCATAACAACTCATAGCTGACTAGTGTTGCGATTCTAACATTTGGTTCCTGAGCCCGGGGGTGAAGGTCGCAGTTTGCGTAGATTTAATCCCGGCTTATTCACCAACCCCCTTGCCGTAGACTTTTCTGCATGTGATGCGAGTCTCGTTGCAGGGTCATTCGCGGCTGGCGAGTCACGGGTGCTTCCCCAGCTGTGCGATAGCCACTTGAGGCATGAAAGGCGTGAAGAAGCCGCCGTGGAGGCGAGCGGGACCGCCACCGGCGATCCGGCGGTGGCTTGAAGTCTAGCTGGCCGACTTGGACGGGGTTACGGGTCGGCGTATCGCGAGCGTTCCAAGCGCGGCCAGAGCCGTTGCCAGAAGCGGGCGAATGTTTCCCCGATGACCATGGTGATGCGTCGGCCGGAAACGACGACCCGGGCGGCGGCGCGCAGAACGCGCTCGCGGAACCGGCGAAGGCTCCACCCCTCGCCGGTCGCAGTCTCCATCAGGCACCGCCCGGCATGAACCAGTTCATAGGCCAGGATGTTGAGCAACAGGACGACCTCGTTGTGAGCGAAGGCATCGACCGTGCTCTCGCGCTCCGGCAGGCAGCGCCCCCGGTAATGACGCTTCCTTCGCGACGCGGACGACAGCGCCGGGTCCATCACGTCCATGAGTTCGCCCATGTGGGCCTCGGCACGGCCGCGCTGGCGGTAGTGATCCAGGAGATCGGCCGCCGGCACGGCCCCGGCATCAAGGCTGGTGATCAGCCAGAAGTGATCAACCAGAAATTGGTCTGGCCGTTCCAACACCACCAGGACCACTCGGCGCTCTTTCGACCACGACTTCGCCCGGCAGGTCATCTCGTGGAACCACGTCCGCGGCTCTGCCGGAGGCCGTCCCGGCGGCCGTCCAAGACAGGGCTGAGCCATGCGGTCCAGGACCTTGTTGGTCCGCAATCGGGCAACATAGGGCGTCCCGCGACGCTCCAGGCCCGACAGCAGGGGATCGCTGGGGAACCCAGCGTCGATGCGCACCAGAGCGACTTGGCACAGCGTCTCTTCGGCTCGGTCCACGAGATCAAGGATGAAGTCCAGCGCCCCCTCGGCGGTGTGGGCGTTGCCCTCCCGTAAACGAGCGTCCAGAAGGTCGCCGGTTTCGGCGATGCTGGCCACCAAAGGGTGGTACATGCGCTGATGGTAATGGCCGTTCCAGGCCGAGCCGGGTTGATGGCCGTGGACCTCGATCGGCAGGCTGTCCACGTCGATGGTCAGATATCGCTGCCGGTGACCGCCGCGCAGGCCCCGGAACCGCCGCCCCGCGAGCTCGGTGATCGCCTCATGGAGCACAGTGCGGGCCTCCGGCGTGCTCAGAAGCGCGATCAGACGCGACAGCGTGGGTTGCGAGGCCAGGTGCGCCTCGGTGGACAACGGCGTGACACCCCGTGAACCGCTTGCAGCCAGGCGTAGGCCCGCATCATGGCGGAGCGCGTCGGCGTCGTCTTGGTCGTGCCAACCCTGGCCAAAGAGAAGCAGAACCGTGCGCAGCAGATCGGCCAGGGGATAGGTGACACGATCGGCCTTGCGCGGATCGTGCAACCGCTCGGTCAGCCACTCGATGATCCGGGTGCGCTCCATGATCTCGCGCAAGAGCACGGCCCCCGGTTCCCCGGTCAGCCGCTCGGGTCGGGATTCGATGCGAAGGGACTTGTTGAACGAGGAACCGAACAGAGATAGCGTTTCACCCATGGCGCACGGCGGAGGTTTGTTGTGAATCCTTCTAGCACATTGATTTTACGTCAAAATCCGCCGCGCGCCAGTCATTTCAGGCCCCTTGGGTGAATAAGGCGGGGTCAAGCTAACCCCAATTATTCATGACGGCCATCGGATTTCAGCGGGACGAGCGGTAGCGACCGGGTTGACGGCGATTTTTGAGACGGATTGTCGGAGAGGTTGGAGGTTGTTGTTCGGGGCTCGTCCGGCGGCACCTGCCGCTTGGTTCAGGGCCCTTGGGCGGTGATGCGCCCGGCGATGGCGATCATGGCCGGCTGATGCGGCTCTGCCGGAGGCCGTCCCGGCGGCCGTCCAAGACAGGGCTGAGCCATGCGGTCCAGGACCTTGTTGGTCCGCAATCGGGCAACATAGGGCGTCCCGCGACGCTCCAGGCCCGACAGCAGGGGATCGCTGGGGAACCCAGCGTCGATGCGCACCAGAGCGACTTGGCACAGCGTCTCTTCGGCTCGGTCCACGAGATCAAGGATGAAGTCCAGCGCCCCCTCGGCGGTGTGGGCGTTGCCCTCCCGTAAACGAGCGTCCAGAAGGTCGCCGGTTTCGGCGATGCTGGCCACCAAAGGGTGGTACATGCGCTGATGGTAATGGCCGTTCCAGGCCGAGCCGGGTTGATGGCCGTGGACCTCGATCGGCAGGCTGTCCACGTCGATGGTCAGATATCGCTGCCGGTGACCGCCGCGCAGGCCCCGGAACCGCCGCCCCGCGAGCTCGGTGATCGCCTCATGGAGCACAGTGCGGGCCTCCGGCGTGCTCAGAAGCGCGATCAGACGCGACAGCGTGGGTTGCGAGGCCAGGTGCGCCTCGGTGGACAACGGCGTGACACCCCGTGAACCGCTTGCAGCCAGGCGTAGGCCCGCATCATGGCGGAGCGCGTCGGCGTCGTCTTGGTCGTGCCAACCCTGGCCAAAGAGAAGCAGAACCGTGCGCAGCAGATCGGCCAGGGGATAGGTGACACGATCGGCCTTGCGCGGATCGTGCAACCGCTCGGTCAGCCACTCGATGATCCGGGTGCGCTCCATGATCTCGCGCAAGAGCACGGCCCCCGGTTCCCCGGTCAGCCGCTCGGGTCGGGATTCGATGCGAAGGGACTTGTTGAACGAGGAACCGAACAGAGATAGCGTTTCACCCATGGCGCACGGCGGAGGTTTGTTGTGAATCCTTCTAGCACATTGATTTTACGTCAAAATCCGCCGCGCGCCAGTCATTTCAGGCCCCTTGGGTGAATAAGGCGGGTTAATGGGAACGAAATGTCTCGATCGGAACACTAGCCGCGACCACGGGAATGCGTCGAGGTGAAGTTCTTGGCCTTCGTTGGCGCGATGTTGATCTCGACGGAGCTAAGCTAAACGTCGCTGTATCACTGGAAGAGACGAAAGATCGGCTACAATTGAAGTCGCCAAAAACCAAGGCGGAGCGGCGCACCATCACTCTGCCCGCTCTCACCGTGGATGCCTTGCGGTTACATCGGGCGCAGATGCTTCGCGAACGGCTAGCCATGGGCCTCGGTCGTGACGATGACGGCCCGGTGTTCGCCAACCTTGAAGGGGAGCATATCCGCCCCCGGAACTTGACCAAAGAATTCGGGCGGATCGTGAAACGGTCGAAGATGCGGCGGATCACCTTTAGAGGTGGTCCCCGAATCTAGGACAGATGTGTTAGGTGGGATCCGGCCTTTATGATGAGGATCTCGGAGTATGGCGAAGCGACGGAATTTCTCGGCGCCCTTCAAGGCGAAAGTGGCGATCGAGGCGCTGCGGGGCGACCAGACGCTGGCGGAGCTGTCGAGCCGGCACAAGGTTCATCCGAATCTGATCACGAAGTGGAAGCGCCAGGCGAGCGAGGGGATGGTCGATGTCTTCTCGGGCAAGCCGGCGGGCCGGGACAGTTCGCACGAAGCGGAGGTCAAGGAGCTTCACGCTAAGATCGGGGAGCTGACGGTGGAGAAGGATTTTTTGGCCAAGGCCTTCGGTCGTTGAGCCACGGCCGGAGGGTATCCATGATCGATCCCGGTCATGGCGAGCTCAGCATTGCGCGGCAATGCAGCTTGGTCTCGATCAGCCGCTCGTCGTTCTACTATGAGGGCAAGGGCGAGAGCCGCTTGAACCTGGCGCTGATGCGTCTCATCGACGAGCAGTTTCTGGAGACGCCCTGGTACGGCTCGCGCCAGATGGCCCGGCACCTGCGGCGTCTGGGCTATTGCGTGGGACGCAAGCGGGTGCGCCGGCTGATGCGGCTCATGGGCCTCCAGGCGATCTACCAGGCGCCACGCACCAGCGATCCGCATCCCGATGTCAACGGCGGCGGGAATATGTACCGGGGCGGCGGCGCAAAAATGTACCACGGGCTCGGTGGTAGCTTGTCCGCGTAGTCCATGGGAGGGACCCGCGCGCGGGGCGACGCGCCCTCCGCGCGGCTGGCGGCGGCCCGCGCGTGGGAGGGGCCTGTGGGCCCACGCGGGCAAGCGGGGGGTTATTCGGACGGTTGCCGGTGTCGTGACCGGCTCTGCTTGAGCCGGTAGCTCTCGCCGTTCATCTCCAGGATATGGACATGGTGGGTGATGCGGTCGAGCAGCGCGCCGGTGAGGCGCTCGCTGGCGAAGACCGTCGTCCATTCCTGGAAGGGCAGGTTTGAGGTCACGATGGTGGCGCCGTTCTCGTAGCGCCGGCTGAAGACGTCGAACAGCAGCTCGCTTCCGGTCTGCGAGAGGGGCACGTATCCGAGCTCGTCGACGATCAGGAGATTGACCCTGGCGAGCTGGTCCTGGAGGCGGAGCAGCCTCTTCTCGTCGCGTGCCTCGATCAGCTCGTGGACCAGATGGGAGGCTGTGGCGAAGCGCACGGAAAGGCCCTTCTGGCAGGCGGCGAGGCCGAGGGCGAGAGCGACATGCGTCTTCCCGACGCCGCTTGGGCCGAGCAGGATTACGTTCTCACGGCGCGTGATGTACTCGCCGCGCGCGAGATCCAGCACCAGCATCTTGTTGAGGCTCGGGATTGCCTTGAAGTCGAAGCTCTCGAGCTGTTTGACGACAGGGAACCCGGCCTGCCTGATGCGGCGCTCGACGAGGCGGCGCTCGCGGTCGATCAGCTCCAGCTCCACCAGTCGGGCGAGGAACTGCACATGATCCAGGCCCTCGGCCGCGCACTGGCGCGCCAGTTTCTCGTATTCCCGCAGGAAGGTCGGCAGCTTCAGCCTCTTCAGGTGATGTTCGAGCAGGATGCGGGGGGCCTCAGCCATGGCCGGCCCCTCCGGCCAGCAGGGTGGCGTAGTCGGCGCTCCGCGTGGCGGCGACGAAGGGCTGGGGCAAGTGCGGATAGCGCGACAGGTCGAGATGCACGGGCCGCCTCTCGATGCGCGCCAGCAGGAGATGCTTGACCGCATCGAAGCCGATCAGGCGCCGCTTCACCGCGTCGCGCACCGCGGCCGCCACTTGGCGTGCCGGGAAGTCTTCGTGCAGGCGCAGCACCTGGATGTATTCGCGCTTGCCGCGCGGGCCGAAGCGGGCTTCGAGGAGGCGGCGCAGCGTGTCGAAGGCGGGATCGAGCTTCCATCCCCGCAGCGGCGCCGCCTGGTCCAGGGCGCCCGGCTTCTTCTCCAGCAGCGACAGATAGTGCAGCGGCTCGTAGATGACGTCGCCGCGGACATAGGAGCGCCGATGGCGGGCGACGATCTCGGCGCCGAGCGCGATCTCGACCCGGTCGACATAGCCCTTCACCATGACCTTCTTGTGGGCGTGCACCGTCGGCGCCGAGTAGTCCACCAGCCGGTAGCGCACCAGGGCCGTGGACAAGATCTGGCCCGGCACATGCTCGCAGGCCTCGAAGGGAACCGCCGGCAGATCGCGCAGGGCGTCGAGGTCGCCCAACAATGCCGTCGCCCGGTCGCCTGCCTCCAGCGCGTCGAGCCGCTCCAGGCAGCGCGCCATCAGCCGCTCGTTCAGGACCGACAGGTCGTGCACCTTCGGGATCGGCACCATGAACCGGCGCCGTGCCGTCTTCACCAGGGCCTCCACCTTGCCCTTGTCGTTGCCCTTGCCGGGCCGGCCGAAGCGGTCGCGGAACAGGTAGTGCGATTGCAGATGCGTGAACGCCTGCGTGCGCCGACGCGTGCCGTCGCCCAGGATCCGTGCCACCGCCAGGGTCGTGTTGTCGTAGAGGATCGAGCGCGGAACCCCGCCGAGGAAGGCGAAGGCGCTGACATGGCCGTCCAGGAAGGCCTCCGTCGTCTCCCGGGGATACGCCTTGACGAACCAGAGGTTGGAATGGGGCAGGATCAGGCAGAAGAAGGCGACCTTCTCCCGCCTGCCCCCGACCTCCACCACCGCCTCGCCGAAGTCGACCTGGGCATGGCCCGGCGGGTGATGCAGCGGCACGAAGGCCTCGCGCGTCGATTGCCGCCGGGAACGCACATAGTCCTTCACAATGGTGTAGCCGCCGGTGAACCCGTGCTCGTCCCGTAGCCGCTCGAAGATCCGATGCGCCGTGTGACGCTGCTTGCGCGGCACGTCCGGATCCGTGTCCGCCTCCAGGATCGCGTCGACGATGCCGGTGAACCCGTCCAGCTTCGGCCGCCTGACCGGCTTCGTCCGGCGGTATCCCGGCGGCGCCGAATAGCTCAGCATCTTCTTCACCGTCCGGCGGTCGATGCCGAACCGCCGGCCCGCCTCGTGATGGCTCAGACCCTCGTCGACAACCGCCAGTCGAACCGCCGCATAGAGCTCCACGCCGTACATCTCCTGCCCCTCGTCGCAACCGACAAGGGACCATGAGTGGCACAATTTTGCGCCGCCGCGACCGGACCGCCCGGCCGCCTCGCGTGGTGCATTATTCCTCCGCCGTTAACATCCCGATCACCGGATCTATCCCTATCTGCTACGCGGGCTCGTCATCGATCGGGCGAACCAGGTCTGGTGCACGGACATCACCTATATCCCGATGCGCCGGGGCTTTTTGTACCTGGTCGCCATCATGGACTGGTGGAGCCGCAAGGTTCTGTCTTGGCGGCTCTCCAACACCATGGAGGCGGATTTCTGCGTCGAGGCCCTGGAGGAAGCTCTGGTCCGCCATGGCAAGCCGGCGATCTTCAACTCCGACCAAGGCAGCCAGTTCACCTCCCTGGAATTCACGCAGGTCCTGAAGGACGCCGGCGTGATGATCTCCATGGACGGCAGAGGTAGTTGGATGGACAACGTCATGATCGAGCGGCTGTGGCGCAGTCTCAAGTACGAATGCGTCTATCTCCAGGCCTTCGAGACCGGCTCCCAAGCCAGGAATGGAATCGGCGGCTGGATCGACTATTACAACACTTCGAGGCCTCATTCGGTGTTCGATGGACGCACCCCCGAGGAGGTCTATAGTGGGCGCGACGCGCCATCTCCGGGGCATGCCCCGGAGATGGCGCCAGAAGCGCTGGCGGCATAAAAATCACCATGGAATCCCACCTAACAAACGCCGCCAAGCTGTCCAGCGGATGGGGTCCACCTCATTTCACGGCCTACGGCACTCGAATATAACGTCGCTGCTGCGTGCTGGTATCAACGCCAAGGTCGTGAGCGAACGGGCTGGTCACGCCAACGTGGCGATCACTTTGAGCCTGTACGCACACACCTTGCCCAACATGCAGGCGGAGGCGGCGGCCAAGGTCGACGCGGCCCTCGCGGGTGCCCTCAGGGACTAATCGAGAACACCGGGTGCCAATCGGGCGCCACTTCGAGGATTGACACGGACATATAATTCTTTAACTAACTGAATTCATTAGCCGGATGGGTGGCCGAGCGGTTGAAGGCACCGGTCTTGAAATACGTTCTCGGCCATACCGTCTAGTCAC
>CBDFHV010000067.1:0-83918 GCA_965247705.1 Rhodospirillales bacterium | reverse complement strand
TCGTCCTCCGCCGCGCCATGGACCAACCCACCATCACCTACAAGGAGCTGGTCGACAGTCTTCAACCGCAGGGTGCGCTACCTGCTTTAACCGGATAGGGACGTTCTGTAAACGTAGACGGGTCCCCCGAATACCGACCGGCTACGGATGCCAATCCAGCAGTTGGTTATTCGATTTCGGAAAACGCGCACATTGGTATCGGCGTCGTCCACCGCGATACCGTCGTCGGTACACGAGGTGATATCGTTGGCGTAGATGTCGGAAGCGGAGAGACGACCTTGGGCATCTTGCTGGCCGCTTTGAATGCCGTCGCTGACCCGGCTCATCCGGTTGTAGGCGACGACATGGCCCGCGCCTGTCACGTTGACGGCCTCATAGGGTGCGAAACCCGCTTCGGGACGCGGCCACCGGCTTTTGCCGACGAAAATGTTGTCCGTGATGAAGAATCCCGTCGATTCGTCGTAAATCGCGCCCCAGGCACGAAATCCGCGCTCCGCGATCTCGAATCGGTTGCGCCGGGCGACGATATGGTTCGCGCGACCGGCTTCGACCAGAACCTTGGCGTTCCGAAGGGTCAGATTGTCGAGCCAAATATGACTGCGACCCGACAAGTCCAACAAAGCTTCCGCGCCACCGCCGTCGAACACGACATCAAAGCCCTCGCCGCGATAGACGATCGGTTGCCCGATCTCACCGGAGCGAGGTTGACGCACGTCGCCTTCGGCGTAGACGCCGGGCGCGAAGAGGACCAGGTCTCCGGGACGCGCCTCGGAAACCGCCTCGGCGAGCCCACGAAACGGGTTTTCCCGGGTCCCGTCGCCGCCGCCGCCGCCGGGTACGGCGTAACGGGTTCGCATGCCATCCGGCGTAACGGGCTCGCGGGTTGTCGCCAACATCATCGCCCGTTCGGTATCGCCACCGTCCGGGTCGCGCAGTGTGAGGCGGACGTCGTAGGGCGTTCCTGGCTCTAAGTTGACGATGCTGCCGGCGAACAAGAATCCGTCGGGCACGCGGTGTCCCTCGGAAACCGGCGTCGGACGGGTGCGCAACAGCGACAGGGCGGGGCGCCAATCCGATCCCCCGGCGGACCGGTAGGCGACGGTGATTTCGGCGTTCGCGTTGGCGTCACCCTTGACCGGCCAACGAAATGCAAGCGCATGGGGCGTCGAGGCTTCCGCCCGCGGCTCGCCGGCGCGCGCGGGATCGGAGGCACCTTGGCCCGCTACCGACTGCAGATGATCCGCGGCCAAGGGCGGTTTGGCGCGCGGAGTCGGCGTTGCCCAGGCCGGCAGCCTCACTTTCGCCTTCTTCGCTACCGCCTTCCTCGCCTCCGCCTTCCTCGCCTCCGCCTTCCTCGCCTCCGCCTTCCTCGCCTCCGCCTTCTCGCCTCCGCCTTCTTCGTCTCCGCCGTCCGCGCCTCAGACTTCTTCGTCTCCGGCTTCTTCGCGTCCGTCCTATTCGCCTGGTTTGGCTGTTGCTTCGACGCCTTGGGAGCTTCCAGAGGTTGTGCTTTCTTCTTCCGTGCGGCTGTTCGAGGAGATGCGGTTTCCACTTTTTTCGTGGCTACCGCTGCTTCTTTGGCCTTCGCGGCAGTCTCTTGATCGCAGGCACCGACGGAGCCTTGGCGGCAGGGCTGGCCGTCAATCCATATGGTTTGGGAGAGGCGGGCGTCCTGAAAGCGAGCTTTCTCGATATTGGCACCCGTGAGGTCGGCCTTGTTCAGTTCCGCGCCGATCAGGCGTGCCTCGGTCAAGTTTGCGCCTTTTAGAACGGCTCCCCGCAACTGCGTTCCAACCAAGTTCGCGCCGTGCAGATCGGCCCCCGTCAGGTTCGCATCCTGAAGGTTCGCGCCACCCAAGTTGGCGTCACGCAATTTGGCATCCTTCAGATTGGCGCCGGAAAGGTCTGCATTAGCCAGATTCGCCTTCGAGAGATCGGCGCCGGCGAGATCTTGCCCCGAAAATGTACCATCACTGAGATCGCAGCGCGGGCATTTGCCAAACATGACGATCTTGCGAAGATCTTTTCGCTCCACCCCTTGCGCGGCCCTGTCAAGAATCGTTCCGTCAAGAAACAGCGACGCGGCGGCAAACAGCACGACAGCCAATCGCTTCCGTCCGGATCGACTAATGGCACCCACGAACTCCACAGTGGAATCGGCAAAGCGCGAAATCAACGAAGGGCGCGAACCCAGGAAAGATAGCCTGATACCCCCGTACCGACCAGCGACGAGCCAATTTCGAACAGGGACGGCCGGTCGCCAGGTGGAGTAGCCATCGCGTTCATCCTCGGGCGCGAAGGCTTCGCAGGTTGTGAACGTGTACCGGGTCGCCGCGGCCGATGGGGGCGATAGCCTCGCCGATGACCTCGCCGTATTTGCGCAAGTGCGTGCCGGCCGGGATGTCGGCGAGCGCCACCTTGTGACACAGGGGGATCGCCTGCCGCGCCACCAGGGTTTCCCCGCCACCGGCGCCGCCCAGGCGAACGGTTTCGCCCGCCTCGATCCGGCGCAAGGCGGTCGCCACGTGGTCGTCCGGATGGAGGACGATGGCGTCGGCTGCCTCGCTCACAGGGTCGGCCCCAGGCGGCTGATGACCTCGTCGCCCTCGTCCAGGATCTCGCCCCAGGTGGCGGTGCCGGAGGCCACCTCCAGGACCAGGGCCAGAAGGTCATCGGCGGCGGCCGCCGGATCCCGTGTGCCACGGAAAACGTCGGCGGCATCGAAATCGATGGTCTGGTGCAGCCGTTCCGCCGTTTCCGGGTTGGCGGAGATCTTGATCGTCGGCGCAAGGGTACTGACGAAGCTGTTGCCGGGGCCGGTGGAGAACAGCACCAGTTGCGCCCCTGACGCCACCATCCCGGTCAGGGATTCGGGCGCGTAGGCCGGCGCGTCCATGACCCATAGGCCCGCGCCTCCGGGCGCCTCGCCGATGGCCAGCACCCCCTGGATCGGCCGGCTGCCCGCCTTGGCGATGGCGCCGAGGGATTTCTCCTCGATGGTCGACAGGCCGGCGGCGATGTTGGTGGGGCCAGGATTGGTGCCGAGGAGGTCAACCCCGGCGTCCACCGCCGCCCGTTCCCGGCGGGCCACGGCGGCGCCAATGGCCTCGGCCACCGCCGGGGTCGCGGCGCGGGCGGCCAGCAGATGCTCGGCCCCCAGCCACTCGATGGTCTCGCCGACGACGGCGCTGCCGCCCGCGTCCACCAGCCGATCGGTCACCCGGCCCATGAGCGGGTTGGAAACCAGGCCGGAGCTGGGGTCGGAGCGCCCGCATTCCAGGGCAATGGTCAGGGCGCTCAAGGGCGCCGGCCGGCGGCGCAGGCGGCTGGCCTGGCGGGCCAGGGTGGCGGCAGCCCGAATCCCCCGGTCGGCGAGCGTCAAGGCGTCATGGCCGCAATCGTCGAGGGCGATGGCCTCCACCGGTTTGCCCGATTCGCCGATGGCCGCCGCGATTTCCTCGACCCGCGGCACCCGGTCGCCGATGACCAGCACCGCGCCCACGTTGGGATGGCGCCCCATGCCCACCAGCACCCGGTCCTGCAGCGCCCGGTCGTCGCCCACCTGGCCGCTGCCGAAGGGAAAGGAAACCACCCGCACCGTCGCCAACGACCGGCCGACGCGCCGAGCCGCCGGACCGGTGACCCCGCTGACGGACAGCACCAAAGTCAGGTTGCGCACCCCGATGCCGCCGTCGGGCCGGTGAAAGCCCCGGAAGCCGTCCCGGGAGGGTTTGCCGGGTCGCCGAGTCACTGTCCCTGCTGCCTCCGTCACGTTCGTTACATCCCGCGCAAGCTCCCATTATGGCCCAGACTCAGCCGCCCGCCAGCGGATTTCGGAGACATGTCGAGCGGGGAGGGGCTGCCCCAAACCGCCGCGTGGTCACGGACCAGTGCCGAAATTCCTTACAGCCGGTGCGGCGCCCAAAGAATGGTCCTAAGTCATTGAAATTTCGAGGTGATCCATTCCAGACGGCGGAATCGCCGAGGTTTGTGCGTCCTCCAGGTGTCGAGACTCCTTACACTACGCGCTTCATGGGCACGCCCTGGAGGAGGACAGATCCGATGGGAAACAGCGTAACGTGTTGCAATCGTTGGAGTTCCAAATTCTGGCACGGCATTTGCGTGTGATCAGTCACAAAATAATGCCGATGGCTGGATCTGTCGGCGAGGTCTGAGGAAGGAGATTACAAATGAAAAAAGCGATCCTGGCGGGTCTGTGTGCCTTGGCCATAGGAACCGGCGTGTCTACGGGTGCGTCGGGGACGGTCTTCACGTTCAACGACGGCGTCATCTTCAATAGAGGCGGCAACGCAGGATTCGGTTTCGACTGGTCCCTGATCCACAATGGGACGGGCGGTGGAGGCACGACGTTTCAGGACATCGCGGACAACGATCCATTTCGGTATCAAGTAGACCTGGGTGACGACGACGCCTGGAGTGAAGGCGACACCATCAAGACCGGCGGAACCACGGGCATCGGCGCGCAAACCGTCACGCTGCAGCGGAGCGGCTTTGCGACCCGCAATCTCATTCTCTCCGAACTGTCTCTGACAGCCGTGCTTCCTTCGGGGGGGGGGGTGGTTACTTCGGCGCCCGTGGGATTGCTTAGTGGGCTCGACAATCAGATCGGAGACGACACGGACGGATCAGGTGTCAGGGGCATGCTGGTCGAGGGGAAGGTCGACTTTGTTATCGAGACGCCGGACGGGAATATCACGGGAGCATTTGGTTTTAGGGCCACGGATCACGGCGGTTCGGCAGATGTCTTCAACTTCTCCTACTACGATGAGAGCGTTGATCCGCGTGTTTCCAGCACGTTCCTCTGGGGTTCCACCGGTGAGCCCCTCGGCTTCCTCGATACCCTCCCTGAGGGCGTAGGCCGGGAGAGCCTCACTGGAAATGCAAGCGACGCCGGCAACGGCTTCGACGGCCTGGGTATCGACCTCGCTTTCGGCGGCGCCGAGACGGTTCCCGAACCCGGCAGTCTGCTGCTGATCGGGAGCGGGCTCCTGGGCTTGGGCCTCGTCGGCCGTCGCCAGCGGCGTCGGACCTAGCCGACCGAACCCTAAGGGTCCGCGCCACGAACGGGGCCCACGACATTGGTAAAATAGGGCGCGATCCCACGGATCGTGCCTTTTTTCTTTGCGGACGGATCGAGGCGGTGAAGCGGACCCGGGGAACCAACTACTGATCGGCCGCCACTCGGATCGGTCAGAGGCGGGCCGGTCTGAGACCGGCCCCTACGTACTCGACAATACTTGCGTAGGGGCGGGTCTGAGACCCGCCCGCCCCCTCCCGAATCGGCAAACAAGAGGCGCCGGTCAGTCACGACAAGCCTTCGCTGGTGTCAGCTGCCGCGGAGCGCCTTGAGCAAGGCGGGAACGATCATCGCGCAGTTGCCGACCACCCCGAAGCGGGCGTACTTGAAGATCGGCGTGTTGGGGTCCCTGTTGACGGCGACGATCGTCTTGGCCCCGGCGCAGCCGGACATGTGCTGGGGCGCGCCGGAGATGCCGAGAGCGACGTAAAGTTCCGGCGCGACCTTCTTTCCCGACAGGCCGATTTGCCGCGCGTGGGAGCACCAACCCAGGTCGCAGGCCGCGCGGCTGGCGCCAAGGACGCCGCCCAGGGCACCGGCCAGGGTCTCGGCCAGGCTAAATCCTTCGTCGCCGTTGAGGCCGCGGCCGCCGGCGACGACGACGCTGGCCGATTCCAGGGGCACATCTTCGCCGGCGGGCACGATGCGTTCGCGCACGGTGGTGCGCACGGCGTCGTCGGCAAGGCGGCAGGTCTCGGCGACGACCTCGCCCGATCGGCTCTCGTCCCGCGCGGCCGGCGGGCGGGACTTGGGGCGCATGGTGGCGACGGCGAGGACTCCGGGAAACGACACCACTTCCATCGCCTTGCCGCCATGGCAGGGGCGGGTGAACAGAAGCCGGTCGCCAGCCGTTTCCGCCGCCACGCAGTCGGTGGCCACCCCGCCATCCAGCCGAAAGGCCAGGCGGGGCGCCAGGTCGGCGCCGATGGATCCGTGGCCGAGAAGGACGGCGGTCGGCCGGTCCGCGCCAACCAGCCGCGCCACTTCCGGCAGCCAGGCATCCGCCACATAGGGTTCGAGCCTCGGGTCCGCCATTACCCGAACCCGGTCCGCCCCGAGGGCGACCAGGTCCTCGGCCGCCGAAGCCACATTCGTGCCCAGAACCAGGGCGGTCACGTCGCCGTCCGCCAAATCCCGTGCCCAGGCCAGCAGTTCCGCCGAGGTCGCGGTGGGTTGCCCATGGCGCACTTCAGCCAGCACCCATACGCGAGCCCCGCTCATGGCCGCCGGGTCCTCAAACCAATTGCTCGGCGCGCAGGCGGTCCACAAGTGCCGCCACCAGGGCCTCGGGCGACTCGCCGTCCAGAAAATCGCATTCGATGCCCGTTTCGGGCGCGAACATCCGCTCCACCCGGCGCCGGGCGCCGGCGGCCAACCCCAGGTCAGAGGCGGTCCACGAGGCGATGGGCTTGCGGGCAGCGCGCATGGTTTCCCGCAGACTGGCTTTGCGCGGCGGCCCCAGCTCGTGGGCGACAGTGACCACGGCGGGCAGGGAACACTCCGCGACCTCGACGCAGTCCTCCAGCACCCGTTCCACACGCAGGTTGCCGTCGTCGAGGGACACGTCCTGGGCGAAGCTAAGGCAGGGAAGTCCCAGAAGCTCCGCCAGGCCCGGACCGACCACCCCGGCGTCGTCATCGGCCGCCTGGCGTCCGCACAGGATGAGGTCGAAGGCACCCATCTTGCCCAGCGCGGCCGCCAGGGCCGTGGCGACGACGAAGGAATCGGCGCCCTCGAAGGCGGCATCCGACAGCAGGACACCCTCGTCGGCGCCGAGGGCCAGGCCGGCCTTGAGGGCGCCGTGGGCTTCCTCGCCGCCCAAGGTGAAGAGGACAATGTGGGCGTCCGCGCCGGCGTCGCGAAGGCGGAGCGCCGCCTCGATGGCCTGTTCGTCGAAGGGGCTGATGACCTGGGCCGTCCCCGGCCAGGGCACGGCCTTGCGGGCTTCCTCGTCGACCCGGAACTGGGTCGGGGCCACTTCCGGATCGGGGATCTGTTTGATGCAGACGGCGATGCGCACGGATCGAATCCGGCGCGCCTATTCGACCACAACGTCGACCGGCACCAGGCCGTCGAAGTACTTGTGCTGGAAGTTCCATGGGATCTGGGGCTGAACCCGCCCCGCCTCGTCGGTGCCGCGGGCGATGATCCGGTATTCGCCCGGCGCGTCTACCCGCCACAGATAGGACCAGCGCCGCCACAGCCACTTGTCCGGCGTCTGCTCCACATGGGCGTCCGACCAGGTGGCGCCGCCGTCGGTGCTGACCTCGATGCGGGTCACCGCGCCATGGCCGCTCCAGGCCAGGCCGCGAACGGCGTGGGCGCCGGTGGCCAGCGGCGAGTGCTCGTCCCGGGGTTCGGTGATCACGGTCTTGACCCCCATGGCCGTGCACATTTCCTTGTCGGGGTCCTCGGGGGACTGCTCGTACACGAAGTAGTGCGTCTGGTGGTAGCAATCGGGCATGCGGTCCATGACCTCGATCTTGTGCAGCCACTTGACCCACCAGTTGCCGCCCCAACCCGGCACCACCAGGCGCAGGGGCGCCCCGTGCACGTGGCGCATATAGGCGCCGTTGTGGGCCCAGGCCAGGATCGTGTCCGGGTCCAGGGCCTTGTCCAGGGGCAGGCCCTTGTCGAAGTTGATCTCGCCGGGATCGTGCACCGGATAGTCGGCCAGGCCGGAGGATCGGAACTGGGCGACCGGATCGGGGCGGCCCCGGTCCCAGCCTTCCACCCGCACCGCCACGGCCGAGGATTTCAGGCCGCAGGTGTCGAGCAGGGCCTTCAGGGACACGCCCGTCCATTCGCCGCCGCTGACGAAGTTGGTGCTGGGGATCTCGCTGAGGAACGCCACCACCTCGGCCTGGCTCAACCCGGCGGTTTTTTGGCGCCAGTGCACGCCCTCATCGGTTTCCAGGATCAGCGACGGTTTGGGCCGGTTGCTGCCCTCGGCCAGGATATCGAAGTAGTCCCCGTCGTTGCCGGCGCATTCGATGACCGCGCGCACCGAATGTCCGGGCAGCTTGCGCAAGTCCTCGATGGTCAGGTCCATGGGCCGCTCGATCTCGCCGCTGACCGAAAGCACGTAGTCTTCCGGATGAACCGGCTCCGGCATGCCCAACTGGGCGACGATGTAGTGGGATTCCGTGGGCGTGATCAGCCCCTCCTGCTCCAAGATGGGAGTCCGGGCGCCGATGACCCGGCCCTCGGCGTCCTTCTTGGGCAGTTGCCGGGGCGGCTTGCGGTCCGGCAAACCCAGAACGAAATCGCCTTCGATCTCCGGTTTCGGCATGGAGTGGTCTCACCTGTCCGATGTGGTGGGGTCCGACTCGGTCGTCCCCGTCCGCGGGTAGCCGACGGTCTTCAGCGCCGCGGTGATCTCGTCGACGATCGCCGGGTCGTCGATGGTGGCCGGCACCGTGTAGGCCTCGGCATCGGCAATTTTCCGCATGGTGGCGCGCAGCACCTTGCCGGAGCGGGTCTTGGGCACTCGGTCGACGACCGCAGCCGTCTTGAACGCGGCCACCGGCCCGATCTTCTGGCGTACCATGCTCACGACCTCGCCGACGATCGCCTCATGAGGCCGGTCGACGCCCGCCTTCAGCACCAGGAAACCGAGGGGCAACTGACCCTTGATCTGGTCGTGGACGCCGATCACCGCGCATTCGGCAACGTCCGGATGACTCGCCAGCACCTCCTCCATGGCGCCCGTGGACAGGCGATGCCCGGCGACGTTTATGATGTCGTCGGTCCGCGCCATGACGAATACGTAGCCGTCCTGGTCAACGTAGCCGGCGTCGGCGGTCATGTGGAAGCCGGGGAATTCGTCCAGATAGGCGGCGCGGTGGCGGGCGTCCGCGTTCCACAAAGTCGGCAGCGTACCCGGCGGCAGTGGCAGCTTGACGCAGATCGCGCCCATCTCGCCGCGCGGCTGCTCCTCATGGGTCTCCGCATGCAGGACACGCACGTCATAACCGGGCACCGGCCGCGACGAAGAGCCCGGCTTCACCGGCAGGTGCTCGATGCCCAAGCAGTTCGACGCGATCGCCCAGCCGGTCTCGGTCTGCCACCAGTGGTCGATGACCGGCACTTTCAGATGGGTCTCGGCCCAACCCAGCGTGTCGGGATCGGTCCGCTCGCCGGCGAGGAACAAGGTGCGGAAACGGCTGAGATCGTAACCGCCGATCAGCTTGCCTTCCGGATCCTCACGCTTGATCGCGCGCAGCGCCGTCGGCGCGGTGAACATGACGCTGACCCCATGCTCTGCGATGACCCGCCAGAAGGCGCCCGCATCGGGCGTGCCGACGGGCTTGCCTTCGAACAGGATCGTGGTGCAGCCATGGAACAGCGGCCCGTAGACGATGTAGGAGTGGCCGACCACCCAGCCGATGTCGGAGGCGGCCCAGTACACATCCCCCGGCGCCACTCCATAGATGTGGCCCATCGACCATTTGAGCGCGACCAGGTGGCCGCCGTTGTCGCGCACAATCCCCTTTGGCTGGCCCGTGGTGCCAGAGGTGTAGAGGATGTAGAGGGGATCGGTCGCCAGTACGGGTACGCAGTCCGCCGACGTGGCCGCGGCCATCCCATCGCCCCACTCGACGTCGCGGCCGGCAACGATGTCGCAGGGTTGCTGGTCGCGCTGCACCACCACCACATGGGCGACCTCGTGGGCGGCGATGGCGATCGCTTCGTCCACCATCGGCTTGTAGGCGACGGTGCGGGTCGGCTCGATGCCGCACGACGCGGTGACGATCGCCGTCGGCTTGGCATCGTCGATGCGGGTTGCCAGCTCCCGTGGCGCGAAGCCGCCGAAAACCACCGAATGCACCGCGCCGATGCGGGCGCAGCCGAGCATGGCGATAACCGCCTCCGGCACCATGGGCATGTAGATCACGACCCGATCGCCCTTGCCGACGCCAAGGCCCCGCAACACGCCGGCGAAGCGCGCGCACGCCACCTGCAATTCGCCATAGGTCAGAGTGCGTTTGTCGCCGGTGACCGGGCTGTCGTAGATGATCGCCGGTTGCTCGCCACGGCCTTCCTCCACATGGCGGTCGACCGCGTTGAAGCAGGTATTGCAGGTGGCGCCCGTGAACCACCGGTAGAAGGGTGCCTTGCTTGAATCGAGCACACGGTCCCAGCGCCTGTCCCAGCGCACGTCCTCGGCCGCCTCGGCCCAGAACCCTTCCGGGTCGTCGAGGGATCGGCGATAAACAGCGTCCAGTTGGCCGGTCATGGGATTCCCCGCGGTGACTAGGAGCGCCCCGGCAGTTCCACCTCGGCGCCGCCGCCGGTGGTCTGGCTGCCGTCGGGCTTCCTGCCGGTGATCTCCATCTTGACGATGCCGGTGGCCCTGTCCACTTCGGTGACGGTGGCGCCGTAGGTGATCAGATCGCCATAGAGACCCGGCTGGCGCACCTGGACATTGAGCATGCGCAAAAAGCCGTCGTCGCCCATCCAGTTGGTCACCAGGGGGGCGACCCAGGCGAAACGCATCACTCCGTTGTCGAAGGGGGCGGCCATGCCGCGCCCGGCGGCCAGGTGAAAGTCCTCATGCTGCTGGGAATACTTCACGGGAAAGCCGGTGACCGGGTTGACGGCCGCCGTGTGCATGGCCTTGGTCAAGTCCAGGTAGCCCCAGCGACCGCCCTTGTAGGCCGGCCCGATGGCGGCATTCCAAGTGACCATGTCGCCGATGGTCAGGGGACCGCGCAGGATCGACGGCAGTTCCTCGCCGACCTCCACGTCCTCCACATGGCGGGTCTCGGCGCCGCGCCGCTGTTCCGCCCGCCAGGTTGCCTCCATGGCCTTGATCTGGGCGTCGTCGTAGTGGGGCATCTCATGTTCCATCATCACCTGGCGGCCAACCTGGGTCGCCATGATCATGGTGCCGTTAGCGACGCCGACCACCGCGGCGTCCTGGTTGCGGTAGGTGATTTCGGAGATCACGAAGTTGAGCCGCCGGCCCTGCTTGTTACGCTTTTCGAAGTTCTTCTGCTGACGGGATTCCGGCCGCAGGCTGTCGCCGAGACAGATCCGCTTTTGCCAGGTGTAGGTGACGCCGCCGATGAGCGAGGCGAGGGGCGCCTTCATGGGCGCCCCGTGCAGCATGGGATAGAGCACCGACACCAGATAGGCCGGCGGCGCCTGGAGCTTGCCGACACCCGTTTTGGCGGCATGGTCCGGGTCCAGCCACAGGGGATTGTCGTCGTCCGTACCCTGACAGAAGTGACGAATGGAATCTGCGGTGACCTCGTTGTTCCAGGGTTGGCGCTCCTGCACCACCCCGCCCGACAGGGCATTGGTTTTCTCCAGCCACTCATCGATCTTGGCATCGATGGCTTGCAGATCCTCGGTCTGGGCCTCATCGGGCATGGATCGTCCTCCGTGTGGATTGGGGGCGGGCTTTCAGGCGCCGCGATATTCGGGTAGCAGGAACGCGCCGTTCCTCAGGTAGACCTCGTGATAGCGCCTGAGCCGGTCCTCGTCCACCTCGATGCCCAGGCCGGGGGCGTCGCCGCGGGGCCAGCGAGGGCCGGAGGCGATGGGCAGGGGTTCGGTCAGCAGATCGTCGGCGAAGTCGAAGGCCAGTTGCTGGTTGCCGTCGAGCAGGTTGGGCACGCAAAGCGCCGCCTGGTGGCTCGCGGCGGCGCCGATCCCCAGCTCCCCATAGGTGTGCTTGGTCACTTGCAACCCTTCCAGGTCGATCAGGTGGGCGAGGTTGACGAAGCGCTGCAGCGTGCCCACCCAATAGGGCGCGAAGCAATAGACGTCGGCCGCCCGGCCGCGAAGCAGGGTCAGCACCGCCGCCTCGCTGTCCAGGCATTCGTTGGCGCCGATGGCGCAGGGCACCCGGGCGCGCACCTCGCCCAAGCCCTCGGGCAGGTCGTGGGGGACCGGCGCCTCGCAGTAGGCGATGCCGAATTCCAGGTCCCAGGCGTTGAGGTTGCGCACCGCCCGATTCACCGTCCACCGTTCGTTGGCATCCAGGCGGATCGGCCGGTCGGGGCCGATGGTCTGGCGCAGGGCCGCCAGGGCCCCGTGGTCGCGGGCGTCATCGTGACCGCAGCCGAGGTAGAAGGTGTGGTAGCCGGCCTCGACGCCCAACGCGGCCCGTGCCGCCACTGCGTCGGGCTCTCCCGGTGCGACGTGGAAGCAGTGGTCCACGGCATCGCTGAGGGCGCCGCCCAGCAACCGATGGACCGGCTGGCCGGTGGCCTTGCCGCACAGGTCCCACAGGGCCTGGTCGATGCCGGCGAAGGCGAAGGGGGCCAGCCGTGTCCAGCGATGGGGCGTGCCGCGGCGGAAGAAGTCCCGGGCGATGGCCGCCTTCTCCCAGGGATTGCGGCCGAGAACCAGCGGCGCGGCATGGCGCACCATGGCCTCGATGGCGGTACCGCCGCCCAGTTGGCCGGCGCTCTCGCCCCAGCCGATGAGGCCGTCGTCGGTGGTCAAGCGGACAATCACTTCCGTGGTGCCGCCCCGGCCGCTACCCCAGGACGGATCCTTGAACGGAACGCTGACGATCCAGGTCTCCAGGTCGACGATTTTCATCGGCCTATCCTTTTCCACGGGGCCGCCAGACTCCCGCCCCGGTCAAGACGATGGTAAAGTGCCCCCGCCCAGCAATGAACCAGGGAGAACGCAGCATGCACCATAATCGGCCAATTCGCCTCGAAGGCCCCTTTCACACCTTACTTGCCGCAGCCGCCATCCTGGTCGCTACAAGCCTGTTGACGCCGGTATGGGCGGCGGCGGACGACAACCCGCGCTATCAGAAACTCTCCGGCGACGCCAAACAGGTGGTGGAAGCCACGAATATGGCCATCGGCGGCGATATCGCCCATGTCTGCAAGAACGATTTGAAGGCCATTCACAAGAAAGTTTTCGAGGTCTCCAACGGGATGCAGAAGGAAGGGAAGTTCAAGGGCCAGGGGTACTACGGCCTGGAAGCCCGTTCTTATTACTCCCAGCGCTGTCGGGACTTCAAATAGACCCGGCCGAGAACCTGCCTATTGCCGGGCGGCGGCGCGAATTGCCGCTGCCCGCGTTTCCAGCCGTTCCGCCGCCTCGATGTGGCCCTGCGCCCGGGCCAGGCGGGCCGAGAGATCCAGGGCTTCGGCCGTCTCCGGGTGTTGGGGCCCCAGGGTCGCTTCGCGGATCCTGACCACCCGCCGGATCAGGACCTCGGCCTCGTCGACGAGGCCCTGGTCGAGAAATCTGCCTGATACGCGCGCAATGCCTTGGGCGTAGTAGAGCAGCAGGACATCCAAGGCCTCCAGGTCCGGCTCGCCCTTATCACCTTGTTTCGAGGTGTCCGCCTGGCGCGGCTCCGGCATCGCTGCGAACTGCAGCCAGCCCAGCAGTCCGAGGACGGCGACGATTGTCACCAACAGGACAGGGATACGCGTTGGTTTCACGCCGCCGTCCCGCCGCCCACCCGACACACGGCAGTCAGCGCGGAGTCCGGGACGTCCAGGCCCAGTCCGGCCCCCGGCGGCGGCGCCAGCGCGCCGTCGACGGGGGCCAGGGTTCCGTCCGGCAGATGCGCGTTGAGCAGGCGGTGGAACATGTGGACTTCGACCGACTCCACGCCCCGCCGGGCGGCCGCCAGATGGAGGCTTGCCGCCGTGGCAATGGCCGTCGACGCGCATTGAAGCGTTGAGGGCAGGTGCCAAGCCGCGGCGAGATCGATCAAGCGCAGTGCCCGGGTAATGCCGCCGCAGGCGGTGACGGCACATTGCAGATAGGACACGGCGCCTTCCGTGATCAGCCGCCGAAAGGCCTCGGGCCGGCATTCGGCCTCGACGCCGGCCACGGGAACGAGCCCGTCCCGGTTTACCCGCGCCATGCCGTCGACGTCGGTGGCCCACACCGGCGCCTGCAGCCAGTGGATGTCCAGGGGCGCCAGCCGCGCGGCCAGGCGCCGGGCTTGCCGTACCGATTGGGTATAGACCGCGTCGACCATCAGGCGGGTTTCGCGTCCGATGGCCTCGCGGACCGCCTGGACGCGGGAGGCGTCTTCATCCAGGGAGAGAGCCCCCACTTTCATCTTCACGGCGCGAAATCCGCGCGCCGTATAGCCGGTCATCTCTTCGGCCAGTTCGTCGACCCCCTTGTCGTCGCCATAGAGACCGCCGCTGGCGTAGACCGGCACCCTTTCGCGGGCGGCCCCCAGAAGCCGATAGAGGGGCAGTCCCAGGACCCGCGCCTTCAAGTCCCACAACGCCATGTCCACACCGCTGAGGGCGCACGCGGTCAGGCCCCAACGGGCGCTGAGGACCGTATCCGCCCAGATGTCGTCCCACAGGCCTTCGGTGGCGAAGGCGTCGCGCCCGATCAGCCGCGGACCGATGTCGGCCTTGAGGTGGGCGACAAGGGAATCCGGCTCGGTCCCATACAGCCAGCATTCCCCAAGGCCCCGCGCACCGTCTTCGGCGTGCACCCGGACGATCACGGCGGTCTTGCGGGTCCAGCGCGTAAGCGGATTGTAGACGCTGCCGTCCAGTGTTTTCTCCAGCGCGTACACGCTGAGGCGTTCGATTCGCATGCTTGGTCCTTACGCTTGCACCTAATTGGCGTCGTGGGTCGGCGGGCGACTTGACAAAATGGCGGTCCGATGGTCGATTGTGGCGCCTAACGGCTCCTTTGCCCCGCCTGAAAGAAAGTCCCCTCCAGAGACCCCTTGAGGAGCCCGATACCACGGGCGGGAACCCTGCAGCATACCGACGGGAGGTCGAAAGACATGCTAAAGTCCGTTCTAAACACTGGGGCCGCGATTGTCGCCGCGGCCCTGCTGATGACACCGGTTTCCGGCGATGCCCGCACCTTGGACGAGATTATCAAGGCGGGGGTCATGAATATCGGCGTCAACCCCAACCTGCCGCCCCTCAGTTCGCGCAATACCAAGGGCGAATGGGAAGGTTTCGACATCGACATTGGCAACCTTCTGGCTGAAAAGCTGGGCGTAAAGGCCAATTTCATCGCCACCGAGGTACCAGCCCGCGTGCCGTCGGTCGTCTCGGGCATCATCGATATTTCATTGGGCGCCCTGACCCGGAATTCGCGTCGCATGAAGGTGATCGACTTCACCGTGCCCTTGCACACCGAAAACATGGCGGTGCTGCTGACCGACAAGATCAAGGCCAAGCTGGGCAAGGAGCCGACCTCTTGGAAGGAACTGAATCGGGATGACCTGACCTTTTCCGAATGCCGCGGCTGTACTCCGGCGCAATGGGTGAAGGACAACCTGCCCAAGTCCAAGATCCAATTCCATGAAGGCCCCGCGGACATGGTGCGCTCGGTCGCCCAGGGCCGGACCGACGGTCTGGTGGCCAACTTGGACTTCTATCCGGTGCTGATGCAGAACTACCCCAACGTCAACTGGGTGATCCTGCCGGAAGTCATCAAGACCGCCTATTGCGCCATCGGCGTCGCCAAGGGAAATCACAGCGTGACGTCGTTCCTCAATGCCGCCCTGTGGGAAATCCAGAACGTCGGTATCCACGATCAGATCTGGGAAAAGAACTACGGTATCCCGCCGATCGTGTCGGTAATGGCGCAGCCTTACTGGTAGGCGCTTCCAGGCAGGGCCGTCCGGCCATTTTGGCACGGACGGCCCTGCTTCGTTTTCCGTTGCGCGCACTCGATTCAGGGTCGGTGCCGACAGGGCGCCGGTAAGGCATGGCCTATACGTTTCAATGGGGAGAAGCGTTCCGCGAGGTGCCCTACCTCATGGGGGGCGCATGGATCACGCTCCACCTGTCCTTTTTCGGTTTCTGGTGCGGATGCACCATCGGCCTGTTCGGAGCCATGGCCAAGAGCTACGGGCCCAACTGGCTGGTCAGGATCGTCAACTGGTACGTGGTGTTCTTTACCAACACGCCGGGTCTGGTAACGGCATTTTTCATTTTTTTCGGCCTGCCCGAGTTCGGCATCGTGTTGACCCCCTATCAGACGATCCTGCTGAACATGGCCCTGAATTCGGGCGCCTACATCACCGAGATCATGCGCGGCGGCTTCGCCTCGGTCAGGGTCTATGAGATGGAGGCGGCCGCGGCCATGGGCTTCAACCTGTTGCAAAGCCTGCGCTACGTGATCATCCCCCACATCGCCAAGGTGCTCTATGCGCCCCTGTCGAACTGGTACATCTGGATGATCCTGGGTACGGCCATCGCCAGCATCTTCGGGGTCGAGGAACTGACGGGGCGCGCCTTCAACGTCGCCTCCGACACCTTCCGGTCGATCGAGATCTACATCATCGCAGCTTTCGGCTACGTGTTGATCACCATCACCGCGAGCGCCTTGCTGGCGTTCATCGGGCGCGCCGTCTTTCGGGTCAAGGCGAAGGTGTTCTGATGTTCGATACTTTCATCGAGCAGATCCCCCGATTCATGACGTGGGAAAACTGGGGCTACTTGTTCTGGGCCGCGGTCACCACGATGAACATGACCATCATCGGCATCGGACTGGGACTCATCAGCGGCTTCCTGCTCGTCTACCTGCGGCTGACCCCGGGGTGGCCGTTCATGCCGCTGCGCATTCTGATGATCACCTACACCGAATTTTTTCGCCGGGTGCCGTTTCTGGTGCTGCTGTTCCTGGTGCTGTTCATCTCCAAGGGCTTGGGCTTCAATTTCACCCTGTTCGCAGTGGCCTGTATCAGCATCGTCATCATATCGACGGCCTTCCTGGGCGAAATCATCCGCGCCGGCCTGGAGTCGGTCCATCACAATCAGTGGGACGCGGCCTGGGTGATGAACTTCAGCCGCCTGCAGACTTTCCGCTACGTCATCCTGCCCCAGGCGTGGAAAGTCATCCTGCCCCCGGCCTTCGCCTTCTTCGTCATGTTCATCAAGGATACCTCGCTGACCTCCCAGGTCGGGGTCCTGGAGCTGACTCAGGCGGGCAAGTACTTCAACAACAACGGCTATTCGGCCATCTTTTCCTACGGGACGATCCTGGTGATCTATTTCATCCTGTCCTATCCGCTGACCCGCCTGGGATGGTGGATGGAGGCGCGACTGAACAGGCGCCCGGCGGAGGAAGACAAGCAACCCGCCGAGGCCGCCGTGCTCGGACTGCGTGGCTGACCGGCCGCGCAATCGAACAACCCGCAAGGGCGAGGAACTCGGGAGACACGATCGTGAGCCAACTGGAAATCGCCAATCTGACCGCCACCTACGACGGCAAGATCAATGTCCTCGAGCAGGTCGATCTGGAGGTGGAAAAGGGCCAGATCATCAGCATCATCGGCCCATCGGGCTCCGGCAAGAGCACCCTGTTGCGGGTGCTCGTCGGCCTGTTGCCGCCCATCGGGGGCGAGGTGCGCCTGGACGGCAGCACCGTGAACTACCGCAACAAGGGCGACGTGAAGGCAGCCCGGTCGCGCTTCGCCGTCGTCTTTCAGCAGTTCAACCTGTTTCAGAACATGAGCGCCATGCGCAACGTCACCATCGCGCCGGTCAAGATCCAGAAGCGGAATCCGGCCGAAGTGGAGCGGGAGGCCGAACAGTTGCTGGCGAAAGTGGGCCTGGGCGACAAGTTCAACGCCTACCCGGACGAACTGTCGGGCGGCCAGCAGCAACGGGTGGCCATCGCCCGCGCCCTTGCCCTGAATCCGGAGATACTGCTCCTCGACGAGGTGACCTCCGCCCTCGACCCGGAACTGGTCAATGAGGTGCTCGACGCCATTCGAGTGCTGGCCGCCGACGGCATGACGATGGTGATCGTCTCCCACGAAATGAGCTTCGTAAAAGAGATCTCGTCCAAGGTCGTGATGATGGATCTGGGCCGGGTGATCGAGGTCGGGCCACCGCAACAGATCTTCGACAGTCCCCAAACCGAACGCTGCCAGGAATTCGTCGGCAAGATCCTCCGCCACTAGGATCTTTGGCGAGGACACATCCATGGTCATCGCCGACCACGTGGAAAAGATAGCCCGCATCGAAGCGGCGCGGGCTCGCCTCGACCCCATCGAAGACTACGAGCTGTGGTATTTCGCCACCCTGTTCGCCGCAATCCACGCAGTGAACGCCGCCCTCCATGCCATCGGCGTGACCCGGGGCGAGGACTGCTTTGCCCACAATGCCCCCGTCTTCTTCCGGCGCGATCCGGCGAGCGGCGACTTCGAGGCGGTCATCAACACCGGCGGCGACCTGGAACATGTGGAGGGCGACGAAGCGGCCACCTTGTTCCCGTCGTCCCTTGAGGATGCGCGCCGCGCCGTGGTCGAGCTGGAGGAAATGCGCGAACCCAGCGTCCGTGGCACCCTGCGGCCGAGCGCCGACGTCGTCGCCCGAGTCGAGGCGGCCTATGGAGCGTGCCGGCGGGTGACCGCCCCCGTCATCGAGTCCGCCCCATGACGCCGGAAGGTCATCGGGAGAAGGCGGAACGGCTCGAACGCTCGCTGGCCAAACTGCGCCCCACGGACTGGGAGGTGGTCATCGACGGCGCCATGCTGGCCGTCAGCCACTGGATCAACTGGGCCTTTCACACGAAAGGCCTGACCGCGCCGGATGACGACATCGTCCATGCCTACTTCGTCACCGAATTCGAGCGCCAGTATTACGGCCTCGCCGCGGGACCCGCCTTCCTCGATGCTCTCGACGAGATCGACCGGATGCGCCCCCGCTGCGTGCGCGGCAACGCCGATGGCGAAGCGTCGGCGCGCCGGGCCCTGGATCTGGTCGCGGTCGCGCGCGAAGTAGCCCTGGCCAGAACCTGACGGCCGGGCCAGCCCGGGAGGCGTTTGTCCTCGCGGTGCAATGACATTTCCGTCCGGCCGCATGCGAACATCACGCGCCCACCAGGGGCCGGACGTCGGCGGCGAAGCGCTCCATGCGCTCCAGCATGCCTTCGGGCGGACCCTCGTGAAAGCTGAGCACCAAATGGCCCACCCCGAGGTCGGAGAGGGCGCCGATGTCGCCGACGATCTGATCCGTCGAGCCCACCAGAAGAGGCCGCTCCGCGCCGTTTCCGCCGCCGTCGGTCGGCTGCCAGGCCAGGCTGAAGTAAGCGAGCGCGATGTCGGCCGGGTCGCGGCCTGCCTCCTCGGCGTAGCGCCGCAGGCGAGCGACGGCCTCCCGGTAGCGCTTCAGGGTGTCGAGGGGGACTTTCGGGTTGCTGCCGATGGGATACCAGCCGTCACCGAGGCGCGCCGCCCGGCGTAGGGCCGCGGGGCTCTCGCCGCCGATCCAGATCGGCGGACACGGCTTTTGCAGGGGCTTGGGCAGGAAGGACACGTCGGCGAAACGCACGTAGGCGCCCTCGAAGGACGGCGCGTCGCTCGTCCACAGCTCGCGAAAGCAGCGGATGCAGTCGTCGGCGACGGTGCCCCGGTCCGCGAAGGGCGGCGCGCCGAGAACCTCGAACTCCTCGCGCATCCAACCGGCGCCGCAGCCGACCGTGACCCGCCCGCCGGACAGCACGTCCACCGTCGCCAGCATCTTCGCCGCCAGCACCGGCTGACGGTGGGGCAGCACCATGACCGAGGTGAGCAGCCGGATCCGCGAGGTCTGGCCAGCCACGAACGACAGCAGGGACAGCTGCTCCAGGCTGTCGCCGGTGGCGGTCCCGGCGAACACGCCAGTCTCGGAATAGGGATAGCGGGGGGCGATGGAACGGGGGAAGATCACGTGATCGGACACGCCGACGATGTCGAAGCCGAGCGCCTCGCCCCCTCGCACAAGTTGGCCGATGCCCGCGGCCGTCGCCAGCGGACCTCGCGTCGGCAGCATGAATCCGAACTTCATCCCTGCGACTCCCTCTGTTGCGGCCACACGATTTCTAGGGCCGGCCGGCGGGCGATCAGAATACCGGGCGACCAGCGTCCACCGCCAAATGATACCCCGTGATAGCGGCCGATTCGTGGCTGGCCAGGAACAAAGCCGACTCGGCCACCTCCTCGGGAGTGAGAATGCGTCCCAGGGCGGCGCGGGCGCCATAGTCCTCGCGCACCATGACGTCCTTGTCCCTGCCCTCCCGCCGGGCCCGTTCGGCCATGCGCACGTGCCAACTGGGGGTGCCCACGGTGCCCGGGCAAAGGGAATTCACCCGAATGCCGTCGGCGCCCAGTTCCAGGGCCGCCGATTCGGTCATCCCCCGGACAGCGAACTTGCTGGCGCAATAGAGACTGTGGCCGGCGGTGCCGTGGACGCCCAGGCACGAGCTCATGTTGACGATGGACCCGCCGCCCCGCCGGCGCAGCCCCGGCACGGCGTGCTTGATGCACAGCATGACGCCCCGGGTATTGATCGCCATCACCCGGTCCCAGAATTCCGCGTCCAGGTCCTCCACGGGGATCTTCTGCGGCACCACGCCGGCGATGTTCATTTGTACGTCCAAACCGCCGAAGGCCCCGTCGCAGTCCGCGAACAGGGCGATCACCTGGGCCTCGTCGGCAACGTCGACCGTGAACGCCCGTCCGCCGATATCGGCGGCGACCCGGGAGGCCCCCTCGCCGTCCACGTCAGCGACCAGGACAGCCGCGCCGGCCGCGGCGAAACGCCGGGCAATGGCCTCGCCGATGCCCGCGCCGCCGCCGGTAACGACGGCCACCTTGTCCTGAAGGTCCATTGTTATATTTGTCCTGTCTGGGTGGTGGGGACGTCGCATTGCGGCCCCGGGAGCCCTGTGTGATTATAGGGAAACCGCCGTCCCTGGAGAAACCGTCATGCCCATGGAAAAGACCTACTCCCAGTCGCCGTTCAAGAATCAGATCCACAGCCCCGCCCCGGTCACGCCGTTCAGCCCGACGGGCGAGCTTCTGCTCGACGACTTCGCCCGCGTGCTGCGCTATCACCTGGACGTGGTCCAGGTGGACACCATGCTGATCGCCGGCTGCAACGGCGAAGGCTACGCCATCGACGATCATGAACTGGGCCAGGTCACGGCCACCGCCGCCAAGACCATCGACGGCAAGATCCCCTTCTACGTCCACGTTACCCGCACGCCGACCCGAGAATGCATCCGCCGGGCCGAGATTGCGGCCGAGAACGGGGCCTACGGCATCGCCCTCGGCCAGCCACAGATCTACGACTCCTCGCCGGAGGTGGTGCGCGACCGGTTCGCCACCGTGGCCAGGGCCGTGCCCCTGCCGATGATGGTCTACAACCTGTCCCAACTGTCCCACTACAGCATCACGCCGGAGCACATGCGCGCCATCTGCGACGTGGCGCCGGTGGAGGTGGTCAAGGATGTGCCCACCGACTTCGACCACATCAAGCGGATGATCGTCGAGGTGGGGGACCGGGTGCCGGTGCTCTACGGTCACAAGGATACCCTGGTGCCGTCCCTGCTGATGGGCGGCGGCGGGTTCGTCGGCACCGGGCCGGAGCTGTTCGGCGGCGACTGCCGCCGGCTGTTCTTCGGCGTCCACGAGATGTCGCCCAAGGCGCGCATGGACCTGCACTGCCGCTACGGCATGGTGTCGGACGCCCTCATGTGGTCGGTGGGCATCCCGCCTGCCGGCATCAAGGCGGCGATGAAAATGATCGGCGTCCCCGGCGGCGAGCCGCGCGAGCACGTCAAGCCGTTGACGGGCGAGGAAACCGCACAACTGCGGGCGATTCTGGTCGAAGCCGGCGTCCTGGAAGGCGACCTGGCCAAGACCGCCTAGTGCCCCCCATCGCAATTCCCGACCCCATACGATCGCTTTTCCCGTTCCCTCGGCAGGAGGCGGCGCCACCAGAGAACTTGAGCGGCACAACATCGCCTATCTGGGGCTGGAGAGCCTGTGCCCGCACCTGGCGACGCTGTTCGGGTTGCGGCCCGTTCTGGGAGTCCGCACGGTGGTCAACAGCCTGGCGCGATCGCTCAATCCCCTGGCGGCGCCCTGTCAGCTTCTCGGCGTCTTCCACCCCCCTACCGCGCGGTGCAGCAGGCGGTTGCCCGAACCCTGGTCCAGCCCCGGGCGCTGATCTTCAAGGGCGGCGGCGGCGAGGCCCAGCGCAATCCGCTCAAGCCCTGTCGGGTGGCCTGGGTTGGGGACGGCAAAGCGGGGGAGGAGGACCTGTCGCCGGCGTGCATCGCCGCCCAGGCCATGTGGCGAAGCCGTTCCGGTGTTGGTTGCCGACCGGCCGCTACGTCTACGGCCTGAAAGATCCTTCGAGCCGCGTCACCTGGTGGACAATCAGGTCGGGAATCTCATCGTCCGTGCCGATGGCCGGCAGGTGCGGCGCCCCGTCACGGCCGTGGCGGGCCAGAAGGGACGGCACGTCCACCGCGGCGTGGGCGCCGGCATCGGCGAACAGCCCGACGACCACAAGCGGACCACGGAGGCGGGCCAACACGTCATCCAGGTGAGGGACCTGATCCAGGAATGCGGTCTCGACCGACGCGAACATGCACAGGCTTCGCAGCCGCCGGGCTTGCGCCCGAGCGGCACGGCACGAAGCACCGTCCCGCGAAGAGCCGTGAGCGATCAACAGCAGGGCGCAGTCACCGGGCACGATGCCGTCCCCAATCGCCATTCGGGCGGCCCGGCGCGCGATCAGGCCGCTCAAGGCCGGGTTCTCGCCCAGTGGCGGGCAGGCCCACAACCGGGGCCCGGTCTCCCCAATGCCGTTGCGCTCGAAGCGGGCCGGAAGGACCTCGCGAACGAACATGCCGTCGCACATTAACAGGGGCGCCACAAAGGCGACGGGCGCGCGAATATGGCCCATCGCATCGACCGGGTCCGGCTTGCCGTAGAGCGCCGCGCCGACCACGCCGGCGAACAGGTGCCGCTCCCGCAGCGCCGCCACATGACGGGCCAGGCCGGCGTTGGCGCCGCCGTCGGCTTCGGAGCCGTGGGCGACCAGAATCAGGCCGGCGTGACGCCACGGAAAGCGGTCAGTGGCTGGTTCCCGCGGACCGGGTGATCTTGTTATGGACATTGTACTTTCCCGATGGCTTGCGCATGGGGATGCGCTTCACTTCTTCGAGGGTGGCGGCGTCGTAGACCACCAGCGCCCCATCCATGTCCCAGATGCTGACCAGGGCGTGGCTGCCGTCGCGGGTGAATTCCACGTGGGCCGCCGTCTTGCCCGGGGCCGGGCGCAGGGTGCGGACGATCTGCAAGCTGCGCTTGTCGATCACATGAAGGGCATCCCGGTGGGGACCGAAGAACACGTCCACCCAGGCGTAGGGCGTGTTCTCGTGGCTGCGCATGAAGAAGCCAGGACCCAGCGTGTCGATTTGCTTGATGGTCTCCCAGGTCGTCATGTCGATGACGCTGACGGCCGCTTCCCGCAGGTGGGGCGTGGCCAGCACCTTGCGGCCCCGATAGGTGAAGGTGATACCGGAGCCCAGGTGCGGCATGCCGCCGAGGGCCACATCAGCCACCTTGCGGCCGACGTTCATGTTGACCACCTGCCCGTTGCGGGCGTCGCGGGCGGCGCCCACCAGCAGGCGGTAGGATTGGTCGAAGAAAAAGTCGTCCAGGTAGTCGTCGAGCTTGATCCGCCGCACCGGGAAGGGTCCGGTTTCGAAAAATCCCTCCACCATGCCCGGCTGGTGACTGTGTACCAGGCCACGGGCGACGGGACGGGGATTGTCGGCGTAGGACATCTCCCACACCTCGGGCAGATCCTTCAGGGCGACGACGAAGCTCTGCCGCGGGGCCGCGGCATAGACCGCGCTGACCCGCGAACTGACGCCGTTGCCGTCGCCGACCGGGATCACTTTCAGGGGCTTCAGTTCGGGCGCCTCCAGCACCACCAAGCTGTGGGGCAGCATGTTGGCCGCCATCACGTAGCGGCCGTCGCCGGAGACCGCGATGTTGCGGCTGTTGATGCCCACCCGCACCTCGGCCACGGGCTTGCGGGAATGGAGGTCGAAGGTGCTCACCCAGCCGTCCCGGGAGGCCAGATAGACGAACCGGCCGTCGGGGGAATACTTGGCGCCGCCGTGAAGCGCGAAGCGGGTGGGAAAGCGGATCAGGGGCTCGAACCGGTCGCCGTCGAGGATGGTGACGTGGTGGTCCCCGGTCTCGACCACGGTAAAGAGGTTCAAGGGGTCGGCCCCATGGACGGGCCGGTTCGGTAGGCTGGCGACGGGGTTGGCCACCGTCCGGCTGCCAGCGATCTCCGCCATGCCCCACTGGGGAACGGCGGGGAGCGGCGTAAACACGAAATTGACCAGGGCGCCGATCTCGGTTGCCGAGAGAACCTCGGCGAAGGCCGGCATCTGGGTCGCGGGGCGCCCGACAGCGATGACCTGGGCGGCCGATTTAGGCTTCAGGCGGCCCAGGTTCTCCGGCAGAAGCGCCGGCCCGATGGCGCCGAGGCGTCCCGGGCCATGGCATTCCTGACAGTGGGTGGCATAGAGGGTACGCGCCTCCTGGGCCGTGGCGGCGAAAACCGGCCATGCCAGGAGGGCGAACGCGAAGGCGCTCAGGCGGCCCATGTGCGCTGTCCCGTCGTGCGCGAGCGAAACGGCGTCACCGCCACGCGGGGTCCGGCCTCGACGCCGATTTCCCCGTCGTCCAGGTAGCAGGCCGGGTCCTCGGCCCACGGATCCCCGGTCACCTGTTGGGCTCGGACTCGGGTATTGCCGCCACAAATGGCGAGATAGCGGCAGGCGCCGCAGCGGCCCGTGACCGGCCTCGGCTGGCGTTTCAGGCCCGTCATCAGGGGATCGGAAGTGTCGTCCCAGATCTCCGAGAACGGGCGCCGGCGCACGTTGCCAATGGTATGGCGCCACCACATGGTATCGGGGTGGACGTCGCCCACATTGTCGATGTTGGCGACGTTGAGGCCGGAGGCGTTGCCGCCCCAGCGTTCCAGCAGACCACGGATGTGCTCGACCCGATGGGGGAAGCGCCGCGCCACCCACATCAGGAAATAGGCTCCGTCGGCGTCGTTGTTACCGGTGACGTATTCCCGCTCGCGGCCGGCCGAGAGGTCGGCCAGGCAACGCTCGAACAGCAGGTCCATGGCCTCGCGGGTCATGGTCCCCATGGCGTCGTCCTTGCGGTTGTGGTTGCCCCGCCCGGCGTAGTTGAGGTGGGACAGGTAGAACTTGTCGATGTCCTCGATGTCCAGCAGGTCGAGCATGGCCGGTAGCTCGGCCGCATTGTCCTGGGTGATGGTAAAGCGCAGGCCCACCTTGATGCCTTCATCGCGGCACAGACGGACGCCGCGCAGGGCCAGGTCGAACCCCCCTTCCAGGCGGCGGAAGCTGTCGTGGGTCTGGCGCATGCCATCGATGCTGATGCCGACGTAGTCGTAGCCCACGCGGACGATCTCGCCGATGTTGCCGCGATCGATCAGGGTGCCGTTGGTGGACAGGCCGACGTAGAAGCCCATCGCCTTGGCCCGCTGGGCGACGGCGTGGATATCGGGGCGCAGCAGGGTCTCGCCGCCGGACAGGATGAGGACCGGCACGCGAAAGGCCTTGAGGTCGTCCATCACCGCAAAAACCTCGTCGGTGGACAGTTCGCCGGGGAACGGCTTGTCCACCGCCAGGGCGTAGCAGTGTTTGCAGGTCAGGTTGCAGCGGCGGATCAGGTTCCAGATCACCACCGGACCGGGCGGTGCGCGGCGGGGCCGGAGCGGCGTCGGCGCCAGGACCTCGCGGACGAAATGGCTGAGGCGGAACATGATCTCTCTCCCTATGCCGCCAGCCGCAGGCCGGTCTTCTTCAGGTTTCGAGTGCTGTAGAGCACCTCGTGGCGCCGCTGGTCGGGCCCCAGAATTTCGGCGATGGCGGCCACATGGCGTTCCACGGTCTCCCGGTCGTGTCCGTGGACCATGGCGAACAGGTTGTAGGGCCAGTGGGGCGGATGGCGCGGCCGCCGATAGCAATGACTGACGTAGTCCAAGGCCCCCACCAGCGGCCCGACGAATCCCACCCGCTCGTCGGCGACATCCCAGACGGACATGCCGTTGGCCCGGTAGCCGAGGGCGTAGTGGTTGGGCACGGCGCCGATCCGCCGGATGGCGCCCGTGGCCCGCAGGCGGCGCAGGCGGGCCATCAGGTCCGCCGTCGACAGGCCCAGGTCCGTGGCCACCGCCCGGTAGGGTTCCGCCACCAGGGGCAGGCCACCCTGGAGGGCGACGACGATGCGGCGGTCGGTGGGATCGAGGGCGCTCATGCGGTCAGCCTCAGTCCGACGTAGAATTCTTCCTGCTTCGGCATGTCATGGACGGGCAGCCCCACAGCCGCCTCGATCTCGGCGATCACATGGGCGATGCGGGACGGATCGTCCGAGGAGACCACGAACCACATGTTGAGCTGGTGATCCCGGGCGTAGTTGTGGGCCACCTCGGAAAACCCGTTGACCGCCGCCGCCACCCGCTCGAACTCCGATGCCGGTACGGCCATGGCGGCCAGGGTCACGGCGCCGCCGATGCGTTCGGCGTCGAACAGGGGGCCGAAGCGGCTCAGCGAGCCGTCTTCCACCAGCCGGCGGATGCGGGCGATGGTTTCCTCTTCGCTCAGGCCGAAGCGGTCGCCGACGGCACGAAACGGCCGGTCCTCGATGGGAAACCCGCCCTGGAGTCCGTTGATCAGGGCCCTGTCCGTGTCGTCGAGGTCGCGCCGGGTCATGCCGCCCTCCGCCCGCCGCCATCGCCGTAGCGGGCGCCCCGCTGGCGGAAGCAGCGGCGACTGAACAGCACCCGGCGGGGACGATCGGCGATATCGCAAACCCGGGCCACCGCGTCCACCTGCGCCAGCACCCGCTCCCGGTCCTTGCCATGGATCATGCAAAAGAGGTTGTAGGGCCAGCGCGGCGGCCGCCGGGGCCGCCGGTAGCACAGTGTGACGCCATCGCAGGCGCCCATGCGCCCACCCACCGCGTCCACGTCCGCGTTGGGGATGTCCCACACCACCATGGCATTGGACCGGTAGCCGAGCCGCCGATGGCGCACCACCAGCCCCAGGCGCTTGACCACGCCGGCGTCCAGCAGCCGCCGGACGCCGTCGATAACATCCGCTTCGGCCAGGCCCAGCCGTTCCCCAAGGGCCTGGTAGGGGCGCGTTACCAATGGCAGCCCTTCGGCCAGAACGGCGGCGACATCGCGATCTTTTCTTGGTAGTCCAAACGTGTGAAGCGGGCGGGTCTCAGACCCGCCCGGCCTCGGTCCTCGGCTTCCAACTCCACTGCACCGGGAATCCCAGGTCCAGGTGGTAGGGACGTTCCAAAGGCAGGTTGAGCAGATCGAAGCCCGTCCGGCATTCAATATCCGCCAGCACCTCGGCGAGACGTCTCTCATCGGCGGCGGCGGCGACGAACCACAGATTGAACGCGCCCTCGCGCTCATAGTTGTGGTTGACCTCGTCGTATTCGTTGACCAAGGCGGCCACGGCTTCCAGCCGTTCTTCGGCCACGGCCAAGGCGACGAGGGTGCTGGCGCCCATTGTGTTGGGCCGCACAACCGCACCGACACGGCTGAGGACACCGGCCCCCCTCATGCGGTCCAACGCCGACAGTACGTCGGCCTCTGAAACACCCAGGTTGTCGGCGATGTCGGCGAAGGGACGGGGCGTCAGTGGCAGTCCCCGCTGGTAGTCGTCGACGAGGCGTTTCTCCACGGGCGACATGGTCAAAGCCCGGTGCGATGGGCGCGGGCGGTGAAGAAGATCCCGCTCGGCTTGGCAGCTGGAATTTCGGCCAGCGCCCGGCCGCTTTCGGTGTCGTAGACCACCACTTTGTCCCCGTCCCGGACCGAGACCCAGACCGCCTCGCCCCGGGGGGTGAACTCCATGTGCAGGACGCCACGGCCCGGCTTCATGGTACGGACGATCCGCCGGCTCGGCACGTCGATCACCTGGACGATGTCGTTGTGGGGCAGGGCGAAATTGACCCACAGCCGCCGGCCGTCCGGCTGGGCCATGACAAAAACCGGCTGGCCATGCACCGGGATGCGGCCGGCCTGCGCCCAGGTCGCGGTGTCGATGGCCAGCACCTCGTGGCGGCCGACCGCGGGGACGAACGCTTCGCCGCCGGCGATAGTCCAGCCTTCCAGGTGCGGCATCTTGTAGACCGGCAGAGGCGTCTCGCCCCGGCCATATCCGGACAGCACGCGGCGCGTCCCCCCGTCCGGGTTCCACAGGTCGAGAAGGGTCAGCCCGTCCTCGCCGAACAGACCCGCCAGGTAGTAGCGTCCGTTGGGCGTGATCAGGGCGTCATAGGGTTGGATCCCGGCGTCCGGGAATTTTCGTAATTGGGGCGCAAGCGGATTGGTCAGGTCAGCAACCCAGATCTCGCCGGCCTCGAACAGGCTGAAGACGAAGCGTTGCCCCGGGGCATCCACCAGGCCCACCACTTTCGACGGGTTGCCGTTGCGGCCGGAAACGGCGGAGATGTCGGCGACCAGGGCCAAGGTATCGCTGTCGAACACATTAACGCCGCCGGGTTCGTAATTGGACACCGCCACCAGCCGGCCATCCTGGGAGATGGCGCCGCCGATGCTGTTGCCCGCCTGGACGATTCGCCGGGCGATGGTTCGAGTCAGCAGGTCGACCTTGGTCAGTCCGCCATCTCGGCCGAAGACGAAGCCGTAGCGCCCGTCCCGGGAAAAGACAACGGAGGCGTGACTGAGATCGCCCAGGCCCTCGACCCGGCCAAGGGCCGCGCGGGCGGTGGTATCGACGATTTGCACCGAGCCGCCGGCCCGTTCCACCACCAGGCCCATGTCGCCGGTGCCACGAAGCTCCCCCGCAATAGCCGAGACCGCCGTCAGCAGCGCCACGCCTGCGAAGGCCAGGGCGCGCAGCGGGCTCATGGGGTGGCCGCCTCCTGGCGCAGGGCACGGACCAGCCAGGCGGCATCGTCGTCGCTGAGCAGCGGCCGCCATGGAGGCATGGGCGTGCCCGGAACCCCGTCGAGGATGATCTCCATCAGGTCGGCGTCGGTCTTCTCCGCCAGGGCCGGCGCCAGGAGAGGTTTCCCCAGGCCCCCTTTTCGGGTCATGCCGTGGCAGGAGCCGCAATCGTGCTTCAACAGGTGGGCCAACGCTTCCTGGCGTTCGGGCGGCACGTCCGCCCGCGACATGCCGGTGACCGCGAAGACCAGCAGGGCGGCCGCGATGAGGCTACGCGAACGCACGGGCCGCCTCTGGGGACTGGGTAACCGCCGGCTCGGCAAAATCGGTCGCCAGGTCGAGAACGTCCGCCAGGCTAACCACCTGTCCAACGATGATAAGGGTGGGGCTTGGCAATACGGCTTTCGCCACCGCCTCCGACATGGTCTCCAGGGTCGCCGCGCAGACTTGCTGATCCCGGGTGGTGCCCCGGGAGACCGCCGCGGCCGGCGTTTGCGGCGACAATCCCGCCGCGGCCAACTGATGGGCAATCTCCGGCAGATGGGCCAATCCCATGTAGATGATCAATGTCGTGTCCGGATCGGCCAGTGACTTCCAGTCCAGATCCAATGCCGTCCCGGCGCGGCAATGACCGGTGACGAACCGCACGCCCGTCGCGTAACCGCGGTGGGTCAGGGGTATCCCGGTGGCGGCGCTGACGCCCGAAGCGGCGGTAATCCCCGGCACCACGGCAACACCGATGCCATGGCGCGTCAAATACGCGGCTTCCTCGCTGCCGCGGCCAAACACGAAAGGATCGCCCCCCTTGAGGCGGACGACCCGGTGTCCGGTCCGGGCCAGGCGAACCAGAAGATCGTTGATGTCCTCCTGGGGCATGTGATGCTGGCCGGCGGCCTTGCCGACGAAAATGCGGGCGGTGCCGACCGGAATCAGATCGAGGATCTCTTCCGAGACCAGGCGGTCGTAAACGATGACGTCGGCTTGCTGGATCAGGCGCAGGGCCTTGACCGTCAGCAGGTCCGGGTCTCCCGGACCGGCGCCGACCAAATAGACCCTGGCGTTGTGTCTCCACATGGTGTGTCGAGGCCTCCCCTCTCCGACAACGCGCCGACGGGGACAGGCCCGAACAGCCTGCCCCACACCCGAGGCTCAGTAGACGTCGTTGGTGGTGTTGAAGACGTTGAACTTGCCCGTCGGCGTGACCAGTCGCTTGTCGCGGATGACCGACTTCACCTTGCGGGTCTTGTCGTCGAGGATCACCAACGCCGATTCCTGGCTCTTGGAATTCCACACCGAGAACCAGACCTCGTCGCCGGCCTTGTTGTATTCGCCTTGGACGACTCGCCGGACGCCCTCGCTGATGCCCGAAAGCTCGCCGATGGGAATCACCTCGTAGCCCGCGTCCAGGTTGTCGATGTTGAACACGGCGACCGAGGAGGCCACCTCCGCCTCGGGATTGAGCGGCGTGTCGACCCACAGGTTTTTGGATTTGGGATGGGTCTTCACGAACAGCGAGCCGCCACCCTGGCCTTCAAGGGACTGGACCACCTTCCAGGCGTTGTCCGGATGGTTGACTGGATCGGTACCGATAAGGGCGATGGTATCGTCGCCCAGGTGGCTGGTCGCCCACACGGGCCCGAACTTCGGGTGGACCAGGTTGGCGCCGCGCCCCGGGTGGGGCTTGATGCCGATGCCGTCATCCTCACGGATCAGCTTGACCAGCTTACCCTCCTTGGTGTCGACCACCGCCACGGTGTTGCTGGCATTGGCGGCGACCAGGAAGTAGCGCTTGGTGGAATCGAATCCGCCGTCGTGGAGGAACCGTTCGGCATCGATGGAGGTCACCTGGAGGTTGGCGATGTCCTTGAAGTTGACCAGCAGGATCTTGCCGGTCTCCTTGACGTTGACGACGAATTCCGGGCTGAAGTGGGAGCCGACGATAGCGGCCACCCGCGGTTCGGGGTGATACTCCTGGGTATCGACGGTCATGCCACGGGTGGAAACCACCTTCAGCGGCTCCAGGGTTTGGCCGTCCATTATCACGTACTGGGGCGGCCAATAGGCGCCGGCGATGGCGTACTTGTCTTCATAGCCCTTCATTTTCGAGGTCTCGACGGAGCGCGCCTCCATGCCCAGCTTGATCTGGGCCACCGTCCTCGGCTCGGGCATCCACAGGTCGATCATGTTGACCACGGCGTCGCGGCCGATGGTGAACACGTAGCGCCCCGAAGCCGACATGCGCGAGATGTGGACGGCGTAGCCGGTGTCGATGATCTTGACGATCTTCTTGGAAGCGCCGTCGATCAGCGCGACCTGGCCCACGTCGCGCAACGTCACCGAGAACAGATTTTCGAGGTCGAGGGTATTCATCTGGCGGGTCGGCCGCTCTGTGGGCGGCACCATGACCTTCCAGGTCGCCTTGATCTCCTTGAGGCCGAATTCGGGCGGCTGGGGCGGATCGTTGAGCAGGTAGCGGGCCATCAAGCCCACGTCGCCCTGGTCCATGTCGCCGGAAGAACCCCAGTTGGGCATGCCGCCCGGCGAACCATAGTCGATGAAGTCCCGCAGGTATTCTTCACCCAGTTCGCGGGTAATGTCCGGGGTCAGCGGCTTGCCCGTGGCGCCCTTGCGAAGCACGCCGTGGCAGCCGGCGCAGCGCTCGAAGTAGATCTGCTTGGCGCGGAAAAACTCTTCGGACGTCAGGGTCGGCACGCCGGGCTTGGTGCCGGGCTGCTCGACGCTGCTGTCGCGCATGACATCCAGGCTAGGCTCGTAGCGCTCGCCAGGCGTCGACTCGTGCTTCTTCAGGTCCGCCGGCTTGGGCGCCGTCTGGGCCGCGGCGCCGGTCGCCATTGCCAGGACGATGGGAAGCACGAAGCCGGAGAGTACTCGTTTCATGGTCGTATCCCCTTTGGACGGTCGAGGCCAAGCGGCCGCCGGTCGGGCCGTCGAGCGCCTCCATGGATCGCGAAGATATCGAGGGTTTTCGCACGCGGATCGCCGCTCCGGCCTTGATCTTTGTCAAGGACCGCCCGCCCGGTCGCGAGAAGCATGCGGAAGCCCGGCGGAATGCCCGGCGGGCGTGCCGTTCCCCGCCGCCGGGAGCCTCAGCCGCAAGTGCCCTACAGACCGAAAATCCACCCGGCGCGGCTCGCTTCCGCCGCCCTGATCATTGCCTGCCTGTGGCTCCCGGCGCTCGCCGGCCCGGCGGCTGCCGAGGTCGACGCGGACGCGTTGTCCGCGGCCTTTCCCGGGGCGGAACGCTTCGGACCCTTCGGCGGCAAACCGCCGGCTGCGGTGGCCTACAGGGCGGGGGAACGACTGGGGTTCGTGTTCTCCACCAAGGCGGTGACGGGTTCGGTCGGGTTTTCCGGCAAGCCGATCGATATCCTGGCCGGCGTCGACAACGACGGGCGCATCACCGGCGCCGTCCTGATCTCCCACAGCGAGCCGATCCTGGTCATCGGCGTGGCCGAGAAAAGCCTTCATGACTTCGTCGCCGGCTATGCCGGGATCAATGTTCGCCAGCGGGTCACGACGGAATCCGAGAGCGGCCTGCCCGATGCCATCGCCGGCGCCACCATCAGCAGCGCCGTCATCCGCGACGCCATCCTGCGTTCGGCCCGTACGGTGGCCCGCTCGCGGGGCCTGATCGGCGCCGCGGCGGGCGCGCGGCTCGATCGGGAGAGTTTTGGGCCCGCCACCTGGACGGACCTGCTGGCCGACGGTTCGGTGGTCCGTTTTCGCCTCGCGCGGGGCGCCATGGTCCAGTCCTTCGACGAGGTGGGCGGCCACCTCGGGGAACGGGAGCGGGCCGATCCGGAGGGGCTGTTCATCGAACTGTTCGCCGCCCTGGCGACCCCGCCCCGGGTGGGTCAGAACCTGCTCGGGCGCCGCCTGTTCAATCGCACCGTGGCCGGTCTGGGGGTGGACGATCAGATCCTCATGATCGCCGCCCAGGGGCTTTATTCGTTCAAGGGCACGGGCTGGTGGCGCTCGGGCGCGTTCGACCGCATCCAGGTGGTGCAGGGCGAAAAGACGATCCGCCTGACCAAACGCGGATACCGCAACGTGGAGCGGCTGGCCCCGAACGACGCGCCGGAGCTTCGCGAGGTGGGAATCTTCGTCATTCCCGGCGACACCGGCTTCGATGCCTTGCGTCCCTGGCGTTTGGAGTTGCTGGTCACCCGCGACACCGAGTCCGGCGGCAGCCTGAGCCGCACCTTCGCCCTCTCCTACGTGGTGCCCGCCCGCTACCGCATCGGCGGCCCTTCCGAGGCAGAGGCTGAAACCGACGCGGCCGGCGCCGTCCCGGAAACCCTGTGGGTCGGCATCTGGCAGCAGAGCGTCGGCCGCATCGCCATCCTGTCGGTGATGCTGCTGGCCCTAACGGCCATCCTGGTGTTTCAGGACAGCTATGCCCGCCACGGCCGATTCTACCGGATTACCCGCATCGCCTTTCTCGCTTTCACCCTGGTCTGGCTCGGCTGGTATGCGGGCGCCCAGTTGTCGGTGGTCAACGTGATGACGTTCATCCACTCCCTGCTGACGGAGTTTCAGTGGGAGTTCTTCCTTCTCGACCCCCTGGCTTTCCTGCTGTGGAGCTTCGTCGCCATGGCCATGCTGTTCTGGGGCCGGGGTGTGTTCTGCGGCTGGCTATGCCCCTTCGGCGCCCTTCAGGAACTGCTGAACGAAGGGGCCCGGGCGCTTCACGTGCCGCAAATCTCGGTCCCGTTCGCCCTGCACGAACGGCTGTGGCCGCTGAAGTACCTGATCTTCCTGGGCCTGATGGCGGTCTCGCTCCATTCCACCAACCTGGCCGTCATGGGCGCGGAGGTGGAACCCTTCAAAACCGCCATCTCATTGAAATTCCATCGCCATTGGCCTTTCGTCATGTACGCCGTGATGCTCCTGGCCGCGGGTCTGACGATCGAGCGGTTCTTTTGCCGCTACCTTTGTCCCCTGGGCGGAGCGCTGGCGATCCCGGCACGCCTGCACATGTTCAACTGGCTGCAGCGCCGGTTCCAATGCGGTCGGGAATGCGGCATCTGCGCCCAGCGGTGCACGGTGCAGGCGATCCATCCCAACGGTTACATCAATCCCAACGAATGCATTCACTGCCTGAATTGCCAGGCCCTCTTCCATGACGACAAGACCTGTCCCCCATTGATCGTCCGCCGTCGCCAGCGGGAACGGCGGGCGGCCCAGAAGGAAGTGGTGGCCGCGGCCATGAAGGAGGCGAAGTCGTGACCGGCCTGGGATTTCCGCGGCTCAACAGACGCCGCTTCCTCACCGTGACAGCGGCCGCCGGGGCGGGCGCGCTTCTTGGCAGCCGGGCGACGGCAAGGGCACGGCGCTTCCGCTGGCGCGGCGCGGCGCTGGGCGCTGAGGCGCGCATCCTTCTCCATGCGGACGATCCAACGAGCGCCCAGACGGCCATCGACGCCTGCCTGGCCGAGGTGACACGCCTGGAGGCCGAGTTCAGTCTTTGGCGCGGCAACTCCGCCCTCAACCGCCTCAATCGGGACGGGGTCCTGGCATCCCCGTCGGCGGACATGCAAAGCCTGATGTCCTTCGCCCGGTACATGAGCCGCCTGAGCGACGGCCACTTCGACGTCACCGTACAATCCCTATGGCAGCTCTATGCCCGCCACTTCCGGCGCCGGCCCGTTTCCGCGGGGCCGCCGCCTGCTGCCGTCGAAGCGGCCCTGGCGGCGGTGGATCAGCGGCGCCTGATCCTGCGGCCCGATCGGATCGTTCTGCCGACCGGCATGGCCGTCACCCTCAACGGGATCGCCCAGGGCTACATCACCGACCGGGTTGCCGACATCCTCAAGGATCGTGGCTGGACCCATGTGCTGGTCGAACTGGGCGAGATGCGGGCCCTCGGCGCCCGCGCCGACGGCGCGCCGTGGCAGATCGACGTCGATGGCCCGACCGTCCCGCTCGCCGACGCCGCGCTGGCCACCTCGGCGCCTTCGGGCACGGTCTTCGAGGCCAGTGGCTGCCACCATCACCTTCTGTCGCCGAAAACGGGGCACCCCGTCCGGTCGTGGCGCGGCGTCACCGTGGCCGCCCCCAGCGCCGTTCTCGCCGACGCCCTGTCGACCGCCATTGCCGTGTCGCCGTCGGAGCGGGCGGTTGATCTGGTCCGCACCGGCGGTGGGATCGAGGCATGGCTGCGGGACGCGGAAGGCCGGCTTCACAAGGTAACGGGATGAGGCGGTGCTCAATCGGCGCCGCGGGCGCGAACCATCTGGTCGCGGAAGGCGTCGACCGGGCGGCCGCTGTCGGCGTAGTCGTGCAGCAACGCCACGTCCGGAATCACCACCCGGTTTTGTTCCGACTTGACCCCCAGCTTGCGCAGCCCGCCGAGAACCCGGGACAGGCTTTCCGGCTTCATGCCCAGGCGGGCCGCGATCAGGGACTTGTCGTAGGGCAGGGCGACCACCGCCGATCCCTCGCGGGTCGGAAACAGCCGGACCAGGAAGTCGGCGACGCGCTGGCTGGCGGTGCGGGTCTTGAGCTGGGTCACCTCGCGCACCAGGTGATGCAAATGACGGGACATGGACGCCAGCATATTCAGGGCCGCCGCCGGCTCGGCATGGATCCAATCGCTGAACGGACGATAGCTGAAGCGCAGCAGCCGGGCATCTTCCACCACCTGGGCGCTGGCCGGGTAGCGGCCGCCGATGAACATCACCGCCTCGGCAAAGCTCTCGCCCCGGGTGAAGACGCCGAGCACCGCCTCCTCGCCGTCCGAGCGCTCGACGAACAGCTTTACCCAGCCGCTGAGGACCACGTAAAAGCCGTCCGCCGGATCGTCCTGCAAGAACAGCACCTGGCCCTTGGGGTGGACACGGGGTACGGCGCCTGTCAGGAGTCGCCCCAGCCGGTCTTCGGGCAGCCCTGCCAGAAGCGGCAGGCCGCGGACGATGTTCAGATCCTCGGGGCTCATGGCGTCTTCCCGGTCGAATTCGCCGTCGGCACCGCAACGGCACCCTTAACCATGGTCAATGACCAGGTTCCTGTAACGGGTTTCCCTGACCCCGTCCACCGGGCGGTCGAGCCCGGGGGTCATCAACGGGACGATCCATGACCCTGATTCCGTGGCGCAAGGAGTTCGAGACCGGGGTCGAGTCCATCGACCACGAGCACCAGAACCCGATCTCCGCCATCAACGACTTGGCTGTGCTGGCCAAGGGCGAACGGCCGACCCAGCAGATCCAGGCCAGCCTGGCCGAGATCCATGCCCTCATCGAGGCCCATTTCGCCCTCGAGGAAAAGGTCATGCGATCGGTGGGTTACGAGGGTTATGCCGAGCACAAGGCCGATCACGACCGGCTGCTGGACGACATCCGCGATATCATGGACGAGGTCGCCGCCGGCGCCGATACGGACGTTCCCGCGGCGATCGCGGATCGGACCGGCCGTTGGTTCGGCAATCACTTCCGGACCCTGGACCGGCGCCTGCACGCGCTGACGGGCCATTGATCGCGCCCGAACGCTCGCGGCACTCTATCGGTATTGGAAACCGCCGGCCCGCTGATCGAAACCGATGACCAGGGACTGGCCGGGCACCAGGGTCACCGTGCGTTCGTCGCTGTAGGGGAACACCTCGGCATCGCCCCTGTCCTTCAGCCGCACGGCGATATGGTGCGCACCCGCGGGGACGTCGATCACCCGATAGAAGCTGGAGGGCATGTCGGCACTGAGACCGGCCGGCGGCCGTTCGACGTCGATCAACGGTTCGCCGTCCAGCCGCAGCTGCAGCTGCAAAGGCCATCGCTCCCGGGAGCAGGACTGGGGCGCGCGCATGTTGGGGGCCAGCTTGGCCAACTCCTCGCGGGATCGCTGGCGGCATTCTTCCTTGCGCTGGCCGGTGTAGCCGATGCTCACCTTGAGCCGCGCGTGATCGGCGGGGACGTATTCGTACGTGGGCCAGGCGGCAAACGCCCCGACAACGACCAGAAATGGCACGTAGGCCAGCGCTTGGCCGGCCAGGCGAAGGGGCTGGAGACCCGGTTCGTCGGGCCGGACGCCGCGCGGCGGCGGCGCGCGGCGCCGCGTGGTCGGGGCCGGTTCCGACGCTGCTTGCGCCACCGGTTTTCTCGCCACCAGCTCGCCGATGATGCGAAACAAGCCGAATGCTCGAAGAACCAGAAAGAAAATCGGCAGGAACACCAGAAGCGGGACCGCGTAGAATATCGGAAAGCCGTCCTCGGTCATGGGATCGCGCTCGCCATAGCGGGCCGCGGGTCCTCGAGGGCCGCCGAAGCCAGGTCGCGGCGGAAATCCTCAACCTGGCCGATCAGGGCTTCGGTGTCGGTTCGCGCCGCCCACAGGGCCATCACCTGCTCGCGGGGCACCCGGGCGCGCAGGTAGGGGTCCCGCAGCCCCGCCATCCTGTCCTGGGTCCAGCGCACCCCCAGGCGGTGGTAGCAGTCGCGCTCCCGGCATCCGGCCACCACCACCCCGTCGACGCCGCCGCGGCTGATGGCCCAGTCGACGAAGGACGGCGGCAGCATGCCGGCGCACGGGAGCGGAACGGTGGCGATCCCATCACGCTCCAGGGCTTCCACCGTGGGCCCATGTTCGCACCCGAACACCAGGACCCGACCGCCGGGGGCTTGGGTGAGGCGGTCCATGGCCGCCTGGGTTACGTCGCGCACCCGGCCGAGGGGGTAGTTGGGAAGGTCGATGCCGGTAACCAGTTCATCGGAGTGGCGGAACGGCGTGGACACCGGGCACGACCCGACGCAGATGCCGCAGTTCACGCACAGGTCCGGGTCGACCACCGCCTCTTCCTCGAAGGGGCGGCCGTCGCTGCGCGGGTTCATGGTGATGGCGCTGTAGGGACAGTCGTTGAAACAGCGGGTGCAGCCGTTGCATTTCTCGAGGAACACTTCCGCCGGCGCCTCCCGCCGCAGGGGCGGCAGCCACGGCAGGATGCATATGGCGACCGAGCCGCCGACCGCCAGCAGCCACAACGGCCCCGGCCCCCAGGCATCGAACAGCGGATAGAGCAGCATGTAGAACCAGTCCAGGTTGAGGCTCGACGGCACCGTGCTCAGATCGGCCGGCGGGTGGCTCACCGCCGGCTTCGCCAGCGCCAAGGCGAGGAGCGCCACCGTCGAGCCCGCGGCCAGTCCCCGGGGCGGATTGATGCGCGGTTGGGCGACCCGCATCACGTGGACCCACATGATGAACAGCAGGAACAGGGGCACGAAGATGTGGATGAAGATCAACAGGCTGAAAAAGCGGTCGCCCAGGCTGCCCTGGGTGAGGAAGTTGTTGGCCACCGGCTCGCCGAAGATGCCCAGCCAGTCCATCCACTCCATGGAGCCGGTGGCCACGTACTGGGCCAACTGGTCCCACACCAGCCAATAGCCGCTGATCCCCGACATGTAGAGAAACCACAGGACCGAGACGCCGGTGAACCAGGCAAACCAGCGGACCCCCCGGTAGCGATCGAACAGAAACTCGCGGGTCAGGTGCAGGACGGCCAGCACGACCATGGCGTCGGAGGAATAGCGGTGCAGGCTGCGCATGACGCCGCCCAGGTACCACTGCTCCACCGTCAGATACTCGATCGAATCGTAGACCCCCGTCACCGAGGTATCGAACAGGATATAGAGGTAGATCCCACTGGCGGCGCAGATCCAGTAGTAGAAGAAGGCCAGCGTGCCCAGCTGCCGCAAGGGATTCCAGGCCGCGCCAAAGGGGCGGTCGAAACCGGCCTTGGCGCGCAGCACCACATCCTGCAGAACCCGGCGGATGGTCACCGGGCGGGGCTCTGGTCACGGCGGAGAATGCGGATCCAATTGCGAATGACGAATGTGCCCAACAGCAGCACCACCAACGCGCCCACGGCCAACTGGACGAACAGGGACGTCTCGAAACGGTAGCGGTCCGCGGCCGGGTCGTAAATGGTGCAGAACAGGCGCATTTTCTTGACCAGGTCGTCGAGGCTGGCGAACGGGGACGTGGTGCCCAGGACCAGGTCTTTCAATGGCTCGACGAACAGGGGCGTATCGAACGTCGCCCCATAGACCTGCCGATAGACCCGGCCTTCGGCGTCCAGGATCGTGGTCTGGAACAGGTGATCGAATCTCTTGGCGGAGCGGTAGAAGACGAAACCCAGATCGTCCGACAGGGCCGCCACCGTCGGCAGTTCTCCGCTCAGGAACCGCCAGGTCGGTCCCGTGGCGCCCTGGCGGCGGGCGAAACCGGCCACCCGCTCCGCCGTATCGAACGATGTATCGAAGCCGACGGTGATGACAGCGAAGGACTCCCCGCCCAGGGCGTCCCAGGCCACGGCGGCGGCATCGGCCACGCTTTGGGTGACCACCGGACAAGCGTCGGAACAACTGGTGTAGACCATGTTCACCACCAGGGGACGGCCGCGGAAGTCCGACAGCCTCACGGTCCGTCCACGGGCGTCCTGCAATGTCAGATCGCGCACTGACCGGCCGATGGCCGCTTGGCTGACGGCCAGGGATTCGGCCCGATCCACCGGGTCATGGCCGCGGGCGGCATGGGTTGGGGAGGAAAAGGTCAAGCTCAGGAGCAGCACGGCGAGGGTCGCCATCGATCGTTCCCGCAACTGATCCAAATGGCCAACCATCTGCCGTATCCCCGAAAACCCGGGGGCGGGTTTTTGGCCCGCCCCCTTCAACATCTTCCGTCTCCGGCCCAGGGCCGGGATTTGGACCACTAGCCCCAATTATTCATGACGGCCATCGGATTTCAGCGGGACGAGCGGTAGCGACCGGGTTGACGGCGATTTTTGAGACGGATTGTCGGAGAGGTTGGAGGTTGTTGTTCGGGGCTCGTCCGGCGGCACCTGCCGCTTGGTTCAGGGCCCTTGGGCGGTGATGCGCCCGGCGATGGCGATCATGGCCGGCTGATAGGGATAGGCCGAAGGCAGGGCGATCCTGAGGCGCGACTTGAGCTCCTCGACGCGGACGGCGATTTTGAGAAACGCCCGGCGCAGGGTTTCGAAGGTGGCCGTTCGCCACAGCGATTTCCGAGGCGCCGCTTGGCGAAGCTGATGCAGCAGCCAGTAGGCGCCGGTATGCAGGAAGAGGCGGAACTGGTTGGCCTCCCAACGGTGGCACGACGTGCGGTCGGACTTGGTGTAGAGCTTGTGGTCCTTGATCATGTTTTCCATCCGCCCGCGGGCGCAGTAGACCTTCTCGTAGAGCGCCTTGGCGCGGCCGCTCAGGTTGGTGACGACGAAGCGGACGTCACAGCCCTTGGCGGTAGCTTCCACGCGGGCGATGACCGAGCGTTGCCGTGACCAGCTTTTGGCCTGGTAGCCGGTGTGGAAGAAGCGGCGCACCTTATCCTTTCCCTGCCCCGCCCGGCGCACGGCGGCGTCCTCGCACCACGGCTGGCCGATCCTGTTCAGCCGGGCGTTGCCGGAAAGCCCGAAGATGTAGCCGCAGCCCTGACGTTCGAGGAATTCCATGGCCTCCGGCGTGGCGTAGTGGCCATCGCCCCGCACGGTGATCTCGACCCGTGGCCAGTTGCGGCGGATGCGGCCGATGACGTGTCTCAGGATCCGCGCCGCCTCGTCGCCGGAGGGCCGCTTGCCGGGACGCAGCAGTGACATCACCGGCTTGCCGGTGGCCGCCTCGAAGATATGGATGGGTTGGAAGCAATAGTCGTCGTAATGGGCGTTGAACAGCGCCAGCTGCTGGCCGCCGTGAACGGCATCGTCGGTGTCGTCGATATCGAGAACGATGCGCGCCGGAACGCGCTTGAAGCTGGCGCAAAACAGATCGATCATCGACAGCCCCATGCGCCCGAGCGCGCGCCATGACGGCGCGTTCTCGAGGCGCGACAGGGTCGGTTGGCTCATCAGGTCGTCGCCGCTCTCGGACAAACGGCCACAGGCCAGCTTGAACGCCGGATCGAAACGCAGAACGTCGAGGTCGTCGCAATCCTCATACCCGCAGGCAATAGCGAACAGGCGCGCCCGGATCATGTCTACGTAAGCGTGGGTCGTGCTCGCCGGGTCGCGCACGTCGGTGACGCAGGAAGCGAGCACGTCGGCGATGCCGAGCCGCCTGTCGATCTCGCCCAACAACAACACCCCGCCGTCCGACGACAGCCGTCCGCCGTCGAAGCGGGCGCAAAGCGGCTTGCCTCCAACGGGTGACAAACCAGGGAGATAGGGGGTAATCTCGTTCATGGTGAGCCGTGGGTTGTTCTGTTGCCATGTGATCTTGTCTTGACACCAAAATCATACGGCATTTCAACAGGTTAATCTACGCTCACCAGCATTTTCAATCAGCGCCGTGAATAATTCGGGCTAGCTCAGGCCCCACCACACCACCTTGTACATCAGCGAATCGATGGTGCCGACGTAGCCCACCGACCACAGCAGCGTCGGGATCAGGATGATGGCGCCCGAGGCGATGGTGAAGACGGCGATGATCGCCGCCACTGTGGCGCCGAAGGTGACCAGGGGCACCGAGCCCTCGTAGGTCCGTTCCTGCCGCGCGATGACCAGGGTGCCGAAGAACACGAAGCAGCCGATCAGCGCCCCCACCGCGAACAGGATGATGCCCAGGTAGAAGAGGGGCGAGGCCTGCATGGGCACGTAGGAGGTGAACATGACGCTGGAATCGCCCTGCAGCACCGCCACGTTGACCATAACCGCGCCAATCAGCATCAGCCAATAGCCGACCCAGCCCATGACCGGCTGCGCCAGCCGGCAGTTCAGCAAGACGGCGGACGCGAAGTAGAGCAGCGCCATCTCGAAGAAGATGACCCAGACAAGCAGCACGTCCAGGCCATGGGCGGTGAGCGCCAGGTAAAAGTCTTCCGGGCCCAGAAAGTGAACGGCGGGCCAGCGCGTCAGCGCCACCCCCAGGCCGAACAGGCCACCGACGAGGAAAAATACGATGCCCGTCACGGCGTTCCATTTGATCAGCTTGTCAGCCGGCAAATGAATCTTGAAGCCGGTTTCGGGACAGGTGCGAAATTCCGCGGTCGTCGCCATGACGCCCCCCTACTTCTTGTCTACCACGTGGATGCGGCCCACCATGTTGTGGTGACCGATCCCGCAGTACTCGTTGCAGACCACGCTGAAGACGCCGGTACTGTTCGGTTTGATGGTCAGCACCATCTCGTAGTTGGGATGGACTTGAAGGTTGATGCTCTCGGGCAGCAACGAGAACCCGTGCTGCCAGTCCATGGACGACAGGTGCAGCCGGTAGGTCTGGTCCTTTTCCAGCTCCAGAACCGGCCACCATTCCCACAGCCGGGCCAGCATGTAGGCATCGCCGCCGGCCGGCGGATGGACCACCGGGATACCGGTGTCCCCTTCCTCGCGGACCGTGTATTTGGCCGCCGCCGCCTCCACGCGGGCGCCGAAAGCCTCGGGTTTCACCCGGTAGGCCTCGTTGGACAGGTTCTGTTCGCCGGCGATGTGCCAGTAGGGCATCATGAAGAACATCACCAGCGCCCAGACCAGGGCCAGGGTCACCCACAGGACCTCCGACCGCTCGACCGGCTCTTTCCATCAGATTCGGTTTTCGGGGGATGTGATCGCCATCGCCGGGACCCCCTATTGCGCCGGCAGGAGGGGAATGGAAGCCACTTCCATGACCCCCCACATGAGATAGAGCGCCGCCGGGATGGCAACGCCCAGGAACAACAGCAGGAAATGGTTGTCCAAAAGCTGCTGCATCATTGGAATCCGCTCGGACCCATCGTCCGTGGATGGGGTACCGCCTGGGGCCTCGGACATGAACGCCTCCTCACTTGTCCTCGCCGCACCAACGGGCGGCACTCGTCCTCACCAGCCATGCTCTCCGCTGGGGGAAAAGCGTCATTGACATTTGTTAGGCGCGGTGGCGGTTAGCGGGGAATTCCCGCGACCCCGACAGGCGCCACGCGCGCGTGCGAGAGGGCGGACCGATTCGCGACCGAGTCCCCGGCGACCCTCACCCCTGGGATTTGAGGTCCGCGTGCTCGCGGGCGATGGCGCCGATGGGCACCGGCTTGATCGGCGGGCGGGGGGCGAAGTAGGAGAACTCGTCGACCGCGACGCCGCCACGGGCGGCGACCATGGCGGCGATAAGGGGGCCGCAGTAGCGGCCTTGGCAGCGTCCCATGCCGGCGCGGGTCTGGCGCTTGAGGGACCCGGCGGAACAGGCGCCCGATTCCAGGGTCGCCCGCAGGGCGCCTAAGGGCACGTTCTCGCAGCGGCAGACGAGGGTGTCGTCATCGGCCAGTTCGACGTCGAGGCGGGGCGCCGCGAACAGGGTCCACAGGGCGTACTGAAACCGCCGATGGCCTTCCAGCTTACGGCGGCGCCGGGCGGCCTCGTCAGCGATCGCCGAAGGCACGGCCTTGCCCGTGGCGCGGGCCGCCGCCACGCCGGCAAGGAACCCTTGCTCTTGCGCCATCCGGGCGCCGCCCATGCCGCCGGCATCGCCGACGACGAAAATCCCTTCCGCCGTGGTCAGGCCGTCGCCGTCGACCTCGATCGCCAGATGTCCCTTCCCCGGGTCGTAGCGGTGCCGACAGCCCAGGGCCCGGGACAAATCGTTCGACGGCATGAAACCGTAGCCGGCGCAGATGGCGTCGACGGCGAAGGTTTGCGCCCGCGACCGGTCCACCTGCCCATCGGCGGACAGGCGGGCGACCACCGCTTCTTCGACCCGGCTGTCGCCGTTCGCCGCCACCAGCACGTGGCCATGCAGAAGCGGAACGCCTCGGCGGCGCAAGCGCCAGCGATAGCCGAGGCCGTTCAACATCAGGTCGGGCGAATGCCGTAACCCCGACAGAATGGCGCCCCCATGCCGGGGGCCCGGCGCCGGCGCCGCCTCCACCAGGGCGGCGATCTCCACCCCGGCGGTGGACAGCTCCGAGGCCACCTGAAAATTCAACGGCCCGTTTCCCGCCACCAGCACCCGCCGGCCCGGCGCCACCCGATAGGCCCGGGCCAGGGTCTGGGCTGCGCCGGTGGTCATGAAGCCGGGCAGGGTCCAGCCGGGGATGGGCAGGCCCCGCTCGTAGGCGCCGGTGGCGAGCACCAGTTGCCGGGGCCGCAGCACCATGGCGCGGCCGTCCCGATCCAGGACGCAGACCTCCCGGGGCGGAAAGGCGCCCCACGCCTGGGCCCGTTCCATCACTACCACGCCGGCCGCCAGCGCCGCCTGGATCAGGTCTCGGCCCTGGCGGAATTGCGGGTCCAAGGCCTCCTCGGAGTCGACGGCATGGGCCGTGGAGAGCTGCTTGAAGAACTGGCCGCCCAGGGCCGGTCGTTCGTCCACCACCACCACCTCGGCCCCGCAGCGGGCCGCCGCCGTGGCCGCCGTCAGCCCCGCCGCGCCGCCGCCGATCACCAGCACCTCAGGCTCGGCGATTTTCTCTGCAACGCCGGGAAAGGAAACGTCGGCGGCGGGGGCCGCGCGGTGGGCCTGCGTGGTGACGGTCATGCCGTCGGTGACAGTGGTCATGCAGGCCTGCTGATTGGGTCGGCCGTCGATGTCGACCAGGCACTCGAAGCAGACGCCCATGCCGCAAAAGATGCCACGGGTGCTGCCGTCCTCGGTCTCTCGGAACGCCGACACGCCGTTGCCGGCCAGACAGGCGGCGACCGTCTCGCCCTCATGGGCGGGCAGGGTTCGCCCGTCGAATGTCACATGAACCTCGCGACCCGCGGGCCGGATGCCGTTTCCGGTCAGGCGCATGGCGGACCCGATTCCTTCATGGAAATCCGCTTCGAAGCTGTATCATGGAAGCGATGAGACAAGGGATCCCGACGAGGACCCGCGATTGCAATCCTGCAGGAGGAACATCATGCACACCCTGGCCCGCAAGCCAATGCTTGGCGCCCTGGTCGCCGCGGCGACGATTTTTGCCTCCCTGGGAACGGCCGCCAACGCCCTGGAGCTCAAGTTTTCCCACGGCACCAACGAAAAGAATCCCCACCACTTGGGCGCCCTTCGGTTTGCCGAAAGGGTGAAGGAACTGACCAACGGCGCGATCGAGATCAAGATCTTCCCCAACAGCCAGTTGGGTACCGGCAAGAACGTGGTCGAGGGCGTTCTCTTCGGCACCGTCGGCGTATCCCAGCCGGCTTCCGGCGTCATCGCCAACTGGGTGCCGGAACTGAACGTGATCAACATGCCCTTCGTGTTTCGCGACAACGACCACTTCAACAAGGTTTTTGAAGGGCCGTTGTTCGACCAGTTCAGCGCCTTGATGGCGCCCAAGGGGCTCCGCCTGATCGGTGTCTTTACGACCGGCGAGCGCCACATCATGGCCAAGAAACCGATCTTTTCCATGGCCGACCTCAAGGGCATGAAGATCCGGGCGATCAAGAACCCGGTCCACGTGGCCGCCTTCAACGCCTTCGGCGCCAATGCCACGGCGATCGCCTACACGGAGGTTTACGGCGCCCTTCAGACCGGCGTGGTGGACGGCGCGGACGCCGCCAATACCAACTACCACAGCCAAAAATTCTACGAGGTCGCGCCCTATTGGGCCCTCGTCGGCTGGCTCAACTTCTCCAATCCGTTGATCATGTCGGAGAAGGTCTACCAGTCCCTGCCCGCCGATCAACAGAAGGCCTTGATCGAGGCCGGCAAGGACGCGGCGCGCCTGCAGCGGGGGCTGGCCGCGGCAAGCAACAATGCCAAACTGGCCGAACTTCTGGCGGCCGGGGTGAAGGTCACCATGGCCGATGGGGAGCCTTTCCGCGAAGCCTCGAAGCAGGTCTACGACGCGTTCCTCAAGACCGACGTGCAGAAAGATTTGCTGGCCAAGATCCAGGCGACCAAGTAACCGCCGCACATTATCGGGCGGCCGCGTCGGACGTACCGGCGCGGCCGTCAGCCTTCCATGCCACCCGCCTCACAGTATCTTCGCACCGCCATAGCCGGGCTTCGCGGCGCCGTCCGCACCTTCGTCCTTCTTTGCTATGGCTACATGGTGTTCGCGGTCCTGGTGCAGGTGGTCGGGCGTTACGTCTTTAATTTTTCCATCGCCGGCAGCGACGAGAGCGCGACCTTCGCCCAGGTGTGGCTGGCGGTCATGGGCGCCGGCATCGCCATGCGCCGGGGCACGGTCTTCGCCATCGATGCGCTTCCCGCCCTGATGCCGATCCCGATCCAGCGCGTCATCAGCGTCATCATCGTGGTGGCCAGCCTTCTGTTCCTGGGGGTGATCGTTTACGGCAGCTTCATCCTGATCGAGCACGGCCTCTATCAAACCTCGCCGTCGCTGCAGATTCCCATGTGGTGGGTCTACCTGCTGATCCCCATCGGCATGGTCTATTTCGCCCTCGAGGTGGTGCTGCGGGCGGTGGAGCGCTGGGACCATCCCTTCCATCAAGGGGTGGGCGCCGACGGGGACAGCGGATGATCTTCGGCTTCGTCGTCATGATCGGCCTGTTGGCCATCGGCGTGCCGGTGGTCTTCGTCCTCGGCATCACCGCCACCCTGATCCTGCTGGTGACCACGGACGTGCCGATCGTGCTGGTGGCCCACCGATTCTTCACCGGGCTGGAGAGCTTCCCGATCATGGCGATCCCGTTCTTCATCCTGGCCGGGGTGCTGATGGAGGCGGGCGGCCTGTCGAAGCGCATCGTCGACTTTTCCGCCGCCCTGGTCGGCTGGATCACCGGCAGCCTGCTGCTAGTCTCGGTGGTCGCCGCCGCCGGGCTCGCCGCCATGTCCGGTTCGGGCAGCGCCGACACGGCCGCCATCTCCGCCATCATGCAGCCGGAACTGAAAAAGCGACGCTACGACATCGATTTCTCGGCCGCGCTGATCGCCTGCGCCGGCACCCTGGCCCAGGTCATCCCGCCGAGCCTGATGATGGTGCTGATCGCCGTCATCAACGACCTCTCGGTGGGGGCCCTGTTCCTGGCCGGGGTGGTGCCGGGCCTGCTGGTGGTGCCGGGCCTGCTGCTGATCGCCTATGTCCATGCGCGGCGCGGTGGCCCCCAGTATCGGGAGGTTCAGCCCTTCGACCTCAAGCACCTGGGCCGCACTTTCGTCCGCGCCATCCCGGCCCTGTTCATGGCCGTCATCATCATGGGCGGCATCCTGGGCGGCGTGTTCACGCCCACCGAAGCCGCCGCCGTCGCCGCCTTTTATGCCTTCCTGGTCGGATGGCTGGTCTACAAGGACCTGCGCCTCAAGGACCTGCCGGACGTCACCTTCCTGGCGGCCGGTTTTTCCTGCGGGCTGCTGGTGCTGGTGGCCATGGGCGACATCCTGAACTGGCTGATCGCCAACGCCGAGGTGCCGCGCCTGCTCGCCGAATGGATCAAGGGCGTCGTGGATAAGCCGTGGACCTTCCTGCTGCTGGTCAACGTGCTGCTGATGGTCATCTGCATGATCGCCGAGAGCATCCCCATGCTACTGATCCTCAGCCCGGTGCTGCTGCCCGTGGCCCTTACCTACGGCATCGATCCCATCCATTTCGCCCTGGTCATGGTCATGAACATCGCCATCGGCACCATCACCCCGCCCATCGGCGGGGTGGTCTTCGTCGCCGCCACCATCGCCGAACGGACGATCCTGGGGGTATCGCGCAAGTTGTTCTGGCCGTGGTGCGCCATGACCGCCATTCTGCTTCTGGTCACCTACGTGCCCGACCTGGGGCTGACCCTGCCGCGGCTCGCCGGGTTCGTGAAATAATGCCTTTGGGGAGACGCCGATGACAGATTCGCTCGACGGCAAGGTCGCCGTGATCACCGGCGGCAGCCGCGGCATCGGCCGCGCCGTGGCCGGGGAACTGGCCCAGCGCGGGGCCGATCTGATGTTGATCGCGCGCACCGCCGAGCACTTGAAGGCCGCAGCCGAGCGTATCACCCAGGACACCGGCCGCCGTGTGATGACCGCCGCCACGGACCTGCGCACCGCCGATGGGGTCGAGTCCGCGGCACAGGCCGTGCGCGAGGGTTTCGGGCGCACCGATATCCTGGTCAACAACGCCGGCGCCACCCAGGGCGGCGACTTTCTGGACCTGGACGACGCGGTGTGGGAGGACGGCTTCGCGCTGAAGTTCTACGCCGCCGTGCGCATGAGCCGGGCCCTGTGGCCGCTGCTGACCGAGGCCCATGGCGCGGTGGTGAACATCAGCGGTGGCTTCGCCGACGTGCCCGATCCCAACTTCATGATCGGCGGCGCGGTCAACGCGGCGATGACCAATTTCTCCAAGGCCCTGGCCGGCCGGGGCTTGAAGGACGACGTCAACGTCAACTGCATCCACCCCGGCCCGGTGAAGACCGACCGCTGGAAGGAACTGGTGGCCACCCGGGCGGAACTGGAAAAAATCAGCGTCGACGAGGTGGCCCGCAAGATCGTCGCCAGCAGCGGCGTGCGCGCCTTCGCCGAGCCCGAGGACGTGGCCCGCCTGATCGCCTTCCTGGTCTCGCCCGGCAGCCGACAGGTCCACGGCGCCGTCATCCGCATGGACGGCGGCGGCAACAAGGCGCTGTGAAACGTCTTCCGGCGGTGGAGAAGGGCCGGTCTCAGACCGGCCCGCTTCCGGCGCTTGCCGGCATCACGGCTTGCCCGCGTCCAGCACCAGGATGTTGCCGGTCATGGAGCCCGACGCCGCGGTGGCCAGGAACAGGGTGCTGGAGGCCACCTCCTCGCGGGTGGTCAGCCGGCCGAGGGCAACGCCGCCGGCAATGCGGGCCATGTCGTCCTCCACGGTGCCGCCGGTCGCCGCCTGCCGCGCCGCCGCGTTTCCCCGATAGAGATCCGTCACCACCGCCCCCGGGCAGAGGGCGTTCACCCGGATGCCGTCGCGGCCCACCTCATGGGCCATGGGCTTGGTCAGGGCGATCACGGCCGCCTTGCTGACCCCATAGACGCTTTGATTCTTCAGCGGGCCGATACCGGCCACCGACGCGATGTGGACGATGGCGCCGCCGCCGCCCCGCTTGATCAGGGGAATGGCGTACTTGGAACACAGCACCACGCCACGGACGTTGACCGCGAAGGTGCGGTCCCACTCGTCGATATCCATGTTCTCCACCGGCATCAATCCGCCACCGCCATGACCGGCGTTGTTGACCAGTATGTCGAGCCGCCCATGGGACTGTTCGGTCTTGGCGAACAGCGCGGCCACGGACGCCTCGTCGGCCACGTCGGTGACCACGGCCATGCCGCCGATGTCGGCGGCCACGGCGTCGATCGGTTCCCGGCGCCGTCCGCTCACCACCACCAGCGCCCCTTCGGCGGCGAAGCGCCGCGCGATGGCCTCGCCAAGGCCGGTGCCGCCGCCGGTCACCGCGGCCACTCTTCCGTCCAACTGTCCGCCCATGTCCGTTTCCTCCTTGTCAGGTCTCCAGGGCCATCGCCGCCGTATCGAGAGACGGCGCGCGGCCGGTGAGGATCTCCGCCGCCAGACGGCCGCAGAGGGGTCCCGTGGTCCAGCCGGCATCGGGCGGGATGACGTTGAAAAAGCCCGGCACACCCGGCAGGGGACCGACGATCGGCCGCCCGTCGGAGCGCAGGTTGATCCCGGCCCAGGTGCGCAGCAAGTTGAGGCCCGCCACCCGGGGCGCGATCCGGCAGGCCACCCACATGTTGCCCTCGACGCTTTCCCGTTGCACCCAGGGACAGACGCCGCCGGTCTGGGGTCGGGCCGGCCAGCCGCCGCCGATAACCAGGTTGCCGTTGTCCAACTGCTTGAGGGTCAGGATGCGCTGGCAATGATAGACCAGGTGGCGGATCAGTGGCGCCGTCGGCTCGGTGACGTGGCTTTGGACGTACTTCTGGGTCACCGGCAGCGAAGCGCCGACCATGGCCGCCACCTCGGCGGCCCAGGGGCCGGTGGCATTGACCAGCCGGGCGCAGGCGATGGTTCCCCCGGAAGTGTGGGCCGCCAGTCCGCGCTCCCCGGCCTCGATGGCCTGGAGCGCCACCCCGCGCAGCACCCGGGCCCCCGCCGCCTCGGCCGCCGCCGCGATGGCCGGCAGGGCCGCCAGAGCGTTCATCTTCCCCTCGCCGGGGCAGAACTCGGCACCGATCACGCGCGCCGACAGGTAGGGCGCCAGATCCCGCACCTGGGCACGGTTGATGATGTGGGATTCGATCCCCGCACGGCGCTCGACGGCCGCCTTGCGTTCGAGGCTGGCGAGTTGCTCCGGCGTTTCGGCGACCATCAGGCCGCCATGGAGGCGGATTTCCCAGTCGGCGCCCAGGGTGCGCTCCAGGTCCCGCCACGCCTCGATGGCCGGCGGAAACAGATGCAGGGCCGACAGCCGGCTGCGGCGCCGTTCCTCGTCCAGCCCCTCGAGGATGAAGGGCAGGATCTGCAGGTGAAGGCTGCCCGCGTTACGCCCCGAGGCCCCGGTGGCCAGGTCGTCCCGATCGATCAGCAGCACCTCCACTCCTTCGCGGGCGAGAAAATAGGCCGTGGCGCAGCCGGTGATGCCGCCGCCGACCACCAGCACGTCGGTGCTGAGGTTGCCGGCGGTCACAACGCCGCCAGATCGGGGCCGGCGCCGATGGACTCGAAGCGTTCCACGGCGTAGGGGGCGAGGTCCAGGCTGGGGGTCTTGCCACGCAGGTATTCGGCGAGCAGCAGCCCGCACAGGGGGCCGGCGGTATAGCCAGCGTTGGGGACTACCCCATTGACGTAACCGGGAACGCTCTCCACCGGACCGAGGATGGCCAGCCCGTCGGGGGTGAGGCCGAGGATGCCGCCCCATGTACGCACAAGGTGAATGCCAGCCAGTCGGGGCGCCAGGCGCAGGGCCACGTCCAAGTTGGACTCCACCGTTTCCCGTAACACGGCCACTTGTCCGGTTCGAGGGTCGACCTTCGTCGGCCAGCCGCCGCCGATGATGATGGTGCCGTTCTCCGCCTGTTTGAGGGACAGGCGCTTGTCCGCGTGCTGGACCAGATGGGCGATCAGGGGCGCCACCGGCTCGGTGACGTTCATGTGGCGGGGCAGACCCTCCACGGGTACGGTCACCCCGACCAGGCGACCCACGTCGCCTGCCCAGGGGCCAGCGGCGTTGACCAGCCGGCGGCAGCGGATGGACCCCCGGTCGGTGGCGGCGACCATGCCTTCGCGCCCCGCTTCCAGGGCCTTCAAGGCGGTGCGGCCCATGATGCGGGCGCCGGCGGCCTCCGCCCCCCGGGCCATGGCCACCGTGGCGATCAGGGGATTGACCTCGCCCTCGTCGCGGCAGTGTTCGGCCCCGACCACCGTTTCGGCCAGGTAGGGGGCCGCGGTCCGCAGGGCGTCGCCGGTCAGGATGTCGGCGTCCAGGCCCTGGGCCCGCTCCAGGTCGACCTTGCGCTTGAGGATCTCCAACTGGTCCTCGGTCTCGGCCACCATCAGGCCGCCCTGGAGGCGAAGCTCGATATCCGCGTCCAATTCGTCGGCCAGGCGCCGCCACACCCGCAGACCCTGCAAGGCGAAGGGAATGAGTTGCGACCGGCCGCGTACCCACAAGGGATTGGTGGTCTTGAAGAAGCGGGAGATGATCTGGGCGTGGAGGCTGCCGGCATTGGTGCCGGACCCCTCGGCATTGATGTCGCCCCGGTCGATGACCACCACCTCCAGGCCCTCGCGGGCGGCGAAATAGGCGGTGGCGCAGCCGGCGATGCCGGCGCCGACGATCAGGACGTCCGTATCGATGGAACCACTGGCCTCAAGAAAGCGGTCCCGCGCCGGCAAGCGCGGGACCGCACATGTTGTTCGTCCGCCCAGTGGCGAACGTCGAAATACCTACTCGGCGGCGGCGGCGGCCGAGACGTCGAAGCCCAGCCGCTGCATGCCGACGCGCAGTTCCTCGATCTCGTCGCCGTTCAACGGACGCAGGGGCGGACGGGGATAGCCGCCGGGAAGGCCTTGCAGGTTCATGCCCGCCTTGATCGCCGGATAGAGGTTGCGGTTGTTGGCCAGGCACAGATCCCACAACTCGATGGCCTTGTTCTGCAGGCGCACCGCCTTCTCCCCGTCGCCGGCCACGCAGGTGTTGTAGAACTCGACGCTTTCGGCGCCCCAGATGCTGGTGGCGCCGGTCACCACGCCATCGGACCCGTGCATGATGGCGCCAATGCCGAACAGGCTGAGCTGACCCGTGAAGACCTTGATGCGGTCGCCGGCCATGGTCAGGGTCTTGTGGAACTTGCCCCAGTCCGGCGTGCTTTCCTTGATTGCCACCACCATGTCGACGTCGGCCAGCTTGGCGGTCAGTTCCGGCGTCAGCTCGTTCAGGTTATAGGCCGGGACGTTGTACATCATGATCGGCAGCTTCACCGCGTCCGAGATCGCCCGGTAGTGGGACAGGAAGTCCTCGTGGGAATGGAGCCGCGGGAAGAAGGGCGAGATGACCATCTGGCCGTCGCAGCCGATTTCCTTGGCGTAAGTGGCATAGTCGATCACTTCGCCCTGGGTGATGGCGCTGGTGCCGGCCAAGACCTTGATCCGGCCGCTGGCCGTGTCCACCGCCAGCTTAAAGAGGCGCTTGCGCTCGTCCCGGCTCAGGGCCCAGGATTCGCCGGCGCAGCCGGGCGTGACGACGCCGGTGCAGCCATAGTCGATGCACAGCTCGACGCCGCGGCAGAACCCCGCCTCGTCCAAGCGCCCCTGGGCATCGAACGGGGTGACGATGGCCGGCATCACGCCGGTCCAGTCGATGTCGTTGCGGTCCATGTCTATCGTCCTCTCTAGTGCACGTGTTCGATGCGGCGAAGGGTCAGGCGGCCTGGCGCCAGACCACGGGAAACAGGTCGCTGTCGGGAACGTCGCCGTTGTTCAGCCCGGGGTCTCTTAGAAGCTGCAGCATTCGGGTCTTGCGCTGCCAGCGCATGTCGTCGCCGAGCCAGCGGGTGGCCAGCGCCCGACGCCGGCCACCGGTGGGATTCCCCGACGCATAGTGGAGGGTCAGGGCGGTGAACACCAGCACATCGCCCGGGTCCAGGTCCCAGGTCAGGATGTCGAACTCGTCGCGACGGGTGTCCACGTCGGGCTGGGGCGGGCCGGTGTCCACCGGCATGGCGTCCGGGTCCGCAAAGTCCTCGGGCTGGCCGGCGCGCTGACCGAAGAGGGCGACCCGGCTCATGGGCCCGTCGTGCCACAGGTGGGAGCCGCGCACGAACTCGAGCGTCCCGTTGGCGCCGGTCACCCGGTCCATGGGGAACCACACGGTGCAGATCTGCTTGCCCGTCCACGGCCAGTAGTTCAAGTCCTGATGCCAGTGGGTGGGGGTGGGGGTGTTGGCCTCCTTGACCAGGAGGTGGTCGTAAAAAAGGCAAACCTTCTCCGACCCCATCAGCCGGCCGACGGTGGCCGCCAGGGGCGATTCCAGAACGTAGGCGCGAAAATCCCGATCGACCGTCCACAGGAACTTCTCGCTGAAGAAGGTGCCCGGCTGGTCCTCGTGATAGGTCTCGCGCATGGGCCCCGGATTGTCGGTCACCCGGTCCACGGCATCGCGCATACGCGCCACCCAGTCGGCGTCCAGCAGACCCCGCAGGCAGACGGCGCCGTCCCGGCGAAAGGCCTCGACGTCGGATTCGGTTACGGCGCTGTCGACGACGTCGCTCATGTCTTCTGATATCTCCTCGGCGCGGCGCGGTCATGCATTCGATATTAGGCAACAAGACTATAGCGGCCCGCCGTGGGAACCCCAAGACCTAGGCCGCGAGCGTCGCTCGGCGCGCCGCGCATGGAAAAGTTCCCGGGCCGGCGCTATGCTGCGGCCGCCCGACTTGGGGGACACTTCACGCACGTTACGGGAGGCATCGACATGGCCGGAATGCCGGTTGGGGTCAGCACTTTTTCATACATCTATAGCCATGGCGCCCTGGAAACCATGCTCCACCTGGGAGAGCTTGGGTTTCGCACTTTCGAACTGGTGGTATTTCCGCCCCACGTGTGGCCCGCCGACCTCGGCGCCGACGACCGCAGGGACATCCGCGATCGCCTCGACGACAAGGGGCTTTCCATCCACTCCCTGTGCTTCCCCCTGGACGACAACAACCTGCACAGCATGCTGCCCGAGGTGCGCCAGTGCACCAAGGACATGTACAAGCGGGTGATCGAACTGGGCCACGATTGGAACGTGCCGCACGCCCTGGTCCTGTCGGGCAAGGTCCATCCCTTCTTCTCACCGCCCACCGAGAGCCTCAAGGGCTGGCTGGCGGACGGGGTGGCGGAGCTTGCGCCCCTCGCCGCCGACGCCGGGGTCAAGCTGCTGCTGGAGAACGTGCCCGGCACCATGATGGCCACCGCCGACGACTTGCTGGCCATGTGGAAGCGGATTGGCGACGACCGGGTCGGCATCAATCTGGACATGTGCAACGCCTATTCCGGCGGCGACAAGCCCGAGGACGCCTTCCGCAAGTTGAAGGACCACGTTTCCCTGATTCACCTGGCGGACCGGGGTCCCGATCATCATGAGAAACAACCCATCGGCAGCGGCATCGTCGACTACGCGGCCGTGGGCGCGGCCCTGACCGAGGCGGGCTACGACGGCTATTCCATGCTGGAAATCATCACCAACGACAACCCGGACGACGCCATCGTCACGTCCCGGGAACGGCTGGCCCAGTGGGGCTGGTCCGACCAGCCGGCCTGATCGCGCCGCCGCCCTTCGGGGGCATCGTCCATGAAGGGGGAGCGCCTCGAGACCGACGTCCTGATCGTCGGTGGCGGAATCGTCGGCTGCACGGCGGCCTACGACCTTGCCGGCGACGGGGTCGAAGTCATGGTGGTGGAGCGCCACGCCCTGGTCAGCCAGGCCTCGTCCCGCAACGCCGGCAGCGTCCATTTCCAGCTCATGGTGCCGCCGGAACTTCGCGACAATCCCGATTCGGCCGCCGCCCTGGAGCAGGCCCTGCCCTACTTCGTGCATGGCAACCGGGTGTGGTCGGACCTGGAAGCGGATCTGGGCGCCGACTTCGAACGCAAGATCACCGGCGGCCTGATGGTGGCGGAGACCGAGGCGGATCTTGGCCACCTGGAACGGAAAGAGGTCATCGAAGGCCGCCAGGGCATCGAGAGCGAGATCCTGCGCGGCAACGCCCTTCGCGACCTGGCCCCTTACCTGAACGAAACGGCGTTGGCGGCCGCCTGGTGCGCGACGGAGGGCCGGATAAACCCCTTAAAGGCCAGCCGCGCGGTGGCGGCGGCGGCCGGCCATCGCGGCGCCCGCACCATCACCGGGGTCGAAGTGCGCGCCATCGAGCAGCAAGACGGGGGCTTCCAGGTCCTCACCTCGGGCCCCGAGATCCGGGCACGGCGCATCGTCAACGCCAGCGGCGCCTGGTCCGCTGGCGTGGCGCGCCTGCTGGGGATCGAGCTTCCGGTGACGCCCAAGGTCCCCTACCTGAACGTCACCGAGCGGACCCCGATCACCTTCCCCCATCTGGTCATGCACGCGTCGCGCCCCCTGACCCTGAAGCAGACCAGGGACGGGACGGTGGTCATCGGCGGCGGCTGGCGGGCGGTGGCCGACGCGGCCTGTGGCCACGGCCGGGTGGCGCGGGAAAGCATCCGCGGCAACCTGAGGGTCGCCGCCGACGTGGCGCCTGGGGTGCGGGGCTTGCGGATCCTGCGCACCTGGGCGGGGATCAATCCCTTCACCGACGGCCTGCCCTACCTTGGCCCGGTGGCGGGCGTGCCCGGCTACGTCAACGCCGTCACCGCGCCGGCGGGCTACTCCATGGGGCCGCTCTGCGGGCGGTTGGCGGCGGAACTTGTGCGGGGACGCGCGCCCTCCATCGACGTCACCGCAGCGGCAATCGACCGGCCGATGCTGCGGCGCTGAATGCCCATTTTCCTGGCATTCGGCGGAGGTCTCGACTACCGTGCCGGCCTTCGAGTTCTCCCGCCGAACGCTGCAAATAGAGTCGTCCGGACCACCCCGGAGGGCAGCCCCATTCCCTCCGCCACGATCATCGCAGGAGCCGCTCCATGAAACTGGACCCCGCCGATAACCTGAGCCTGGAGGAAATGGACCGCCAGTGCGTCCTGCACCCGCTGACCCAGCTTGATGCCCACGCCGCCAGCGGCGAGCCCCAGATCATCGAGGGCGGCAAGGGCGTCTACATCGTCGACCAGCACGGCCGCCGGCTGCTGGACGGATTCGCCGCCCTCTATTGCGTCAACATCGGCTATGGCCGCACCGAGGTCGCCGAGGCGATCGCCAAACAGGCCCACAAGCTGGCCTACTTCCATACCTACCGGGGAAGTTCCAACGAGCCCATCATCCGCCTCAGCCACCGGGTGCTGCGCATGGCGCCGCCCCACATGAGCAAGATCTACTACGGCATGTCGGGATCGGACGCCAACGAGACCAACGTCAAGATCGCCTGGTACTACAACAACGTCCTCGGACGCCCTGAAAAGCGCAAGATCATCTCGCGCCATGGCGGCTACCACGGCTCGACGGTCATGGCGGGCAGCCTCACCGGCCTGCCCCGTTTTCATGCCCAGTTCAACCTGCCCCTGGACGGCGTCTTGCATACGACGCTGCCTCACTACTACCGGAACGCCGAGACGGGCATGAGCGAACGGGACTTCGCCAAGAAGTGCGCCGGCGACCTGGACGCCCTGATCGAGGCCGAGGGACCGGAGACGGTCGCCGCCTTCATCGGCGAGCCGCTGATGGGTACCGGCGGCATCATCCCGCCGCCCGAGGGGTACTGGGCGGAAGTCCAGAAAGTGCTGAGCAAGCACGATGTGCTGCTGATCGCCGACGAAGTTGTCTGCGGCTTCGGCCGCCTGGGCGCCAACTTCGGCAGCCAGTACTACGACATGGAACCGGACCTGATGACCGTGGCCAAGGGCCTGACCAGCGCCTACGTGCCCCTCTCCGGGTCCATCGTCAGCGAAAAGGTTTTCGCGGTCATGTGCCAGGGCACCGCCAAGACCGGCCCCTTCTCCCATGGCTACACCTACTCGGGCCATGCCCTGGCCGCCGCCGCGGGACTGGCCAATCTGGCGGTGATCGAAAAGGATGGCATGATCGACAATGCCCGGGATACGGGCGCCTACCTGCTGCAACGCCTGCACGAGGCCTTCGACGATCACCCCATGGTGGGCGAGGTTCGCGGCGCCGGCCTGTTGGCGGCCGTCGAGTTCGTCGCCGACCGGAACACCAAGCAGAGCTTCGAGCCCGCGCTCCAGGTGGGGCCAAGGATGTCCGACGCCTGCCTGGCCGAGGGCCTTATCGCCCGCGGCATGCCCGCCGGCGACACCCTTGGCTTCTCGCCGCCGCTCTGCATCACGCGGGACGAGGTGGACCGCATGGTGGAGATGGCCGAGATGGCCGTCGGCAAGATCACCGACTCCCTGGTCCGCGAAAATGCCTGGAAATCGGCCTGAGGCGGGATAGGGATACGCGGCTCCGGTTCTGCCCGTGATGAAGAGCGGCACCAACCTTCCCGAGTCCGCCGAGATCGTCATCGCCGGCGGCGGGATCGTCGGCTGCTCGCTGGCCCGCAACCTTGCCGAGGCGGGGGCGGCGGTGGTCCTGCTGGAGCGGGACATCCTGGGTCGGCAGGCATCCGGCGCCAATGCCGGCAGCCTGCATGCCCAACTTCCGACCCGCTTCATCGAGGAGGAATCGCCGGAGCGGGTTCGCGCGGTCCTCGACCACATGATACCCCTGAACCGCTATGCCTTGTCCTACTGGCGGACCCTCGAGGAGTCCTTGAAGGCGGACCTGGGCGTCACCACCCAGGGCGGGCTGATGGTGGCCGAGGGTGAGGCGCAGCTTCGCGCGCTGGAACACAAGACGTCCCTGGAATCCGCCGCCGGCCTGGAGAATGTCATGATTTCCGGCGACCAGGCGCGGGCCATGGCCCCCTGCCTTGGGGAGACCGTCACCGCCGCCGCCCACTGCCCGCTGGAAGGCAAGGCCGACCCCCTGGCCGCGGTAAACGCCATCGCCCGGGCGGCGCGGGCGGCCGGCGCCCGGCTAATCGAAAACACGGCGGTAGAAGGAATTGAGCGAACCAACCGGGGCTTCCAGGTCGCCACCGGCCGTGGAACCATCGCCTGCGAGCGGCTGGTTCTCGCGGCGGGTTCATGGACCCCGCGACTTGCCGCGTTCCAGGGCGTCGAGGTGCCGGGCATTTCGCGGCCCCAGCAAATGACGGTGACCGAGCGGGTGCCAATCATGATGCACCACCTGATCCAGCACGTGGGACGCCGCCTGACCCTCAAGCAGGCGTCCAACGGCACCGTCATCATCGGCGGCGGATGGGAAGCCCAGGAGCCCCCCGCCACGGGGCGCATCCAGATCATTCGCCACAACCTGGGCGCCAACAATGCCACCGCGTCGGCGGCGGTGCCCGCCGTCGGTGGACTTCGCGTGATCCGCTCCTGGGCCGGCGAGAGCTTCATGACCGACGGCAATCCGATCCTGGGAGAGGTGCCCAAGGTGCCGCGCCTCCACACGGCGGTACCCGCCAACTCGGGCCTGAGCACGGGCCCCGCCTGCGCGCAACTGGTGTCCGACATGCTGCTCGGCCGCCCAACCGCCCTCGACCCCGCCCCTTATTCGATCCGCCGCTTCGACGGCTGAAACCAAGGAGACCGCGACCCGTGCTGAGACGTATCTACGACTGGACCATGAGCCTCGCCGGGCACCGCCATGCGCTGCCGGCGCTGGCCGGGGTATCCTTCGTGGAAAGTTCTGTCTTTCCCGTGCCGCCGGATGTCATGCTGATTCCCATGGTGCTGGCCGACCGGGCCCGGGCCTGGCGGATCGCCTTGGTCTGTACCGTTGCCTCGGTCATCGGCGGATTCGCCGGCTACGCCATCGGCGCCTTCCTGTTCGAGACGGTCGGTCAGCCGTTGCTGGACTTCTACGGTTACGGCGCGAAGTTCGCCGAGTTCCAGGGCCGTTACAACGAATGGGGCGCCTGGATCGTCTTCATCGCCGGCCTGACGCCCTTTCCCTACAAGGTGATCACCATCGCCAGCGGCGTCACCGGATTGGACTTGATCGTTTTCGGGGTTGCCTCGGTACTTGCCCGGGGCCTGCGGTTCTACATCGTGGCGGGGCTTCTGTGGTATTTCGGGCAGCCCATCCGCCGCTTCATCGAGAACAACCTGGGCCTCTTAACCATCGTCTTCTGCGTGCTGCTGGTGGGCGGGTTCGTTCTGCTGCGCTATCTGCACTGATACCGGCGAGCGTGGCGCGACACCTCCGGTGCGCTATATGAAGGCCATGGACCACACGGCCCCCCTGGCGCGAGGCTTGGCGCTGATTTCAACGCCGCGGGGCGTGGCGGCGGCCCTGCTGGCGGTGGGCGCCGGCGCCCTGGCCACCGCCTACATCGCCGAGTACGGCTTCGGCCTGGAGCCCTGCGTGCTGTGCCTTTACCAGCGCATCCCCTACGCCGTCGTCGGCGTGCTGGGCCTGGTCGGGTTGATCATCGCCCCCGACCGGCGCCGCGCCGGCTGGCTGGCCGCGGCGGCGGGCGCGGCGTTCCTGATCGGATCGGGGATCGCCGTCTATCACGTCGGCGTGGAGCAGCACTGGTGGCAATCGGCCACCGGCTGCGGCGGCGGCCTGCCGCCGGCCATGGACGTGAAGTATCTGATGGCCAGCCTGTCCGCGCCGCTGCCCAAGGCCTGCGACGCCGTGGACTGGACATTCCTCGGCCTCTCCATGGCCACCTGGAACGCCGCCGTCTCGCCGTTGCTGGCCGCGGCCAGCGCATGGGCCGCGCACGGGTTCCTCGCGGCCCGGCCATGAGCGCCAAACGCCGCCGGCCCATGCCCGGTGACCTTTCCGACCGCGCCTTGCTGGAGCGGGTGGTCCGCGTCGATCAGGCGGGCGAGTACGGGGCGGCCCGCATCTATGCCGGCCAACTGGCGGTCCTGGGGCAAACGCAATCCGGTCCGACCATCCGCCACATGGCGGATCAGGAACAACAACACCTGGAAACCTTCGACCGGATCATGGCCGAACGCCAGGTGCGCCCCACCGCCCTGATGCCGCTCTGGCACGCCGCCGGGTTCGCCCTCGGCGCGGGAACGGCGCTCCTCGGCGAAAAAGCGGCCATGGCCTGTACGGTCGCCGTGGAAGAGGTCATCGACGGTCACTACCGCCGCCAGCTCGAAGCTCTCGGCGACGACGAGAAGGACTTGAAGGCGACCATCGCCCGTTTCCGCGACGAGGAAGTCGAGCACCGGGACACCGCCCTCGACCACGGGGCCGAGGCAACCCCCGCCTACCGCCCCCTCACCGGCGCCATCCGCGCCGGCACCCGGCTTGCCATCTGGCTGTCGGAACGGGTTTGAAAAAGCGAGCGTCGGTGCTATTCCACCCCACCCTCATCCTCCCGCTTTCCCACTGTCCCCCGGCTGCGGCCCAGACGCGCCAGGCCGCTGACGACACCGCGCATCGTGCGCACCTCCTGCTCGGTCAGGGAAGCCCGTTGGAAGAGATTGCGCAGGTTGCGCACCATGATCGGCCGTTTGTCGGCCACGGCGTGAAATCCGCAGGCATCCAGCTCCCGCTCCAGGTGTTCGAAAAAGCCTACCAGCTCGCCCTTGGTGGCGGGGCGGGTGGCGCGGGGAACGTTCAGCGTGGCGTCCGGCGTATCATCGCCCGCCCGGAACCAGGCGTAGCTGACCAGCAGCACCGCCTGGGCGATGTTGAGGGAGGTGAGGGCGGGGTCGAGGGGCACGCTGAGGATGGCGTCGGCCAGGGCCAGGTCGTCGTTCTCCAGGCCGCGGGATTCCTTGCCGAACAGGATGCCGCAGGCGCCGCCACCGGCGGCGCGCTCCCGCAGCGCCGCCGCCCCGCTTTCGGGAGTCAGGACCACTTGGGTGGTGTGGCGGGGGCGGGCGGTGCTGGCCAGTACGTAGTTCAGGTCGGCCACCGCCTCGGCGGTGGTTGCGAACAGCCGCACCCGCTCCAGCAGGGGCGCCGCGCCGGCGGCGGCGGCCTCGGCCCGGGGGTTGGGCCAGGGTCGCCGGGGATTGACCAGCCTGAGGTCGTCGAGGCCGCAGTTGCACATGGCGCGCGCGACCATACCGATGTTTTCCCCCAACTGGGGGCGGACCAGAACCACGACGGGGGGGGCGGCGGTCATCGGTTGAATTACGCGAGTCCGGTTGCGGGTCCGGGAGCCGGCGCACAATGCGTGAGATGCCGCCCCGCCTCAAGGCTCATGGCCCGTGCCGCTTGGCCCATCGGCGCACCCCGCGTATCCTGTCGCCGCCATGCCAACCGCCACCTCAGACAACCCCACCAACACCGCGGAGGACGATCCGCTGACGGCGGCCCTGCGTGCCCGGGCCGTGGGCACCAACGTCAATCCCCAGACCCTGCTGGCCACCGACTACCTGAACCATTTCAACGAGGTGGTCATGCTGCTGGAGATGGTGCCCGACATGCCGGAATTGGTGGAGGAGCTTCGTGCCTGGGCGCCGAAGACCTACGTGGATCACTTCCGGGACAGCACGGTGGCGGACCGGGATCTGGCGGTGGAAGCCTACGCCCATGCCCCCGCCCGCTTCCGGGAGCCCTTCGAGCGCACCGTCGTCCAGATGAACAAGGTAATGGCGGCGACGATCAGGCACCTGGACGCCCTGACCGCCGACGGCGCGACGGACTCCATGAAAGCGGAGGCATTGGAGGCATCGCGGTTGTTGCAGCGCCTGATGGACCACGCCGCGGCCAACATTCATGGCAGCGGCAGCACCATGGACCAAGCCGACATCGATGCATTCTTGGTAAGCTGACGGGCTTGGGAAGCTGACGGGCTTGGGAAGCTGACGCGCCGGACGGGCTTCAAGAGTCAAAGGCGGCCGGCATGTCGCTCTCGTCCACACCGATTTCTGTTAGGGCCTCTCGAATCCAGGTTTCCGGCCGTGCGGTGTCCCGGTTCTTTGCCGCCCAGTCGTCCACGAAGTCTTTGAACCGCCCATCGTCCTCATGGGTCAAACCCGCGAAAATCGGGCGCAAGTAGAGGATGGGCGATGGGATCACCAAGGCACCAAAGTCGTCGTTGACCGCTTTCAGCACAAAGCCGTTGATGATCGTCACCGCGATTGCGTCCGCTCGACCCTCGCGAACCGAGTCCAAAGCGTCCAAGTAGCGGTCGAAAACGCGCCGGGTGGCGCTCCCTGTCCAGGAATCGGCCACGCTCTCAAGGGCGGAATTGCTCAGGACCGCGATTCGTATCGATGGCGAATCGTAGTCGGCCCAGGTGTTGCCGCCCGCAAAACCCTTTCGCAGAAGCAGGCCCCAGGTCAGATGATACAGGGGCCCCGCATATTCGATTTTGTACTGGCGGCCGCTCGTTTTCTGGAGGGCGAAGTGAATTTCCGCCTGGTCGTCCTCGATGGCGATGATCCCTGCCACCCGGTCGGCATGCACGTAGGCGACGCGAGCGCCCAAGGCGGACGCCAGATCCTCGGCCATTGCCGGGACGAATCCCTGCCGGGACCCGGCCCCTTTCCCGCCGCCGTAGCAAAACGGCTTCTGATTGACACAAACGACCCGCAGGACTTGGGTCCGGGCGATGCGGCCCCAGGTGGATTCCAGCCCGGGCTCGACCACCGCTGGCGTTTCGTCGTCCGAAAACAGCTCGCAGCCGCCCACGGCGGCAAGGGCGACGAAAAGGCTGACCGACGATAAGGCGGAGAGGCCTCGCCGTATCGTACCACGCCAGGGGAAGATCAAAGTGCTCCTCCATCGCCGCTCCGACGGGGCCTCGCCGGGATTGATCGCGATCATCGTGTCGAGTGTACGGCGAACCGAAGCGACGCAGGCTACGCGCCAGGATTGCCGAGTCAAGGCGCCCCTTTCCACGCGCGGCGTCTTTATTGCCGATCATAGTGATCGCCGTCATAGGCGAGACGACCCCCGACGCCGAATATGCCGCCGATTCATCAACAGCGTTCCCGGGGGACTCATGGGGCGATCCAAGGTGGGGGTGGCCGTCGCCGGCCTGATCTTTCTTATTGGCCTGTTCCTGGCCCTTAGCCTGGCGCCGGCAAAGGCCGCCTGGATGCGGCTTTCCGACTCGGCCCTGGTCGATCAGTCGGACCTGATCGTTGTCGGACGCCTCACCGGCCAACGCCTGATGATGTTCGCCGCCGGGGATCGCCGTCACGACCTGGCCGTGATTCAGGTGGATCGGGTGCTGAAGGGCCGCCGCTCGCGAAAGACGGTGTACCTGGTCCTACCCGGGGATGACGTTCTGGAAGTTACCGATCAACGGGCCCAGCCGGTGGGATTGTGGTACCTGCGCCGCCATCCGTCAGGCCTGCCCAGCGTCTACACCGCGGACCACCCCCAGCGCTTTCTGCCCCTGGAACTGGCCGACACCCGCATCGAGGTCCTGTCCTCGGCGCGACGGTAGTGGTCGGTCAACGCGCCATTTCAATGCCCACGATCATACGGGCATTGCAACGTATCTGACTGCCGAACCATACTGTCGCGATCATATCGTTGCGCACAGGTATGGCCGTGAACGCCTTACTCAATCGTATTTCCGTGAATCCGGAGGTATGCGGCGGGAAACCGTGCATCGGAGGCACTCGGATTTGGGTGTCCCTGCTCCTCGATTGTCTCGCCGACGGCATGACGGAGACGGAACTGCGAGCCGAGTACCCGCAGCTGACGCACGAGGACGTACTTGCCGCGATCGCCTATGGCGCGGAGGCCGCTCGTGAACGAATCGTGGCGGTCTCTCCCGATGACGTGGCGTGAAAATCAAGCTTGACGAGAATATCGGTCTTCGGGGTGTCGAATTGCTGGGATCGGCCGGGCACGACGTCATGACCGTCCGCGATCAGGGGCTCCTCGGCGCCCCTGATCAGACTCTCTTCGACACTTGCGCCCGGGAAGACCGGACTCTGATCACTCTTGATCGCGATTTTGGGGAGGTCCTGCGGTTTCCTCCGGACTCCAGTGCGGGCATCGTCGTGCTGGATTCACGGCCCCGTGCGACGCTTCCAGTCCTACTCGAGTGCCTGAAGGCGTTTCTTACCGCCGCCGAAACGGAATCTCCAAGAGGCGCCTTGTGGATCGTCGAACCGGGGCGCGTCCGGATACACATGCGGCGACATGACGACTGAACGACGTGCTTATCCCCGCCGCCACGTGGTCCCTTCAGCCGAATCTTCCAGCACCACGCCCTGCGCCTTGAGGTCGTCGCGGATGCGGTCGCTGGCGGCGAAGTCCCGGGCCTTGCGGGCGGCCTGGCGCTGATCGATCAGCGCCTGGACCGCCCCTTCGTCCAGGGCCGCCGCCGCCGCGGGCCGCCAGCGGAGCCAGGCTTCGGGGTCCTGGCCGAGGAGTCCCAGGATCTCGCCGCCGGCCAACAGCCGGCCCTTGAGCGCCGCCTGTTCGCTGGGATCCTCGGTCCGGTTGAGAGCGCCGGCCAGTTCGTGCAAGTGGCTGATGGCCAGGGCCATGTTCAGATCGTCGCCAAGGGCCGCCATCGTCGGCTCCGGCACAGGGGCGGGGACAGGGGCCACCTCCGCCGTCACGTCCGCCACCCGCCGCAAAGCGCCGTAGAATCGGTCGAGCACGCCCTGGGCCTGGCCGAGGCCGTCCGCGGTCCAGTTCAAGGGCGCCCGGTAGTGGGTGTTGAGCATGTTGAGGCGGATCGTCTCTCCCGGCCACTGCTTCAACAGGTCGTGGACGACGATGAAGTTGCCCAGGGACTTGGACATCTTTTCGCCTTCCACCATCAGGTAGCCGTTGTGCATCCAGACCCGGGCCATGAGGTCCGTGTGGTTGGCGCAGCGGCTCTGGGCGATCTCGTTTTCGTGGTGGGGGAAAACCAGGTCGATGCCGCCGCCGTGAATGTCGAACGTCTCGCCCAGGTGGGCGAGGCTCATGGCCGAGCACTCGATGTGCCAGCCGGGCCGCCCGCGGCCCCAAGGGGAATCCCAGCCCGGCAGCTCCGGCACCGAAGGCTTCCACAGCACGAAGTCCGCCGGGTCCTGCTTGTAGGGCGCCACGTCCACCCGCGCGCCGGCGATCAATTCGTCGCGATTGCGGCGCGACAGCGCCCCGTAGTCGTTCCAGGAAGGCACGTTGAACAGCACGTGTCCTTCCGCCGCATAGGCGTGCCCGTCGGCGATCAGCCGCTCGATCATGGCGATCATCTGCGGCACATGGTCGGTGGCCCGGGGCTCCACGTCCGGCGCCAGCGCGCCGAGACCGGCCATGTCCTGGTGGAAAGCGGCCGTTGTCTCTTCGGTGATGTCGCGGATCGGCCGCCCGCTCTCCTGGGCCCGGGCGTTGATCTTGTCGTCCACGTCGGTGATGTTGCGCACGTAGGTGAGACGCGGATAGAGCCGCCGCAGCAGGCGCGCCAGCACGTCGAATACCAAGACGGGGCGCGCATTGCCGATGTGGGCATGGTCGTAGACCGTCGGGCCGCACACATACATGCGCACGTGGTCCGGCTCCAGCGGCCGGAAAGGCTCCTTGCGGCGGGTGAAGGTGTTGTAGAGGGTCAGGGTCATGGCAGATCAGGATCGCGAACGGTCAACGGGCGGCGAGGGACGAGATTACCCTCGGCAACAAAGACACAAGCGCATCGCGAACCCCATATGACCCGGCGGACCGAACCCTATTCGACCCGAGGTGCGAAACGTAACACGGCGCGGCGCGGACGGTCCACGGAGTCGACCGCGGATTTCCCTCGACAAGGGGGGCCGACGCCGTGACCCCTTCCACTGATGACGCGCGAGTGGATCGCCCCGAGGTGTCGGTGATCGTGGTCTCGGACTACGCGGGGGGCGAGGACAAGTCGTGGAACGACATCCGGGCCACCCTTTCCGCCCTGGCCCGGCAGACCTTCGCGGGATCGATGGAGGTCATCCTGGTCGAGTACGCGGGGTACTTGGACCGCGTCCCCGCCGACCTGAAGGAAATCCTGCCCGACCTCAACTTCGTTGCCGCCGACGACCAGCGCTCCTTCCGCATGAAACATGTGGGCATCGCCGAATCCCGGGCGCCCTTCCTGGGGGTGCTGGATGCGGACTGCGTGCCGGACCCCCGATGGGTGGAAGCGGGCGTGGTCGTGCTGCGGAACCATCCCGAGGTTTCCGTGTGCAGCGGACTGACCAACTACCCGAACCGCACCCGGCGCGAGCGAATTGTGGCCCTCACGGGCCGCTCCCACGTATGCCGGCCGGCTGCCGACTACGTGGGCTATGTGGCCAGCAACAACAGCATGTACAGGCGTTCCAGCTATCTGCGGGTGCCGTTCCGCGACGAGGCGGGCCCCTTCGCCGGCCGGCTCCACGCCCATGCCATGCTGCGCCAGGGGCACAGGTTTTATTTCGAGCCGGCCATGCGCGTCGTCCATGACTTCGAAGGCATGGACATGGAACGCGATATCCGCCGCAACACGGGTTTCGCCACCGTGCACATGCGCCAACTGGACCGTACCTTGCCGTTTGCCTGGCTGTTGACACTCAACGTTGCGTCGATCCCGCTCCTGTTCCTGGCCCGGCTGTGCCAGACCTGGGGCTGGTGCCTGCGCTACGGCCGTTATCACGGCGTTGCCTGGTACGAGGTACCCCTGGCCCTGGTCTCGGCGATCCGGTCCCACGCCTACGAGGTGCCGGGCATGTGGCGGGCCTTTGGCCATCGACCGATCGAAGAGTCCATGTATCGGTAGGCGAGCCGCCTGATTGCCGCGGGCGTTGCCCGCCCCTGATACCCGGCCTAAGCTGACCGGCATCGGCAACCGATGCGGTCCACGGAATGTCCCCAACGAAAACTACCGGCCCCGTGGTGGCAATCGGATTGGACGCAGCCGAGGTGGATCTCATCGACCGTTGGATCGGCGAGGGCCACCTTCCCCACCTTGCGGCGCTCCGCGCTCAGGGAAGCTGGGCCAAGCTGGATTCGGTGGCCGAATCGTTCCCGGCCGCCGTGTGGGCAAGTTTCCATGCCGGTGTACATCCGGGACGCTCCCACGGCTTCACCTCCTTTCCCCTGGTGACCGGCGAGTATCGGATTCACGGCTACCTGGCCGAGACCAAGGAATACCGGGCCTTCCCCGCGTATAGCCGGTTCGCCGACGGCGCGGCGCCGCGGGTCGCCATCATCGACGTGCCCAAGGGAACGCCCGATGCGGACATGAACGGTGTCTGCCTGCTCAATTGGGGCACCCACGCGGCCCATCTGGACCCGGGCTCGTCGCCCGCCGAATTCATGGCCGATGTCCGCCGCCGCTTCGGCGCCTATCCCCTGGCGCCGGGAGAAGAAGACTTCGACAAGGACAGCCACCGATTCTTTCTCGATATTCGCACCAAGCTGATCGCCGGCGCCAAAGCCAAGGCCGAACTGACCTCATGGCTGATCCGCGAGGGCGATTTCGACGCCATCGTCTGCGTGTGGAGCGAGATGCATGGGGCGGGCCATCGACTCTGGCACTTCGCCAATTCCGCTCACCCCGATCACGATCCCGCCGCGCCGAGGGACCTTCTGTCCGGAATGCTCGACGTGGCCCGGGCCCTCGACCGGGGCATTGGCGACGTCATGGCTGCCCTGCCCGACGACGCCACCCTGATGGTCTTCTCCCTGCACGGCATGATGGCGGAATACACCCTGACCGACATCCTGCCCCGGTTCCTGGAACGATGGTCGGGAATCGCCCCTGGCCAGGACCTGCCGGAAGGCACCACCTCACGGAAGTCCCAGTTCCTGTCCTGGGTGCGCCAGGCCGTGCCGAAGGAAGTGCGTAGCCATCTCAAGCTCTATGCCCCCTACAGCCTGCGCCAGAATTTCCGCACCCACCATTACATGGCGGTCTTTGGCCAGAAGTACTGGTCGCGCATGCGGGCCTTTTCGCCGCCCTCGGACGACCACGGCTACATCCGGGTCAACCTCAAGGGACGGGAGCCGTCGGGCATTGTCGAGCCCGGCGCCGACTATGAGAGCGTCCTGGAGGAGCTAACGAGCGAACTCCACGCCTTGCGGGACATGGTGAGCGGCGAGCCTATCGTCGACAAGGTGATCCGCACTCAGGAGAAATGGCCGGGCCCCTACAGCGACCTGATGCCCGACCTGGTGGTGGTCTGGCGCTGCGACCGGCCAACGGTTGGCATTCGGTCGCCGACGCATGGCGACGTCCCGCTGCAAGAACGGCTGCACATGCGGTCGGGATTCCACAAACCGGACGGATTTCTTCTCGCCCGGGGGCCGCGCATCAAGGCGGGCCACGTGCTCAACGGCGGCCATACCCTGGACCTGCCGCCGACGATCCTCGCGGCCCTTGGCACCAGCGTACCCGACCACCTGGACGGCGCGCCGCTTACGGACCTGTTCAGGCGTTGAGATTCAGGACGTCGCGGCGTCGCCGCCCCGCCGGGTGACGAACAGCCCGTATAGGAAACCGGCGTTCCAGGCCAGGGCCCCCAGGGTCACCGCCGGCAGCCGGAACAAAAGCGCCAACCGGTAGCCGCGGCCCCAGCGCAGGACTCGTCCGTAGGTAATCAGCACCCGATAGATCCACAGCAGGGCGGCCAGCGGCCAATAGCGGGCGACGAACCCGCCGGGCAGGGCCTCGCGGCGGCGGGCCTCGGCACTCCACCGCCCCAGGGACGCCAGGTGGCGCATCATGTGACGAAAGCCCGGGATGTTGTAGTGCCCCACGGCGGCGCTGCCGCAAAACTGGTTCGCCATACCGGCGGCACGGAATCGGGCGGTGATGGTCACGTCCTCCGACGTCTTGATGACTCCCGGATAGCCGCCGATGGCCAACAGGTCCTCGCGGGCGGCCGCCAGATTGGCCGAACATCCGCCGGCCATGTCCCTGTCCGGCAGGTAAGGATGGACGCTGCCGAACTCGACCGCCCACAGACTCAAGCCCCAATAGCCGCCGGTTCGGGCAGCCCCCACGCCGCCGGCCACGACCCCACGGGGGCCAGCGCTCAAGGCCCCATGCATATGTTCGAGCCAGTCCGGTTCGGGAAGAACGTCGCTGTCCAGGAAGGCAACCCAGCGCCCGGTTGCCGCCGCCAGTCCCCGGTTGCGCGCCTGTCCGGCATAAAGCCGCTGGTCCTGATGAATGATCCTCAGCCCGGGATGGGCGCCGGCGAGCGCGCTCGTCGGATCGTCGGGGCCCGTATGCACCACCAGGATCTCCCGCGCGCCCACGGTTTGGGCCGCCAGCCGGTCGATGAGCGCGCGCAGGTGCGGCGCCGCGCCGAACACCGGAATGACGATGGAAACGGGGACGGTCGTCGCCTCGATCATGTCCGCCTCCGTGGCGGGCTGTGGAGGGTTTTCTTTCAGTATGCTGATCCCATGGACACTTGGCGGTCAAACCAATGCGGTAAATCCGTTGGTGATGGGATACCGCCGGTCGCGGCCAAAGGAACGCAGAGTCAGCTTCACCCCCGGGGGGGCCTGGCGGCGTTTGTATTCGGCGCGGTCGACCATGCGCCAGATCCGGCGCACCATCTCCCGGTCATGCCCCCGGGCCACCGTGTTGTCGAGAGACAACTCCTCCTCCACCAGGCACCCCAGGATGGCGTCCAGGGTCTCGTAGGCGGGCAAGCTGTCCTGGTCGGTCTGGTCGGGGCGCAGCTCGGCCGACGGGGGTTTGGTGATGATCCGTTCGGGCATCACCGGGCCGTCGGGTCCCAGGCATGCCTCCGGCGCCGTGTCGTTGCGCCACCGGGAGAGCGCGAAGACGGTGGTCTTGTAGACGTCCTTGAGCACCGAATAACCGCCGCACATGTCCCCGTAGAGGGTGGCGTAACCGACCGACATCTCCGACTTGTTGCCGGTGGTCAGCAACATGGCGCCAAGCTTGTTGGACAGCGCCATCAGCACGACGCCCCGAGCCCGGGCCTGGATGTTCTCCTCGGTCACGTCGCGGTTGCGGCCGGTGAAGGCTTCCCGGAGCATGGCGTCGAAGGCCTCCATGGCCGGGCCGATGGCGATGGTATCGAGGCGCACGCCCAACATCGTGCCCACCCGGGCGGCGTCCTCCAGGCTTTCGGCCGAGGTATAGGGGGACGGCATCATGACGCAGCGCACCCGTTGGGTGCCCAGCGCATCCACCGCCACGGCGGCGGTAAGCGCGCTGTCGATACCGCCCGAAAGGCCGATGACCACGCCGGGAAAGCGGTTCTTGTCCACGTAGTCCCGCAGCCCCGTCACCATCGCCTGGTAGACCGCCTCCAGTCCTTCGGGGTGGGGGGCCATGTCTCCCGCGGCGCAGACCCAGCCGTCCGGCCCCCGCGACCAGCCGGCCATGACCACGCCGGTGCGCCACGAGGGGCCCTGGAGGCGAAGCGACCGGTCGGCGCCCAAGACGAACGAGGCGCCGTCGAACACCAGTTCGTCCTGCCCCCCGACCAGGTTGACGTAGGCCAGTGGCAGGCCCGTTTCCACCACCCGGGCAACGGCCTTGGTCAGGCGCACGTCGGTCTTGTCGGCCTCGAAGGGGGAGCTGTTGAGGACGACCAGGATCTCGGCCCCCGATTCCTGCAGGCACTCGGTAACGTCGGGGAACCACATGTCTTCGCACACCATCACCCCCAGGCGGATGCCCCGGAACGGGATCGGACCCGGGCAGGGGCCGGCGGCGAACACCCGCTTTTCGTCGAAAACGCCGTAGTTGGGCAGCTCGTGCTTGTGTCGCACGGCGGCGACTCGGCCGTCCTCCAGCAGCAGGGCGGCATTATAAACCTCGCTATTGTCGCGCCACGGGGCGCCGATCAGCAGCGCCGGACCGCCATCGGCGGTGTCCCGGGCCAGGGCCTCCACTTCCGTCTCGACATGGTCGAGGAAGGCGCCCCTGAGCACCAGGTCTTCGGGCGGATATCCGGCGACAACCAGCTCGCTGCCAACCAGAATGTCGGCGCCCAGCACGGCCGCCTCCGCCCGCGCCTGGCGCACAAGATCCCCGTTTCCCACCACGTCGCCGACGGTGGGGTTGATCTGGGCCAGGGCCATGGCGAGGGAGTCGGACATGGGTCGGTTATAGCACCGCCCGGCGCCCTGTCGTCCACGGCGGTCGCGCTGGCATTTGCCGGGGGCCGCCGGTTGCGGGGCCGGATGGGTTATGGGAAGCTGGCCACCGCGATCAGCCCGGGAACCGCCGCCATGGACGAGCCGCGCTCGGACAACCTGCGCAGCACGCGCGAGATGTGCCGCGAGATGGCAAGCACCGTCCTCGACCTGTTCACCGACAAGCTGCTCGCGGCCCTGGATGAACCGGGGCGCGACGCCCTCGATCGCCAGGAAATCGCCCACATCGCCCGGCAGTTCAAGGACCGGGACCGGCGGCGCTACTTGGGCCGCGTCCAGCGCATCGCCGCCGACTGGCTGTCCGAGGTGGAACGGGACCACTGGAGCCGGGCCCGCAAACGTCCTTTCGAGCGCCTGATCGTGAAGCGCTTCGCCCACCTGTTTCCCCCCGCCGAGACCCTCCACGACCCCCGGTCCGTATCGCGGCGCGGCCTGCCGGGCCTGTGGGCGGCCTTCGAGGCGATGGCGGGGGCCGAATTCCTGCGCCAGTGCCAGGGGGCTTGCCGCGGCATCCTCCAGCAAGCACGCCGTGAACAGGACGCCGAGTTCCGCTGGGCGGACCTCTACACCGACCCGGGCGCCAACGACCTGGTGGACGACCTCTTGATCGTCATCGCCTGGGGTTTCCGCGATGTGGACCGGCGCACGGCTTGGATGCTGAACCTGATCAACACCAATCTGGCGTCGCCGGAAGATTACGCATTCGAGGGCGAAGGCGTCGACCGCTGGCGCCTGGGCGAGGCAGGACTGACGGAGATCCTGCGCGCGCTCTTCGCCGACTTCGCCGACAAGCTGGCCGACCCCGAGGGCCGCCGGCAGGTGCACACCCGATATGGCCAGCGGGCCGTGAGAGCATTGGAGTCCCTGCTGGAGGCCCTGGCGTGACTTCGATGGCGCGTCCTTTGGACAGGCGGTCTCGCGACCCTTATTCTGCACCGCGCCATGGCTGACGACACTTCCCACGGGGCTGAGGGGGCTGAGGACGCCGAGGACGCCAAGGACGATAGTTTCTTCGGTGCCACCCAGGCCCCCGCCAATCCTCCCGCCGCGACCGCCGACCAGTCGGCGGCACCGGTGACCGAAGGGCCGCCTTCCGCCCCGTCGAAGCCCGCCGTTTCCCTGCCCAGCGAGGGCAGCCACGCCCTGGCCGAGACCTTGGTGCAGTCGATCCTGCAGCGGCTGATCTTGGAGGCGAGCCGCAAAGGCGGCTGGCTGACCATCGACGACATCGAGGGCCTGCGCCTGGAGTTCGAGAGCAAGACCGCGCAACTGCAGGCGATGTTCGAGAAGTCCTTCGAGCAGTACGCCAGGCTGCGCGAACGGGCGGCGTGGGAGCAGGCCCGCCAATATCCCTTCGACCGGTTGATCGTGCACCGCTTCTCTCATCTGTTCACCGTCGACGGGGGACCGGCCTTTGCCGAAGGTGGGTTGTCGCGACGCCTGCTGCCGGGCTTCTTCCTCGCCCTTAACATGATGCTGGGCGAGGAAATCACCGAGGTGTACCAGGAACAGTGCCGGCGCATCGTGGCCAAAGTGCGCGACGTCCAGGGGGATAACCTGGAGTGGGATCACGTCTACGCGGACCCCGCCGCCCGGACCCTGGCCAACGATGCCCTGGTCACCGTCGCCGTCCACTTCGAGGACCTGCCCAAGCGGTGCGCCTGGTTCACTGGCCTGGTCAACGGCCATTTGGCGCCGCCCGACCCCGCCCGGGAGGGCGCCGAGGCGGAAACCTGGCAAATGGGTGATCGCGCGTTCCTGCTGACCGTCAACGCCCTCTACGCCGACGTCCGCGAACGGATGCGCACGGAGACGGGCCGCCTGCGCCTGACCAAGAGCTACGGCGCCGAGACCGTCGAGGTGCTGGCCCGGGTCCTCAAGAGCCTCGACCTGGCCCTGGAGCGGGGGCTGTAGCAGAGCCGACCGTCAGGCCCGGCCAAGCGCTTCGCGGACTCCCGTGGATGCGCCCTCACCACTGGAAAGGGCGGGTCTGAGACCCGCCCCTACGCAAGTGATGTCAAGGGCGTAGGGGCCGGTCTCAGACCGGCCCGCTTCCTGTATCAGCAGCATCTGCGCGTCGGCCCTCAGGCCCGGCCGGCGTCGATCTTGATGGCTTCGCCGGTGATGGCGCTGGCCTGGTCGCTGGCCAGGAAAACGGCCGTCGCCGCCACGTCCTCAAACGCCACCAGCCGGTCCAGGGCCGCCCCCTCCAGGAAGTTCTCCCGGATATGCGCATCGACGGATCGCCCCTCGCCCGCGGCCTTGGAGGCGGCGATGTCGCGAAACAGGACCGTGTCCGTCGCGCCGGGGCAGATGGCGTTCACCCGGATGCCGTCGCGCCCCACTTCTCGCGCCACCGACTCGGTGATGCCGCGGACCGCGAACTTGGTGGAGGAATAGCAGCTCCGGAAGGGGTTGGCCTTGAACCCGACCCGCGAACCGATGTTGATGATGGCGCCGCCGCCCGCCGCCCGCAGATGCGGCACCGCGTGTTTGGTGCACAGCATCAGGCCGCGCACGTTGACGGCGTAGGTGGCGTCCCAGGCCGCCAAATCCATGTGTTCGGCCGCCGCCGTGGGGCCGCTCTGGCCGGCGTTATTGACCAGGATGTGGAGTCGGCCGAAGGCCTTGTCGCAAGCCGCCATCAAGGCGATGACGTCGTCTTCCCGCGACACGTCGGCGGCGACCGCGAGGCCGCCGATGTCGGCCGCCACCGCCTCGAGGGGCGCCGCCCGGCGACCGCTCACCACCACATCGGCGCCGGCGTCGGCGAAGGCCCGGGCGATGGCCTCGCCAATGCCGCTGCCGCCCCCGGTGACGATGGCCACCCTGCCGTCGAGGAGTCCCGCCATTCGTGTCCCTCCGCCCGTACCGTCCTATGATGAACCGGTACGGCCATGCTTGTCATGGGCACACCCTGGGAGGAATTCGGGTTGGTGGAAAGACTGGGCGGCCGGATGGCCCTGATCACCGGCGCGGCGCGGGGATTGGGGGAGGCGATCGCCCGCGCCTTTGCCGCCGAGGGTGCCAGCCTGCTGCTCGCCGATCGGGACGCGGCCGCGGTCCAGGCGACGGCGGCCGATCTGGGAGCCATCGGCGTACCCGCCGACGTGTCACGCGAAGACGACGTCATTGCCCTGATGGCGACATGCGAGAAGGCTTTCGGACGGCTCGACATCCTGGTCAACAACGCCGGCGTCGGCGGACCCGTGGGGCCGGTGGAGGCGCTGGACGTCGCGGCTTGGGACGCCACCTACGCCGTCAACGTGCGCGGCGTCCTCGCCTGCATCAAGCACGGGGTGCCGTTGCTGCGCGCCGGGGGTCGGGGGGTAATCCTCAACATGGCCTCCCGCGCCGGGTTCACCGGATTGGCGGAGCAGGCCGCCTACAGCGGCAGCAAGTTCGCCGTTCTCGGCATCACCGAGGCGGTGGCGCGGGAACTGGGGCCCGAGGGGATCCGGGTCAACGCCCTTTGCCCCGGCGTGGTGGAGACCGACTTCTTCCGTCGCAACGCCACCTTACGGGCCGAACGGAAAGGGGGGACAACCGAGGACGACCGGGCGGCCATCGCCGATGCCACGGCGCTGGGACGCCTGACATCGCGCGAAGACGTGGCGGCGCTGGCCCTCTTTCTGGCGAGCGACGAGTCGCGTGGCCTCACCGCCACCCCCGTGACCATCAATTCGGGTCGGCGCTGAAAATTCGCCCGGCCGGGCTTGCCGGCGAATGGCGGTTCTGGTTCCATGCTGACGCCCATCCCGCCATCCAAAAACGCCGAAGGAACGCCGCCCATGGACAAGACCGCTGTCGACTGGTGGGGACCCTGGGTCGCCCTGGTCACGCCCTTCGACAAGGAGGGCCGGATCGACGAGGCCGCCTTTCGGCGCAATGTGGAGCTTTGCATCGACTACGGCTGCACCGGGCTGCTCGCCAACGGCTGCACCGGCGAGTTCTGGGCCCAGTCCATGGCCGAGCGAGTGCGGGTGCTCGAGCTATGCGTCGAGGTGGCGCGGGGGCGGGCGACGGTTATCGGCGGCGCCTCGGCGATTACCCCCGACGACGCCATCGCCCTGACCCAGGCGGCCAAGGACACCGGCTGCGACGGGGCGCTGCTGCTGCCCCCCTATTTCGTCAAGCCGCCGACCGACGACGTGATCGCCCACTATCAGGCGGTGTCCGACGCGGTGGACATCCCGCTGATGCTCTACAACATCCCCTCGGCGGCCTCGGTCCCCCTGACGCCGGACCTGGTCGGCCGCCTGGCGGATGTGGAGAACGTAGTCGCGGTCAAGGAAAGCTCGCGGGATTTCGTCAATTTCTACAAGACCTGGTGCGTCGCCGGCGACCGGCTGCACGTCTTCGTCGGTCCCGGCGGGTTGTTCGGCGTCGCCGCCATCACCGTGGGCGCGGCGGGCTATGTGGAGGGCAACCCCAACTACTGGCCCGATGAATCCACCGAGATCTACCACGCCACCAAGCGCGGCGACCTGGACCGGGCGCTGGTGCTGCAGCAGAAGGGCGTCGCCCTGCGCGACGTGATCGAGGGCGAAGGCCGCAATATCTACGCCGCCGGCAAGGCGGCGATGAACATCCTCGGCCTGCCCGGCGGCTATCCCCGCAAACCACTGCGCCCCCTCGGCGAACCGCACACAAGCCAGATCCGGGAGGGGCTGGAAGGCTTGGGCATCGGCAACCCGGCCGCCAGGGCCGCGGAATAAACGGGGACATAATAAATGGGGACAGTTTATAGTTTTCGAGTGTTTCGGAGCATTCCGAGTTCAACCCGCCAACAAGGAAACTATACACTGTCCCCGGTTAATTGATCAGAAGTCGCCGCCGCCGCCCCAGCCGCCGGGGACCTTGGGTTGCAGGAACCAGACTTCCGTGGTTTTCGGCAGTTGGCGGCGGTTGAGCACCAGGGACGAGGTCTCCAGGTGCTTGACGTCGAAGCGGCCGCCGGTCGCGGCGATGAAGCCCGGCACCGACCCGGGAAAGTGGAAGTGCATGGGCAGGATCAGCTTGGGCTCGATCTGATCGACGACCCGCATGAGCTCGGCGAAGCTGATGGTATTGCGCCCGTCGATGGGGGCCATCAGCACGTCCACCCGGCGCAGTTGTTCCCGCTGCTCGTCGGTCAGGTAGTGGTGCAGATGGCCCAGATGGGCGATGCAAAGGGCCGAGGACTCGAAGACGAAGACCGAGTTCTGGTTGGCCTGACGCCCGCCCCAGTCCGTGATGTTGGTGGGCACGTTGAAGACCCGCATGTCCTTGACCGTCAGGTCGTGGTCGGCGATGCCGCCCTTCGGGTCCCAGCCGCGCAGGACGTGACGGATCTTGGGGTCGGGAAGGGATGTGTAGTGACTGTTGTGGCTGTTGTTCATGGTCACCACGTCGGGCGGGAAACCGGGGTTGTGCGCCCCGTTGTAGTCGGTGACCGCCGTCGCCCCGCCCGGGGACTGGATCAGATAGGCCGAATGACCCAGGTAGGTGATCCCCAGTTGGCCGTATTCCAGGGCCGCCGTGCGCACCGAGGCAAGGCGCAGCAGCGGCTGGTGTTGCACCATGCCCATGGCGCAGGCCTTGTCCTGGGCCGCCGCCTCGCCGATGACCGATAGCCCGGCCAAGCTCAATCCCACGAGGACAGCGGTCAGCTTGCGGACGCCACTCATGGCTCGGTCTCCTTTCCCAACGCGCCCCCGCCCATAGCATAGCCAAAATCGGGGCCGGGGCCGAGGGCTCAAGCGCTTCGGCCTTGCAGGATTTCGTGATCGCGGGGGTGGTGGGTCAGGCGCTCGCAGCCCGACGGAGTGACCAGGATCATGTCCTCGGGCCGGCTGCAGCCGATGCCCTCGGCATAGACGCCCGGTTCGAGGGCGAACACCATGCCCGCCTCCAGCACGCTGTCGGAGGCGCCGTTGACAAAGGGATGTTCGTGCAGGCTGAGGCCGATGCCGTGACCCGCGTAGGGCAGCACGACAAGTTCGCCCATCCCCGCCGCACGGGCGACGGCGAAGCAGGCGTCCCAGACATGGGCGGCCTTGACTCCAGGGCGCACCGCGGCGACGCCGGCGGCCAACATCGCTTCGCCGGTGCGCAGCAGGGCCTCCTGCGCGTCCGTCGGCGTGCCGACCACCACCGTGCGGTTGGTGTCGGAGACGTAGCCCCGGTGGATGCTGCCCAGGTCGATCTGCACGCAGTCCCCGTCCCGCAGTGCCCGCGCCGTCGGCACCGGGTAGTTGCCCCAGGCGTGGGGTCCGCTACGGATGGTCATGTGGTTGATGAACTCGGCGCCGGCCTCCAGCATGGCGGCCGAGGCCCGGGCCGCCACCTGAAGCTCGGTCGCACCGGGCCGGCAGGCGGCAATGGCGGCGGCGACGCCGATGTCCACCTGGCGGGCGGCCTCCCGCAGCAGGTCGACCTCGTCGGTGAACTTGACCGCCGTCGCCTGGCGAAAGAGGGCTGACCCATCGACGATGGCTTCCGCGCCCAGGCCCGCTTCCAGTCGCGCCCAGGTGCCCGCCGGCAGGAAATCCCGCTCCAGGGCGACCCGACCGGTGGCGCCCAGGTCCCGCAACAGGCTGGCGATGAGGGCCACCCGTTCGTCCTCGGCGAAGGGCATGTCGACCAGCCGCTCGGCCGCGTGCTCGTCCTCACCGGTGACGATATGCCGGGGTTTGAGCAGCACCGGCCCCGCATGGGCCGTCAGCAGGGCGGCGTGGACCGGCGCCACCGACGAGCCGGTGAAGTAGCGCTGATAGCCGGTGAGGTAGCGGGTCTGTCCGTTCTCGAAGACGATCAGGGCGTCGACGCCGCTTTCCGCCATCAGCCCGCGAAGGCGGGCCACCCGCTGGGCATGGGAGCCTGTCGCCGCCATGGGGACGCTCCCTACTGAGCCGCTTGGGCGGCCGACCCCGCCCGGTCCCACAGCCCAATGAGGGGCGCCGAGTCCACCATGTCCATGCGGTGGGCCTGAAGCTCCAGGGCCTTGTCGTGCAGTTCCCCGCCGTATCCGTCCACGCAGTCCCTGACCACCACCGTGTAGTAGTCGTGGAAGGTGGCGTCCCGCGCCGTGGAGTCGACGCAGGCATGGGTGGCCACCCCAGTGCAGATCACCGTCTCGATCCCCATGCAGCGCAGCACCATGTCCAGGTTGGTGCCGGTGAAGGCGCTGGAACGCCACTTCTCCACCACTGCCTCGCCGGGAAGGGGGGCGAGGGAGCCGACCGCTTCCGCGCCCCAGGTGCCGGGCGTGGTGAAGGCCTCGCCCGAGGTATCCATGATGCGCCCGATATCGGCGAGAAACCGCATGCAGGCCCCGGAGATGGACTTCAATCCCGGCAGGATTCGCATCTGAATGTGGACTGGCATGACCCCCGCCCGGCGGGCCGCGTCCAGGAGCGGCACCAGTCGCGCCTCGGCCGCCTTCACACCGGACAGGTCGAAGCCGCGATGCCCGAACCAGCCGTCGTCGGCGCAGAAATCGTTCTGCATGTCCACCAACAGCAGCGCCGTGCGCCTCGGGTCCACGATCTCGTGGAGCTCGGTCAGCATGGTTCGTCCCTGAAACCGCCGCATGGAAGTCCCCCTCGTCGAAATGCCGGATCCGCCGCCCCTACGCTACGGCGACGAGCCAGCCCATGCACCCCCTATTGCGAGCCCTTGAGAGCCGACAGGCCATGGCCTACCGTTCGCCGATTCCTGGGGCGACGGAGACGAACCGCGATGACCATCGAGGATCGCCTGGCCGAACACGTGGCGACGCTCGGCTGGAAGGACGTTCCCGGCGAGGCGCGAGACGCCTTCGAGGGTCTGCTGCTGGATACGGCGGCGGTGATCCTGGCCGGACTGGGCGAGGATCAGGCCCGGGGGATCGTCGAGGGCATCTTGTGTTGGAACGGCGAAAGCGTGGCCTCGGTGGCGGGCCGCGCGTCGCGGGTGCCGCCGACGCCCGCCGCCTTCGCCAACGGCGTGTTCGCCCACTGGTGCGAGTGGGACGACGCCCACGACCGGTCCCATGTCCATGCCAGCGCCGTCATCTTTCCCGCCCTGTTCGCGGCGGCGGAGGCGGCCGGGGAGTCCGTCTCGGGGGAGGAATTCGCCGCCGCCGGGGTGGCGGCGTTCGACGTGGCCTGCCGGGTCGGCGACCTGCTCAAACCCCTGTCCCACTGGGGCTGGATGCCCACCGGCGCCGGCGGCAGTGTCGGCGCGGCGGCGGGCGCGGCCCGGCTGCTCGGCCTGGACACCAACGGCATCCGCTCCGCCATGGGCCTTGCCGCGTCCAACGCAGGCCTCAGCCGTCAGCCTTTGGTGGACCGGGTCAACGGCAAGAACGTCCTGGTCGGCATCGCCGCCCGCAACGCCGTCGACGCCGCCCTTTTGGCCCGAGCCGGCGTGACGGGCGCGCCCCATTTCCTGACCGGCACCTATGGGCAGCAAGCCCTGTTCGCCGGTGGGGGTGGCGAGCTCGAACCGGTTTTCGGCGACCTGGGACGGCGGTTCAGCATCGCCGAGGTGAGCGTCAAGCCCTACCCCTGCTGCCGCTCGACCCATCCCAGCATCGACATCGTGCTGGACCTCAGAGACGAATCGCCCGAGGCGGCAGCGCGGATCAAGTCGGCCCACTTCACGGTGCCGCAAGGGCTCTACGACCGTTGCGGCCGGCCCTTTGAGCCCGGCGACAATCCCCGGGTCTCGGCGCAGTTCAGCATTCCCTACACCGGTGCCCTTGCCGTCCGACACGGCCGCATCCGCCCAGCCGCCTTCGCCGCCCCGGCGGTGCTGTCGGATGCCGCGGGCATCGCCGACTTGGTCCCGGCGATCACGGTCGAGGCCGTCCCCATGCCGCCGGAGGCCGGCGATCCCCTGACTCCCGTGACCGGGCTGTTCCGTCTCGACGACGGCCGCGAGGTGGAACGGACGACGGATGTCATCAAGGGCTCGCCCCAGCGGCCGATGACCCGCGCGGAAGCGGAGACAAAGCTTAGCGATGCCGCCGACGGCCTGCTGAGCGCCGAGCGCCGCCAGGACCTGGTGGCAGCGGCGGCCGCCACCGCAGCGGACGGCCCGGACGCGCTGCTGGCGCTTCTTCGGCAGGCCGGATCGGCAAGCCGCCACTGAACGGCGGCCTATTCGGCGCAGCGGAACCCGACCATGTGGAGGCCGATATCGGGCGGGTTTCCGTGCCGGTAGTAGACTCGCAGGCAGTAGGGATTGTTGCCCCAGCCGCCGCCCCGCAGGGCCACTTCGTCCGGCCTCCCCGGAAACCCATCAGCGGTCCATTCCCAGACGTTGCCGGCCATATCCAGGACCCCGAAAGGCGAAGCGCCGGCCGGAAACCGTCCGACCGGCGCGGTCGTTCGGTAGCCGTCCCCGTCGTCGGCGGCGCAGCAGGCCACGGTGCCGAAGTTGGCCCGGCGAATGCCCGCCGACTCGGGCGGTGCACCACCCCACGTGTAGCGCCGGCCGTCGGTGCCGCGGGCCGCGAACTCCCACTCCGCCTCGTCGGGCAGGCGAAGGCCTATCCAGCGGCAATATTCAGTCGCGTCGTGGGCGGAGACCTGCACCACCGGATGGTCGGGACGCTGCTGGATGGGGCTGTCCGGTCCGTCCGGCTGCCGCCAGTCCGCGCCGGCGACGGGGCGCCAACGGTCGGTCCATACATAGCCCGAGCCGCTTCGCTCCGAGTCCGTGCGGTATCCGGTGGCGGCGACGAAAGCCGCGAACTCGCGGTTGGTGACCTCGTGACGCATGATCCGGAACGGCGCGACGGTGACCTGGCGCGGTTTTTCGTCCGGCTCCCCCGCTGAGTCGCCCATGACGAAGGTGCCGCCGGGAATGGCGATTAATTCGGCGGCGGCCGCCGGCATCGCAACAACCGCCGATAAAAAGAGCAGCAGGCATTTCAGGCCTCGACCCGGTTTGGCACAGGGGTCCGGCAGGGGCGTTCCTCGTTGCATGGATTTCCTAGTTGCGGTTCGCTACGTTCCACTCACCACATGTGGCCATTTCAAACCGCGGGGCAAGCCGGATGAGTTTGCAAAAATCCCCTTCGACGGAGGAATTTTGGACGACGTTCCTGGCGGCAACCGGTACGGTTGGCGTGGACTACACGGTCGTGGCATTCGGTGACACGGCGGCGATGGCCGACGAGCTTGTCGCATTGGTATTGTCGGGCAGGAAGCGCGCGACCGTGTCCCTGCGTCGAGACCATGCGCCCGGAGTCGAACCGCTGCTGCAAGTGGGCGATTTCGTACTGGTCGTCGACGGCGGCGGTCATCCAAAGTGCATCTGGCGCACCGCCGAGATCACGGTGAAGCCCCTGATCGATGTGGACGACGCCTTCGCCTGGGACGAAGGCGAAGGGGACCGCACCCGCGATTGGTGGCTGGCGGCCCACCGGGCCGAGTTTTCCGCCCAGGCACAGCGCGAGGGATTCGAGATGTCCGATACGATCGAAACCGTATTCGAGCGGTTTGAAATCGTCTGGCCGTTGGCCGTCGCCAATCTGACCATCTGACGGCCCTTCGGTGTCCATTGCCTTGACCTAGCCCGAATTATTCACGGCGCTGATTGAAAATGCTGGTGAGCGTAGATTAACCTGTTGAAATGCCGTATGATTTTGGTGTCAAGACAAGATCACATGGCAACAGAACAACCCACGGCTCGCCATGAACGAGATTACCCCCCTATCTCCCTGGTTTGTCATCCGTTGGAGGCAAGCCGCTTTGCGCCCGCTTCGACGGCGGACGGCTGTCGTCGGACGGCGGGGTGTTGTTGTTGGGCGAGATCGACAGGCGGCTCGGCATCGCCGACGTGCTCGCTTCCTGCGTCACCGACGTGCGCGACCCGGCGAGCACGACCCACGCTTACGTAGACATGATCCGGGCGCGCCTGTTCGCTATTGCCTGCGGGTATGAGGATTGCGACGACCTCGACGTTCTGCGTTTCGATCCGGCGTTCAAGCTGGCCTGTGGCCGTTTGTCCGAGAGCGGCGACGACCTGATGAGCCAACCGACCCTGTCGCGCCTCGAGAACGCGCCGTCATGGCGCGCGCTCGGGCGCATGGGGCTGTCGACGATCGATCTGTTTTGCGCCAGCTTCAAGCGCGTTCCGGCGCGCATCGTTCTCGATATCGACGACACCGACGATGCCGTTCACGGCGGCCAGCAGCTGGCGCTGTTCAACGCCCATTACGACGACTATTGCTTCCAACCCATCCATATCTTCGAGGCGGCCACCGGCAAGCCGGTGATGTCACTGCTGCGTCCCGGCAAGCGGCCCTCCGGCGACGAGGCGGCGCGGATCCTGAGACACGTCATCGGCCGCATCCGCCGCAACTGGCCACGGGTCGAGATCACCGTGCGGGGCGATGGCCACTACGCCACGCCGGAGGCCATGGAATTCCTCGAACGTCAGGGCTGCGGCTACATCTTCGGGCTTTCCGGCAACGCCCGGCTGAACAGGATCGGCCAGCCGTGGTGCGAGGACGCCGCCGTGCGCCGGGCGGGGCAGGGAAAGGATAAGGTGCGCCGCTTCTTCCACACCGGCTACCAGGCCAAAAGCTGGTCACGGCAACGCTCGGTCATCGCCCGCGTGGAAGCTACCGCCAAGGGCTGTGACGTCCGCTTCGTCGTCACCAACCTGAGCGGCCGCGCCAAGGCGCTCTACGAGAAGGTCTACTGCGCCCGCGGGCGGATGGAAAACATGATCAAGGACCACAAGCTCTACACCAAGTCCGACCGCACGTCGTGCCACCGTTGGGAGGCCAACCAGTTCCGCCTCTTCCTGCATACCGGCGCCTACTGGCTGCTGCATCAGCTTCGCCAAGCGGCGCCTCGGAAATCGCTGTGGCGAACGGCCACCTTCGAAACCCTGCGCCGGGCGTTTCTCAAAATCGCCGTCCGCGTCGAGGAGCTCAAGTCGCGCCTCAGGATCGCCCTGCCTTCGGCCTATCCCTATCAGCCGGCCATGATCGCCATCGCCGGGCGCATCACCGCCCAAGGGCCCTGAACCAAGCGGCAGGTGCCGCCGGACGAGCCCCGAACAACAACCTCCAACCTCTCCGACAATCCGTCTCAAAAATCGCCGTCAACCCGGTCGCTACCGCTCGTCCCGCTGAAATCCGATGGCCGTCATGAATAATTGGGGCTAGTGATCCAAATCTAACAGATGGCCCACTCCGAAAAGGAAAAGATGCTGGCCGGCGCGCTCTATGATGCGTCGGACCCCGAACTGGTCGCCATGCGATCGCGGGCACGCCGATTGACCCACGCGTTCAATCGGTCGGACCCCGATGACCGAGTTGAACGTGCCCGCCTTCTCGGCGAACTGTTCGCATCGGTGGGTGAAGGGGTGTGGATCGAGCCGCCTTTCTTCTGCGACTACGGAAACCAAATTTCCCTGGGCCGCGGCGTCTACATGAACTTCGTCTGTGTGATCCTGGACTGCAGCCACGTCCGAATAGGCGATCAGACCCAGTTCGGACCGCAAGTGACCATTTCCGCCGCCACCCACCCGCTCGATGCGATGGAGCGTGCCAGTGGGCCGGAGCTGGCGTACCCCGTCACCATCGGCAACCGGGTATGGATCGGCGCCGGGGCCATCATCGGACCCGGCGTGACCATCGGCGACGATACGACCATCGGCGCCGGTAGCGTCGTCATGAAGGACGTGCCCCCGCGGGTGGTGGCGGCCGGCAACCCCTGCAAAACCATACGTTCGCTCGAACGTTGAACAATCTCTCCGAGCGTCGGGTTCCGCGACGGATCACGATCTGGCAATTTGTTGCGATTGCTGAGAAAAGTGGTGGGCGCGGCTGGGATTGAACCAGCGACCCCTGCGATGTCAACGCAGTGCTCTCCCGCTGAGCTACGCGCCCTTGTCCGGTCGTGCCGGCGCGCCGGCCGCGAACGGGGTGCGGCGGCGGCGATCAGTCATAATCATCGCCCGCGGCGAAGGCAAGGGGCGGGCGATTTGCGTCTTCGGACCGCAACAGAGCCCTTGTTCGCGCCCCTCGCCATCGCCACAATCCGTGGCCGCGACGGAGGTGGCGCCGACCCATGGACATGTTCAACAC
>CBDFHV010000066.1:0-53562 GCA_965247705.1 Rhodospirillales bacterium | reverse complement strand
CCTTATTGCGGCCGTTGCCAGTAGCACCGGATTATCGAAAACCGATACCACCAAGGCCGTCGAGGGTGTGCTCGACGCCATCACGTCGTCGTTGACGACGGGGCAGGAAGTCCGTCTGGTGGGATTCGGCACGTTTAGTGTTAGCCGCCGTGCAGCAAGTACCGGGCGCAACCCGAGGACCGGCGAGAAGATTAATATCGCCGCGTCCAACCAACCGAAGTTCAAGGCCGGTAAGGGCCTCAAGGACTCCCTGAACTAGGGACTCCGACCGAGATACCTTCGATGTATGCCGGCTGAGTCAATTCTCAGCCGGCATATAGCGTTTGCGGGCCGGGCGCACGTATGTCGCGAGAATCCTCCTCGCGAAGCGGTGCTAAAGGGCGGTTAGCTCAGTTGGTAGAGCGCCACGTTTACACCGTGGATGTCGGCGGTTCGAGTCCGTCACCGCCCACCAGGGACGCGACACCGGTGCGCCCCCGCGTTTTCGAGCCCCTCGCGGGCGTTGTGGAGACCATGGGATGAGCGATCTATCCGCCACAGCTTCGGCCATCGTCGCCGCCAACACCGCTCTCCTCCAGCAGCAGCTTGCCGTCGTCATCACCAAGCAACGTCTCGCCGCCGATCAAGCGGTGGTGGAGTTGGTGGCCGCGAGTACCCGCCAAGCGGCGCAATCGTCCCGAATTCTCGACATTTCCGCCTGAACGCCGCGGAAATGAACGGGTGCCATTTGCTTGACACCCCAGGGGCCGTGGACTACATGATCGTTTCCTAAAGCGGACCCGGTCCCGCTGGGATTCGGGGGTGTAGCTCAGTTGGTTAGAGTGCCGGCCTGTCACGCCGGAGGCCGCGGGTTCGAGTCCCGTCACTCCCGCCACTTTCCGTTATCCGAAGGTGTTCGTCTTCGGAGCGGGCGTCTCGGTTGGGTGCTTGCCCGCCATGAGGGCCGCGCGACGTTCCTAGGGCTTCAGAGGGGGTTCGTTGTCCTCCGAAGCACAGCGGCCGAAGGATTGCGGTATGGACGCCCTGCTGCTCGAGTATCTGCCGATCCTCATCTTCCTCGGCATCGCTATCGCGATCGCCGGCATCGCCGTGGTCGGCTCTTGGATCGTCGCCCGGCAGCATCCGGACCTGGAAAAGAACTCGGCCTACGAGTGTGGTTTCGAGCCGTTCGAGGATGCCCGCCACAAGTTTGACGTTCGATTCTATCTCGTCGCCATCCTGTTCATCGTCTTTGACCTGGAAGTGGCCTTTCTGTTTCCCTGGGCCGTAACCCTGGGAGAAATCGGCGTTTTCGGGTTCTGGTCGATGATGATATTCCTTGCCGTGCTGACGGTCGGGTTTATTTATGAGTGGAAGAAGGGAGCCTTGGAGTGGGAGTGATGTCGGAAACCGTCGCACGCGGTTCCCAGCCCCTGGCGCCCGGTCCCGACCAGGATGCCTTGCTCGACCGGGTCACCCAAGAGATCCAGCAGAAGGGATTCGTCGTCGCCCATCTTGACAAGCTGGTGAATTGGGCGCGCTGCGGGTCTCTATGGCCGATGACGTTCGGCTTGGCTTGCTGCGCGGTCGAGATGATGCACAGCTACGTCAGCCGCTACGACCTGGACCGCTTTGGCGTGGTGCCCCGCGCCAGTCCCCGGCAGTCGGACGTCATCATCGTCGCTGGAACGCTCACCAACAAGATGGCGCCTGCTTTCCGCAAGGTTTACGACCAGATGGCGGAGCCCCGCTACGTCATCTCCATGGGGTCGTGCGCGAACGGTGGCGGCTACTATCACTACTCCTACTCCGTGGTGCGCGGCTGCGATCGGGTGGTGCCGGTGGACATCTACGTTCCCGGTTGTCCGCCGACCGCGGAAGCTCTGCTTTACGGAATCCTCCAGCTACAAAAGAAGATCCGGCGAACAGGCACCCTGTGGCGTTAATCCACGGAACGCTGCGTCGGTCATCAAGGGACTAGTGTTCCGATCGAGACATTTCGTTTCCATTAAATCTACGCAAACTGCGACCTTCACCCCCGGGCTCAGGAACCAAATGTTAGAATCGCAACACTAGGATGGATCTCGCGCTTCGAGACCTGGGTGAGTACATCGCCGATTCCCTACCCGGCGCTGTCACCGGGTCCATGCTGATCCACGACGAACTGGTGATCGCCGCCCGCGCGGAGGACATCGTGAAGGTGTTGGCGTTCCTGCGCGATGACATCAACACCCAATTCAAGCAGTTGGTCGACCTGTGCGGCGTCGACTACCCGGACCGCGAGAAGCGGTTTGAAGTGGTCTACAACCTCCTCAGCCTGACCCAAAACAATCGCGTGCGGGTCAAGGTGACGGTGGCCGAGGACGAACCGGTACCCACCGTTACCGGCGTCTTCAGCAGCGCCAACTGGTGGGAGCGGGAGGCTTGGGACCTGTACGGCATTCCCTTCGCCGAACATCCGGACCTGCGGCGCATCCTGACCGACTACGGATTCGAAGGGCATCCCTTGCGCAAGGACTTCCCCCTCACGGGCTACGTGGAAGTGCGCTACGACGACGAGCAGAAACGGGTGGTCTACGAGCCCGTGAAACTCACCCAGGAGTTCCGGACCTTCGATTTCCTCAGCCCCTGGGAGGGGACGGCTCTTCAGCTTCCCGGCGACGAGAAGGCCGAATCCGGGGACGATGGCGCCTGATGGTTGAAACCCAAATCAAGAACTACTCCATAAACTTTGGGCCCCAGCACCCGGCGGCCCATGGCGTCTTGCGCCTCGTCCTGGAAATGGATGGCGAGGTCATCGAGCGCGCCGATCCGCACATCGGGCTTCTCCACCGGGGTACGGAAAAGCTCATCGAGTACAAGACCTATCTGCAGGCCGTCCCCTACTTCGATCGCCTGGACTATGTCGCGCCCCAGAACCAGGAACATGCGTTCGCCCTGGCCACGGAAAAGCTGCTGGGGATCGAAGTACCGCCGCGCGGACAGGCCCTGCGGGTGCTCTATGCCGAGATCGGGCGGTTTTTGAATCACTTGCTCAACCTCACCACCTTCGCCATGGACGTTGGCGCGATGACTCCGATGCTGTGGGCCTTCGAGCACCGCGAGCGCCTGATGGAGTTTTGCGAGCGGGCCAGCGGCGCCCGTTTGCATATGGGTTATTTCCGTCCCGGCGGCGTGGCCCGGGACGTGCCCCAGGCGCTCCTCGACGACATCGGCGCGTGGGTGGCGGAATTTCCCCAACTCATCGACGACCTGGAAACCCTGCTCACCGACAACCGCATCTTCAAGCAGCGTACCGTCGATATCGGCGTGCTCACGGCCGAGCAGTGCATGGACTGGGGATTTACCGGCGCCAACCTGCGCGCATCGGGGGTGGCCTGGGACCTGCGCAAGGCGCAGCCCTACGACGGTTACGAGAAGTTCGATTTCGACATCCCCGTGGGCAAGCATGGGGACTGCTACGATCGCTATCTCATCCGGGTGTACGAAATGCGCCAGAGCTTGCGGATCATGGAGCAATGCCTGGAAGGAATGCCGCAAGGGCCGGTCAAGACGACGGACGGCAAGGTGGCACCACCGGCGCGGGCCGAGATGAAGCACTCCATGGAAGCGCTGATCCACCACTTCAAGCTCTACACGGAAGGCTACCATGTGCCCGCGGGCGAAACCTATACGGCGGTAGAGGCGCCCAAGGGCGAGTTCGGCGTCTATCTTGTGTCCGACGGGACCAATCGTCCCTATCGGTGCAAGATTCGCGCGCCCGGCTTTGCTTATCTGCAGGGGCTGGACATGGCGTCCAGGGGCCACATGCTGGCCGACGTGGTGGCCAACATCGGTTCGTTCGATATCGTGTTCGGGGAGATCGATCGATGAGCGCCGCCGACGGCTTCGTCTTCTCCCCCGAGTCCATGGCCCTGGCGGAGCGGGAGTTCGCCAAGTATCCCGAAGTGCGCCGGGCGAGCGCCGTGATGGCGCTGCTGGACATCGCGCAACGCCAGAACAGCGGCTGGCTGTCCCGTGCCGCCATCGAGTACGTGGCCGACTTTCTGTCCATGCCCGTCATTCGGGTCTACGAGGTGGCGACTTTCTACACCATGTACAATCTTCGTCCGATGGGTCGCCACCACGTTCAGGTGTGCACCAATCTGCCTTGTTGGCTGCGGGGTTCGGACGACATCGTCCAGGCTTGCCGCGAATCCCTGGGCGTCGATTTCGGCGAGACCAGTCGCGATGGCCTGTTCACCTTGAGCGAGGTCGAATGCCTGGGAGCCTGCGCCAACGCGCCCATGGTGCAGATCGACGACGATTACTACGAGGATCTGGATCCCGACCGGACGCGGAAAATCCTCGACGACGTGCGCACGGGAGAAACGCCGAAGCCCGGCCCCCAGAGCGGGCGCAAGTGTTGCGAACCCGACGGGGGCCTGACCAGCCTGACCGCCATGCCGTGGCACGAGGGCATGGGGCGCGAAGGGGCAGGGGACGACTGATGCTCAAGGACGCCGACCGCATCTTCACCAACATCTACGGCTTCGGCGAAATGTCCCTGGCCGGCGCCAGGCAGCGCGGCGACTGGGACGATACCAAGGCGCTTATCACCCTGGGTCGCGACAAGATCATCGAGGAAGTGAAGGAATCCGGCCTGCGCGGGCGGGGCGGCGCCGGATTCCCGGCGGGGCTGAAGTGGTCCTTCATGCCCAAGGAGGTGGGGGACCGTCCCCACTACCTGGTCGTCAATGCGGACGAGGGCGAGCCCGGTACCTGCAAAGACCGGGAAATCATGCGTCACGAGCCCCACAAGCTGATCGAGGGCTGCCTGATCGCCTCCTTCGCCATGGGCGCCAATGCCGCCTACATCTATGTGCGCGGCGAGTTCTATCGCGAGACCGAGGCCCTGCAACGGGCCATCGACGAGGCCTACGACGCCGGACTGCTGGGACAGAACGCCGCCGGCTCGGGCTGGGACTTCGACCTCTACGTCCACCGTGGCGCCGGCGCCTATATCTGCGGCGAGGAGACCGGGCTGCTGGAAAGCCTCGAAGGCAAAAAGGGCCAGCCCCGGCTGAAGCCGCCGTTTCCTGCCAACGCCGGCCTGTGGGGCTGCCCGACGACGGTGAACAACGTCGAATCCATCGCCGTGGTTCCGGCGATTCTGCACCGCGGCGGCGCGTGGTTCGCGGGTCTGGGACGGCCAAAGAATACGGGCACCAAACTGTTCAACATCTCCGGTCACGTGAACAACCCCTGCACCGTCGAAGAGGAGATGAGCATTCCCCTCAGGGAGCTTATCGACAAGCATGCGGGCGGCGTCCGTGGCGGCTGGGACAACTTGAAAGCCATCATTCCCGGCGGCGCCTCGGTGCCGATCCTTCCACGCTCGATCTGCGAAACCGTGCTGATGGACTTCGATTCGTTACGTGAGGTGCAGTCGGGGCTGGGGACGGCGGCGGTGATGGTGATGGACCAGTCCACGGACGTGGTCCGCGCGATCACCCGATTGTCCTACTTCTATATGCACGAGAGTTGCGGTCAGTGCACGCCTTGCCGCGAAGGCACCGGCTGGATGTGGCGCATGATGAAGCGGCTGGTCACCGGCGACGCCAGCCGGGAAGAGCTCGATCTTCTGGAGGAGGTTTCCCGCCAGGTGGAGGGCCATACCATCTGCGCCCACGGCGACGCGGCGGCGTGGCCAATCCAAGGGCTTTTGCGTCATTTCCGAGATGATATCGAGCAACGAATCGCGGCCAACCGAAACGGCCAACAACCGCGAGCCGCCTGAGGGGTGCCATGCCGACGCTGACCATCAACGGGACCGACGTTAAGTTCGAACCGGGCTTGTCCCTGATTCAGGTCTGCGATCTGGCGGGCGTGGAGATCCCTCGCTTCTGCTACCACGAGCGCCTGTCCATCGCCGGCAACTGCCGCATGTGCTTGGTGCAGTTGGAGAATTCGCCAAAGCCCGTAGCCTCATGCGCCCAGCCGGCCGGTGACGGCATGAAGGTTTGGACCAACACCCCCGAGGTGGAAAAGATGCGCAAGGGGGTGATGGAGTTCCTGCTCATCAACCATCCCCTCGACTGCCCCATCTGCGACCAGGGCGGCGAGTGCGACCTTCAGGATCAGGCCATGGCGTACGGCCTGGATCACAGCCGCTATCGCGAGAACAAACGGGCGGTGACCGATAAATACATGGGTCCGCTGGTCAAAACCATCATGACCCGCTGCGTCCACTGCACCCGCTGCATTCGCTTCGCCACCGAGGTGGCCGGGGTGCCCGAACTGGGCGCCACGGGCCGCAGCGAACACATGGAAATTACCACCTATATGGAGCAGGCCCTGGCCTCCGAGCTGTCGGCCAACGTGATCGACCTGTGCCCGGTGGGCGCGCTGACGTCCCGCCCCTATGCCTTCAACGCCCGCTCCTGGGAACTCAAGAAGACGGAGTCGGTCGACGTCATGGACGCCGTGGGCAGCAACATCCGGGTGGATGCGCGCGGCCCCGAAGTGCTCCGCGTGTTGCCTCGGCTGCACGAGGACGTCAACGAGGAATGGATCTCCGACAAGACCCGCTACGCCTGCGACGGCCTGAAGCGCCAGCGGCTGGACCAGCCCTACGTGCGCCGCGACGGAAGCTTGAAGCCGGTCACCTGGGAGGAAGCCTTCGCCGCCATCGCCGAACGCCTGAAGGGCATCCCCGGCGATCGGATCGCGGCCGTCGCCGGCGATCAGGCCTGCGCCGAGTCCATGATGGCACTGAAGGACCTGATGGACGCCATCGGCAGCCCGCACCGGGATTGCCGGCAGGACGGCGCCCGCATCGATCCGTCGTGCCGGGCCGGTTATCTGTTCAACAGCACAATTGCCGGCATCGAGGACGCGGACGCGCTGCTGCTGATCGGCACCAATCCCCGCTGGGAAGCCGCCGTCCTCAATGCCCGTATCCGAAAACGCTACCTTCGCGGCGACTTTCCCATCGCCGCCGTCGGGCCGGAAACGGATCTCACGTACGGTTACCAGGCCCTGGGCAACGATCCCCGGTTGCTGGCCGCCATCGCCGACGGGAAGCACGATTTCGCCAACAGCTTGAAGGACGCGGAACGGCCGATGCTGATCGTCGGCATGGGGGCGCTGGCGCGGCCCGACGGGGCCGCGGTCCTGGCGCTGGCCCGCCGTGTGGTCGAAACGACAGGCATGATCGTCGATGACGGATCGTGGAACGGCTTCAACGTCCTGCATACGGCCGCCGCCCGTGTCGGCGGCCTGGATCTGGGGTTCGTGCCCGGGGACGGCGGACGGGACACCAACGGCATCCTCGAAGCGGCATCGGCGGGCGACATGCAGGTGGTCTACCTGCTGGGCGCCGACGAGATCGACATGTCCCGCCTGGGCGATGCCTTCGTAGTCTATCAGGGCCATCACGGGGACGCCGGGGCCCATCGGGCGGACGTCATCCTGCCCGGCGCCGCCTTCACCGAGAAGAACGCCACCTACGTCAACACCGAAGGCCGGGTTCAGCGGGCCCGCCTGGCGATCTTTCCACCTGGCGAGGCGCGGGAGGATTGGACGATCCTGCGAGCGCTGTCGCCCGCGCTCGGCCATACGTTGCCCTATGATTCCCTGGCCGCCCTGCGCCAACGCCTGGAGGCCGCGAACGGGTTTTTCGGCCGGGTCGACGCCGTCGCGGCGGCCCCTTGGGGCGCCTTCGGCACGCAAGGCGACGTGACCGGCGATCCGTTCGTCACGCCGATCGAGACCTTCTACATGACCGATCCCATCAGTCGGGCTTCGGCCACCATGGCCGCCTGCACCGAGGCCTTCGTTACCGGAACCAAGGGGAAGACCGGCACCGATGGCTGAACTGTGGACCGGATATCTGTGGCCGACGCTGTGGATCGTCATCAAGATCGTCGCCATCGTGGTGCCGCTGATGGTCGCCATGGCCTACCTGACCTATGCCGAGCGCAAGGTCATCGGCGCCATGCACCTCAGGCGCGGCCCCAACGTGGTGGGGCCCTTTGGCCTGCTGCAGCCTTTCGCCGACGGTCTCAAGCTGTTCGTCAAGGAAACCGTGTTGCCGACGGGCGCCAACGTCGTGGTGTTTCTCTTGGCGCCCTGCATGACGTTCATTCTCGCCCTGGTCGCTTGGGCGGTGATTCCCTTTGACGCCGGCGTGGTGCTCGCCGACATCAACGTCGGCATTCTGTACCTGTTCGCCATTTCGTCCCTGGGGGTCTACGGGGTCCTCATGGCGGGCTGGGCGAGCAATTCCAAATACGCCTTCCTGGGGGCCCTTCGCTCCGCCGCCCAGATGGTGTCCTACGAAGTCTCCATGGGATTCATCATCATCACGGTTCTGCTGTTGGCCGGGTCCCTGAACTTAACCAAGATTGTCGAGGCCCAGCGCACCGTCTGGTTCGTCATTCCCCTGTTTCCCATGGCGGTGATCTTCTTCGTATCCACGCTCGCCGAAACCAACCGCCATCCCTTCGACCTGCCGGAAGCGGAAGCGGAACTGGTGGCCGGCTTCAACGTGGAATATTCGTCGATGCCCTTCGCCCTTTTTTTCCTCGGCGAGTACATGAACATGATCCTCATGGCCGCCATGACGTCGATCCTGTTTCTGGGCGGCTGGCTGCCGCCGATGGACATCGCGCCGTTCACCTGGGTGCCCGGGCCGGTGTGGTTTGCCCTCAAGGTGGCGGCGGTGCTATTCGTTTTTCTGTGGGTTCGGGCCACGTTCCCGCGGTATCGCTATGACCAGTTGATGCGCCTGGGGTGGAAGGTGTTCCTGCCCCTTTCGTTGGCGGCCGTCGCCATCGTCGGCGGCGCGGTGGTGGCCTTCGATCTATCGCCAGTTTCTGCCCACGGATAGATCGCAAGGGAGAAGAAATGGGCGTACTCGACAGACCCGCGCGGACGATCTTTCTGTGGGAACTCGTTCAGGGGATGAGCCTGACCCTGCGCTACATGTTCCGCCAGAAGGTGACCCTCAACTACCCCTATGAAAAGGGGCCGCTCAGTCCCCGCTTCCGGGGGGAGCACGCGCTGCGCCGCTATCCCAATGGGGAAGAGCGCTGCATCGCCTGCAAGCTCTGCGAGGCGGTCTGCCCGGCCCAGGCCATCACCATCGAGGCCGAACCGCGGGAAGACGGCAGCCGGCGCACCACCCGCTACGACATCGACATGGTGAAGTGCATCTACTGCGGCTTCTGCGAGGAGTCCTGTCCGGTGGATGCCATCGTCGAGGGGCCCAACTTCGAGTTCGCCACCGAGACCCGGGAAGAATTGCTCTACGACAAGGACAAGCTTCTCGCCAACGGAGACCGTTGGGAAACGGAAATCGCCGACCGCTTGGCGGCCGACGCGCCGTATCGCTAAGGCGGGAACGGGGTCGAGGGGGAATAACGGATGTCGGCAGTAGGGACTCGGGACCGGTGATCGTTCAGGCGCTCGCCTTCTACCTGTTCGCCTTTATCGCCGTGGCTTCCGCGGTGATGGTGATCTCGGCGCGTAATCCCGTGCATTCGGTGCTGTTCCTGATTCTCGCGTTTTTCAACGGAGCGGGCCTCTTCGTGCTGATGGGGGCGGAGTTCCTGGCGATGATCCTGGTCGTCGTCTACGTGGGCGCGGTCGCGGTGATGTTCATGTTCGTCGTCATGATGCTCGACGTCAATTTTGTCGCCCTGCGCCAGGGTTTCCTTCAATACCTGCCCGTGGGTGGGTTGATCGGCTTGATTTTGCTGGTGGAACTGGTGCTGGTCCTGGGCGGCTGGACCTTCTCGCCCGAGGCGGCGAAGGCCGTCGCGGCGCAGCAGGCGGACACGGCCACCAACACCCAGGCCCTGGGGCAGCTTCTCTACACCCATTACGTCTATCTGTTCCAGGCGGCGGGGTTGGTGCTGCTGGTCGCCATGATCGGCGCCATCGTGCTGACCCACCGGACGCGGCCCAATGTGCGCAAGCAGCGGGTTAGCGATCAAGTGCGCCGGGGTGCCGATTCGGTAAGCCTGCACAAGGTGGAACCGGGGAAGGGCATCTGATGCTCGAGATTGGCCTGTCCCACTATCTGACGGTGGCGGCGATCCTGTTCGCCCTCGGTATCTTCGGCATTTTCCTGAACCGGAAGAACGTCATCATCATCCTGATGTCCATCGAGCTGATCCTGCTGGCGGTGAACATCAACCTGGTGGCCTTCTCGACGGCCTTGAACGACATGGTGGGGCAGGTCTTCGCCATGTTCGTGTTGACGGTCGCCGCCGCCGAGACTGCGGTCGGCTTGGCGATCCTGGTGGTCTATTTCCGAAATCGCGGCAGTATCGCGGTCGAGGACATCAACATGATGAAGGGCTGAACGGACCGATGTCCGTCCTCGCCGTCTTTTTGCCGCTTATTGGCGCCGCGATCGCCGGCATCCTGGCAATCCTTCCGCTCGACGAACTGGACAAGGAGCGGGAGAAACAGCTCAAATCCGGTCGCGACCGCGCCGCCCAGCTTGTGACCTGTGGCGCCATGGCGCTTTCCTCCATATTCGCGGTGATCGTGTTCTACGACGTCGCCGTGCAGCAGAACGTGGGCACGGTCGAGCTGTTCACCTGGATCGATTCCGGCACCTTCGAGGCGTCCTGGGCGATCAAACTGGACACCCTTTCGGCCGCCATGCTGGCCATGGTTACGGTCGTGTCCACGATGATCCACATCTATTCCATCGGCTACATGCACCATGACCCGGGCATCCCCCGGTTCATGGCCTATTTGAGCCTGTTCACCTTCTTCATGCTGATGCTGGCCACCTCCGACAACCTGGTGCAGCTCTATTTCGGCTGGGAGGGGGTCGGCCTGGTCTCCTATCTGCTGATCGGCTTCTGGTACAACCGGCCGGCGGCCAACGCCGCGGCCATCAAGGCTTTCGTCGTCAACCGGGTGGGCGATTTCGGCTTCGCGCTGGGCATCTTCGCGACCTTCGTGCTGTTCGAATCAACCAGCTTCGAGACCATCTTCGCCGCCGCGGGTGGCCGCTCCGACACCATGCTGAACGTGTTCGGCACCGATGTGCACGCCCTGACCGCCATTTGCCTGTTGCTGTTCGTCGGCGCCATGGGCAAATCGGCGCAGCTTGGCCTGCACACCTGGTTGCCCGATGCCATGGAGGGCCCGACGCCGGTGTCCGCCCTCATCCACGCGGCCACCATGGTGACCGCCGGGGTGTTCATGGTCGCCCGCATGTCACCCCTGTTCGAGTACTCCGACACCGCGCTGACCGTGGTCACCATCGTCGGCGCCTCGACGGCGTTCTTCGCCGCCACCATTGGCTGCGTCCAGAACGACATCAAGCGGGTGATCGCCTATTCCACCTGTTCCCAACTGGGCTACATGTTCTTCGCCTGCGGGGTATCGGCCTATTCGGCCGGTATTTTCCACCTGATGACCCATGCCTTCTTCAAGTCGCTGTTGTTCCTCGGCGCGGGCTCGGTCATTCACGCCATGTCGGACGAGCAGGACATGCGCCGCATGGGCGGCATCTGGCGGATGATTCCGGTCACATACGTTCTCATGTGGATTGGGTCCCTGGCCCTGGCGGGGGTGTGGCCCTTTGCTGGCTTCTATTCGAAGGACATCGTCCTCGAGGCGGCCTGGGCGGCCCATACGGGCGTCGGTGACTATGCCTTCTGGTTGGGGATCGGGGCGGCCTTCATGACCGCCTTCTATTCCTGGCGGTTGCTGATCATGACCTTCCACGGGGCGCCGCGGGCCGACGAGAAAGTCATGGCCCACGTGCACGAATCGCCGAAGGTGATGATCCTGCCCCTGTTCGTCCTGGCGGCGGGGGCGGTGGTGGCCGGCGTGCTGGCTTACGACGCCTTTGTCGGCGAGGGCGCGGCGGCGTTCTGGGGCAATGCGCTGCTGATACTGCCGTCCCACCCGGCCCTGGCCGACGCCCATCACGTGCCGGCGTGGGTCAAGTGGCTACCCCTGGCCGTGGGCTTGGCCGGTATAGCGCTGGCCTACGTTCTCTACATGATGGCGCCGGGATTGCCGGGAGCGATCGCGGAGCGGTTCGGCGCCCTCTACCGGTTCCTGCTCAACAAGTGGTACTTCGACGAATTGTACGATTTCCTGTTCGTGCGTCCCGCCTTCCGCCTCGGCCGTGGACTGTGGAAGACCGGCGACGGGACCCTCATCGACGGCCTGGGGCCGGATGGGATCGCGGCGGCCTCGTTGAACCTTGCCCGACAGGCCGCACGACTGCAGAGCGGTTACGTCTATCACTACGCCTTCGCGATGCTGATCGGCGTGGCCGGCCTGGTGTCCTGGTATATGATGCGGGGCGGGGGATGAGCCGGCATGGGTAGTTTCCCCCTCCTGTCCATCCTGATCTTTCTGCCCCTGGTGGGGGCGGCCTTCATCCTGATCGTACGTGGCGATCCGGAGATTGTGGCCCGCAATGCCCGCTTCGTTGCCCTGTGGACCTCGCTGATCACCTTCGTGCTGTCGCTGATGCTGTGGTTCCAGTTCGACGCCTCCGACGCCGGTTTCCAGTTCGAGGAAAACGTGGTCTGGATCGAGACTTTCAAGATCCGCTACCACTTGGGCATCGACGGCATTTCGCTGTTCTTCATCCTCCTGTCCACCTTGCTGACGCCGATCTGCGTGCTCGCCAGTTGGGAGTCCATCACCGAGCGGGTGAAGGAGTACATGATCGCCTTCCTGGTCATGGAGACCATGATGGTGGGCATGTTCAGCGCCCTGGACATGGTCGTCTTCTACGTTTTCTTCGAGGGCGTGCTGATCCCGATGTTCCTGATCATCGGGGTCTGGGGAGGTGAGCGGCGGGTGTATGCCGCGTTCAAATTCTTCCTCTACACGCTGTTGGGCTCGGTGCTCATGCTGCTGGCCCTGCTGGCCATGTACTACGATGCCGGCACGACCGACATCCCGACCCTCATGGCCCATAGCTTCCCGTCGGCCATGCAAACCTGGCTGTGGCTGGCCTTCTTCGCGTCCTTCGCGGTGAAGGTCCCCATGTGGCCGGTGCACACCTGGCTGCCCGACGCGCACGTGGAGGCGCCGACGGCCGGTTCGGTAATCCTGGCGGGGGTGCTGTTGAAGTTCGGCGGCTACGGGTTCCTGCGCTTCTCGTTACCCATGTTCCCCGAGGCGACGCTGTTTTTCGCGCCGTTTATCTTCACCCTCAGCATCGTCGCCGTGATCTACACCTCCTTGGTCGCCCTGGCCCAGGAGGATATGAAGAAGCTGATCGCCTATTCATCGGTGGCCCACATGGGTTTCGTTACCGCCGGGACCTTCACGGTGACCATCCAGGGCATCGAGGGCGCCATATTCCAAATGCTGAGCCACGGCGTGGTATCGGCGGCCCTGTTTCTCATCGTCGGCGTGGTTTACGACCGCATGCACTCCCGCGACATCGAGACCTACGGCGGCCTGGTCCACCGCATGCCCGCCTATGCCCTGGTGTTCATGCTGTTCATGCTGGCGTCCGTGGGGCTGCCCGGGACGTCGGGCTTCGTCGGCGAGTTCTTGGTGCTGGTGGGGATTTTCCAGGTCAGTACCTGGGTCGCGGCGCTGACCGCCACCGGCGTGGTCCTGGGCGCCGCCTACATGCTCTATCTCTATCGGCGGGTCATCTTCGGCCAGCTGACCAAGGAGAGCCTGGTTCGTATCCGCGATCTGAACCCGCGGGAGATCGCCGTCTTCGCGCCGCTGGTCCTGCTGGTCGTATGGATGGGCGTCTATCCGGGTTCGTTCCTTGAGCCCATGCATGCCTCGGTGGAGAAACTGATTGGCCAGGTGGACGTGGCGCGAAGCGCGCCCGTGGCACCGTTGGCGGCGCGCTGAGCGGGACGGGGAGAGGATTCCGGTCATGCCGCTCGCGCAAGTCCCCGCACTGGTCCCGGCCCTGCCGGAGATATTCACCGCCGTGGCCGCCATGGCGCTGCTGATGTTGGGCGTGTTCCAGAAGAACGATGGGCGTCAGGGCGTGGCCAACGCGCGGTCGATCATTTATCTGTCAGTGGTGGCGCTGGGGCTGGCCTTAATTCTGGTCGTCACCGTTGCCCGCCCCGCGGCAACCAGCTTCGGTTCCATGTTCGTCACCGATCCCTTCTCGGTTTTCGCCAAGGTGCTTATCCTCATCGCTTCGGGCCTGTCGCTGATTCTGGCCCGCGACTACTTGGAGCGGCAGAACATCGCCCGCTTCGAGTTCGGGGTGCTGGTGCTGCTCGCCACCCTGGGCATGATGATGATGGTCTCGGCCAACGACCTCATCTCCCTTTACCTGGGGCTGGAGTTGCAGAGCCTGTCCCTCTACGTGATGGCTTCCTTCCAGCGGGAGGACACCCGGAGCACCGAAGCTGGGCTCAAGTACTTCGTTCTCGGTGCCCTGGCCTCCGGCATGCTGCTGTATGGCGCGTCCCTCATATATGGCACGGCCGGCAGCACCGGCTTCGTTTCCCTGGCCCGGCAGTTTGCCGGCACCGGCGGGGGCGAGGTCTCTATCCAGCTCATCATCGGCATCGTGTTCGTGATTTCGGGGCTGGCCTTCAAGGTTTCGGCCGTTCCCTTCCACATGTGGACGCCGGACGTTTACGAAGGAGCGCCGACCCCGGTGGCCGCGTTCTTCTCGGTGGCGCCGAAGATCGCGGCCATCGCGCTTTTCTGCCGGGTCATGGTCGGGCCCTTCGGCGATCTGGTGGCCCAGTGGCAGCAGGTCATCGTCTTCCTCTCCATTGCGTCCATGCTGTTGGGCGCGTTCGCCGCCATCAAGCAGGACAATATCAAGCGGCTGATGGCCTACAGTTCCATCGGTCACGTGGGCTACGCACTGATCGGACTGGCGGTGGGCGACGCCGTGGGCATCGGCGGCGTCCTCATCTATATGGCCATCTATCTGTTCATGAACGTGGGCACGTTCGCCTGCATCCTTTGTATGCGGCGCAACGACCGCATGGTGGAGCAGATTTCGGACCTGGCGGGCCTGTCGAAGAGCCACCCCCTGCTGGCCCTGACCCTGACCGTCTTCATGTTTTCCATGGCCGGCATTCCGCCACTGGCCGGCTTTTTCGGCAAGCTCTACATCTTCTTGCCCGCCATCGAGGCGGGGCTCTATGGGCTCGCCATCATCGGCGTTCTGTCGAGCGTGGTCGCCGCCTTCTACTACTTGCGGATCGTCAAGGTGATGTATTTCGACGACCTGGAAGATGCGTTGGACCGTCCCGTGTCCCGCGACCTTGGGGCCGTAATCCTGGGCACCGGCCTGTTCGTCGCCCTGTTCATACTCTATCCGGACCCCATCCTGACCGCCGCCCAGGCCGCCGCCGCCTCGCTTTTCCCCGGATGACGCCACTGTCCCCAGGATTCACCCGCATCCATCTGCAAGACGTCGGCAGCACCAACGATCATGCCCGATCCCTGGCCGCGCAGGGCGCCGCCGATGGGATCGTGATCACGGCGGACCGCCAGACCACGGGACGCGCGCGGCGCGGCCGCGCCTGGGAGTCCCGGCCCGGAAACCTTTTTGCCACCCTGATCCTGCGACCGGCCCGTCCCTTGGCCGAATCCGTGCAGCTGGGTTTCGTCGCCTCCGTCGCCTTGCGGGCGGCGTTGGCGTCGCTGCTGCCCGACGGCGCCGTCGTCCACTGCAAGTGGCCGAACGACATCCTGATCGGCGGCCGCAAGGCATCGGGCATGCTGCTCGAATCCGGGCCGCTCGAGGAGGGTGTGCCGGCCTGGGTCCTCCTGGGCCTGGGGGTGAATGTGCTCACCCACCCCGACGGGACCGAGTATCCGGCCACCTCGCTGGCCGCGATGGGCGGCTCGGCGACGGCCGACGCGGTGGCGGCGGCATTTCTCGACCGTTTCGCGGCGTGGCGCGGCCTATGGGAGAGCCACGGATTCGAGCCCGTTCGCCAGGAATGGTGGGACCACGCGAGCGGGCGTGGCCAACCCATCTGCGTCCGTCTGCCCGGTGCCTCCCTGCACGGCACTTTCGTCGACCTGGACCAGGATGGCGCGCTGGTTCTGCACGGTCCCGAAGGCGACCGACGCGTGACCTACGGGGACGTGTTCCCGGCCGCCGCGTAGAGCGCGGGCGATGCTACTGGCCATCGACGCGGGCAACACCAACACGGTCTTCGCGGTCATCGCCGAGGACGGAACCATCCACCGCCGGTGGCGGAGCGCTACCGGAGCCGAGCGAACGGCCGACGAATACGGCGTCTGGCTCGACCGCCTGATGACCATGGACGGGCTCGACCGGTCGGTCGTGAAACATGCCATCGTCGCCTCCGTGGTGCCGGCAACGGACTTCCACCTGAAGTCCTTGTGCCGTGCCTACTTCCAGTGCGATCCCCTGATGGTCGGAGAGCCGGGCGTGGAACTGGGGATCGGCGTCCTTGTCGACCGGCCGGACCAGGTGGGGGCCGACCGCCTAGCCAACGCGGTGTCCGCCGGGCAGCGCTATGTCGGCCCTCTGATCGTGGTTGATTTCGGGACCGCGACCACCTTCGACGTCATCGACGGCGGCGGCAACTACGTCGGCGGCATCATCGCCCCCGGCGCCAACCTGTCCCTACGGGCGCTCCATATGGCCGCGGCCCAGTTGCCCCGGGTCGCCGTCACCCGTCCGGCCCGGGTGATCGGCACCGATACGGTGTCGGCCATGCAGTCGGGAATATTCTGGGGCCACGTTACGCTGATCGAAGGGATGGTGGCGCGAATCGGCCAGGAGTTCGGCGCCGCCATGGACGTGATCGCCACCGGTGGCCTGGCGCCTCTGTTCAACGAACACGTGGACTGCATCAGGGCGGCGGACCCCGATCTGACCCTGAACGGCCTTTACCATATCCACATGCGGAACCGCCCTTCATGAGTCTGGACCCGGACGCGCGGATGGTGTTCCTGCCCCTGGGCGGCGCCGGCGAGATCGGCATGAACCTGAATCTCTACGGTCTCGGCCCGCCGGGCCGCGAGCGTTGGATCATGGTCGATCTTGGGGTCACCTTCAGCGACGGCTATCCGCCCGGCATCGACGTGATCATGCCGGATCCCACATTCATCGAAGCGCACCTGGATCGCCTCGAGGGCCTGGTGCTCACCCACGCTCACGAGGATCACCTGGGCGCGGTGCCCTACCTATGGGACCGCCTGCGTTGCCCCGTCTACGCCACCAAGTTTACCGCCACCTTCCTGCGCGAAAAGCTCAAGGAAGTGGACTGGGCCGACCGGATGTCCCTGACCGAAGTCCCCTTGAGCGGCCGTTTCTCGGTCGGGCCTTTCGATCTTGAGCTGATCACGCTGACCCATTCGATCCCCGAACCCAACGCTATCGCGATTGGGACTCCCCTGGGTACGGTCCTCCATACGGGAGATTGGAAGTTCGATCCGAACCCGGTCGTGGGGCCCACCGCGGACGAGGACGCCCTGCGGCGCCTGGGCGAATCGGGGGTGCTGGCCATGGTCTGCGACTCCACCAACGTCTTCGAGGAAGGGACCTCGGGCTCGGAAGCGGATCTCTTCGACAGCCTCAAGGCTCTGGTCGGGGACTGCAAGGGACGCATCGCCGTCACCTGCTTCGCTTCCAACGTCGCACGGCTGGAGACTATCGCCGCGGTGGCGGCGGATTGTGGCCGCGACGTGGTCGCCGCCGGCCGCTCCATCCGGCGAATCGAGAAAGCCGCCCGGAGCTGCGGCTATCTGGCGGACACGCCGGCCTTCATCGACGAGAGCTACGCCGACTACATGCCCCGCGATAAGGCCCTAATCCTGTGCACGGGTAGCCAGGGGGAGCCGCGGGCGGCCCTCGCTCGCATCGCTGCCGGGACCCACCCCCATATTGCTCTGTGCAAGGGGGACACGGTGATCTTCTCGGCGCGCATCATTCCCGGCAACGAGATCTCGATCGGCCGGCTTCACAACCAGCTCGTAAGGCTGGGCCTCCACGTCCTCACCCAGAAGGACCATTTCGTCCACGTATCCGGTCATCCGGCGCGGGACGAACTGGCGCACATGTACGCCCTGGTCCGGCCGCAGGTGGCGGTGCCGGTCCACGGCGAGCTTCGCCACCTGGTGGCGCACGCGGAACTGGCGCGCCAATGTCAGACCCGCCACGCCATCGTGGCCGAGAACGGGCGCATGGTGCGCCTGGCGCCCGACCCGCCGGACATCGTGGAGGAAGTACCCTCTGGCCGCCTGTATCTGGAAGGAAAACGGCTGATCCCCGCCGACAGCGAATTGGTGCGCAGCCGGGTGCGCGGCATATACAATGGAATCATGATGATCAGCGTGGCGGTGGACAGGTCCGGGCGCCTTGTCGACGATCCCCAGATATCGACGGTGGGTTTGCTCGATAGGGGCGAAGAGGACGTGGAAGACGACCTTATCGACGCCGTGATACAGGCGGTCGAGGATGCCCCGCCCAAGGTGCGGCGCAAGGACAACGCGCTTAGCGATGCGGTTCGAATCGCTGCCCGGCGGGCCGCCCGCGATTTGTTGGACAAGCGGCCGGTCACCCAAGTTCATCTGGTCCGGGTCGAAGGAGGGTCGGAATGATAGGGCGCCTGAACCATGTGGCGATCGTGGTCCCCGACCTGGCCGCCGCCATGCAGACGTACGAAGGCACGCTGGGAGCCTCGGTCTCGTCGCCCACGGATCTGCCGGAGCATGGCGTGAGGGTGGTGTTCGTCGACCTTCCGAACACCCGGATCGAGCTTCTGCAGCCCCTTGACGACACGTCGCCCGTCGCCGCCTTTCTGGCCCGCAATTCGGCGGGCGGCATGCATCATGTCTGTTACGAGGTGGACGATATCCGGGCCGCGCGGGACTGTCTTCAGGCGCGGGGCGCACGGGTGCTCGGCAATGGCGAGCCCGGGATCGGCGCCCACGGTAAACCAGTTCTGTTTCTCCATCCAAAGGACTTCTGCGGCACTCTCATCGAGCTCGAGGAGGCGTGACCCCTTGGGGTGGGTGACGGGGATCGGCGTCTATTTCGTCGTCTGGTGGATCACCCTTTTCGTGGTTTTGCCCTGGGGAAACCATCCCATCGACCCTGGCGACGTGCGTCAAGGGCAGGCCTCCAGCGCCCCGCGGCGACCGCGGCTACTGGTGAAGATGGCCATCAACAGCCTGTTGGCGGCCGTGGTCTGGGGCGTTATCTACGTGGTTGTGACCTTCGAGCTGATTTCGGTCCGGCCGTCATGAGCGACTACTGCGATATCGCCCCGGGCCATCATCCCCGCTCGCTGGAAGATTGGGTGAAGCTCTTCCGGCGGCGCTTCAAGTTCATGGGTGGCGAGGTTGTGCGGGCGTTCCTGACCAGCATCGGCTATCTGCCGGACGCGCACCGGCGGGATTGCCCAGTGTTCGACCGCCTTGCTGACCGCTCGCCGCCGTGGATGGCGGCTGCCGATCGATAACCGGGGCCGAGAGGTATACGTCATGACCATGGGGCACAAAACAAATGGCAAGACCGTCACCGGTCTTGCCGATTTTCAAGTTCCGCCCCATTCGGGGCGATTTCCCTGGAATGGAAACTATTTTTCTTCGTTTCTCCCAACTGCCCGGGCCGTATCGGTACTCTGGCCGTTCGTCATCGGACCCCGACAGGTTAAACCCCCGTGGGGCCGGCGTCACCAGGGATTTCGTCGATTGCTTTGCGGGCTGACCCTTCTCGCCTGCGCCCCGGCGCTGGCCGGCGACCCGGTCACGGTGACCATCAGCCAGAAGGACTGCCGCCGCCTGGCGCTCCAAACGCCGGCCCCCGACGTGGCCTACAAGGGAGGCGTGGACGCCCGCGGCAAGAAAGTGGCGCCGGCCGACGTTGGCGGCCAAAAGCCGCTGCGGCTACCCGATGTGCTCCAGTTCGAGGTTGAACGCGAACTGGTGGATCTGCCTGGCGAGACCACGGGGGATCTGCAGGCGGGCACCGTGCGCTACAATATCAATTCGGGCCGCCTCACCTACAATGGGCAGCCCCTCAACGACCCCATGGTAGAGACGCTGGTGGGTCGCTGTCGCGACGCGCTTGGGCAATAGACTTGGCGACTGAAAGGGGGCATTAGCCGGGTGGTGGGCTCGGTCGTGGCCGGTTTGGTCGCGCCGCTCGCCGCCTTCTTCGGGTTGCAGGGGGGCGGCGCCAGATTGCCGGCGGCGACGCCGCAGCGCATCGTCGCCTTCTCGTTCGCCGACGGTCGGGTGGCGGCGGTCGGATCGGGTGGGCTACGGAACGGCGCGGCGTCCATAAGCTGGGCCGTCCCCGCCAGCCATCTCGACGCCCTGCTTGCTTCGCGGGAGCAGCCGGGTGCCCGGGGAAGCCGGTCGTCCGGGCTGTTTGCGACGCCCCTCTCGGAGAGCGCGCCGGATCGCCTCCGCTGTGGAAATCTCGAGTTCGTGCCGATCGGCGTGCGCAGTTTTGGCGAGCTCAGCATGAGTACCGACGACCCGGGCGGCCTGCAGCAGCTCCTGGCCAGCGCCGGGCTGCCGCCGCCGCTGGCGGAGCGCTTCGGCTACCGGATCTTCGTTCCCCTCGACCGGGGTGCCGCGATTGCCATCCCGACCTGGATGCGGGTCGAAAGCCATCGCGGCTTCTGCCTCGCCACCTCGCCCGATGGCCGTCTCGCCATCGAGTTCGGCGGCAACCGGGTGGCCGACGCGTTCACCACCCAGAACGCCGCGATGGAGTTCGAAATGCAGTTCGTGCAGCGCACCCGGCGCATCTGGAACCCCGATGTCAGCTACAGCTACCTGATGTCCTTGCAACGCTTCGACGGTCTCACCGTCAACCGCAAGGCGGCCTTCGCCAACGACGGCCGTGGTCCCCCAGCCTGGGCGTTCGAGACCCTGATGGTCAAGGGCGACACCTTCGTCGCCGCGATCGCGGTCAACCGCTACTACGACCCCCAACGCATCTCCTTTTGCCGGTTCCAGCCCTATGCACCCGGCTGCCAAGGCATCCTGGACGAGATCGCCACGTTCTCCCAGGCGGTCCTGGGCGTCCACTTGTCGACCTTCCCGGTGTATTGAAGATCACATTCAAGCCACCGGATGTCGCGCTAGTGTTGCGATTCTAACATTTGGTTCCTGAGCCCGGGGGTGAAGGTCGCAGTTTGCGTAGATTTAATGGGAACGAAATGTCTCGATCGGAACACTAGGATGCTCGGAACGAGAACAATGTTTGTGCCTCCGGTGAATTCCCGGTAGGTATTTGTCTTTCCAACAGCGGTAACGCGGGATCAGCCAACGCAATGAGAAAACCTGTCGTCGGAATTGTCGCCAACGCCACGCTGGTCAACGGTCAGTATCGGGCGCAATCCTGTGGCGATATGAACATCGAAGCGATTGCCGAGGTCGTTGGCGCGGTGCCGGTGATTTTCCCGGCCATGCCCCATTGCGTCGCCATCGGCGATCTCATGTCCGTTTGTGACGGGTTCCTGTTTACCGGTGGGCGGGCCAATGTGCATCCGGAGGAATACGGCCACGAGCCGACGGAAGCCCATGGCACCTTCGACCGGGGCAGGGACCGGGTCGCACTTCCCCTGATCCGCGCCTGCGTCGAGGCCGGCCAACCGGTGCTGGGCGTTTGTCGAGGATTTCAGGAATTCAACGTCGCCATGGGCGGCACGCTGCATCCGGAAATCCGCGACCTGCCCGGGCGCATGAACCACCGCATGCCGCCCGAAGGCACGATCGAAGAAAAATTCGAGCACCGCCACACGGTGCAACTGTCACCGGACAGCCCTTTTGTCCGGATTTTTGGCGCCGACGAAGTTCTGGTCAATTCGCTCCATGGCCAGGGTATCGAGGAACCCGGGCCGCGGGTCATTATCGATGGCTGCGCATCGGACGGCACCGCCGAAGCCATCACCATCACGGACGCCTCCGGCTTCGCCATGGCCGTCCAATGGCACCCCGAATACAACGCCGCCATGGACCGGGTCTCCAAGCCCCTATTCGAGGCCTTTGGCAGCGCCCTTATGGCGTGGAAACACGGCGCGGCGCTGGCGGCGGAGTAGGGCCAGGCGAGGCCGATTGCCCCTGGGCCAATCCGCAATGCGGAGGAGAGTGTCATGAAACGATTGGATGTGGGCTGCTACCCGGCACCGGTGACGCCATTCTCGGAGACGGGCGAGCTTATGCCCGACGCCTTCGCCGAGGTCCTGCGCTGGCACATCGACGGCGGCGCCAAGGGCTTCCTGATCGCCGGTGACAACGGCGAGAACTGGGCCCTCAGCGACAAGGAACTGCGCCAGGTCACCGAGATCGCCATGCGCGAGGCGAAGGGGCGGCCGGTCTACGTGGGCGCCTGGGCGATCACCACCGACGAGGCCGTGGCACGCGGCCGGGCAGCGGCGGAAGGGGGCGCCTACGGCCTTTGCATCAAGCCGCAGCACTACGTGCACACCTGGGCCAAGGCCGCCACCGCCGATGTGGTGGGCCGGTTCGAGGCGATGGCGAAGGCGGTGCCGCTGCCGGTGATGGTTTACAACTCGCCCAACCGCAACAGCGTCAGCATCACCCACGACCAGCTTGCCGCGATTTGCGACGTCTGCGAGGTGGAGGCGCTGAAGGACAACAACTACGACCTCCAGCACCAGATCGAGAACTGCATCCTGTTCCACGACAAGATCAACATCCTGGTCAGCTATTCCTTCTTTTTCATGACCGGGATGATGTTGGGCGCCCGGGGCGTCATCGGCTCGCCGCTGGAATACTTCGGCAACCCCGACCGCATCTTCGACTTCGAAAGCATGTCGGCGGACGAGCGTCGCAAGATCATGCGGATCGCCGTCGAGATCAAGCAGGTGAACAGCTACCTGGGCACGGTCCCGGCGCCCTACAAGGCGGCGCTCAACATGATCGGGCTGCCGGCCGGGTTCACCCGCGATCCGGTCAGGCCACTGACGCCGGAGGAGACGGCGAAGCTGCGCGCGGTGCTGGAGAAGTGGGGCGCTCCGCTCACCGACGCCGCGACCGCCCAGGCCGCCGAGTAGGCCCCGCCGCCGACAGGCGGTTCCCCGCGCGCTGGGGCCATCCCGGCGCGACCGGGGGCCGGCGTGTATCCGGCATCGTGTGCGGCGCCGCCGATTCCGCAATGGTGCCGCCGTGGACAGGCGCGGCCGCTTTGCCTACAGTCCGCCGGCCCGAATCCAGCATTGCTGTCGAACGCCAGGCGAGACACTACCATGTTCCGATCCCGCTACTTCATGCCGACCCTGAAGGAGAACCCGGCCGAAGCGCAGATCGTCTCCCACCGGTTGATGCTGCGGGCCGGCATGGTGCGCCAGGCCACCGCCGGGATCTATTCCTGGCTGCCCATGGGCTTCAGGGTGATGAAAAAGATCGAGCAGATCGTCCGCGAGGAACAGGACGCGGCGGGCTGTCAGGAACTGCTCATGCCCACCATCCAGCCGGCGGAACTGTGGCGGGAAAGCGGGCGCTACGACGACTATGGCAAGGAGATGCTGCGCATCCGGGACCGCCACGACCGGGACATGCTGTTCGGCCCGACCAACGAGGAACTGATCGCCGACATCTTTCGCGCCTCGGTGCGCAGCTACCGGGACCTGCCCTTGATGCTCTACCACATCCAGTGGAAGTTCCGGGACGAGATGCGGCCCCGTTTCGGCGTCATGCGGGGACGGGAATTCCTGATGAAGGACAACTACTCCTTCGACGTCGACCGCGCGGGCGCGGTGCGCGCCTATAACAAGATGTTCGTTGCCTACCTGCGTTCGTTCCACCGCATGGGCCTGAAGGCCATTCCCATGAAGGCGGAAAGCGGCCCCATCGGTGGCGATTTGAGCCACGAGTTCGTCATCCTGGCCGAAACCGGCGAGACGGGCGTCTTTTGCCACAAGGCGCTGATGGACATGCCCATACCCGGCCCCGACGTGGACTACGAAGGCGACCTGCAGCCGATCGTCGATTCCTGGACCGCCCACTACGCCGCCACCGACGATATGCACCTGCCGGAAAAAGAGGCCGAACTGGGCGACGACATGGTCACCGCCCGGGGCATCGAGGTCGGCCACATCTTTTACTTCGGGTCCAAGTACTCCAAACCCATGGGCGCGGTGGTCAGCACCGCCGAGGGCACGGAAGTGCCGGTGGAGATGGGGTCCTACGGCATCGGCGTCTCCCGCTTGGTGGGCGGCATCATCGAAGCCTCCCACGACGACGCCGGGATCATCTGGCCCGAATCGGTGGCCCCGTTCCGGGTCGGCCTGATCAACGTCAAGGCCGACGACGGTGCCTCCCAGGCGGCCTGCCTCGACATCTACGGCAAGCTGCGGGCGTCCGGCGTCGATGTCCTCTACGACGATCGGACCGATCGCGCGGGGGTCAAGTTCGCCGAGATGGACCTCATCGGTCTGCCCTGGCAGATCATTGTCGGGCCCCGGGGGCTCGCCAAGGGCGTGGTCGAGGTCAAGGAGCGCCGAACGGGGAGGCGCGACGAAGCGTCAATCGATTCCGCCCTTTCCCAATTGATCGCCTAGCGACTTCGGGACGGGCAGGGGTGTTCTCCGCCTTCGAATGGATGGTGGCCATGCGCTACCTGCGGGCCCGCCGCCAGGAGGGGTTCATCTCGGTCATCGCCTGGTTCTCCCTGCTCGGCATCGCCCTGGGGGTGGCGACCCTGATCATCGTCATGGCGGTGATGAACGGGTTCCGCCAGGAATTGCTGACCCGAATCCTCGGGCTCAACGGCCATCTCGGGGTTTACGGCGCCGGGACGTCCCTGACCGAATTCGACGCCCTGGTGGGTAAGGCCCGGAGCCTGGATGGGGTCATCGAGGTCACGCCGCTGATCGAGGGACAGGTCATGGCCAGCGCCAACGGGGTGTCCCGGGGCGCCGTGGTGCGCGGCATTCGTGCCCAGGACCTGACCCGCCGAGAGATCGTCGCCAACAACCTGGTGACCGGGACCCTGGACGGCTTCGGCGGCCAGGACGGTCTGGTGATCGGCCACCGGCTGGCCCAACGGATGGGCCTTCAGGCCGGCGGCAAACTCACCCTCATCTCGCCCAAGGGCCAGGTGACCGCCTTCGGCACCATTCCCCGCCTGCGGGCTTACCGAATCGCGGCGACCTTCGAAGTGGGCATGTTCGAATACGATTCCAGCTTTGTCTTCATGCCCATGGAGGCGGCGCAGATCTATTTCGACATGCCCGGCGCCGTGACCAACCTGGAAATCTTCATCCAGGACCCGGATCGGACGCAGGAACTCAAGCGGGGCATCGCCGAGGTCCTGGGCACGGACCTGCGACTGCACGACTGGCAACAGGCCAACGCCAACTTCTTCAACGCCATCCAGGTGGAGCGGAACGTCATGTTCCTGATCCTTACCATGATCATCCTGGTGGCTGCGTTCAACATCGTCTCCAGCCTCATCATGTTGGTGAAGGACAAGACCAAGGATATCGCCATCCTGCGCACCATGGGGGCCACCCGGGGCATGGTGATGCGCATCTTTCTGTTGAGCGGCGCCAGCATCGGGGTCATCGGTACCATCGCCGGCGTCGGGCTCGGCCTGGCCTTCGCCGCCAACATCGAATCCATTCGTCAGGGCATCCAAGGTCTTACCGGCAATGACCTGTTCGCGGCGGAAATCTACTTCCTGTCCCAGCTTCCGGCCGACGTCGATGCCATGGAAGTGGTTTCCGTGGTGCTGATGTCCCTGTTCCTGTCCTTCCTGGCCACCTTCTATCCGGCTTGGCGGGCGGCGCGCACCGATCCCGCCGAAGCGCTGCGCTATGAGTGAGCAGGTCCTCGGCCTGGCCGGGATCGAGCGTACGTTCCGCCAGGGCCGAAACGAACTGAAAGTGCTGCGCGGGGCCGACCTGGCGGTCGACGCGGGCGAAATCGTCGCCCTGGTCGGTCCCTCCGGCGCCGGCAAGTCCACGCTCTTGCACGTGGCCGGCCTTCTCGAGGCGCCCGACAGCGGAAGCGTCCATATCTGCGGCGAGGATTGCGGCAATTTCAACGACGAGCGGCGGACCACGGTGCGCCGCGAAAAGCTGGGCTTCGTCTACCAGTATCACCACCTGCTGCCGGAGTTCTCGGCGCTGGAAAACCTGCAGGTGCCCCAGATCATCGCCGGGCGCACCAAGGCCGAAGCCCGCACCCGGGCGCGCGAGGTGCTCGACTGGATGGGGCTGGGCGACCGGGCCGACCACCGTCCGGCACGCCTGTCCGGCGGCGAGCAGCAGCGGGTGGCCATCGGCCGGGCGATCGTCGGTACTCCGAGGCTTCTGCTGGCCGACGAACCGACGGGAAACCTGGACCCCGACACGTCGGCGGAGGTGTTCGAGGTCCTGCTGCGCCTGGCCCGGGGCGCCGGCCTGGCGGCCTTGATCGCCACCCACAATGCCGATCTGGCCGGCCGCATGGATCGTATCGTGCGCCTTCGCGACGGCGTCCTGGTGGCGGGGTAGGCCTCTGACGCGGGCGGGTCTGAGACCCGCCCCTACGCACCCAAGCGTTCCTTCGTAGGCGCGGGTCTAAGACCCGCCCGATTGCGGGTTTTCCACAACCTGTTGAGATTATCCCCGGTATTCCCACCCATATGTGGGTGACAGCGGGGGCGTCCCTGTGGAATCCTGGCCCATGCCCCACGCCGATTTCGTGCACCTGCGGGTTCATACCGCCTATTCCCTGTCCGAGGGCGCCATCCGCATCCCCGATCTGGTCGCCGCCTGTCGAGAGCAGGGCATGCCGGCGGTGGCCATCACCGACAGCGACAACCTGTTCGGCGCCATGGAGTTCAGCCAGGCCTGCGCCAAGGCCGGCGTTCAACCCATCGTCGGCTGCCGGTTGAGCGTCACCACGTCGCCGACGGACGATGCGCCGGCGGGCCGGGCCTCAAACGGGGGCGCGCATAGGGCGCCCCTGGTGTTGCTGGTCCAGAACGACACCGGCTATCGCAACCTGCTGAAGCTGATGAGCACCGCCTACCTCACCGAAGGCGACGCCCACGAACCCCAGGTTTCGATAGAGGCCCTGGCGACCCGCAACGAGGGGCTGATCCTCCTCACCGGGGGGCTGGCGGGCCCCTTGGGGCAGCTTCTGCTGCAAGGACAGCGCGCGGCGGCGGAACATCTTCTCGAACGGCTGGCGGCAGTCTTCGCCGGCCGGCTTTATGTCGAGATCTCGCGTCTGGGCGGCGACGAGGAAGCGCGCATCGAGGCCGAAGTCCTCGACCTGGCCTACGCCCTGGAATTGCCACTGGTAGCGACCAACGAATCCTACTTTATCGGCGAGGACATGTACGATGCGCATGATGCGCTTCTGTGCGTCGCCGACGGCGCCTATGTGAGCCAGGCCGTCCGCCGCCGACTGACGCCCCACCACCGACTCAAGAGCCCGGCTGAAATGCGGGCCCTGTTCGCCGATCTGCCTGAAGCGGTGGACAACACCATCGTCATCGCCCGCCGCAGCGCCTATCTGGTGGCGCCCGTCGATCCCATCCTGCCAGCCTTCCCGTGCGAGGCCGGCCGTACGGAGGCGGAGGAACTGCGGGCCCAGTCCCAGGCGGGGCTCGACCTGCGGCTCGGCGATCACGTCTTCAACGAAGGCATGACCGAGGCCGAGCGGGAACACGCCGCCAGGCCCTACCGCAAGCGATTGGACTACGAGCTGGACACCATCGTCGACATGGGTTTCGCCGGCTACTTCCTGATCGTTTCCGAGTTCATCCAGTGGGCGAAAGGGCAGGGAATTCCCGTCGGCCCGGGGCGGGGATCCGGCGCCGGTTCGGTGGCCGCCTGGTCGTTGACCATCACCGACCTGGACCCGCTGCGCTTCGGCCTCCTGTTCGAGCGCTTCCTCAATCCGGAACGGCTGTCCATGCCGGACTTCGACATCGACTTCTGCCAGGACCGTCGCGACGACGTGATTCGCCATGTCCAAAGCCTTTACGGCCGCGACAAGGTGGCCCAGATCATCACCTTCGGAAAGCTCCAGGCCCGGGCCGTCCTGCGCGACGTGGGCCGGGTGCTGGGCATGCCCTACGCTCAGACCGACCGCATCTGCAAGATGGTCCCCAACAACCCGGCCAGTCCGGTGACCCTGGACCAGGCCGTGGAGTCCGATCCCCAACTCCAGGACATGATCCGCGACGACGAAGCGATCGGGCGCCTGTTCCACCTGGCGCGAAAGCTGGAGGGGCTTTACCGGCATGCCTCCACCCACGCCGCCGGGGTGGTGATCGGCGACCGGCCCCTCGACGAACTGATCCCGCTTTACCGGGACCCCCGATCGGATATGCCGGTGAGCGGGTTCTCCATGAAGTACGTGGAGGCGGCGGGCCTGGTGAAGTTCGATTTCCTGGGCCTGAAGACCCTGACGGTCCTGGCCAACGCCATGGCCCTGCTGGCGGAAAGGGGAGAGGTGGTGGACCTCGCCGCCTTGCCCCTGGACGATGCCAGCACGTTCGAGATGTTGAGCCGCGGCGATTCGACCGGCGTCTTCCAGTTGGAAGGTGCCGGCATGCGGGACGTGCTGCGCAAACTGAAGCCGGATGTGTTCGAGGACATCATCGCCGCCGTGGCCCTCTACCGGCCCGGGCCCATGGACAACATCCCCAGCTACATCCGCCGCAAGCACGGCGAGGAGGCGATCGACTTCCTCTATCCCAACCTGCAGGGGATTCTGGAGGAGACCTACGGCATCATCATCTATCAGGAACAGGTGATGCAGATCGCCCAGGAGCTGTCCGGCTACAGCCTTGGCGCCGCCGATATCCTGCGCCGGGCAATGGGCAAGAAGATCCAGTCGGAGATGGACGAGCAGCGCCAGACCTTCGTCGACGGCGCCGTCGCCCGCGGCGTGCCCCAGGACAAGGCGAGCCATATCTTCGATCTGGTGGCCAAGTTCGCCGGCTACGGGTTCAACAAGTCCCACGCCGCCGCCTACGCCCTGGTCGCCTATCAGACCGCCTACTTCAAGGCCCACTACCCGGTGGAGTTCATGGCCGCTTCCATGACATTGGACATCCACAGCACCGACAAGCTGAACAATGCCCGCCAGGAGGTAGAACGGCTGGGTATCCCGCTCTTGCCGCCCGACGTGGGCGCATCGGGCGCCACCTTCACTGTCGAGCGGGGCACGCCGCAAGCCGGCGACGGCGGCGCCATCCGCTATGCCCTGGCCGCCATCAAGAACGCCGGCACGGGCGCCATGGAGGCCCTCGTCGCCGAGCGGGAGAAGAACGGCCCCTACGCCGACCTCTTCGACCTGGCGGAGCGACTGGATACCCGGCTGGCCAACCGGCGGCTGGTGGAATCCCTCGCCCGGGCGGGGGCTTTCGATCGTCTCAACGGCAACCGGCGACAGTGCTTCGAGGCGGCGGAACTCATCATGCGCCACGCCCAGAACGCCGCCAGCGACCGGGACAGCAGCCAATTCGGCCTCTTTGGCGAAGGCATGATGGAGGCCAGCCGGCCAACCCTCCCCGAGGTGACCGACTGGTCGCCGGTCGACCGCCTGAAGCAGGAATTCGATGCCATCGGGTTCTACCTCTCGGCCCACCCCCTGGACGCCTATGGGCGCAGCCTGGCGCGCATCGGCGCCCGGCCGTTCAGTGAGGTGATGGCCCAGGGGCGGTCCGGCGCCTTCAACATCGCCGGCACCGTCATCTCGAAGAAGGAGCGCACGTCGCGCAACGGCGGCCGCTTCGCCTGGGTTCAGCTTTCCGACACTTCGGGCGTGTTCGAGGTCACGGTGTTCTCCGAGCTCCTGGTCCAGTGCCGTGACGTGCTGGAGGCGGGGAACTCCCTTTTCATCAAGGCCAGCATCCAGCTCGAAGGGGAAGCGGCGCGCATCACCACCCACGCCATCGAGCCCCTCGATGCGGTCGCCGCGCGGGCGGCCCACGGGCTGATGGTTTTCGTCGATCGGGGCGATTCCCTGGCCGAGCTTCGTGGCGTGCTCGAGGACGAAGCGGCCGGCAACGGCAGCCGCAATGGCGTCGTCCGTCTGGTCTCGCGCCTGGACACCACGACCGACGTGGAAATCGATCTGCCGGGGCGCTACGCCATCTCGGCGCCGGTCCTGCGAGCCGTGAAGTCCCTCCCCGGCATCCTCGACGTGCGCGAACTGTGATCGACGGGCGTCTCGGCGCGGCTTAGTCTAAAGGCAGCGAGTTTCCGAACTGACTCGATGGTGCTCTTCGATCCCCGCTTGAACCCGTCCGCACCGGAAGGGCGGGCGGGTCTGAGACCCGCCCCTACGCCAGTCTCTTCCAATGCGTAGGGGCCGGTCTCAGACCGGCCCGTTTCACATGCCCAAGGTCCTCGGGGACGCACAACGGTCGGTTCGCGGACTCACTGGTATGACTCGTCTCTTGTCCTTCAAGCCCCGTTCGGAGTGACCACCATGTCCGATCTCGCGTTTCAGTCCGCCGTCACGCTCGCCCGCAAGATCCGCGACAGGTCGGTGGGCTGCGTGGAATTGCTGGACCATTTCCTGGCCCGGGTCGAGCGCTTCAATCCGCCCTTGAACGCGATCATCGTCCTCGACGCCGAGCGGGCCCGGGCGCGGGCGCGGGACGCCGACGGGTCCCTCGCCCGGGGCGAGGTCTGGGGACCCCTGCATGGGGTGCCGATGACGATCAAGGAAAGCTACGACGTGGCCGGCCTGCCCACCACCTGGGGCCTGGAGCGGCTGAAGGACAATGTGCCGGAAACCAACGCCGTCGTCGTCGACCGCATGCTGAAAGCCGGCGTGGTCCTGTTCGGCAAGACCAACGTGCCCGTGCTGCTGTCCGACTGGCAGACCTACAACCCGGTCTACGGCACCACCCGCAACCCATGGGACACGGAACGCACTCCGGGCGGCTCGTCCGGCGGCGGTTCGGCGGCCCTGGCGGCGGGCCTGACCGGGATCGAGTCGGGCAGCGACATCGGCGCCTCGATCCGCAATCCGGCCCACTACTGCGGCGTCTACGGCCACAAGCCCACCTGGGGCATCGTTCCCTCCCGGGGCCAGGCGACCCCGGGCATCCTGACCATGTCGGACATCGGCGTCGTCGGCCCCCTTGCCCGCTCGGCCGAGGACCTGGCGGTGGCCCTGGAGGCCGTGTCCGGCGCCGACACCATCGATGCCGCCGGCTGGCGCCTTGAACTGCCGCCGCCCCGCCGCAAGGCGCTCAAGGACTATCGGGTCGCCGTCATGCTCAGCCATCCGGAGGCGGAGGTGGACACCGCCTACACGGACCGCATCCAGGCCGTGGCCGACGCCGTCGCCAAGACCGGCGCCCACGTCAGCGACACGGCGCGCCCCCATATCGACTTCCACCATGCCCACGCCGTCTACATGAAGCTGCTCAGGGGCGTCACCACCGCCCGCCAGCCCCAGGAGGTGTTCGACGCCTGCCTTAAGCAGGTGGCCGAAATGGACCCCACGGCGGACGACTACAAGGCCCGCAACGCCCGCGCCACCGTGCAGTATCACCGCCAATGGGTGGCCGCCAACGAGGAACGGACCCACCTGCGCTGGCGCTGGCACGAATTCTTCCAGGACTACGACATCCTGCTCTGCCCCACAGCCGCCGGCGACGCCTTCCCCATCGAGGAGAAGATCGAACGGCCCGACCGCACCGTCATGGTCAACGGCAAGCCCCAGAACACCATGGACCAGCTCTTCTGGGCCGGCATCACCAGCGTCGTCTACCTCCCCTCCACCGTCGCGCCGGCCGGGCTCAGCCGCAACGGCCTGCCGACAGGCGTGCAGATCGTTGCCGCCCACCTGGAGGATCGAACCTGCATCGACGTCGCCCGCCACCTGGCCGACGAGATGGGCGGGTTTGTGCCGCCGCCGGGGTACGACTGAGGCGTCTGCCGCCACCCCCGAGCAGGGGGAGACGGGAAGAGGGTGGCCAGTCGGGTCGACGCGCGCGTTCCGCGCCAAACCCTTCCATAGGGTCCCCGGGTGCCGTCGTTTCGCCTTCCCGTTGCGGAAGCCCGACGATGGCACCTTCCGGAAACTGTTCCTGCGGGCCCTGGCGGGGGAGGCGGCGGCCGATGCCAACGGCGACGGCTACGTCATCGGCACCGAGCTCGGGCTGCATCTGTCCCAGCGCATGGCCAACCTGACCCAGAATCGCCAGACGCCACGCTATGGCAAACTGCGGGACGCCGATTACGACCGGGGCGAGTTCGTGTTCTCCGTCTCGCGGCCGGGAACGCCCTGGAACTTGCGTTCTGGCAGTCTATCCAGGACAGCGACAACCCGGCCAGCTTCAACGCCTATCTCGATCGGTTCCCAGAAGGCACGTTCGCGCCCCTGGCACGGATGAAGCTGAAGGAGTTGGCGGAAGCGCAAACCGCGTCGTTGACCCCGCCGGCAACCGCGATCGAGATCGAGGAGATGGATGCCACCTACGTGGTGGAGAGCACGGCGAACCTGCGGGCGGGTCCGTCAACCTCCCACGACAAGGTGGCGCTGGCGCAGCGGGAGAGCACGGTTGCGGTGACGGGCAAGGTAAAGGGTCGCAACTGGTACCGTATTGCGCTGGCGGACGGCACCACGGCCTACGTTTTCGGGACCCTGGTGTCGCCGGTGGACCCGGCGGACCTGACCCTGTGGGAGCGGATACGGGACAGCACCGACGGGAAGGACTTCGAGGCCTACCTGGCGCGCTTCCCCGACGGCCGCCACGCGGCCCGGGCGAAGCGGATGATAGAGGCGCTCAAGCCAAAGGTCGCTGTCGTGACGCCGCGTCCGGCACCGGCGGCGGCGCCTTCTCCGGTGACGCCCGCGGTGGGGGTTCATCCGAAAGCCCGCAAACCCGGCGACACCTTCAAGGACTGCGAAGACTGCCCAGACATGGTCGTGGTGCCGCCGGGGCGTTTCCAGATGGGCTCGCCGTCCCATGAGAGCGGGCGGGACGATGACGAAGAGCCTGTGCACGAGGTGCGAATCGGTTATTCCCTGGCGGTGGCGAAGCACGAGGTGACGCGGGGTCAGTTTGGGGCCTTTGTGCTCGATACGGGCAATGGGGCTGGCGGCGACTGCTATGTGGACAAGAACGGCGATGGCAAGTGGGCAAAGCAGTCGACAGGGTCCTGGAAGCAGCCCTATTTCCGCCAGGACGACCGCCATCCGGTGGTGTGTGTGAACTGGAAGGACGCTAAGGCTTACGTTGAATGGCTGAGTCGGAAGACGGGGAATACGTATCGCCTGTTGAGCGCGTCGGAGTGGGAGTACGTCGCGCGGGGCGGAACGACGACGGCGCGGTACTGGGGCAACGATGCGGACGAAGGCTGCGGCTTTGCTAACGCCGCGGACCGGACGGCAAAGGAGAAGTACTCTGATTGGACGGTTGCGAACTGCCGGGACGGGCATGTTCATACGGCACCTGTGGGATCCTTCCGAGCGAACGGCTTCGGTCTTCAGGACGTCCTGGGCAACGTGTGGGAATGGATGGAGGATTGCTGGCACGACAGCTACGCGGGGGCACCGACGGACGGGAGTGCCTGGACATCGGGCGGGGACTGCGGCCGCCGTGTCCTTCGCGGCGGTTCCTGGAACAAAGTCCCGAGGATCGCCCGTTCGGCGAACCGCGACTGGGTCGACACCGGCTACCGCTACAACAACATCGGGTTCCGTGTTGCCAGGACGCTTCCGTGAAACGGAAGCTTACCTCTTGATCCTTTGCCCCTTTACTCCTTCCGGGGGTCCAGGGGGCGCAGCCCCCTGGACGATTCTTGTTGTTTCAATTCGTTGGGAAGGGAAGGAGAAGCCATGGCAACCAACAGCGCGCGACGTACAGGTCCGGCGCTAGAGAAAGCCTACCAGTTCGTCCTGTGGCTGGTGCCGACGGTGGAGACCTTCCCCCGCAGCCAGAAATTCCTGCTCGGCGATCGTATCCAGGGCGCGGCTCTGGACATGGTGGAGGGCCTGATCGCCGCCACCTACACCCGCGAGCGCCGGGCGATCCTGCGCCAGGTCAATCTGCGGGTGGAGACCCTGCGCTACTTCATGCGCCTGGCCATGGACCTGCGGCACCTGGATATGCGCCGCTACGAGCACGCGGCGCGTAGCCTGGACGAGATCGGGCGCATGGTGGGCGGCTGGGCGAAGGCCGGCGATGCCCCGGCGGCATGACGACCTCTTCGCCGGCATCGCCAGCTTCCCGGCCCTGATCGCCGCCGCCAAGCGGGCCATCAAGGGCAAGCGTGCCAAGCCCGGCGCGGCGGACCGGTAGCGGAAGATAAACCACAGAGAACACCGAGAACACAGAGGATTCACAGAGAAAGAGAAAACGAAGAATTGAACGCGCGAAGCGCAAATTTCTGCTTCTCTGTGTCCATCTCTGTGTTCTCGGTGTTCTCTGTGGTTGACATCGAGATATCTGCATGCCCACCGCTATCGGCCACTGGACGCTGCCGGTGCAAGAAACTGCGCATAGCCCTTCCACCCTTGCAAACGACCGGCCTGGGCGGTATCTAACCCCCCATCTCGCACGCGGACTTGCGGTCCCGCCCGGCTGGGCGTGGGCCGCTCCGGTGTCCGGCCTTGGCCGGGCGATGTCCGCGGAGGCTCAACCGGAAAAGGATGCGACGCTTATGGCTGTTCCCACGTTCACCATGCGCCAGCTGTTGGAAGCCGGCGTGCATTTCGGCCATTCCACCCGGCGCTGGAACCCCAAGATGGCCCCTTATCTGTTCGGGGTCCGCAACGGCATCCACATCATCGACCTGCAGCAAACCGTGCCCATGCTCTATGAGGCCATGAAGGCGGTGCGCGACACGGTGGCGGCCGGCGGGCGGGTGCTGTTCGTCGGCACCAAGCGCCAGGCGGCGGACCGGGTCGCCGACGCCGCCGGGCGCTGCGGCCAGTACTTCGTCAACCACCGCTGGCTCGGCGGCATGATGACCAACTGGAACACCATCTCCAACTCCATCAAGCGCCTCAGGGACGTGGAACGTCAGATCTCCGAGGAGACCCTGGGCCTGACCAAGAAGGAACTGCTGCGCCTGACCCGGGAGCGGGACAAGCTGGAGCGGGCCCTGGGCGGGATCAAGGAGATGGGCGGCCTGCCCGACGTGCTGATCATCATCGACACCAACAAGGAAGCCATCGCCGTGGCCGAAGCCCGCAAGCTGGGCATTCCGGTCGTCGCGGTGGTGGACAGCAACAGCAACCCCAACGGCATCAACTTCCCGGTCCCCGGCAATGACGACGCCATCCGCGCCATCAACCTCTATTGCGATCTGTTCGTGGCCACCGTCCTCGACGGCATCCAGGCGGAAATGAGCGCCGCCGGCGTCGACGTGGGCGAGCAGGAAGCCCTGCCGGAGGAGTCCCTGACGCCGGCCGAGGGGTCCGACGCAGTGGAGGGGGCTGAAATCGTGGCGGTCGCCGACGCGGCGCCGGCGGAGACGACCGCCGAGGCCAAGGCCGAACCGGCGGAGGCCGTGCCCGCACCCGCGGCCACGGCGGGACCGGCGGCCGAAACGCCCGCGCCAGAGGCCGAACCGGCGGTGGAAGCGCCGGCGCCCGAGGCCGCTCCGGCGGAAACGCCCGCGCCCGAAGCCGCTCCGGCGGAAACGCCCGCGCCCGAGGCCGAACCGGCGGCGGAAACGCCCGCGCCCGAAGCCGCTCCGGCCGAGACTCCTACCGAGGCCACGGCTGAGCCACCGGCGTTCGAGCCGGCGGAAGCAGGGGCGGAGCCTGCGAAGCCCGCGTAGATCCACGTATTCGGATTGCAAATCCATATGTTTTCAGTGGGTTACGTTATATATTTGATAGAGAGGTAGAGGATGGCTGAGATCACGGCGGGCCTCGTGAAGGACCTTCGCGAGAAGACCGGGACCGGCATGATGGACTGCAAGAAAGCCCTGCAAGAAACCGGTGGCGACCTGGAAGCGGCCGTCGATTGGCTGCGCAAGAAGGGCCTCGCGGCGGCGGCCAAGAAGGCCGGACGGGTCGCGGCCGAAGGCCTGGTCGCGGTGGCGACGGCCGATACCCGGGGCGCTGTCGTCGAGATCAATTCCGAAACCGATTTCGTGGCCCGCAACGCCGACTTTCAGGCGTTCGTGGCCAAAGTCGCGTCCCTCGCCCTGGAATGCGGCGGCGATCTGGAGGCCTTGAAGGCCAAACCCTATGGGGAAGGCCGTTCGGTCGACGAGCAGGTCAACCACATGATCGCCACCATCGGCGAAAACATGAACTTGCGACGGTGCGCGGCGCTGGCTGTCGACAAGGGGGTGGTCACCGCCTACGTCCACAACGCGGTCTCGGCGGGCATGGGCAAGATCGGCGTCCTGGTGGCCCTCGAATCCGCCGCCGCCGCCGACGGGCTGGCCGCACTGGGGAAGCAGTTGGCGATGCATGTGGCCGCGACCTCGCCCCTGTCCCTGTCCCGCGACCGCCTCGACCCCACGGTCCTTGAGCGGGAGCGCGCGATATTGACCGAACAGGCCCGTGCGTCCGGCAAACCGGAGAACATTATCGAGAAGATGGTGGAAGGCCGCCTGCGCAAGTTCTACGAAGAGGTTTGCCTGCTCGACCAGACATTTGTCATCGACGGCGAGACGTTGGTGTCGAAGGTTCTCGAAAATCGCTCCAAGGAAGTTGGTCAAGACATCGTTCTAAAAGACTTTGCCCGATTCAAGCTGGGCGAAGGCGTGGAGCGGGAGCAACAGGATTTCGCGGCCGAGGTGGCGGCGGCCGTATCCGGCTAAGGCCTCGGTCCCGGCGCAAGGCTTCGGTCCCGGCGCAAGCCGGCGGTCCGGATGGGGGACGCCGGCGGGGGAATGGTGTATGCTCCCGCCGATCTCGCATCGTCCGATTCGACGTCGCAGCCTTGGCGCCAAACCGACGTTCGGTGCCGGCGTATCGGCGGTACCGGGCATCCCCAAGGGCGCGAAGGCATGGCGGCATCCAAACCAAAGTTCCAGCGCGTCCTCCTGAAGCTGTCCGGCGAGGGCCTTATGGGCGATCAGCCCTATGGCCTCGATTCCGCCATGGTGGAAAGGGTTTCCAGCGAGATCCGGGACGTGTCCGAAATGGGCGTTCAGATCTGCCTGGTGGTCGGCGGCGGCAATATCTTCCGGGGCGTCTCCGGCGCCGCCGATTCCATCGAACGTTCCACGGCCGACCACATGGGAATGCTGGCGACGGTCATCAATTCACTGGCGCTGCAGAGCGTGCTGGAGGCGCACGGGATGCAGACCCGGGTTCTGTCCGCCATACCCATGTCGAGCGTCTGCGAACCCTATATCCGACGGCGCGCGGTCCGGCACATGGAAAAAGGCCGCATCGTCATCTTCGCCGCCGGAACCGGAAATCCCTTCTTCACCACCGATACGGCGGCGGCCCTGCGGGCCTCGGAGATGGTGTGCGACGCCCTGCTCAAGGCAACCCAGGTGGACGGTGTCTATAGCGCCGACCCCAAGAAGGATCCCTCGGCGGAGCGCTATGACCGCTTGTCCTATCAGGAGGTCCTGACCCGGAACTTGAAAGTCATGGACACTGCCGCGATCGCCCTGGCGCGAGAAAACAAGGTTCCCATTCTGGTCTTTTCCCTTCACAATCCGGGGGCTTTCGCGCAAGTCATCACTGGCGTGGGACGCTGCACCATCATCGATGAAGGAAGCTGATCGTGGCAGAGGCCAACATGGGCGCCACCAAGAACGTCGGCGACATCAAGAAAGACCTTCGCCGCAGGATGGAGGGTGCCGTGGAGGTGCTGCATCGGGAATATGCCGGACTGCGCACGGGACGGGCCTCGGCGAACCTCCTCGACCCGGTGCACGTCGATGCCTACGGCAGCAGGACGCCCCTTACCCAGGTGGGCAGCGTCAACGTTCCCGACCCGCGCATGCTCAGCGTTCAGGTTTGGGACAAGAGCCTCGTGAAAGCGGTGGAAAAGGCCATTCGCGATTCGGGTCTGGGCCTCAATCCGTCCTCCGACGGGCAATTGGTGCGGGTGCCCATTCCGACCCTGACGGAGGAGCGCCGCGTGGAATTGGGAAAAGTCGCCGGCAAGTACGCCGAGGACGCACGTGTCGCCGTCCGCAACGTTCGCCGGCACGGTATGGACGATCTGAAGAAACTTGAGAAAAACAGCGACATATCCAAGGACGCGGCCCACGACGAAGCCCAGGAGGTTCAGAAACTGACGGACGAAATCATCGCCAAAATCGATGAGATCCTGGCCAACAAGGAACAGGACATCCTTCAGGTCTGACGCCATGAAAGTAGCGCCAGTACAAAAGGAGGTTCTTGTTCCGCCGTTGCACGTCGCCATTATTATGGACGGCAATGGTCGCTGGGCCATGCGTCGCGGTTTGCCCCGCACGGCCGGCCACAAGCGTGGCGCCGAGGCGGTAAAGGTGACCGTGGAAGCGGCCGTGGAACTGGGAATCTCCTGTCTCACCCTGTTCGGGTTCTCGTCGGAGAACTGGAAACGCCCCAGCGCCGAGATCAACGACCTCATGGGGTTGTTGCGGTTCTATTTGCGGACCGAGCTCGAATTTCTACATCGCAATGGGGTGCGTTTGCAGATCATCGGCGACCGGCGGCGGCTGCCTTCGGACATTGTCGAAATGATCCAAGCCGCGGAAGTCCAGACCGCGGACAACGGCATGCTCAACCTGGTCATCGCGCTCAACTACGGGGGACGGTCTGAAATCGTCAACGCGGCGCATGCCATCGCCGAGGCGGTGCGGGCGGGCACCGTGGCGCCCGAGGATGTCGACGAGGACCTGTTCGCGGGTCATCTGTTCACCGCCGACATCCCGGACCCGGACCTGTTGATCCGCACCAGCGGTGAGCAGCGAATCAGCAACTTTCTGCTCTGGCAGCTGGCCTATACCGAGTTCGTGTTCCTGGACACCCTGTGGCCCGACTTCTCCCGCGAGGATCTGGAGCAGGCCATCGAGCTGTACCTGGGTCGCGAGCGACGATATGGCGCCGCCGGTGGCTGACGCCCACCGAGGTAACCTGATCCGGCGCGTCGTGTCAGCCATGGTCCTGGCGCCCCTTGTCTTGCTTGTCGTCTATGTGGGGACCGTCTACTTCAACGTCATGGTGGCCCTCATGGTGGTCGTGCTTGCCTGGGAATGGGGCCGATTGTGCGCCGGTTTCAGTTCCTGGCGGTTGACCTTGTTGATAGCGGCGCCGGCGCTGTCGGGCCTTGCCATGATCAATTTGCTCTCCCGCCCGGACCTGGCCCTGGGCGTTGTTGCCGTCGCCGGTCTCGGCGTCGTCGCCGTTTTGGCGCTGCGCGCCGCGGTCATGGGAACTGTCGGTCGCGGTGCCTGGCTGGCCGGCGGAGCGGTCTATATGGGTGTGGCCTCCCTGGCCCTGACGTGGCTTCGCGCCGAACCGGAACTGGGGCTGCAGACCCTGTTCTGGCTTTTGGCTCTGGTCTGGGCCACGGACATCGGCGCCTATGCGGCGGGCCGGGCACTGGGGGGCCCGCGGCTCGCCCCTTCGATAAGCCCCAACAAGACCTGGGCCGGTTTGCTCGGCGGCGTGGCGGCGGCGACCGCCGTCGGTACCATGGTTGCGATGGCCTTCGGCGCCCCGGCACTGATCTGGGTGGCCGTGGTGACCGCCGTGCTTGCCGCCCTTTCTCAAGCCGGCGACCTGTTCGAATCATGGGTGAAGCGGCGGTTTGAAGTGAAGGATATTGGCGGACTGATCCCCGGGCACGGCGGTTTGTTCGATCGGGTGGACGGCCTTCTGGCCGCGGCCATCGGCGCCGCCTGCGTTCGTGTGCTCGCGGGGAGCCCGTTGGCACGATGACGGTTTCCAAGATTCTTCCCCAGGTCGCGCCGCGGTCGGTCACGATTTTGGGTTCCACGGGGTCCGTCGGCTGCAATACCGTCGATCTGATAAGCCGGCAGCCGGACCGGTTCAGGGTCGAAGCCCTGACCGCGAATGGCAACGCCGAACTTGTGGCCAAGCAAGCCCGCGCCTTGGGTGCCCGGGTCGCGGTGGTGGCCGATCCCGACCGCTACGGACGGCTGAAGGAGTGCCTTGCCGGATCGGGTGTCGAGGCGATGGCCGGTGCCGAAGCGGTGGTCGAGGCGGCGGCACGGCCGGCGGAGTGGGTCATGTCGGCCATCGTCGGCGCCGCCGGATTGCCGCCAACCTTGGCGGCGGCGCGGCGTGGCGTCGTGGTTGCCCTGGCCAACAAGGAATGCCTGGTCTGCGCCGGCGACGTGCTGATGCGCGAAATACAGCGCCATAGGGCGACTCTCCTGCCCGTCGATTCCGAACATAGCGCCATCTTCCAGGTATTCGATTTCGAGCAACCCGATAAAGTCGAGCGGATTGTTCTCACCGCCTCGGGCGGCCCCTTCCGCGAGCGCAACCGCGAGACCATGGCCCATGTTACGCCCGAGGAGGCGGTCGCCCACCCTAACTGGAGCATGGGGGCCAAGATCTCGGTGGATTCCGCCACCATGATGAACAAGGGCCTGGAAAGCATCGAGGCCTATCATCTGTTTCCAGTGACGAAAGATCGCATCGGTATCCTCGTTCATCCCCAGTCGGTGGTTCACAGCATGGTCGAGTACGTGGATGGTTCGGTCCTCGCCCAACTGGGAACGCCGGACATGCGCACGCCGATCGCCTTTGCCCTCGGATGGCCGCGGCGCATGGCGGCGCCGACGCCCAGGCTGCGACTTGAAGACGTCGGCACGCTGACCTTCGAAGCGCCGGACTTGGAGCGGTTTCCGGCCCTTCGCCTATCGCAAGAGGCCTTGCGGACCGGCGGTGCCGCCCCCAACATATTGAACGCGGCCAACGAAGTGGCCGTGTGCGGCTTCCTCCAGCGCAGGATAGGATTCCTGGATATTCCGAAAATCGTGGAGAAAGTCCTGGAGACGGCGCCAAATGGCAATCTGGAGACCGTTGACGATGTCAACGAAGCGGACCGCGCCGCGCGCGCCATCGCCGAAGAGCTTGTTGCACGAATCGGGGCCTGACGGCCGCCTGTCGAGACGGAATTTCATCACCCCATGAGCTATCTCAATTTCATTTGGGACTACGTGATTCTCTTCCTCGTGGTCCTTACGGTCCTCGTTTTCGTTCACGAACTGGGACACTACCTTGTCGCGCGCTACAACAATGTACGGGTGGAGGTGTTTTCTATCGGCTTCGGGCCCGAAATCTACGGCTGGACCGACCGCGTCGGAACGCGGTGGAAGATCAGCGCCATACCGTTGGGCGGCTACGTCAAGATGTTCGGGGAAAAGGACGCGGTGGGCTGGGGCGAGGACGACCGGTTGCTGCCGCCGGAGGAAAAAGCGGTTTCCTTTCACTACAAGCGCCTGTCCCAGCGGGCCGCTATCGTGGTGGCGGGGCCTGTCGCCAATTTTCTGTTCGCCATCGTGGTGCTGGCCGGACTTTTCGCCATCACCGGCAGCCCGGCCCCGTTGGCGGGCGTGGGCAGCGTCATAGAAGACAGCGCCGCGGCCGAGGCAGGGTTTCAACCCGGCGACCGTATCTTCGCTGTCGGTGGGGAGCCGATCGAGTGGTTCGACGATTTGCGGGTCATCGTCAGCGCCAGTCCGGAAAAGCGCCTGACCTTCGATGTACTTCGCGGCGAGGAACGCCTCGCCCTGACGGCGGTCCCCCGGATGCACGATCTGGGCGAAGGTGCGGATCCTCGGCAAATCGGCCTGTTGGGTGTCAGGCCCGACCCCGCCCAGGTGGGATATGAAAGACACGATCCCTTAAGCGCAACCTGGATGGCGGCCGAGCGAACGGCGGCCCTGACCGGCCAGATTCTGTCATACCTGGGCCAAATCATCACCGGGGCCCGCAATACCGAGGAATTGGGCGGACCCTTGCGAATCGCGCAGATGTCCGGCGACATGGCCCAGGGCGGCCTGGTCAACCTGATCCTGTTCATGGCCGCCTTGTCGGTAAACCTGGGTCTGGTCAACTTGCTGCCAATTCCCATGCTGGACGGGGGCCACCTGTTCTTCTACGCCTTCGAGGCGGTGCTGAGACGACCCCTAAGCGACCGGATTCAAGAGCTAGGTTTCCGATTCGGCCTGATTCTGGTATTGCTCCTGATGGTATTCGCGACGTGGAACGATCTGGTGCACCTGAACGTGTTTCAGTATTTGAAGCAACTCATGACGTGAGCGATTCGTTCCAGTGAAGAAATTTCGCGACTGGAGTCTCGGTGTAGCGTTGTTCATGGCGCTCGTGGCGGGGGCGATTGGACCCAAGGACGTTCTGGCGCAATCGAGATCGGCCGTCATCGGCGAGATCGTGGTTGATGGAGTACAGCGGATCGAGCCCGATACGGTTCGCTCCTACCTGCTGGTGCAGGAAGGGGACGTTATCGATCCATCCCGCATCGATCGATCGCTGAAGAGCCTGTATGCCACTGGTCTGTTTGACGATGTGTCGATCCGCCAGCAAGGCAATCGCTTGATTGTCACCGTGGTCGAGAACCCGGTTATCAACCGCATTGCCTTCGAAGGCAACAAGCGGATCGACGACGAAACGCTCCAGTCCGAGGTGACGCTGCGGCCGCGGATCATCTATACCCGCGTCAAGGTGGCCAGCGACGTGGAGCGGATCCTGAACATCTATCGCCGGACCGGCCGCTTCGGGGCGACGGTGGAGCCCAAGGTCATTCGATTGGCGCAAAATCGCGTTGACCTAGCGTTCGAGATCAGCGAGGGAGACGATACGGAAATTGCCAGCATTCGGTTTGTCGGAAACCGCGCTTATAGCGATTCCCGGCTGCGGGAGGTGGTCCGTACCAAGGAAACCCGCTGGTATCGCTTCTTCAGCGGCGACGACACCTACGACCCGGAACGACTGACGCTGGATCGGGAACTGATGCGGCGGTTTTATCTGAGCGAGGGGTACACGGACTTCCGCGTCGTGTCGGCGGTGGCCGAACTCACCCCAAACCGAGAGCACTTCTTCATCACCTTCACGATCAACGAGGGCGAACGCTACGCTTTCGGCACCGTGGAGACGCGCGTTCGCCTGCGCGACCTCAATCCGGAGGATCTGGCGACGGCGATCGAGATCGAACAAGGCGAGTGGTACGACGCCGAAACATTGGACACGACCATCGACAGCTTGAAGGACGCCGTTGGTGACCTCGGTTACGCCTTCGTGGACGTTCGACCCCGCATCAATCGGAACCGGGAAGAGAAGACCATCGACATCACTTTCGAGGTGGGCGAAGGTCCCCGGGTCTTCGTGGAGCGTATCGACATCACCGGAAACGTCCGCACCGTCGACGAGGTGATCCGGCGCGAGTTCCGCCTCATCGAGGGCGACGCCTTCAACTCCGCAAAGTTGCGCCGCTCACGCCAACGGATTCAGAACCTGGGGTTCTTCGAAACGGTGTCGGTGGAGGAGGAACCCGGATCCGCCGCGGACAAGGCGGTGATTCGGGTGCACGTCGAGGAAAAGTCCACGGGTTCGCTGAATGTCGGCGCCGGCTTCTCGACCACGAACGGCGCGCTATTTACCGTTGGTATCGAGGAACGCAATCTCTTGGGACGGGGGCAACGTCTGAAACTGAATACCGTCGTTGCCCAGAAGAAGAGTGAAGTGGATCTCGGCTTCACCGAGCCCTACTTCCTCGATCGTGAGATTGCCGCTGGATTCGATGTCTTTCGCACCACGAGCGATCTGCAGGACGAGAGCTCATTCGACCGCCAGGTGACCGGCGGAAGGCTGCGTGCCGGCTATCCGATTACCGAGGATTGGCGCCAGTCATGGCGATATACGCTGCAAGAGACCCAGATCGAGAACGTGGACAGCAATGCTTCCGCCGTGATCAGGCTGGAAGAGGGAAAGTCCATTCTCAACGAGGTATCCCACACAATTTCCTACGACGTTCGCGACAACCGGTTCGCGCCGACGGAAGGGTTGGTGGCGCAGTTCACCACGGATGTGGCAGGCTTGGTCGGCGATTCTCAGCACATGCGCAACAGGGTCACGGTCGCCAAATTCTTCCCGCTCCTCGATCAATGGGTGCTGTCACTTTCGGGAAGCGCCGGCTACATCGTTCCGCTTGGCAAGGACATCCGAATCTCGGAGCGGTTTTTCGTCGGCGGCGACGACGTGCGCGGATTTGAATCTGGGGGTATCGGGCCTCGCGATCGGGCCACGGACGATGCCCTGGGCGGGGAGTGGACCTACACGGGCTCCGCCGAAATGCAGTTTCCCATCGGCCTGCCGAACGAACTGGGTATCTCCGCTCGCGTCTTCACCGACATGGGCAGTTCCGGTAGTCTCGAATCAAGCGGATTCGTGATCGACGATACGGGAAGTCTCCGGCTGTCGGTGGGCTACGGGGTAAGTTGGCTGTCTCCGCTCGGTCTGATCGGCGTCGATTTCGGCTATCCCATCCTCAAGGAGGATTTCGACAAGGAGGAAACGGTCAGAGTGAACTTCGGCACAAGGTTCTGAATCATGAAGCAATACGTTCGAGTCGCCGTCCTTTCGGCCTGTCTTCTCGGGTTGGCGGTCGCCGCGCAGGCACAGGCGCAAAGCCCTGAAGGCGGCAAGCCGGCGCGAATCGCCGTGATCAACGTCGATAGAATTCGCAAAGAATCAGTCGCCATGAAGGATATCGGTGCCCAAATTCAGGCATACCGCAACCAATTCCGTGACGAGATTCAGCGAGAGGAGGAGGCACTACGGTCAGCCAGTCAAGAACTCGCGCGTCAGCGGGCCATCCTGTCGCCGGAGGTGTTCGCCGATGAGCGGCGCAATTTCCAGAAGGACGTGGGCGAGACACAGCGCGAGGTCCAAAAGCGCAAGCTGCAGATCGACAGAGTTACCCGCGATGCGCGGTTGGTGGTCCAGAATGCCTTGAATGAAGTTGTTTTGGAGCTGGCCAAGGAGAACGGACTCACGCTCATTTTGCGCACCAACGAGACCGTATTATTCGCCCCCAATCTGGAGATCACGGAGGCGGCCCTGAAGTTGCTCAACGCACGGATCAAGACCGTGAAAGTGTCCGAGCCGGGCGTGGTAGCCAAATAGAGGAGGCATGGCCGACTCCCGATTTTTTCCTGTAGCGGGGCCGTTTACCCTGCGTGAGCTTGCGGCCGTCGCCGGCGCCAAGATCCACGGCTCGGCCGATCCCCAAGCCCTACTGCATGACGTCGCGCCGCTTGAATCCGCCGAAGCCCACCACGTTAGCTTTCTCGACAATCGGAATTACGCCGCCGCGTTCCGCGTCAGCCGGGCCGGGGCTTGCATCGTTCGTCCTGAGATGACGTCAGTGGCGCCCGACGCCATGTCCCTGCTGGTGGCGGACGAGCCCTATCTGGGCTACGCACGGGTGGCGCAAGCCTACTATCCCCGCCGGATTCCCGAACCGGGGATCGCGGCGACGGCCTCGGTGGATCCTTCCGCCCGGCTGGGCGATGGCTGTCGGATCGATCCCGGTGCCGTGGTCGGCCCGGGCGCGGAATTGGGGCTCAGTTGCCATATTGGCGCCAATACGGTCATCGGCGACAAGGTTCTCCTGGGCGAAGGCTGCACGGTGGAAACCGGTTGCAGTCTGACTCATTGCCTCATCGGCGCCCGGGTGACCATCCACGCCGGCGCCCGTATCGGCCAAGACGGATTCGGTTTCGCCTCCGGCCCCGAGAGCCACGTCAAGGTGCCTCAGTTGGGCCGCGTGATCATTGAAGATGACGTGGAAATCGGAGCCAACGTCACCATCGATCGGGGTGCCGGACCCGACACCGTCATCGGCGCCGGTTGTCAGATCGACAATCTGGTGCAAATTGGCCACAACGTGCGCCTGGGCCGGGGATGCGTGATCGTGGCCCAAGTGGGAATCTCCGGCAGCACCCGTGTCGGCGACTTCGTCATGATGGGGGGCCAGGCTGGCTTGACCGGCCATCTCGCCATCGGTAACAAGGCGCGGATCGCCGCTCAAAGCGGGGTCATACGCGATGTGGAGGCTGGTGCTTCCGTAGGCGGATCGCCGGCGGTACCCATCCGGGACTGGCTGCGCGCCGCCACCACCTTGGATCGACTGTCGCGGCGGGGCAAGGGGAAGTAGGCGATGGACACGGAGCCCGTGGGCGATCCGGCCGTAGATATCGATATCGGCCAGATCATGAAAATGATCCCCCACCGCTATCCGTTCCTGATGATCGATCGCCTGATTGAGGCCGTCCCCGAAGTCAGCGCCACGGCTATCAAAAACGTCTCCATCAACGAGCCTTACTTCATGGGACACTTCCCGGGACACCCCGTCATGCCGGGGGTTCTGATCATCGAGGCCATGGCGCAGACCGCCGCGGTTCTAGCGGTCCATTCCCTCGGATCGCAGGCCGAGGGCAAACTCGTCTACTTCACCTCTGTGGAATCGGCCCGTTTTCGTCGTCCCATCGTTCCCGGCGATCAGGTTCGCGTCGAAGTCAAGAAGCAGCATCGCCGCGGCAATATGTGGCGGTTTCGCGGCGAGGCCAAGGTGGAAGATCGCCTGATGGCTGAAGCCGTGTACGCGGCTATGATCATGGACGCTTGAATGATGGATGTTCATCATACGGCGATCGTTTCCGATCACGCGGTTCTCGGCGACAACGTCACCATCGGTCCCTATTGCATCGTCGGGGACGGCGTCGAACTGGACGACGGCGTCACACTGCACGCCCATGTGGTGGTGGAGGGAACCACCCGCATCGGCGCCAACACTAGAATTTTTCCGTTCTCTTGCGTGGGAATGCCGCCCCAGGACATGAAGTATCGGGGGGAGCCGTCGCGGCTCGAAATCGGCTGCAACAACATCATCCGCGAGCACGTAACCTTGAACCCGGGCACCGAAGGCGGCGGCATGTTGACCCGCATCGGCAACAACTGCCTGTTCATGGTCGGCAGCCACGTGGCCCATGACTGCCACATCGGGGACCACGTCATCATGGTCAACAACGCGACTCTCGCCGGTCACGTGTCGGTCGGCGACTGGGTCATCGTCGGCGGCCTGTCCGCGGTTCACCAATACGTGCGGGTCGGCCGACACGCCATGATCGGCGGCATGTCGGGGGTGGAGAACGATGTCATTCCCTATGGTTCCGTAGTCGGCAACCGGGCTCGCCTATCGGGACTCAACATCGTCGGTCTGAAGCGCCGCGGATTTTCACGGGACATCATTCACGGCCTTCGCAACGCTTACCGGCTCATGTTCGCGCATGAAGGAACCATGGCCGAACGACTGGAGGACGTGGCGGAACTGTTCAGGGACGTCGAGCCCGTCATGGAAATCGTTGGCTTCATCCAGGCGGACGGCTCGCGGGCCATCTGCCAGCCGCTTCTCGACGACGCTGCCTAAGCAACGGCACCCGGGCAGGATTGCGGACCGGGGCATGGCGGAGCAGGGTCAGACACCGGTGAACCCGTTGGGCCTGGTCGCCGGCGGCGGCGATCTACCGCTGCGGGTGCTGGAGGGGTGCCGCCGTTCCGGACGAGAGGTTTTCGTGATCGCCCTCGAAGGTCAGGCCAGGTTGGCGGCCCTCGACCTTTGTGACGTGCCCCATGCCTGGGTCCGCCTGGGCGCGGCTGGAAAGGCATTGCGCCTGTTGCGCGGGGCGGGGGTCCGTGACGTGCTGCTTGCAGGGTTCGTCCGGCGCCCCTCCCTCGCTGCCCTGCGTCCCGATCGGTGGACCGCCGGGTTCCTCTTGCGCAGCGGCGCCGGCGCCTTGGGAGACAACGGTCTGCTATCGGCCCTGACGGCGGAATTGGAGAACCGTCAGGGGTTTCGGATCGTGGACGTTGCCAGCATCGTACCCGATATCCTGGCGCCGAGCGGTTCGTTGGGCCAGGTGTCGCCCGATCCTCAGGCGGAGGCGGATATCGCCCGGGGCCTCGCCGTGATCAGGGCGCTCGGGACCGCTGACGTGGGCCAGGCGGTGGTCGTGCAGCAGGGGTTGGTGCTTGCGGTGGAGGCCATCGAGGGGACGGGTGCCATGCTGACGCGGGTGCGGCCGTTGTCCCGGGAAGGCCCGGGCGGGGTGCTGGTCAAGGCGGCGAAGCCGGGCCAGGAACGGCGAACCGACCTGCCTACCATCGGTCCCGGAACCGTTACGGCGGCGGCGGCGGCGGGCCTGCGCGGGATCGCGGTGGAAGCTGGCGGCGCCCTGATCGTCGATCGGGAGGACACCGTTGCCGCCGCCGACGCCACGGGTCTGTTCCTGGTAGGCGTAGACGCTCAGGCTGCCGAGAAAACCCCGTGACCCAGGACAGCGGGGAAGGACCGCTGATCTTTCTGCTCGCCGGTGAACCCTCGGGCGACGTGCTTGGGGCTCGACTGATGTTGGCGCTTCGGGACTTGACGGGGTCGCGCGTTCGCTTCGCCGGCGTCGGGGGACCCCACATGTCCCGGCGGGGGCTTCACAGCCTGTTTCCCATGGCCGATCTCTCGGTCATGGGACTCGTCGAGGTGCTGCCGCGCCTGCCGCGTCTGATGAGGCGGCTGCGTGAAACCGTGGGCGCCATTCGCCAGCTTCGTCCCGGCGCCGTCATTACCATCGACTCGCCCGGCTTCACCTTGCGGGTCGCCCGCCGCCTCAAGGGCCTGGGCGTGCCGATCATCCACTACGTGGCGCCCACCGTGTGGGCTTGGCGTCCGGGGCGGGCGCCCAAGCTGGCCCGGCTCGTCGACCACCTGCTGGTGCTGCTGCCTTTCGAACCGCCCTATTTCGAGGCCGTCGGCATGCGCTGTTCGTTTGTTGGCCATCCCGTCGTGGAAAGCGGCGCGGCCGACGGCGACGGACCCCGGTTCCGCGCTGCCCAGGGAATCGCCTCCGAGGCGCCGCTGCTATGCCTGCTGCCAGGAAGTCGCGCCGGAGAGGTGGGCCGGCTGCTGCCCGTATTCGCCGCGACGGTGCGCCGCTTGGCGGAGGACCGGGAGGACCTCCGAATCGTTGTCCCCACCGTCGAAGCCGTGGAGTCCCTGGTCCGTGAGGCGGTCGCCTCCTGGCCTTGCCGTCCGGTCGTCGTCGCCGGCGAAGACCAGAAGTACGACGCCTTTGCCGCCGCCAATGCCGCCCTGGCCGCCTCGGGCACGGTGGCCGTGGAATTGGCCATGGCCGAAACGCCGGCCATCGTCACCTATCGGGTCAGCGGCCTCACGGCCTGGCTGGTACGCCGCATGGTGCGGGTCCGATACGTCAACTTGGTTAACATCCTGCTGGATCGGGAAGTGGTGCCGGAACGGCTGCAGGAAGCTTGCGATCCGGCTACTCTCGCTCCGGCCGTGGCCGAACTGCTGGACAGCGGCGAGGCGGCGCGCCGCCAGATCGATGCGGTGGCCGAGGCCCTGGATCTTCTGGGGCGCGGGGGAGAGCCGCCCAGCCAACGCGCCGCCCGTACGATACTGGACGTGATCGAAGCATAGGGGAAATGGATGGGTAGGGGGATTTCGCGCCTGGACGGGCAGCGGTTCGACGTGGCCGTCATCGGCGCCGGTGTGTGCGGCAGCGCCGCCGCCCAGCATCTGGCGTCGGCGGGATATACCGTGCTGCTGGTGGACAAGGGCGATTTCGGTTCCGGCTCCAGCAGCCGTTCGAGCCGCCTGCTTCATTGCGGGCTTCGCTATCTCGCTCCCGGTGCTTCCATGTGGGACTTTGTGCGCTACCCCGATCGCCTGAAAACCGCATTGCGCATGGCGCGCCAGGCCATGAAGTCGCGCAGCCAGTTCGTCGAAGCGTCGTCGGACCGCACGGAGCCGATGAAGATCCACTTCCCCGTTTATGACGAGACTCCCTACGCGCCGTGGCAGGTGGACTTGGCTTTTCAGGTATTGAAGCGACTCGATTCCGCTGGCGTGCCCCTGGATTACCGCCGTCTCGACCAGGAGGAAGTACGGCGCACGCCCCTCATCCGATGGCTTCGAGACGTCGATACGTTGCGCATGGTGGCCCACTACCGCGAATACCGATTCGAGTGGCCGGAGCGGATCGTGCTCGACACGGTCATGGATGCCGAACGCATGGGCGCGGTGGTGCGCAACTACACCGCCTGCGGTGGCATGGAGCGGGACGGCGACGGGTGGCGCATACAGCTGGCGAACGTCCTCCAGGCCGATGAATCAGCCGCCGTCCATGCGGACCTGGTCCTCAACATGGCGGGGGTCTGGATCGACGGGGTCAACCGGATGGCCGATGACAAGGCGCCGCGCAGGATCACCGGCACCAAGGGCATCCACTTCATGGTCCGGCTGCCCCCGGAATGCGCCGGATACGGTGTTGCCGCCTTGAACCGCGCGCGGGAGCCCATCTACTGCGCCCCGTGGCGGGGACTCCATTACGTGGGTCCGACCGAAACCCTCTACGAGGGTGACATCGACGATGTCAGGGCCAGCGAAGACGAGATCGCCTGGCTCATGGACGAGATCAACCACCTTTTGCCCGGGGTGGGGCTGAAACGGTCCGACGTGTTATTCACATGGGCCGGCGTGCGTCCGCTGACCTATGATCCGGCGCTGCCCATGGGGGCGCGGGACCGGACGCTTCACGATCTCACGGATAGCGGCCTGCCCAACGTCATGGCGATGACCGCGGGGCCCATCATGACACATCGAAACGCCGGCGAGGAAGTGCGCGACGCGGTGGCCGCGCGCATCCGCCCCAGCGGCACGCCACGGACCTTGTCCTTTGCGTCGCCGCCATGGCTGAAGAACGAAAACGCGCCGCCCATAGTCACCGACTGGCCGGTGCCCACCTTGGCCGATCTGAAGCGGTGCGCCCGGGAAGAGCACCCCACGAACCTGGTGGACCTCCTGTTTCGCCGGGTCGGCGTGGGGTGGACCGAGACCATGGGGGCCAAAGCGGCCCAAACCGCCGCCGAGGCGGTGGCGGACATCATGGGCTGGGATGGGGAGCGAACTGCGGCCGAGGTCGCGGGCTACCGGGACTACGTGGCCCGGCGCCACAACTTCAACGGTGCCGCGCCATCGCGCTGAGCCGCGCTCAGGCGGCTTCCACGGGACGAAACAGGTTGCGGTCGAGGAGGGCGGAAATCGACAGGGTCACCGGTCGACCCCGCTGTCGATCAGGCACCAGTTGGGCGTGGGGCGGCAGATCGATGTGGGGCAGCAGCCGCTGCACGATCAACGGGGGCGTCCGGCTTCCCACCTTCATGAACCGGTCTCCCGGCTGAACGAATCTTTTCTGTGCCATGGGCGTCGGCTTTCCTTGATCGTTACCGGGGTCAACAGCATCACCGATCACAGGTATAGCGACGTCTACAAGCTCAGCGAATTATCCTTCTGTAGGGGGTGGTCAGGGAGAGACTTTGAGGTCTCTCCCCAAGCATCCAAGTGGCTTGATCCAGCGAACCGTCAGCCCCGCTTGTTCAGGGGCACGTACTTTCGTTCGCTGTTACCCGTATAGAGCTGGCGGGGCCGGCCGATCTTCTGACTCGGATCCTCGATCATCTCGTTCCACTGGGCCACCCAGCCCACCGTCCGGGCCAGGGCGAACAGGGCCGTGAACATGGACGTGGGAATACCCATGGCCTTGAAAATGATGCCCGAATAGAAGTCGACGTTTGGATAGAGCTTTCGCTTGACGAAGTACTCGTCCTCGACGGCGATGCGCTCCAATTCCATGGCGATGTCCAACAGGGGTTCGTTGGTGATCCCCAGTTCGTCCAAGACTTCGTGGCAGGATTGCTGCAGCACCTTGGCCCGCGGGTCGTAATTCTTGTACACCCGGTGCCCAAAGCCCATGAGCCGGAAGGGATCGTCCTTGTCCTTGGCCTTGGCGATGAATTCCGGAATCCGGTCGGTGCTTTCGATCTCGCCCAGCATGTTGAGCACCGCCTCGTTGGCGCCGCCATGGGCGGGGCCCCACAAGGACGCGATACCGGCGGCGATGCAGGCGTAGGGATTGGCGCCGCTGGAACCGGCGAGCCGAACGGTCGACGTGGACGCGTTCTGTTCGTGGTCGGCATGGAGGACGAAGATCTTGTCCAGTGCCTTGGCCACCACCGGATTGACCACATAGGGCTCGCACGGCGTGGCGAAAAGCATGTGGATGAAGTTCTCCGCATAGCCCAAGTCGTTGCGCGGATACGTGAACGGCTGGCCCTGGGAGTACTTGTAGGCCATTGCCGCGATGGTTGGCATCTTGGCGACCAGGCGGAAGGAGGCGACCATGCGGTGGTGCGGATCCTCGATCTTGATGTCCTCGTGATAAAACGCGGACAAGGCCCCGACGATCCCGCACATCACCGCCATGGGGTGGGCGTCGCGGCGGAAGCCCCGCAGGAAGTAGTTGATCTGTTCGTTCACCATCGTGTGATAGGTCACGTCGTGAACGAACTTCTCCTTCTCCTTCGCCGTCGGCAGCTCGCCGTAGAGGATCAGGTAGCAGGTCTCCAGGAAGTCCGAATGCTCGGCCAGTTGCTCGATTGGATAGCCGCGATAAAGGAGAATGCCTTCCTCGCCGTCGATATAGGTGATCTTGGATTCACAACTGCCGGTCGAGGTGTAACCGGGGTCGTAGGTGAAGTGCCCGGTTTCGGCGTAGAGGCGGCGCACGTCGATAACGCTGGGACCGATGCTGCCATGCGTCACCGGAAGTTCGTAGGTTTTGTCGCTGGCATTGTCGACCAGGGAGAAGGTGGCCACGTTCCTCTTGTTGGCGGGGTTGCTTTCGTTCATCGTCATGGTCCTCCAGGAAGCAGGCGGGAAATGCGACTCCGCCCATCACGAAATCCGAGCGGGCCTGGCGGCCCGAGTGAAGGGGTATACATGCGATCGCGGCCCTTATGCAGGCGAAATCGCGTCGTCGATCCGACCTAGCGTTTCGTCCTTGCCCAGGACTTCCATGACTTCAAAAAGTCCGGGCGAGGTCTTCGATCCGGTAAGGGCGGCGCGCAGCGGTTGCGCCACCTTTCCCAGCTTGTGCCCCTCTCGTTCGCACCAGTCCCTGAGACGTGATTCCAGATCCTGCTGCGACCACGCCGCCGCCGCCGCCAATTCCGCCCTTACGTCGCCCAGGCGCCCCTTGCCTTCGCCATCCAGCAACCGCTGCGCCTCGTCGCTCAATGAAATGGGTCGACGTGATGCGTAAAAGGTAGCTAATTCAGTAAGTTCGTTGATCGTTTTGGCGCGATTTTTAAGACTATCCAAGCCCCTAAATATCCGATCAGGCGCCTCCTTCGCAAGCGCGTCATCGAGCTTGTCCCGAAGCCTGGGAAGGACCTGGGCGAGCAGTTCCTGAGGAGTCTCGCGGCGCAAGTAGTGGGCGTTGAGGCTGTCGAGCTTTTGGAAATCGATGCGGGCGGGAGACCGGCCAACGCTGTCCAGATCGAACCACCGAATGGCCTGCTCCCGGTCGATGATTTCGTCGTCGCCATGGCTCCAGCCCAGCCGCAGGAGATAGTTGCACACGGCCTCCGGCGCATATCCCATGTCCCGATATGCCTCCACCCCCAAAGCCCCGTGGCGCTTGGAGAGCTTGCCGCCGTCGGGTCCGTGAATGAGCGGAATGTGGGCGAACGCGGGCGGCTCCCAGCCCAATGCCCGGTAGAGCTGCACCTGGCGGAAGGCGTTGGTGAGGTGGTCGTCGCCCCGGATCACGTGGGTGACGCCGAAATCAT
>CBDFHV010000065.1:0-90990 GCA_965247705.1 Rhodospirillales bacterium | reverse complement strand
AGTTCTTCGCAAAGCTCAAGGCGATGCTCAGAAAAGCCGCCGTGCGAACCATCGATGACCTGTGGCGCGCCATCGGAGATATCATCAACACCATCAGGCCAAACGAATGCGCCAACTATTTTGCAAACTCAGGATATGAACCAAATTAAAGTGAAAGTGCTCTAGTTAATCCATCCGGCTCACCAGTCGAGGGGCTCCCCGAATGAACCGACCCGCATCAAACAACGGACATCTTGAAATTGAGGTCGAGCGGGTGCGCTCGGAAGCGGCGGCGCATCTGTCGACCCACGAGATCGCTTGCGAGCGGCGCTATGGCGAACTCCAGGCGCAGCTCACCAAGATCGAGGCGCTGCACAACCGCAACGCGCGCCTGCTCTATGTCGTGCTCGGCGGCATGCTCGCCGTTGCAGCCCGCGCCTTCTGGCCGGCGCTGTTCGGCGGCTGAGGCCGCTCCGACATCACGCGCGGCCGCGCCGCGCCACTCCCTCACATACCCGACCCAACACCGACTGGGCCGTAGTCCCGGCCGGGATCGTCGTCGCGCTCAATCCATTCGGAGGTTTCCTCATGTTGACCCTGATCGGTAGTCTGCTGGGATTCGCCACCAGCGCCATTCCCGACATCATGAGCCTGTTCCGCGAACGGGCAGACCGTGCGCACGAGCTCGCCGTGCTCGACCGCCAGATGGAGCAGATGCGGCTCGGCCACACCCAGCGCCTCGAGGAGATCGAGGTCAACGCGGACATCGCCGAGAGCAACGCCCTTTACCGGCACGATGCAGCGCTGGGCGGTAGCAGCCGATGGGTGGACGCTCTCCGAGCCTCGGTTCGCCCGCTGCTCACCTACGCCTTCTTCATCCTGTTCGCGTCCGTGAAAGGCTCCGGCCTCTATCTGCTGATCGCGGTCGAGGGCCTGCTCATCGCCGAGGCCCTGCCGCATATCTGGGACCCCGAGACCCAGGCGCTCTTCGCCGCCGTCATGAGCTTCTGGTTCGGCAACCGCACCCTCTCCAAGCTCCGGGAGCGGCGCTAAGGCCATGCGCCACCTCACTGACGACGGCCTTGCGCTGATCAAGCGCTTCGAGGGCTTCGCGCCCGAGATCTACATCTGCCCCGGCGGCTGGCCGACCGTCGGCTACGGTCACGTGGTCCGCGACCACGAACGCGACCAATTCGTGGACGGCATCGACGAGACGACGGCCGAGGGGCTGCTGCGCCGCGATGTCGAGACTGCCGAGCGGGCCGTTCTGCGCTTGATCCGGGTGCCACTCGAGGACGGCCGGTTCGACGCGCTCTGTTCCTTCGCCTTCAACCTGGGTGCCGGCGCGCTGCAGCGCTCGACGCTCAGGCGCAAGGTCAATCGCGAGGAGCACGCCTCCGTGCCGGCCGAGTTCCGGCGCTGGGTGTGGGCCGGCGGGCGCAAGCTCAAGGGCCTGGTGCGCCGGCGGGAGGCGGAGGTGGTAATTTACGCCGGCTGAAACAGGTGATGAGATGATCCCCCCCTTTGGTTTGAGGGCCGCCGTTCTGGCGGCTTTTTTGTTGGCCGCTCTATCGCTGTGGCCCACGCCCGCCGCCGGACAGGTGCTGTGCGGGCCACAAAACAAGCTTGCTGACCTATTGAAGCAGCGGTTCGGAGAAACACGGCAGGCGGTGGGGGGTGTCGACCGACGCGCGGCGGATCGTCGAGCTGTTCATGGCGCCCGATGGGTCTTGGACCATCGTCGTCACCGACACTCATGGCCAGTCTTGCATCGTTCTCGCCGGCGAGGGCTGGGATCACGCGCCTCGAATGCAAGGAACGCCTCTCAGAGCCCCAGGGAGCCCCACACAGGCATATCTTGGGGTTGGGTGGCGTTCTCTCCCCACATCGGCGATCTTGCGCGCTTGTGGGTACCGCAGGCGGGCGTCAGGAGCCTTTCGGGCTCAACGCCGCCGCGATACTGGATGAAATATTCCCTGCTGCTTGTTTGACGGGCTCGTTGAACAGATGGGCATAGCGAGCCGTGGTCTGTACCTGAGTGTGGCCCAGCAGCTTGCCGATTATCGGTAGGCCTTCGCCGGTCGAGACCGCCATGGACGCGAAGGTGTGGCGCAGATCGTGAATGCGTACGTCGTCGAGACCGGCCCGCGCCCGGATGCGCCGCCAGGGCTTGCCGGGGTTGACCAGGTGAGACGAGGATAACTGACCCGTGATAACCCAGGGATTGTCGTCGATCCGCTTGATCCCGGCGAGGCATTCCAGGGCTGCCGCGCCAATATAAACCGTCCTTTCTCCGGTCTTGGAATCGGGCAGATGAAGCGCGTTGTTCTCGAGGTCCACGTGCTCCCATTTGAGCGTCAGGATTTCGTTGAGCCGGCAGGCCCGTCAACAGCAGCAAACGAATAAGGTTGACCGTCGACTGGCTCTCGCGGCTTTCCTGGCATTCACGCAGCGTCTCGCCGAGCCGGGCTAGTTCGTTGCCGCTCAGGTAGCGCTTTCGCTTTTCCTCCGGGTACTTCTTGATCCCCCAACAGGGGTTAGAGTGGGTCGGCCGAACGCCCCAGACCTCAGCAAGGTTGAACATCTTTGACATAACCGCCAGCGATTGATTGGCTTGGTAACGGAATTGCCGGAGATCATGGTGGAGTTTGGCGACGTCGGCCCTCGCCACATCGGCTGCTCGGAACTTGCCAATGGCGGGCAGTACGTGCCGGCGCAAGCTGTCTCGATACGAGCGCGCCGAAGCCGGCTTGAGGTGCACCGCGATGTGCTCCTCGTCAAAGCGCTTGGCGAGGTCGGCGACGGTGGTTACATGTCCGTCGCTCTGTCGGCTGGCTGCCGGGTCCTCGCCATTTCTAACGCGCGCCAAAATGTTGATTGCGCTTGTTCTGGCCTGTTCGGGCGTAGTGACACCGTGGTGACCGAGGCTCACGCACCGACGATGGTGGGCGAAGCGGTACAGGACCACATAAGTTTTCGTCCCGCCAGGCTGCACGCGAATGCCGAATCCGGGGACTTGACCGTCGTAGATGGTATAGGGATTGTCTCGAGGCTCGGCGGCATCAACGAGGCGTTTGGTAATCTTGGGCATAGCGGCCTCCATCCAAAGCAATTTTCACTCTGACTCCACATAGACTCCAAGCGGACGGGGAAAGCAAGGGTATTGTCCGTGCAATAGCGTGAAGCAGACAGCCAGAAAAATTCAAATATAACAGTCCGTTAGTGAATTAGCGTGTAATCACGTGCAACACCGGGAACGGCGCAAATTCGAACTCTTAATCAGCGGGTCCAAGGTTCGAGTCCTTGTGCGCCCACCAATTTTTTCAAAGGGTTAAAGTAGCGGGAATCTTCCCGCCCCCAGCGGGTAAGCGCAGGGTAAGCGGGACGCCTCGATTCCTTGCCTTCTCCTGTACAACCGTTCACTGTATCGGAAAATGGGAGGGCGCCATGGGCCACGTGCGCATGGGCACGTTGTCCGCATCGCGGAAATGGCGGCAGGTCGTCGGGCTTCTCGAAGAGGGGGCACCGACCGAGCGGATCGCGGCGGCTGCCGCCGAGCGCGCGCTCGGGAGCGCCGCGCAAGATCCGGTATTCCAGGAGGCAGCCTGGCTTCTCGCGAACCTGCCCCTCGCAGCGCGGGGGCCGGAGTATCTGGCTGGTCTGAGAGCCCTCGGGCTGCCGATTGACCGCGTGCCGTCGCTGTTCGAACTCTCGGCCTCCATTGCCGCGGCACTCGATGCGCATGCCCGGGACGTCGGTGGACGAACCGATCTCGGCGAGATGGCGCAGATGGCGCTTGTCGAGAGTCTCGCGGGCGCGATCGAGCCGCAGCTCCCGTCGCTGTTCGATGCCGAGCCCGGCGAGGTTCGCCGGGCACTTGGCCGGCTTGCCGGTGGTGACCGGTTCGCTTCCCTTGCGCGTGACTTCTTCTCGCGCCTGACCCAGCGTTGCCTCGACTATTTCCTCAGCCGCGAACTGGCCAATCACGTCGGCACCGACCGGCGTTTTGCATCCGACGCCGAGCGGCGGCACTTCGATGCCGCGTTGGCCCTCCATTGCCGCGAAACCGCGCGGATCGTCGAAGCCTTTGCCGGTGGCTGGTACGGCAAGACGGTCTGGCAAAGGGGCGAACTCGATCGCGATGCCGTCGACCGGTTCGCCCGTTACGCCTTCAAGAAGATGCGTGACGAGCTCTCGCGTCGCCGGGTTGCCGCGTGAGCGGATCATAAGGTGCGGCGGCGCGCCGGACGGAAGCGACGCCGGCGGCCACCTCGGTTTCGACATAGACGGCCACTCCCATTCTGCATCGCTGCGTATCGACCGGCTCGTGCATCGCCTGGTCGCGCAGCTCCCTGCCCGGATCGTCGATCTGCTGGAGATCGCCGCCTATGTCTACGCGGCCGACGCCGCGATTACCCGTGGCGGGTCCGTGGATCGTCGGATGGGCGCACACTGGCGACGGCGCCTGCGCTTCGAGATACCCGTCCGGGACCCCGATTTCTGGGGAAGCGGCGACATCGGTCCTGTTCTTGCCGAAACGCTCGGCCTGTTGTCGGACGATGAGTACGACTTCTCGTTCCTGCCCCTCGAGGCCCCGCCCACCGGCGAGAGGTATTTCCCTTTCCCCATCGACGAAGGCTTTGTTGCCGACGAGGTCCTGCTCTTTTCCGGCGGCCTGGACTCGCTTGCCGGGGCGCTCAATGAGTTGCTGAACCGGCATCACAGCGTCGTCCTCGTCAGCCATACTTCCGCACCGAACATGCAAAGGGTGCAGCGTGAACTGGCATACGACCTCGCCAAACGCGCGGGCAATGGGAAACTGCTGCACGTACCGGTGTCCTTGCAAATGCGCCAGGGAAGCAATCGCGAGTCGACCCACCGAACCCGATCGTTCTTCTTCGCGGCCCTGGGCGTCGCAACGGCTCGAATGTTCGGGCTTCGCCGGTTGCGGTTCTACGAGAAAGGGGTCGTCAGCCTGAACCTTCCACCCCCCGGCCAGGTCGTCGGTTCGCGCGCCACGCGATCGACCCATCCGCAGGTGCTCGCCAGATTCGGTCGGCTCTTCTCGGGAGTCTTTGACGAGCAGATACGGGTCGACAATCCTGCGGTCTGGAAGACCAAGACCGATGTTCTCTCGACCATCCGCGATCTGGGCGCCCAGGACCTGATCCGGTTCGCGCGAAGCTGCGGCGAAGTTCGCAAGATGACCCGCATGTATTCCCACTGCGGCCTGTGCTCGACTGCATTGATCGCCGATTCGCCGTTCTCGCCGCCGGCCTCGAGGGGGAAGACCCGAAGGAGGCGTATGCCGTCGATCTGCTACGCGGCGCCGGAAGCGATGTCGGAGACCGGGAGATCGCCCTGGGCTATGTGCGCAATGCCCGTCGCTTCGCCGCCATGTCAGACGGCGACTTTGTTCGGGGTTTCGGCGAACTACAGCGCGCGGTCTTCTTCATGGACCAACCTGCAGACTCGGCCGCCCGCCAGCTCTACCTCCTACACAAGCGCCATGGCGAGGCGGTGACGCGGGTCCTTGACGACGCCCTCGACGCGGCTCGTGCCGCCGCGGCGTCGCCCGGTACCGCCTTTCACCCGGAAAGCCTCGTTATGCTTGCGGGGCGCGACGTCTTTGCGGGAGAGAGTCCTGACGTACCGGCAGCCCCAAAATCCCTGCCGGCACAGCGCCAAGCGCCGGCACCCGTTTGGCGGTGGGTGCTCCGACTTGGGCCCGGCCCACGCCGGGTTGCCATCGACAGGCTGGGAGACGTCCGTGGCGTTGCGGCGACGGTTTTGCGCGAACTCTCGAAGCAACACCTGGAGGCTGCTGGCCGTGGTATGGCGCCCGAAGACTATCCGTTGACCCAGGCGCGTGAGTTGGCGCCGACATGGGACGTGGCGGAAGAAGTCGTGCGCAAGCGAATATCCAGAACGCGCAAGGTTACAGGCCGATTGGCGATGGCTGCCGGGCTGAAGGCCCCCGCCACCAACGCGGTCGTCTAGAACTTCGGCTGGCGCGGCTACCGGCTCAACCCCGACAATGTCGACGTACGCTCTGTCGATCAGCAGTGACGTTGCGATATGTCAACGACGGCGACCGGGTGCCTGACGCCGTTCTCGAGGCCGGGGTACCAGCCGATCATGCGGCGGCCGAGTATCTGGAACTCAGCCTAGTCGAGCAATTGAGAACGGCGGTGCAATAATCCCCCAGTGAAGCAGCCGGATTCTCCAGAGGGGCCGAGCCCGCCCGGGCCGCCTCGAACTTGCCCAGTATCGCCCCAGTACCGAATCATGGCGCAGCGTGACATGGTCAATCAGGTCCTCGTAGCCCAGCGCATTCCACTGCACCCGCTGGCCGACTAGTGGTCTGACGCATACGGACGATTCCCAATTCGGCCGAATTGGTTCAAGCTCCGCCGATGAGAGCAGGGATCGTCGTCAACGTCACGCGGGAAGATCGTCGTCGCCTTGAGGCGATCGTCTCCGCTCGCTGCACGCCGCAAAAGCATGTCTGGCGTGCGAACATTGTCCTCGCCACCGCCGATGGGTGTGGCACCACCGAGATCATGCGCCGGACGGGCAAGTCGAAGCCCGTGGTCTGGACATGGCAGGCACGCTTCATGACGGAGGGCGTCGAGGGTCTGGTGCGCGACAAGACGCGCCGGCCCGGCAAGACGCCGCTGCCGCCCGACACGGTGGCGCGCGTCGTCGATCTGGCACTCGGGCCGCCACCGGGAGAAGCGACGCACTGGACGGGTCGCATGCTGGCGAAGGCGGCGGGCGTCAGCTTGCGTTCGGTGCAACGCATCCTGAAAGCCCACCAGCTCGCGCCGCACCGCATCCGCACGTTCAAACTGTCGAACGACCCCAGGTTCGCCGAGAAGCTCAAGGACGTCGTCGGCCTCTACGTCGACCCGCCCGCGCATGCCGTCGTGCTTTCGGTCGACGAGAAGAGCCAGATCCAGGCGCTCGACCGCACCCAGCCCGGCCTGCTCATGAAGAAGGGCCGCGCCGGCACCATGACCCACGACGACAAGCGCAACGGCACGACGACGCTGTTCGCCGCGCTCAACGTGCTCGATGGCACCGTCATTGGCCGCAACATGCAGCGGCATCGGCATCAGGAGTTCATCCGCTTCCTCAACGCCGTCGAGGCGCAGGTGCCGGCGGGCAAGACGATCCACGCGATCCTCGACAACTATGCGACCCACAAGCATCCCAAGGTGCGCAAATGGCTCGCACGGCATCCGCGCTGGACGTTCCACTTCACGCCGACTTCGGCGTCCTGGCTCAACGCCGTCGAAGGCTTCTTCGCCAAACTCACAAGACGCCGCCTGAAACGCGGCGTCTTTCACTCCGTCGTCGATCTACAGGCCGCCATCAATCACTTCATCGCCGAGACAAACTCCGAGCCCAGGCCCTTCGTCTGGACCGCCGACCCAGACCGCGTAATCGCCGCCGTCAAAGCGTGGGAAGGAAACGTTAGAGTCGATCCACTAGTGTTCCGATCGAGACATTTCGTTCCCATTAAATCTACGCAAACTGCGACCTTCACCCCCGGGCTCAGGAACCAAATGTTAGAATCGCAACACTAGGGTGACGACATCGTGCCCCCCGTCACCCGGCTTTTCGAAAACCAGGCGGCGAAACGATCAATCAGCCCGATCGCCCGATCGGTGGCGCCTTGCTGCTAGGCTCCGGCAGCGGATGTCATGGCGCCGCCGCCGAAATCGGCAACCACGTCACGGCCATCAAGGCGCGCAAAAAGCATCGGTTCCGGAGTACAGCCTGTGGGCATCGGCGGAACTCCTGCGCAATTGACTAAGTCTTTATTGCAGAATTACTTTCTCACGGTTTGACAGCCCCGATGCACTTAATCTCTTGTAAGAAATGCAGGCTATGCCGGCGCTCTTAACCAACAGAGGACGGTGCTGCTATGACGCGGTGAGGGTCGAGCCACGGCACCGACTGGGCGCGGATCCGCCGATCTCCCGGTTGACACCCTCCTAGACTGACCCACCGCCCGTGTAACGGCGCGAAAGGCGGCGATCGAAGGACAGGAGCGCGCTCAGGGGGCTGCACCCCCACCACTCCGCCATTTCCGCGAGGGTGATTTCTTCCACGCCGCTGGGTCCAACGGCGACGACCTCCTCGCCCGGCAGCGGCCCATCGATGGCCGACAGATCGAGGACCGTGTTTTCCAAGCACACCCGAAGCACGGGGACGCGTCGCCCGCGCAGGAGCATGGCCGCTGTCCTTTGCGGTTCGGCCCCCCGATAGCCCTCGTTGGTGCCCAGGGGAACGGTACCGGTGGCGGTGACGCCGTGGCGCAAGTACGCGGCGTCCGCCTCCGGGGGCCGGTCGGCAGCCCGTTCCGTGACGTGAACCAATGGCGTAGTGATGGCGCGCAACGCCGGCCTGAATCCCGACATGTCGACCACCTCGGGAGCCACAGAGTTCAACCCATAGAGAATGTGTCCGGGGGCGACGGCGTTGGAATCCTCCGTGAGGCCGCCAGCGATCCCCGAGCTGGAGAGGGCCTGGGTGACGGGGATTTCGAGGCCCGAGGCGGCGAGGTCGGCGATCAGGCCGTCGAAGGCGGCGTGCCGCCGCCGGGCCCAGTCCCGGCCGGCGGCGTCGGAGAACGGCAGGTGGGTATAGACGCCCTCGACACGGACGTTGGAGAGAGTAGCGACGTGTTCGACGAATGTCCGGGCTGCCTCGAGAGGCACACCGAAGCGGCCATAGCCGCAATCGACCTTGATGAACACTGGACTCGGAGCGTCAGCGGTTTCCGAGACCACCCGCGCCGTTTCCAGGCGATCCACCGAGGGGATCAGGGCGTGGCTTAGGAGTTCGGGGACGGTCTCCGGCAACGTGCTGCCGAGGATCAGGATCCTGGCTGTATTCCCGGACTGGCGGATTGCCACCGCGTCTTCAAGGTCCCCCGTACCCAGGGCGTATAGGCCTCCGGCGGCGAGTACCCGCGCCACCTCGACGACGCCGTGACCGTAGGCATTGGCCTTGACGGCGGCGATGATCTTTTTCCTCGCTCCGACCCGGCGGCGGATTTCCCGGAGGTTCTCCTGCAGGGCGTCGAGATCGATCTCCAACCTTGTAGTTGGTGTGGGGCTGTCTCTTCCCACGATGTTTGCCGCTTGTAATTCGTTCTTGACTAGGGGCATCTTGCGCTCAGTGCGAACGAAGAAAAAGATGGCGATCAAGGGTGGCGCAATCAGCTTCACCCGACATTCCCCAGATAGCCTCCAAATTCATGGAAATCGTACCATATGGCACCCTGAGGGGTGACCATATTCTCCAGCCACCATCGGGTTGTCTGATCTTTGCGGTATGACCGCGCCTGAGTACGGGCGCTCGAGCGGCACGAGCAATCCGGGTACGCACACGAGTGTGGAGGAGTCCGACACCCCAAGTCGGAGCAATCCCCGCAACGGGCGGTCCAGGCCGGGAGCGCCATCGAGATCCCCGATCAGCTCGGGAATGCACCCTATATTGTGTGGGACCGACGCACCCTCGCGTGTCAGCTTCGGGCAGAATCAGCCGCGGTCGAAGCGCATCGATTCAAGCGTGTCCGTGAGCTCTCGCAGCCGCTGGGAGACGGTGGGCTGGGAGACATGCTGGTGGGTCGCCGCCACGCGGATGCGTCCGAGCCATGCCTCAAGCTGCCAGAGCGAGAATCGACTCACTCGAAGATTCCCTTCATTATTCCGCGCGACTTCTCGATTGGCCCCCTCATGGTGTCCCCAATGCTATCGTCGCAAAAGGCGCCCGAACGCGCTGGAGGAGCAGTGATAATTTCTTCAACAAACTGCGTGATCCAGCACCGGGTCGACATGGGCGCGATGTTCACTGACGTAGTTCTCGCCACACCCGACGGACGCATCGAGAGCCTCAAGGTACCTTTGACGCCTGACGACGACCGCCACGGAACTCTTGAGGGTATCGCCGCCGTCCTCGAACGAGCCGGGCTCGTGCACGCCACCACGGTCGCAACGAACGCCATCCTCGAGCACGAGGGCGCGCGCACCGTGCTTTTCACTACTCGCGGTGTCAACGATGTCCTCGAGATGTGTCCGCAGGACATCCCGGACCTCTACGGCCTGCAGCACTGCAAGCCGAAGCCGCAGTTGCCGTTGCGCACGCCGCGCTCGCGCACACCGCGCTCAGGCGTCGTTTGCCGAGGGGAGCCATGCACAGCATCGGCGTAGACGTCGGAGGGACGTTCACCGACATCGTCGCGGTGGACTCCGATGGCTGTCTGTCGATCCTCAAGGTCCTGTCCTCCACCGGAGACTACAGCGACGCGATCTGCACGGGTCTCGAGCAGATGGTGCGGGCAGGCAAGGTGGTGCCCAGCGAGGTTCGGCGTTTCGTGCACGCGAGCACTGTCGCGACAAACGCCGTGATCACCGGCACTGGAGCCAAGGTCGGGTTGATCACGACCGAGGGCTTCCGCGATGTCCTTGAGATTGGTCGGCTGCGCTACCCGCGCCTCTACGACATGGAATGGGACAAGCCCCCGCCCCTCGCCCCGCGTCGACTGCGCCAGGAGGTCGCCGAACGCATCGACTACCGGGGGCAGGTGGTGCGCCCGCTGGAGATGGCGAGCGTGGAGTCGGCGACCGACAAATTGCTCGCGGCCGGCGTCGACTCCATCGCGATCTGCCTGCTAAACGCGTATGCGAATTCAGAGCACGAACAGCGGATCGCCGACCATATTCGGGAACGCGCGCCGGGGATCGATTTGTCGCTCTCCTCCGACGTGCTGCCCGAGGTCAAGGAGTTTGAGCGAACCAGCACTACCGTAATCAACGCCTACGTAATGCCCGTGGTTGCCCGCTACCTCACGAATCTCGAGCGCCGGCTCGCCGACATGGAGATAAAGGCGCCGATCACGGTAATGCAATCGAGCGGCGGCACCGCGCGCACCGACTTCACTAAGAAGCGGCCAGTCTATTCGATCGAATCGGGACCCACCGCCGGCGTTATCGGGGCGGCGGCATTCGGCAAGCACCTCGGCATGCCCAACCTCATCTCCTTCGATATGGGCGGCACGACCGCCAAGACGTGCCTCATCGAGAACGGCGTGCCGCGCTCGACCAGCGAGTACGAGGTCGGCGGCGGGCTCAACATTGGCCACCGTCTGCTGCGAGGTGGCGGTTACCTGCTGCGCGTGCCTGCCATTGATCTCGCCGAGGTTGGGGCGGGCGGGGGCAGCATCGCGTGGATCGATCGGGGTGGAGCGCTTCGCGTCGGACCGCAGAGCGCCGGTGCCGTACCGGGTCCCGCTTGCTATCGCCGCGGCGGCGCGCTGCCCACCGTTACCGACGCCAATGTCGCGCTTGGATACCTGAATCCGGACTACCTGGTCGGTGGTGAGCTGGAGATCGACTCCGATCTCGCGAATCGCGTACTTAACGACGAGATCGCCCGGCCGCTCGGGCTTGATCTTGAAGTGGCGGCACTCGGCGTGCACACCATCGTCAACTCGATGATGGTGCGCGCGGTGCGCGCGGTTTCGAGCGAAGTCGGGCGCGATCCGAAGGAGTTTGTGCTCTTCGCGTTTGGCGGCAGCGGTCCTGTGCACTCGGCAACGCTCGCCCGCGAGGCCGAGGTTCCCAACGTCGTGGTCCCGCCCGCGCCGGGGGTGTTTAGTTCGCTCAGCCTACTTGTCTCGACCGTCGAGCACCAGTACGTACATACGTTCTGGCGGAATTTGGAGAGCGTGGACGTGGCCACACTCGGCGAGCGCTTCGGGCAATTTGAGCGCGAAGCGCGCGACACGCTGCGAGACGAGGGATTCGCTGATGCGCAGATTACCATGCAGCGCTTCGTGGATCTCCGGTATCCTGGCCAGACGAGCGAGATTACGATCGAGGTGCCCCATGGTCCGCTTTCGGGCGAGATGCTTGGCCCGCTCGCCGAGGCATTTCACGCCGAGCACGAAATAACCTACGGTCATCGATCGGAAGAAGGCGAACGCGTCGAAATCGTGAACGTACGCTTGCGGGCACGTGGGCTCTCCGAGGAGGATATTACGCCCGAGGCGCTTGAGCTTGCGGGCAACCGGCGCACGGCGCGCACCGGCGCTGCCGCGAGCCGGCGCGCTTACTTCGGCGAGTCCCACGGGTGGATGGACACGCCTATGATCGCACGCGCGGACCTCGACGGCAGGCCGCAGGGAGGCCCTCTCATCGTCGAGGAGTACGACACGACCGTGGTGGTGCCGCCGGGCTGCGAGGCATTCGTCGACGAAGCCAACAACATCCGCATCAATATCGTTTCCAAGAAATGAGGGCCGAGTGGATGAGCCGAGGAAAACGCGATGCCATCAAGATTGAGTTATTGAAGAACGCCCTGACCGCGATAGCCGACGAGATGGCAGTGACGGTCGTGCGCACGGCACGCTCGTTCGTTATCAAGGAGGCACTCGATTTCTCCACCGGGCTGATGGACGCTAAGGGCGCGCTCATTGCCCAAGGACTGTGCCTGCCGCTGCACATGGGCTCGTTCCCTCCGACGATGAAGTCGATTCTCCGCGACTACGGCAACGACGTTCGCCCTGGTGACGTGTTCGCGACGAACGACCCGTATCTGGGAGGCGGCACGCACTTACCGGACGTTTACGTCTTCAAGCCGGTGTTCCTCGGCGAAGAACTGCTCGGATACGCCGCCGCGATCGGGCACCAGACCGACATCGGCGGACGGGTGCCAGGCGGCAACGCTTGCGACAACACCGAAATTTACCAGGAGGGAGTAAGAATTCCGCCGCTGCGGATCTTCTCGAATGACAAGCCGGACGAGGTCTTCTTCAAGCTTATGCGCGCCAACGTGCGCGTCTCCGAGAAGGTGCTCGGCGACATCATGGCCTTGATTGCGGCATGTCGGCGCGGCGAGGCGGGCTTAAGGGCGCTCGCCAACCGCTACGGCGTCGAGGCGCTCAAAGGATACATGGACGACCTCATCGACTACGCCGAAGAGCTCACCCGCGCCGAGCTGCGCTCGCTACCCAACGGACGGTGGACTTTCGAGGACTTCCTTGACGACGACGGCTTCCAGGAGGAGCCGATTCGGATCCACGTGGAACTGACCAAGGAGGACGACAAGCTAACGGCGAACTTCCGAGGCACCTCGCCCCAGGTCAAGGGCTCGATCAACATGCCCCACTCCTTCACGTGCTCTGCAACATATGCATGTGTGCGTTCGGTGATGGACCAGAGCATCCCCAATAACGAAGGTTTCTTCCGTCCGATCGAGGTGTGCACCGAGCCTGGGAGCTTCGTCGACTGCACTTTTCCTGCCCCGGTGGCGGCACGCGGACTCGGAGTGATGCGGGTCACCGACTGCCTATGGGGGGCGCTCGCGCAGATGTTGCCGAATAAGGTATTTGCCTGCGGGGTGCAGGGCGACTACGGAGTAACCATCGCCGGTTATCGGCCTGACGGCCAGCCGTTTGTGAGTCTTGAGTTTCTCTTCTCCGGCTGGGGTGGCAGACCGGCGAAGGACGGCATTGACGGCATCTCATCCCTTGCCGTCAACTACGCCAACACCCCGGCCGAGGTGGTGGAGGTGGAGCAGCCGCTTCGAATCGAGCGCTACGGGTTCGTTCCTGACACTGGAGGGGCCGGCAAGAGCCGTGGATCACTCAGCATGGTTCGCGAGTACCGGCTGGTGGGAGCGGACGAGGCGGTGCTCCAAGTACGTGGGGATCGGCAGAAGTTTCAGCCGTTCGGACTGTACGGCGGCAAGCCGGGTGCATTCGCCTCCAGCGTGATTAATCCGGACAGCGACAATCCGAAGGTTCCGCCCGGAAAGTTCATGTCGACAATGGTGGAGGGCGACGTGTTTCGGGCGACGCTCGCCGGTGGCGGTGGCTGGGGAGATCCGCTCGAGCGCGATGAGGTGCTCGTCCTGAATGATGTTCTTGACGAGAAAGTCTCACCGGAGCGCGCGCGGCAGGAGTACGGCGTCGAGATCGACGTCGAGGCCATGCGGGTGGACGAGGACGCGACCCGCAGGCTGCGCGCGGATTTGGAGCGCGACCGCGACACGGAGCGGGCTCGGGGACCGGTCATGCCGCAGGAACCACGCACGAGCAAGCAATCTCAACGTACTAGCGGTGACGTGGTGGTAAAAGTCGTGGATCTGCACAAGTACTTCGGCGACCTTGAGGTCCTCAAGGGCTTGTCGCTCGAGGTGCACCAGGGTGACGTCCTGACCCTGCTCGGGGCGAGCGGCTCGGGGAAGACAACTCTGCTCCGATGTATCAACTTCCTCGAGGAACCTACATCGGGAGAGGTCTACATTGGCAATCGCCCGATGGGATTCCGGGTCGACGCGAACGGCCGGCGGCGCCGTGCGCGGCAGAGCGAAATCAACTCGATGCGCACGGAGATCGGCATGGTCTTCCAGCAGTTCAACGTCTGGCCCCATTTGACTGCGTTCGAAAACATCATTGAGGGGCCGCTGCGGGTGCGGAAGCAGCCGCGCGAGGAGGTGGAGGCGATGGCCATCGGTCTCCTCAAGAAGATCGGACTGCTCGATAAGATGGACCAGTACCCGGCACGTCTATCGGGCGGCCAGCAGCAACGGGTTGCCATCGCACGGGCCCTCGCGATGCAGCCGAAGGTCATGCTGTTCGACGAGCCGACGTCCTCGCTCGACCCGGAGCTTATCGGTGAGGTGCTCGCCGTAATGCGCACCCTTGCCGAAGAGGGCACAACCATGATCATCGTCACTCACGAGATCGGGTTCGCCCGTGAGGCCTCCGATCGGGTGATTCTACTGCACAACGGCCTCATCGAGGAGGAGGGGACTCCAGAGGAGGTAATCTTGAATCCGAAGAGCGAGCGCAGCCGGCAGTTCTTTTCGGCGCTGCTGCACTGATCGGCGCTTCGACGATGGTCGACAACATCCTCGAGACCCTCGGCGGCACATTCGATCCGCAGCTGCTGTGGGAGTACCGAGTCGTTTTGCTCTCGGGGCTCTTTTACAACTTCTACGTCTTCTTCCTCACCATCGGGTTCGCGATCGGACTCGGGCTCGTCGCCGCCGTGCTTCGGCTCAGCTCGAACGTCATCCTGCGTGGCTTCGGGACGGCGTATGCGGAGATTTGCAGAAACACGCCCGAGTACATTGCACTGATCTGGATCTTCTACGTACCGCCCCTGCTGCTCAGCCTGGCGATGGAAGAGAATATCAGCTTCTCCCCGGTGCTCGCGGCGGTCATCGCCCTCGCTCTCACCTTCAGCGGCTACTTCGCCGAAACCTTCCGCGCCGGGATCCAATCGGTGCCGAGGGGCCACATCGAGGCCGCCCGCGCGCTCGGAATGTCGCGGGCACTGGTGCTTCGCCGCGTGGTGTTGCCCCAGGCGGTACGTCACATGTTGCCCGAGGCCATGAACCAGTTTGTCTCGCTGTTCAAGGCGACGGCGCTGGTGTCCCTCATCGCGGTCCCGGATCTGCTCTATCAGGTCTCGATCGTGGCCGCGCGGGAGGCCAGGGCTCTGCCGCTGTACACGGCCGCGGCGCTTGCCTACTTCCTGCTGGTATTCGCTTTCTCGGGCCTGGCGCAGAAGTTCAGCGATCCTTGGCGCGAGAGGTCGAAGTAAAGCGGGCGAATCCGATGGAATCACAGTGGATGCGCATCCTCTGGCGCAACCGCGACCTGATGTGGGACGGTTTCGTCGTCACCACGCAGATCACCACGATCGGTTTCATCGGCGCCGTCGTGGCTGGGTTCGTGCTCTGCATGATCTGGATGTACGTCAAGCCGTTGCGTTGGCCGGCGCGGGCGACGATCGAATTCTTTCGCGGCACTCCTGTCTACGTTCAGCTCCTGTGGGTGAGCTACGTTTGGCCCGGGCTATTTGGGTGGCCGAACAACTTCTTCGAGGCCGGCTGCACGGCGCTGGCGTTGCAATCGGCCGGATATCTGGCGGAGACTTTCCGGGCCGGGATCGAGGGCATCAATCGCGGCCACATCGATGCGGCCAGGGCACAGGGTATGTCGGCCTTTCTCATCATGCGCCGAATCATTCTGCCCCAGGCCATTCATACGATGGCCCCGTCTATCATGAACCAGTTCCTGGTACTCGTTAAGTCGTCGACGCTCGTCGCCGTCATCGCGGTGCCGGATCTGATGTATCGAGCGCTGGAGCTCACCGCGATCTGGTTCGAGCCGGTCGGAATCCTCACGGCGACGGCGCTCGTCTACATCACCGTGATCACGTTGCTCTCCATGCTGTTCAAGTGGTACATAGATCGCGTGCGTCAACGCTATGAATGAAGATGCTCGCGCAGCAACGCTCGCGGCCTTCGCGTCGCGGTTACCAGAGCGATCCATTGCACATCGCGAGACACAGAGGAGGAAAACACCATGAGCGACAGTTCAGACATCTCTCGACGCGGCTTGTTCCAGACGGCAGTCGGTGTCGGTGGCGCTGCAATAGCCGTCGGCGCCGTTACCACCGGCCTGTCGACCCGGGACGCCTACGCGCAGCTTCTCAAGTCCGGCATCAGCGAGGACTCGGTGCTCGCGAAGATGAAAAAGACCGGGAAGCTCACGGTCGGCTACGCGCAGACGAAGCCGAACTTCTATCTCGATCCAAAGACCAATAAGCTGCGTGGAATATTCCACGACGCCACGGAGTTTCTCGGGAAGCAAACCGAGGTTGAAATCGAGTACAAGGAGGTATTGTGGGCGAACGCGACGATCGGCCTTCGCAAGGGCGACTTCGATCTGTTCGTATCCTCTCTTACCTACACCGTCCCGCGGGCCTTGGTCATCGCTTACGCCGGACCCATCCATCACAAGGGAACCGTCTCGGTCGTACACAAGAAAAACCGGGACCGATTCCAGACAATTGATGACTTGAACAACGAGGACGTGACCTTCGTCGTCACCCTCGGCGACGCGTCGGCGAATCAGGTCAAAATCCGATTCCCGAAGGCCAAGATCATGGCTGTCCAGGGACAGCTCGAGCTCATCGTCGAGCCTGTCCGCACCGAGAGGGCAACCGCCTTCATAACCGGCGATTTCGATTCCGATGTCTTTGTCGGGGCGGCCGACTGGGCTCACGTCATCGATAGGGAGCATCCCTGGGATCTCCTGCCCAATACGTGGGCGTTACGGTACGGCGATCCGGAATGGAAGTTCTTCCTCGACATGTTCTGCGACCGCATGATCAGCACGGGCTGGATGAAGGACCGTTTCAGGGCCTACGCAGATGAGTTGATCGGGAAGACCTGAGGAACTGACGCGGGGTCGGGTGAGCCGGACCGACTCCGAAGAGGAGCCTCGGGACCGGGGGGCCCGCGGTGCCCCGATCGGCTGGTTGCGCTCGTCAATTCGCAGTCGATTATCGAGGCGGACCTCCGCTTAATCGTCGCCGGGGGGTCGACACTATGGCTGGCTTTGAGGAGTACGAGCGCTTCGATGGCCTCGGGCTCGCCGGTCTGGTTCGCGGCGGGGAGATCAGCCCGGCGGAACTCCTGGAGGCTGCGATCGAGCGGGTGGAGGCGCGTAACCCCACCGTCAACGCGGTGGTTATGGAGCTCTACGATCGCGCCCGCGATGCCATCGCCGCCGGGTTGCCCGAGGGACCGTTCACGGGCGTGCCCTATCTCGTCAAGGACCTCAGCGTCGCCGTCGCTGGCACGCCCACGACCCGTGCCAGCCGCTTCTTCGCCGACGCCGTCCCGTCGGAAGACAGCGAGCACGTAAACCGACTGAAGCGCTCGGGGCTCGTTATCTTCGGCAAGACGAGCACGTGCGAGCTGGGTCTGAGCCTGACATGCGAGTCCCAATTTTATGGGCCGACACGTAACCCGTGGGATCGCGATCGGATCGCCGGAGGCTCAAGCGGTGGCGCTGCCGCGGCGGTCGGCAGCCGAATGCTGCCGATGGCCCACGCTAGCGACGGCTTCGGATCGATCCGAGCACCGGCGGCCTGCTGCGGGCTCGTGGGGCTGAAGCCGACGCGTGGCCGCAACACGATGGCGCCGTACCTCGGCGAAGGTCTTGCCGGCCTCGCCGTCGACCACGCGGTGACCCTCACGGTGCGCGACAGCGCCGCCCTGCTCGATGTCACGGCGGGGCCAGGGCCGGGCGACCCCTATGTCGCCCCACCTCCGGCCCGGAGCTACCTCGAAGCGACCGCGGCCGGCCCAGAGCGTTTCCGAATCGCGTTCACTTCGAAGGCTCCGAACGGCGGCACCGTGGACCCCGAACCGCTGCGCGTGCTGGAGGAGACCGCCAAGCTTTGCAGCGACCTCGGCCACCACGTCGAGCCCGCCGATCCGCAAATCGACGGCGCCGACGTTGTATCGACCTTCCTCACGCTGATGGCTGCCAACACGGTTGTCAACCTGTCGAGGCACCCAATCACCGGCCGAGAGGCTCGCGAGGAGGAGGTGGAGAAGGTCACCTGGGGCTGCTTCGAGAAGGGCCGACGTGTGAGTGGCGCCGACTACGTTCGCGCCACCCAGATTGCGCACCGGTTGGGGCGGAGGATGGCCGCGTTTCACGCCGACTACGATGTGCTCATCACCCCCGGTCTTGCGAGTCTGCCGATCCCCCTCGGTTGGCTCGACATGATGATGGACGACGTCGATGAGTACTGGCGCCGCGTCTTCATCTTCTCGCCGTTCACGGGGTTGCTCAACCTCACAGGACAACCGGCGATGATGCTGCCAATCGGGCATGGGAAAGATGGCGTGCCGATCGGCGTCCAGATCGTCGGCCGCTTCGGCGACGAGACCACGCTGTTTCGCCTCGCCGCCCAGCTGGAAGCACTCGCACCCTGGTTCGATCGGTTACCGGACATCGTTCGAGCGGTCTGAAAGCAAGCTCGCCCCGATCTGCCGAGACATCTCCAATCATTCTCTGTCCTTGTAGACGCGGGCCGAGCCTCGCGAGGTCGACTTCGTGGCGGAGAACGTCTTGGAGCCTCTCACGGACTGTCACATGCTGGAGATGGTTGGCTTCTAATACAGCGTTTCCTAGCCCCAATTATTCATGACGGCCATCGGATTTCAGCGGGACGAGCGGTAGCGACCGGGTTGACGGCGATTTTTGAGACGGATTGTCGGAGAGGCTGGAGGTTGTTGTTCGGGGCTCGTCCGGCGGCACCTGCCGCTTGGTTCAGGGCCCTTGGGCGGTGATGCGCCCGGCGATGGCGATCATGGCCGGCTGATAGGGATAGGCCGAAGGCAGGGCGATCCTGAGGCGCGACTTGAGCTCCTCGACGCGGACGGCGATTTTGAGAAACGCCCGGCACAGGGTTTCGAAGGTGGCCGTTCGCCACAGCGATTTCCGAGGCGCCGCTTGGCGAAGCTGATGCAGCAGCCAGTAGGCGCCGGTATGCAGGAAGAGGCGGAACTGGTTGGCCTCCCAACGGTGGCACGACGTGCGGTCGGACTTGGTGTAGAGCTTGTGGTCCTTGATCATGTTTTCCATCCGCCCGCGGGCGCAGTAGACCTTCTCGTAGAGCGCCTTGGCGCGGCCGCTCAGGTTGGTGACGACGAAGCGGACGTCACAGCCCTTGGCGGTAGCTTCCACGCGGGCGATGACCGAGCGTTGCCGTGACCAGCTTTTGGCCTGGTAGCCGGTGTGGAAGAAGCGGCGCACCTTATCCTTTCCCTGCCCCGCCCGGCGCACGGCGGCGTCCTCGCACCACGGCTGGCCGATCCTGTTCAGCCGGGCGTTGCCGGAAAGCCCGAAGATGTAGCCGCAGCCCTGACGTTCGAGGAATTCCATGGCCTCCGGCGTGGCGTAGTGGCCATCGCCCCGCACGGTGATCTCGACCCGTGGCCAGTTGCGGCGGATGCGGCCGATGACGTGTCTCAGGATCCGCGCCGCCTCGTCGCCGGAGGGCCGCTTGCCGGGACGCAGCAGTGACATCACCGGCTTGCCGGTGGCCGCCTCGAAGATATGGATGGGTTGGAAGCAATAGTCGTCGTAATGGGCGTTGAACAGCGCCAGCTGCTGGCCGCCGTGAACGGCATCGTCGGTGTCGTCGATATCGAGAACGATGCGCGCCGGAACGCGCTTGAAGCTGGCGCAAAACAGATCGATCATCGACAGCCCCATGCGCCCGAGCGCGCGCCATGACGGCGCGTTCTCGAGGCGCGACAGGGTCGGTTGGCTCATCAGGTCGTCGCCGCTCTCGGACAAACGGCCACAGGCCAGCTTGAACGCCGGATCGAAACGCAGAACGTCGAGGTCGTCGCAATCCTCATACCCGCAGGCAATAGCGAACAGGCGCGCCCGGATCATGTCTACGTAAGCGTGGGTCGTGCTCGCCGGGTCGCGCACGTCGGTGACGCAGGAAGCGAGCACGTCGGCGATGCCGAGCCGCCTGTCGATCTCGCCCAACAACAACACCCCGCCGTCCGACGACAGCCGTCCGCCGTCGAAGCGGGCGCAAAGCGGCTTGCCTCCAACGGGCGACAAACCAGGGAGATAGGGGGTAATCTCGTTCATGGTGAGCCGTGGGTTGTTCTGTTGCCATGTGATCTTGTCTTGACACCAAAATCATACGGCATTTCAACAGGTTAATCTACGCTCACCAGCATTTTCAATCAGCGCCGTGAATAATTCGGGCTAGATAGGGGTCGGGTTTGTTGGAATACGGGGTGGTGTCCACGAGCGACGGTCCCTTCAAGGGGGTGGTCAGAGGGATCGACCGAAGGATAGCTTGTTGCCGAGGCCGCGCAATCGATCCCGCGCGCGATGCCTTCAGGGAATCCAGAGAAGGGGGGGCACTTCGATGGCTGGAAACCGACCGATCGTCTCGTCGCGCCAGGGCATGGTGGCCGCGGGCCACCCCCTGGCCGCCTTTGCCGGTGCCCGCATGATCCGCGAGGGTGGCAACGCGTTCGATGCCATCGTCGCCACCGCCGGTGCGTTGAACGTGGTGGAACCCTTCATGTCCGGCCTCGCCGGGCTCGGCATGACGACTTTCTTTTCGGCCCGGGAGAAGCGGGTGCGAACCCTGGATTTCATCACGCCGGTCCCCACCGCCTTTGATGCCGGCAAATGCACCAGGGACACCCTCGCTCACGGCCCCAAGGCCAGCGGCGTGCCGGGCAGCCTCGCCGGCTGGTGCAAGCTGCTCGAGGCCTACGGCACAAAATCCCGGGCGGAGGTCTTCGCACCGACTATCGAACTGGCCCGAGTCGGCTTTCCCCTCACGGGCCTGTTCGGTTCCAGCCTTAACCAGTCGGGCAAACTATGCATGGAGAACCCCGAGTGGGTGCGCGTTTACACGGACGGCCGCGGCGGCGCGCCGGCGGACGGCATCCTCTGCCAGCCGGAACTGGCCGACACCTTCGAGGCCATCGCCACCGATGGCCCTGCCTACCTTCACGGTGGCGACCTGGGCCGCAAGATGGCGGCGCACTTGCAAGAGACCGGCGGGTTCATCGACATGGCCGACCTGGAGGCCGTGGACCCGATCTGGCGCGATCCGCTGGCCGTCGACTACCGGGGCCTTCGCATCCACACCCTGCCGCCGCCGGCGGAGTCGTTCCAGGTGCTGCAGACCTTGCGCATCCTGGAGGCGTTCGATCTGGCGGCCATGGACCACAACGGGGCCGACCACCTGGACACGGTGTTCCGAGCCATCCGCCTGGCGGCGGGCCAGCGCATCGCCCACAACAACCGGCCGATCGAGTCGATCGAAACCCTGCTGGCCGATGACGCCGTCGCCGCCCTCCGGCAGCGGGCCGGCGACGGCAAGCCCATCTCCGGCCCGACCGAGAAGTTCGACGATGCCCCGGATTCGGTGCGGGCGAAGAAGCGGGAGAACACGACCTCGTTTTCGGCGGCCGACGCCGAGGGCAACATGGTTTGCATGACTCAGAGTCTGGGGTCCGTCTACGGCTCCGGCGTGGTCATCCCAGGGACCGGGGTGTGCATGAACAACTTTCTCAATTGGGGCGACCTCAATCCGGATTCGCCGAATCTCCTCAGGGCCGGCCAGCAGTGGGGCATGTGCCTCGCGCCGACGATCTCGCTGGACAGGGAGGAGCCGGTGCTGGCCCTCGGCGCGCCGGGCAGTTACGGTATCCTCCAAACTCAGGTCCAGGCTCTGGTCCATCACCTGGACTTCGAGCTAGCCCTGCAGGAGGCCATCGAGTCACCCCGTGCCCGCCTGTGGAACGGAGCCAAGGTGGAGGTGGAATCCCGCATTGAGCCAGCCGTGATGGAGGAACTTCGCCAACGGGGCCACGATGCCCAACCGGTCGACACCTTCTCCGACAAGGTTGGCGGCATGCATGCCGTTCGCCGCGACGCCGAGAGCGGGGCCTTGACCGGTGCCGCCGATCCGCGCCGGGACGGCTACGCTGCGGCACCATAGGGCCGCCCCCACGAAGGCGGGGGTACATCTCGGGCGCTCCGTGGCCTAGCGCCTGCGCGGCGGTGACGGAATGGTGATGGCCGCGGACGGGGTTGGCCTTCTTGCAATCCAGCCACGGTGAACGATTTGATCCTGCTCCCACTGTCGGACCATTGGTTCCGAGAAAATCTCGGCTGCTGATCAGGGTTTCGCGGCAATGCGCGGTCACGTCGAGTTCGGCCGTGCGGTAGTGACATAGAGCGTTCGATCCTTGCCGGCGTACACGATGTCATCGGCCGCGTTCTTGGCCGCGCTCCAGGACCTAGTGTTCCGATCGAGACATTTCGTTCCCATTAAATCTACGCAAACTGCGACCTTCACCCCCGGGCTCAGGAACCAAATGTTAGAATCGCAACACTAGCCCGAAAGATTCACGGAAAGGTCACCGCCGCCCCCTAATATGCGTTATGATTCAGGTGCTTAGACTGTGTCAAACGCAGGGGAACGGCGGTGACGGATTGTACCCTTTCGAAGATCGAATTTCCACGCTGTTGCGGTCGTCGGGTCGAGGCGGATTTTGCCGGCGGCGATATCTCGTCGCACGGCGGGGCGCCGCTTCTGGCTTTAGCGGACCGCCGGCTCGGCTTGCTGTCGGGCTTGGCGCGCCGGCTCGACGACGGGCGCCAGGCGGGCAAGGTGGCGCACCGGCTTGTGGCGTTGCTGCGCCAGCGGGTGTACGCGATCGCGCTGGGCCACGAAGACGTCAATGACCATGCCGGTTTGCGCGACGACCTGGCGCTGCAGACGGCGGTCGGGCGCGACCGGCGTCTTGCCAGCCCGTCGACCGTCGGCCGGCTTGATCGGGCGGCGGACCGGGCCTGGGCGTGGGCGGCGCATGTGTCCATGGTCGAGGCCTTCATCGCCGCGTTCGATCGGGCGCCGAAGGAGCTGGTGCTGGACTTCGACGCCACCGACGATGCGGTGCATGGGCACCAGGTGGGGCGCTTCTTCCATGGCTATTACGATCACTACTGCTTCCTGCCGCTCTATGTCTTTTGCGGCGACCGCCTTTTGGTCAGCTACCTGAGGCCGTCGAACGTCGATGGCGCCAAGCATGCCTGGGCGATCCTGGCCCTGTTGGTCGGGCGTTTACGAGAGGTCTGGCCGGATGTGCGCATCATCCTGCGCGCCGATTCAGGCTTCTGCCGGCACAAGATGCTGTCGTGGTGCGAGCGCCATGATGTCGGCTACATCGTCGGCCTGGCCAAGAACGCGCGCCTCAACCGGGATGCCGAGCCGGCGATGGCCGCGGCCGAGGCGGCGTATCGGCACAACGGCGAGAAGCAGCGCCTGTTCGCCGAACTCCGCTACGGCGCCAAGACATGGACCAGGCGCCGCCGCGTGATCGCGCGCCTCGAGCACGGCGCCAAGGGCGCCAACCCGCGCTATGTAGTGACCAACCTCGAAGGCGACGGCCGGTCGCTTTACGACCGCCTCTACTGCCAGCGTGGCGAGATGGAAAACCGCATCAAGGAACAGCAGCTCGACCTGTTCGCCGACCGCACCTCGTGTCACGACTGGTGGCCCAACCAGTTCCGCCTGATCGCCGCGTCGCTCGCCTACAGCCTGATCGAGGCGATCCGCCGCCTCGCCCTCCAGCGCACCGACATGGCCCGCGCCCAGGCCGGCACCATCCGCCTCAAGCTGCTGAACATCGGCGCCGTCGTCATCCGCAACACACGGCGCGTCCGCCTGCATCTATCGACCGCCTGCCCGGACAAGGCCCTGTTCCATCTCGCCGCCGCACGGCTCAAGCCCGGATAGACCGCCGCCAAGACAACACAAGCCCCGTCACGCGCAGCGACAGCGCACCATTCAGCATGCCTCGAAACCGCCAAAACCGTCCACGAAACGCGGCCAGGCCGCCGCGATGCCCCGCAACCGGCCAAAGCGCCCTCAACGCAATCCGAAAACGCCACCAAGACAACAAAAACCGTTACTTTAGAAACGTTCGTGACAAATCCGGACTAGGGGGCTCAGAATATGCAGGGACCGCCGCTAACACTGTCGCTCCGTCCACGTCCGGATACCTCCCAGCTCCGGTCGCGGCCGGGACCGTCGGCCTACGGGGAAAAATGACCCAAAGCGGTCTTATTCAAGCGCAACCCTCGGAGCCAGTTAGGCCCAGCGCTGATGCTCCCGCATACGTCGCCCGTTTTCGGTGCTTCTCCATCCACTCTCTCGACAGGCGCTGAGCATTCGCTATTGAGGCGAGCATCATTATCTTGGCGATGAAGTCACGATTTTCCCCAAGCACGCCGATCTCCTGTTCGCGTCGAATTGACACAGTTTTTTGCTGGCACTAGGGTTTCCTCCCCGGTGCGCCGGGCAATCGATCAATCGAAAGTGATACTGGTCAATCCCTTTTCGATCTGGAACCGAAAGAGGTCCGGGCGTTTAGGATCGACCGGCCATCAACCCACGGGAGGACATTCAGATGCGCAAAAGTTTCTTAATGGGGCTCATTGCCGGTTTTACCGGTATCGGGCTCACGATCCTGGCTACCGGTGGCCCTGCGCCGGCCAAAGCAGACGAGATTACGATAGTTTCGTGGGGCGGCTCGTTCCAGGCCGCCCAGCGCAAGGTGTACTTCGAGCCGTTCACGAAGGAAACCGGCATCAAGATCCGCGAGGACGAATTTTCCGCAGGGGCCTTGCCGGGGCTCGAGGCGCAGGTTCAGGCCGGCAATGTCCAATGGGACGTCGTCGATATGGGCGGGCATGAAATCATCGCGGGGTGTGAAAAGGGGTTGTTCGAACCCCTGGACATGTCGCAGCTCGGCGGCGCGGACCGGTTTTTCGCAGGGGCGGTCTATGAATGCGGCATTCAAACCACCGTCGCCGGTTTTACCCCGGTTTACAACGCCGAGCGGTTCCCGGGCGAGAAGCCAAAGACCCTTCAGGATTTCTATGCCGTCAAGAAGTTTCCTGGAAAGCGCGGGCTCAGAAAGAAGGCGTGGCAGACCATGGAAGCGGCACTCATCGCTGACGGTGTCGATGCGAAGAAGGTTTACGACGTTCTGGGCACTCAAGCGGGTCTCGACCGTGCACTAAAAAAACTGGATCAGATCAAGCCTCACGTAATTTGGTGGGGCGGACTCGCACAGGCCCGCCAATTGCTGCTCGATGGCGAGGTTTCCATGACCTTCATGCCCAACGCGCGCGTCCTTGAGGCGGCCAAGAAATACAACAAACCCCTCGTGATCATCTGGGACGGTGCGGCAATAACGGGCGATATTTGGGCCATTCCCAAGGGGTCCAAGAACAAGAAACTGGCGATGAAATTCCTTCAGTTCGCCAACCGGGACGATGTTCAGATGGAGTGGCCGAAGGTGTTCCGGTACGGCCCGCCTTTGAAATCGGTCATTGCGGCAACGGCCGACGACATTGGCCGGGAGATGGTTACGCACCCGGACAACCAGAAGAATTCCTTCGTCGTCTCGGCCGAATTCTGGGCTGATCACCTCGAGGACTACGAAAAACGGTTCAACGCCTGGTTGTCGGAATAACGCCAGGCCTTGCGCCGCGGCAGTCGCGCAACGGAACGCGTGCGATCCGGATGACGCCTATCCGAGTCGCGCGCGCCCCCGCGTCGCTCAACGGAGGCGTGCTCGTCGTCGGCGCGGGCATCGTGGGAGTCTGCTCGGCCCTTTGGCTTCAGCGCACCGGTTTTCGCGTCACGTTGATCGACCGCAATTCACCGGGCGAAGGTTGCTCGTTCGGCAACGCCGGCAACTTTGGGATCGCGTCCTGTGTGCCAAACGCCGTGCCTGGAATCCTGTCGCGGCTTCCTCGGCTTCTTTTCGATCCCGCTCAGCCCTTGTCGATACGCTTGAGTCACTTCCCGAAGGCGGTTCCATGGTTCGTCCGCTTCGCGCGAGCGAGCGTGCGCGGGCGGGCGGAGCAGATCACGGCGGCCCGCGCAAGCCTTCTCGCGCGCGTGTTCGACGCCTACCAGCCGCTCGTCGCCGAGGCCGACGCGGGCGATCTCATCAAGCGCACGGGCTGGCTCGCGGTCTACGAAAATCGCGACTCGTTGTCCGGGGTGGCGTTCGAGTTCGAAATGCGTCGGCGGTTCGGCGTCGAAATGACCATGCTTTCGGGCGACGAGGCGCGCGAGATGGAGCCGGCCCTCGGTCCCATCGCATCCTGCGCCGTCTACTACCCCCGGAACGGGCAGACGGTGAACCCGCTTCGCCTGACCCAGGTCCTTGCCCGGCACTTCGTGCGATCGGGGGGCGTATTGCTTCGCGAGACGGCGCGGGCGATCACCTTCGGCGGCGACGGCAGGCCCCGGGTCGGGACGGACGCCGGCGAGCACGTGGCGGATCAGCTGGTCCTCGCCGCGGGTGTCTGGTCGAAGTCGCTCGCCCGCCGGCTCGGATCCCGTATCCCGCTCGAGGCGGAGCGGGGCTACCACACGATGATGCCCGAGCCGGGCGTCACCGTCCGCCGTCCGCTCACCTTCGCCGACCGGGGCGTCGCGATCACACCCATGGAGCACGGGCTCCGAGTCAGCGGCATCGCCGAATTCGCTCACCCGGACGCGATCCCCGATTACCGCCACGCGGACCGCGTGCTGGGCCGTGCCCGTGCCCTCATCCCCGGCCTCAAGGCGGATGGCGCGACGCGCTGGATGGGGTGCCGTCCGGCGACACCCGACTCACTTCCCGTGATCGGCCGCTCGCCCCGCCATCGGGCGGTCCTGTTCGCGTTCGGGCATGGCCACCTCGGGCTCACCTTCGCCGCCGTCACGGGAATGTTGATCGCCGAGTTGGCGGCGGGGCGCCCAACCAGCGTCGATATTTTCCCGTTTCGAGCGGACCGGTTCTAAGAGCGGTTCCCCGCGGGCGAAGGACGGGCTGGCGAGCGGACATCGCGCGGTTCTTCAAGGAGCGGGCGGCGGGGAATCAAATTGATGTTCGCGGGGCCGCTGCGTAACCTGCCGGGCGAATTCGCGACAAAGGTGGGATGATACCGTGAACGAAGAGGAGTTCGTCCGCTTCGTCGAAGTCCAAAAGACGTTCGACGGCGAAACGCTGGTGGTCAAGGACCTGAGCTTCTCCATGCGCAAGGGGGAGTTCCTGACGCTTCTGGGTCCGTCGGGGTCGGGGAAGACGACGACTTTGTTGATGCTGGCCGGCTTCGAGCGCCCGACCGGGGGCGATATCCACCTCGACGGCCAGCCGCTTTCCCGCGTGCCGCCGCACAAGCGCCAACTCGGCATGGTCTTCCAGGATTACGCTCTGTTTCCACACATGAACGTCTTCGAGAACGTGGCCTTTCCGCTCAGTATCCGCAAGTTGCCAAAGACTAAGATCGGCGCGAAGGTGGCGTCGGTCCTGGAGATTGTGAAGCTCGTAGGCTTCGAGGACCGCCGGCCAAACCAGCTCTCGGGAGGGCAGCAACAGCGCGTGGCGCTGGCTCGCGCCTTGGTGTTCGAGCCCCGGCTGGTGCTGATGGACGAGCCCCTGGGGGCGCTGGATAAGCAGCTGCGCGAGCAGATGCAGCTCGAGATCAAGCACATCCAGGAGGACCTGGGAATCACGGTCGTTTACGTGACCCACGACCAGCAGGAAGCGCTGACCATGTCGGACCGCATCGCGGTCTTCAATGAGGGGCGCGTCTACCAGCTCGATACGCCAGACGAGCTGTACGAGAATCCGCGCAACTCCTTCGTCGCCCAGTTCATCGGCGAGAACAACCGGCTCTCGGGGACGATCGTCAGCCTCGCCGGTAAACTATGCGAAGTCGAGCTCGACGGCGGCGGAACGGTAAGGGCGCGGCCCGTGAACGTGGGCGGAGTCGGCTCGAAGACCCAGCTCTCAGTCCGGCCCGAGCGGGTGGCGATCGACGGTGAGGTCCCCGAAGACGCCAACCGGTTGGATGGCCGCATCGAGGAGCTGATTTACCAGGGCGACACCACGCGCGTCCGGGTGCGGCTGGCGTGCGGGATCGACGACTTTGTCGTCAAGCACACCAACATGCGACACCGGGAACCGCCGCCCGTTGGCGGTACGGTCACGGTGTCGTTCTCGGCCGAGGATTGCCGGGCCTTGGACGTGCCATGATCCCAACCGCGGGGGCGACCCGATGAGCGACGTGGCAGCGGTTGGCGCGACGGCGCGCGTCGTCGACACGGCCCTGCTTAAGAATCAGCTCCGGCGCCACGAACGGGGGAAACAGGCGATTGCGATCGCCCTCGTGGCGCCGCTGTTCCTGTACCTCCTCGTCAACTTCGTCGTCCCAGTCGGCGCGGTCTTGTTCAAGAGCGTCGATGATCGGGAAGTGAGCTCGGTGCTGTACCGGACCACCGAGGCGATCTCCCATTGGGATGGCGTCGATCTTCCTTCCGAATTCGTATTCGCCGCGCTTGCCGCCGATCTGAAAGAAGCGAGGGCAGCAAAGACGCTCTTCGTTGCCTCCAAGCGGCTCAACAGCGCCAGGTCCGGGTTCCAGGCGCTGCTCGGGAGGACAGGCCGCAAGCTTGAAAAGATGAAAACCATTGAGACTCCGAAAGAGTCGCTGATCGCGATCGACAAGCGCTGGGACGAAAGGGATTATTGGACCGTCATCAAGCGGACTTCGAAACCTTATACATTCATCTACCTGCTTTCGGCTTTCGATCTCACGGTCGATGAAAACGGTTCTGTCGTCCAGGTTCCCAAGCGCCTGAGGGTTTTCAACGCAATTTGGCTGCGCACGTTCTGGATGGGGTTCGTCATCACAGTGCTGTGCGTCGCCATGGGTTACCCGTTGGCCTTTGTGATGGCCAACGCCTCGCCTGGGGTGAGGAACATCCTGATGATCGTGGTCCTGATTCCGTTCTGGACGGCGCTTCTGGTACGCACCACGGCCTGGATCGTTCTGCTTCAGAACGAAGGCGTGGTCAACGATTTGGGCCTTTTCCTGGGCCTCTGGTCGGAGCGCGTGCAGCTCATCCACAATCGATTAGGCGTCTACGTGGCAATGTCCCACATCCTTCTCCCTTTTATGGTGCTGCCGCTCTACGCGATCATGAGACGGATTCCGCCGAGCCTCATGCGGGCCGCGAAATCGCTCGGCGCCAATCCTCTCGTCGCCTTCATCAAGGTGTATTGGCCGCAGACCCGTCACGGCGTCGGAGCCGGCGCCCTATTCGTCTATATCCTGGCGGTCGGCTTTTACGTCACCCCCGCCCTGGTCGGCGGCGCAGGTGACCAAATGATCAGCTGGTTCATCGCCTTCTACGCCAGCGAATCCCTGAACTGGGGAGCGGCGGCGGCGTTGAGTGCGATGCTCCTGATTTTCAAGGCGGCATTGTATTGCGTCGTAAATATAGCATTTGGACTACGGAAGATGAAAATAGGATAGGAAGTAAATAAATGAATGAGAAGAAAAACTTTGTGATATTGAATTACTATTTTGTAGAAAAGGCATGGGATTATGCACTTTACATCGCCTGCGGTCTGATTTTGTTTTTTTTGGTTGCGCCTCTCTTCGCCATCATTCCGCTCTCGTTTAATTCCGAGCCATTCTTTACGTTTCCCATGCCTGGCGTTTCGACGCGCTGGTATGAGGCCTTGTTCGCGTCTTCCAAGTGGCAGCATGCAACCCAACTCACATTTGGTGTCGCGTTTTCGGTCATGGTGATCGCCACCTGCCTTGGAACGCTCGCGGCGCTGGGCATCACCTTCGCCGACTTCCCGATGAAGGCATTCGTCATTGGTTTGTTTTTGTCTCCGCTGATGGTGCCGCACCTGATCGTTGGCCTAGGGATGTTCTTCTTCTACGCGTGGGCTGGCGTCGTCTACACGCCTTGGGGTTTGATCCTCGCCCATACGGTGCTCGCCACGCCGTTCGTCGTGTTGACGGTGACCGCAACGCTGACCAACTTCAACATTAATCTTATGCGAGCGGGATCCAGCCTAGGCGCCGGTCCCATCGCCGTATTCTTTCGGATCGTATTGCCGGTGATCTTGCCGGGCGTGGTCGGGGGTGCCGTGCTGGCGTTCGTTGCTTCGTTCGACGAGCTCATCATAGCGATCCTGATCTCCGGGCCGGAGTACAAGACCATACCGCGGCAAATGTGGAGCGGCGTCCGCGAGGAGTTGAGCCCCGTGGTCACAGCCGCCGCGACGGTGTTGATCAGCTTTTCGATTGTGATCATGGGATTCGCGGAATGGCTGCGGCGGCGCACCGTCAGGCTGAGGAACACCAAGTTCCAAGTCGAATCGGCGCGAGCCGACCGGAGTTTCGAAGTTCAAGGTGTCAATCGGCGTTGAACATCAACCCCAGTTTGGAGTGCGCCCCTAGGGGTGCACAAGATCGTGCTTCCGCTGCTGGCTAAGAGCGCCTGTCCAGTCTGCCCCGACACTACGGTCGAAATGTCTCTGACAGCCGACATTGCCGCCGTGACGCCACCGTTGGAGCCGAATATCTCGTGGATAAATTTGGCGTAACGTGACGCAACGTCCGCGCTGAGGCGCTCCGAAAGCATGCGTTTCATGCCAATGTCGAACGCTTCACATGCGGGGAGGTCAACGAGGAGGAGGGTGGCAACCTGTCGCGACCATTCCTCGGAAAACGCCGACCACCATTCGATTTTTTTCCCGTGATGATTTGGAAGGTCCCTCAGCAAGCTAGACCTACCTCAACGGCTAACCCCACCCCTGCCCCCGGAAGTGGGTTGCCGCAAGGCCCCACGGGCAAACTCGTGGCGGGTAAAGCGGCGTCACGTGACGCCACTTCCGCACCAAGACGCTCCGAAGCCTTTGCCAGGCCACTGGCCCGCTCGGCCCGAGACGTGCGGTGGCATCAGCAGTTTGGTCACAAGGCCCTCGGTCAAACCTGCGCTGAGCGGCGTCACGTGACGCCGCTCAGCGCCGTTGCGCGTTCCTGCCCCTGCCGGGCCGCCGGGACGTTGGTCGTGCCATCTCGCCGCTATTCCCATTATTGTCCCAAGGCTCACTGGCCTTGACGGCGAGGCTCTTCTGAATTGCGTTAGACAAGGTGGATTGGGTCTCGCCGAGATCGGTTAACGTTTCCAGGATCTCGCCTTCCAGCCGCTTCATCAACTCCATGGCGACGTACAAAAAGTTGCCAGTGCCACAAGCGGGGTCCAGCACCCGGACTTCACAAAACTGGCGATGGAACTCACGAACCGCTCTGCGGGCTCCGTTCTCATCTCCAGCCCTCACCAATTGTGCAGCGGCGGTCTGAACGTTGCGCCAGTCTTCGGTCAAGGGTTCGATGATCGTGGCGACCACCAGGCGCTCGACATAGGCGCGCGGCGTGTAGTGGGCTCCGAGCTTGTGGCTATCCCGGGGGTCCAAGGCGCGCTCCAGCAGCGCACCGAATATGGCGGGCTCGACATCCTTCCAGTCCCGGTCAGCGGCGATTGTGAACAGCGTCAGGTCGTCTTCGGTGATCGGGATCGCAGTCGAGTCCCGAAACAGGCCGCCATTAAAAGTCAGGATGTCTTCGCGCAACTCTGTGGAAAAACCGCCCTTGTTCATGTCCTGCCACAGCCGCTCAAGTGCGAAGTGCAGCCGGTCGGCCTTTCCATTGTAGGATCGTAGGAGGTCACCGAAGGCGTTCTGCTTAAGGAGCCCGACGTCCTCCGCGAACATGGTGAACAGACACCGCATGAGGAATATCGCGACCCGCTCCGCGATAGCGCGGCGCTGGAGGCTCAGTTGTTCGGGGCGGGTATTCTTGGGGAGCTGTCGGATCAACCGGGTCTCAAGGGATTTGGAGAGCTTGGCCAGCAATTCCGCGATCTCTCGCGTCACTTCGGCGGTCCGGCGCGCGGGGTCGAGCGCATCGGGGGCCGTCCACACATGGCGGAGCATTTCCCGGACCGTTTCCTCGTGTAGGTCTTCGAGGAAGATGCGGTAGCTCTGCCGATCCGGGAACTGCGCGTAGCGCTTGCCTTGGAGGGAGAAGTCGGCGAATAGCTCGATGACGTGGCCGACATCCACGACGACCAGGAACGGCGGCCACCCTTCGTTGGCTGGAAGGCGCTTGGCGTAGGCCTCCGCCTGCTCCCGCGCATTCCGCATCATGGTGTCCCACTGTGCGCCGCCACGTTGTCCCGAGCCGGTACGCGGAGGCGGCAGGTCTCCGTATTCAACGAGGCGCTCTCACAGCTCTCGGCCCGGCTAACCTACCTCTATCGCAAGGACCGACGCTACTGGTACGACACGCGACCGAACCTGCGGCGGACCGTCGAGGAGCGCGCGCAGCAATCCGAAGACCATCAGGTCGAGGGCGAGATCGAGCGTCGCGTCCGCGAAGCAACGCGCCGCGAGCGCGGTGACTTCAGGGGCGTCCATGCCTGCCCGGCCTCCTCGGGCGACGTGCCGGATGATCAGGAAGCTCGGCTCGTCGTTCTGAGTCCGTCGGAGACGCACAAGAGTAACGATCAGGAAAGTGCGGGGCTGAAGGCCGCTGAAAATACTCTGGCCAACCGCGGCGGAAGTCCGCGGCAGCAGCGCAACATGCTCGCGTTTCTCGCGCCGGACCGCGAGGTGATGGAGGGCCTGAAACAGGAAGCGCGGCGTTTCCTCGCCTGGCAGTCAGTGGTCTGCGATCATGAGGCGCTTAACCTGGACGCCTACCAGCGGCGCGAGGCGGGCGAAGGCGAGAAGAACAGCGACAAAACTGTGCAAATTCGATTCAGCGAGGCCTACCGCTGGCTGTTCGTGCCGACCCAGCATGTCGCCAACGGTAATGTGGGCTCTCTCGAACGGGACGTGGCCCAGGCCACCGGAAACGGCGACTTCATCGTCGCTCGCGCCTCGCGGCGCCTGAGGTCGAGCGAACACCTGATCGCCAAGTGGTCGCCGGCGCTCCTCAGGATGGAACTGAATCGGTGGTTCTGGAAGGACCAGGACCACGCTTCGGTGAAGAAAGTGTGGGACGCACTTTGCGCATACTGCTATCTGCCCCGGCTGCGCGACCAGACGGTGTTCGTCGAGGCCGTCCAAGACGGCATCGCCAGCGGTGACTACTTCGCCTATGCGACCAGCGTATCCGCCGACGGCCGTTATGAGGGCCTGAAGCTCGGTACGGTGGCGGCCGCGATTTACGTCGATGCAGCGAGCGTGCTCGTGAAGCCGGACGTCGCCTGGACGCAGATCGAGGCCGAACGTCTGGAGCCCGGCGCACCGGGCCCTCGGCCCGACACGGGGCCTGGGGAGCCTTCTCCACCGGGAGGCCCGGCGCCGGCCGAAGAACCTGCGGGACCACGTCTACCTCGTCGATTCTTCGGTACCGTCGAGATCAATGCGGACCGGGCCGGTCGAGACATGGGCCAGGTGGCCGAAGAGATCCTGCAGCACCTGACGACTCTGCCCGGCGGCAAGGTCAAGGTCACGGTCGAAATCGAAGCCGAAGTCCCAGAAGGCGTTTCCGACGACGTGCAGCGTGTGATCAACGAGAACTGCCAGACCTTGCGCTTCAAGACGCACGGGTTTGAGGGGTCGTAGAGGTCTTATGGGGCCGCGGCTCGAACCGCTATCGTCGTGACGGCAGAGGAACGATCTCGGCTTGGTGACCCTTGCCCAGGGCATCCATCTTCGCGCCAAAGCGTTCTGTGGCTGCGCGCAGCGGATCATCGGCGAGATGCGCGTAACGCTGGGTTGTCAGTGGGTTAGTGTGGCCCAACAGCTTACCGACAATCTCAAGATTGAGCCCGCTCGAAACGAGATGCGAGGCGTGCGTATGGCGATTGTCGTGAAGCCGGTAGCACTCTAGACCCGCCTTTTCGGTCACGCTGCGCCAGAACTTTTTGATCCGCAGAAGCGGCTTATCGGGCGCGTCGCTTGGAAACAAGTACACGTCGTTGCCGTCAGCCTGATCACGTATCTTCGCGAGCAATGCGAGAGCGGGCGCGGATAGCGGCAGGTGTTCGGTCCGCTTTTGCTTCGTGTGGTGCGACGGCTTCGTCCACACACCGCGTGCGAAATCGATGTTGTCCCAGCGCGCCGATAGAACTTCGCCGATACGCGCGCCAGTCAGCAATTGGATTCGCACGGCGTTTGCCGCACGCCTGTTGGGGCGGTCGGCCAGCGCGCTTGTCAGCCTGCGCAGTTCGTCGTCCGACAACCAACGCTCGCGCCGTTCCTCGCGGAAGCGACCGATCCCTTTTGCCGGATTGTCCCTGCGCCAGCCCCATGCGACGGCAAGGGAGAACATCTTTGAAAGAAAGGCGAGCACCCGGTTTGCCTGATAGGGCGTCGCCTTCATCGACGCGTGCAGCACGGCAACATCACGGGAGGTGACGTCGACCACCTTCTTCTTTCCGAGCCGTGGCAGGACGATCCGGTCAATCATCGACCGGTCGATCGCGACGCTGCGCGGCCGCTTCTTCGGGATGGCATGCTGTTCGAGATAGTCTGTAGACAGCTCCTTCACTGTCGGCGCGACACGTGCCGCGCGGTCGTCGGCGATCGGATCGTTTCCCTTTAGCGCGTCGGCGAGAAGAATGCGGGCGTGCTCCTTCGCCTTGTGGAAGCTGAGCAGCTGACCATGCGGGCCGAGTGTCCTGCGTCGCGACGCGCCCGTCCTGCGGTTGCGATACTGCACGACATAGCTCTTGGCACCCGACGGTTTTACACGTAAACTGAAGCCGGCAAGTTCGCTATCCCAGACAAGAATGTCCGCGGCTCCCGGCTCCAGTTTCTCGACGATCGTCTTGGTCAACTTCTGTTTGGCCATCGTGCACACCTCCCTCGGGTAAGCGCAGGGTAAGCACGGGTAAGCACGGGTAAGCGTAAATGCAAGAATGGCGTCGAAGCTGATTTAGGACCACGGCTTACACAATCGCCCTTATATCAATAGGTTGTCGGACGTCAGCGAGCTGTGGCGAAATCCACAGAAATGCCATGACGATGACTCTTAATCAGCGGGTCCAAGGTTCGAGTCCTTGTGCGCCCACCAATTTTCGCCAGACGGTTCGCACAAGGGCCGAGGTCCCCGAGGGGATGCGCACCTGGTTCATCCCCCACGACTCCCGCCCTCCCCCGTCTCGCGGTCTGCCCGCCTCAGTACGGCACCACGTCGTCCATGACCGTGGTGCGTTGCATGTGGCGGTTGTACTTGGCGGCATCGAAGGGCGTGGCGGCGTGGATGCAGGCCCGGTTGTCCCACATCACCACATCGCCCGCCCGCCAGTGGTGGCGGTAGACGAAACGGGGCTGAGTGATGAAGTTCAGCAGGTCGCGCAGCAGGGCGTCCCCTTCGTCTTCGGGCATGCCTTCGACGGTGCCGGCCGAGATGTCGCCGATGAACAGGCACTTGCGCCCGGTTTCCGGATGGGTGCGCACCAGGGGATGGAATACGTCCGGATAGGCGGCCCTCTGGGCTTCGGTCAGGGGCGGCTTGTCGGGGTAGTTGAGGGGCCAGGACTTCACCCGGCTGGCCCGATTGAGGCGTCCCTCCACACGGGACTTGAGCGCCCGCGGCAGCGCATCGAAGGCCGCCCCCGTATCGGCGAACAGGGTATCGCCCACCGAATCGCCGTCCTCCCCGGGAACGGCGATGCCGTGCAGGATGCCGGCGGCCGAGGGTACCTTCTCGAAGTACAGGTCCTGGTGCCAGAACTGCCCGCCGTGGGGGGTGCCGACGAATTGGCCCTCCTGCTTGACGTTGGACAGCACCAGGATTTCCGGATGGTCCTTATGCAGCTGTTCGGCCTTCAATTCCGTCTCCAGGCGACCGAAGCGGCGGCTGAAGGCCAAGTGGGCTTCCGGGGACATGGCCTGCTGGCCGGGGAAGACCAGCACCACCTTCTCCAGCCACAGGGCGCGGATGGCGGCGAAGGTCTCGTCGCCCACATCCGCCGACAGATCGAGGCCGGAAACCTCGGCCGCGAAGGTTTCCGCGAGGGACCGGTGGACCAGGGTCATGGGACGTTCCTCAAGGCGAGACTCGTGCTTTGTTGCCGGCAAGAAGGCCGGTTTGATGGTCTGGAGGACCCTTCGACACCGGGCGATCGTTGCATGGGCACCATAGCACGCGAAGTCCTTGGCCTGCCGCGGGCCCGGACCAGCATCGGGCCGCCGTGCCGCTCCCCCTTGACGGACTAAACCCGCGACTATTATTCAAGGTGCCGCGTCAGCCCCGATTTGCAGCACAGCAGGAAACCAGCATGGCCGAGACAGACAGCAGCCCATCGAGCACACCCCCAGCCGAGAGCAGCGCGGCGAAGGGTGGCGCGGCGAAGGGTGGCGCGGCGAAAGATGGCGCGGCGAAGGGTGGCACGTCCAAGGTCGGTACCGGTGACGCGGCGACAGGTGGCGAGTCCCAGGATAGCGCGTCGGCGGATAGCGCGTCGGCGGACAGCTCCTCGGCGGACAGCACCTCGACGGACAGCACCTCATCGGACGGCGAGTCGGCGAAACGCGGCCGCGGCGAACGCCAGAAGCCGGTCTCCGAAGCCTACCGCAACAACTGGAATGCTATCTTCGGCAACAAGAACAACCGGAAGCGATAGGACTCGGCCGCCGTTCACCGGGTTCGCGCAAGACAGGAGGCCCCCACCATGGCCGCCAGCGCCGCCTTGCAGGGCATTATCGACGCAAAGCGCGCCAACCCCTGGATTCCGGGCAAACCCATCGCGGTACTGCGTGCTGAATCCGAGGCCGCGGGACGCAAGCTGCCACCCCCCGACGGCACCACGTGGGAGGCGGTGGCGGCCGACGGGGCGCGGGGCGAGTGGATTCTGCCGCCCGGCGCCGCCGAGGATCGGACCTTCTATTTCCTCCACGGCGGCGGCTATTACCGGGGCTCGGTCCCCCACGCCAGGGGAACTGCCGGGCATATCGGCGCCGCCTGCCGGGCGCGGGTGTTTTCGGTGGAATACCGCCTGGCGCCGGAACATCCCTTTCCGGCGGCCATCGACGACGTTTATGCGGGCTACCGCTGGCTCCTGGACCAGGGAACGCGGCCCGAGCGGATCGTGGTCGGCGGCATGTCCGCCGGCGGCGGCCTGACCCTGGCCCTGCTGATGAAACTGAAAAGGACCGGCGAGCCCATGCCCGCGGGCGCTGTCCCCATGTGCGCCTGGGCCGACCTCACCCAGTCGGGGGAGAGCTATCGGGTCAACGCCGACCGGGACCCCTCCATCAGTAAAGGTTACCTGGACCATGCGGCTGCATACTACCTGAACGGCGCCGATCCCCGTGACCCACTGGCTTCGCCCCTGTTCGGCGATCCGGCGGGCCTGCCACCGCTGCTGTTGCAGGTGGGCGCGGCGGAGACCCTGCTCGACGACAGCCGCCGCTTCGCCGCCAAGGCCGAGGCCGTCGGCGTCCAGGTCACCTGCGAGGCCTGGGACGACCTGGTCCACGGCTTCCACAACAATAGCGCCACCCTGCCCGAAGCCCGCGAGGCCATCGCCCGCATCGGCGCGTTCTTCGACAAGCAGGTGAGTAGCGCGGTGTGAGGCGCGTCGGTCGCCGCTCCTTTCCTCAGTGGGGACCCAGGCGGGCCTCGGGGTCGGCGCCGAGGCGCAACTCCTCGGCACGGCGCGACGTACCTCTGGCACCCCGTCCGCCAGGCGTCCGGTGCCGGGAAACAAAGCCATGCAACCACAGGGTTCCGAGAGGTCGGCCCGGTGGCGGGAATCGCCATGGCCCCCGGATTGGCTGATGGCGCGGCCGCAGACGAACAGCCGAGGTCCGATTAAAAGCCCCTGTTCCACCGCCTGCTTGTGCCCCAGGTCGGCGCCGCAAGCGTCGCGCGCCGTGGTAAAGCCGCGCATCAGCATGCCGCGCAAGTGATCGGACGCCCGCGCGGCCATGAAGGACGGCAGGAAGCTCGTGCCCCCGGACATGCCACCCGGGGGCATGCAGAAATGGGCGTGGCACTCGATCAATCCCGGCATCAGTGTACGACCGCCCAGGTCGATGACCCGCGCTTTGCCGGCGTCGATGGCGCCTTCGGAGACCTCGGCGACGATCTTGGCGCGAACCAGAACCTGTAAACCTGACTTGAGCACGCCCTCGACCGTATCGAGGAATGCCAGGTTCTTGAACAGAATGTCTTTCATGAGGACCGTCACCGGCGCATGTTCCCACCAGCCAGTTCCGGGGTCGAGCCGGTCCTCTTCCACCCGATTGCCGGCCATGTTCGGCGTGATCCCGGATCTGACCGCGCTTCCCCGTGAGTCCATGGATCGGCGCCATGACTATCGCCTCCCTCGACGCCGCCTCCCTCGACGCCGCCTCCCTTATCGTCGTGCTCTTGGGCGCGCTGGTTGCGGGATTCACGACGGGGCTTGCGGGTTTCGGCACCGGCCTGGTGTCGGCTGGCTTCTGGTTCCATGCCCTTCCCGCGCCCATGGTGCCGCCCCTGGTCGCCCTGGCCTCCGTCGCCGGCCAATCGGTGGGCTTGATCACGGTGCGAAAGGCGTTCGACTGGAAGCGCGTCGCGCCGTTCCTTATCGGCGGACTCCTTGGTGTCCCCCTTGGCGTGGGTGCACTGAGGGTCGTCTCCCCGGACATCCTGCGGCTGTCGGTCGGCGGGTTTCTGGTCGCCTACGCCGCCTATCAGCTCAGCGGCCTGTTTCGGCTGGCGATCGGTTCCCGGGGCGGCCGGGGTGCAGACGGCGCGGTCGGCCTTGGCGGCGGCTTCCTTGGCGGGTTCGCGGGGCTATCCGGCCCGCTGCCGCTGATCTGGCTTCAGCTTCGGGGTCTAACCGGCGACGCGCAGCGGGCCACCTACCAGCCGTTCAACCTGATCGTCCTCGGCGCGGCCAGCGTCGGCATGATGCTGAGCGGACAGATCGATCGAGAGACCTTGATCGTCGCCGGCCTTTGTCTGCCGATGACTCTGTTGGGGGCATGGATCGGCGCCCGCACCTACACGGGCGTGAGCGAGGCGACCTTCCGCAAGATCGTCCTGGTCCTGCTCCTCGGCTCGGGCGTTGTCTTGATCTACCAATGGGCGTTCAGTTTGTGACGACAACCACGATCGCGAAATGCCCTCGCCAACGTCTATCCCGGCGTCAGTCCTTGTTCGCGACTGAAGGCGATGTAGACATCAAGGGAACGACGTCCCTCCTCCTCGAGGTCCCGGACGGATGCGCCGTAGAAATTCACCACATCGCGAATATTGATGAACCGGCCATGGAACCGGCCGATCTCCTCGTCGAAATCGACCGCGGCGACGTAGTTTCCGAATGTAAGTCTCGAAGGCATGGTCATAGGACTCTATCCCACTGATATTCATGCGTAACCCAAATCATCTTGGCCACAAGCCGCCGATCTTTGACCGGTTCGCGTTTGCCGCCTATGGTGGCCGTATCTGGCCTGAAATGCCAGCCCGTGAGGAGAACAGCCGTCATGACGAAATATCATCTGGTCAGTTCCGTTACGTGACCCTGGGTCCAGCGCGCCGTGATCGTTTTGCGTGCCAAGGACATCGATTTCGAGGTCACCTACGTCGACCTGAAGAACAAGCCTGACTGGTTCCTGGCCATCTCGCCGCTGGGGCTGGTGCCGGTGCTGTCGGTCGACGATCAGCCCCTGTTCGAATCCAACGCCATCGCCGAATACCTGGACGAAGTGGCACCGCCGCGACTGCACCCAGACGACCCGATTCGGCGGGCCCGAAATCGGGCCTGGAACGACTACGTGCCCAGCTTCACCCCGGGCTTGAGCGGCGTCTACTTCGCCAAGACGTCCGAGGAGACCCGCAAGGGCCTGGAGGCGGCACCGAGCCGACTGGCGCGGCTGGAACGGGCGCTGGAAACGGAGCGCGGCAACGACGGCCCTTACTTCAACGGCGACAGCCTGTGCCTGGTGGACGCGTCCTACGCGCCGTTCCTGCAGCGCTTCGCCATGGTCGAAGAGAAGATGAAGACAGGGCTGCTGAAGGATTTCCCCCGTGTCCAGGCCTGGTCCGACGCCCTGCTGGCCAACCCGGTCATCACCGGTTCGGTGCCCGACACCTTCCGCCCCGAGTTCATCACCAGCCTGGAGCGCCGCGGATTCCACGTGGCGTCTCTGTTCGAAGGGGAAGCCCAGGCGGCCCAGTAGGGGCCGCACGTCGGGTCGGGGTGTGCGGGTCTGAGACCGGCCCGCTTCCAACACCGATAGCCCCAAGACGGCGACAAACCGTTTCGTCATTGCCTTGCGGCGTTCACGGCGCCGCCATGTGAGCCGGCAGCCAGGATTCATGACGTTCCACAAGCACGGCGACGGCGACCGGCCTGGCACCCGGCATGGCGATAACCTCGCCGCCGGTTGTCCCGATGCGGGCGCAGGGAACCTCTGCGGCCTCGAGTCTTGCCAGCACAGGCGCCGGATCTCTCGCGGTGAGCACGTAGCGCCCCTGGTCTTCGCCGTAGAGCCAGGCATGCGGGGGGATATCCCCCCTCGGCGGTTCGATGGTGGCGCCCAAACCCGAGGCCATGGCCATCTCCGCCAGGGCCACGGCCAAGCCCCCGTCGGAAGCATCGTGGCAGGCGGTCACCAGGCCCTCGGCGATGAGGCCGCGGACGGCATCTCCATTGCGCCGCTCGGCTTTCAAGTCCACGGGCGGCGGCGGTCCCGCTTCCCGTCCCACGATCTCCCGCAGGTAGAGGGACTGGCCCAGATGGCCCCGGGTCTCGCCGACCAGCAGGATCGCCTCGCCGGCGGCCTTGAAGGGCAGCGTCGCGATGCGGCCGATGTCCTCCACCAGGCCAACGCCGCCGACCACGGGGGTGGGCAGGATGGCCTGGCCCTCGGTCTCGTTGTAGAGGGAGACGTTGCCGGAGACGACGGGGAAGTCCAGCGCCCGACAGGCTTCCCCCATGCCGGTCACGCAGCCGACGATCTGGCCCATGATCTCCGGCTTTTCCGGATTGCCGAAGTTCAGGTTGTCGGTGATGGCCAGCGGCCGGGCGCCAACGGCGGTGAGGTTTCGCCACGCCTCGGCCACCGCCTGACGGCCGCCGGACTGTGGGTCGGCCAGGCAGTATCGAGGGCTGCAGTCGCTGGTCATGGCCAGGCCCCGGTTGGTGCCGTGCACCCGCACCACCGCCGCGTCGCCCCCGGGCCGCAGCACCGTGTCGGCCATGACCATGTGGTCGTACTGCTCCCAGACCCAGCGCTTGGAACAAAGGTCGGGGCAACGGACCAGGTCCATCAGCGGGGCCAGGGGGTCGTCCGGCGCCTCGGTATCGGCAAGGGGCCCAGGCTTGGGGGTCGGCGCCCAGGGCCGGTCGTATTCGGGGGCCGCCTCGGCCAGGGGATCGATGGGCAGGTCGGCGACGGTGCGCCCGCCGGCCTTCAGCACCATGCGCCGGGTGTCCGTGGTCCGCCCGATGACGGCCACGTCCAGGTCCCATTTCTCGAACACGGCCCGGGCGTCGCCCTCGCGGCCGGGCTTGAGCACCAGCAACATGCGTTCCTGGGATTCCGACAGCATGATCTCGTAGGGGGTCATGCCGGCTTCCCGCTGGGGCACCGCGTCAAGGTCCATCTCGATGCCGACGCCACCCTTGGAGGCCATCTCGAAGGACGAAGAGGTCAGGCCCGCCGCCCCCATATCCTGGATGGCGATGATGGCATCGGTGGCCATCAGCTCCAGGCAGGCTTCCAGCAGCAGTTTTTCGGTGAACGGGTCGCCGACCTGGACGGTGGGGCGTTTTTCCTCCGCATCGGCGCCGAACTCGGCCGAGGCCATGGTGGCGCCGTGGATGCCGTCGCGCCCGGTCTTGGAGCCCACGTAGACCACCGGCAGCCCCACCCCCTTGGCGGCGGAATAGAAGATGCGGTCCACGGGCGCCAGGCCGACGGTCATGGCATTGACCAGGATGTTGCCGTCGTAAGCCCCGTGGAACTGGCATTCGCCGCCGATGGTGGGGACGCCGATGCAGTTGCCGTAGCCGCCAATGCCGGCCACCACGCCGGCCACCAGATGGCGGGTCTTGGGATGGTCGGGACGGCCGAAGCGGAGCGCGTTGATGTTGGCCACCGGCCGCGCGCCCATGGTGAACACGTCGCGCAAGATCCCGCCGACCCCGGTGGCGGCACCCTGATAGGGCTCGATGAACGAGGGGTGGTTGTGGCTTTCCATCTTGAACACCGCCGCCAGCCCGCCGCCGATATCGATGACGCCCGCGTTCTCGCCGGGCCCCTGGATCACCCACGGAGCCTCGGTGGGCAAGGTCTTCAGCCACTTCTTCGATGACTTGTAGGAGCAGTGCTCGCTCCACATGGCCGCGAAGATGCCGAGCTCGGTCAGGTTGGGCGGCCGGTTCAGAATGCGCAGGACATTGGCGTATTCGTCGGCCGACAGCCCGTGCTCGGTGGCCAAATCCGGCATGACGGAGGCCGTCATGCCGCCTCCGCCGCCATCGCCGCCAGGGCGTCGAACATGGGCCTGCCGTCGGCGCCGCCGAGCGCCGTCTCCGCCAGGCGCTCCGGATGGGGCATCAGGCCGAGGACGGTGCCGGAATCGTTGAGAATGCCGGCGATGTTGTTGCGGCTTCCGTTGGGATTCGCGGCGTCGGTCACCGCCCCGTCGGACCCGCAGTAGCGCGCGGCCACCCGGCCCTCGCCCTCCAATCGCAGAAGGGTCCGGGCGTCGGCGAAGTAGTTGCCGTCGTGGTGGGCGATGGGAATGCGGATCACCTGGCCGTGGGCGTAGGCGCGGGTGAACACGGTCTCGGTGTTCTCCATCCTCAAGTGGACGTCCCGGCAGACGAAATTCAGGCCGGCGTTGCGCATCAAGGCACCCGGCAGCAGGCCGCATTCGGTTAGCACCTGGAAGCCGTTGCAGATTCCCAGCACCGGCACCCCGGCCCGGGCCCGATCGACAACCGCCGCCATGATGGGCGCCCGGGAGGCCATGGCGCCCGACCTCAGATAATCGCCATGGGAAAAGCCGCCGGGCAGAACGATCAAATCGACCGGTGGCAGGTCCGCGTCCTTGTGCCAGACCATGGCCGGCGGGCGGCCGGTGGCGCGCTCCAACGCGACCGCCACATCGCGGTCGCAGTTGGAACCGGGAAAGACGACGACGGCGGCCTTCATGGGCGGGAGACTATGGCAGGGCGGGCGGGAAACGGTCGGCGGTTCGGCACCCAGAGGACACGTTGGCGCGGCTTGGCGCAAGCCCCTTTGAACGACACGGGATCAGTCGTGGATCTCCACGTCATAGCGCTCGATAACCGTATTGGCCAGCAGTCGCCGGCACATGTCGTCGACGGTGGCGCGGGCGCGCTCGGGGTCCGTCTCGGCGACCTCCAACTCGATCAGCTTGCCCTGGCGCACCCCGTCCACGCCGGTGAAGCCCAAGGTGCCGAGGGCGTGCTGGATGGCCTTGCCCTGGGGGTCGAGGACGCCGTCCTTGGGCATGACGTGGACGCGGATTTTCATGGTCAGTGGTCGCGGCGCACGTGGGCGGGTTTCAAACCCGCCCCTACGAAGGTCGTGGCGCGGGCTGGGCCGGCACCGTTCACTGCATCACCGCCGGGCCCTTCAGGTCCCGGGGGCCGCCCTCGGGAAGGATGCCGAGCCGGCGGGCGACTTCCTGGTAGCCCTCCTCCACTCGGCCGAGGTCGCGGCGGAAGCGGTCCTTGTCCATCTTCTCGTTGGTCTTGATGTCCCACAGGCGGCAGGAATCGGGGCTGATCTCGTCGGCCAACACGATCCGCATCTGCTCGTTCTCCCACAGGCGGCCGAATTCCAGCTTGAAGTCCACCAGCCGGATGCCGACGCCGAGGAACAGGCCGCACAGAAAGTCGTTGATGCGCAGGGACATGGACATGATCTCGTCCAGGTCCTGGGGCGTCGCCCAGCCAAATGCGGTGATGTGCTCCTCGCTGACCAGGGGATCGTCCAGATCGTCGGACTTGAAGTAGTATTCCATGATCGAACGGGGCAGCGGTGTCCCCTCCTGCATGCTGAACCGGTTGGCCAGCGAGCCGGCGGCGATGTTTCGCACCACGATTTCCAAGGGAATGATCTCGACCTCGCGGATCAACTGCTCGCGCATGTTGAGCCGACGGACCAGATGGGTGGGGATGCCGATTTCTCCCAGCCGGGTCATCAGATATTCGGAGATGCGGTTGTTGAGAACTCCCTTGCCGGTGATGACGCCGTGCTTCTTGTTGTTGAAGGCGGTGGCGTCGTCCTTGAAATACTGAACCAAGGTCCCCGGCTCCGGCCCTTCGAACAAGACCTTGGCCTTGCCCTCGTAAATGCGTCTGCGTCTGGCCATGAGAGTGGTCTCCGAAATCGGCGCGCGCGACGAGGGGCGGACGACGGGGCGCGCGACCGCCCCCGAGATATAGCAAGCACCCCTTAACAAAACAACGACACGCCCGGAGACGGGCGATGCGCAGCCTTCACATCGCCACCGGTTCGTGGGGCGCGTCACCGGGGCGGCCGGCGGCGAAGCGCCACACAGGGCGGTCTCCGGCATGGACGGGCGACGGCAAGGCGATCAGGGAGGAAGACACGGTACCGAACCCCCCATCGTAGGGAATGCACATGGCGCCGGCGAGCCCGGCACCGGGATCGTGCTCCTCGTCGGCCAGGAGGCGCTGCCAATCCCGCCAATCGTTGCGATCGGGATCGGGCGGCGAAGCGGCCTCGAATTGGGGAAGGTAGTCCCGGATCCGAGGCGAGGCGATATCGTTGCGGTCGTGGGCGGTGATCATGGAAAGCCCCGCCGGCAACGGCCACGCCTCTATCGGCGCGCCATGAGGCCAGCCGCCCTCACCGCCCATGGATCGCAGCCAAAATCCCTGGCGGGCGTCGGCCACCACCATGTTGAAGGTGCGGTAGCGCGCGGTCGGCAGGCGTGAAAGGGCCGTCGCGGCGCCGGCGGCGTCGGAGTGCTCCAGGGCCAGCAGCGGAAGCTCCCCCCGGCTCAAGGCGTCGGGGCGCGGCCCCAGGGACGAGGGCCGATTGAGGATTGCCGCCACGACGCCACGATCGTTGAGCCCGAGCCAGGTGCCGCCCGCCAGCAGGTCGCGACCGGCCACCACGTTCGGCCGATCCGGCCAGTGTCGGGCGGGCGGCGACCAGGGCCGGTCGATCATCTCGTCGCGATTGGCGGCGAGGAGAACCGGCCAGTTCTCTCCCGGGCGGCGCAGGATCACGACGGTGCACATGCCCTGCTCATAGCGCGCCGGATCGATTTGGGGAAGCGCCCGTTGCGCCGGCCCCGCGGCCTCCCTAAATTGCCGGTAGACCGCCTCGGCGGCACCCTCCTGCAAGAATCCACGGCGAGGACCCAGACCATGGAAGATACCCTACATGAACGCGAGAAGGCCCATGAGGCGATGTATAAGATGGACGAAGAATATCGTTTCAAGACCGAGGTTCGGCGCAACAAGTTGACCGGCCTGTGGGCGGCGGAGAAAATGGGTATGCCCAAAAGTGAGGCCGATACCTACGCCAAACAGGTGGTGGCCGCGGATTTCGAGGAACCGGGGTCGGAGGACGTTGTGCGTAAGGTGAGCCGGGACTTCGCCTCGCGCAATATCAAGGTCTCGGACGAGGACATTCGCGAGGAGATGACGCGACTTTACGGCGAGGCCCTGAAGCAGGTCGCCAAGGAGTTCCCGTCAGCCCTGGGTGCCGACCACGAACGGGTCGGCGGATAGCGTCGTCCGCGCCCACCGACCCAGCCCCGGTAAGTCGTCAAGCCGTGCCGAAGACCCGGTCGAAAAGGGTATTCACGTTCTTGGTGTGATAGCCCAGATCAAATAGGGCGGATAGCGCATCTCCAGAGAGGCGCGTCGTCACCTCGGGATCGGCCTTGAGAAGGTCGAGGAATGGCTTACCCGTCTCCCAGACCTGCATGGCATTGCGCTGCACGGCGCGATAGGCGTCTTCCCGACTCATCCCGGCCTGGGTCAGCTCCAGCATCACCCGCTGGGAAAATACCAGACCCTTCAGCCGCTCCAGGTTCGCCGTCATGGCATCCGGATAGACCACCAGCCGATCCACCAAACCGGCCAGGCGATGGAGGGCGAAATCCAAGGTCACGGTCGCATCCGGCGCGATGACCCGTTCCACCGAGGAATGGGAGATGTCGCGCTCGTGCCACAGGGCGACGTTCTCCAGGGCCGGCACCACGGCCGAACGCACCAAGCGGGCGAGGCCGGTCAGGTTCTCGCTCAACACCGGGTTGCGCTTGTGGGGCATGGAGGACGAGCCCATTTGTCCGGGTGCAAAGTACTCCTCCGCCTCCCGCACCTCGGTGCGCTGGAGATGGCGGATCTCGGTGGCCAGCCGTTCGACCGAGGCGGCGACCACCGCCATGGTGGCGAAATAGACGGCATGCCGGTCGCGGGGAATGATCTGGGTGGACACGGGCTCTGGCGTCAGGCCCATCTTCTCCGCCACATGGGCCTCGACCCGGGGGTCGATGGTGGCGAAGGTGCCGACGGGGCCGGAGATGGCGCAGGTGGCGACCTCGGTCCGGGCCGCCTCTAGGCGTCGGCGATTGCGGGAAAATTCGGCGTAGTGGCCGGCCAGCTTGAGGCCGAAGGTGGTGGGTTCGGCATGGATGCCGTGGCTGCGGCCGATGCAGATGGTGTCCTTGTGTTCCCGGGCCCGGCGCTCCAGCGCCGCCAGCACCCCGTCGATGTCGGCCAGCAGCAGATCGGCGGCGCGGGTCAATTGTACCGCGAAGCAGGTATCCAAGACATCCGAGGAAGTCATGCCCTGGTGGACAAACCGGGCCTCCGGCCCGACGTGCTCGGCCAGGCTGGTGAGGAAGGCGATGACGTCGTGATGCACCTCCCGCTCGACGGCGTCGATGCGCGCGACGTCGAAGCCGCCCCGCGCCCACACCGCCCGTGCCGCTTCGCGGGGGATCACCCCCAGGTCGGCCTGGGCATCGCAAGCGTGGGCCTCGATCTCCAGCCAGATGCGGAACCGGGTTTGCGGAGACCAAATATCGGCCATCTGCGGCCGCGAATAGCGGGGAATCACGGGTGTGGGTCCCTTCGTCTATGGGGCCTAGGCGGCCATGACCCTCAGGTGTCCAGACCGGCCGTAGGCAAGTATCTCGGTGTCTCGGGTGACCAGTGTGGAATCCGTAACGCGGGCGGTGGCAACGATCATTCGGTCGGCCGGATCCCCATGAAAATCGCCGGGAAGGTAGCAGGCGTCAATGGCGATGTCGGGGGTCAGCGGATGCAATTGCAGGCCGGGCATTCGAAGCGCGGCCGCGATCCATTCGCGCGGCGGCGTCGTCATCTCCAGGCGGCCTTTGCTCACCAGTAACGCGACCTCCCAGGGAACGATAGCAGGCAATAGCAGTCGCCCCTGGTGCGCTGCCTCTTCGACTAGGCTGCGAGTATCGTTCCCTAGGCGCCGCCGGCCATCGACGAGCCACAGCCAGACATGGGTGTCCAGGACCAGATCATCCGCGATCATTCCTCAAACAACTTGGCATCCGGGCGATCTGCGTTCCACTGCTCCCCCGTGGGCCCAACAATATCGCCCGTGATTTTCAGGGTACCCCGCATAAAGCCGAATATGGACCGCGGCTTCTCTTCGGCCGGAACGAGCCGGGCGACGGGCTTGCCGCGCTTGGTGATGACGATAGGGCGGCGATCCCGGGCGACCTGATCCATGAGTTTCAAGCATTTGGCTTTGAATTCACCGGCGGGGATGGTGACTTCTGCTGTATCGGTTGCCGTATCGTCGATCTCGTGGTTCACGTCATCTCCTGTGCGTTAGTTTATGACCATGGTCATCTCGCTATGGTCATAACATGGAACACAGCCCGCGAGCAATCAAGCCCGGCGGCGGGGTTCCTCGGGCAGCGAGACGTCTTCCCGCCCGGGGCGCTGCATGGCGAAGATGGTCTCGACCACCGTGTAGTCCATGTAGCCAAGGCGGGCGATGGGCTTCAGGGCCTGCACGTCGACTCGGCCGTCACGCACGTATCGGTCGTCAATGTGGATCCCCACCACCTGGCCGAACACCACCTTGTTGGGCACGCCCCCAGCGGCGTCGGGAAACGTTACCGTCCGCAGGTAGCGGCACTCCATGTGAACCGGGCTTTCCTTCACCCGGGGCGGCTTGACTAGGCGCGACGGCGCGGGGGTCAGGCCGGCGACGCGGAACTCGTCCCAGTCCCGGGGGACGGGCGCCGAGGTGCGGTTCATGGCCTCCCGCAGGTCCCAAGTGGCGAGGTTGCAGACGAACTCGCCCGTTGCTTCCACGTTGGCCGGCGTGTCCTTGACGCCGCCTTCCCCATGGGCGCCGCCGGCGCCGAAGAGAACGATGGGCGGGTTGTCGGCCACGGCGTTGAAGTAGCTGAAGGGCGCCAGGTTGACTCGCCCTTCTCCGCTGATGCTGCTGATCCAGCCGATGGGCCGCGGCACCACCAGGGACTTGAAGGGATTGTGCGGCAGACCGTGGTCGCCGCCGGTGTCGTAGAACATGGGGCTTGGTCCCTTGCTGCGGTGACCGCCCCGTTGTAGTGCCGCATGCGCATCTCGGCAAACGCTGTTGGCGCGATCCACGACGCGGGCACACTTGCCTGGCGAGCGTCCTTCGAGAAACGGTTACACTGAATCCGCCCGCCTGGAGCACGACGACATGACGCCTCCCACGACCGCACCCTACGGCACCTGGAAAAGCCCCATTACGGCCCGCATGATGACTGAAGGAGCGGTGGGGCTCGGCGGCCTGAAAGCGGACGCGGAGTGCCTCTACTGGCTCGAGTCCCGGCCCTCGGAGGCCGGACGGTCGGTCCTTGTCCGCCGGACTCCCAACGGCGCCGTGACCGACCTCTCGCCGGCCCCTTTCAACGTGCGCACCCGCGCCCACGAATACGGCGGCGGCGCCTTCGGTGTGCGCAACGGCGTGGTTGTGTTCACCAACTTCGCCGATCAGCGGGTCTTCCGCCTGGAGGCCGGCGCCGACCCCCGGCCGATCACGCCCGAGGCTCCCCTCCGCTATGCCGACTTCGACCTGGACCCGACGGCGCGGCGGGCGGTATGCGTGCGCGAAGACCATCGCGGCGACGGGGAACCCGTGAACGCGCTGGTGATGCTGGATCTTGAAGGCAACGGGGGCGAGGGCCGCGTCCTGGTGTCGGGGGCCGACTTCTATGCCGCGCCCCGCCTGTCTCCGGACGGCCGGCATCTGGCCTGGCTGTCCTGGGATCACCCCAACATGCCGTGGGACGGCACCACCCTGTGGCTCGCCGAAATCGAAGCGGACGGTACCCTGACGAACTCGCGCCGAATCGCCGGCGGCGCGAACATCGCTGCGTTCCAGCCCGAATGGTCGCCGGACGGAACGTTCCACTTCGTGGATGATTCCACCGGCTGGTGGAACCTGTATCGTTTACGGAACGATAGCCGGGAAGCCCTCTGTCCGCGGGCGGCGGAGTTCGGTTTGCCCCAGTGGCAATTCGGCATGAAGAGCTTCGGTTTCCTGGCCGACGGCCGGCTCGTCTGCCGGGTAATCGAGGACGGGGTGGGACGGCTCGCCACGATCACCGAGGGCCACCTGGAGACCATCGCGACGCCCTTCTCCCACGCCGGACTGCCCCAGTCCCTGGGCGCCCGGCTCGCCCTGATCGGGGCCACCCGTTCGGAACCGCCGCGGCTCAGCCTTTGGGACCCGGACATCAACGCCGAGGAGGTGCTCAAACGGGCCACGGAATCGGCCGTCGACCCGGGATACGTTTCGCCAGCGGAAGCCATCACCTTTCCCACGGCTGAGGGGCTGTCGGCCCATGCCTTTTACTACCCGCCCCACAACCGGGACCACGGGGCTCCAGCAGGGGAACTGCCGCCGCTGATTGTTCGCTCCCACGGCGGCCCCACGGGGGCCACCGGCGACGCCTTTTCCTTGGCCATCCAGTACTGGACCAGCCGCGGCTTCGCCGTCGTCGACGTGAACTATGGTGGCAGCACCGGCTATGGGCGCGCCTATCGGCAGCGTCTGGATGGGCGCTGGGGCATCGTCGACGTGGACGACTGTGTCAACGCCGCCCGGTTCCTCGCCGATTCGGGCCGGGCGGACCCGGATCGCCTGATCATCCGGGGCGGCAGCGCCGGCGGCTACACGACCCTCGCCGCGCTGGCCTTCCGCGACACCTTCCGGGCCGGCGCCAGCCTCTATGGCATCGGCGACCTGATGGCCCTGGCCCAGGACACCCACAAGTTCGAAAGCCGCTACCTGGATCGGCTGATCGGACCCCTGCCAGAAACCATTGATGTCTACAGACAACGTTCACCTATCTATTATTTAGACGAATTTGATTGCCCAATCGTTTTTTTTCAAGGACTTGACGACAAGGTGGTCCCGCCCAATCAGGCCGAAGCCATGGTGGCGGCCCTGGACGCCAAGGGCCTGCCCGTCGCCTATCTGGCCTTCGAAGGCGAGGGTCATGGCTTTCGCAAGGCGGAAACCATCGTCCGCGCCATCGAGGCGGAGCTGTCCTTCTACGGCCGCGTCTTCGGCTTCACCCCCGCCGACGACATCGAACCGGTGCCGATCCGGAATCTTTGAAGGGCGCCGATTGGCACGCTTCCGCCCAGGGAATTAGCAACCCGCGTCGGACGGCTCACCATCAATCAAGAGCCATCCCTTGGCCATCGCGGGCGCCATATCCTCGGCCCATGTCTTGATGCCGTTCGCCTCGGTTGGCGAGAATTCGAAGGACGATATCAACTGGTCGAGAATGGGCAGTTCCTCATCCGACATCTTGCTGTCCGACATGGCGAGGAGGAACAACTCCACAAGGACGATTGCCCGCGCGCGTCTGCTGTTGAATACAGCGATATTGGGCGGACCGTATATCTCGGCCGGCGGCGCCTTGGCGTTGCCGCCCATCTCGGCGACCCTGAGATCCAGCATCACCCGTTCTTCCGGTTCTATCGTCCCGTCGGCCATGACCAGTTTGGTCGCCAGGGCGAGGAACGAATTTCTCTGCGCCTCATTCAACAAGCCAAGAAACATCAGCGGTACCTCCCGTGTCGGTCGTGCTTGGCTAGTGTTGCGATTCTAACATTTGGTTCCTGAGCCCGGGGGTGAAGGTCGCAGTTTGCGTAAATTTAATGGGAACGAAATGTCTCGAGCGGAACACTAGTGTAGCGATTCCAACGCTTGTTTCCCTCGGTTGACCTTATCGATGATGGAACTGGCGGAAGCCGTCCAGGCGAAAGGCTTGGGGTCGGCGTTGTGCTGGTCGAGGTAGTCGTTGATGGCCATTTGCAATTCGACGATGGAGTGAAACACGCCGCGACGGATGCGCTTTCGGGTGATCTCGGCAAAGAAGCGTTCGACCAAGTTGAGCCACGACGCCGAGGTCGGCGTGAAATGCAGGTGGAACCGGGGATGGCGTTTCAGCCAGCGCTTGACCTCCGGCGTCTTGTGGGCGGCGTAGTTGTCGACGATCAGGTGGAGAGCCAGGTGCTTCGACGTCGCGCGGTTGATCTTGTTCAAGAAGCGGATGAACTCCTGATGGCGATGCTTCTGCATGCATTGGCCGATGACCGTGCCGTCGAGCACGTCGAGCGCCGCGAACAGGGTGGTGGTGCCGTGGCGCTTATAGTCGTGGGTCATGGTGCCGGCCCGGCCCTTCTTCATCGGCAGGCCCGGCTGGGTGCGGTCGAGTGCCTGGATCTGGGACTTCTGTTAACGGCGGAGGAATAATGCACCACGCGAGGCGGCCGGGCGGTCCGGTCGCGGCGGCGCAAAATTGTGCCACTCATGGTCCCTTGTCGGTTGCGACGAGGGGCAGGAGATGTACGGCGTGGAGCTCTATGCGGCGGTTCGACTGGCGGTTGTCGACGAGGGTCTGAGCCATCACGAGGCGGGCCGGCGGTTCGGCATCGACCGCCGGACGGTGAAGAAGATGCTGAGCTATTCGGCGCCGCCGGGATACCGCCGGACGAAGCCGGTCAGGCGGCCGAAGCTGGACGGGTTCACCGGCATCGTCGACGCGATCCTGGAGGCGGACACGGATCCGGACGTGCCGCGCAAGCAGCGTCACACGGCGCATCGGATCTTCGAGCGGCTACGGGACGAGCACGGGTTCACCGGCGGCTACACCATTGTGAAGGACTATGTGCGTTCCCGGCGGCAATCGACGCGCGAGGCCTTCGTGCCGCTGCATCACCCGCCGGGCCATGCCCAGGTCGACTTCGGCGAGGCGGTGGTGGAGGTCGGGGGCAGGCGGGAGAAGGTCGCCTTCTTCTGCCTGATCCTGCCCCATTCCAACCTCTGGTTCGTCAAGGCGTATCCCCGGGAGACGACGGAGGCCTTCCTGGACGGCCATGTCAGCGCCTTCGCCTTCCTCGGCGGGGTTCCGCGCTCGATCCTCTACGACAACACGACCCTGGCGGTGGCACGGATCCTGGGCGACGGCACGCGTCGGCGCACGCAGGCGTTCACGCATCTGCAATCGCACTACCTGTTCCGCGACCGCTTCGGCCGGCCCGGCAAGGGCAACGACAAGGGCAAGGTGGAGGCCCTGGTGAAGACGGCACGGCGCCGGTTCATGGTGCCGATCCCGAAGGTGCACGACCTGTCGGTCCTGAACGAGCGGCTGATGGCGCGCTGCCTGGAGCGGCTCGACGCGCTGGAGGCAGGCGACCGGGCGACGGCATTGTTGGGCGACCTCGACGCCCTGCGCGATCTGCCGGCGGTTCCCTTCGAGGCCTGCGAGCATGTGCCGGGCCAGATATTGTCCACGGCCCTGGTGCGCTACCGGCTGGTGGACTACTCGGCGCCGACGGTGCACGCCCACAAGAAGGTCATGGTGAAGGGCTATGTCGACCGGGTCGAGATCGCGCTCGGCGCCGAGATCGTCGCCCGCCATCGGCGCTCCTATGTCCGCGGCGACGTCATCTACGAGCCGCTGCACTATCTGTCGCTGCTGGAGAAGAAGCCGGGCGCCCTGGACCAGGCGGCGCCGCTGCGGGGATGGAAGCTCGATCCCGCCTTCGACACGCTGCGCCGCCTCCTCGAAGCCCGCTTCGGCCCGCGCGGCAAGCGCGAATACATCCAGGTGCTGCGCCTGCACGAAGACTTCCCGGCACGCCAAGTGGCGGCCGCGGTGCGCGACGCGGTGAAGCGGCGCCTGATCGGCTTCGATGCGGTCAAGCATCTCCTGCTGGCGCGCATCGAGAGGCGGCCCGTGCATCTCGACCTGTCGCGCTATCCGCACTTGCCCCAGCCCTTCGTCGCCGCCACGCGGAGCGCCGACTACGCCACCCTGCTGGCCGGAGGGGCCGGCCATGGCTGAGGCCCCCCGCATCCTGCTCGAACATCACCTGAAGAGGCTGAAGCTGCCGACCTTCCTGCGGGAATACGAGAAACTGGCGCGCCAGTGCGCGGCCGAGGGCCTGGATCATGTGCAGTTCCTCGCCCGACTGGTGGAGCTGGAGCTGATCGACCGCGAGCGCCGCCTCGTCGAGCGCCGCATCAGGCAGGCCGGGTTCCCTGTCGTCAAACAGCTCGAGAGCTTCGACTTCAAGGCAATCCCGAGCCTCAACAAGATGCTGGTGCTGGATCTCGCGCGCGGCGAGTACATCACGCGCCGTGAGAACGTAATCCTGCTCGGCCCAAGCGGCGTCGGGAAGACGCATGTCGCTCTCGCCCTCGGCCTCGCCGCCTGCCAGAAGGGCCTTTCCGTGCGCTTCGCCACAGCCTCCCATCTGGTCCACGAGCTGATCGAGGCACGCGACGAGAAGAGGCTGCTCCGCCTCCAGGACCAGCTCGCCAGGGTCAATCTCCTGATCGTCGACGAGCTCGGATACGTGCCCCTCTCGCAGACCGGAAGCGAGCTGCTGTTCGACGTCTTCAGCCGGCGCTACGAGAACGGCGCCACCATCGTGACCTCAAACCTGCCCTTCCAGGAATGGACGACGGTCTTCGCCAGCGAGCGCCTCACCGGCGCGCTGCTCGACCGCATCACCCACCATGTCCATATCCTGGAGATGAACGGCGAGAGCTACCGGCTCAAGCAGAGCCGGTCACGACACCGGCAACCGTCCGAATAACCCCCCGCTTGCCCGCGTGGGCCCACAGGCCCCTCCCACGCGCGGGCCGCCGCCAGCCGCGCGGAGGGCGCGTCGCCCCGCGCGCGGGTCCCTCCCATGGACTACGCGGACAAGCTACCACCGAGCCCGTGGTACATTTTTGCGCCGCCGCCCCGGTACATATTCCCGCCGCCGTTGACAGACTTCTCGTCCACCGACAGGACGATGGCGTGCTCCGGCGGGTTGACATACAGCCCGACCACGTCCTCGACTTTCTCGGCAAACCGCGGATCATTGGACAGCTTGAAAGTCGCCACCAGATGCGGTTTCAGCTCATGTGCCTTCCAGATCGCCTGAACGCTCGACGGCGCGATGCCCACCGCCTTGGCCATCGTTCGCAGGCTCCAGTGGGTCGCGTCCGGCGGCGTTTCCGTCTTGGTCTTCTCGATCACCCGCATGACCACATCCGCCGCAAGCGGTGCCTTGCCCGGCGGGCGCGTCTTATCGCGGCACAAACCGTCCACGCCGGCCTCCACATAGCGCGTCCGCCAGCGTCGGATGGTCGGTTTGCTCACGCCCAAGCGGCGCTGGATCTCATCGGTGCCAACGCCGTCGCCGGCCAGCCGTACAATCCGAGCCCGTCGGACATGCTTCTGCGGCGTGTTGCCATTGGCGATCAACGCCTCCAGCCTGTCCTGATCCCCAGGCGCCAGCTGGATCCTCACTTTCTTCCCCATGAACCCAGAATCGCATCACACCTGCCCGATGGGAATCATTTGTTTCGAGCGGAACACTAGTGTTGCGATTCTAACATTTGGTTCCTGAGCCCGGGGGTGAAGGTCGCAGTTTGCGTAGATTTAATGGGAACGAAATGTCTCGATCGGAACACTAGAGGCCTATGTCAGACAGATGGTACAGCTCCCACACCTCCCTGAGTAGGGGATGATTCGAGGGTTAGGCCGGGGGCGTCAACCTGGATGATGCGGCTATCGGTGTGGATTTCACGCATGGCCACACCGCCATGGGGTTATACGAAAGACCCATGTTCTGAGTGTTGCGCCCCCGCGGTTTCAGGCCATTATTATTGACCAGACTCTGGCCAACATTGTGGGCGGTGAAGCGTGAGGACAAATCAACGGCCCGCGGCCAGGACCGGAACCGAAACGCGTCCTCCTGTCGGACAATCGCCGAGTAGATCATGGCGTACGTTTCGGGTAGCGGCTTCGTTTGTCTTCGCCCTTCTAATTCTGAACTTGGCAAGTGCAGCGTTTTCGGTTGCTCAAGAAAACCCTAGATCCGGCCCAAGTCTTACCCCATCGGAAAGGGCGTGGCTGGCCGATCATCAAGAGATTCGCCTGGCCGTGGACATCGACTGGGCTCCCTTTGAATTCGTCGACGATCAAAAACAGTACAGGGGAATGGCGGCCGACTACATCAGGCTGATCGAGGAGCGCCTCGGAATCACTCTGACGATCGACAAGGAACGGCCGTGGCCAAAGATGGTGGAGGCCGTGAAAAATCGGGAACTGGACGCCTTCTCCCTGGTCGTCAGAACGCCCAGCCGTGATGCATTCGTCAACTTCACCAAACCGTATATTTCCTTTCCCATGGTCATCGTGACGCTGGCCAGCGAACCTTACGTCGATGGCATCGAAGCCTTGAAGTTCCGGACCGTCGGCGTCGTCGAGAGCTATGCTTCCCACGACCTGCTGGCCAAGAACCATCCATACATTCAGCTCTATCTGGCCCAGAACGTGCGCAAGGGTCTTGAAGCGGTATCGAACGGCCAGACCTATGCCTTCGTCGGCAATCTGGCGGTGGCCAGTCAGGTCATGCGTGAAGCGGGAATTACCAACCTGAAGATTTCGGGGCAAACGCCTTATCGTTTTGAACTGAGCATGGCGGTGCGCAAGGACTGGCCTGAACTCATCCCCATACTTCAGAAGGGATTGGATTCATTATCTTCAGAAGAACGGGATGGGATATATAACCGCTGGATTCATGTAAAATTCCAAAAAAAAAGTCGACTATCATTTACTTTTCGAAATTCTCGGGGTTGCCGTGGCAATCATTTTGGTAATCATTATTTGGAATAGAAAACTCAAAAATCAGATAGTTCAGCGACAAAAGGCTGAAGAATCTCTGCAAAGAAACAAGGAGGAACTCGAAACCGCGGTGATCGAACTGAACGCCTCAAGGGAAGACTTGGAACAACGCGCGGTCCGACTCGCCGAACTCTTGGAAAACGAGGCGGCGTTGATCGGCAGGCTCGAATACGAGGCCACCGTCAAGGACAGGTTCTTTTCCATCATTGCCCACGACTTGAAAAGCCCCTTCACATCCCTCCTCGGCATGACCCAGATGATGTCCAAACTGGCGGACAAGCTCGGCAAGGATCAACTCGTCGAATACGCAACCAACGTGAACGAGGCGGGTGAACAGGTTTTCGAGCTCCTGCAAAACCTCCTCGAATGGTCCCGCTTGCAAATGGAAGGGACCAGGCTCGACGTGGAGATTCTGCCGTTGCGGGAGCTGGCCCAGGAATGCCTCATTATTTCGAAACCCATGGCCCTGGAGAAAGAGATTCGGTTGACGAACAAGATCAAGAATGCCACCGCATTCGCCGACCGGAGCATGGTCCAGACGGTCATTCGCAACCTCATCGCCAATTCCCTGAAATTCACGCCGCCCCACGGATCGGTCGAAATATCGTCCCAAAATCAAGGCGATGCGGTTCAGGTCACTGTCAGCGACAGCGGCGTCGGCATGTCGATGGAACATGCGGGGAAGCTCTTCGCCCTGGATCAAAAAACGTCCACGAAGGGAACCGCCGGGGAAACCGGAACGGGGCTGGGGCTTCCCCTTTGCAAGGACATGGTTGAACGAAACGGGGGGAGCATTTGGGTGGAAAGCGCCCCCGGAGCGGGGTCACGGTTCCATTTTACGTTGCCCGCTGAACCCCAAATGGAACGGACGTCCGTTCAACTTGAGATGTCAGCGGACGGGGTCTGATCGAGGCGCCGCCGGCGGCACCCAGTCCATGTCCCGGTCCAGGGGATACATCGGCCGCGGCAAATGGCGGAAGGGCACCCGGTCCAGAATGGGGGTGGTCAGGCCAGGCACGTCCACCTCGACGATGCGGTCGTCGGTGAAGACCTCGTCGACGGCGGCGCGGAAGTGGCCCCGGGACTTCACCACCAGGCCGCGCACCTGGCTCATGGACATGCCGAAGCACTCCACGATCGCCGGGTCGGCGAATTGGAGGCGCTTGCCGGTCACGACGACTCGCATGCCGTCGCAGTCCAGCAGCGCCGACGGTCCCATGTCGAAAGTGCGGCCGGCGCGGATTCCCCGGCGCCCAACGATGGTGCCGTCGTGCAGGGCCTCCACCCGGCAGCCCCAGTCGAAGGGATCGGAATAGAGGGTGTTCTCCGCCCGGTTGAAGCGGGCCCGGAAGGTGGCGCCGGCGCCCCGTTCGTGGGCCTCGGCCGCCAGGGGCGGGTCGAACACCGGCGCCACGACGGCGTCCCGGCAGCCCGCTTCCAGAAACCCCTTCAAGATGTAAGGGGTGTTGCCCCGACCGCCGCCGCCGGGGTTGTCGGCCGCATCGGCGAAGCAGAGGGACGGCAGGGCCGGGTCCCGGTTGCGGGCCAGCATCATGGCGACGGCATTCTCAAGGGGCGTCATGGTGACCAGGTAGCGTTCCTGTTCCGCCCACACGTGGGCCGCGACCTGGGCCGCCACCCGATCCGCCAGGGCCTGGTTGCCGCGGGTGGTGACGGTGACGCTCATACCGTTCTTCACCGTGTCGCCAAGGGAAAAGCCGCTGCACAGGGAAACGTTCATCACCCCATCGCCGAGCAGGGACTGGCCGAAGGCGATGTGATCGGCGTAGGGGCCGGCCTTGGTGTTCTGGGCGATGGACGGCGGGATCAGGGGCAGCTTGACGAAACCGACGGAGGTCTTCAGCCCGTCCAGCATGGCGTGCATGGCCTCGGCGCATTCGCTCCCCCGCGCGTACTGGTCCACATGGGGGTTGGTCACGTAGCTGCACATCATGTCGACGGCGCCGGCCATGATGTCGTTGACGTTGGCATGCAGGTCGAGGGACGCGATCAGCCGCGCCCTTGGCCCGACCATCTCCCGCACCCCGGCCATCAGGGTGCCGTCCGGGTCTAGGTCGGTGGTTGCGGTGCCGGCGCCGTGCTCGGGGAAATAGACCCCGTCCACCGGCCCGGCGGCGCGCAGCCGTTCGCTCACTTCGGCCATGACCTGATCGAAATAAGCCTGGTCCACCGGCCCCGCCGCGCCTCCCGAATGGAAAGTGATGGGCACCGGCTCCCAGTCGCGGAGCGCCGTCAATCGGTCGACGAACCCCGACAGTTCCGCCGGTCCCCGGGGGGCTTCGCGCTTCAGGTCGTCGAGGATCTCCCGGCCGCTGAAGCGGACGAAATCGTCGCGACCCACGACCGGCGCGTGGCCATTGCTTTCGAGCACGAACCCGACCAGGGCAATACGGGGCGTTTTCGCCATGGGTGAACTCCAGTTTTCAATCGAAACCCTAGAGAACCGCCGGATTGTCGACGAGGATGGCCTTGCGGACCGCCTCGTCCGGCGCCCAGTCGAGGAGCACGTCCAGGCACTCCGCTTCCTCGGGCTTGTTGTCGAGGGGCGAACCGGGATGGGGCCAGTTGGCGGCCCACAGCATGCGGTCCGGGCGGGCGTTCACCAGCGCCCGGGCCCGGGGCGCGGCGTCCCCATAGTGGGGCGGGCCGTCGGCTGAAGACATGTAGGGACCGCTCAGCTTCACCCAACAGCGGCCGGTCTCCACAAATTTCAAGAAGGCGACGAAGGCCGGGTCATGGAGGTCAAGGGGCACCGGAAAGCGGCCCATGTGGTCGATCACCACCGGTACCGGCAAGCTTTGCAGGTAGGGCAGCCAGTCAGGAAAGTTCTCGCCCTTCCCCTGCACCACCACGTGCCAGCCGAGGGGCTCGATCCTGCGTGCCACGGTCTCCAGGTCCTCCAGTCCCAGGTCCGAGGCAAAGAGGAAGAACCGCATGCCGCGCATGCCGGCGGTGTGGAGGTCCGCCAGCTCCGACCGGTCGACGTCCGGGCGGGTTACCGCCACGCCTCGGGTGCGCTCCAGGCCCAGGTCCTGGATGGCATCCAGAGTGGCCCGGTTGTCGTCCGCGTAGAGGGACGGCTGCACAATGACGCCCCGCTCGATTCCCAGGCGATCCAGGAGGGCCCGGTAGGCGACGGCGGACGCTTCCGGATGCGGCATGCGCCCTCGGCCCTCGAAAGGGGGATAGCGGTCGGGCGGACCGAAGACGTGGGAGTGGGTCTCGCAGGCCCCCGGGGGCGCCACCAGACGCGGCCGGGCATGGTGGTCTTCAAGCCTTCCGGTCATGTGCTCTCCCTTTCACCGCCGCGACGCGGAGTCACAGGTCGCGGGCGACGGTTTCCACGCCCCCATCGCCGGGCCGGGCCGCCGAAATGTCGCGCCGCCGTCCGTCGCGACCGGCAATGGGCCGGGCGGCGGTAATGACGCGAATCCAGTCCCCCGGCTGGGACACCGACAGGGTGACCCGAAGGGTACGGGTTCCGACCCCTTCGTAGCCGTCCCAGTTTTCGAGCCCTCTGAGGCCGAAGGGCGTTGGATAGCGGGTGCCGGAAGCCCCGAGGAATGGCGTCGACTCGGCCTCCAGTTCGCCATCGATGTCCGACATGACGCCGATGATGCGTTCGCTGAAGGTCCAGTCATTGACCCCGGAGGCGGACCAGCCGTCGTCGGGCACGTTGAGAAGGATCATGTGACTGCTGATCATGGTGCCGGTGGGAATGATGCCGTCGTCGACGGCCAGGTCCCGATCCAGGACCACGTTCTGGCGCTCGTCGAATCCCAGCATATGGTCGTTGTCGGCGATCGCGCCGTCGGCGACTCCGGGCGGCGCTGCAATAGTCTTTCCCGACACGCCGTTGACGTTCTCCACCTTCTCGATTCGGGCCGACACCGGCGGCGCCAGCACGAACAGGATCGTGGCGACCACCGAGAGGCGCGGCGCGACACCGTTCCAGATCATGACGCGTTCCCTCTTGCCAAGCCCCACGGACAGGGAAGAACTATGCCACGTCCCCCTCGCGTTACGGCAATCACAAGAATTGGAACTGTCGGCGCCGCATTTGCGTTATAACGGCGCGGTGGGAATCAATGGGTCTCCGCAAGGGATTAGCAACGGAGAGGGCATGTTCAACCCCACCGAGATCGTCATCGAGGCATTCGTTGAGCGGCTACAGCAGGAGTATCTGCGCACATACTCCACCGCGGAGCCCAGTTATCCCGGCATCGTCGCTTTCGTCGGGCGGCTGGCCCTGGAGGTGATCGCCAACAGCGACACACCGTACCACGACGTCAACCACACGATCATGGTCACCCAGGCGGGCCAGCAGATCCTGCGCGGCAAGCACCTGAGCGAAGGCGGCGTATCGCCCGGCGATTGGCTCCACTTCACCATCGCGCTCTTATGCCACGACATCGGCTATGTGCGGGGTATCTGCCGCGGGGACCATGACGACCGCTGTGTCATCAACGAGTCGGGCGACACAACCACCCTGGCGCCCGGGGCCACCGACGCCGCGCTGACGCCCTTTCACGTGGATAGGGCGAAGATGTTCGTGCGCCAGCGGTTCGGCAGCAACGCCGCCCTGGCGTCCGGGTCCATCGACGCCGAGGTGATCTGCAAGAATATCGAGCACACGCGCTTTCCCATCCCCGAGGCCATGGACTACCAGCGCACCGACGATTACCCGGGCCTCTTGCGGGCCGCCGACCTGATTGGCCAACTGGCCGTCATCAATTACATGCGCAAGATGTCCGCCCTGTTCTTCGAGCTTCGGGAGACCGGCAAGAACGCCGAACTGGGCTACGAGACGGCGGCCGACCTGCGGGCCGGCTACCCCCGCTTCTTCTGGGCCTCGGTGAAGCCCTACATCGACATCGCACTCCAGTACCTGGGCGTTACCCAGGAAGGCAAGATCTGGCCGGCGGTGCTCTACAGCCACATGTTCGCCGAGGAACACCGCATGCCGTCGATGGGGCCGGTGCGGGGCTCGACGGACGCCGCCTGATATGGCGGTGAAGTCTGCCGCGCACGGTATCGGGGCGGCCGGTTCGGCCCTGACGGTCCTGGCCCGCCCTTCGGCGCGAAAAAGGACTGCGAGCCCACGTATTCCGGTCGCCAAACCGTCGATAACCTGGCCTGCTGGATCGTCTGGCTCGCGATGTTGGTGGCTACATTTCCATCATTTCCGCGACTTCGAGTGTGCCGCCGGTTTCAAGAAACGGGCATCCCTTGGCCATTTCCAGAGCTGCATCCATGCTGTCGGCTTTGACGACAGAAAAACCGGACAAGGGATTCGGTCCGCCATCGTCCTATACGCCAGCGGAACTCACGGTTTTGGACATTCCCAAGGGAGTGCCGGGATTGACCACGGCATCGCCAAGGCCAACCACCCAGGCTTTCCATTTCGCCATTTGCTTGGCTCCCTCCTCGGGACTCTCGGGCTTTTTGCCACCGTGGTAGGCAAGGATGTAGTTCGACATGAGATTTTTTCCTTTTTCGCAAATTCCGTTTAGTGGCGCTCAGGTTTCCGTTGTGTCGATGACCAACCCGTCTTGGTGAATGCGGCAATTCTGAAGTCCGTCCCACCGCGTGATGCAAGAGCGCGGCGACAACCCAGTCCGAGGGTTTCCAGGCTGGGGTCGACCGGTCCGCCCTACCCTTCCGCGCCCAGATCCACCAGTTCCTGCAGCGCCTGCTGGTCTTGGAGGATCACCCGCGAGCGGGCCAGGCCGATCCAGCCTTCCCGGCGCCAGATTTGCAGGTGCTTGTTGATGCTTTCCCGGGACGTGCCCATGATCTGCGCCAGGTCGCTCTGGGAGATGCGCAGGGCCACCCCATCGTCGGGCAAGGACTCGCCCTGGACCGTGGCCAGGTTGAGCAGCCGTTTGGCGAGGCGCGCCGGCAGGGCCAGGAAAGCCGCGTCCTCGAGCATCTCGCTGGTCGAGCGCACCCGGGCGCACACCAGCTCCAGCAGGTGACGGGCCAGTCCCGGTTCCCGTTCCATCAGGTCCAGGAACTCCCGCCGGCGGATGGCAAGAAGGGTCGCCGCCGTCATGGCCGCGGCATCGGCCGAGCGCGGTCCCCCGTCGAGGAGGGCGATTTCGCCGAACACGTCCCCGGGGTTCATGACATTGAGAATGATCTCCTTGCCGCCGGGAGCGGCGGTGGAGATGCGCACGCGGCCCTCGAGCACCCCATAGAGGGCGTCGCCCGTGTCGCCCTTGAGGAACAGGACCTCGTCGGCGCCCAAGCGACGGGTGATCGCCAGCGCGGCCACCCGCTCGACCACGGACGGGTCCAGATCGCGGAACAGGTAGTTGGTCTCGAGAAGCGCCCGCTTGTCCAACGGCGCCATGGCCCCCCCCCTATCGAACCCCGTCGTGGCCCGAGTCGGACCATTATGCCGTTATCGCGGCGGCGGGAACAACGAAAGGGTGGTCCCTTAAATCAGCGGTTGTCGCCGGGAATCCACAGGACGTCGGCGGCGCCCCCGTCGTTGGCTTGGCGGGCAAGCACGAACAGCAGGTCGGACAAGCGATTCAGATAACGCAGCGCCGCCGAATTGATCTCTTCCGTCCCCGCCAGCGCGACCAGCCGGCGTTCGGCGCGGCGGGTTATGGTGCGGGCCAGATGGAGGTGCGCGGCGGCCGGCGAACCGCCGGGCAGCACGAAGGACGTAAGCGGCGACAACGGAGCGTTCGCCGAGTCGATTTCCATCTCCAGTCGGGTCACTTGGGCTTCGACGATACGCAGGCCGGCGGCCCGCCGCGCCGATCCTTCCGGCGTGCAGATATCGGCCCCCAGGTCGAAGAGGTCGTTCTGGATCCGGGCCAAAATCAGATCCAGTTCGCCGTCGACGTGGAGCCGGGCCAGGCCGATCGCCCCGTTGGCTTCGTCCACGTCGCCGATGGCGTCCATGCGCGGAGCGTGCTTGGCGATGGGGCTGCCGTCGCCGAGCGAAGTCTCCCCGCCGTCGCCGCCGCGGGTGTAGATGCGTGTCAGCTTGACCATGGTTGAACGGAATAGGCGGCGATCATGTGTGTTGCAGCACCATGTAAAGCGCCAACAGGGCGACCGTCACCCCCTGGGAAATGACCCGCCAGCGCATCAGGCGATTGCCATGGCGGGCGTTGAAATCGTCGCTTCGGCTCATGGAAAAGATGCCCGTGAACAGGACGCCGACGACCGCGATCGCCGACGCGCCGATCAACCAGGGAAGGATCGCCATGGCGAGGTCCATGCCATGACTATATAGGCGCGGCGGACGGCCGCCCAATCCCTATCCGCTGGGTGAGCTGTAGCCTCGGGTCCGCCACAAGTCTCGATAGACCGCTTCCAGGCAACCGGTGAAGGCCGCGCCGTCCGTGAGGCCGCTTTCGGCCATGCGATCCCGCATGCAATGGCGAAGGGACTCCAATCGGGGCCGGTCGACGGCCAGGCGAACGGCCGCCGCCACATAGCCGGCGGCATCGTCGGCCACCAGGTCCTCGAGCCCAAGCCGGCCCAGAAGACTGGCGCCGACCCTGGAGGCATGGCGGTCCCCCGCCCACGTCACCACGGGGACGCCCATCCACAGGGCCTCGCAGGTGGTCGTGGTGCCATTGTAGGGAAAGGTGTCGAGGCCCACGTCCACGGACCGGTAAAGCGCCAGGGGCGAGCCCTCGGTGATCCAGTCCCGGAATTCGATACGTCCCGCGTCCGTCCCACGGGCGGCGAACCGCGCCAACACCGCCCGCCGCGCGGCGGCGTCGCCCAGGGCTTTGGCCTTGAGCAGAAGGCGGCTGGCGGGCACGGCATCGAGAATCGCCGACCAGGCCGCCACCAGGGGATCGCTGAGCTTGGCGAGGTTGTTGAAGGAGCCGAACGTTACCGGCTGGTCCTGCCCGCATGGCGGCGGTCCCACGTCCGGAGCATCGTCGGGTGGCCCGTAGCAGAGAAAGCCGCCCTCCAGGCGGACCAACCGCTCTGTGTGCCAGGCTTCGGCCCCCAGGGGGTCGGCGACGACGTCAGTGAGCCTGACGTCAACGGCATCCAGACCCGAGGTGTTGGGATAGCCAAGCCATGTGATCTGCACGGGCGCCGGCCGCTGGGCGAGGACGGACAGACGGCTATCCGCCGTATGGCCCCCAAGGTCGACGAGGATGTGGATCCCGTCCTGGCGCACGCGCTCGGCGACCGTCCCATCGTCGAGCCCCCGCACGTCCCGCCAGCCCGCGGCCCGTGCCTTCAGGCGATCCGTCACCGCGTCGGGTTGGGCGACGTTCGAATAGGCGAAAACTTCGACCGCGCGTGGATCGTGGTTGGCGAACACCGGTTCCACGAAGTAGGCCACCGAGTGGCGCCGGAAATCGGCCGACAGATAACCCACCCTGAGGGGCGCGCCCGCCGCCGGATCGCCGGGATTGGCTACTTCCCGTGTTACCCGGCCCATGCAGCGCGCGCCCCAGGCCCGGTGCTCTGCCAAAACATCCTGCCGATCCAAGCCGGACAGACAATTGAGGGCGAACAGCCGATTCGACAGGATGCCCAGGCGATCCGGCGCCGCTTCCACCGCCCGGTCGTAGAAGGGCAACGCTGCGTCCACCTGACCGCATTCCTTGAGGGCCTCCGCGATGTTGCTGAGGGCGTCGGCGTAGCGCGGCGACAGGTCCGCCGCCTGCCGATAGGCGGCAATGGCCTCGCCGTAGCGGCCCAACCGCTTCAACCCGTTGCCCAGGTTGTTGTGGGCGATGGCGTAGGCGGGATCCAGCGACAGGGCATGGCGAAAGCTCTCGACCGCTTCCGCCACCCGCCCCTGGTCCATCAGCACATTGCCCAGATTGCTGTGGACGGCGGCGATACCGGGCCTCAGGGCGAGGGAGCGTCGAAGCCGCGCTTCCGCCGCGTCCAGATGTCCCACCAGACGCAGCACGGTGCCGGCGTTGTTCAGGGTTTGCGGATCGTCGGGATTCAGACCCAACGACCGCTCGTAGGCGGCCAGGGCCTCCGCCTGCCGACCCTGGGCCGACAGCACGTTGCCCAGGTTATTGTGATGGGCGGCCACATCGGGCGCCATGGTCACGGCCCGCAGGAGCAGATCGGCGGCCCGAGCCAGGTCGCCGGCGCGGGCCGCCTCGATTCCTTGTTGGCTCAGCGCATCGGCGTTTTCGGCGGCGCCGCGGGACGGGCGTGAGACCTTGCTCTCCCGTCGTCGCCGCCGGCGATTGCCGGAACTTTTCACGCCCAGTACCCCCCATCGCAATGCCCCACCCCATACGACGGCCTTGCGCGTTCATCCGGCCAGGCGCCCGGTGCGCCGTGATGCTGTCGCATCACAAGCGCCGGGCAACGCCGCCGGGGACGCGCAAGACCGCCCGAAGGGTCGCTTTTCCCGTCCCCTCGGGGCGTCGGCGACGCTTGACGATATCCCCGCATCGCCGGCGCGCCGCCTCCTGCCGAGGGAACGGGAAAAGCGATCGTATGGGGTGGGGAATTGCGATGGGGGGTACTAGGCGGTCCGCCTCAAAGATCTGGGCGGAATGACGGCAACTGGGTCCGCGGCGTCCTTGGCCAGGTTGGGATTGTCGACGAGGGGCTTCAAGGTATCGTACAGATACCGCACGACGCCGGGCCGGAAGCGAGGACGGATGGGCGACCACGTGACATAGATGCCGCCGTTCACCTCAAAGCTCATGATTTCCTCGTCCTCGGCGATGGCGTGAAACGTCGCCGCCAGATCGTCGCTCCGACCCACGTAGACCCATTGGGGACGAATACCCTCGTGCCACACCACATACACCCCGCCGACTCGGGAAAGGCCATCCTCCTCGGGATCCAGGGAGATGAGGCGGTGGTAGCGCCCGGCCTTCGCCTGCACCCACTTGGGATCTTGAGGCTGCGAGAAGGGAAGGGCCAGGCGAAGGGCGTTCATCGGTCCCGACCCCTCGTGACCGGCGCTCCACCTGGGCTAAGAAAACATTGCAGGGTCACGGACATACCTCGAATTTCCGAACCGGGACAGATCGTTAGAGGACTTGTCCCGAACGATCAAGGGTGCTGATGCCATGTCGCCCCCCGAAGTGCTGATCGGCTTGGTGGCGTTGGCCCTCATTGCCCTCGTCGGCGTCTACACCCTTGTCGCGAAGGTGCCGCCGACCCCGACGTCGCGACGGGTGCGACAGGCCATGTTCGATCTGCTGCCGGCCGACCAGTCAGGCACCATCCTGGAACTCGGTTCGGGCTGGGGTCATTTGGCCATGGCGCTCGCCCGCCGCTACCCACAAGCCCGGGTGATCGGTTATGAACGCTCGCCGGTTCCCTGGCTGGCCTCCCGCCTGTGGCTGCTGGCGCGTCCCCAACCCAACCTGACCCTGGAATGGGCCGACTTTCGGCGGGTGTCCCTGGAGGCGGCTTCCCTGATCGTCTGCTACCTTTTCCCCGGCCATATGGGATGGCTGGCGGATCGGCTCGGGTCCTGTTCGAGGCCCGGGGTCCGGGTTCTGTCCAACACCTTCGCCTTGCCCGGTTGGCGTCCCACGGCCTCGGCCAACGCCGACGACCTGTACCGATCCACTGTCTTGCTGTACCGGATTCCCGACAGCCTGCCGCCCCCTGCAAATGCCCCTCGCCGTTCCACCGCGACGCCTCCCTTGACCGTGCCGCCTTCCGTGGATACCCATGGCAGCGCACCCTTCGTCGACAACACGCGAACGTGAGGCACCATGGTCCCGAGAGCGTTCACACTCCTGTTTGCCGTTCTCGCCTGCGGTCCGCTGGCGGCCATGGAACCGGGGGATCTGGTCAAGGACTGCGACGTCTGTCCCGCGATGGTGGTCGTGCCGGCGGGTTCCTTCACCATGGGCTCGGACGGCCGGCATAAACAAGAGGTGCCGGCCCATGAGGTGACCGTCGCCAAGCCATTCGCCATCGGCCGCTTCGAGGTCACCTTCGACGAATGGCAGGCCTGCTTGGACGATGGGGGCTGCGATCACAATCCGGACGATCACGGCTGGGGCCGGGGCCGGCGACCGGTGATCAATATTACCTATGCCCAAGTGAAGGCCTATCTGACCTGGCTGCGCCGACACGCGGCAAAGCCCTACCGGCTGCCGTCGGAAGCGGAATGGGAGTACGCGGCCAAAGCCGGCACCACGACCGAGTTCTGGTGGGGCGACGCGGTGGGCAGCAATCTGGCCAACTGTCGGGATTGTGGCTCCAAGTGAAGCAAGAAGGGTTCCGGACCCGTCGGTTCATTCGCCGCCAATCCTTTCGGCCTGCACGATACGGCGGGCAACGTGTGGGAATGGGTGGCCGACTGCTGGAGTCCCAATCATGTGGGGGCGCCCGCCGACGTCTCCCCTCACCTGGAGGGAGATTGCGGCAAGCGGGTCATGCGCGGCGGCTCCTGGTACTACTTCTCGAAGAACTCCCGGTCCTCCTGGCGATTTCACAACGACGCCAGGGTCAAGAGCTACGGTATCGGCTTCCGGGTCGCCCGCGACCTGGAATAGTCGCCACCGTTACGCCGCCGAGGAACCGTCGGTCGGCCGCGATTTCATCCACAGAACGGCCACCAGGGCGACGACGACGGGCGGTACCATGGCGATGTTGACAGCCTCCCAGCCAACGGTCTGCAGCAAGGCCCCCGATGAAAAGCTGGCCACGGCCACCGTGCCAAACACCAGGAAGTCGTTGAGGGCCTGAACCTTGGCCCGTTCCTCCGGCGCATAGGCTTCGGTCAACAGCGTCGTCCCGCCGACGAACATGAGATTCCAGCCCAGCCCCAGGAACACCAGCGCCGACAGGAATTGCAGCACCGCCACCCCGGACAGGTTCACCGCCACGCAGGCCGCCATCAGCCCGGCCCCGACCAGGATCACGTTCAGCACGCCAAAGCGGCGGATCAGGGTGCCGGTGATGAAGCTGGGAGCGAACATGGCAAAAATGTGCCACTGAATGACAAAGGCCGCGTCGTCGAAAACATGGTCATGGGCGACCATGGCAACGGGCGTCGCGGTCATCACCAGGGACATGACCCCGTAGCCGGCCGCGGCCGCCAATACCGCCATCACGAAGGCGGGTTGGCGGGCGATCACTCCCAGGGGGCGGCCGCCGTGACGCCGCTCCTCCGGAAGTGGCGGCGGAATGCGGATGAACCGCAACACCACGATGGCGAGGACGCCAATTCCCGCGATTGCCCCGTAGACGCCGGCAAAGGGCACGGGATCGAACAAGCCGTTGCTGAGCTTGGCCAGTTCGGGGCCGACCAGGGCCGCCGCCACGCCGCCGCTCAGGGTCAGGGAGATGGCCCGGCTGCGGAACGCTTCCGTGGCCGTTTCGGCGGCGGCGAAGCGATAGTATTGCCAGAACGCCACGTGAGCACCGAAGACGGCGCTGGCGGCGGCGAACATCCAGAACGATCCGGCCAGGATCGCGTAGCAGGCGGCGGCGGCCGAAACACCGCCGATCACCTGGCCAAGGATGAACCCGGCCTTCCGCCCGATGCGGCGCATCAAAAAGGATGCGGGGATGGTCGCCAGCATGGTGACGGTGAATTGAAGGGCCAGCGGCAAGGTGGCCAGCCGCTTGTCGATCGCGAGCATCTGCCCGGCGAGCGCCGAGGCGGTCATCAGCATGGCCGTGCCGGTCATGGACAGGGCCAGCGCGACCGCCAGCAACACCACGTTGCGCACGGCATGGCGGTCGCCGCCCATAGTGTTCGCCGAGGTCACGAACTGGTTCTCCTTCGGGGCGATTCACCGGGCAGCGCCCGATCCCACCTCCGATATCTAGAATAGCGCCGCTCGTCGGTGAACATCCGTGACCCGTCGAGGGATTTTGAACGTCGAACGGCCCGTGACAGGCTGCCGTCCGAGGACTACCATCATTTCATGACCAAGGCACCGGATACAGATTTCGACGTCTTTACGGCCAAACTCCTGGCGCACCGCGAGGAGATCCTGACCGACGAGGAGGTCGGCAAGTCGACCCGGCCGGACGTGGAGCTGGACCAAACGCGGATCGGCCGGCTGTCCCGCATGGATGCCTTGCAAGGCGCCGCCATGTGGGAGGAGACGGAACGGCGGCGCAAGGTGGAACTTCAACGAATTGAAGCGGCACTGCATCGTATGGAAAGCGGCGAGTACGGCTATTGCGTAAGTTGCGGCGATAAGATCGCGCCGAAGCGCCTCGAATCCGATCCCGCCATCCCCACTTGCATCGCCTGCGCCAACCGGGCCACGGGCCACTGACCACCCTCGGCGCCGTCACATGTGAGAGTATAGAGGCCGGCCCGCTACGGGCATGCGGGCGGTGAGGATGGAGCCGGTCTCCGATTCAACGATGTAGAGGGTGCGACCGTCGTCACCGCCATAGGCGATGTTGGTGACGCCGAGCCCGGCGCAGGAGCGAACCCGGTACAGGGGCTCGCCCAAAGGGCTGTACAGCCATACGGTTCCCAGCCTTGCGTGGGCGATGGCCATGTTGCCGTCCATGTCCATGGCCAGCCCGTCGGGACCATAGCCCCCGGACAACTGGATAAAGACGCCCGAGCGCCGGTCCATGGGCGGCGCCTTGAGGGATAGGCGCAGAATGTTGTTGGTCAGGGTGGCCGCCACGTAAAGCACGGATTCGTCCCCGTTGAGCACCAGCCCGTTGGGATAGGCCACGTCGTCCAGCAGCAGATCCAGCTCGCCGTTGGCGGACAGCCTGAACACCCGGCCGCTGGCGTCGTTGAGGCTGCTGCGTCCCGGGTCGGTGAAGTAGAGGTCGCCGTTGGCGGCGAAAACCAGGTCATTGCAGCCCTTGTAACGCTCCAGCCGCGGCCGCGTCGTCACCGGCGTAACGCCGCCTGATACCGGGTCCAGGACCATGATCCCGTGGGCCTGGTCGGCGATGAACGGCCGCCCGTCGCGATGGATCTTGAGGCCGTTGGGCTCGCCATCGTAATCGGCGGCGAGGTCCCATGTGCCGCCGGGATCGATGCGAAACACCCGGCCGTAGGGGATGTCCACCACCCACAGGTTCCCGTCCCGGTCAAAATCGGGGCCTTCCAGGAAGCTGTCCATGCGCCCGCCGGGACTGTTGATCCGCACCCACCAGTTCGGCGCCTCGTCCTTGCGGAACTGGTCGGGCAGGCGGGTGAAGACCTGGGTCTCGATTTCCTCGGGCTGTGCGAACAAGCCAGATGCTCCCAGTATGTCTCAGGGACGGGAAACGGGGCGTTCCCCGGACGCTGTCATATCCACCGCCCTCGCCGGCGGCAAGCCCGCGAGGCGGCGCAGAACGGCGATCAGTCGCGCCGAAAGCCGTCCGTCGATCACCACCAGGCCGGTAAAGATCACGCCCATGCCCAACAACGCCCCGGGGCCTGGCCGCTCGCCAAGGAAGGCGACGCCGAGGGCGATTGCGCTCACCGGAATTAGGAAGGTGGACAACAACACATTGGTGGCGCCGGCCCGCTTCAGAAGGGCAAAGTACAAGACGTAGGCGACGGCGGTGCCGACCACGCCATTGGCAATAAGGCCAAGAACCGCGATTGTCGGGGGGCTCGAGGCGATAGATCCCTCGGCCCAGATCGTCAACGGCAGCATCAGCATGGTGGAACATACCAGCATGCCGGCGGCGGTGACCGTGGTGTCGATCCCGGAGAACCGCCGCCCATAGATGCCAGCGCACGCGTATGACATGGCGCCGATCAGCACGGCGGCCTGCCCCAGGCCCCCAGCGCTCACATTGCCGCCGAACATCACGGCGACGCCAATGAATCCCAAGATCACCCCCGCGACGCGAGCGGTGGTCATCTTCTCGTCCGGAGTCACCAAATGGGCAAGCACGACAACGAAAATCGGCGTCGTGGCATTGAGGATGGCGGCGACGCCACCCTCGATGTGGCTTTGGCCCCAGGTGATCAGGCTGAACGGGATAGCGTTGTTGAGGGCGCCCATCGCCAGCAAGGCGCCCCACGTGCGAACGGAGCGCGGCATTCGCCGGCCGGTCCCATGGACGATGGCCACAAGCACCAGCGCCGCCACCCCCAATCGGCCGGCCACCACGGTCAACGGCGAGAAGCCGATCAGGGCGACTTCTGTGAGGAAAAATGCCTGCCCCCAGGCCAGCGACAGGCCGATGAGGAGCGCCCAAGCGATGCTGTCCATCGTCCTGCCGGCCATCCAGGTCCTCTCCGCGATCGGGCCCTCGCCGCCGCCCGCGGGGCGTCATCCATATTCTGGTCTCGAAAGTGAAGGGCGTGACGCGGGACGGCTTCGCCCCGTTCTCTACGGACGTCGCCGGTCACTTCTACCCGAATGTTGCGAAACCAGCGCGCCAACAGCGGGCAGCGTCCTTTAGAGCACGTCGTCCTCGCCCACCAGCCCGCTGAGGCCCGAAATTCGGCTGCGTAGGCTCTGACGGTCGAGCAGCACTTGCTGCGCCGGCCGCGGAAGCTCGGTCAGCAATATCATGTGTTTGCGGATCATGAGCTGGATCAGGTCTTCGGTGACCCGGGCCATCGCTTCGTCGCTGGCATGCAGGTTTCTCTCGACGCTGCCGCCCTCGCCCGCGCCCAGGAAGGACAGTACCTCCGGATCGTCGAGGGTGACTTCCTCTTCGGCCTGGGGACCGGGGTGTTCGACAATGGCCTGGATGCGGCCGTCGGAATCGCGCTTCACAAAGGCCACGAATCATGCCCTCCGATCGCCGGCGGTGCGTTCATGATCAGCGCTCTCTCAGGGCCTTGGCCTGAGCCCGCAGGATCGGCTTCAGGAGGTATTCGAGCACCGTCCGCTCGCCGGTGAGGATGTCCACCTCGGCCACCATCCCGGGGATGATGGGCAGGCGGTTGGCGTCGTCGCCCACGTAGTTTCGGTCGGTGCGCACTTGGATCTGGTAGAAGCTCTCCCCCTCCGGGTCGACGATGGTGTCGGCGCCGATGAGCTCCAGTTCGCCGTCGAGGGAGCCGTAGATGGCGTAGTCGTAGGCCGTGACCTTCACCTTGGCCCGCTGCCCCGGCACCAGGAAGGCGATGTCGGCGGGTCTAATTCGCGCTTCCACCAGCAGCGTGTCGTCCAGGGGCACGATCTCGACCAGGTCCATCCCCGGTTTGACCACGCCGCCGACGGTGCTGACGTTGATCTTCTTGATGGTGCCATTCACCGACGACAGTACGTCGGTGCGGGTGAGGCGATCTTTTTTCGCCGTCAGGGACTCGCCGAGAGCCGCCAGTTTCTCCCGTGCCTCGTTCAGCTCGGCAAGGGCCTTGGACTGGAACTGGGCGCGGGCCTCGTTCATGCGCTGGTCTGCCTCGCGAATCGCCGAGCGGGCGCGGGGCTTGGCCTGCTCGGCGGCGCTGATGTCGCCTTCGATATCATTGATCTGGCGTTGAAGGCGGATCAGTTCCACCCGCGACACGATGCCCCGCTTGACCAAGGGCCCCAAGATATCCGCCTCCTCCCGGGCCAGTTCGAGGCTCTGTTTGAGCTTCCCGATGCGGCTGTCCAACTCGACCAGTTCCTGGCGCTTCTGGTCCCGCTGCCGGGCGAGGACGGAAAGGGTCGACTCCAACTCCCTTTCGCGGGCGGCCATCAGGGCCTGTTCACTGTCGATCAGGCGGGGCCGTTCGGCCCGCACGTCATCGGGAAAGTCAGGCTTCGCGCCGTCGATTTCACCGCGCAGTCGCGCCGCCACGGCCAGCAGGCCCAGGAATTGGGCACGATCCTCCTGATAGGTGGAGCGGAACTGGGTGTCGTCGATCTGCATCAGGGGCTGACCGGACTTCACCACCTGGCCGTCGCGTACCAGGATCTTGCGGACGATGCCCCCTTCCAGATTCTGCACCACCTGCACGTCGCTGGACGGGATCACCTTGCCTATACCGGCGGTCACTTCGTCGAGTGTCGCCTGGTTGGCCCACCAGACGGCCCAGGCAACGAACCCGACGATGGCGAACAGAAGCAGATTGGCCGACATGCGGGGCGGCCGCACCAGGGCCGCCCGCAGATCGCGCATGAACTCCGCGTCTTCCCGGCGTGACATACCAGCCCCCCGCCGTCGGCACCTGGCCGGCGGTCAAGGCCTTGAGGATTTCCTCCCGCGGGCCGTCGGCGACCACCCGCCCCCGGTCGAGGATGATCACCCGCTTGACGAAGCTGAGCAGGGAAGCCCGATGGGTGACCAGCACCAGGCTCCGACCCTCCAGATAGTCGCGCAAACAGGTCTTCAGGGCGTCCTCGGACCGGGAGTCCATGGAGCTGGTGGGCTCGTCGAGAACCAGGACGTTGGGCCGCCGCAAGACCGCCCGGGCGATGGTGATCGCCTGGCGCTGGCCGCCGGACAGGCCGTCGCCGCGCTCGCCCACCGGTAAATCGTAGCCCACCGGCGTCTGGCGGATGAACTCGTCGATCCCGGCCAGTTCGGCGGCACGGATCACCGCCGCGTCGTCGGCCGACGGCTCGGCCGCGGTGATATTGTCGCGCACCGAGCCGCGAAACAGGAACGGGTCCTGGGGCACGTAGCCGATGTGGCGGCGCAGGTCCACGGGGTCGATCTGCGCCATGTCCGTGCCATCAACCAGGATCTTGCCCTCCTGGGGCTGATAGAGGCCGAGGATCAGTTTGGCGATCGTCGTCTTGCCCGAACCCACGCGGCCGATGATGCCCACGTGCTCACCCGCGTCGATGGAGAAGTTGATCCCGTTCAGGGCCGGCTGTTCGGCGTTCGGATAGGCGAAGGTCACGTCTTCGAAGGCGATGGCGCCCTTGATCTCGGGGCGATGGACGAAGTTCGCCGAGGTGGGGCGCTCCACCGGTGCCCGCATGATTTGGTCGAGGGCCTTCAAGGAGGTGATCGACTGGTGCATGCGGGTCAGCAGATTGGCCACTTGGGCCAGGGGTTGGAGGGCACGGCCGCCCAACATGACGCAAGCGATCAGCCCGCCAACCGTCATCTCGCCACGGGCGATCAGGTGAACGCCGAACACGACCACGCAGATGGAAGTGATCTGCTGGGCCCAGGACGAAAAGTTGATGCCCGACTGGGACCAGGCGCGGGCCTTCTGGCTGGAGCTTGCCGTCAGGCCGACGACCCCTTCCCACAAATGACGCATGCGGGATTCGGCGGCCGCGGCCTTGAGGGTCTCCAGGCCGTAGATGGTTTCCACCAGCACGCCGTGCTTCTGCTCGGCCTCGCGGAAGTGCCGGCGCACGACCCGGTGGAGGGGCCACTGGATGATCAGTCCGTAGAGCAGCACCACCGGCACCGCCACCAGCAACACCATGGCCACCGGCCCGGCGATCAGCCACAGCACCAGGATGAACAACAACGCGAACGGCAGATCCACCAGGGTCGCCAGGGTCGCCGAGGTGAAGAAGTCGCGGACGGTCTCGAATTCTCGCAGGATGTTGGCGAAGGCCCCGGCCGAGGCGAGGCGCGCCGCCAGGCGCATGTCCAGGACCTGATCGAACAGGCGGCAGGCGACCACCACGTCCGCCCGCTTGCCGGCCACGTCGATGAAATAAGCGCGCATGGACTTGAGCAGCAGGTCGAAGACCACCACCGTCCCCACCCCCAGCGCCAGCACCCACAGGGTCTCCACCGCGTTGTTGGGGATCACCCGGTCGTAGACGGTCATGATGAAGAGCGGGCTGGCAAGGGCGAACAGATTGATGAACACCGCAGCAATGCCCACTTGAACGTAGGTCCACCAGTTCTTGGCCAGCGCCCCCCAGAACCAGGCCCGGGGGCGCGGCGTGTCGTCCTCGCGCTCCAGGTCCAGGCGCACCTCGGGGCGCACAAATATGGCATAGCCGGTATAGATTTTGGTCAGGTCGGCAAGCGCCATCTCCTCCACGCCGCCGCCGGTCTCCGGCAGCATGACGCGCGCCTTGTCCCGCCCTTCGTAGGACATCAGGACGCCTGCCCCACCGTCCTTGAACGTCACCACGCTGGGCAGGACGTGGCGGGGAATGGCGCCGAGCCGGCGTTTGACGATCCGGGCGCGAAACCCCGCCCGCTCCGCCGCCCGCACGAACAGGGCCGGCGCGGTGCGTGCCTCGGCCATGGGCAACCCGGCTTTCAGCACATCCGGCGTCCGGGGCCGCCCGTGATGGCGGGTGAGAAAGGCCAGGCATTCGAGCAGCGGATCTTCCGGCGTCGCCGCCGCCCCGATGGCGGTATCCGGAGCATCGGCGGGCGTCGCGTCCGCCGCCGAGGCGTCGGGCCCTGGGGAAAGATCGACTCGGCCAAGCGCCTGCTGGCTCATGGGTCCTCCGATCGGCGTAGACGGTGCGTCCTCAGCCGCCATTCGGATCCGGTGCGCCGATGCCCAGGGATTCCAAGAGGCTGCCCATGGTGGCCAGGACCTGATACTGGGCGGTCCGATATCGCACGTTGATGTCGACCAGGGCGACGCGGGCCTGAAACAGCTCGTTCGTCACATCCAGCACGTCGAGGAGCGTGCGCGCGCCCAGTTCGAACTGTTCCCGGTAAGCATCGACAACTTGGGTTGCCGCCTCGACGCGCCTTTGCAGAATCGGCAGCCGCTCCCCATAGGTCAGCATGTTGTTGTAGTCGATGCGCATCTGTTCCTCGACCAGGCGACGGGTCTCGGCCTCGCCGAAGGTCGCACTGCCGGCCCGCGCCACCGCCTGGCCCCGGCGCGCCCGGTCCGCGCCGCCGCGAAAGAAGTTGTACCGCATGACGAGGGACGCGGTGGTGCTAAGCGTCGGGCCGCGAACGCCACCCGTATCGTCCTCGCGGGTCTGCGCGAATTCGAGATCGAGGGTGGGCATGAAGGGCGATTTCGTCGCCTGAACGTCGGCCCGGGCCGCTTCCGTATTTCCCGCTGCGGCGCGGACGGTCGGATTGCCCTGCATGGCCGCCTGAACGGCGCTGTCCATATCCACCGGAAGACGGTCCATAGGTGGAACGGGCGTCGCCAGGTCGGCCGGCGGCGTCCCCGCCGCCTCGAGGAAATCGATCTCCGCCCCGTGCAGGTCTCCCTGCAGATTGCGCAATCGGTCGCGGGCCAGTTCCAGGCGGCTCAACGCCTGGTTCACATCGGCCTGATCGCCGCCCCCGGCGTCGGCCTTGGCCTTGTTGTCGTCGTAGACCTCCACGTGAATATCGACGTTTTCAATGGACAAGGTCACCACCGCGCGGGCGCGCAACACCGAGAGATAGGCTTCGACAACGCGCAAACCGATGGCGTCGCGAGCGTCTAACACCAGGGCGCGAGACACATTGACCCGGCGTTTTGCCGCTTCGACGCTGTTGAGCGTATTGAAACCGCGGAAGAGGTTCTGGGTCACGGTCAGAACGCCCGAGTGAGCCCACAGGTTGATGGCGGCCTTGCCGCCGGTGTTGCCGAGAGCGTTGCCTTCCAGGTTGTCCAGGGTAGATCGGCTCGATCGGTTGCGGGTGGCCGGGCTGTTGACGTGCTCGTGCCCTGAGGTTGCCCGCAGATCCACGCTCGGAAGCCAGTCGGCGTTGGCTTCGCCCACCTGTTCCTCGGCGGCGTTGCTGTTGGCTTCGGCGACCTGGATGGTCGGATGGGTGTCGATGGCGATGCGCACCGTCTCTTCCAGGGTCTGCGCCGCCCCGATCCCGGCCCCCATAGGACGATGGCGGACAGCGCCCCGCCCCACGAGAGGCAGCGCCGCGGTCTATTCAACGGTCGAGGCATGCACACTCGGCCGGTCATGATCTCCCGCACCCCTGGTCCACCACGCGTCGTCCGCTCAACCGAAGCCGAAACGGACCTTCCAACTATACCAGAGGGATTCGGGCGAACAAACGGCCCTCGGTGCATCGCCACGCTCCGACCACGGGTCGACCCTGGCCCGTTTGCCAAGCCGGGACGTCGGAGGATAGCATCGCCGCCCCAAATCCAAGACCAGACCTTGACAGCCCGATGACCGAAGCAGCCCCCGGCAGGGGACGCACCGCGCGCATCTTCGCCCTCGTGGGGGCGGCGCATACCATGAGCCACATCTACCTGCTGGCCCTGCCGCCGATGTATCCCCTGCTCAAGGCAGAGTTCGACGTGAGCTATGCCGCGCTCGGTCTTCTGGTCACGCTGCTCAACGTGGCGACGGGATTTACCCAGGTTCCGGTGGGATTTCTCGTCGATCGGGTCGGCGCCCGGAAGGTGCTCATCGCCGGACTGACAACCATTGCCCTGTGCATCGGCGCCATCGGCTTTGCGGCCAGCTATTGGATGGTCCTGCCCCTGATGGTGCTGGCCGGTGTCGGCAACAGCGTCTTTCATCCCGCCGATTACGCCATCCTCTCGGCATCCGTGGACAAGGAGAAGCGGGGTCGGGCCTTCAGCTTCCACCTGCTGACCGGAAACCTGGGATTCATGACGGCGCCGAGCCTGATGATCGGTCTGGCGGCCCTGTGGGGCTGGCGCGGCGCGTTGATCGCCGTCGCCGCCCTGGGGCTGATGGTCGTCCTCGCTATCGTTCTTTTCGGCCACGTGCTGCAAACGCGACCACCAGACGATGCGCCGGAGGACGCCGCGAAGCCGCCCTCCGGCGACATCCGGTCGGGAGTGGGCACCCTGATCTCGCCGCCGGTCGTCATGATGTTCCTGTTTTTCATGCTCCTGGCGGCGGCCAGCAGCGGTGTGCAGACATTCTCGGTGACCGCCCTCGTGGACCGTCATGGGGTCGGCCTGGGGGCAGCCAGCGCCGCGCTGACGGCCTTCCTGGCGGCCAGCTTCATTGGCGTGGCGGTGGGCGGCTATGTGGCCGACAGCTTGCGGCGGCCGCTGCCGTTGATCTGCGCCGGCCTGCTGATGGCGGCGGCGATGATCCTGCTGGTGGGTCTGGTCAGCCTGCCGGTGGTGCTCATGGTTGGCGTCATGGCCGTTGCCGGGTTCGCCTCCGGTTCGATCCGCCCGGCCCGCGACCTGATGGTCAGCGCGGTGACGCCGGAAGGCTCGACGGGCAAGGTGTTCGGCTTCGTCTCGACCGGGCTCAACGTGGGCGGCGCCATCGCGCCGGTATCCCTGGGATTGATCATCGACATGGGAGCGCCCCTGTGGGTGTTCTACCTGCTGGCCGGCTTCTTCGTCCTGTCCGTCGGCGCCGCGCTGGTGGCCTCCCGGTTGGCGAGCGCCCAGGGGCCGCGGGCCGCCGCCGCGGAATAGAAGGAGTCACCGATTGGCGCCCTGGATCGCTGCGCAAACGGCCTCGGTGACGGCGTCCGTTCCGGCCGTGCCACCCAAGTCCGGGGTCAATACCGTGCCGTTGCCGGTCACCCGCTCCACCGCCTCCATCAGGCGTCGGCCGGCGGCGCCTTCCTTCAGATGCTCCAGCATCATGGCGGCGGACCAGAAGGCGCCGATGGGGTTGGCGAACCCAAGGCCGGTAATGTCGAAGGCCGAGCCGTGGATGGGCTCGAACATGGACGGATAAGCGCCCTCCGGGTTGAGATTGGCCGTCGGGCCGATGCCGAGGCTTCCGGAGAGCGCCGCCGCCAGATCGGACAGGATATCGGCGTGCAGGTTGGTCGCCACCACCACGTCGATGGATTGGGGGTCGCCCACCATGCGGGTGGTCATGGCGTCGACCAGGACCTTGTCCGTCGTCACGTCCGGATAGTCGGGCCGCACCGCCTCGAAGATTGAATCCCACAGGACCATGCCGTGGCGCTGGGCGTTGGACTTGGTGACCGCCGTCAAATGCCGGCGGGGCCGGGCCCGGGCGATGTCGAAGGCGAACCGCATGATCCGCTCCACCCCGACCCGGGTGAAGACGGAAACATCCATTCCCACTTCGATGGGCAGGCCCCGGTGGGCCCGGCCGCCGGCGCCGGCATACTCGCCCTCGGAATTCTCCCGCACGATGATCCAGTCCAGGTCGTCGGGCCCGCAGTGGCGCAGGGGGCTCTCGATCCCGGCCAGCAGCCGCGAGGGGCGGACGTTGGCGTACTGATCGAAGCCCTGGCAGATGGCCAGCCGCAGGCCCCACAGGGTGACGTGATCGGCAATGTCGGGGTCGCCCACGGAACCGAAATAAATGGCATCGAACGGCTTCAACCGGTCCAGGCCGTCGGCCGGCATCATGACCCCGTGCCGGCGATAGTGGTCCGAACCCCAGTCGAAGGTCTCGAACGTCAGGGCCAGATCCGGCTCCCGCGCGGCGATGGTTTCGAGAACCCGCACCCCGGCGACAATCACCTCCGGGCCGATACCGTCGCCGGGGATGACGGCGATCCGATGCTCGGCCACGGCTTTCCTTCCGGGTCAGCGGGTCTTGGGGTCGAAGAGGTCGCGCAGGGCGTCGCCCAGGAAATTGGCGCCGAGGACGAACAGCGTGATCGCCACGCCGGGGAAGACCACCGCCCACCAGGCCGTGTCCACGTAGTTGCGGCCGTCCGACACCATGCCGCCCCAGGTGGGCGTCGGCGGATTGACCCCGACGCCGAGAAAACTGAGCGTCGATTCCAGCAGCACCGCATGGCCCATTTGCAGGGTCGCCATTACGATCACGGGGCCGATCAGGTTGGGGGCGATGTGGTGAAGGATGATGGTGGACGTTCGCGCGCCCAGGGCCCGGCTTGCCAGGACGAACTCCGTTTCCTTCAAACTGAGGACGAAACTGCGCGTGAAGCGGGCGTACTGCACCCAGCCCCAGATCCCGATCACCAGGATGACACTCCACAGACCGGCGCCGAAGAAACCCATCCAGGCAATGGCGAAGACGATCATCGGCATGGCGAGCTGCATGTCGACGACGCGCATGATGACGGTGTCGATCCAGCCCCGATAGTAGCCGCCCAGCAGCCCCATCAGGGTGCCAAAGGTTCCCGAGATGAGGACCGCCGTGATGCCGACGATAAGGGAAACGCGGGCGCCGTGAATCATTCGCGACAGCACATCCCGTCCCACTGGATCGGTCCCCAGGAGGTAGTCGCCCCCGTCTCCCGAGTTGCCGAAGCCGGGGGCCGTCAAACGGGCCGTGAGTTCCTGCGAAATGGGGTCCCGGGGGCTGATGAAATCGGCGCCGACGCCGATCACGAGCAGCGAAAACATCAGCGTCACGCCGATCAGGCCCTTGGACGTCCGAAGAAGGGAGTGCACGCTACTCCTCCCGGATCCGCGGATCGATCCAATGATAGGCGACGTCGATGACGAGGTTGATGGCGATGTAGGTGACGCCGAACAGGATCACGCTGGCCATGACCACTGGGAAGTCGCGGGCCGACACGGCCAGGATCGCGGCCCAGGCCGGGCCAGGCGAACACGGTCTCGATGACCACGGTTCCGGTTAACAGTGCCCCCATCTCCAGGCCGAATATGGTCAGCAAGGGCGCTTGGGCGTTCTTGAAGGCATGCTTGAAGATTACCGTGCGCTCGGGCAGGCCCTTGGCGCGCGCCGTGCGAATGTAGTTCTCGTTCAGAATCTCCAGCATGTTGGAGCGCACGAAGCGGGTCATGAAGGCGTTCATGTACCATCCGAGGACGCATGCCGGCATGATCAGCTGCTGGAAGCTGCCGCGGCCCGACGGCGGAAGCCAGAAGAGGGTCAAGGAGAAGAACAGAATCGCCAGAATACCCACCCAGAACACCGGCGCCGACTGGCCCAGGACCGAAATGGACGAAGCGATGGTGTCGATGATCGTGCCCCGCTTGACCGCCGCCCAGGTGCCCAAGGGCAAGGAGATGCAGGTGGCGATGACCAGGCTGGCGAAGGCCAGTTCGAGGGTCGCGGGGAAGAACCGCATGATCACGTCGAAGGCAGGCTCGCGCATGCGAAAAGACATGCCGAACTCGCCTGTCGCGGCGTTTCCCAGAAAGGCGAGGTACTGAATGTACAGGGGCCGATCGAGCCCCATCTTCTTGCGCAGCAACTCAGCCTCTTCCGGCATCGAGTCTTCCGGAAGCAGCATGTCCGCCGGATCGCCGCTGACGTTGAGAAACAGGAAGACGATCAGCGTCAGGCCGATCAAGGAGATGGGAACCTGAAACAGCCGTTTGACGAGATAGGTCAGCACCGCGATATCCGCCGGCGACGGTTCGGAAAAGACACAGAATGTGAAACGGAAACGGACCGCCCCCTGCCACGCGTTCGGCGCGGCAGGGGGCGGCTAACGGGTACGGTCTACTCCGAGACCTTGATGTCGTAGGCCCAAACGAACTCGTCGGGACGCGGAGTCCACTGAATCCGCTTGGTTACCCCGTAGATGTCCTTCTGGTCATAGAGGAAGATCCATGGCGCGTCGTCACGAACGACCTTCTGGATCTTGCCCATGATTTCGACCCGCATGTTGGGGTCGACCGCGACCTGCTGCTCGGCGATCATCTTGTCGATCATTTCGTTCTTGTCGGTGCGGTAGTACTTCAGGCGACCCTTGCTGCCGATCCGGTAGACCAGGGTCCGGTTGCAGTCCATGGTCGGACCGCCGGTGCCCACCAGGTACATGCCCTGGAAGACTTCCTTGTACTTCTTCCGGCCATACCACTGGTCCAGGAAGTCGGCCCATTCCGGCGTCACGTGTTCGACGACGACTCCCACTTTCGCCAATTGCCCGGCAACCGCTTGCTGAATCTCGCGGTCCTTCATGTAGCGGGCGGTCGGGCCCAGCAACCTGGTCTTGAAGCCGTCGGGATAGCCGGCCGCGGCGAGAAGCTGTTTCGCCTTGGCGGGATTGTACTCATAGGGCTGAACCTTGGAGTCGTGGCCGAACAGAACCTCGCCGCACAGGGACGGGTTCGGCTTGCCGTAGCCGCCGAGAACCGTATCGACGATCTCCTGGACGTTGACCGCATGGTTCAACGCCTGGCGCACGCGCACGTCGCTGAATGGCTTGATGTTGGTGTTCAGGCCGATGTGGATCTGGCGCGCCGACTGGTTGGTGATGACCTTGAGCTTGGCATCGGCGTTCACCTCCGGAATCCGTTCCGGCGCCAGGTTGGCGATCATGTCTACATCGCCCGTCTTCAGCGCGGCGTAACGACCGAAGTCCTCGGGGATCGGCTTGATGTGGTAGCGGTCGATGGAAGCCCGGCCGCGCCAGTGGTCGTCGAAAGCCTTGAGCTCAAGGACTTCGTTCTTCGCCCACCTGTCGACCATGAACGGGCCTGTTCCCACGGGGCTGGCGCCGAACTTGGTGTCGCCCATGGCCGTGAAGGCCTTCCTGGGCAGGATCGGCATGCGGGCAAACTGTCCAAAGATGGTCGCGTTGGGCTTGCCCGTGTGCATGATGATGGTGTGGTCGTCCACCTTCTCGATGCGCTCGTACATGCCGACAAGGTAGGACCGCAGCGGTTTGGGATCTTTCTTGTCCAGATAACGCTCGGCCGAGAAGATCACGTCGTCGGCGGTGAACGGCGAGCCGTCGTGGAACTTCACGCCCTTGCGCAGGTTCAGCTTCAGGGTGACGTCGTCCAGAAACTCCCAGGATGCAGCCAGGGCCGGCTCGATATTCCCCTCGCCCGTGCGCCACACCAGGTGGTCGTAGATGTTGGTCATGATAGAGCGGGTGTAGATGGCCGTGTCGTGGGCCGGGTCCAGGACCCGTGGGTCGTTGCCCTGGGCCAGGGTGACGGTGCCGCCCGCCTGAGCCGCGTTGGCGGCGACCAATGCGCCGGCGACGCCCATCGCCGCGGCGCGCGCAATTCGGCCGAAGCCGAACGCACGAATTGAACCTCTCATGTCTCGCATAGATCTAGGGTCATAACTCATTAACCATTATCTGATTCAATGTCTTGGAACCGAACGCAGGAGGTTTTGAGGCATGCGCGGATCATTTTGGCTCTCAGATCAGCAATGGGCGGCGATCGAGCCGCATCTTCCTTACTACGCGGCGGGTAAGCGGCGCGAGGATGATCGGCGGATCATCAGTGGCATCCTTCACGTTCTCCAGTCGGGCTGCCGCTGGCAGGACTGCCCACCGGCGTACGGGCCTTCGACGACGGTCTACAATCGCTATAACCGGTGGTCGCAACGTGGTCACTGGCAGTACCTGTTCCCGGCTTTGACGGAGAGCCTGGCAGGGACACCGCAACAGGTCTCCATCGACACCACACACGTCAAGGCGCATCGCTGCGCCGGCGGCGGAAAAGGGGGGCCTCTGCTCAGGCCATCGGCCGCACAAAGGGCGGACGCAACACCAAGGTCCATGCCCTGAGCGACGAACATTGCCGGCCCCTGGCCTTCTATCTCACGCCCGGCCAGACCGCCGACATCAAGGGCGCCGTCATGCTCGCCGCGCATCTGCCGAGGACGCGATATCTTCTCGCCGACAAGGCCTATGACGCCGACCACTGGCGCGCCTGCCTGCTACGCCAGAAAATCCAGCCGGTCATCCCCAACAAGGTGAACCGCAAACAACCTCATCCCTTCGACACAGAGCGATACAAAGACCGAAACACCATCGAGCGCATGTTCGGACGCCTCAAGGACTTCCGACGCATCGCCACGCGATACGACAAGAACGCCATCAACTTCATGGCAGGCCTATGCCTCGCCGCTCTCGTCTGCTACTGGATTTGAATGAGTCCGGACCCTAATTCTCCCATGGGAATTGCCGTTCCCCTCCCTGCTAATCGAGGAACGGCAGGATGCGCGATCATAATCGGTGACTTTGAAGGACGCAAATGTCCTCCGCTCACGTGCTTATTTCGTCCGTATCGTAGGACTCCAGGTCAAAGGCCGCCTTGATCAGGGCCTGGGTGTAGGGAACCTTGGGATTCTCAAAGATGGCCTGGGCCGACCCCGATTCCACCACCCGGCCATCCTTCATCACGATCACGTGGTCCGACAGGGCCCGAACCACCTTCAAATCGTGACTGATGAAGAGGTAGGCCAAACCGTGGCGCTCCTGCAAATCCCGCAGCAGGTCGACGATCTGCGCTTGAACCGAACGATCCAGTGCCGACGTCGGCTCGTCGAGGACAACGAAGCGTGGCTTCATCACCATCGCCCGGGCGATGGCGATACGCTGGCGCTGACCACCGGAAAACTCGTGGGGATAGCGGTGCCGCGATTCCGGGTCGACGCCCACTTCCTGTAGCACCTGGACGATCATGGCGTCCCGCTCGGCATCGGTCTCGCCGATATGGTTGATGCGCAGACCCTCGCCGACGATCCGCGCGACCCGCATCCGGGGGCTGAGGGAACCGAAGGGATCCTGGAACACGACCTGCATCTGCCGTCGCAGACGCCGCATGGACTCCTCGTCCAGCAACGCTATGTCAGCGCCGTCGAAGGTGATCCGGCCGTCCCCTTCAAGCAGTTGCAGGAGCGCCCGACCCAGGGTCGTCTTGCCGGAACCGCTTTCCCCCACCACGCCAACCGTGTGGCCTTCGCGCACCGACAGGCTCACCCCGTCCACCGCCTTCACATGGCCGATCACCCGACGCATGAGGCGGCTCTTGATGGGAAAGTGCACCCGGATGTCGCTTGCCACCAGCAACTCGGGCGCCCCTTCGGGCGCTTGAACGGGCTTGCCCTTGGGTTCCGAGGCGAGGAGTCGCTTGGTATAGTCGTGGCGGGCCCGCTGGAAGATATCGTCGACGGAACCTTCCTCGACGATCTCGCCGGCGTTCATGACGCAGATGCGGCCCGCCATCTTGCGGACCACGCCTAAGTCGTGGGTGATCCAGATCATGGCCATGCCGAACCGCTGTTGAAGCGACTGGATCAGCTCCAGGATCTGGGCCTGTATGGTGACGTCGAGGGCGGTGGTGGGCTCGTCGGCGATCAGCAGGTCCGGGTCGTTGGCCAGGGACATGGCGATCATCGAGCGCTGCAGTTGCCCGCCCGATAGTTGGTGCGGATAGGCCCGGAATTTCTGGGGCGGGTCCGGCAAGCCCACAAGCGACAACAGTTCCAGGGTACGTTCCGTGGCCGCGTTGGCGGAAAATTTCTTGTGGTAGGCCAGGACCTCGTTGATCTGTTCGCCGATGGGGAACAGGGGATTGAACGAGGTCATGGGCTCCTGAAAGATCATTGCGATGCGGTTGCCGCGAATGGCCCGCATGCGCCGCTCCGGCGCACCGAAGAGCTCCTCGCCGTTGAATCGGATGCTGCCCGACGGATGGCGGGCGGTGCGCTTGGGCAACAAGCGCAAGATGGACATGGCGGTCACCGACTTGCCCGAGCCCGACTCGCCGACGATTCCCAGCGCCTCGCCCGCGTGCACGTCGAAGGACACGCCGCGCACGGCGTGGATCACCTCCTTTTCCTGGTGAAATTCCACCCGCAGGTCGCGTACTTGCAGCAAGACGTCGTCGGTCATCAATCCGGTCCGTTGGCTCTTCTCGGGGCGGGCGCGGGACCATGGGGCAAAGCCGCCTGGAACGCAATCGACCCCGCTACGGGTCCACCGGCGCGGACAGCAGACGGGCCGGATCGTAGGCCGCCATGTCCCGATCCCGCTCCAGCAGGAAATCGGCCAGCCATTGGCCCAGCACCGGGCCCACGGTGTAGCCGCTGATACCGCAACCGATGACGAAGGCGCCGGGGACTCCGGGCACCGGGCCGGCGATGGGCTTGTAGTCCGTGACCGTGTCGCGCAGGCCCAGCCAGGTGCGCACGATACGCGCGTCGCCAATCCCCGGCACCGCATGGCGGGCCAGGCGGACGTTGCCCACCAGGCTGCTGGGAATGATCCCGTAACCACCCCGCTCCGGGTCGCCCTCGCCGGTCCAGCCACCGCCGATCAGGACACTGCCGTTGGCCACCTGCTTCACCGACAAGCGACCGTTGATGATGCCAAGGATGGGGCGCAAAAAGGGCGGCAGCCGTTCGGTCACCACCATCTGCTGGGGCCGGCAGCCTTCGACCACGTCGAGGCCCAGCCAGCAGAGCATCCGCCCCAGCCAGACTCCGCCGGCGAGGACGATCCGCCGCGCCTTGATCGTCAGGTCGTGGGCGGATACGACGAATCCGCTTCCGTCGCCGACGATCCCCGTCGCCGGCATATCTTCCCACAGGCGCACCCGTGCCTCGGCAAGGGCGTGCCGGTAGGCCCGGCCGGTAAGGGACGCATTGGCATGGCCGTCCAGCGGGCACCAGGACGCCAGCAGCGGGTGGGTCGACAGGGCCGGCTCGAGCTCCCGGGCCCGGTCCGGTGTCATCAGTTCCACGTCGGCACCGGCGGTGCGCCGTTGCTCGGTCAGGCGGGTGAGGGTTTCCGCCTCCTTGTCGGTGAAAGCGAGGATAAATCCGCCCCGCTGCTCGTAACCGACGTCCCTGCCCAGCCAGCGGTCCGCCGACATCCACAGCGCCCGGCCCTCCAGGCCCAGGGCGACCAGGGACGGCTCCCGATAGTGCTGCATGGAGAGGGTTCCCGCGTTGACGCCGGAGGCCGCCATGCACAGGCCGCCACGCTCGACCAGAGCCGTGCGCATGCCGCCCCGGGCCAGCCACAGGGCCGTCGTGCAGCCCATGACGCCGCCGCCGATCACGGCCACGTCGAAGGTGTCGGTGATCGCCAAATCGCGGCCGCCCTCGCAGTTCGAAACGGTTGCGAACCTTGCCTTACGGCCCCTCTGGCGGTCAATCGAGCCGCCTTGAGTTTCGCCCCGTGCGCCCGTAAGGTCCCGAAAATCGCACCCAAACGGAGAACTATCATGAGCCGGCGCCGGGTCGACTGGAATGGAGCCTTCACCGCCATCGTCACGCCCTTCACCAGGGACGGCGGCATCGACGAGGCGCTGCTGAAGGAGAACATCAAGCTGTCCATGGAGGAGGGCAACCACGGCATGGTCATCTGCGGTCATAGCGGCGAGGCCCACCTGATGGACGACGCCGAGCGCCAGCGAGTGATCGCCATTGCCGTCGCCGAGGTGAACGGCCACTTTCCCGTCGTCGCCGGCACCGGCGGCATCAACACCAACGAGGTCATTACCCGCACCAGGACGGCGGTGGCGGCGGGCGTCGACGGGGTGATGATCGAGCAGCCCTTCTTCATGAACCCAAAAAAGCGGGACGTGATCGCCCACTACGCCCGCATCTCCGATGCGGTGGACGTGCCGATCATGTTCTACAACTGCCCCGGTCGGGCCGGCATCGACGTGGATACGGAAACCACCGTCAAACTGGCCGAAGTGGCGCGGATCGTCGCCGTCAAGGACAGCGCCCAGAGCTATCTGCGGATGATGGAGCTGATCGGCGCCATCGGCGACGAGGTGGGCATCTTCATCGGCCCCGCCGCCATCTGGGGTTTCGCCGGGATCCTCATGGGCGCCGTCGGCTTCGTCGATCAGGTGCAGCAGGTGGCCGGCTGCAAGCTGCCCATGCTCTACGACCTTGCCGTGGGCCGCGATATCGACCGTGGGGTCGCCTTGCAGCACGATCTGATGCCGTTACGCCAGCTTCTGTTCCATTCCGCCGGCACCTCGCCCGCCACCATCAAGGACGCCATGCGCCTGATGGGCCGCCCCGGCGGTTATCCGCGCGCGCCGCTTCAGCCCATGGCGGGCGAGGGCCTGGCGGCCTTCGAGGCGGTGCTGAGCGACCTGGGTTACCTGCCCAAGATGGCGGCCGAATAGGGCGGGGAGTATCTCCAATCCCATGACGGGCAAGGCCGACATCCTGGTCACCGGCACCGGCAACTTCGCCGCCCGGATCGTGTTCGACATCGCCGCCACCGCCGCGAGACCCATCACGGTGGCCATCGCCGGGCGTAATCGGGAGCGGCGGGAATGGCTGCGCCTGGCGGCCAACGCGCGGGCGGCCAACTTCGGGCGCCCGGCCAGCTTCGTCGACCTTCCCGTGAACTTCTCCAGCGCCGAGACGGTGGCCGAGGCCATCGGCCCGGTGGCGCCCCGTGTGACCGTGCAGGCGGCCTCGGTTCAGTCGCCGGGCGTCGGCCACGCCTCCGATACCAAGTGGGGCGCCATGATCCTGCACGGGGGCCTGAGCGTTACCGTCGCCTTCCAGGCCCTGCTGTCGGCCCGCTGCGGCCAGGCATTGCAAATGCTGGGCGGCAAGGGCGCGTTCATCAACTGCTGCTTTCCCGACGTGGGCAACGGGGTGTTGAAGGCGGCGGGCCTGCCGGTGACCTGCGGCGTCGGCAACGTCGCCATCCTGGCCACCATTTTCGCCGGTGACCTGGGCATCCGCGAGGAGGGCCGGCTGCGGGTCCTGGCCCAGCACCAGAACCTGGGGCCGTGGCGGGGCCCGCCCGCCGAGCGCAACAGCCCACCGCCCCGGCTATGGCTGGACGGCGACGAGATGGACGATGTCTATCGCCGCTTCGCCCATCTGCGGCTGCCCCGGGCGCCGGCCATCGACATCTCCGGGTCCAACGGGGTGCCGATCATACTGGCGCTGGCCACCGGCGGGACCTGCCGGTCCCATGCCCCGGGGCCCGAGGGCCTGCCCGGCGGCTATCCGGTCGCGGTCGACCGTGGCGTCCTGTCCCTGGACCTGCCGGACGGCCTGACCCGGGATGCGGCGGTGGCGTGGAATTATGCCTACGAGATCGAAAACGGCGTCACCGTCGAGGACGGCCGCGTCCGCTTCCATGGCAAGCCGTACGAAGGTCTCAAGACCGTCAGCCCCGAGTTGGCCAAGGGCTTCCCGGTGACCGAGATCGAGGCGGTCAGCAAGGAAATGGAAACGCTGCGGGCCACGCTCGGCGGATGATCGATGCGTGCTTATGCGGTTAAGACAGAAACCCATTATATGTAGGGTTGTCGCACACATCCTTTTTTGCGGCGGCAATTAGCGGAGACCTGACTTTCACGAGAGAGAAGCGCAGGAACTGGTTGGCGCACTCAGTTTTCGGGCAGGATGAACAGCTCGTGCTCGCCCTCCAGGCCCTTGAGCGGATAACGGCCCTTGGACACCAGCTTGCCCGGATAGGCGTCTGCGAAGGCGGACGAGATCAGAACCGTCTCGCCGATCTCCTTAGTCATGCTTTCGACCCGGGCCGCCTGGTTGGCCGCCGATCCGATGACCGTGAACTCCAGGCGCGCAGGAATGCCGATGTTGCCGTAAGTGACTTTTCCCAAGTGAAGGCCGATCCCGTATTTCAAGGCCGGCAGCTCGGGATGGTTTTCGTTCGTGGCCTGGATGCGCTCGCCGGCCAACTTCGCCGCCTTCATGGCCCGCCGGCAGGCCTCCGGCGTACCGGTGGCGCTGGCCCAGGATTCGGTGCTGGATTCGGTGATCGGGAAGATCGCCAGCACGGCGTCGCCGATGAATCGCAGCAACTCGCCTTGTTTCTTTTCCACCGCGCCGGCCATGCAGTGGAAGAACCGGTTCAGGTGCAACAGGTAGATATCCTGCTCCATCTGTTCCGAGAGCCTGGTTGAGTCGCGGAAGTCGCAGAACCAAATTACGGCGTTGATGCGCTCGCCGTCGCCGTGTTTGACAAGGCCGTCCAGGACGCGCTTTCCCGTGTGTCGGCCGAGATAGGTCTCCAACAGGCCGATGGACGTTCTGCGCTGGGCGTGCACCTCAAACAGACGGCCGAGCACCGGCAGGACCTCGTAGACTTGGCCGAGGTGGGCCGTCGTGAAGCCGCCTTCCGCAAAGGACGTCATGGAGAGGACGTTGATCTGTCCGTCCGAGAAACGGAAGGGCATGGCGGCGTAGTCGGTGGCGCCTTCCCCGTGGAGGTCCTGAAGCACCGGGAAGTCCAGCTTGACATTGTCGCCCTCGAGGCGCCGGCGGACGCCGCCGGCGCCTCGGATGATGGGGGCGAACGGACTGTCGGCGTACTTGGGCTGGTGCAATATGTCGTGGGATGCCAGAAGAGTCTTGACCTCGGGCTCGTCGGAGCGCCAGACAAGCACAGTGGCAAACACCTGGGGGTGGAGTGTCGGGATGACGATGGTCAGCCGGTCGACTGGGTATCCGACCTCGCAGAGGATCTTGCAGAACCCCGCCATCAACTGGTCCAAGGACTCACCAGCTTCCAGGCCTCGCTGAGCATCCAGCCGGCGAGGGAATTGGCGTGCATGCTCTCGACCTTACTGTCGAAGAAGGCGACCTCCTCGTCCCCTTCGTAAATGGCGCTCACCATGTTCGGGTAGAACGACAACATGCCGCGGATAGTCTCGCCGTCCGTGTCCGGTTCCTCGTACCCCAGACCGCGTTTTCCGCTACCTCGCCGCCGACATTCAACGACCAATAGCTGGCGTTCCCTTGAACGGGCAATGGGTCTGATGATCCGTCTTCTCGAGGAACTCCATGCGCACGTCGTCCGTTGGGAAATAGTACATGGGCGTGGCGCGGGTCTCATGAAGGATGACGGAGTTCGTGGAATCCGCCACCCAAGTACCGTTGTATTCCACCCGCACTCGTTTTTCGCTGGGGACGAAACGAATTTCGTAGTCGGATTTGTCCGATGCCATTGCGCCGTCGGGTTCCGTATCCTGTGGCATCGGTCTGCCTCTCGTGCCAAAACGCTAAATCAGGGACCGACTTTCCCGTGCACATATTCTGACGCGGCGGTAAAGGAATCTCAATAGAGCGCCGCACCACCCCATGCGCGCGCCCTGGCCATCTGGGAGATGACCCTGGGCCCGGAACGCCGACGCCGCAGTGCCTGACCAAGCACATGCTTACGAAAGC
>CBDFHV010000064.1:0-119026 GCA_965247705.1 Rhodospirillales bacterium | reverse complement strand
ACCGGGTTGGCGGTGACCTGGTCATCGACTTCCCCGACGGCTCCCATGTGATCGTCACGGCGTATTTCGACGGACCCCAGATACCGAGTCTCGTCGGCGCCGATGGCAGTGTATTGGGTCCCGACCTGGTGTCGTCCCTGGCCGGCTCCCTGGCGCCCGGCCAGTTCGCCCAGGTGGGCGCTGCCTTGTCCGAACCCATCGGCAGCGTGGAGACCCTGAGCGGCGTCGCCACCGCCACCCGGACCGATGGGACCGTCGTCGAGCTCGAAATCGGCGACCCGCTGTACCAGGGCGATCTCGTCCAGACCGCCGACGGAAGCACGGTCGGCCTCCTGTTCGCCGACAATTCCGAATTCGCCGTCGGCGAGGGTGCCCGTCTGGTCCTTAACGAGCTCATCTACGACCCGGGATCCCAGGAAGGCAGCGCGGTGTTTTCGCTGCTCAAGGGCATCGTCGTTTTCCTGTCGGGCGAAGTGGCCAAGACCGATCCCGAAGCCATGGTCATCGAAACCCCGGTGGCGGTAATGGGTATCCGGGGCACCAAGGGCGTGATTGAAGTCCAGGTGGATCCTGTCTCCGGCGACATTTCGGTCTGGGCCTCCGTTCTGCGGGAATTCGGCGGGTTCGTTGGTGAGATCGTCGCCACGGCCCAGGGCATTGCCGTGGTGCTCAACGCGGACAAAGCATTCACCTTCATCAAGGATGCCTTCTCGGCACCGACCGAGCCGGCGCCGCTTGGCGCCGATCAGCAGGAACTTGCCGCCCAGCTATCCCAGGTTCTCCCCAGCGCCGACCTGGACGGTGACGGCCTGCCCGACGGACCGGGCGAAGAGGGCGCCGAGCTTGAAGACTTCCTTACCGCTGCCGGAACCGAGGACGTCGTTGGCGGTACCCAGGGCGACATCATTGGCACGGCGCCCGGGTCCCCTCCGTCCTTCATCCCCGTCGCCACGGTGGACGTCGGGGGAGGCGGTGGATTTGGCGGCGGCGTTCCGGTTGGTGGCGGAGGCGGCAATCTTAACCCCGACGAGATACTGGTCCCGACCGGACCTGGGACCGGGACGGGTGGCGTGTTTTCCCTGACCCTCGTCGGCAGCGAAAATTACGACGGTAGCGGCAATCCCAACCCCCAGAACATCACCGGCAGTGACGGCCCCAACGTAATCCTCACCGGATCGGGCAACGACCTCGTTAACGGGGGCGCCGGAAACGACACCATTACCACCAATGCCGGCGATGACGTGGTCTTCGGCGGCGAAGGAGACGACACCATCATCGGCGGTGTCGGTGCCGGCAACGACACCTACGACGGCGGCGACGGCGGCGAAGAGGTCGGCGATACCCTGGTCTATTCGAGCGCTACCCGGGATATCTTCGTGGATTTGGCGGGCGGCGGGGCGGCCGGTCTCGATATCGACGTGGACACCATCTCCCGGTTCGAGAACGTCATCGGCGGCGGCGGCAACGACATTATCCTCGGCGACGATCAAGCCAACCGATTGGACGGCGGTGATGGCAACGACGTTCTGGCCGGCGGCAAGGGCAACGACTTCCTGACCGGGGGGACCGGACAGGACACCGCCGTCTTTACCGGTGTCTTCGGCGACTACGACGTGATCTTCGGGCCACCGCCCGGGGAAGCACAGGCCCAGGTGGAGGAAGAAGGCGGGTTGGTGACCATCATCGGCAACGACGGCACGGACACCTTGCAGGACGTGGAATTGCTTCAGTTCGGCAACTTGACGGTGGCATTGTCCGACCTCGATCCTGAAATCTCGGCGTCGCCGAGCGAGGGCCCCGAGGATTCCCCGATCCCCCTCGACTTGGCGGCCCTCATTCCGCTCGATTTGGCCGATGACTACGAGGTCGTGATAACCGGCTTACCCAAGGGCGCGAGCTTTAACCTGGGCGAGATCTCGGGCCGCGGCGAATGGACCGTCGGCGGCGATGAACTGTTCGGCGATCCGCCCCTGTCCTTGGTCCCGTTCGACAACTTCTTCGGTGAAATCGAGGGTCTCGAGATAAGCATCACGGACGACGGAGAGGCCGTGGCAACGTCGGATCCGTTTACGGTCACGGTGACCCCGGTCAATGACGCCCCGTTTTTGGATACCAACTCTGGCGCCGCGGTCGGGCCCGGGACGGATACGAGCTTCTCATCGGATCAATTGCGGGTATCGGACGTGGATACGCCGGCTGACGAGGTCGTTTTCGCGTTGCTCGAGGCGCCGGAGCACGGAACGCTGTTTGTCGATTAGACGGCGCTTTCGATCGGGGGTACGAACAGCTTCACCCAGGCCGACGTATCCGCCGGACTTCTGAGGTTCGAAGCGGACGGCGGCGGCCCGGCCGAGGACGGATTCCGCTTCACCGCCAACGATGGCAGCCTGACCATCGTCGACACGGAAGGCGACGAGGGCGGATTCTCCGTGGTCGGCGGAGAGTCGACCTTCGCCATTGCCATCGAGGACCAGGCGGCGGGTCAGGCCTATGTGAGCGCCGAGGGTTCGGAAGAAGGCGGCGGTGCGGATTTGACGGCCTGACCGTCCGTCGCCCAAGCTGTGGGTGACACCCCTTGCGGCGCGCCGTGGGCGGCGTAGAATCCCACAACAGACACGTGACTCACCGACATCGCGGGGGAAGCCCATGGCCGCCATGGCCAGTTGGACCCGACCGGGCAAACTGACGGTGGCCGCGCTCGTTGGGGCGTTTCTTCTTTTCGCGCTTCGACTCTGGGACCCCGCGCCCCTGCAGGCTCTGCGCCTGAAAGCCTTCGATGTCTTGCAACAAGTCCACCCCCGTCCAAAGTCGTCGGCACCGGTGGCCATTGTCGATATCGACGACGAGAGCCTGGCGGCCTTGGGTCAATGGCCGTGGCCGCGCACGCTGATCGCCGATCTTGTCGACCGGATTGGCGCGGCGGGCGCGATCGCCATCGGGTTCGACGTGGTGTTCGCCGAACCGGACCGTACCTCGCCGGAACAGATTGCGGCCTATCTTAGGGATTTGGATCCGGAAACCCGATCCCGCTTGTCGGCCATGCGATCCCACGACGCGGCCTTCGCCGAAGCCATTGCCCGCGGCAACGTGGTTCTCGGCCAGTCCGCCGCCCCGCGGGCGGATCAGGGAGCCGTCGACGTGAAGGCGCGCAAGGCGGCGATCGCCGCCCGTGGCGCCAATCCCCGACCTCATCTGCTGAGCTTCGCGGGCATGGTCCGCAACGTACCCGTCTTGGAAACCGCCGCCGCGGGCCTGGGCATGATGACCAATCTGCCCGAAAGGGACGGCGTCATCCGTCGGGTTCCGACCCTGTTGCGGGTGGGGGACGAGCTGTTTCCAACCCTGTCACTGGAACTGTTGCGGCTGGCCAAGAAACAATCCACGGTCGTCGTCGTGTCCAACGAAACGGGAGTCGAACGCCTGGTGGTCGGCGATGTGGGAATTCCCGCCGATCGTACGGGACGCACCTGGCTCCACTTCAACCGCCATGACCGCGACCGCTACGTGTCGGCGAAGGATGTGTTGGCGGGGCGAGTCCCGGACGGCCGATTGGCGAACCACATCGTCCTCGTCGGGGCATCGGCCATTGGTCTTTTCGACATCAAGGCAACCCCGGTCGAGGAAGCGATGCCGGGTGTGGAGATCAATGCGCAATGGCTGGAGTCGGCCCTCGACCGAACGCTTCTCGAGCGGCCCTATCACATCGTCCTCACCGAATATGCGGCGGCGGGACTTCTCTGCCTGTTTCTCGCCCTCACCGTGCCCCGCGCCGGGGCGTGGATCACCTTGATCCTGGGCGGAGTGGGCGTGGCCGCCCTGGGCGGCGCGGCCTGGTACCTCTACCTGGAACAGCGGATCCTCATGGATGTCGCCTATCCGGTCGCGGCGGGTGTGCTGCTGTACGCGATTCTCGTCTACGCCAACTATCTGCGCGAGGAAAAGCGCCGGGCGTTCGTGCGCAATGCCTTCAGCCAGTATTTGTCGCCCGACCTGGTGGCGCGGATCGCCGAGGACCCGGGACAGCTGAAGCTTTCCGGCGAAACCGGAGAACTGACGTTCCTGTTCACCGACCTGGCCGGCTTCACCTCCTTCGTCGAGAACACCGAACCGGAAGCCCTGGTCGAGCTGCTTAATGTCTATCCGGACGGGGTTTGCCGCATCGTGATGGACCACGGGGGCACCGTCGACAAGATCGTCGGCGATGCCGTCCACGCCATGTATGGCGCCCCCACCGAAATGGAGGATCACGCGGTGCGCGCGGTCGCCAGTGCCCGCGCCATCGACAGTTTTGCCCGCCGGTTCCGCGATGATCGAATGGCGGCGGGTCAGCCCATCGGAGTCACCCGGATCGGCGTCAATACGGGAACCGTGGCGGTGGGCAACTTCGGCGGCGCCAGCCGCTTCGACTACACCGCCCATGGCGACGCCATCAACACGGCCGCCCGCCTCGAAGGGGCCAACAAATATCTGGGCACGCTGGTGTGCATCTCCGAAACCACGATGGCCCAATGTCCGGATTCGCCCGTCCGACCCATCGGCGTTCTGATGCTGCAGGGGCGGAGCACGGGTCTGGCGACCTTCGAGCCCCTGTCGGATGACGCCTCCCCCGAGGCGACCCGCGCCTATTACGAGGCCTACGAGGGCATGAAACAAGGCGACCCGTCGGCCCAGAAAGTCTTCCGGAAGCTGGCGGACGCCATGCCCGACGATCCCCTGTGCGCCCTTCACGCCCGCCGCCTGGCGGACGGCGAGACCGGCGACGTGGTGGTGATGGCCGGAAAATAGCCGTCGCGAACGCGGATCTCCGGGGCGGGTCGCGCGATTCCCTGTAATGTGGAATTGCCGCCGGATTTGTGATACATTCTCAACTGGCTAATTGTGCCACCAGAAACAGAACCGTGCAGTATAAAGCCGGGGTTCGTGTCGGGCATGGAGGGGGCGAGGTCGTCGGGTGATTTGGCGGCTGGTCCGACCTTTCAGTTCGGGCAGGCAGTCCACTCCGGCCCTCATCTCACCGGGTCCGGCAGCATTGGGCCCCGTAGGTAGTCGGTTCGAGACTGGCTGGGCATGAGCGAGAACACGCGAGAGGCATTTCGGAAAGGGCATTCGGCGGTAGCGGTGGAGGCTACCGCAGCGGGCCATGTTCTAAGTGTGGCCGCGCCGGACCTTGCGGAACAGCTGGCCGCGGCTAAATTCGGTCCCCTGTCCAAGCTTGATGGCACGCTCACCGGCCTGTTCTTGAACGTGCAGGGGGCCGGGGCGGACGCGGTTGTTTCTTCAGATTACGTTGTGATCGACGCCGTATCCCAATCCGGCGACGGCGACAGCCTGCTCAAGGCTCTCGAGTCCCTTGGCCTGGTCAGCGGCGGCGCGTTCGGCGCCATGGCCTCGGGACTGCTGCCCGTAACGGCGCTGGACAGTGTGGCGGCGCAAGTGGACTTGGCCTTCGCCCGATCGTCGGCCGCCCTCGCCAACGTGGGGCTCACCACCAGCCAGGGCGATGCGTCCATGGAGGCGGACGTCGCCCGCGTCACCTACGGGGTCGACGGCAGCGGGCTGAAGATCGGCGTTCTGTCGGACAGCTACAACTGTAGCGCACCCGGTTCCTTGGACACAAGTTTGTCTCACGCGGCGGGCCTGATTGAGATCGCGGCGTGCCACGCCTGACGAGCTTGAGCGGGGCTCAGGTAGCCGTTCTTTTCGACGATCCACTGGGCATTGTAGAGTTCGACGAAGTCGCGGACGGCGTCCCGCAGCTCCGCGATGTTGCGGTAGATGCGACCATGGATGATCTGTTCCTTCAGCGTGCGATTGAACCGCTCGGCGACGCCGTTGGTCTGGGGCTCGGCGACGAAGGCGTAGGACGGCTGGATGCCCCAGAACTTGATCTGGTTGGTGAAGTGGTCCGACAGATACTGGGAGCCGTGATCCATCCGCAAGGCCAGCCCCCGAGCCGCGCCGGCCGCGGTCGAGCCATACAGCCCGGCAAGCCCCATGGAGATCGGCTGCAGGGCGGCGAAGCGGTCGCCGCGCTTGCAGACATGCCAGCCGACACACTCGGCGTTCCAATGCTCGACGGCGGTGAAGATCCAGCCCCAGCCGTCGTCCACCGTGAACACCCGAACGCCATCGGTGCCCCACATGAGGTTCGGGGCATGAGTGATGATCTCACCGTCATGGGGATTGCCGCCACGGCGGCGGCAGCGATGGGGCGAGAGCAGATTGTTCTCGCGCATCAGGCGGAGCACCCGCTTGCGGGCAACCCGGATGTCGCGACAGACCCGAAGCCGAGCCCAGACCTTGCGGTAGCCCTCGCCCTCCCAGGGCGATGCCTCCAGGTCGGCTTCGATCGCCACCAGCAGCGCCTGGTCCGAGATCGCGGGCTTCGGTCCCCGACGCTTTGCCGGCGGCTGCTCGGCGTGCTGGCCGGAGGTCACGGCGTAGAACGAGGAGCGGGCCATGCCCCAGGCGGCGCAGACCCGCCGCAGGCCGTAGGCCAGACCCGTGCCGGGCGAGGTGGCGGCACTCATCGCCGCGACCTCCGCCGCCCCAAAGGGCCGAAGGTCTCCGTCTTGGCCTCCAGCAGTTCCACCTGCATGGTCAACTCTCCGATCCGCTTCATGGCGCTATCCAGTTCCGCCTGCACCGGATCGCCCTTGCGTTGCTTGAGCGAGGCGTCGATCCCGCCGATCGCTTTCTCACGCCACTGCTCGAGCCGGAAGATCTCTACGCCCAACTGGCGCGACAGAAGTTGCACCGGCTCGTCACGCAAAAGCCGCAGAACGACCTCACGCTTGCGCGCCACCGTCCATCGCTGGCCAAGTCCCAGCGGGCCTGCCGGCAAAGCCTGTCCTGGGGAAAACGTGGACGAGCCAAGCTCGCCCGCATTTACCACAGGCCCATCAACAGCAACTTTCTTCTCAAAATTATCGGTCATGTTCCGGTCCTCCTTGGACACTTCGATTAAGCCAATTCTGTGTCCAAGGAAATCGGGTCCGATTCACGGACAGCTACAACAACAAGGGCGGCGCGGCCAGCAACGTCGCCAGCGGCGACCTGCCGGCATCCGGGGTGACGGTGCTGGACGACCTGTCGGGCGGCGGCAGCGACGAAGGCCGCGCCATGCTGCAGTTAATTCACGACGTGGCGCCCGGCGCGGACTTGTCCTTCCACACCGCCTTCACCGGCCAGGCCAATTTTGCCCAGGGCATCCTCGACCTCAGGGTCGACGGCGCCGACGTGATCGTCGACGACGTCATCTACTTCGCCGAGCCCTTCTTCCAGGACGGCATCATCGCCCAGGCCGTCGACCAGGCGGTGGCCGACGGGGCGCTCTACTTTTCCTCGGCCGGCAACCAGGCGCGGGATTCCTACGAAAGCGCCTTCGTGGACAGCGGGATCGACCTGGACTTCGGCTCCTTCCAGGTCGACGCCCACGACTTCGATCCAGGGGCCGGGGTCGATGCGTTCCAGGCGGTGACCATCGGCGGCGGATCCACCATTACCATCTCGTTCCAGTGGGACGAGGCGTTTTTCTCGGTCAGCGGCGGCCTCGGCGCCCAGAACGACATCGACATCTTCCTGTTCGATTCGGCCGAGACGACGCTTGTTGACTCTTCCTCCAGCAACAACATTGGCGGCGATCCGCTGGAGATCTTGCAGTTCACTAACAACGGATCGACGAACACGTTCAACATCGCCATCGGGCGTTTCGCCGGCGCCGACCCGGGGCTGATGAAGTACGTTACCTTCGGCAGCTTCAACATCCTCGAGCACGATACCAATAGCGGCACCACCGCGGGCCACGCCGCGGCCAGTGGCGGCCAGGCGGTGGCGGCGGCCTTCTACGATGATACCCCGGCCTTCGGTACCAATCCGCCGCTGGTGGAATCCTTCTCGTCCGCCGGCCCCACCACCATCCTGTTCGACACGGCCGGCAACCGCCTGAGCGTGCCCGATGTGCGCCAGACCCCCCAGATCACCGCGCCCGACGGCACCAACACAACCTTTTTCGGCAGTGACGTGGATGGGGACGGCTTCCCCAACTTCTTCGGCACCTCGGCGGCGGCGCCCCACGCGGCCGCCGCCGCCGCCCTGATCCTCGACGGCGTGCCGGGGCTGGTGCCGGAGGATGTCTACCGGGTCATGCAGGTCACCGCCATCGACATGGACGACCCCTTGACCGCGGGGTTCGATGTCGGCGCCGATTCGCGAACCGGTTACGGCCTGATCCAGGTCGACGACGCCCTCGCCGCCCTGAACGCCGATCCGGCAGGCACCACCGGCGACGACGTCATCGCCGGCCGGTCGGTGACGGACGCGATTTCCGGCGGCGACGGCGCGGACGCGCTTTTCGGCCTGTCCGGCGACGACACCCTGACCGGCGGCACCGGCGACGACGTCCTCGAGGGCGGGGCAGGGAACGACCTCGCGGCGTTTTCCGGGCTATCCACCGAGTGCACTGTGACGCTTCTTGGCGCCGGCGCCGTCAGCAGTGTCGATCTCGTCAGTAGTCGTGACGGCACCGATTCCTTGCTGGGCGTGGAACGGGCCCAATTTTCCGACGGCACGTACTTCATCGACGGCACCAACAATGCACCGACCGATCTCGATGTCGACGACCTCACCGTCGATGAGAACGTGTCGGGGGCGATCGTCGGCAATGTGTCGGTCGCGGACTTCGATCAAGGCGACACCCACGGCTTCGTGATCGATGACAATCGGTTCGAAGTCGTCAGCGGCCAGTTGAAGCTCAAGGATGGCCAGAGCCTGGATTTCGCGACGGAGCCGACGGTCAACGTCCAAGTGACGGCAACGGATCAAGACGGAACGGGTCTCTCCTACGCGGAAGGGTTCCTGATCACCGTCAACGACTCGGGCCAAGAGCCGACGGTTTTCCTTTCGGAGACGTTTTCGGACGGAGATTTTGCCGGCTGGACGTCATTGGACGAGGGGACGGTGAACGGCCCGTCGTCGTGGTCTGTGTTGAATCAGGAGGTTCGCCAGACGTCGAACATCATGAGTACCGACTGGACGGCGCAGGACCACCGGCTTGGAACGACGCTGATCTGGGACGATGCGGCGGCGCAGGGGTGGCAGGACTACACGCTTGATGCGACGCTTCGCTCGACGGACAACGACGGCATCGGCCTGGCGTTCTATTACGCGGATGCCCAGAACTACTACAAGGTGGACTTTGACTACGAGCGCCCGTTCATCGGCCTGTTTGAGGTGGCGAACGGGGTTGAGACGACGCTGGCGTCGGTATCGGGCCCTGGCTACACGATCGGCACCGAGATGCAGATTTCGCTGACGGTGACCGGTGGCGAGATCACGGTGTTGCGCGACGGGGTGGAGCTGTTCGGCGGTCCGGTGCAGGGCGGCACGCTCACCGGCGGCACGGTGGGTCTTTATTCGTGGGCCAACACCGGCGCCCACTTCGACGACATTGTGGTGACCAGCGCGGGGCCGTCAGGGAACGCTTTGGAGGTCGGCCCGGGTGAGACCCTCTCCGCTATGGCGGATGTTGTCGATCCCGGTCAGGACGTCCTCGCCGGCGGGTCCGCTTCCAGCTTGAATATCGCCGACGTCCTGGACATGGGAGGAACGGGCGAGGGCAGCGCGGCACCGGCCGAGGTCTTCGGTGCGGGCGCCGCCCCGGATCTGCAATCGCTGCTGCCCGATCCCGTCGCCGATCCCCTGATCTGAGCCCGCCTACAAGCCGTCGATCTCGCGGCGGAGCCGGAACTCCCGGGACGTCACCACCGTTTCCAATCCGCGTAGGCGCTTGTCCAGCTCCCGGAAGCGATGACGCAGGCCTGAGAACGTGCGGTCGGGATCGGTGCGAACGCCGCGCCAGAAATGCGCCTCCTCCTCGTTGTCGTAGAGGTGGTCGGGTGCCTCCGGCAGGACGAAGCATGCGATGGCGTAGCCGATCGCCGTGGGCAGAAAGAAGAAGAACAGGCCAAAGACGAAGCCCCAGCGAAACCAGGCCACGTGGACGCCGAAATAGTCGGCGAGGCCTGCACAGACTCCGCGGACCCAACCGTCGCGGGCATTGCGATAGAGCCGGGCCTGGCGCGGCCGGGCGTTGGGGTGATGGTCGGTCATGCGCGGTCCCTCCAGCCGGGCGCCTCGACATCGAGGATGCGTTCCAGGTTGCGGATACGATCTTCCAGGCGAGGAGCCAGTTCCCACAGCTCGGCAAGCATTTTCTCGTCCTCGCCGGTCAGGATCTTGGCCGTGCGCCATCGGGTCATGTAGTGGGCGATGATCCAGATGGGCGCGACCACGGCCAGGAACAGGATGACGGGTACGTGAAAAAAATCGAACATTTCAGGGTCCTTCTTACGGTCGATGGCGGAGACCTATCGGCCGCCCGCGACACCGCCCATCTTTTCCTTGAGGGCCGACAGTTCCTGCTCGATGGCGGCCTCCCGCTCCAGATCGCCGATCTCCTCATTGAGGGTTCGCGGACGCCCCATGTCGAAGGCCTCGACCTCGGACTCGGCCGCGTCGAGGCGCTTCTCCACCTGCTCAAATCGGGCGAAGGCGTCCTCGATGCGCTGGTCGTGCAGGTTCTTGCGAACGCGCAGCCGGTTCGACGCCGTTTGGTGACGGGCGACCAGGGACCGCTGCTTGGAACGGGTCTCCTTGAGCTTCTCCTCGAGCCGGCCGATGTCCTCTTCGCTGCGGGCGAGAGCATCGTCCAGGTGTATCGACTCCGCTTCAAGATCCTGAGCCGCCTCGACAATTCTCGCCTTTTCCACCAGCGCGCCCCGCGACAGGTCCTCGCGGCCCTTGGACAGGGCCAGTTCGGCCTTGCGCTGCCACTCCTCTTGGGCGACGTGGTAGCGGTCCAGGCTGCGTTGCACCTCCTTCCGTTCGGCGATGGTCTTGGCGGCGGCGGCGCGAACCTCCACCAGCGTGTCCTCCATCTCGACGATGATCAGGCGGATCATCTTCTCCGGATCCTCCGCCCGATCCAGAAGGGCCGTGACGTTGGAATTGATGATGTCGTTCATTCGCGAAAAGATTCCCATCTCCACTATTCCCTTTCACCTTGAGTTCACCAGTCGCGGTTTCCGTCGCCGGGCCTGCCGCTTGCCACCAGTAAGGCAATCTCCGTGCCAACCGGCCGAGACGCTCATTCATGTATAAAAATCAAGGCATTACAAATATCTCAGGTCATTCAAGAACTAATATGGTTTACTATTTATTAGCAAAATATCCTAACTAGTAGCGAATCTTGCCAAGAGGTATAGTGTCGCTCATGGCTGACGAACTGCCGCCCCTGATCGGCGAATCCCCGGCCTTCATCGACGCCATGGAACGGGTCAGCGCCGTGGCGCCCTTGGACCGGCCGGTTCTGGTGGTGGGTGAACGGGGCACGGGAAAGGAGTTGGTGGCGGCGCGGCTTCAATACCTGTCGCCCCGCTGGGACCGACCGGTGGTCAAGGTGAACTGCGCCGCGTTGCACGAATCCCTTCTGGAATCGGAACTGTTCGGCCACGAGGCGGGCGCCTTCACGGGTGCCGTCCGGCAGCGGCGCGGCCGTTTCGAGCGGGCGGACGGCGGTACCCTGTTCCTCGACGAGATCGCTTCCGCCTCCGCCGCGGTGCAGGAAAAGGTCTTGCGGATCATCGAATACGGGGAATTCGAACGTATTGGCGGGTCCACGACCCTGAGCGTGGACGTGCGGGTGGTGGCCGCGGCCAACGTGGACCTGCCGGCGGAAGCCGCCGCGGGCCGGTTCCGCCACGACCTGCTGGACCGCCTGGCATTCGAAGTGATCACTCTTCCCCCCTTGCGGGCCCGTCCAGACGACATTCCGCTTCTGACCGAGGCCTTCGGGCGCACCATGGCGGCGCGGGTGGGATGGGAACGATTTCCCGGCTTTGCCATCGCGGCGCTACGCCAGCTGGACTCCCATCCGTGGCCCGGCAACGTGCGCGAACTGCGGAACGTGGTCGATCGCGCCGTCTACCGGTGGCCAGATCAGACCGAACCCATCGGCGAGGTATCCCTGGACCCCTTCGAGTCCCCGTGGCGGCCCCGTCGCCCGCTGCCCGAACCTACTGCCGAGGAACCGCCCGCGCCCACGGCACCGATCCTGGTGCCCGCCGACCTTGACCAGGAACTGGAACGGCACGAGCGGGGGATCCTGGAGGCGGCCCTGGTAAGGTCGCGGCATAATCAGCGGATCGCCGCCCGCGCCCTGTCCCTTACCTATCACCAGTTCCGGGGCCGGTTGCGGAAGCACGGACTGTTGTCGCCGCGGCAGGCGACCGACCTGGTTCCGTAGTGCTTCCCACCTTCCGCACACCGCGCCTGATTCTGCGGCCCCGTTGCCGGGCGGATGTGGAGGCCTGCATCGCCATGGATCGGGACCCGGAAGTGGTTCGCTACGTCGAGGGTCCCTGGGACGACCCACCGCGGCACCGCGCCTTCGTCATTGAGCGCATTGAACATTCCAATCCCCCGGGCTTTGGCTACTGGTCCCTGTTTTGCCGCGAGGAGGGGCGCGATTTCCTTGGCTGGATCCTCCTCACTCCGCTCGATCTGGTTGGCCCCGAGATCGAAATAGGCTGGCGATTGCCGCGATCCCAATGGGGACAGGGTTTCGCCTCCGAGGCTGCCCGGCCGGTGTTGCGCCACGCGCTGACCGCGCTTCGGCTGGACGCGGTCATCGCCGAAATCGACGCCAGAAATATGGGTTCCCGCCGGGTGGCGGAGAAAATTGGCATGCACGTCGTGGCCGAGCGCGAAGCCAACGGGGTCACGACGATGATTTATGGGGCGGGTCCTCGCTTCGGCGAATGACACCGCGTTGCATGGAAGCGGATTTCCCTTCAGACTTTGCCCCGTCCGCACCTCGGCCGACTGCTTCGCCACCCTTCCCCGCAACTGGAAATCCGTCGACCGAATGGAAGCCCTACAGGCCTCGGCGCTTGGCTCCCTCGACCTTATGGATTACGTCGTTCTCGCGAGCGCTGCCTTTCTGTCGTCCCTGATCAGCGGTCTGGGGGGCGTCGGCGGTGCCTTTCTGCTCGCCGCCGTCGTGGTCCCCATCATCGGCGTCAAGGCGGTCCTGCCCCTGATCACCGTTTTCTCCCTGTTCACCAACATCAGTCGCATCGGTTTCTATTTTCGGTCCATCGAATCCCGAAAGGCGGCCATCGGCTTCCTGGCCGCCGCCCCCGGCGTCATGATCGGCACGACCATCTACCAGGCCCTCAATCCCACCGCCGTGGCCATGGTCCTCGGCGTGGTCGTGGTCGTCGCCGTTCCCCTCAGGCGCTGGCTGAAAGGAAGAAACTACACCGTCGGCGACCGGGGCCGGGCCGTTGGCAGCTTCGCCTTCGGCTGCCTGGGCGGCGCCACCCTGGGGTCGGGCATGATCATCGTGTCGCTGCTTCTGGCGTCTGGCCTGATGGGGCCCGCCCTGTTGGGCACGGACGCGGTCATCGGCATGCTGACGGGGCTGGTGCGCATGGCCATGTTCGGCGCCTACGAGCTGCTGCCCCTGGACCTGCTGGTGGCCGGCCTGCTGACGGGGCTCGTGACCGTGCCGGGGACTTGGGTCGCGTCCTGGATCGTCAAGCGCACGGACGTCCGCATCCACACCATCGGCATGGAGATTGTCATTGTCGTCGGCGGCCTGTCTTTCCTGTGGCGCGCCTTCACATAACAGAAATGAGGAACGGTTCATGAGTCCCATCGACCCCAGGACCCTGCATGACGAGGCCATCGTCATCGACGGCACCTGTCCCTTGGCCCGGGACGTGCCCTACATCGAGTGGTGGCGCGAAGGAGGCGCCACGGCCATCGCCCCCACCGTCGGCGGCTCCGAAGGCCCGACGGCGACCACAAAGGCGCTGGGCGGATGGCATCGGCTGGTCAAGGAGCGGGACGACTTGATTCTGGTCCGGCGGGCCGCCCATATCGAGGCCGCGAAGGGGACCGGCAAGCTGGGGCTCATTCTCCACTTCCAGGGAACCGAGCCCATCGCCGATTCCCTGGATTTGGTCGACGCCTACAAAGCCCTCGGCGTGGGCATGATCCAACTGGCCTACAACGTGAAGAACCGGGTGGGCGACGGCGCCGAGGAGCGCACCGACGCGGGTCTCAGCCGCTTCGGCCTGAAGCTCATCGAACGCATGAACCAGGCCCGGGTCATCGTCGATTGCAGCCATACCGGGCGCCGCACGACCCTGGAGGCCATTGAGGCCTCCTCGGCGCCGGTGGTCTTTTCCCATGCCAATCCGAAGGCCGTCCACGAGTCGTCCCGCAACATCACCGACGAACAGATCCGCGCCGTGGCCGCGACCGGCGGACTGACAGGCATGAATGGCTATCCCGGCTTCGTTTCGTCGGACCCCCATCCCACGGTGGACCAATTGATCGATCATGTAGATTACGTGGCCGACCTGGTGGGGGTGGATCACATCGGACTGGGCATCGACTACTTCAGCTTCCAGGTTCCCGTGGTCGACGACGAGACCGCCATGCGCTTCTATCGGACCCGATTGGCGGAAGGGCGCTGGCAGCCGGAAACCTATCCGCCGCCGCCGTACCACATGCCCAAGGGAATCGGCACGCCGCGCACCCTGCCCGTGCTCACCGATCGCCTGGTGCAGCGCGGCTACGGCGCCGAGGACGTGAAGAAGATCCTCGGCGCGAACTGGCTTCGGGTATTCCGGGCCGTGTGGGGGGAATAGAGGCATTCATGCCCGTAGCGACAGGTGTCGAGTCTTGCTCAACGCTTCTTAAGTGAACCACAGAGGCACCGAGGCACAGAGAAGGTCTATGGCGCTTCGCGCTTTCATATTCCTATGTGCCTCTGCGCCTCTGTGGTTTTCTGTTTGTCGGTTCGCCGACTCGGGCCGGTTCAGCGTTTCGCCTTTGACTTGGCGAACCCGCAGATGGCCTCGGCCAGCTTGGACATGTTGGCCTGGGTTTCCTTGAAGCGCGCGTTGCGCTCGATGGTCTTCTCGCTCATGTAGAGATCCTTGCGGATCTCCAGCATCATGCAGTGGCGCCCGTTGGGCGGGTCGGAATAGTCGCGGATGAGATGCTCGCCGGCATGGAATCCGTCCACCACCACCTCATAGCCCAGCCCTTCCAGGGTGGACGTGACGAAGTCGGTGAATTCCCGGTCGCAGGTGGTGCCGTGGATGGTGCCCAATTCCATCTCGGGCCGGAGATTGCCGACGCCGTCCTTGGCGTTGGGCGGCGCCACGGTGCGGTTGGAGTGGCAGTTGAAGTGATAGACCACGCCGAACTTGTCGTGCAGGTGGTCCATGGACTTCTTGAGTTCGTTCTGATAGGGGCGCCAATAGGTCTCGATGCGGTGTTTGAGTTCGGCCACGGTGAATTTCTTGTCGGCGGCATACATGGGCAGGTCCGGATAGACGACGGTGCGGAACAGCCCGCTCTTCAAGCCGACGCGGCCGGCCGTATTGACCTCGCCTGGCCACGGCTCCGCCAACAGGACCGGGTCGACCTCGTCTTCGTTGCGGTTGGGATCCACGTAACTGCGCGGGAACAGGGCCTCCAAATAGGGCGCCCCGTACTTGGGCACCTCCTGAAACAGCTCGGTGACGTAGTTGTCCACCCCGCCCCAGCCCCACAGTTCCTGCTCGGTGCGGATGAATCCCCAGTCGTCGGGGATGTCGAATCCGGAGTGCGGTGAATCGAATACGGCGGGAACCTCTTCCCCTTCCGCATCGTGCATGACGAGTACGCGGTCGATCCTGTTGCCCACGGCTCCCTCCCTTTGTGAATGACGGCCCGGGCCACACTCGCGGCCCGATTTTCTGAACACCCCTGAGACTAGCCGGCAGGGCATGGCTTGGCCATGTCAGACGGTCGTCGCCATGCTACCGTAGCCGTTCGTGGTTCATATCATCGGGTAAAAAGTCCTTGGATCCAAACCTCTACGTCGCTTTCGTGGCGGCGACCACGATCATGATACTCCTGCCGGGGCCGAGCGTGATGCTGACAGTGGGGCACAGCCTCGCCCATGGTTGGCGCAAGGCCATGATCACAGTTGCCGGCGCCACTTGCGGTGTCGGGGTTCAGCTCGGCATCACCATCGCCGGTATGGCCTCCATGCTCGCCCTCGTGGCCGACTGGTTCGACGCCGTGCGCTGGGTCGGGGTCGCCTACCTGCTGTGGCTGGGCATCAAGCATTGGCGGGCGCCCATCGAGCCGGAGGTCGAGGCCGGGTCGCCGTCATCCGCGGTTGCCGGGCGGGCATTGTTTGCACAAGGTCTCGTGGTGACCATGGCCAATCCAAAGAGCCTGGATTTTCTCGCCGCCTTTTCCCCCAGTTCGTCGACCCGGGCGCCGAATGGGCGCCGCAGATCGCGTTGATGGGCGTGAGTTTCCTGGCGATTACTTATCTATTCACCGGTCTGTGGGCGTTGGCCGCGGGGCATGCGGGGAAATTGCTGGCATCCCGCCGCGCTCTCCTCTTGCGAAATCGGGTTGCGGGGTCGTTGATGTTCGGCGCCGGCCTGGGTCTCGCCTTGGCGCGGCGGTGACCGCTACCCAGTCCGCCGTCACGGAGCGACGGCGGCGGAGCGCTTTTTCCCGCCTCAGCGCGCCGGTCCGCGGCGCTCTGTGGATGATTGCCTCGGCGGCCCTGTTCACCGCCATGTGGGCGGTGGTGCGCCAGGCATCGGTCCACGTCCATCCTCTCGAAGTAACGGTATTCCGGTTTGGCTTCGGACTGCTGTTTCTGCTGCCCTGGATCGTCAAGGTCGGCCCCCGTGGCTTCGCGACCCGTCGGCCATTGCGCCATGGGATTAACGGCCTGGTTCAGGCGGTGGCCACGGCCTTCTCGTTCACCGCGGTGTCGTTCATTCCCATCGCCACCCTGACGGCGCTGAGCCTGACGGCGCCCCTGTTCGCGACCGCTGGCGCCGCCCTGTTTCTTGGCGAGACGGTCCGCGCGCGCCGGTGGTCGGCCACGATGGCAGGTTTCCTGGGCGCCTTGATCATCCTGCGCCCGGGCATGGAAGCGATGTCGACCCCGGCCCTTTTGGGCATGGCGGCGGCGGTTTTCACCGCCTGGGGCATGCTGATTACCAAGACGCTCTCCAACAGCGAGCCGCCGGATACCATCGCCCTCTACCTGACCGTGTCGATGGCCGTCTTCTCCCTTCCGGGCGCCGTGATCTACTGGCAGGCGCCGCCGCTTGAAGCCTATCCGTGGATGGCGCTATCGGGCCTGTTCGGTACCGTGGGCTTGCGGTGCATGGCCCGGGCCTATCAAGCGGCCGACGCTTCGCTGGTGATGCCGTTCCGCTATTCCAACCTGATTTTCGCGACCATCATCGGTTTCGTATTCTGGGGCGAGTTCCCGGACGCCTGGACATGGGCCGGCGCTTCGGTGATCGTTGGCGCGGCTTTCTACACGGCCCGCCGCGAAGCCCAACTGGCCCGACGGCGGAGGCCAAGAGCGAAAAAACCCATGCTGATCGCCTGGAAGGACGAATACGACACCGGTCACCCCCTGATCGACTACGACCACCGCAACCTGGTGAACCTCACCAACACCCTGTGGCGGGACGTGGAGGCGGGCGTCGACAATGTGGATATCGCGCGCACCATCAACGTCCTGGTCGATTACGTTCGCCAGCACTTCGAACGGGAGGAGGCCCTGTTCCTGGCATCCGACTACCCGGACGCCGAGAACCACATCCAAAAGCATCGCGAGATCGCCAAGGTGGTCGCCGACCTGGCCCACCTTTACGAACGGGATCCGGATTCCATCAAGGCCCAGGAAATTGTCGAATTCCTGCGCCGTTGGCTGACCGGCCACATCCTCAAGACGGATATGGACTACGTTCCTTACCTGAAGGAATAGGCGCCGGCGGCGATCGATCAGACACGCACCACCAGCTTGCCGACGTGACCGGCGGCGGCCATGGCGTGGTAAGCGGCCCGGGCATCCTCGAACGGAAACACCTTGTCGATCACCGGCTTGAGCCCGCCCGTGGCGATCGCCCGGTTCATGGACTCGAACATGGCGCGGCTGCCCACGTAGATGCCTTGGACGCACACGCTCTTGCGCATCACCGGTGTCGGCGCCACGGCGCCGGCGACACCGGTGAGGATGCCGATCAGGCTGATCCGCCCGCCGACACGCACCGCGGCGACCGATTTCTCGAGGGTGCAGGGGCCGCCCACCTCGACCACCTGGTCGACTCCCCTGCCGCCGGTGAGGTCGAGGACCGCCCGGTCCCAATCCGGGGTGGTCTTGTAGTTGATGCCGTCGTCGGCCCCCAGGGCCCGCGCTTGCTCCAGCTTCTGGTCCGAGGACGAAGTGATGGTCACCCGGGCGCCGTGCATCTTGGCGAACTGGAGGGCAAACATGGATACGCCCCCGGTACCCAAGAGCAGCACGTGGTCGCCGGCCCGAAGACCTCCCTTTTCCACCAGGCCGTGCCAGGCGGTCAACGCGGCGCAGGGCAGGGTCGATGCCTCCTCGAAGCTCAGGTGATCGGGAACCTTGACCAGGCCGTCTTGGCCAAGGACCGCCAGCTCGCACAGCAGTCCCTCTTCCGGGCCGCCCAAGGCGCTGGCCATGGCCTCGTCGGTGATGGGGCCGCCCACCCAGCGCTGGAAAAATGTTCCGGCCACCCGGTCCCCCGGTTTGAAGCGGGTTACGCCATCGCCCACGGCCACCACGTCGCCGGCGCCGTCGGAGTTGGGAATGCGCCCCAGCGGCACCCCCCGGGCGGTGGGTTCGAGGACCACCGCCAGGTCCCGGTAGTTGATGGAAGAGGCCCGGATGCGCACCAGGACCTGGCCGGGACCGGGCCGGGGATCGGGGCGGTCCACCAACGCCAATGCATCGATCCCGTCGTCGCCTTGGATCTCGTAGGCCTTCATCGCCGTCTCCTTTATTGTCCCAGAAGCGTTGGGCCGACAAGCCAGCGCAGCGTCCAGGCATGCCCCTGATCCCGCTCCAGGCAGGCCGCCGCGCCCGCCTCGAATCCGACGCCCGCGGGTCCGTCGCCGCCGGTCAGCAGGCGGGCGGCCATGTGGCCCATGAATGGCTGGTGGCCGACGACCACGGTGTCCTCGATCCAGTCGGCCACCGCTTCGTGCAACAGGTCCGTGGCGTCCCCGGGGTCGAGGCCGGCCACGGCCTCCTCGACCACCGCCCCCGGCCCCAGGACCTCGGCCATCAAGAGGGCGGTGTCGCGGGCCCGGACCCGCCCGCTGTGGATAACGCGGGCCACCCGCACACCGGATCGCGCCAGGAATGCCCTCAAGCGCTGCACATCGCGCCGTCCCTTGTCGCTGAGCGGGCGTTCGGCGTCCGGAGTCCCGGCAACCGCGTCGCCGTGGCGGACAAGCAGAAGTTTCATCGATCGCCTCGCCCGTCGTTGTTGATAGGCAGGACCGGGCGTCAGCCTGAACGCTCGCGCGTCTCCACGGCGACGAGCATGGCTTCGGCGCCAAGAAGATCCCGCTCGGCATCACGTCGCGCCGTCTCGCCGTCGGCCTTGTCGAGGGCTTCCTTGGCGGTGGCGATCCGGTCGTTGGCCGCCTCGCTGGTCAGCTCGCTAACCGGCGCGGCCGTTTCGGCCAACACCGTACAGCGTCCCGGAGTCACTTCGGCGAATCCCCCCTCGACGAAAAAGCGCGCGGTCACCTTGCCGTCCTCATGCACCTCGACCGTGCCGGGGCGCACCGTCGACAGCAGCGGCGCGTGCCCCGGCAGGACACCGAAATCCCCATCCCCGCCGGGCACCACCACCATGTCCACGTCCTCCGACACCAGAAGGCGGTTCGGGGTCACCAGTTCGAAGGGAACCTTGTCTGCCATGTGATGTCTCCCGCCGCCGTCTCAGGCCGCCTCGGCGGCGAGGCGCTTGGCCTTCTCGACGGCTTCCTCGATAGTGCCGATCATGTAGAAAGCAGCCTCCGGGAGGTGGTCGTAGTCGCCTTCGGTGATCGCCTTAAAGCCCTTGATGGTGTCTTCCAGGCTGACGAAGACGCCCGGCGTCCCGGTGAACACCTCGGCGACGTGGAAGGGCTGGCTGAGGAACCGCTGAATCTTGCGCGCCCGGCCGACGACCAGTTTGTCGTCTTCGGAAAGCTCGTCCATGCCGAGAATGGCGATGATGTCCTGCAGGGACTTGTAGGTTTGCAGGATCCGCTGCACCTCGCGGGCGACATCATAGTGTTCGTCGCCCACCACCCGGGGATCGAGCACCCGGGACGTGGAATCGAGCGGGTCCACCGCGGGATAGATGCCCAATTCCGCGATCTGCCGATTGAGCACCGTGGTTGCGTCCAGGTGCGCGAACGACGTGGCCGGCGCGGGATCGGTGAGGTCATCGGCCGGCACATAGATGGCCTGCACCGAAGTGATCGAGCCCTTCTTGGTCGAGGTGATGCGCTCCTGAAGGGTGCCCATGTCCGTGGCCAGGGTCGGCTGATAGCCCACCGCCGAGGGAATGCGTCCCAACAGCGCCGACACCTCGGAGCCCGCCTGGGTGAAGCGGAAGATGTTGTCGACGAAGAACAGCACGTCCTGTCCTTCCTCGTCGCGGAAGTACTCAGCCACCGTCAGGCCGGATAGGCCGACCCGGGCCCGGGCCCCCGGGGGCTCGTTCATCTGCCCATAGACCAGGGCCGCCTTGGAGCCGGGGCCGTCCAGGTTGATCACGCCGGACTCGATCATCTCGTGGTAAAGGTCGTTGCCCTCGCGGGTGCGCTCGCCGACGCCGGCGAACACCGAATAGCCGCCGTGGGCCTTGGCGATGTTGTTGATCAACTCCATGATGATAACGGTCTTGCCCACCCCGGCGCCGCCAAAGAGGCCCACCTTGCCGCCCTTGGGATAGGGCTCGATCAGGTCGACCACCTTGATGCCGGTGACCAGGATCTCGGTCTCCGTGGCCTGGTCGAGAAATTCCGGCGCCTGCCGGTGAATGGGCGCGCGGCCCTTGGTTTCCACCGGGCCCCGCTCGTCCACCGGATCGCCGATGACATTCATGATCCTTCCCAGGGTCTCGGGGCCCACGGGCACGGTGATGGATTCCCCCGTGTCGAAGACTTCCTGGCCGCGCACCAGGCCGTCCGTGGTGTCCATGGCGATGGTACGCACCATGGATTCGCCCAGGTGCTGCGCCACTTCCAGTATCAGCCGGTTGCCCTTGTTGTCCATTTGAAGGGCGTTGAGGATCGGCGGCAGATCACCCTCGAAATGGACGTCCACCACGGCACCCATCACCTGACTGACGGTTCCGACACTGTTCTTGCTCATGGCTCAGGCTCCCTTGGCCGCAACGATGGCGGCGGCGCGGTCAGTGTGGGCTAGACCGCCTCCGCCCCCGAGATGATTTCGATGAGTTCCTTGGTGATCAAGGCTTGACGGCTGCGGTTGTAGCTCAGCGTCAGGTCGTCGATCATGTCGCCCGCGTTGCGGGTGGCGCTGTCCATGGCGGTCATGCGCGCGCCCTGTTCGGAGGCAAAGCTTTCGAGAAGGGTCTGGAACACCTGTACCGCCAGGTTGCGGGGCAGGAGTTCGGCGAGGATTTCGTCGTCGGATGGCTCCAGGATGGGGACCGCCCGTGGTCCGCCGGCGGCCGATGCCTTTTCCTCCTCGGTCGTCTCGGGCAGCGGGAAGGGCACCAGTTGACTCACCGTCACCACTTGGCTGATCACCGACTTGAACCGGTTGAAAATGACCGTGCAGATGTCGAACTCACTGTCCTCGGCCATCCGGTTCAGGCGTTGGGCCACTTCGCGCGCCGGTTCGTACGTGACCCCGGCGCGGGTCAGGTTCTCCACCGAATCGACGATCAGGGCGCCATGGTCGCGGCGCAGGGCGTCACGCGCCTTGCGGCCCAGGCACAGGATATTGACCGTCTTGCCGTCCGATTGAAGCTCGCGGATCTGTTTTCGGGTCTCGCGGACGATGCTGCTGTTGAAGCCGCCGCATAGGCCCCGGTCGGCGGAGACGACCAGCAGGAGATGGACATCCTCCTTCCCGGTGCCGGCCAACAGGCGCGGCGCCCCGTCGAAGGTCGCCAGGCCCTCGGTCAGCGTCCCCAGCATACGCTCCATGCGCAGCGCGTAGGGCCGCGCCGCCTCCGCTGCCTCCTGGGCGCGCCGAAGCTTGGCCGCCGCCACCATCTTCATTGCCGACGTGATCTTCTGCGTCGACTTGACGCTGGCGATTCGGACCCGGAGTTCTTTCAGGCTGGGCACGGTTCGTGGCCTTGGCTAGCCTGTCTCAGGCAAACGACTTGACGAAACCGTCGAGGAACGACTTCAGCTTTGTCTCGGTATCTTCCGAGAGGTCGCCCTCGGTCCGGATGGCCGCCAGGACATCGGCGTGCTTGTCGCGGACTTCGTCCAGCATGGCCTGTTCGAAGCGCGTCACGTCGTCCACCTCGATCCGGTCCAGGTAGCCGCGCACGCCGGAGTAGATGGAAACCACCTGTTCTTCCACCGGACTGGGCACGAACTGGCCTTGCTTGAGAACTTCAGTCAGGCGCGCGCCACGGGCCAGAAGCCGTTGAGTGGAGGCGTCCAGGTCGGAGGCGAACTGGGCGAAGGCGGCCATTTCCCGGTACTGAGCCAGCTCCAGCTTGATGGTGCCGGCGACCTTCTTCATCGCCTTCACCTGGGCCGCCGAGCCGACACGGCTGACCGAAATTCCCACGTTCACCGCCGGGCGGATACCGCGATAGAAGAGGTCCGTCTCCAGGAAGATCTGGCCGTCGGTGATGGAAATGACGTTGGTGGGAATGTAGGCCGAGACGTCGTTGGCCTGGGTTTCGATCACCGGCAGGGCGGTCAGGGAACCGGAACCGTAGTCCTTGTTCATCTTGGCTGCCCGCTCCAACAGGCGGGAGTGAAGATAGAATACGTCGCCTGGATAGGCCTCGCGCCCCGGCGGCCGGCGCAGCAGCAGCGACATCTGGCGGTAGGCGACGGCGTGCTTGGAAAGGTCGTCGTAGAAGATCACCGCGTGCATGCCATTGTCGCGGAAGAACTCGCCCATGGTGCAGCCCGTATAGGGGGCCAGGAACTGCAGCGGCGCCGGCTCGGACGCCGTGGCGGCGACGACGATGGAATACGCCATCGCCCCATGGTCCTCCAGGGTCTTGACGATCTGGGCCACGGTCGAGCGCTTTTGGCCCACGGCCACATAGACGCAATAGAGCTTTTGTAGTTCGTCCGTGGCCGCGTCGTTGATGGCCTTTTGGTTGATGATGGTATCGATGATGATGGCGGTCTTGCCGGTCTGGCGGTCACCGATGATCAGTTCCCGCTGGCCCCGTCCGATGGGAATCAGGCTGTCGATGGCCTTCAGGCCGGTCTGCATGGGTTCGTGGACCGATTGGCGGGGGATGATGCCGGGGGCCTTGACCTCGACCCGCTTGAGTTCGGCGTCCTCGATCGGACCCTTGCCGTCGATGGGAATGCCGAGCCCGTCCACCACCCGGCCCAGAAGCCCGCTTCCCACCGGCACTTCGACGATGGCACCGGTCCGTTTGACCGTGTCCCCTTCCTTGATGGTGCGGTCGTCGCCGAAGATCACCATGCCGACGTTGTCGGTCTCCAGGTTCAGGGCCATGCCGCGGATACCGCCGGGAAACTCCACCATCTCGCCGGCCTGCACCTTGTCCAAGCCATGGATTCGGGCGATGCCGTCGCCCACCGACAGCACCTGGCCAACCTCGGCGACTTCCGCTTCGGTTCCGAAGTTGGCGATCTGCTCCTTGAGGATCGCCGAGATTTCGGCCGCACGAATTTCCATCAACCCACCCCTTTCATGACCAGGCGCATCCTCTGCAGCTTGGTACTCAGCGAGCTATCCACCATGCGCGAACCGACCTTGACGATCAGCCCGCCCAAAATCTTCGGGTCCACACGGGCCTCCACGGTGACCGTGGCGCCCAGGGCCCGCTTCAGACCGTCGGCGATGGCCCGGGTCTGGTTCTCGCTGAGCGGTTTGGCCGAGATCAAATCGGCCCGTTGCTCGCCACGCCGGGCCGCCAGAAGGGCAAGAAAGGCCTCGATCATGTCCGACAGCACGAACAGGCGCCGGTTGTTCGCCACCACCCCGGCGAAACGGCGGGTGATGTCGCCCATCCCCGCCTTTTCCATGACCGCGCCAATGGCGCGCCGCTGTTCATCCCGCGACAGGACGGGGGAGCGGATCATGCGCAAGAGGTCCGGGCTGCCGGCAACCATCCGGGTCAAGCCGCGCAGATCCTCCGCCACGGCATCCAGTGCCTTGGCTTCGTCGGCAAGCTCGAAGAGCGCGGTTGCATAGCGGCCCGCGAGGCCGGTGGCGCCTGTGGACACGGTTGACCCCTGGGAAGTGTCTCGGACGGGTTCCCAATCAGAACGACGCAGCGCGAGGGCGCGCAACGGGACGTCGCCGGAATTGGCGCCTCAAGCGCGGTTCACGGCATGAAAGCGCCCGTTGTCTACCATACTAGGCAGGGCCGCGCAAGCTGGCCCAGACCGCCCCGTGGTCATGAAAATCGCAATATATTACAAAGAGTTAATCACCATCGTTGGGGTCGTCGCCGGCCCTCAGAAGAAGCTGTAGGGATCCACGTCAACTTGGACGCGGACGTTGCCCGGCACGGTCACCGAAGCCAGCCAGCGTTTGGTCAGGGGCTGCACCCGGAGCGTGCGTGGCGCCTTCAGCAGCAACCGCTGCCGGTGGCGGCCCCGCAACATGGCCAGGGGCGCCGGCGCCGGCCCGAAAATCTCCACGCCCGCGGCCCTGGGCGCGCTGCGTCCGAGGGCCCGCGCCGTTTCCTCCACCGTCCGCGGGTTGCGCCCGGACACGATCAAGGCCACCAGGCGCCCGTAGGGCGGCATGGCGTGCAGGCGCCGCGAGTCCGATTCCGCTTCCACAAACCGGTCGCGGTCGCCGGAGGCCACGGCCGCCATCACCGGATGGCCGGGGTCATAGGTCTGCAGGAACACCCGTCCCGGACGCGCCGCGCGCCCGGCCCGGCCCGCCACCTGGAACAGCAGTTGAAACGTGCGTTCGGCGGCCCTCAAATCGCCGCCCGACAGACCGATGTCGGCGTCCACGACGCCAACCAGGGTCAGGTTGGGAAAGTGATAGCCCTTGGCCACGATCTGGGTGCCGATCACCAGATCCAGTTCATGGTCCTCGATGCGGCGCACCAGGGCCGCGGCGGCGCGAGGGCCATAAACCGTGTCGCTGGCGGCAATCTCGTAGCGGATGCCCGGGAAGGCGGTGTTGACCTCCTCGGCTACCCGCTCCACGCCGGGGCCGCAGGGCACCAGCGCGTCGGCTGCCTCGCAGGCCGGGCAGACCTGCGGCAAACGGGTGCCATAGCCGCAGTGATGGCATTGAAGGCGACCCAGCAATCGGTGTTCCACCAGCCACGCCGTGCATCGGGGGCACTGCATCCGGTGACCGCAGGCCTTGCACAGGGTCAAGGGCGCGTAACCCCGGCGATTGAGGAACAGCAGCCCTTGTTCCCCAGCGGCGATGGTTTCGGCGATGGCCGCCCGCAGGGTCCCCGAAAGCCACCTACCGGCCGGCATGGTTTCCCGCTTCATGTCCACGACTTCGATCGCCGGCCGCGGTCCCCCCGTGTGGCGTTCCGGCAGGTGCAGGCGGGCGTAGCGGCCGTCCTCGACATTGGCGACGGTTTCCAGGGAGGGCGTGGCCGACACCAGGACCACCGGAATGCCTTCCAGCCGGCCGCGCACGACCGCCATGTCGCGGGCATTGTAGATTACGCCGTCTTCCTGTTTGAACGCGGCGTCGTGTTCCTCGTCAAGCACGATCAGGGCCAACTCGGCGAATGGCAGAAACAGGGCCGAGCGTGCGCCGACGACCACCCGCGCCCGGCCATGGGCGACCGCCCGCCAGGCCACGCGGCGCTGGGCGCCGGTGAGGTCCGAGTGCCAGGCCACGGGTTCGACGCCGAAACGGGCCCGGAACCGGGCGAGCCATTGAGCGCCGAGCGCGATCTCGGGCAGCATCACAAGGACCTGTCCGCCCCGGGCGAGGGCTTCGGCGGCGGCCTCGAAATAAACCTCGGTCTTACCGGACCCGGGAATGCCGTCCAGCAGGGTGACCCCGAAGCCACCCACCATGGCCCGCCGCAGCGCCTTAGCCGCCGCCGATTGGGCCGTGGTCAGGCGCGGACCGGGCAGATCGAGCCGCGGCGGATCCAGCACGGGAACCGGCGTCACCCAATCGGTGGCGAGGGCGCCGGCGCGCATCAGTCCCGACACCACCGACGGGCTGACGGCGGCCTCGCGCGCCACTTCGGACGGCGATCGGGGCGGTCCGTCGGCGATCGCGGCCAGGACGCGGCGGCGGGCATCGGTAAGGCGCAGGCCCGGCAGCGTTTCCGCGAGGACGCAAACGGCTTCGGGGCGCGGCGCCTCGAGGGCGCCGGGAACGCTCATCGCCATGCGCAGCACCGCGCCCAGGGGCGCCAGGCAGTATCCCGCGGTCCAGGCAACGAGTCCCCGCACCGCCTGGGGCAAGGGCGGCGTATCAAGCCGACTATCCACCGGCTTCAGGCGGTCCTCGCCCACCTCGCCGGTGCCCGGTCCCCAGACCACGCCCGTGGCGCGCCGGGCGCCCAAGGGCACGCGCACGAAGTCGCCATCCTCCAGCTCCAGGCCCTCGGGCACGCGGTAGTCGTAGGCCGTGTCCAGGGGAAGCGGCAGCAGGACGGCGATGCGCGACCCGGGCGGATGGCGCGAACTGGCTTGGAAATCCGGCATCGGGTACACTTTAGCGGAATTCCGGCGGGCGACGATTCGCCCGCTACAGGCCCCGACCCGCCACAGGCCCCGGACCGAATGGCCCATGAGCGATCGATCTCTCGAAAATCCCGACGAACAAGCGCGCCCTGACGCCTCGCCGGACGATCCGTCCGAGGACCAGGTGGCCGATTTCTTGCGCCGCAACACGGATTTCCTGCTGCGCAATCCCGACGTGGTCGACGGGTTGGCGGTGCCCGCCCGGTGGACCGGCGACGGCATTGTCGACATGCAGCAGTTCGTGCTCGAGCGCCTGCGGGGCGAGGTGGAGAACCTACGGGACTGCACCCTGGAGCTTATCGACACCAGCCGGCGCAACATGGCCAGCCAGGGGCAGATCCATGCGGCCGTGCTCGCCGTCCTGGGGGCACGGGACGTGGACCAGTTCATGCGCCTGATCGACGAGGATTTGGCGCTGGTGCTTGACGCCGATGCGGTGACCCTGGCCTTCGAGCCGGCGGGCGAGCCAATGGCGTCCCTCTCCTCGCCATCGCTCAGGGCGATTCCAGCGGGCACGGTCGATCATCTTCTGGGGGCGGATCAGGACGTATCCCTGGTCCGCGATCTGGAGGACGACGGCACGGTGTTCGGCGAGGCCGCCGGGCTGGTCCGATCGGCGGCGCTTCTACGGGTGAACGCCGGGCAGCCGGTCCCGGTCGGCCTGTTGGCGGTGGGAGTCCGCGGTCGGGGCACTTTTCATCCGGGCCAGGGGCCCGAACTCCTCGGCTTCCTGCGGCGGGTCGTGGAGCGGTGCCTGGAGCGATGGCTGACGCCGCGGACCTGAAAACGCTGCCCGTCGAACCGGCGGTGGCCGACGCCATTGCCCATTGGCTCACCCGGCTGGCGGTGGAGCGGCGCTATTCCCCCCACACCATCGCCGCCTACCGAAGGGACGTCGCCGGCTTTTTCGCCTTCCTGGCCAACCATCTCGGGCATTCCTCCGGGTTACAGGATTTGGCTGGACTGTCGGCGGCCGATTTCCGGGGGTTCCTCGCCGCCCGTCAACGCGATGGCGCCAGCCGCACCTCGATCGCGCGGTATCTGTCGAGCCTGCGCGGCTTCTTCCGCCACCTGGAACGGCACGCCCTGGGCAGCAACGCCGCCATCGGCAGCCTTCGCGGTCCCCGCGTTCCCGCCTCGCTGCCCAAGGCCTTGAGCGCCGAGGAAGCGCGCGAGGCGATGGCGGCGGTGGCGGACGGCCATGGCCCGGCGTGGGTGGCGCGGCGGGACACGGCGATCCTGCTGCTGCTTTATGGCTGCGGACTGCGCATCGGGGAGGCCTTGGGCCTGCGACGCGGCGCCGCGCCCCTCGGCGACGCCGTGCGAATCCTCGGCAAGGGAAACAAAGAGCGGATCGTCCCCGTGCTGCCGGTGGTGGCCGAGGCCGTAACGCGCTACGTCGACGCTTGTCCCCTGCCCCTGCCCGGCGACGGGCCCCTGTTCGTGGGCGTTCGCGGCGGCCCGCTTCAACCGGGGGTGGTCCAGAAACGGGTCCGCGCGCTGCGCCCGGCCCTGGGACTGCCGGAAACGGCGACGCCCCATGCCCTGCGCCACAGCTTCGCCACCCATCTGCTGGCCGGCGGTGGCGATCTGCGCACCATCCAGGAGCTGCTTGGCCACGCCTCCCTTTCGACCACCCAGCGTTACACCGCCGTCGACGCGGGGCGCCTGCAGGCCGTCTATCAAGCGGCCCATCCGAGGGCGCGTGACGCTTAGCGTGCTTTCGGTTCGCGGGTCAGGGTGGTCAGCAGCACCGGGCCCAGCAGGGTAAGAAGCGCCGGAATGGCGAAGGCCAGGCCCCAGGCGAAGGCCGAGCCGGCGCCGCCGCCCACATCGAGCACCACGCCCACGGCCAGAGGTCCGAGGAATCCCAGCCCGAACCCGAACAGGGAGTGGACGGCCAGGGTGGCGCCCCGGCGGCCCGGTTCCGCCGCCTGTACCGTACCGGCGGTGATCGCCCCCGAATCCGACAGGATCATGAAGGTATAGAGGGCCGAGGCCAGCACCACGATCCAGTAGGACTGGCCGGCGGTGAAGCCGATGGTGCCGCCGACGGCGGCGGTAAGGATCATCAGGACGGCGACGGTCCGCGTGGTGCCGAAGCGCCGCGCCACTTCCTGCCCGGCGACGATGGCCACCATGGCCAGCAACCCGGTGAGGGTCGCCACCATGGTCGGCGACAGCACGGGTGTCTCGCCACTGAGGGCGAGACTGGCGGTCAAAAAAGCGACGATCCAGGACCGGAAGGCCAGCAGTTCCCACACGTGCAGCCCGTAGCTCAGGATGTAGGCCACCACCAGTCGATTGCGCAGCACCGGTCGGAAATCGAGAAGCGCCGTTGGCTCTTTGGGCGGCGTCGGCGCCTGTGGACGGGTGGCGAGGAACACCAGAATCGTCGCGCCGAAGGAGGTCGCGCCCGTGCCGGCGAAGGCCGCTTGCCATCCCATCCACCGGCCCAGCTCACCCGCCACCAGGTAGGAGATCGCGGCCCCCAGGCCGAAGGCGGCGCTGTAGATGGCGACGGCCCGGGACGGATCATCCGCCGGCCAGCGGTCGACCAGAATCCGCAGCCCGGGGATGTAGGTCCCGGCAAGCCCAACTCCTGCCAACACGCGCAGGGCCAGGGCGCTCCAGAACCCCTCGGCGAGCAGGGCGAAGGCAACCGCTGCGACGGCGGTGACGATGGTTCCGGCAAGAAACAGGCCGCGGGCGTCGATCCTGTCGGTCATGGCGATCAGAACCGGCGAGGCGAGGGCATAGCTGCCCATGTAGATGCCGGCGATCCAGCCCGCTTCGGTGTTGCTCAGCCCCCAGGCGTCCGTGAACGTCGGGATCAGGGCGGGAAAGGCAAAGGCCCCGGTGAGGCTCAGCACCAGCGCCAGGCACATGACGGGAAGCAGCGTCATGCCACGGCTCGCCAGCCGGCGATGAGGTCTGGCGATGGGCGTCGTCGAGTCAGGCGTGGATCGCCCGGCCATCGACGGCGAGCGCTGCCTCCTTGAGCGCCTCGACCATGCCCGGATGGCCGTGACAGATGCGGGCGATGTCCTCGGCGGAACCGCCGAAGGCCATGGCGGTCGCCGCCTCCTGGATCAGCTCGCCGGCCATGGGCCCGACGATATGGCAGCCGAGAAGCGCGTCGGTGGCGGCATCGGCGAGGAACTTCACGAAACCGTCGGTCTCGCCGGTGGTACGGGCCCGGGAGTTGGCGGAAAAGGGGAATTTTCCCACACGGTATTCGACGCCGGCTTCCGCCAGGCCCTCTTCGGTCTGGCCGATGCCGGCGATCTCCGGCGCCGTATAGACGATCCCGGGCACCAGGTTGTAGTCCACGTGGCCGGGCTGGCCGGCGATCAGTTCGGCCACCGCCACCCCGTCCTCTTCCGCCTTGTGGGCCAGCATGGGGCCGTGGATCGCATCGCCGATGGCGAAGATGCCGGGGCTGGCGGTCTGGAACTCCGCGTCGACCACGATGCGCCCGGCCTTGTCGGTCTCGATGCCCGTCGCGGCGAGGCCCAGCCCGTCCGTGTAAGGCCGGCGGCCGATGGCGACCAGAACCACGTCGGCCTTGAAGGTTTCGGCCTTGCCGCCCTTCACCGGCTCGGCGGTCAGGGTGACGCCCCGGCTGCTCGATGTGCCGCCGGTCACCTTCATGCCGAGGCGGAAGTCCAGCCCCTGCTTCTTGAGGAGGCGCTGGGACACCTTGGCCAGTTCCCCATCCATGCCCGGGAGAATGCGGTCCAGGAACTCCAGCACCACAACCTCGGCGCCCAGCCGCCGCCACACCGACCCCAGTTCCAAGCCGATGACGCCGGCGCCGATGACGATCAGCCGCTTGGGCACCTTGGCCAGTTCCAGCCCGCCGGTGGAGTTGACGATGCGCTTTTCATCCACCGCCACCCCGGGCAGCGGGCTCGATTCGGATCCGGTGGCGATGACGATATGTTCCGTCTTCAGGGTTTGCTTCTTGCGGCCCTTCGCGGGCGAGACGATAACCGTGTCGGCGCCGGTGATGCTTCCCCGGCCCTGGACGTAGTCGACCTTGTTCTTCTTAAGCAGGAATTCGACCCCCTTTGTGAGGTCCGTCACCACCTTGTCCTTGCGGGCCATCATGGTCTTCAGGTCCAGCGCCACATTGGCCTTGATGCCGTGGGCGGCGAAGTCGTGGCGCGCCATCTCGTAGTGATGGGATGAATGCAACATCGCCTTCGAGGGGATGCAGCCGACGTTGAGGCAGGTGCCGCCGAGGGCCCCGCGCATCTCCACGCAAGCGGTCCTCAGGCCCAGTTGGGCGGCGCGGATGGCGCAGACGTAGCCGCCCGGCCCGCCGCCGATGACGACGACGTCGTAGGTGTCTTCAGCCATGACTCCTCACTCCTTCAGCGGCGCGACGGAAGCGGGCGGGTCTGAGACCCGCCCCTACGGACTCACACCCGGTGTGTAGGGGCGGGTCTCAGACCCGCCCGTGCGTCACGCATCCAGCATGATACGTTCCGGGTTCTCGATGCATTCCTTGAGGCGGACCAGGAAGGTCACCGCCTCGCGGCCGTCGACGATGCGGTGGTCGTAGCTCAGCGCCAAGTACATCATCGGCCGCGCCTGGATGGCACCGTCGGGCATGACCATCGCCCGCTGCTGGATCTTGTGCATGCCGAGGATGCCCGATTGGGGCGGGTTGAGGATCGGGTTCGACATCAGGGAGCCGAACACCCCGCCGTTGGTGATGGTGAAGGTGCCGCCCTGAAGTTCGTCCATGGTCAGCTTGCCGTCCCGGGCTCGGCGCCCGAAGTCGGTGACCGTCTTCTCGATCTCGGCGAAGCTCATGCGGTCGGCATCGCGCAGCACCGGCACCACCAGGCCGTGCTCGCTGCCCACGGCGACGCCGATGTCGTAGTGGTTCTTGTAGACGATCTCGTCGCCGTCGATCTCGGCGTTGATGGCCGGCAGTTCCCGCAACGCGGAAATGGACGCCTTGGCAAAGAACGACATGAAGCCAAGCCGCACCCCGTGCTTCTTCTCGAAGCCGTCCCTGTAGCGGGCGCGGACCGCCATCACCTCGGTCATGTCCGCCTCGTTGAAGGTGGTGAGCATGGCCGCCGTGTTCTGGGCTTCCTTCAGGCGCCCGGCCACCAGCTTGCGCAGCCGCGACATGCGCACCCGCTCTTCCCTGGGGCCGGCGACGGCCGGCGGATACTGGTCGGCGGCGGCGGTTACCTGGCCTTGGGCGTGGGGGGCATCGAGGTCTCGGGGCGGGGCGATGGGCACGGGCGTCGCCGGGGCCGGCGCTTCCGCGGGGCGCGCCATGTAGACCAGCACATCGCCCTTGGTCAGGCGGCCGTCCTTGCCCGAGGCCGGAACGGCGGCCGGGTCGAGGCCGTGCTCGTCCACCAGGCGGCGAACCGCGGGCGACAGGCTCGCCACCGCAGCGGCGGGTGCCGGCGCTGGTGGGGGCGGTGTCTTGGGTGCGGGCGCCGGTTCGGCTTTTGGCACGGGCGGTGGTGGTGGCGGTGGTGGCGGCGCTGCCACCGGAGCTTTGGCCGGGACCACAGCAGCGGCCTTGGCGCCGGCTTCGATGCGGCCCAGGACCGTACCCACGGCCACGTCCGTCCCTTCCGCCACCATGATTTCGGCGACCACCCCGGTGACGGGCGCGTTCACTTCGACGGTGACCTTGTCGGTCTCCAACTCCACCAGGGGTTCGTCGGCTTCCACCGCTTCCCCGGCGGCCTTGAACCACTTGGCGACCGTCGCCTCGGCCACCGATTCGCCCAGTGTCGGCACTGTGATGTCCGTAGCCATCATGGTCTCCGTTGGCGGTTGGCGGACTTTATCGGGCGATGCGCTGGAAGGGCTGGCGGATCTTGGCCAGATCGCCGGTCAGTGCATCGGTTACGAGTTTGGTTTGTTCGTCGACGTGCCGCTTGGCGGCGCCGGTCGCCGTCGAGGCGGATGCGGGCCGGCCGATGTAGAAAGGCCGCGCGGCCTTGCCTTTCAGCTCGTCGACGAGATTGGTGAGGCGGGGATAGACGAAGGTCCATGACCCCATGTTGGCCGGCTCTTCCTGGCACCAGACGACCTCGGCGTTGGAATATCGCTTCAGTTCCCGCTTCACCCCGTCCCGCGGCCACGGATAGAGCTGTTCCACCCGCACGATGGCCACGTCGTCGACCTTGTCGTGCCGCCGGGCATGCAGGAGGTCGTAGTAGACCTTGCCCGAACACAACAGCACCCGGCGCACCTTCTTGTCCGACACCAGTTTGTCGATCTCGCCCAGGACCCGGTGGAAGCGGGTCTTCGGCCCCATGTCGGCCAGCGGTGAGACCGCCAGCTTGGCGCGCAACAGGGACTTGGGCGACATCACCACCATGGGCTTGCGGAAGTTGCGGTGCATCTGGCGGCGCAGGGCATGGAAGTAGTTGGCCGGCGTGGTGATGTTGACCACCTGCAGATTGTCCTCGGCGCATAGCTGGAGATAGCGCTCCAGCCGCGCCGACGAGTGTTCGGGACCTTGGCCCTCGAACCCGTGGGGCAGCAGCATGACGATGGAGGACATGCGCAGCCACTTGGATTCGCCCGACGAGATGAACTGATCGATGATCACCTGGGCGCCGTTGGCGAAGTCGCCGAACTGGGCTTCCCACAGCACCAGCGTACTGGGATCGGCCAAGGAATAGCCGTACTCGAACCCCAGGACACCGGCTTCCGACAGGGGACTGTCCATGACCTCGAAGGAGGCCTGGTCGCGGCGGATGTGGCTCAAGGGGAAGTAGCGTTCCTCGGTTTCCTGATCGATGAAGGCCGCGTGGCGGTGCGAAAAAGTGCCGCGGGTCGAATCCTGGCCCGACAGGCGGACCCGATAGCCCTCGCACAGCAGGGTGCCGAAGGCCAGGGCCTCGGCGGTCGCCCAGTCCACGCCCTCGCCGGTTTCGATCATGTTCCGTTTGTTGTTCACCTGGCGCATCAGCCGGGGGTGCAGGTTGAACTTTTCGGGTATCCGCGTCAGGGCATCTCCGACCTCTTTCAATTGCGCGGTGGCGACGTCCGTGGCGTCCTCCAGCAGCTCTTCCTCGCCGCTTAACTGCACCAGGCCCGACCAATGGCCTTCCAGCCAGTCGGCCTTGTTGGGCTTGTAGCCTCCGGCGGCCTCGAACTCATTCTCCAGATCGGCCTGGAATTTGGCCACCATGGTTCCGGACTGCTCTTCGGTGATCGCCCCTTCCTTGATCAACTGGGTCTCGTAGACCTGCCGGGTGGTGGGGTGCTGGCCGATCGCCCGGTACATCAGCGGCTGGGTGAACATGGGCTCGTCGCCCTCGTTGTGGCCGTGGCGGCGATAGCAGAACATGTCGATGACCACGTCGCGCTTGAACTCCTGGCGAAACTCGGCGGCGATCCGGGACACGTGAACCACCGCTTCCGGGTCGTCGCCGTTGACGTGGAAGATGGGCGCCAGGACCCCCTTGGCGATGTCCGAGGGATACGGCGAGGAACGCGACTTGGACGGCGCGGTGGTGAAGCCGATCTGGTTGTTGACGATCAGATGAATGGTGCCCCCGGTGCGGTAGCCGCGGAGCTGGGACAAGTCGAGGGTTTCCGGCACCAGGCCCTGTCCGGCGAAAGCGGCATCCCCGTGCAGGAGCAGACCCATGACCTTTTCCCGCGGTTCGTCGCCGATCAAGGCCTGCTTGGCCCGCACCTTGCCCAGAACCACCGGGTTGACCGCTTCCAGGTGCGAAGGATTGGCGGTCAGGGACAGATGCACGACCGTGTCGTCGAACATCCGGTCGGCGGACGTTCCCAGGTGATATTTGACGTCTCCCGACCCCTGGACGTCGTCCGGATAGGAGAAGCTGCCCTGAAATTCGGAGAAGATGGCCAAATAGGGCTTGTGCATGATGCTGGCCAGCATGTTGAGCCGCCCCCGGTGAGGCATGCCGATGACCACTTCCTCGACGCCGACCTGGCTGCCCCGCTTGAGGATCTGTTCCACAGCCGGAATCATGCTTTCGCCGCCGTCGAGGCCGAATCGTTTGGTTCCCGGATATTTCACGTTGAGGAAGTTCTCGAAGCCCTCCGCCTCGACCAGGCGTTCGTAGATGGCGCGCTTGCCACGGATGGTGAAGTCCGTGTGGTTGCGTGCCGATTCGATACGGCGCTGGATCCAGGCTTTCTCCTCGACCTCGCTGATGTGCATGAACTCAACGCCGATGGTGTTGCAGTAGGTATCCTTCAACACCCGCACGATCTCCCGCACCGTGGCGCTTTCCAGGCCGAGGACGTGGTCGATGAAGACGGAGCGGTCCAGGTCGGCCTCGCCGAAGCCATAGCTCCGGGGATCCAGCTCCGGATGATAGGTATTGCCTTCCAGGTCCAGGGGATCGAACCGCGCGATCAGGTGACCGCGCACCCGGTAGGCGCGGATCATCATCAGGGCGCGAATGGAATCGACCGTCGCCTGCCGGGCCGCCGCCCGGTCTGTGGCCCGAGGCGGCGCTTCGGCGATGGCGATGCCGCCGTTGCCGTCCCTGCGGCCGATGACGCCGCCGTCGGCCGGCGACCAGCTGGCGCCCCGCAGGTCGTCGAGGACGGCGCGTCCGTCGGCCTCCAGCTCGGCGAAGAACTGGTGCCAGCTGGGATCCACGTCGACCGGATTGTCCAGGTACTTGCCGTAGAGCTCCGCCAGGTAGATGGCGTTGGAGCCGGTGAGGAAGGAGTCCAGGGATATGGCCATGGTCATTGCGCCGGGGCGGCAGTCGCCGGTCCCGGCCTCCCGTTGAGAGTGTCCAGGATTGCGAAACGTCCGTTCATGGGAGCGTAGCGCAGGGAATTGCTCGCGGAAACCCGAACCGTCAGCCCTTGAGCAGGTCGACGAGGGTGCTACCGATGGCGGCCGGCGACTCGGTGACGCCAACCCCCGCCGCGCGCATCGCATCGATCTTGTCCTCGGCCCCGCCCTTGCCGCCAGAAATGATCGCCCCGGCATGGCCCATGCGCCGGCCCGGTGGCGCGGTGCGCCCGGCGATGAAGCCGACTACCGGCTTCTTGATTTTGGAATCGCGCAGCACTTGGGCGCCGTCTTCCTCGGCCGAACCGCCGATCTCGCCGATCATGACGATGGCCTCGGTCTCGGGGTCGCCGAGGAACATCTCCAGGCAATCGACGAAGTTGGTGCCGTTGACTGGGTCGCCGCCGATGCCGATGCAGGTGCTCTGGCCGAGGCCGACGGCGGTGGTCTGGGCCACCGCTTCGTAGGTCAGGGTGCCGGAGCGCGACACGATGCCGACCTTGCCGCGGCGGTGGATATGTCCTGGCATGATGCCGATCTTGCACGCGTCCGGGGTGATCACCCCCGGGCAGTTGGGACCGACCAGCCGCGTCTTCGAACCCTCGAGCGCACGCTTCACCCGCACCATGTCGAGGACCGGAATCCCCTCGGTGATGCACACCACCAGGGGCAGGCCCGCGTCGACCGCCTCGAGGGTGGCGTCGGCGGCGAAGGGCGGCGGAACGTAAATGACACTGGCGTTGGCGCCGGTCGCCGAGACCGCCTCGGCCACCGTGTCGAAGACAGGCAGGTCCAGATGGGTTCCGCCGCCCTTGCCCGGCGTTACACCGCCCACCATGCGGGTGCCGTAGGCGATGGCTTGTTCGGAATGGAACGTACCTTGGGCTCCGGTGAAGCCCTGGCAGATGACCTTGGTGTCGGCGTCGACCAGGACCGCCATCACGCCGCCTCCTTGACCGCCTGCACGACCTTTTCGGCCGCATCCCCCAGGTCGTCGGCGGAGATGATGGGCAGCCCCGACGATCCCAGGATCTGCTTGCCCAGGTCCACATTGGTGCCTTCCAGGCGCACCACCAGGGGTACGCTCAGGCTGACTTCCCGCGCCGCGGCGACGACGCCTTCGGCGATGACGTCGCAGCGCATGATGCCACCGAAGATGTTGACCAGGATGCCCTCCACGTTGGGGTCGGACAGGATCAACTTGAAGGCCGTGGTCACCCGCTCGCGGGTGGCGCCGCCGCCGACGTCGAGGAAATTGGCCGGCGCGCCGCCGGTCAGCTTGATGATGTCCATGGTGGCCATGGCCAGTCCGGCGCCGTTGACCATGCAGCCGATGTTGCCGTCGAGCTTGATGTAGTTCAGCTCGTGGCGGGCGGCCTCCAGTTCGGCGGCGTCTTCCTCGTCCTCGTCCCGCAAGTCGGCCACGTCCGGGTGGCGAAAGAGCGCGTTGTCGTCGAAATTCATCTTGGCATCCAGCGCCATCACGTCGCCGGCGCCGGTCACGACGAGGGGATTGATTTCCATCAGGCTGGCGTCCAGATCCGTGAACGCCTTGTACATGGCGGTCAGGAACTTCACCGCCGAGCGCACCTGGGTGCCCGAGAGCCCGAGCCCGAAGGCGATGCGGCGGGCATGGAAAGGCAGCATGCCCGTGGCCGGGTCGATGGCGATAGTGAAAATCTTGTCCGGCGTCTTGGCCGCCACTTCTTCGATATTCATGCCGCCTTCGGTGGAGGCCATGACGGTAACGCGCGAGGTTTCCCGATCGATCACCACGCTCAGGTAGAGCTCGCGCGCGATGTCGCAGCCCTCCTCGATGTAGACCCGCTTGACCTCCTTGCCATCAGGGCCGGTCTGGTGGGTTACCAGGTTCATGCCGAGCATGGATTCCGCCGTCGCCCGCACTTCGTCGACCGACTTTACAATCTTGACACCGCCCCCCTTGCCACGGCCGCCGGCGTGGATCTGGGCCTTGACCACCCACACCGGGCTGTCCAGTTCCTGGGCCTTGGTCGCGGCTTCCTGAGGCGTGTAGGCGACGCCGCCACGGGGCACGGCGACGCCAAAGCGGGCCAAAAGCTGCTTGGCCTGATACTCGTGAATGTTCATGGGCTGCCTTTTGGCTGCGGCTTCGGGGACCGGCCCCGGGTCGTCAGGACGCCTTGGCTTTTGGTTTGGCCGCTTTGGCTTTTGGTTTGGACGCCTTGGCTTTCGGTTTGGCCGCTTTGGCTTTGGGTTTCGCCGCCGCCTTGGCGGGCGCTGCCTTTTTCGCCGCCGCCGCCTGACGACGGACCTTGCGGGTGATCGCGACCAGGGTTTGCACCGCCCCGACGGACTTCTTGAACGCCGCCTTTTCGGCCCGGTCCAGCTTGATCTCGATGACCTTTTCCACGCCACGGCCGCCGATCACGCAAGGAACACCCAAGTAAAGCCCCTTCAATCCATATTCGCCCTTCAGGTACGCGGCGCAGGGCAGCACCCGCTTCTTGTCCTTGAGGTAGGCCTCCGCCATCTGGATGGCAGCGCTGGCCGGGGCGTAAAAGGCGGACCCGGTCTTCAGCAACCCGACGATCTCGGCGCCGCCGTCGCGGGTCCGCTGGACGATCTCGTCCAGGCGCTTCTGGCTCAGCCACTTCATGGCCACCAGGTCCGGCAGCGGAATGCCGGCCACGGTCGAATAGCGGACCAGGGGCACCATGGTGTCCCCATGACCGCCGAGGACGAAGGCCGTCACATCCTCCACCGAGACGTTCATCTCCTCGGCCAGGAACTGGCGGAAGCGCGCCGAGTCGAGCACGCCTGCCATACCCACCACCATGCGCGGCGGCAGGCCCGAAGCCTCGCGCAGGACACCCACCATGGCGTCCAGGGGATTGGTGATGCAGATGACAAAGGCGCCGGAGCAGTTCTTCCTGATGCCCGCGCCCACGGACTCCATGACCTTGGTGTTGATGCCGATCAGGTCGTCGCGGCTCATGCCCGGCTTGCGGGCGACGCCGGCGGTGACGACGACCACGTCGGCGCCACGGATGGCGGTGTAGCTGTTGGCGCCGGCCAGGGCCGAATCGAAACTCTCGATCGGCGAGGACTGGGCGATGTCGAGCGCCTTGCCCTGGGGAATGCCGTCCACGATGTCGAACAGGACAACGTCGCCGAGCTCCTTGAGGCCGACGAGATGGGCCAGGGTGCCGCCAATGTTGCCGGCGCCCACGAGGGCGATCTTGTTGCGTGCCATGGGACGGTCCTTCGGTCGGGGTCAAGCCGCGCGGGCGCCCTCAGCGCTGGCGAAGGGCGCCCCGCCCCGGGTTGTTAGCGCGAATTGACACCCCGGGCAAGGCACGCGCGCCTTCCGGTTGCCGTCATCGGCGATGCAAAAGGATAGGGCGGCCCAAGAATTCCGCCCCTCGACCCCAGCGGCACGGATCCGGGGAAGCGCCGAACGTGTTCACGCTCCGGGTTCATGATACGGGGTCTGTGTTGAACGGTTCCGCAAGGCCATGCAAGGAGCGTGACCAACCGAGAATACGGCCTTCTTCGTCCAACGTGGTCCCCCACTCCTTGAATGAAACGTTGCAAGCATGCCAACTGGGATTCGATTCCGATTTCTGATAACGTGTCAACAGCCACCGGAGAGACGGATCGGCGGCATGAATACGCCTCTATACCCTTGATTATATTGATATATTATGGCCCACAAGGAAAAAATCAGCACTGAAGCGTACACCTATACGGTCCTCATCGAACCTGCCGAGGAGGGCGGTTACGTTGTCACCGTGCCGCGTCTTCCTGGCTGCGTCACCCAGGGAGAGACTCTGAAGGAAGCGCGCGCCATGGCGGCGGACGCCATCGAGGGATACATCGAGAGCCTCCGCGCTCATGGCGACGCCATTCCCGCGAGCGAACCGCATACGGAAAACCCCATCCGCGAGGAGATTACCGTCACCCTCAAGACGGCATGACGCGGCTCCCGACCCTACGACCGACAGAGGTCATTCGCGCGCTCGGGCGAGCGGGATTCTCCGTTGATCGCATCACGGGCAGCCATCACATTCTGCGCCATCCCGACCGCCCGGGACGAATCGTCGTCGCCATCCACGCGCGCGACCTCAAGCGCGGCGCCTTGGCCGGCATCATTAAACAAGCAGGGCTCACAAGAGAGGAGTTCTTGGAGATTTTGTAGTGAAAATAATACTAACTTCATTCTATACTTTAGACGATCTCAATATATAATTCCAAAATACACTAATAATACACAGCATTTACTTTGCCGATGTCAGGCAATGTGAACCCCAAGATCGTCGCCGCACACCCTGCGAGCGATGAGCCCATCGTATCATTGAAAAATTAACGATCCCGCGGCGCCACCGCCGACACGTGGGCCTGGGCCATGTAGGCTTCCGACTGCATTTCGATCAGGCGCGAGGCGGCGCGCTCGAACTCGAAGGCGCCGTCGCCCGTGCCATAGAGGTCGTCGGGCGGCGCGGCGGCGGAGCAGATGAGGTTGGTCTTGGCCTCGTAGAGGGCGTCGATGAGGGTCATGAAGCGCTTCGCCTCGTTGCGCATATGGGCCCCCATGAGGGGAATGCCCTTGAGGACGATGGTGTGGAACTGGCTGGCGATCTCCAGATAGTCCGCCGGCCCAAGGGGCGTCTGGCACAAATCCGCGAAGGACGCCAGCGCCGCCCCCTCGGCCGCCAGGGGGATGGTCACCTGGCGGCCGTTGACCAGGACCCGGCGCGGGGCCGGTTCGGCGCCCGTGGTCAGGCGGCGAAAATCCTCCTCCAGCTCGGCGGCCGTTTGCGCATTGTCGGGGGTCATGTAGACCCGCATGCCGCGCATCTTCTCCAGCCGGTAGTCGGTACCCGAATCCAGTTCCAGGACTGCCATGCGGTCCTTGATAATGTCGATGAAGGGCAGGAACCGGTCCCGCTGCAGGCCGTCCTTGTAGAGGTCCCGGGGCGGCCGGTTGGACGTGGTCACCACGATGACCCCGTGTTCGAACAGGGCTTCGAACAGGCGGCCGAGGATCATCGCGTCGGCGATGTCGGTGACCTGCATCTCGTCGAAGCACAACAGCCAGGCCTTGTCGGCGATGACCCGCGCCAATCCCGGAATGGGGTCCCGGTCAGCGGAAATCTTGCCCGCCTTGGCCGCCTGGCGGAAGTTGTGGAGGCGCCGGTGGACCTCCTGCATGAAGGCATGGAAGTGGATGTGGGTGCGGGCCTCGATTCCCGCATGCTCGTAGAACACTTCCATCAGCATGGACTTGCCGCGACCCACCCCGCCCCATAGGTAGAGCCCGCGAGGCATCGGCGCCGGGCGGCGCCCCAGGCCAAGGCGCGCCATCCAGCCGCCACGGCCCATTTGCGGGGAATATTCGGCGAGCACTTGGGCCAGGTCGTCGAGTTCCACAGCCGCCTGCTCCTGGACCGGATCGGCGCGGATCGCGCCGTCGGCGACCAGCGCTCGATAGGCGACAAGGGGACTTGCGGTCATGGTCATCCGGTTGGCCTAAAGGGCCCGAGACCCTACGAACGGGGGACGCGGCTGTAAAGGCGGCGCCCCGCCCTCAGCGCCCCCCCGAAACGGGAAACACCGCCCCGGTGACGTAGCGCGCGGAGTCCGACAGCAGCCACAGGACCGCCTCCGCCACCTCTTCGGGGGTGCCGGCGCGACCCAGGGGCACTTGCGGTCCGACGGTCGCCACCCGGTCCGGCGCGCCGATGGAGGCATGGATCTCGGTATCGATGACGCCGGGCTGGACGGCGTTGACCCGAATACCCTGGCGGGCGACCTCCTTGGCGAGGCCGATGGTGAAGGAATCAATGGCGCCCTTGCTGGCCGCGTAATGGACGAACTCGAAGGGGCTGCCCAGATAGGCGGCGACGGAGCTGATGTTGACGATCGCCCCTCCGGCGCCGCCCCGGTCGGTCGCCATGCGGTGCACGGCCTCCCGGGCACAGAGGAAACAACCCCGGACGTTGACGTCCAGAACCTCCCGCAGCAAATCCCCGTCCACCTCGGAAACCGTGCAGCGGCGGCCGACGATGCCGGCGTTGTTGACCAGCGCGGTGACCGGCCCAAGCTTTTGGTCCACGGTATTGAACAGGCGGACGATATCGTCTTCCCGTGCGGTGTCGGCCTGGACCGGCTCCGCCGTGCCGCCGTCGCGCCGGATCTCGTCGACCAGGCGCGCCGCGGCCTCGGCGTTGTCGCGGTAGTTGACACAGACCGCATAGCCCCGCGCGGCCCCCAGGCGGGCCGTCGCCGCGCCGATGCCCCGGCCGCCGCCGGTCACCACCAGTACACCGAGCTCGCTCATGTTGTGCTCACGCCGCCACCTTGCCTTCGGGGGCGAAGGCGGCTTCCATTTGCCGCCGGGCGACGACCAGGGGCGCCGCCTCGTTGATGGTCGCGTCGCGCCACCGCACCACCTCGCCCCGGGCCACCGGGCGCTGCGACGCCGCCCCATGGGCGAGGCCAATGGGCAGGGCGCCCATGGCGATGGAGTCTGCGGCCGGCATCAGCCGCCCCCAGACGGTGTAGCCGCCTTCGCCGTCCAGCACCTCGCCGGCGGCCAGGTCCCGCTTGGCGATGGCCACCACGTCGGCCCGGAAGCCGTTGGCGCTGCCCGTCGCCTCGCCGCGCAGGGCCACCGAGGCGACGCTGATTCCCAGTTCCAGCCCGATCAGGTGGCACGGCCGATAGAGGGCGGCATGGCGGTCGCCGTCGACGGCGGTCAGCCCATAATCCCGGAAGCACTGGGCCACGTAGTCGGAAGGCGCCTCGATGACGACGTAAACGCCCCAGCGCAGGTTGTCCTCGATGGTCCGCGCGTCGTCGGCCTCGCTGGAGATCACCTCCACCTGGCCATGGTGGTGCAGAACCCCGCCGTCGGCGCGGGGAATCAGAACCCGCGCCAGATCGGCGGTGGCGCAGGGCGGGAACTCGAGCCCGCCGGGCGCCGCCGTCAGGCCGGTGGCGTTGGCGACGGCGGTCATCTCGATGGCCGACTTGGTGCCGTCGAGGAAGGAGTTGAACATCTTCGGATTCATTCCCGACGCCGCCGCCCGTTCCGGCGTCAAGCCGTAGTGGCCCCACACCGTGTCGGGGGTGGAGGCATGGTAGTGGGGCCGATGCTTGGTGCCCTTGCCCGCCGCCACCACACGGAACCCACAGGCACGCGCCCAGTCCACCTGCTCGCAGATCAAGGCCGGCTGATCCCCATAGGCCATGGAATAGACGATGCCGGCTTGCCGCGCCCGGGCGGCCAGCCACGGCCCTATCAGGGCGTCGGCCTCCACGTTGACCATCACCATATGACGCTGGTGGGTGCAGCAGGCTTCCACATGGGCGAGCCCGGCCGCCGGGTCGCCCGTGGCGTCGATCACCACCTGCACGCCATCGGCGGCGATCAGTTCTGCGGCCGACGGGGTGACGGCTGTGGCCCCCGAGGCATGGGCATCGGCGAGGGAGCCGGTGATCCGCTCGTCGGGCCAGCCGGTGGTGGACAGGGCGCGGCGCGCCCGGGCGTCGTCCAAGTCCGCCACGCCCATCAAATGCAGGCCCGGCGTGCGTAACGCCTGGGCCAGGAACATGGTGCCGAACTTGCCGGCGCCGATGAGGCCGACCCGGACCGGCCGGGACTCGGCCTCCCGCTGGCGCAGCATGGTATGGAGGTTCATCGCGCTATCCCCAAAATCCAGGCGCGAACTGTAACAGCAGGCTTGCGCTCGTCCAACGGCCGGCCCGATTGGCGTCGACGGCTGCAACGCCTATGTCTTAGGGGAACGCCGAGCAATGTCAGGAGGGAACGATGAACGAAGAGACGCTCAACATGCAGATCCGCAAGTTCCTCAAGAACGTGGGCGTCAATTCCCAGCGGGAGATCGAGACCGCCGTCCGGGACGCCATCAAGGACGGCCGCATCAAGGGCACCGAGTCCCTGAATGCCCGAGTGACCCTGAGCGTCGACGGCATCGGCCTGAGCCACCATATCGACGGCACCATCGAGTTGGAGTGATCGCCGGTGCGGCCGCGGGACGGGGAAGGGCGGGTCTGAGACCCGCCCCTACGCTCGCCAGCTCAAGTGCGTATGGGCCGGTCTCAGACCGATCCGCCTCACACTCGTGGGGCGGTTCGGAGCATTGAAGGGGTCAGACCCCGTAGCACCCTAAAGACCGAGGGCGGTGAGATCGAGCTTGCCGTCGGTGACGGGCGGGCACCAGAAATAGCTGCCGGAGACCGGGCGGGTGAAGCGGAACAGCCCGTCGACGATTTGGTCTTCTTGTCCGGCCATGCGCGATAGCTGCGCTTCGAAGGCGTCTAGTGACGAACCGAAGGCGACGAACATCAGTCCCTCGCCGACCGCATCCGCCCACGGCATGGAACGGCGCACGACGAAGGCCTCGGGATCGAAGCTCTCCTGGGCCGTGCGTTTCACGTGGGCCGAGATCGGGGCGTCGTCCAGTTCCACGTTGTCGCTCGACCGCCGTCCGATGATGTTGTCCCGCTCGTCCTGAGCCAGCCCCTCGAAGTGATCCAGGTCGTGCACCCACTGCTGGACGGCGACGAAGCTGGAACCGTCGAGCCCGGCCCCAAGCCCATCGGCGATCGCCGCGGCGACGGCGGCATCCCCCTGGGGGTTCTCCGTCCCGTCCTCGTAACCGGTCAGGTCGAGCCCGCGGTCGAACTTGAACCCGTCCACCATGCGGTCGCGGCGAAACGCGGGGCCGATCATGCGGGCGAGGGTGCGTCCCCGATGGGCGATGCGGCCCCGGTCATCGCCCCGCACCCAGCACCAGACATCCGCCTGGGTGGAGGGGACCTCGCAACCGGGTCCGCTCATGGCGGGGAAGGGCCGCAGCGGCGCGATCGAACGCCCCAACCCCTGAACCAGGCCGGGACCGATGCCGATGACCACGTCCTCGCCGACCTCCTGGCTGGCAAGCACGCGAAGGACGGCCGCGGGGTCGGTGTCGAGGAGGACGCCAAACTCCAGATAGCGGCTCAAACCAGGAATGGCGGGAAGAATTCCCGGCTGGGACGTGCTCATGTCGGGATTTCCTCATGGTGAACCAGAAACCGAACGATGGGGCACGATTGCCCTACCTGATCGGCGGACAACACGCAATCGCCTGCGCGTACGGAAGCAACGCAAGTGTCCTATGCCTCCGGGGTCGCGCCCCGGGGACGGGTCCTGATAGATTCGACTGACCATACGGGTGCCGTCGATGTCGGAGTCCTTGAACGAGACGACCTCCGAGGCGTGCAGGCCGGCGTCATGGACAACGCTCGGCGCCAAACACTATCGCCAGAGCGATCCGGATCGCTGATGTATTACGCCAACAGTTACCATATGAAGCCCTCGACTCCTGTGACAGTGGCGGCACCAACCGCCTGGCCGTGTCCAGACTTCAAGGATCGGACGACTGGACAGATCGTGCGACTGGACTTGTCAACCGGCTATCTCCGTACCTTCAATGGCGTATCCTGTGAACCACGTGGCAAACTCTTCGGGCGGTAGCGCCATGCTGTAGAAGAAACCCTGGGCCACATCGCAACCGCTCCGGCGTAGGCGGGTAATCTGCTCCAGAGTTTCGACGCCCTCCGCGATCACGCGGAGCCCCAGGCTGTGACCCAACTTGATGATGGTTTCGGCGATGGCCCCGCCACTGGAATCCATCACCATGTTGCGAACGAAGCTGCGATCGATCTTCAAGGTATCGACCGGCATGTCCTTGAGTTGACTCAGGGACGAGTAACCGGTTCCAAAGTCATCGATCGAGATATGCAACCCCCGGGACTTGAGAACGTTCAGCGTGCGAATTGCCTCTTCGATGTCCTCCGTCAGGTGCCCCTCCGTCAGTTCCAGTTCCAGGTACTGGGGATCGAAGCCCGTCTCGCCGAGAATTATGTCCACGGTGTCGGCAAAGTCCTTGCGTTGAAACTGACGGGGCGAGACGTTGATGGCAATCTGCAGAGCGGGCAGGCCACTTGAGGCCCGAATCTCGCCCTGCTTGCAGGCCGACGACAGGACATGCTTCCCGATGTCGAGTATCAATCCCAATTCTTCGGCCAATGGAATAAATTCTTGGGGCGCTATGAGACCGCGTTTAGGACAATTCCAGCGGACAAGCGCTTCCATGCCGACCACCTCGCCGGTAAACAAAGAAATTTGTGGTTGGTAATACGTAACCAATTCTTTGTTTTTCAATCCCTGCCTCAAATTATATTCTGACTGTTTTTTTATTTGCACTTCTTTTTGCATTTGAGAATTATAAAATTGATAGGTTTCACGCCCATTTTTCTTGGCTCTATAAAGCGCCAAGTCCGCGTTTTTGATCAAGTGATCAGCGTCCTTGCCGTCGGTCGGATACAGCGTGATCCCCACACTCGCCCCGCTGTACACGTGATGGGTATCGAGCATGAACGGCTGGGCCAGGGACTCGATGATCCTTGTCGCCAACACCGTGGCGTCGGCGACTTGATGTACGTTGGTGGCGATGAGGGCGAACTCGTCTCCGCCGAGGCGCGCCACCGTATCGGTATCCCGGGCGCAGATTCGGAGCCGTTGCGCCACCTCCTTGAGAAGCAGGTCACCGACGGGGTGGCCCAGGGTGTCATTGACGTCCTTGAAGCGATCGAGGTCGACGAATATGACCGCAACATGGTGTTGCGCCCGGCCCGCGGCGGCCAGCGCCTCCTGCAATCGCTCCTGGAAAAGGGACCTGTTGGCCAAATCCGTCAAGGCATCGTGGGTCGCCAAATGGTGGATGGTAGCCTCGTTCCTCTTGCGGTCGGTAATGTCATGTACAATCCAGTGAAGCAGCGGCCGTCCCTTGATGGTGACGTGGCTCAAGTAAACCTCGACGTCACGCAACGAACCGTCGCCAAGCCGATGGCGGAATACAAGGTGGCCTTGACTCTCTCTTCTCGCCTCCCCCAGCGCCCTTTCCAAGAACTCATCGGCGTCGGCAGTGATGTCGGTCAGGCGCAACCCCTTCATCTCCCCGGTGGAGGGCAGGTAGTAGTCCTCCGCCGCGGGATTGGCATCGACAATGGCCCCGTCGTTGGGGTCGATCAGGAGCTGCAACGCCCGGTTGCTGCGAAACATCTGGCGATAAAGTTCCTCGCTGGATTTCAGCGCCTCGACCACGGCGTCGCGCCTTGCCGCTTCTTCGCGAAAGGCGAGGCCGTAAGCCATCAGGACCTCGATCAGCGGCAGCGAGGTTGACTCTATGATCTCGCTCAACTTGGGCTCGGCCGATGTGGCGACCAGATCGGCCAGCGCCGCGTTGTGTATCGCCCCAATCTCCTCCGGCGGCAGGTCGATGGAAATCGCATCGCGGCCGAGGGTCGCAAGGGCGGCCAATTCAGCCTCGCCGCCGGTTTGTGTGTAGCGACGCAGCAGGACCCCGTAGCGTTGGCGAATGTGTTCGGCGCTCATCCCTACTTCGGGCCTACCACGGGTTCAGATACACCAGGGCGGCCGCGTCGTCCGAGCCCGGGGAATGATCGTCGACTATGCGCTCGGCCAAACGCTGGGGGTCCGCCAGGACGCCGGCGCCCCAGCTTGAAATGTCCACCCACTCGTCGACGCCGTCGGTCCACAACGCAACAATGTCGCCTGGCGCGAGCGGCAGCGTCTCATCGACCAGCCGCCGAAAGCCGCCGCCGACAATGCCGTATTGGCTGCTCAACGAAATCCGCCGCTGACCCTGGATCATCCCGCGGGTGTTGCCGATCCCGGCGTAAGTCAGGGTGCCGCCGTGCGGCTCCACAACGGCCACCGCCATGGCGACACCGCGTGTTCCGACGATCGCCCGGTCGCAGCCCTGGAAGACGGCCAGGAGCGGTTTCAGCAGATGTTCGCCGACATAACCAACCGCCGCGGCCGAGGCCTCGGCCGCGGCCTTGCCATGGCCCAATCCATCGGCGATACAGAACGTCGTCGTTGAACCGCTCGTCCAATTCGCGCACATGTCGCCGCAGTAGGGATCATTGTTGAGCGCCCGCATCGCGATTCCGAACGTCATCGCCGTGCCACGCTGATCACGACGGAGCGGACGGCGGCGGTGGCGGACGGACCCGGGTGGCCGGCTGCGCTTTCCAGGTGGAGTCACGGGCATTCGCGGCCAGCGTTCGCGACATGGCGACGGTCACCTTGGTTTCTCCTGGCCGTGACACGACCTGGAAGTCGTCAACCAGGCGCTTGGTGCCGGGCAGTCCCATGCCAAGGCCCCTTCCGGTCGTGAACCCTTCGCCAAGGGCGGCCTCGATGTCGGGGATGCCGGGTCCCGCGTCGCTGACAATAACCTGAACGTGGTGGGTGAAGACCTCGCGTCGCGAGGTCACTTCGCAAAGGCCCGAATCGGCATACTTGAGGACGTTGCGGGTGAGTTCGGAAATGGCGGTCGCCAGGCGTGTCTGATCGGCGGCGCCAAAGCCCAGCTCGCGCGCCACTTCACGGCCGGCCTGCCGGGCAAGGACGATGTCGCGTTCCTCTACGATGGGAATGCACCTATCGGGGCTCGTCGCCATTGCAGCCTTCCAGGTCCGTTGTGGTACCGTCGTTCCGCCCTGGTTTAGGCCGTTGGAGCTTGTCGATACCCTGCTGAAGGCTTAATGCGGTCTCGACTCCAATCAACTCGCGTCCCATCTCGACCAGCGTCAGCGCGACGGTAGGCTGAATACCTGTCAGAACAACCTTGGCACCCAACAGGCGTGCCATGCTGGCGGTGTCATTGAGAATGCTTGCCATGAAGGAATCGACGACGTCCAAGGACGTGACGTCGATGATGACGCCCTGGGCGTGTTCATCGTTGATCTTGTGAAGAAGGTGGGAGCGAAATGCGACGGCGGCCTCATCGGTGAGGTCCACTTGTATGGACGCGACGAGGATGTCTCCAAACCGCAGGAGAGGTACCATGCCAGCACCTATGCCCGCGGGACTGCCGCAATCCGCTGACCGCGCAACGCGAAGGCTTCTGCCACGCCGGCGGCGAGGGTGCCTCGGGTTAAGACCCGCGACAGGTCGATGCCGAGCTTGACCAGGGTTTGCGCCGTCTCGGGACTGATTCCGGTGAGGATGACCTGGCATCCCAGCATGTGCGCCGCGGCCACCGTCTTGAACAGGAGCTGAGCGACGTTGGTGTCCATGACCGGAACGCCGGTAATGTCGAGGATGGCGACCGTGGCCCCACTTTCGCCGATGCTGTTGAGCAGGGCTTCCGTGATCTGCCTGGCGCGGCCGGTGTCGATGGCTCCGATCAGCGGCATGATGACGATGCCGTCCCAAGGCCCGATCACGGGGGTTGAGAGCTCTAAAAGAGCGCGCCGCTGCTCCTCGACGATCATTCGGGTCTCGAGGCGGCCGGAGATGTCTCGGACGGTCCCGACGAAGCGGCGCTTTCCCATGAGCGACGTCTCGCAAATCGACAGCTCGATAGGGAACTCGGTGCCGTCCTTGCGCTGAGCGACGACCTCGCGCCCCGAGCCGATGATCTTGGCCTCTCCGGTCTTCAGGTAGTTGCCGACATAGCCGTCGTGCTCCCCGCGGTAGGGCTCCGGCATGAGCATGCTGACGTTTCGCCCCAGGACCTCGCCGACGCCGTATCCAAAACACCGCTCGGCATCCGGATCGAAGTACTGTATCAGCCCGGCGTCGTCGATGACGATGATGCCGTCGCTTATATTAGCGACGATGGCGCTGACCATGGTCGCGTGGTCTGAAGAGGTCATGTTGCCACCACCGCCGCTGGCGGCGGCGGCATGTTCGCGTGTGCTCAAGGAATTCCTCCTCCGGCTGCGTCACAGTCTCGCGACGCAGCGTTCTCATTGCCGGGCCATCAATTCGGTGTCACGCCAATGTCGATTGCAGACAGATGAAATTGTAATTATGGGAGCTACGGCGTCCAGCTATACTGAGGCATATGTACTGGGCCACCGCGAGCAGGCTGGTGATGATTTGTGGCCTGCTCAAGACGCGCCAGCGGTGGTCCGACGGAAAAATCCGGTCCCTTGTCGCCCGCCCGAATTCCGAACGACATACCTGTGGTTAGGGCACGGTCGGGCCGAAAAGCGCCGGGTGGCGGCGGAGAAATCCGCGCCCGACCCGGCTGGGGACGCCAGCGCCGAAGGGGTCGGCGAGACGGCGGAACGCGGCCTGGCGAGCGGTGTCCTCGGCCGTGTCCAGGTCGGTGCCCTCGATGCGGTCGAGCCTTTCGGCGACCGCTTCGGCGAACTCCTCGGGCGTATTGTCCACGGGCACGACCCCCGCGGCGACGTAGGCCTGGGCGCCGGGATGCCGACGAATTCGGGCCGCACGGTCCCGGCGATGGAGAGGGTGCCTCCCGTGGCGGTTTCTTTCAGGGGCTTGAGAATTAACAGGTCGCGGCGCCACTCTCTCATGTCCGAATTCAAGGTTTCGGACGAAGATCACCGCTCACCGTGTTGCCGGTGTCGAGATACGTATAGCGCCAGCGCACATGGCAGGGGGCGAAACCGTCCTGACGACGGTTGATCGATCTCTGATGCGCGGGTTGGGACCGCATGACCCTGGGTTCGTCGTGGGGCTGCCTCGGTCTAGATGACGAGCGTGGGACAAGTCCCGCTCGTAGAGCAGTCGAGGGTTCCCCTCACCGTGGTCTCGCCCCCAGGCATGGGCGCCGGCGGACTGTTGGTAGGCTGCTTCGGTCCTCCTCTTGTGGGGTGACGATTTTTCCCTGCTTTTTCTCAGCCGGCCTTGCGCGGCGCGACCTCGCGGGCGATGGCCCAGACGAAGCCGAGCATCTCGCGGGCGATAGCCGTTGTGACCAGGGGGGTATCCTTGCCTTGGGCGCCCATGCGGCGGTAGCGGGCGCAGAGGCGGGTCTGGGCCTTCCAGGCGATGTCGCGGACCGCCTTGGGTTGGCCCTGGAGGCGCTCCAGGAGGCAGCGGCTGACCCGCGCCGGCAGGCGGTAGCACCAGGCGGCCTCGATCATGACGCGGCGCGCCTCGGCGTTGCCGGCCTTGGTGATGGCGCCGCGCCGGATGTGAGCGGCGCTGGAATGCTCCGAGGGCACCAGACCGAGGTGCGCCATGAGCTGACGCGGGCTGTCGAAACGGGTCAGGTCGCCGATCTCGGCCAACAGGGTGACGGCGGTGATCAGCGCCACGCCGCGCATGGCCTGAAGGGCCTGGGCGACGGCAGCCAGGGACCAACGGGGGACCAATGCTTCGATCTCGGCCGTCAGGCGGTCGCGCCGCGCCTGGGCATCCTCGATGGCCTGGATATAGTCCTCCAGGACGATCTGCTGGGCCGGCTGCTCGAAACGCAGGCTCGCCAGCCAGCGCCGGTGGGCCAGGGTCCAGTTGTTGCCGTCTCGCGTGCGGGCGTGGCGTAGCAGGAAGCCGCTCAACTGCTGACGCGCCCGGCGCAGGGCCTTGACCGCCGCCGCGCGGGCCCGCACCAGATCGCGCAGGGCCTCGTGCTCGGGCTCGGGAACCCACACCGGCGTCAGCTCGCCGGCGCGGTCCAGCTTGGCCAAGCCCAAGGCATCGCGGCGGTCGGTCTTGATCCGATCGCCAGGACGCCGCGGGATCAGCGACGGCGCCACCACCACGCAGTCGTGGCCGAGCGATGTTAGCGTCCGATAGACCCCGTAACCGCACGGCCCGGCCTCGTAGCAGAAGCGCAGCGCGCGTCCCTCGCGCCCCAGCCTGTGCGCCAACTTCCGCAACGCCGCCGGTTGGTTCGCGATGGTGCCGAAATAGCGCGCCTCCCGGCGCAAGCCGCCATCGGCAATGGCGACCGAAATGCTCTTCTTGTGAACGTCCAGACCCACGTACGTGATAACCTGTTCCATGACCCGTCTCCTATGCATGAGGCAAGACACCGGACCATCCGGTGCAACCCTCGACACCCGCATAATGTGAGACGGGTCACCCACATCCCAGTCGGACATGGGGTCTAGTGGTCCAAATCTAACAGATGGTACCCATACGACGACCGACCGAGCCCCCCGGCGGCGTTGCGGGACGCTCGCGATGCGAAAGCATCGCGGCGCGACCCGCGCCTGGCCGGATGAACTCGGTCGGTCGTCGTATGGGTACCATCTGTTAGATTTGGACCACTAGGCGTCACCCCCATGCTCAGAAGTCGTCGCGGAACGGCCAGTATTCCTCGCCGGTGGTGCAGGACGGCACCAGGCGCTCCTCGGCCACCTTGAACCGTGGCCCGGTGGTTCGGGGACGCCGCGAGGGCATGACGCCGGCGATCTCCAGGATCAGCTTGCGCAGCACCGCCTCGGCGAAGTCCTCGAACCCCTGGGCGACGACGATGAAGGCCGACCGGCCGCCGATGACGCAGTTTTCGTAATAGAGGTCCAAGTTGGGGATCTGACGGCGGCCGAAACGGCTCGGCCGGTCGTTGACGATGGGCAGGCCGTTGATGGTCATCCCGGCGGCGACGGCCTCGATGCGGGCCTCGACCACGATACGGCCCCAGTTGTTGGCCCCGTCGCCCGAGATGTCGATCACCCGGCGCCGCCCTTCGAAGCCGTTTGCGGCGGATCTTGACTCAGAGCTTCCCGGAAGGCCGCGGCGCTGGCGTCGTCGTGGATCAGCGTCCAGGGAACGATGACCCGGTTGTGGTCGTAGCCGGCCCATTCGAAGTACATGACGGCAATTCGTCCGCTGAACCCGGTCTTGATCGCCTGAATGATGCGGGGATGACCGAAGGCCGCGATATAGCCGTCCCGCTGCAGGCCCGCTTCCTCGAAATCGACGCTGCCGGAAACGTCCACGGCGAGCACGAGTTCCAGGTCCACCGGCTCGGCCACGGCCGGCGGCGCCAGGAGGGCGCCGAGGAGTCCAAGACGTATCGCAAATCGGGTCATGATTGCGCGCCCATTAGAGCGGCCGAACCGATCTCCGACAAGTGGCGCGTCTCGCTGACGGTGAGGTAGGTTTGGACCCATCACCCACCAAGCGAGGATCACGTGATGAACCAGGAACAATTCGACAAGGGGCTGGCCAACCGCCGCGCGGTATTGGGTGCCGAATACGTGGACCGGTCCCTGGCCCAGGCCAACGATTTCACCATGGCCTTCCAGGAACTGACCACCGCCTGGTGCTGGGGCGAGATTTGGGGCCGTCCGGGCCTCGACCGAAAAACCCGCAGCATCATCAACCTGGCCATGCTCAGCGCCCTGAACCGCCCCCACGAGGTGCGGATCCACGTCCGCGGGGCCCTCACCAACGGTGTCACCCGCGAGGAAATCAAGGAGGTCCTTCTCCAGGTTGGCGTCTACTGCGGCGTTCCGGCGGCGCTCGACAGCTTCCGCATCGCCAATGAGGTGTTTCAGGAAGTGGACGGCACATGACGGCCGCCAAGCCGGCTCCGGGCCCGGGCTCGCCGATCGGCGTCGTCGGGCTTGGCAACATGGGCGCGCCGATGGCCCGCAACCTGTCCGCCGCCGGCTTCGGCGTGGTTGCTTTCGACCGTGTGGCGGCGGCCGTGGACGGGCTGGTTGCCGATACTTCGGTGCAGGCCGCCACCTGCCTGGCGGATCTGGCGGGCCGGTGCCACGCGGTCATCACCATGCTGCCACGGGGAGAGGACGTCCGCGACGTGGTCCTGGGCGCGCCCGAGGGCCACGGCGACCGCCTGCTGGCCGGCCTGGCGCCGGGGTCCGTTGTCCTCGACATGAGTTCGTCGCCGCCGCGCGCCACCCAGGACCTGGGATCGCGGCTGGCGGCGAAGGACATCGCCATCGTCGACGCCCCGGTGTCCGGCGGCGTGCCCCGGGCCATCGACGCAACGCTTGCCATCATGGTCGGCGGCGACGATGCCGTGGTGGATAGGGTCCTGCCCCTGCTGGAGGCCATGGGTCGCGACATTCTGCGGACCGGCCCCCTGGGTTCCGGCCACGCCATGAAGGCGCTCAACAACTACGTCTCTGCGGCCGGCCTGGTGGCCGCCGCCGAGGCCTTGATCGTCGGTCGCCGCTTCGGCCTCGAGCCGGAGACCATGGTGCGGGTGCTGAACGCGTCTTCCGGGCGCAACAACAGCACCGAGAAAAAGTTGTCCCAGCAGGTAATCTCCCGTCGGTTTGCGGCCGGCTTTTCTCTCGGCCTGATGGTCAAGGACATCAATACGGCGCTGGACCTGGCGCAGGATTGCGACCTCCACCTGGGTCTTGCCGAAACCTGCGTGGATCTGTGGCGCCGGGCCGAAGCGCTGCTGGGCGCCGACGTCGATCACACCGCGGTGGTGCGACTGCTGGAATCGGAAACGGGAGAGGAGATCGCCCCCCTGGCGCGCTGATGGGCGCCGGATTCAGGCAGCCTGAAGGAGAGCGTCTACTTGCTGTCCGTCTTGTTTACAGCGGTCAGTTTGCGCACGCAGGTCTGAAACTCCATGCGCGCGATTTTCTTGTGCATCTTCAGTTTCTCGACCATGAGGTTCTCCGCCTTGGCGATGATCTCTTCCATGGCCTCGTTGCTCTGGTAGGCTCGCCGCCGGAGGTCCTCGATGGTCCGCTTCAGATCGGTGTCGTTACGGGCCTGGTATTCCGCCAGGAGGGCATCGTATTTTTGCTGACATCGTTGCTCGGGGCTTTCGCCACCAGCGGCAGCGGTCAAAGTCGCGACAGTCGCGACAATCAGTCGTGCGAAGAGCCTGTTCACGGGTTCACCATTGCGGTGGCTGGGGGCGGGCATGGGGGTTGTACCCATTGTGGACGCCGGGGGCCGGTGAGATCAAGTTGCGACAAACCGGCGGAATGACGATGGAGCATGGATCAGCTATACGTGCGGATAGTTGTGGCAACAACGCTCCCGACGCTCATGTTTAGCTTATGGCCGGGTACGTGACGACAAGGAGTTCCTTGGCTCTGGGCCAGATAGACGCCAGCGTTGTCGGTGAGCTTTTTGGCTCCTTGCCATTGTTTTTATTGGTGCTGGAGCCGACAGACGGTTTTCCCGTCCGCTACGCGACGCCCAATGCCGCGCGCTATCTGGAGGTAGCACCAGAGGACTTGGAAGCCTTCCTGCGAGATTGGTCCCACCACATGGATCCGCAGGACCGGGAGAATCGTGTCCGCGGGCTGAGCGTTGCACTCATCGGCGGGCGGTTTGCCCATGACTATCGGCTGCGCCTTCGCACCGGGCGCCATCTGGATCTCAGCGAAACCGTCCACCTGGAGCGGGACGACGACGGAAACCCCGAACGCCTGATTTGCGCGGTGCAAGTTGTCACCGGCCAGCGGAGCGCGGAAAAGGCCTTGTGGGAAAGCGAGGCGCGATTCACCAGCGTGTTCGAGCGCAGCATCGTCCCCTCCGCCTTGCACGATTCTAGCGGCCGAATAACTGCGGTGAACCAGGCCTTCGGTGACTGGCTGGGACATCGTGCCTCGGACATGGTCGGCGGCGCGACTGAAGACATCATCCATATTGACGACATCGACCGCAACACCCGAAGGCGGCAGCAGTTGTGGTCCGGCGAGATTTCGAGCGCCCGCTTGGAGCAGCGGTACATCCACCGCGACGGCTCCGTCCTGTGGGGATTGGTGAGCGTGACCCCGGTGCACGACGCGACGGGTCAGGTCTACTGTCTTCTGGCCCAGATTCAGGACATCACCGAACGGAAGCGCGCGGAAGCGGCCGTCAAGGCCAGGGAAGGCCTGTTCCGAGCCATTTTCCGCGACAGCATGCTGCCGACCGCGGTGGTGGAGCGGGATGGGAGCTATAGCCTGGCGAACCGGGCCTTCTGCGAACTCCTCGGGTACGCCGAAGACGAAATGACGGGCATGAATTTTCTGGACGTAACTCTGCCCGAAGATCGCGCAGGATCCAGCGATCGGTTGGAGGCGTTCCTGAAAGGAGGCGCCGACGCGTACCAGGTGCAGAAGCGCTATCGGCGCAAGAACGGGCAGATCATCTGGGCCCTGGTTAGCACGGCGCTGATGCGCGACGAGGATGGAAACCCCGTTTATACCCTTCGCCAGGTTCAAGACGTCACGGACCAGGTCAGGTCAGAGGTGGCACAGCGGGAGACGGAAAACCGACTCCAGGCGGTTGTGGAGTACGCAGCGGCGGCAATCGCCATTCGGGATTTGGAGGGTCGCTACCTTCTGGCCAATCGCGAATACCACGTCCGCCACGCCCGCGAGGAACCGACGATCGTCGGCCTCATGCTGGAGGACATCCTTCCCGCCCCAGACGCGGAGAAGATTCGTCAGATCGATCGCCACATCGTGGAGTCCGGCCGCGGCGCCACCAGGGAAAGCTCCGACGTTTATCCGGACGGCGTCGAGCGCCACGTGCATGTTTCGAGTTTCCCGGTGCGCGGGGAAGACGGCAGCATTTTCGCCGTCGGCGTGATTTCCACCGACATCACCGAATTCAGGCAGGTGGAAAGCCAGCTTCACCATGCGCAGAAAATGGAGGCGGTGGGCCAGCTTACCGGCGGCATCGCCCATGACTTCAACAATCTGCTGAACGTCATCCTCGGCAATCTGGAACTCATCGCCGCGGACGCCGGCAATGACTCGGTGATGAATCGGCGCCTGGATCGTGCCGACCGTGCGGTGCAGCGCGGCGCCGAACTGACCGACCGGCTTCTTTCTTTTTCCCGCAAGCAGGCCCTGCGGCCGGTTGCCGTGAACGCCAACGCCCTGGTCTCGGACATGAGCAACCTGCTGAAAAGAACCCTCGGCGAAACCATTCAGGTGGAAACCATTCTCGACCGGCGGCTCAAAAAAAACGCTCGCCGACCCGGGTCAATTGGAAAACGCCATCCTCAACCTGGCCCTGAACGCCCGGGACGCCCTGACCCGGGGCGGCCGGCTGATCATCGAAACCGGGAACCGGCGCCTCGATGCCGCCTTCGCGGCGGCCCGCCAGGAAGTGATACCCGGGGACTACGTCATGATCGCCGTTTCGGATACCGGACAGGGCATGCCGCCGACGGTGCGAGAGCGGGTTTTCGAACCCTTCTTCACGACCAAGGATGTGGGCGCGGGCAGCGGCCTGGGGTTGAGCATGGTCTATGGTTTCATCAAGCAATCCGGCGGCCACGTGGATATCGACAGCCAGCCGGAACAGGGAACCACGGTGACGCTCTACCTTCCGGTGGCGAAGGCGCGCAAGCTCCCGGAAACCCACGGCGGTCCAGAACGCCGGGCGCCCAGCGGAAAGAGGGAAGTAATCCTGCTGGTCGAGGACGATGAGGAACTGCGCCGACTGGGGGACGAACTTCTCAAGAGCCTGAATTACCGTGTTCTTTCGGCGCAAAATGGTCCAGAAGCATTGGTCATCCTTGACAAGACTTCACGGGTCGATCTCCTGTTCACGGACTTCGTCCTGCCCCGCGGCCTCAACGGGTCCGAACTGGCGGCCGAGGCTCGTCGCAGGCGCCCGGGCCTCAAGGTGCTGTTTACGTCAGGCTACGCCCATTCGGCGAACGGCCACAAGGAAGCTCCGAATTCCAATGTCGACATGATCGCCAAGCCCTACAAGCGTGCCGACGTGGCCGATAGGATCCGCGAAATGCTCGAGCGGCCCAATTCCTGAACTGGACAATGCGGCGGATTGGCGTCGTCGCTCCTGTTGAAGGTGAACGCACCGAATTCCTCCTATAGGATTGGGGTCCCGTCAATCGCCCCTCCCGGAAGGAACTCGCATCATGACCGCCTACATGATCGCCCTCGTCGACGTCACCGACCCCGACCGATACCAGGAATATGTCCGCCTCGCGCCGGCGGCGGGCAAGAAATTCCATGCCAAGAGCCTGGCGCGCGGGGGCGACATGGAGGTGAAGGAAGGCGACATCAATCCGGGTCGAGTGGTGATCATCGAGTTCGATTCCATGGAGACGGCACGGGCCTGGTACGATTCGCCCGAGTATCAGGCAGCCCGGGAACACCGTGTCGGGGCGGCCAAATTTTCGATGATTCTCGTCGACGGTTTGTGACGATCCCTATGCCGCTCCGGTCAGCGGCCGGAGGGCGAGGGCCGCCCGCTTGATCACCCCCGGCCAGTCGCCGGGCGCCGTCTGGCGAAACAGGCGCGCCGTCGGATACCACGGACTGTCTTCTCGCCCGGTCATCCAACGCCAGTCGGGGATGTGGGGCAGCAGGATCCAGACCGGCTTGGCGAGGGCCCCCGCCAGGTGTGCCACAGCCGTATCCACGCATACCACCAAGTCGAGGCGGCCGATCAGCGCCGCCGTATCGGCCATGTCCGCGATTGCCGGCGCCAAGTCCACCACCGGCGCGCCATCCACGGCGGCGGTGGTCGCGGCATCCACTTGCAGGCTGAAGAGACACACGCCGGGCAGTCGACCCAGGGACAGCATCAAGTCGGACGGCATGGAGCGATTGTGGTCGTTGCGGTGGTCCGGACTTCCCGCCCATGCGACACCGACCTTGAGGCCGTCTCCCGGCAGCGGCATCGACCCTCCGTGGCCCTCGGGAACGGTCAGGTACGGCCCCGTCACCCCCACGTCCGGTAGGTCGAGACCAAGCAGGAACGGCAGGCTGAGGAGCGGCGCCTGCAGGTCCACGTCGGTCGGCTCGTGACGATGGGCCACCACCCGCTCGACGCCGGGCAGTTCTGAAAGCAGGGGAACCAGCGGCGGGTGGCAGGACAGGGTGACGCGCGCGCCCATGGCGGTGACCCGGGAAACGAAGCGCGCCATCTGGATCACGTCGCCCATCCCCTGTTCCCCGTACAGCAGCACATGGCGGCCGTGGGGGGGCGTGCCGGTCCAGCGCTCTCGAGGCAGGTCCCGATCGGGCGCCGCCGAACGCTTCAGGCGCCATTCGTACTCGGCGAATCCGCGACGGTAGTCCCCCCGCAGGAGCAGAAGCTGCGCCAGTTCGAAGTGGCCTTCCGGATCGTCGGGCGTCAGGGAGACATAGCGTTCCTGGCATTCCCGCGACTCGGCGAAACGGCCCCGGTCCCGCTCCACCATGCCCAGGGCATACCACACGGACAGCGGCGCACCCTTCGCGGCAAGCGCCCGGCCATAGGATGCGGACGCGGCGTCCAACCGCCGATCCAGGGCGTAGGCATGACCGGCCAAGGTCGGGAAAACCGCCAATCCGGGGAAGCGACCCTCGGCGGCTTCCATGACGGCGGCGGTCTTGGAAGACAGGCCCGCCTTCAGAAGTGCCAGGCCCAGGTCCTGTTGTGCCACGGGGTCGTCGGGCCGGCGCTCGGCGAGTCGCGCCAGGGTGGCGAGCTTATCGGCGGCCTCCTCGCCCACGGTCAGGTTCGGCGTCGTTCGCGGCGAAGGGTCGTGGCGTTCCCGCCCATCATCGCGCCTGGTTGTGGGCGTCCACCACCGCCAGCGCGCTGGCGTTGAGGATGCCGCCCGGTCAGCGAGACCGCCTCGTCCCGATCGTTGACGATGGCCTGGCAGGCCGCCGCCACGCCGGGAGAATAGGTCAGCGCCAGGTCCCGCTGGGTGGCCAGAGGCTTGGTCGGCATGACGGCGAGCTTCCCCGGACGCGGCAGACGGTGATATTCCAGGGCCATCCGTTCGGACGCTGCCGTTTCGGTCGTTCTTGTCATCCGGTTGTCGAGCTCCCCATGATCGCCATGCCCCGGCCGGCCGCCGGACCCACCGATGTTACCAGCCGCCGCGAATGGCGTCTCCCGGCCAAGGCGTCGCCCGGGCGGTCCCGTCGTCGATGACCTCCCAACGGGCAACCTACCTGCGTGGCGTGGTCCTATCGGCGTCGGGAATGATCGTCATCAGCCCCGACGGGCTGCTGTTGCGCCTGGTGGGCGACACCCCGGCGTGGGGGATGGTCTTCTACCGCTCCCTCGCCATGGGCCTGGTGCTGGCCCTGTTCCTGGGCGTTCGCCACGGGCGGGCCGTGGGCGCCCGCCTGGCCGCGCTGGGATGGATGGGACTCGTATCGGTGGCCGCGGTGACGGTGTCCAACCTGGCCTTCGTCGGCGCCATCGTGAACACCTCGGTGGCCAATACCCTCCTCATCATCGCGACCATGCCTTTTTTCAGCGCCGTGTTCGGCCGCGTTCTGATCGGCGAGCGGGTGCGGCCGGCGACCGCCTGGGCCATCGCCGTCGCCATGGGCGGCATCCTGGTGATCGTCCGCGGTTCCCTCGGCGGCGGCACCTGGCTGGGCGACGCCCTGGCCCTGACCGCGGCCATGACCATGGGATTGAACCTGGTGATCATGCGCCGGGCGCCCGAGGTGGACTCCATCGCCGTCCTCTGCCTGTCCGGGTTGGCGGCGGCAGCGGTGGCCGCCCCGTGGGCGGCGCCCATGGCCGTGGCGGTGGCCGATGTGGCGGTGCTGGTGGTCCTTGGCGGGGTGATACTTCCCGCCGCCCTGCTCCTTTTCTTCGCCGGCACGCGCTACATTCCCGCCGCCGAAGTGGCCCTGTTCGCCCTTGTCGAGACCGTCCTCGGACCCCTGTGGGTGTGGCTGGCGGTGGGCGAGACGCCACCGCCGGACACCTTTATCGGCGGCGCCGTCGTCATCGGGGCCATCGTCGCTAATGCGCTGGGCGGATTGCGCCGATGACCGACAGCGACATTTTCGATGCGGCGGTGGTCGGCGGCGGCGTCCTCGGCTGCACGACGGCCCTCCACCTCGCCCGCGGCGGCATGCGGGTGGTCGTGCTCGAGGCCCGCGCCCTGGCTAGCGGCGCGTCGGGCGTCAACGCCGGCACCCTGTCGATCCAGATCAAGCGCGCGGTCCTGGTGCCCTACGCCATCAAGTCCGTGGCCCTGTGGCGCACGGCGCGGGACTGGCTGGGAATGGACGCCGGCTACGTCTGCTCGGGCGGCCTGACGGTGGCCTTCAACGACGCGGAGGCGGCGCGGCTGGAGGACATCATGGCCGAACGGCGGGCGGCCGGCGCGCCGATCGAGATGGTCGGTCCCCAGCGGGCGCGGCAGCTCGAGCCGGGCCTGTCGCACGTGCCGGTCCTGGCCTCCTGGTGCCCGCTGGACGGCTATGCCAACTCCAGCCTCACCGGCCGGGCCTACCGGCGGGGGCTGGAGGCGGCGGGCGTCCGCATCATGGAGCAGGCAACCGTGCGCGCCATCGACCGCGCCAGCGGTGCCTACACCCTGGACGTGGACGGTCACGGCACAGTGCGGGCCCGGCGCCTGGTTCTGGCGACCAGCGTATGGGCGCGGGAGATGACCGGCTGGCTGGGCCTCAGCTTTCCCATCGTCTGCCACGTCAACACCCTGACGGTGACCGAACGCCACCCGGTCGCGGTCCGCCGGGTGATCATGGCCGCCAACGGCCGCCTGACCCTGAAGCAGGTGGCCAACGGCACCATCGTCATCGGCGGCGCCTGGCGCGGCACCGGCAGCCCGGCCCGCGGACCCGAGCGCCCCGTGTTGCGCAACCTGATCGGCAACCTGCGCCTGGCCCATGCGGCGGTGCCGGCCCTGGCCGGATTCCGGGCAGTGCGCACCTGGCTGGGGCTGGAAGACAATACCCCCGACTACCGCCCCCTGGTCGGCCCCCTGCCGGGCCTGGAGGAGGCCTACATCATCGCCTGCATCCCCGGCGGCTACACCATCGGCCCCTACATGGGCATGCTGCTCGCCCAGAGAATCCTGGAGCGCGAGCCGGAAATGCCAATCTTCGACCCCGCCGAGGCCCTGGGCGCCTACCCCGATCACCCGGCCATCGATCACGGGTTTACGGGTTAAAGGTCACCAAAGTTAACCATAGAGACACGGAGCTAAGTAAGAAAATTGTTTTTATTTATATCTTTTTAATGTAGACACTCACTACATATAGGTTTGCCGCAAACATCCTTTTTACGGCAGCAATTAGCCGAGTCTGTTGAAAGATTATTCTCAGCCTGTTTGTAAGCAACATTGAATCGCGCAGCGTTCCATCAAAGCAATAATGATTCACCAAGAATTCTACCTTGATTCGAATCTTGCGCTGGTTAAGTCACGGTCAGAGTTTTTCAACAGCCTCAGCCAGGAGCAGAAGTCAGGCTCAGGCTGCGGATGGCTGCTTGCTGAGGCAAACTTTGTTGATCATGGCCCTCATGGAAGTCCACTATCGAAGCGTGAGCGATAGACCCTATGCCCTGCCAGCGGGAGGACTGGGCATACGTGATGCCCAAGTCCGACAAGCGAAAATGAACCGCTCCGGGTTTGTCGGAGGCCATTTTGTTTGAGTCACGCCGCCATGTCTGACTGCTCGCGCATGGCGTAGTGGCGTTCCTCGGCTTCGGCCGGCGGGATGTTTCCGATGGGCTCCAGGAGCCGCCGGTTGTTGAACCAATCCACCCATTCCAGAGTAGCGATCTCGACGGCCTCGAACGAGCGCCACGGCCCGCGCCGGTGAATGACCTCGGCTTTGTAAAGACCATTGATGGTCTCGGCCATAGCATTGTCATAAGAGTCGCCGACGCTGCCCACCGAGGGTTCGATGCCCGCTTCCGCCAGGCGCTCGGTATATTTGATCGAGACATATTGGCTGCCTCTATCGCTGTGATGGATCAGCCCACCGCGATGGACGGGTCGCCGCGCATGAAGCGCTTGTTCCAGGGCATCGAGAACAAAGCCGGCATGGGCTGTCCGGCTCACCCGCCAGCCGACGATGCGGCGGGCATAGGCGTCGATGACAAAGGCGACATAGACGAAGCCAGCCCAAGTGGCCACGTAGGTAAAGTCCGAGACCCACAGCCTGTTCGGTGCCGGAGCGTGGAACTTGGCGATTGACCTTGTCGAGCGGGCAAGGCGCGGCCTTGTCGCTGACTGTCGTGCGGATCGGCTTGCCGCGGATCACCCCTTGCAAGCCCATCTCCCGCATCAGCCGCTCAACAGTGCAGCGAGCGACATCGAAGCCTTCCCGCTGCAATTGCCGCCACACCTTGCGAACGCCGTAGACACGGAAGTTCTCTTTGAAGACGCGTCGGACCTCGACCTTGAGAGCCATATCCCGTTTCGCCCGTACCGACAGCCTGGCCGGATCGCGCCGCCTGGCCACATGGTCGTAGTAGGTCGACGGGGCGATCGGCAGCACCTTGCAGATCGGCTCGACCCCGTGCGCCTCGCGGTGATCGTCGATGAACGCGATCATGGCTTGAACCGGCGGTCGAGCTCCGCCTGGGCAAAATAGGCGCTCGCCTTGCGCAGGATCTCGTTGACCTGCCGGAGGTCGCGGTTCTCCCGCTCCAGGGCTTTCAACCGCTCGGCGACCTCGCTGGGGACGCCGGCGCGCACGCCGCTGTCGCGCTCGAACCTCTTCACCCACTCATTGAGCGTCTGCGCCGTGCAGCCGATCTTCCCAGCTATCGAGGAAACAGCCGCCCAACGCGAGGCGTGTTCGCCCTCGTGATCCACAACCATCCGCACCGCACGGGCGCGAACCTCAGAAGAAAACCTGTTCCTTGTCTTGCTCATAATGGCTCCACTTTCTCAAGAGTTGGAGCCTCCGCCAAACCCGGAGCGGTTCAAAACCCCTGTCGTCGTGCGAGCGGTTTTCTGTGGGACGGCCACCGACGTGCTTCTCAACGCCCGCAAGCTCCTCCCCCACCTGCCGCGCTGCCCGGACGCGAAGCTCGGCGAGGGATGTCAAAGCGGCCTGGTGAGGTGATAGCCATGACGCATATATCCCGGGACTCGAGCATAGGCGACCAAAGCCCTGCGGGCTGGAGGCCAGCAGTGTCAGGACGCGGGGGCTTCCTGGCATAGGGCGAACCCGGGCTCCCACTTCTCAGCCCGGGCAAGTTCGCAGCCGAGATAGCGGGCCAGCTCGCGCATGGCGAAGCGGCCAGCGACAGCTTCGGCCCCAGCGTTGTAGTTCGTGTTGGTGTTCACGTCGTACGTATATGTACGACCCTTCGCGTCGGCGATGAACTCGATTCCGGCGACCTGGATGTCGTTGGCCACCAGGAACTTCGCGTATCGCTCCAGATCGGGATTGGTCAATGCGTCGAGGATTTGAAACCTTGGTCCCTGGTAGGTCGCGACGCCGTCGTCCTTGGCGCAGGTATCCGCCGGGCACAACTCAAAACCGTCCGAGGTGTTGACCCGAACGGCATAGAAAAACCGGCCGCCAATGAACTCGCAGCGGATAATGAAAGGCTCGGGAGCCCGAATGTACTCTTGAACCAGGGTGATCCCGTCGATGGGCTCGTCGAAGTCCAGTCCGTCGACGTAGGCCCGCAAGCCGTCCACCGAATCGAACAGGCGTACGCCGCGGCCGCTTCCCCCGCGGTTGTGCTTGGTGATGAAAGATCCGGATATCCCGACCGCGGCCTTCACAATGTGATCCCGCCCCGCCGCCGCAACGGTTCGCGGGACGCGGATACCGAATTGGCAGAGTGCTTCGTACTGTTCGATTTTGCTCACTTCGAGCTGGAGAGCCCGGCGTCCGTTGACGACACGACGTCCGTGGCTTTCGAGCCATGACAAGACGGCGGCTGTGTACTCCGGCGCGAAGCGATGTCCACGCGTGTGCGACGAGGCGCTCATGCGGTTGTAGAACACGCCGCTCGGCGGGGACTTGGTTAGATCGAGCAGTCCTTCGTTGAGATGCCACTCCACATAGGGCAAGCCCAACTGGGCAAAGGCGATGCGCAAGGGCTCGACCCAGGCATCGTTCTCGTGGATCACGTAGATCTTTGGCATCTGCGGCATCCTCACTTGGGGCATCAACGGTTTCGCGTTGTCGAGGACAGTGGGGTGTCTGACGTCGGCGCCTTTGGGACTAATTGACCAACATTCCCCAGATGACATCCAAAGTCGTGGAAATCATACCACGGTCCCATCTCCAAGGGAAATTTATTCCCTTTGCAGCCATCTGGTGACATAGTTTTGGAAATTTATCAGCGCGTGGGAGGCTAATTGGTTGTTTATTTTGCCGCCCCGGCACACTACACGGGTCGCAAATTCCTCGCCGTCCATTCCCTCGGCCTACGCTGGAACGGGTCGGTCATCTGGGCAATCCGGGCTACTATCGCCTATCGTCGCCGCCCGATATCGAAGCCACGGAGAACACCGAAGATGCGATCGATCAACGTAAGCAGGCGAATTCCCTCGGCACCAGAAAGTGTCTGGGCGGTCCTCGCCGACTTCCCGAACATCGCGAGGTGGAACTCAGGTGTCGCGAAGTCGTTTGCAACGTCGGACAGCACGGCCGGCGTAGGCGCACAACGGCATTGCGATCTGGCCCCATTTGGCGAACTCGAAGAAACCGTCAAAGAATGGGACGATACACGTCGCATGGTCATCAGCATCGACTCCGCGAAAAAACTGCCCATCGCGCACGGTGAGATCACATTCGTTCTTAGCCCCATGGACGACGCGACCGAGGTAAGTGTCAATTACGCCTACAAGCCGAAGTTTGGCTTCCTTGGGCAAATCATGGGCAGCCTTGCCCTGGACGGACAGCTTACGAAGGGCTTCAAAGGGTTTCTGAAGGACTTGGACGAGGCCTCCCGGCGATCGCGCTAAGTGCCGGCCTTATCCGCATCGACATTTCACCGCCCAACTGGGGGCACCACATCTCCGCGATTGCAGTGGCGGAACTTGGCACGGAGGAGGCGCAGGCTCGACCATCCAGGGTGCGTACGCAGGTGCCGCCCACGTCCGAAACGGGTCCAGACTGTGCAAACACGTACGCGAGTCAAAATCCTGCAGGAAATGTTTCTCTTTAGCGGACCACCACGAAAGGGTTTGTGCCCGTCAGGGAATGTCATTCTGAATATTAGAAAATCATTCTATGCGCTTGGCCAAAGTTTGCGTTTTCACACAGCCTGGGTCATGACCGGCTGATTGGTCGGTGTCGGCATGGCGCGTCGTTTACTCTCTATGTAGTGGGTGTCTGTCTTAACCGGATAGGCACGCTCCGTACCTCTGTGGTGATTCCTTCACGGGCGCGGCGTTTTGAACGGGTGATCCCGTTCGTAGGCCCGGGCCGCCCGCAGGACCAGGGCGTCCTCGTGCCGCCGGCCGACGATTTGAAGCCCCACCGGCAGCCCGTCCTGGGTGAACCCGCAGGGCACCGAGGCGGCGGGCTGGCCGGTCATGTTGAAGGGGTAGGTGAAGGGCGACCAGTCGAGCCAGGATCCGGGGGGCGTCGGGGTCGGTGCCTCCTGTCCGGCCGCGAAGGCGGGCACCGCCAGCATCGGCGTCAGAAGCAGGTCATGGGTGTCGTGGAAGCGGCCCATGCGAATGCCCAGGTCGCCCCGTGCGATCTGGGTGTCGAGGAACTGGCGCGTGGTTACCGCGTTCCCCTTCTCCGCGACCCGCCGCAGCCCCGGATCGAGCAGTTCCTGGCGCTCCGGCGACAGGCTACCGACCACGAAGGCGGCGGAAGCGAACCACAGGGTCTGGAACACCGGGTGCTGGTTGTCGAAACCGGGGTCGACCTGCTCGACCACGGCGCCCATGTCGGCGAAGGCCCGCGCCGCGCGCTCCACCGCCGCCGCCACCTCGGGGTCCACGGTGGCATAGCCCAGGTCGGGGCTGAAGGCGACGCGCAGACCGGCGACACCGTCACCGAGCCCAACCGTGTAGTCCCGGTCGTTGGGCTCCAGGGCCGTGGGATCGCGGCTGTCGCCACCGGCCATGACGCTCAGCATCAGGGCGGCGTCGGTCACCGTTCGGGTCATCGGGCCGGTATGGCTGAGGGTGCCGAAGGGGCTGGGCGGATAGGCGGGCACCCGGCCGTAGGTGGGCTTGAGACCGAAGATGCCGGTGAACCCCGCCGGAATGCGGACCGAGCCGCCACCGTCGGTCCCCGTCGCCAGGGCGCCCATGCCGAGCGCGACCGCGGCCGCGGCGCCGCCGCTGGACCCGCCGGGGGTCTTGTCCGTGTTCCACGGATTGCGGGTAATGCCGCTGAGCGGACTGTCGGTCACCCCTTTCCAGCCGAACTCGGGCGTCGTCGTCTTGCCGACGAAGACCGCGCCCTGTTCGCGCAGACGGGCCACTGGCGGCCCATCCTCGTCCCAGGCCTGATCGGGATCGGTGGTCTTGGAGCCGCGCAGGGTCGGCCAGCCTCGGGTCAGCATCAGGTCCTTCAGGGAGGTCGGCACCCCTTCCAGGCGGCCGCGGGGCGCGCCCTCGATCCACCGCCGCTCCGACTGGGCCGCATCGGCCATCGCCCGTTCCTCGTCGACGAGAATGAAGGCGTTGACCCGGGGGTTATGGGCCCGGATGCGGTTCAGGACCGCCCTTGTCACCTCCACCGGCGAGACATCCTTTCGGCGGTAGCGCTCGACCAGCTCCGTCGCCGACATCATGACAAGGTCCGTGCTCATCGCCGCTCCTATCGCCGCCTCGTGGGTCGACGCGGAAACATCGACTCGGACGGGACCCTGAGAATACCCTAGGCATAGTACCTTGGCACCCCACGTACCGGTGGAGCGGAGACTTCGGCCCATGGCCTCCCGGACCAAATCAACCGCATGGGTTTCCTTGGCGGGAGTGCTCCTGGCGCTGACCTTCGGCCAGGCAGCCGCCGAGCCCATCGACCTCGACGGAGTCGTGTTCAGCGACGAATTGGGGGGCTTCCGGCTGGTGTCCGCCTCGGGCGCCGGAACCAGCGACGATCCCTACGTGATCGTCGAGGAGATCCATGGCACCGGACCGGCGGTGCTGGTCGTGCGCGGCGCCGGCGGGCGCCGGAACTGGGGCTACGGTGGGCCACGCCTGAGCTTTTATCTGCGCAAGGTGGTCCAGAACGAATCGGGCATCGTCTGGAACCGCTACAACCTGGAACTGCGCGAGGACGTCAACAAGACCAGCGACTATTACGACGGGCTGTCCTTCGACCAGACCCACTCCGCCCCGCGGCCCTTCCGCTCCGATCGGTTCCCCGAGGTTCAGGAAAACCAGGAGCCTCACGACAGCCTCTATTTCACCGGCGCCATCATCGGTCCCGGTCAACGGGTCTCCATGGACGTGGTCATCACCGACCCCACGCCCACGGTCGAATTCTACCTGCGCCAGTCCATGGAAGTACCCACGGCCGCGATACGCGCCGCGCCGGTCATCGTCGCCGGCGGAAAAGCCCAACCAGTTCCACGTGGTGCGACCAGGTGAACTGGTCCACCGGTTGCACCCTTTCCAGGCAGTAGCCGCCGTCGACCAGGATCCGGGCGTCCCGGGCAAAAGTCGCCGGATTGCAGGACGCGCCGACGACCACCGCCGGACCATCCGCGGCCAGGGCCCGGGCTTGGGCCATGGCGCCGGCCCGAGGCGGGTCGAACAACGCGACGTCGAAAGCGCGCAGTTCATCGCCGGCGAGGGGAGCGCGTTCCAGGTCCCGGGTCTCCACCCGCACCGCGCCGGCAATGCCGGCACTGCGAACAGCCGCCTCCAGGGCTCCGGTCATGGCCGCCGACCCCTCCACCGCGCAAACCGTCGCCCGGTCGCGGACCGAAAGGCCGAGGGCGCCCAGGCCGGCGAAGAGGTCGGCCAGCCTTGGCCGGTCCATGCCCAGGTCCTCGACGGCCTGGCGCAGGAACGTGGCCAGGGCTGCTTCGCCGGCCACCGTCGGCTGAACGAAGGCGTCCGCCGGCGGGGTGACGGCGACGCCGCCCCACCGCAACACCGGCGGCCGGCGCACCACGATGGGCTCCGCCTCGTCGCCGGATGACCGCCAGGACAGACGCGCCAGGTCCAGGTCCTCCGCCAGGCGGACGAGGTATTCTCGGCTCTCGAGCCCGGGATGGTCGGCGAAGGCCAGCACCGCGTCGGCCCCCGCCTGGGTAAGAAGCAGGGACACCGTGCCGCCCCGGCGCCCGCTGTCGATCCGGGGCAGGGCCGCCTCCAACGGCATCAGCAGGGCCTCCAGCCTCGGGTCGAGGACCGGGCAGCGTTCCACTCCGACGATCTGGTGGCTGTCGCGGGCCCGGAAGCCCATGCGGGGCACCCGCCCCTTCCAGGCCACCGCGAAGACGACCCGGCGCCGGCTGCCCGGCGGCACCAGCACCGCCGGCGCCATGAGCACGTCGGCGAGACCCCGGGCGACGAGAGCCGTCTCGATTCGGCGCACCTTGAAAGCATCGTAGGCGTCGGGCGCCAGATGCTGAAGATCGCATCCGCCACAGACCGCCCGCTCACGGGGACGGTCGGGGTCGTGGAAATGGGGACAGGCGGGCGGACGCCGGTCGGGACCCGGCGTCAGCAGGGCCTCCAGCCGCGCCCTGTCGCCGTCGGCGCGAGGGGGACCCCGCGCCACCCGCACCCGATCGCCCGGCACGGTGTGGGGCACATAGAGCCGGCGACCGCCGTATTCGGCGATGCCGTCGCCGCGACCGCCGAGGGACTCGATCAGTACGTCGACAGGCTGGGAAGTCCCGGCCCGTGGGGAAGCACGTCGGCGGCGCCTCACGTCAATCGCCGGCGGCCACCTGAAGGCCGGATTGCCCCGCCGGCCGGGTAAGGGCCAGCAGGCCCGCGATCCCGTCGACCGATTCCAAGGACAGAAGCTTGTCGGCCAGCCGGTCGCGCCGGCTGGTGTCCAGGCACGGGGCCACCAGGCCGTCGAACTTGCGGCGCAGTTCCTCGGCGCTGACGAAGTTCTCCGGCTCCCCCTTGGGAACGGCGACGAACGCTTCGAAGGTGCCGTGAGCCGTCGTCACCCGGGCGATGCCGCTCATGTGGCGGGGGAATTCGGCCTCCGGCTTGGCATCGGCAATGGTGCGGATGCGCCGGCACAACGCCCGTGTGGTCGGGTCCTCGAGGTGGGTCCCGTAGTCGTCCCAGCCCATGCCGCCGGTGCGCAGGGCCACGGCGCCCAGGAACGGCATGGAAAACTGGCCATCCACCACGCTGTTTGGATTCTGCTTGGCGGCTTGCGGTTCGCCGATCAGGCGCAGCCCGGTCCGCGACGTGCCCACCTCCACCGCCGTCACCTCGTCGCCGTGGATGTCGTTGTCGGCGCGGATCTTCAGCAGCGCGTCCAGGGGCGCGTGGCTGTAGCGGCAGGAAGGATAGGGCTTCACCGCGACGGCCATGGTCTCCCAGGCCTCGCCCAGGCCGGCCACCGCCTTTTCCGGGTCGGGGGACGGGGCATAGGCGCCGAGGAATCCGTGCCGCCCCTCGATGGCCTGGGCGGGGCCGACGAATCCATCGCGGGCCAGGCAGGCGGCCATCAGGCCGCCCATGGCCGCATAGCCGACCTGGAACCGCTTGGTCCAGGCGCCGTCCTCCAGGAACTGAAGGGACCCGGCCGCCTGGCTCAGCGCGATGCCGAAGGCGTGACCCATGGCCGCGGCGTCGAGCCCGAACAGGCGCCCGGCGGCGGCGGCGGCCCCGAACACGCCGCAGGTGGCGGTGGGATGGAAGCCCCTGGCGTAGTGGTCCTCGGGTCCCAAGGCCAGGCTCAGGCGAATCTGCACTTCGTAGCCGGCGATGATCGCCGCCAGCGTCGCCGCGCCGCCGGAGCCGGTCATTTCCGCCGCCACCATGGCCGCCGGCACGATGGGGGCGCTGGGATGGATGGAACCGGCGGCGTGGGTGTCGTCGAAATCCAGCGAATGGGCCAGGGTACCGTTGACCAGCGCCGCGCCCAGGGGCGTCAGGGGCATGGCCAGGCCAATCCCCGTCGCCCCGCCGCCGGTCAGGCCCAGGCGGTCGGCGCTTTTCATCAGGGCGGGGGTGGACTCGGCGTCGTGGGCGGCCCGGATCATGTTGCCGAACAGATCGAAGATCAGAAGCTTGGCCCGCGCGGTGACCTCGGCGGGGATTCCCTCGACGGGCGTGTCGGCGGCGAAACGGGCGAGGCGTTCGGTGACGGCGGTCATGGCCCCATCCTCCGGTCGGGTGGCGCGTTCGATGCTTCGATGATAGGGGGGCGGTAGTCGAGCATCAACGCGGACGTCACCCCAGCAGCCGGATCGGCGCCCCGTCGAGCCAGGCCCGGATGTTCTCCACCGCCGAGGCGTAGCAGAGCGCGAAGTTGTCGCGGGTGACGTATCCGGTGTGGCCGGTGAGCAGCGCGTTGTCGAGGCCCCGCAGGGGGTGATCGGCGGGCAGGGGCTCCTGGTCGAAGACGTCGATGCCGGCGCCGGCGATGGCGCGGCGGCGCAGCGCGTCGATCAGGGCGGCCTCGTCGACGTTGGGGCCGCGGGACGTGTTGACCAGATAGGCGGTGGGCTTCATCAGGGCCAGTTCCCGGGCGCCGACGATGCCCCGGGTCTCGGGGCTCAATACCAGGTGCACGGTCACCACGTCCGACTGGCGAAAGAGGTCGTCCCGGTCGACGCGGCGTACCCCAAGGTCCGCCGCCACCTCGTCGGTCAGGCTGCGGCCCCAGGCGATCACGTTCATGTCGAAGGCGAGTCCGGCCCGCGCCACCTGCTTGCCCAGCTTGCCGAAGCCGAGGATGCCGAGGGTCTTGCCGGCCAGGTCCTCGCCGATTTCCGCTTGCCAACCGCCGGCGTGCATGACCCGGTCTTCCACCGAGGTGCGCTTGAACAGGGCCAGGATCATGGCCCAGGCGTGCTCCGCCGCGGCATGGGGGCGCATGGGCGTGCCGCAGACGGGAACACCGCGGGCTTGAAGCGCCGCCATGTCCATGGCCAGGTTTCGCATGCCCGTGGTGACCATCAGGCGCAACCTGGGCAGACGTTCGACGAGTGACGCCGGGAAGGGCGTGCGTTCGCGCATGGCGACGATAACGTCGAAGTCCTGGAGCGCGGCGGCAACCGAGTCTTCGTTACCCAGGTGCCGCTCGAAGACCGTCACCTCGCCGCCGGCAATGGTGTCCCAGTCGGCCAGGTCGCGGGCCACCCGGTGGTAGTCGTCCAGGACGGCGATGCGAAGGGCCATTGGTGTCAGCGCAGGAAGCGGCCGAGGAACTGACGGGTGACTTTATCCATCTCGGCGTCGAAGGCGTTCATGAGGGTTTCCGTAAGCAAGAACCAGGTCCTCTCCCGTTCGTTGAGGGAAGCATCCTCGGCAACGGTCGTGGAATGGGTCGCCTTGGCGCTAGCGGTTCCAAGTAGGTTGCCCCGGTCGTCCAACACCTCCAGTCGGGCCTCGGCGGTGGCGGTGTAGCGCTCCGCCTGGTCGGTGGTGAAGGCCCCGCGCACGCCCTTGGATAGGGCGAGACGGTCTTCCACCACGGTGGCGTCGAGGATCGTGAACCGGGCCGATCCGCCGCGGCCCCCTGCCCGCAGGCGATCCCGGGCCCAGCGTTGCAGGACGCGCTCCGGCGCCGCCGGCATCAGATGATCCACGTGGGGCGCGGCCAGGGGCGCCGAGAACTGGGACTCCACCTGAACCTCGTTCACGTCCAGGGTCAGTTTCGGCTTGTCGTCGAAGGTGATCTCGGGAAAGGACTGCCCGGGCGGCGGCGTTTCGCAGGCGGTGAGCAGAATCACCGCCAGGATGGCCACGACTCGGCACAGGATGGCGGGAATGGGGTGGATTCGCATCATGGCGCCATCTTCCCATGGCGGCCGCCGGCGCATCAAGGCGCGTAGACCGCGTCCAGGTCCCCGGGCCCGAAAACGTAGTCGGCCTTGCAGAACTCGCAGGTCACCGTCACCGTGCCGTCGTCCGACATCTCGTCGACCTCGCTTCGCGCCAGCATGCGCAGGGTCGACGCCACCCGATCACGGGAGCATCGGCAGCCCTGGGCGAGGGGTTTGGGGCGGTAGACGCGAATTCCTTCCTGGTGGAACAGGCGGTACAGCAGGTCCCGGGGCGGCAGGTCCGGATCGAGCATTTCCGCCGCCGTCAGGCTGCTCATCAGAATGACCGCCCGGCGCCAGGCCTCGTCTTCGGCTTCGTCGCGGGTCCGGGCTTCCGCCGATCCGGAAGGGGTGTCGGTGGGCAGGTGCTGAAGCACCAGGGCGCAGGCCCGGCCGCCGGCGGCAAAGCCGGTGTCGTCTTCCCGGGCCAGGGCGCGTATGGCGATCGCGGTTTCCAACTGTTCGGACTGACGGAAGTAGGTGTGGGCGCAGTCCGCCAGGGTGGCGCCGGTCAGTTCGGTGATGCCCTGATAGCGCTCCGTGTCCGGTCCCTGATCGACGGTGAAGGCCATGTGCCCGGCTCCCAGGAGACGCGGCACGGAACCGACCGCCCCGTTGGTCGTCTCGGCGAGGCGGTCGGCGTCGAAACGGGCGTAGCCCCTGAGTGCGCCGTCGTTGGTCACGTCAGCGACCATGGTGCCCACCGGGCCGTCGCCCGTGGTCTGCAGGGTGAAGACGCCCTCGTACTTCAGCCCGGTGGCCAGCACCGAGGCCATGGTGATGCATTCGGCCAGGATTTCGGCCACGGGCGGCGGATAGCGGAGCGGCTCCAGGATGCGGTCCAGGGCCGGGCCCAGGCGCACCAGACGGCCGCGCACGCCCATGGATTCCAGACGGAAGGGCTGGGCCAGGTCGTCGAGCCGCCCGGGGCTCCGCGTCCCGCGTCCCGCGATCAGGCTCTCATCCCATGCACCAGGCCAGGATGCCCTTCTGGGCGTGAAGCCGGTTTTCCGCCTCGTCCCACACTACCGACTGGGGTCCATCGATCACCTCGGCGGTCACTTCCTCGCCCCGGTGGGCCGGCAGGCAGTGCATGAAAAGCGCATCGGGCCGGGCCCGCGCCATGAGCCGGGCGTCGACCTGATACGGCCGCAACAGGTTGTGCCGATTTCCCTGGTCGTTCTGGCCCATGGACATCCAGGTATCGGTGACCACCAGGTCGGCGCCCGTGACCGCCGACTCCGGATCGCGGGTGACCGACACGTCGGCGCCCTCCTCGGCCGCCCACGCGAGTAGGGAATCGTCGGGCTGAAGGGGCTCGGGGCAGGCCATGCGCAGGGAAAAGCGGAACCGCGCCGCGGCCTGTACCCAGGACGCTCCCACGTTGTTGCCGTCGCCGGTCCAGGCCACGGTGCGGCCGGTGATCCGGCCCCGCCGCTCCTCGAAGGTCATCACGTCGGCCATCAGCTGGCACGGGTGCGAATCGTCGGTAAGCCCGTTGATCACCGGCACCGTTGCGTGGGCCGCCAGTTCGTGCAAGCGGGACGACGCATCGGTGCGGATCATGATCGCATCCACGTAGCGCGACAGCACCCGGGCGGTGTCGGCCGCCGTTTCGCCGCGGCCGAGCTGGGTGTCCGCTTCACTCATCACCACCACATGGCCGCCGAGCTGTTGCATGCCCACCTCGAAGGAGACCCGGGTGCGGGTGGAGGGCTTCTGGAAGATCATCGCCAGCGCCTTGCCCTTGAGGGGCTGGGCCCGGCGGGCCGAACCTTGCTTGAAGGAATGCCCCTTTTTCAGGATCTCGCGCAGGGTGCGCGTGTTCAGCCGATCCAGATCGAGGAAATGCCGCGGCTCCTTCATGTCATGCCTCCTCACGTCGAGCCTCTAGTGGTCCAAATTTGACAGATGGTACCCCTACGATCGCGTTTCCCGTTTCCTCGGCAGGAAGGGGCGCGCCGTCGATGCTTTTGCATCGACAAGAGTCCCTGACGCCCCGAGGAAGCGGGAAACGCGACCCAGAGGGCGGCCGACCGAGCCCCCCGGCGGCGTTGCGCGACACTCGCGATGCGAAAGCATCGCCGCGTGTCCCGCGCCTTGCCGGATGAACTCGGGCGGCCGTCGTAGGGGTACCATCTGTCAGATTTGGACCACTAGGACGACAACGTCGTGCAGCAATCCTCCAGGCGGGACATGGCATCGTCCACGTGGTGTTGCTCGATGATCAAGGGCGGCAGCAGGCGGACCACATTGTCCCCGGCAAGCACCGACAGCATCTTATTCTCCATCAGGCAGGCCGCCAGGTCGGCGTTGGTCACTCCGTCCTCGCAGCGGAGCCCCACCATCAGGCCCATGCCGCGAAGTTCCCGGATCACCTTGGGGTAGCGCTTGGCGAGGTCGGTCAGTTGACCGCGGAAGGCATCCGCCTTGGCCCGCACGCCTTCCAGGAAGCCGTCCGCCAACACCACGTCGAGGACCGCGTTGGCTACCGCCATGGCAAGGGGATTGCCGCCGAAAGTGGTGCCGTGGGTACCGGGAGTCAGCACCTTGGCCGCGTGCTCCTTGGCCAGGCAGGCGCCGACCGGGAACCCGCCACCCAGGCCCTTGGCGATGGCCATGATGTCGGGCTCAACAGCGGACCACTCATAAGCGAACAGGCGCCCTGTGCGCCCGACGCCGCACTGGATCTCATCGAGCATCAGCAGCAGCCCGAACTCGTCGCAGGTCTCGCGCAAGCCCCGCATGTATTCGTCCGAGGCGGCTCGCAAGCCGCCTTCACCCTGAACGGGCTCGACCAGGATCGCCGCCGTCTTGTCGGTGATGGCGGCGCGCATCTCGTTGAGGTTGCCGAAGGGCACGTGATCGAAGCCGTCCACCGCCGGTCCGAACCCGTCCAGCAGCTTGGGCTGGCCACCGGCGGCGATGGTCGCCAGGGTGCGGCCATGGAAAGCGTCGGTGCAGGTGATCACCCGGTAGCGGTCCGGATTGCCCGTTTCGTCGTGATAGCGGCGGATCATCTTCAGGCCGCACTCCACCGCCTCGGCGCCCGAATTGCAGAACAGCACCGAGTCGGCGAAGGTGCTGTCGACCAGCCGCTGGGCCAGGCGCTCGCCTTCGGGAATGCGGTAGAGGTTGGACGTGTGCCACAGCGCGCCGGCCTGATTGCTCAGCGCCGCCACCAGGTGCGGGTGGCAGTGGCCAAGGGCCACCACGGCGATGCCGCCGGCGAAGTCCAGGTAGGTCTCGCCGTTGGTGGCGTGGAGGTAGGCGCCCTCGCCCCGCTCGAAAGCGATGTCGGCCCGGGCGTAGTTGGGCATCAGCGACGGAATCACGGAAATCTCCCAGGGTTCTGGTCGTCGGCGCAAGCCCTTCGACGACCATCGGAATACACAAGGGGCGGCACGGCGCGCCGCCCCGCCCACTTCGCAAGCGGGAAGTATCCGAACGGCGGCCACCCCTGTCAACGCGCTTGCGCCGGTGAGGCCGACCCGCTCATCATGGCCAATCCCGTAACTATGAGGTCGGTCATGAGCGACGAAAACCCCAGCATCCTGTCCCACGTCTCCATCGGCACCAACGAATTCGAGCGTTCGGTCGCCTTTTACGACAAGGTCCTGGCCACCCTTGGCTGCCAACGGGTAATGGAACATCCCGGCGCCGTGGCCTACGGCAAGGCCTATCCGGAATTCTGGGTCCAGACTCCCATCGACGGCGCCCCCGCCGGGGTCGGCAATGGCACCCATTTCGGCTTCATTGCTCCATCTCGGGAAGCGGTGGACGCCTTCCACGGGGCGGCGCGCCCGGCCCTCGCCCCCACTACGGCGAGCCCTACTACGGCTGCTTCGTCCGCGACCCCGACGACCACAAGATCGAAGCGACCTTCTGGGACCTGGAGATGGCGCGCAAGCAAGAGGCCTGAGGCGCGCGTTCCGGTGGCGCGCAAACCCGCCCGGGCCACCCCCGCGCGGCTGAAGAACCGTGCGCTCGCGTACCTGGGGCGCTACGCCTCATCGGTGGAGAACCTGCGCCGGGTGCTGATGGCCATCGTCGAGCGCTCGGCCCGCGTCCACGGCACCGACCGGGTCGACGGCGCCGCCGCCGTGGAAGCCTTGGTGACACGCTTCGCCGCCGCGGGTCTGGTCGACGATCGCACCTACGCCGAAGGCCGTGTCCGTGCCCTGCGGGCCCGCGGCACCGCTGCCCGGGCAATCCGCGCCCGCCTCATGGCCAAGGGCGTGGACCGGGCGGCCATCGACCAGGCCCTTACCGTCGTCGATGTCGACGAACGGGAGCCCGACGTGGCCGCCGCCACCGCCCTCGCCCGGCGACGCCGCCTCGGCCCTTACAGGCCCCCGGCGGCGCGGCCGGCGAACCGCCAGCGCGACCTCGCCGCCCTGGCCCGCGCCGGATTCGCTTGCGACATTTCTCGCCGGGTGATCGAGGCCGCTTCGGCCGACTTGCTGCTATTGGAACTGGGAGAAGAATCCTGAAATTCCTGGTCCAACAGACCCTGCGTGCAGGGCTTGCGCGATGTCCGAGCAATGATTGTCCGTCGCCGAATAAGCCCATACCCCAGGAGGATAATTGGCCTTTCATTCCGGCTCGCGTACCATCGTTTTTTGTGCGTCAACGTGAGAGGAGGCGCCCCCCACCGTCGCGCGCAGATTCTCCCCCGTGCTCCCTTACGCGTTGGCGAATGCGCGCCCGGTATCAGGAGCGGAAACAAATGAGCGACAACCACAGCGGCTTTGGGTCGTGCCGAGCGAGGTCCGCTTGGGTGCCGATTCTCGCAGGCCTGGCGATTGCCATCCCGTGGTTCGCCCACGCGAATGACCCCAAAGGCGTTTCGGCGCCGCGGGAGAAAACGATCATCGTCGGTCGCGTCACCGAGTCTCCCAAGAAGCATTTTGTCAAATTGCAGAAGATGGCCCATTATCTGGCCGAAAGGCTGGCGAACCCGGGACTCGTCGCCGGCAGGGTGGTGATGGCGAAAAACGCAGATCAAATGGCCCACATGTTGCGAGATGGACAGGTGGACATCGTCTCCGAAACGCCGTTTTCAGCCGTCAAGTGGGTTGACGGGGTGGGAGCCGAGCCATTGGCGCGTGAGTGGAAAAAGGGGGTGGCTTCCTATCGAACAGTTTCCTTTCGCGCAAGTCGGACGGCGTCACAACCCTCGCCGGTCTGCGGGGTAGGAAAATCGCCTTCGAGGATCCCGGTTCCACCAGCGCCTTCCTAATCCCCCTGGCAATGCTTCGACTGGCCGGGCTTGATACCGTCGAACTGACGAACGTGCGCGATTCGGTGCCGGCAGGCAAAGCCGGCTATGCTTTCACGCAAGGAGAGGTCAATATCGTCTCCTGGGTAGCGCGAGGTATTACCAACGCCGGGGCCTTCAGCAATCTTGATTGGGATGACTACGCCCGCATTCTGAATGTGTTTCACGAAGGCCGTCCCATCATGCGTTCCGTCATGTTGGCGCGGGGCGACCTGCGGCCAGACGCCAAGGCGGCGTTGAAGGAGGTCCTGTTCGCCATGCATGAGGATCCGGAGGGGCGGAAGGTTCTCAAGGCGTACAACAAGGTCAAGAAGTACGACCCGATCGGGTCCGATGCGACGGCCAACTTCGACGAGGTCCGCCGCCTGATGGCCGTCATCGACAAGGAACTCGACTAGTGCCACCCATCGCAAAACCCGACGGGGGGCACTAGGTGCGATTGGGACTTCAATCGCGCGTTTCGATCGCTATCGTTGCTGGGGTGGTGGTGCTCAGCAGTGTCCTCGTGACCACTCTGTTGGTCATGTATCGTACAACATTCGACGAAGTGATGCAGTCCAATGTGGCGGAAACCGACCGGGCGCTCACCGATCAGGCGCGAAAGCGGGCCCTGGCCCTGACGCAAATGACGGCAGAGTTTCTCGCCAATCACATGTACTTCCACAATACGGATGTCATTTCCGACTTCGCCGGAACTATTCGGGAGCAGCAAGGGATCGATTACATCTATGTTCTTGATCCGGCGGGAGAGGTCGTCCACGACGGAACCGACACATTCGAATCCTTCGGCAAGTCCTTCGATGATTCCGCGATGCGCGAGGTTGTCGGATCGCGGAAACCGAAAGCCTGGATCACCGAAGAAGTCATGAACGCGTCCGTGCCGGTCATGATCGGGTCGGAAGTGCTCGGCTCGGTGCGGATCGGGGTCTCATTGAGAGAAGTGGAGGGTGACAAGGAGACAATGCGGGCGTTGCTGGCCGCCATCGCCCGGCAAGGCGCCAAAAACCATCTGCTGGTCAGTGCCGTGGTGGCACTGGTTCTCGGCGCTGTCGGCATCGGGATCGGCGTATTGGCGACACGCGGCACCACTGCCGCCGTCGAGTCCCTCAAGGTGGCGACGGAGGAAATCGGACGCGGCCACTACGGGACCGAAATCCCGCTGGAACGGGAGGATGAAATCGGCGAGTTGGGCGACGCCATCCGAAAGATGGCGGGCGATCTGCTGGAGAACGAAGAGAAGCTGCGGCATGCGCTGGCGGATGCCGAACGGTCAAGCCGCGCGAAATCGGAATTCCTCGCCTCCATGAGCCACGAGCTTAGAACGCCGATGAACGCCGTCCTCGGCTTCGCCCAGATCCTGGATTCCGATGCGGCCAGTCCCCTCACCGACAAGCAGAAGAACTATCTGCGCTACATTCTCAACAGCGGCGAGCACATGATGAACCTGATCGAACAGGTCCTGGATCTCGCCAGCATCGAGTCGGGAAACCTCGAATTGTCGCTGCGGCAAGTGGATCCGGGCACCGTCCTGACGGATGTTCTGCCGCTGTTCGAGCGGCAGGCTCGAGACGGCAGGATCACCATCGACAATGTCTGCGGAATCTGTGCGTGCCCGACCCTTTACTGTGACGTGCTTAGGGTCCGGACTCATTCAAATCCAGTAGCAGACGAGAGCGGCGAGGCATAGGCCTGCCATGAAGTTGATGGCGTTCTTGTCGTATCGCGTGGCGATGCGTCGGAAGTCCTTGAGGCGTCCGAACATGCGCTCGATGGTGTTTCGGTCTTTGTATCGCTCTGTGTCGAAGGGATGAGGTTGTTTGCGGTTCACCTTGTTGGGGATGACCGGCTGGATTTTCTGGCGTAGCAGGCAGGCGCGCCAGTGGTCGGCGTCATAGGCCTTGTCGGCGAGAAGATATCGCGTCCTCGGCAGATGCGCGGCGAGCATGACGGCGCCCTTGATGTCGGCGGTCTGGCCGGGCGTGAGATAGAAGGCCAGGGGCCGGCAATGTTCGTCGCTCAGGGCATGGACCTTGGTGTTGCGTCCGCCCTTTGTGCGGCCGATGGCCTGAGCAGAGGCCCCCCTTTTCCGCCGCCGGCGCAGCGATGCGCCTTGACGTGTGTGGTGTCGATGGAGACCTGTTGCGGTGTCCCTGCCAGGCTCTCCGTCAAAGCCGGGAACAGGTACTGCCAGTGACCACGTTGCGACCACCGGTTATAGCGATTGTAGACCGTCGTCGAAGGCCCGTACGCCGGTGGGCAGTCCTGCCAGCGGCAGCCCGACTGGAGAACGTGAAGGATGCCACTGATGATCCGCCGATCATCCTCGCGCCGCTTACCCGCCGCGTAGTAAGGAAGATGCGGCTCGATCGCCGCCCATTGCTGATCTGAGAGCCAAAATGATCCGCGCATGCCTCAAAACCTCCTGCGTTCGGTTCCAAGACATTGAATCAGATAATGGTTAATGAGTTATGACCCTAGGACCCGCCAGATTGTGGTCAATCTCATTTCGAACGCCATCAAGTACAATCGCGAGGGCGGCGCGGTCACCATCGGTTGCCGGCAATCCACCAATGGCTTCGTTCGAATTTCCGTCCAAGATACGGGCGAAGGGATCGCCCCGGAACGGCACGGCGAACTGTTCGGGTCGTTCAATCGCCTGGGACGGGAGGCCGGCACCATCGAGGGCACGGGCATCGGCCTGTCCCTGTCCAAGCGGCTGACCGAAATGATGGGCGGTCAGATCGGCTTCGAAAGCGAAGTTGGCAGTGGCAGCACGTTCTGGGTGGATCTGCCGACCAAGGAAGTGCACTCGTCCTGATCTGGTTGTCAGCCGCGCAGGAAATCGACGACGATCCGGTTGAAGAGGTGCGGCGCCTCCAGGTGTACGTTGTGGGCGCAGCCGGGAATCACCGAGAGTTGGGCATCGGCGATTCCCCGCCAAAGGATAAACGATTCCTCGACGACGGTGCCCCGATCCTGTTCGCCGCAGATGACCAGTGTCGGCGTCGCGATTTCGCCGAGGCGCTCGCAAACCCGCCACTTCCGTAGCGCCTCCAGGCAGTTGACCGCGCCGTCGAGAGTGGTGCGCCTGGCGGTCTCCAGGCACAGATCGTGGTAGGGATGGTCGTGTCCGGCCGCGAACCATACCGGCGCCACCCGCGCCGCGACGGCCTCGACGCCTTCGCCCCTCAATCGCGCGATGCTGTCCTCGATGGTTTCGAACCGGCCCGGCAGATCGCCCCGACAGGAGGTCCCGTGGAGGACCAGCCGTTCGACCCGGTCTGGATGGTCGAGAACCATCTGCTGCACCGTCATCCCGCCCGCCGAATGGCCGAGCAAGCGAAAGCGTTCGACACCCAGGGAGTCGATCAGTGCCATGATCGCCGCCGAGAAGCCCTCCACTGTGTCGGGCACCGGTTGGTCGCGGCTATCGGCGAAACCGGGAAGGTCCGGCGCGATGACCTCGAAGAACGGGGCCAGTGCGGTGATCAGGGGCGTCCACACGACGGAGCCGCCGAGCCAGCCGTGCACCAGCACGACCGCAGGGCCGCGACCGAAACGCCGGTAGTGGAGCATCGAATGGCCTGGCGAGCGCGCGGGCCCCGAGCGGGCCCGCGCCGCGCGCCGTCTTTACCGTGACAGCAGGCGTTCGACCTTGCGGTCGACGTCGGCCAGGGTCTGCTCGATGTTCGCCCCCTTCATGATCGCCTGCATGGCCGGGGCCAGCTCGTTGAGCACGGCGACCATCTTGGGATGCTTGATGGGCGTATCGTTGGTGTGCTCCAGGGCTTGCACGAAGGTCTGGGTGTGGGCGTCGGCGCCCATGGCCCCGCTGGTCAACAGATCGATGTTGGGCGTCGGGATAAGCACGGTGCCATTGAAGAACATGTCCGTGAACTTGGGATCGTGGGTGACGAACTTGACGAACTTGGCCGCCAGCTCCTTGTCCTTGGCCTTGCTGTAGATGGCGATCTGGTTGCCGTTGCCCACGGTCCGCCAGTTGCCGCTGGGATCCTTCGGCATGTGGGCGACCCAAACGTCGCCGTCCTGGGTGACCTTGAGCTTCTGCCCCGACATGTTCTGGATCAGCCCGCGGCCCCAAGGGCCCTCGAAGATGAATCCGGCGTGGCCACCGGAAAAAGCGGTGCGGGTCTCGGCCGTGCCGAAGCCTTCTGGGCTGCAGCCCGCCTTGACCACGTCCTGGATCCACTTGAAGGCGTCCCGGTTGGCCTGGGTGTTGATCTTGACCTTGCCATTCTCGTAGAAGCCGCCGCCGTGCCCATAGATAATGGGAATGCTCCATTGGGCCGAGTTCGGGTTGCGCACCGTGCGCAGGGCCACCCCGTAGATCTTGGCATCCCCGTCCGCCGGCAGGGCGCAGATCTTCAGCGCCGCTTCCTTGAGGGCCGGCCAGGTTTGCGGTGGATGGTCCGGATCGAGGCCGGCCTGGCGCAGCAGGTTGCGGTTGTAGTAAAGCAGGATCGGCCCCAGGTGCCAGGCCATGGCATAGATCTTGCCGTCGATGGTCACCGCGTCGCGGAGCGACTTGGGAATTCGGCTCCACTCTTTGTCGGTCAGGTAGCCGTCGAGGGGTTCCAAGCCACCGATCGCCTGGAGATCGGCGATCCATCCGGGGCTCAGCAGCATCACATCCGGCGCATTGCCGCCGAGGATGGAGACCCGTGCCTGGTTCAGCGCATTGTTGTAGGGCACCTCCGACCGAACCAGATCGACGCCGGGGTTTTGCCGCTCGAACTCGGTTTCCATGGTCTGAATGGTCTTCTTGAAGGCGGCGAAGCCTCCGAGCCAGCCGGAATAGGTGAGCTTGCGATCCTGCGCTCCGGCGCTCGACGCCATTGCGCCGAGCAAGAAGATGGCGCCGACAAGCCCGGCGATTGTCTTCATGGTGCGTGACATGACATTCCTCCTGTGGTGTTGCTTTCGTTCGGACGCCTTGCCCGATCCGATTTCGTTGCCTTCGGGTTTCTTCACGAACTCCGTTCACCCCATCGCGACTCCAGCCCCGGGCCGACGGCGCAACGTTACCCCTTGACCGCACCCGCCGTCACCCCGTGCATGAAAGTCTTCTGGAAAACCAGGAACAGCACCAGGATGGGTACCGTCACCATGAGCGCCACCGCCATCAGTTCGGACCACGCGCTGTCGAACTGAACCAGGAAGTACATGCTGATGCCGACGGGAAGCGGCCGCATCTCGTTCGACGTGATGAAGGCGAGGCCGAACATGAACTCGTTCCAGGAGGTGACGAAGACGAAGATTGCCGCCGCCGCGATCGCCGGCTTGGACATGGGAAGGACGATGAAGAACAGCGTGTAGAAGGGCCCCGCGCCCTCCACGAACGCCGCCTCTTCGACCTCTATGGGCAAAGTCTCGAAAAAGTTCTTGAGCAGCCATACCGCCACCGGAAGCGTGATGACCGTATGCCCGAGCACCAGCGCGGCATAGGTGTCGAGCAGCCCCACCTTCACGAACAGGATGTACATGGAGATCATGATCAACGGAATGGGAAACGCCATGGAAGCCAGGAAGAACAACAGAATGGCGGAGTTTCCCCAGAACCGGAATCGGGCCAGCGCGTAGGCCGCGAGCGCGCCGGTGAAGGTCGCCAGGGCGGCCGAGGCGGCGCCGACGATCAGGCTGTTGAGAAAGATCCGGCGCAATATGTCGTTGAATTGGGAGTGGAAGTTCTCCAGCGTGATTCGGGTCGGAATCCACCGCGGCGGTATCTCGAAGACGTCCGCCACCGGCTTGAACGACGTCGAGATCATCCACGCGATGGGTATCATCAGGACCGCGAAGGCGGCGATCACGACGACGTACATGGATAGGTTGCCCGCCGCTCGGCCGAGGCGATCCGGTCGCGCCTTGAAGGCCGCCGGCGAGCAAGCCCAAAGGCGCAAGCGGGCGATCATCGAATGTCGCGGACCAGGCCGCGCATATAGAACACGGCGAAGACCATCAGCACGGCCAGCCACAGGGTCCCGACCGCCGAGGCAAGGCCGAAGTCCCAACTGTCGAAGGCCAGCTTGTAAGTGTACATGCTGATGGTCATGGTGGCGTTGATGGGGCCGCCGTGGGTCAGCACCCACGGCAGGGTCATCTCCTGGAAGAACCGCACCGACTGCACCAGCATGAGGATCAGCAGAATGTTCCTCAGCAGCGGCAGGATGACGTGGAAGACCTGGCGGAAGTAGCCGGCGCCGTCGATGGCGGCCGATTCCAGGATTTCTTTCGGGATACTTTGCAGCGCCGCCAGGGAGACCACCATCATGAATGGAATCGAACGCCAGGTGTATCCGGAGATGATGGCGACCTGGGCCGGAAACTCGTTGAACAGCCAGTTGAGGCGTGCGTCGAGGAGGCCGGCGCTCATCAGCAGGTGATTAATCAGTCCGTGGTCGACGTTGTAGAGCCAGCCCCACAGGATGGCGATGACGATCCAGGGCACCACCCAGATCTGGAAAATCGCCGCCCGAAACAGGCCGGCGCTGCGAATCCCCGTATTGAGCAGCAGCGCGATGGCGAAACCGATGATCAGCGATAGGACGGTCGAGACGCCGATGATGAGGACGCTGTTGTAGACGACCTCGTGAAATTGGCGATCCTCCAGGAGATAGACGAAATTCTCGAACCCGATCCAGTGGGTCTGGGGGTTCAGGGGGGAGGCGTCGGTGAAGCTGACCCGCACCCCGTTGACCAGGGGGAAGAGCACAAGCACCGCCATGATCGCGATGGCCGGCGCCATCAGCAGGAGGAAGGCGTGCCAATTGGTACGGAGCGAAAACTGCATGGAGTATCGCTAGATCCTGTTGCCGTCTTTGACCGCGATTGAGTTTCTGCCCCACCTCATTGGGTTCCTGACCGGGGCCCCGGTTGGGCATCGATGGATGGCTCAAGGCCCGCAGCCATTCCGGCACGCTTGGTTCGACAGTATTGGGGGCGAACGAGGCATGTCAAACCCGCCACCACCGTGAATCCGGTGTCGCCCGCCCATGACCGCGTCGCCGTCGGTCAGCGCCGGCTGCGAACGCCTGGGGCCCATGGCCGCCGGCTGTGGCCGCTTGCGTGACCCACCCCGACGGGCCATCCTCGATCCCTTGGCCGCTTGGTGAGGCCGCTTTGAGCAGCCCTTCGAACCACGATGACGACCGGTCACGAGGCTCGACCGGCGCGACGCCGGCGCGGCCCTTCGACGTGCTCACGGAGCCCGGCTATCGCGGCGTCTGGGTCACCGGCGCTTGCGTCTCCAGCACCCGCTGGCTCGAGTTTCTCGCCGTCAGCGTGTTCGTCCTGACGCTTACCGGATCGGCCTTCGACGTCTCGCTGGTGGTGTTCGCTCGCTTTTTACCGCTAATGCTGTTCAGCGGCGTCATCGCCGCCGCCGCCGCCGTGATCAGCCGCCGGAGGCTGCTGGCAGCCGGTCTGGCGATCGCCGCCGTGTTGCGAGTCGGCCTTGGGGTACTGGTCGTGTTCGACCTTATCGGCCTGTGGACGGTCCTCGGCGGCATGTTCGTGGCCGGGATCATCGATGCCGGTGAGTACCCGGTTCGTCGCACTCTCGCCGCGGATTACTCCGGCCCCCAGCGTGTCACGGCCGGGTTGGCGCTGGATATGGCGACAAATTTCGCGACCATGGCCCTGGGGCCGATTGCCGGCGGTTATCTTCTGCAGTCCATCGGCCTGGAGGGCGCCTACTTCTTCGGCGCCGCGCTCAGCGTGATTGGCGTCGTGATCGCCTGGGGACTGCCCCGGGAGCCCGTGGCGGCGGCCGTACGCGGAAGAGGATTTTTCGCCGATATCGCGGAGGCGGTTCGCTACGTGCGCGGCCAGCGGCTCCTCGTCGGGACCCTGGCGATTACGCTGATCATGAATTTCTGGGGCTGGCCCTATTCCGTCATGGTTCCCGTGATCGGGCGGGAATTCCTCGGACTGAGCGCCGGATCGATTGGGTTGTTGATGTCGGCCCAGGGGCTGGGGGCGTTCCTGACCGGGCTCGCCATCGCGGCGTGGCCGCCGTCGCGGCTGCCGCGAGTCTACTTCTTCGGTACGTTGGTTCTTTTCGTCGCCATTCTTCTGTTCCCGGCGTCGCCGTGGTTCGTGGTTTCTTTCGCCATCCTGTTCGGCGTCGGCTGCGGGATGGCCGGTTTCGCCGCCTGCCAGTCGCCGCTGATCTTTCTCAATTCCACGCCCGCCTTCCGGTCGCGCGCCCTGGGGCTGCTCGCCATGTGCGTCGGCGTCGGCCCGTTCGGCTTTCTGCAGGTCGGCCTGCTGGCCGACGTCATCGGGGCGCGGGCGGCCGTCACGGTGATCGCCTGCGAAGGACTTCTGGCCCTGGCCGCGGTCGCCATCATCTGGCCGGAGTTCCGCCGCCGGCCGGTCGCCGAGGTCGAGAAAACTTTCGAATAAACGGGTTAGCCAATGGGAGGAGCGATAATGGGCAAAGTCTTGGGTGTCGGCGGAGTATTCTTCAAATGCGCGAACCGGGAGTCCCTCGCCGCCTGGTATGGGAAGCATCTCGGTTTCCCGATTCATGACTTCGGCGGCGTCACCTTCGAGGTCAACGGCCTGCCAAGGAACGCCCGCTGCGTCTGGGGACCGTTCGACGCCTCGACCACGTACTTCGCCCCGTCGGTGAAGCCGTTCATGATCAACTTCATCGTCGACGATCTGGAAGCGGTGCTCGCCCAGGCCGCCGACGGCGGCGCGGAACGGGTCGGCGGCATCGAACAGCACGACGAGGGGCGCTTCGGTTGGTTCATCGATCCGGAGGGCAACAAGATCGAACTGTGGGAGCCGGCGGGGTGACCCATGGCGCCCCGAACGCGCTGGCGGCGAGCGCCGGCGCTATCGCCCCGACGACCGCTCTTGCCCATTTACTTTCGCCCCACGGAGGGCAATCCTGCCCAGCAATTCGTCACCCCATCATCCACGAACGGAGCCGGATATGAACCGCTTCATCATGCCTATTCTCGCCGTTGCCCTTGTCGGGCTCGTGTCGACTGTTTCGGGGTACTGGGAAGCCAATGCGCAAAGCGGCGTCAAGGTTGGCCTTCTCCGCTGCGACACGGTCGGCGGCACCAACTTCATCATCGGTTCGACAACCGATCTGTCTTGCATCTATTCCCCGGTGGACGGCGACAGGATCCGATACAGGGGCAAGATCAACACCTATGGCATCGACCTCAACTTCAAGAAAAGCGCGGTCATGCTGTGGAGCGTCGTCGCGCCGGCACGGAACATATCCCCGGGCGCGCTGATCGGCGACTACGCGGGTGCGCGCGCCGGTGCTTCGGTTGGTGTCGGTGTCGGCGCCAATGTGCTCATCGGGGGCGGCAAGGACTCGATCACACTGCAGCCGGTTTCCCTGGAAGGGCTGAGCGGGCTCAACCTTGCCGCCGGCGTGGCGACAATGAGCCTTCACATGGTGCGCTAGAGCGGATCCGGGTCGCTTCCGGGCACGGTTTCGTTGGGAAGTGACATAACGTGGGCGGCGATGTCGCCGGGGCGGGTGAGCCAGATCTTGTCGGCGTTGGCGACGATGTGCTGGAAAGCGCGACGCAGGTGGCGCAGCCGAAAGGGGCGCCCGACCAGGAAGGTATGCAGCGCGACAGGACAGACCAGCGGTCTCGTCTCCGAGATCCGCAGCATCTCGTCGAACTCATCCACCAGCTGATCGGCAAAGGCTTCGGGCGAACCCATGCGGTGCTGGAGGATCGCGGCATCGTTGACGTCGTGCGGATAGGGAATATTGAGCAGGGGCCCGGCCCGGGTCCCCAGCCAAAACGGCTGATCATCGTTGTGCCAATCGAGCCCATAGACGTAACCCGCTTCCCGCAGCAGGTCGGGCGTCACCCTGCTCTGTGAGAAATAGGGGCCCAGCCAGCCCTTGGGCTGGGCGCCTTCGTGGCGGATGAAGGCCTCGGTGGCTTCCCGGATCAGGGCCGCCTCGTCGGATTCCCGGAACCGGACCTGGCGTTCGCCGTTGGTCCGCCCGTGGGCGACGATCTCGTCGCCGCGCTGGCGGAAAGGTTCCACCACCCGGGGACCGTAATCATAGACTTCCGAGTTCAGGTTCACCGCCGCCGGCAGGTCCAGCTCGTCCAGCAGTTCGAGGATGTTCCACACCCCGACCCGGTTGCCGTAGTCCTTCCACGCCCAGGCGCGCACGTTGGGCGGCGGCTCGCCCGGAATCAGCTGTCCCCCCTCCCCTTCGCCGAACGGAAAGTGCTCCACGTTGACGGCGACGTAGACGGCGAGGCGCTTGCCGCCCGGCCATTCGTAGGTCGGCCGATCGACGATGGCGCTGTAGTCGCAGCGCCCGTGGTGGGCCAGCATGGCGTCCTCCTCGGTCGGTGAACCGCGCTCACTCTATCCCAGATGGTGGAGCGCGTGGGGGCGACAATATGATCGTCGGGACTCGGGCGTCAGGAGTCCGCGGGACGGTCCTCGCGGGCCAGGCGGGCTTCCCGGTGGGCGGTGTAGATCACGGCGGCGAAGATGATCGCCGCCCCCAGCCAGGTCCACAGGTCCGGCGGTTCGGCGAAGAAGACGAAGCCGATGACCGCGGCGGCGATGAGGCGGAAGAAGTCTCCGGGAAGGATGGCGGTCACCTCGGCGATACCGTAGGCGCGCACCGCGCTCAGGTGGCCGAGGGAGGCCACCAGCCCCATGATCGCCAGCCATCCCAGCGCTTCGATGGACGGCGTTACCCAGATGAAGGCGGCCGGTATCAGCGATAGGGGCGCCGTCAAGAGGTACATGTAGAGGACCACCGTGGTGGTCGATTCGGTGCGGGTCAGCACTTTCATGAGTACATTCCCCACCGCCATGGACGACGCGCAGGCAACGGCGAACAGGGCCGCCGGCGAGACTTCGACAATCCCCGGACGCAAAATCAACAGCATGCCGCAAAAGCCGACCATGATGGCGGCGACCCGGCGCGGCCCCACCCGCTCCCTCAAGAAAAGGGCCACCAGGACGGTGGTGAACAGGGGCTGGGTGAAGCTGAGCGCCACCGCCCCGGCGAGCGGCATGCCGGCGATGGCAATGACCCAACTCACCATGGCCGCGAGCACGATCAGGCTTCGCAGACACATCAGTACGGGTCGGCGGGTGATCAGGGCGCGGCGGCCGGCCCGCCACAGCCAGGGCGCCATGAACAGCAGGCTGAAGGTGTTGCGGATGGCCACCACCTCCAGGGGCGGTAGCTCGTCGGTGACCAGCCGCAGCATGGCGCTCATGACGGTAAACATCATGCCGCCCAGCATCAGCCAGAGGGCGCCGCGCACTGGCGCGGGCAGGGAGATCATGGGCACCTGGGAAGTGTCTGCAATGGGAAGGGCACAGTAGGCCTTTCGTCCCTCCGTCTCAAAGGACAACGAGACTTGCCCAGTGCTTCAGACGCTGTCTTGCGCCACGCCCGAAAGGCGCTTCATACTCTGAACGGACCGCACTATTGGCGAGAGGACCGGAAGGAGGCGGTGGTGGCGAAACCCCTGTGGCGTCCCGGCGAGGCGCGCGTTCGCGAAGCCAACCTGACCCGGTTCCGCGACGACCTGGCCCAGGCTGTCGGGGTCGCGGTCCCCGACATGGCGGCCCTGCAGCGGTTCTCGGTGGCGGAGCCGGGGATCTTCTGGTCGTTCCTCAAGGACTTCGCCGGCCTGAAAGCGGAAACCTGGGGCGCGCGGGCTCTGGTCGATGGCGACCGGATGCCGGGCGCCCGCTGGTTCCCCGACGCCCGCCTCAATTTCGCCGAGAACCTGCTGGCCCGCCGCGACGAGGCCGAGGCCGTGGTGTTCCATGGCGAGGACCAGATGCGCCAGCGGATGACCTTTTCCGAACTTTACGAGGTGGTTGCCCGCACGGCGCGGGCGCTGAAGGCCCACGGCGTGGGCATGGGCGACCGGGTCGCCGGCATCCTGCCCAACATGCCGGAGGCCATCGTCGCCGCGCTCGCCGCCCACAGCCTGGGCGCCGTGTGGTCCTCCTGCTCGCCTGACTTCGGCGTTCAGGGGGTGCTCGACCGGTTCGGCCAGATCGAGCCCAAGGTGCTGTTCGTTGTCGACGGATACTTTTACGGCGGCAAGGCCCACGACTGCCTGGAGAAGACGGCCGCCATTGCCGAAGCTCTGCCATCGGTGACGCGGGTGGTTGTGGTCCCTTACCGGGACCCGACGCCCGACCTCGGCGCCATCCGCGATTGCGAATTATTTCCCGAATTCACCGCCGAGCCCGTCCCCGGCGATATCGACTTCGTCCAGGTGCCCTTCGACCACCCCCTCTACATTCTTTATTCCTCCGGCACCACGGGGGTACCCAAGTGCATCGTCCACGGCACCGGCGGCACCCTGCTGAAGCACGCCAGCGAGCACATCCTCCACTGCGACATCAAGCCCGACGACCGGCTGTTCTACTTCACCACCTGCGGCTGGATGATGTGGAACTGGTTGGTGTCGGGGCTGGCGTTCGGGGCGACCCTGCTGCTTTACGACGGCAACCCGTTCTATCCGGACGGCAACACCCTGTTCGATTTCGCCGATGCCGAGGCGATGACGTTCTTCGGCACTTCGGCCAAGTACATCGACGCGGTGCACAAGGCGGGGCTGTCCCCCGCCGACAGCCACCGCCTGGATACGGTGCGGGCCATGGCCTCCACCGGCTCCCCCCTGGCGCCGGAGAGCTTCGACTTCGTCTACAAGCACATCAAGCGGGACCTGCACCTGGCCTCCATCGCCGGCGGCACCGACATCGTCGGTTGCTTCGTCCTTGGCGACCCCACGGCGCCGGTGTGGCGGGGCGAGATCCAGACCGCCGGCCTCGGCCTGGCGGTAGCGGTGTTCGACGACGACGGCAAGCCAATCGAAGACGACAAGGGCGAACTGGTCTGCACCAAGCCTTTCCCGTCCATGCCAGTGGGATTCTGGGACGACCGAAATGGGGCGCGCTACCGGGCGGCATACTTCGAGCGCTTTCCCGGTGTCTGGCACCATGGGGACTTCGTGGCCCGTACGGAACATGGGGGCTACGTCATCTACGGCCGCTCGGACGCCACCCTCAACCCGGGCGGCGTGCGCATCGGTACGGCCGAGATCTACCGCCAGGTGGAGCAGTTCGACGAGGTCCTCGAAAGCATCGTCATCGGCCAGGAATGGGACGACGACACCCGGGTGGTCCTGTTCGTGGTGCTGCGCCCGGGCCTGACCCTCGGCGACGACCTGATCGTCAGTATTCGCACCCGTATCCGCGCCAACTGCTCGCCGCGCCACATGCCGGCCAAGGTGATCCAGGTGGCCGACATCCCCCGCACCAAAAGCGGCAAAATCACCGAGCTCGCCGTCCGCGACACCGTCCACGGCCGCGCGGTGAAGAACAAGGAGGCCCTGGCCAACCCGGAAGCGCTGGAGCTGTATCGGGACTTGGCGGCGCTGCGGGGGTAAGCGGGGCCGCTACACCCGTGCGTCATGGCGTTTCATCGAACCCGTCCATGCCAGAAGTTGTCGATCGGCGGTGATTAGGGTTGCCCCGTTCAGCAGGGCGGTGGCCAAGATGATACGGTCGGCTGGATCGCCCGGTAGGTCCTGCAGGCCCGTGGCGGCGACACCGATCTCACCGTCAACTGGAACCTCGCGCACACCACTCCCGAGCAGTCCCAGGCGCCAGTACGAAACATTCGGCGGAACGGAAATTCGGCCCTTGGACACGAGCATGGCTACTTCCCAGAAGGACATCGCCGAGACGTAAAGCGAGTCCTCAATGAGCGCCGAATCAGCCATGGCGCTGGAGCGTGGGCCAAGCTTCGGGTCTTCAGTGTCCAGCCACATCAAGGCATGGGTGTCGAGAAGGATCAGCGGTTGGCCTCCCACTCGACGTCGATCGGCGACATGATGTCGCCAATTATCTTTACTTGGCCTTTGTGCAGACCGAGGATCGATTTGCGTGGCTTCTTGTAGGGCATGAGTTGAGCCACCGGCCGGCCGTGCTTGGTGATGACCAGGGCTTCCTGGGTCTCGGCCACTTCATCCATGAGTTTCAGGCACTTGGCCTTGAACTCCGATGCCTTGATGGTTTTCATGGGGCGCTCCTCGGGCTTCGTGACCGTATTATGACTATAGTCATGACTATAGTCATATCGTGCGACTTTTACCAGCCGTTGCCTTGGCCTCCGCGTCCAACCATTGGAGAAACGCCGTCACGTTTGGCTGCCGCAGCCGGGTTTCGGGACAGACGGCGTAGTAGGCGTAACGGTGGGGCAGGGTGACGTCGAAGGGCTTGACCAGGCGCCCCGCCGCCAGAAGGTCGCCGACCAGGGCGCGGCGGCCCAGCGCCACTCCGTGGCCCTGGACCGCGGCCTCGGTCAACAGGCTGGAATCGGTGAAAATGGGTCCGCGGGTGTAGTCGACCCCTTCGACGCCGATCAGCTTCAGCCACACCTCCCAGTCACCGTGGCCTTCGTCGTGGAGCAGGGTGTGGTGGGCGAGGTCTTCGGGCCGCCGCAAGGGGTGCGCGCCTTGCCGCAGGGCCGGGCTGCACACGGGAAACACGTCGTCGCCCATCAGAAACAGGCTATGGAGCCCTGGATAGTTCCCGGACCCCATGCGGATTCCCACGTCCACGTCCTTGCGGGCGAAGTCCACGTTGCGGGAGGTGGGATCCAGCCGGATGTCGATTTCCGGGTGGGCGCGGCGAAACCTGTCCAGGCGCGGCAACAGCCAGCGGGCGGCGAAGGAGGGCAGGACGCTTAACGTAAGGACCGGGCTCGAGTCGCGGGCAAGCAACCGCTCCGCCGCCGCCGCCATGGCGTCGAGGGCGTCCATAATGGCGGGGAAATAGGCCTCTCCCGCCCCGGTCAGGAACAGGCCGCGGTTCCGCCGCACGAACAGCGGCGCGCCCAGGCGTTCTTCCAGGGCCTTCACCTGATGACTGACCGCCGCCTGGGTGACATGCAGTTCCTCGGCGGCGCGGGTGAAGCTCAGATGCCGCGCGGCGGCCTCGAAAGCCCGCAACGCGTTGAGCGGCGGCAAGCGACGGTTCATCGCATCCAATCCTTAGAATTTCTAATGATTAGCATGAGAAACCATCGTTTGCGAGATGATGCTTTCGAGGACAAATATAGTGGCAGAAATTCACCCTAGGAAGGGAATAAGGCCGTGACGACGAGCATTCAATCCTGCGAGACATCAACTGATTCCCCGAATCACGTTTATGGATTTTCAGCCCGTGATCTGTTGGCTCGAGTCGCCCTCGGCTTGCGCAACGTCCTCGATGTCGTGAGCCTGTGGCGGGAGCGGGCGGCCATGCGCCGCAACCTCCTGGCCCTGAACGACCGACTCATTGCCGACGTGGGCCTGAGCCGCGCCGACGTGGCGGCGGAAGCGGACAAGCCCTTCTGGCGCGGCTAATGAGGGTCACTGACAAAGACCCCTGGAGATCGTCACTGCGTCCCGTCGGGTAGGAGACGGGCCGCTGGCGATGCGGTTGCATCGTCGAGGCTTGTCGACGCCCTAAGACGGGACGCCCACTGGGACGCAGTGACGACCGGGACGCCGTCTCCATGGGTCTTTATCAGTGACCCTCGGTATAACTCTTTCACAGGAGATCGCCGCCGCTTCCGCCGGCCAAGCGGAGCCCTTATAAGGTCGCGGGCGGGCCCCACGTCCGCGCTCCGGGGGACCCGCCTTGCTCAATCTGGCCTTGTATGCGACCACGGTGGTGGTGTGGGGCGCGTCCTGGCTTGCCGTGCGCTACCAGCTCGGCGTGGTGGCGCCGGAGGTGTCGCTGGTCTACCGCTTCGCCGTCAGCGCGGTCCTCATGGTGGGCTGGTGCTTGCTCTCCGGCCGGTCGCTGAGGTTCGCGCCTGCCCAGCACGGGTTCCTGGCCCTTCAGGGCTTGTTCTTGTTCGGCATCAACTACTACCTGATCTACCTGGGCACCCAGTATCTGACCACCGGCCTGGTGGCGGTGCTGTTCTCCCTGGTGGTGGCGTTCAACATTCTGGGCGGCGTCATGGTTTTGCGCCTGCCCCTCAGGCCTCGGGTCGCGGCGGGGGCGGCCCTGGGGCTGGTCGGCATCGCGGTGATATTCTGGCCCGAAATCCGGGCCTTCGATCTTTCCCGGGACGGCTCCCTTGGTATCGCTTTCTGTATCGCCGGCACCATTTCCGCCTCGGCGGGCATGTTGCTGTCGGGTCGCAACCAGCGTCGTGGCATGTCGGTTGTGGCGAGCAATGCCATGGGCATGGTTTACGGATCGGTCTTTCTGAGCCTGTTGGTCCTTGCCCGCGGCGCGCCCTTCGCCTTCGATCCGTCACTCCTCTACGTGGGGTCGATGGTCTATCTGGTGCTGTTCGCCACGGTGATCGGATTTTTCGCCTACCTGACGCTGCTGGGACGCATCGGCGCCGACCGGGCGGGTTACGCGGCCGTGATGTTTCCGGTGGTCGCCTTGGCGCTTTCCACCATATATGAATCCTTCGTCTGGACGCCGGAGGCGGCGGTGGGCGTCCTTCTGGTGCTGTCCGGCAATGCCCTGGTCCTCACCCGCGGCGCCCCGGCGACGCCGCGTCCGGCGGAAAATCCCCATTGGGAGTCTTCATGACCCGTTTCGTTCCCAGCGCCGCCATGGTCATCGCCGTCGGCGCCCTGATCACCACGCTCTCCATCGGCATTCGCCAGGGGTTTGGCCTGTTCCTGCCGCCGATGACCGTCGACCTGGGGATGGGAAGGGAAGCGTTCGCCCTCGCCCTGGCGGTGCAGAACCTCCTGTGGGGCGCCTTCCAGCCCCTCACCGGCATGATCGCCGACCGCTTCGGCGCCGGGCGGGTCCTGGCCGCCGGGGCCGCCATCTATGGCGCCGGCCTGGTCGTCATGGCGGGGGCCGAGGGAGCGGCGGATTTGCACTTGGGCGCCGGTCTGCTGGTCGGCATGGGCATGGCCTGCACGGGATTTGGCGTGGTCCTGGGCGCCGTGGCCCGCAAAGTCACCGCGGAACGGCGCAGCATGGCCCTGGGCATGGTCACCGCCGGCGGCTCTTTCGGCCAGTTGGTGTTGCCACCCATCTCCCAGGCATTCATCGGTACCCAGGGCTGGTCCGGCGCCCTGATCAGCCTTGCCGTGATAGCCCTGATCATGGCGCCGCTCGCGGTCATCATGGCGGGACGGGCGTCGGCGGACGACGGCACCACGGCGGCCCAGCAGACCATCGCCCAGGCCCTGCGGGAAGCGGCCGGCCATTCGGGCTACGTATACCTGACCCTGGGATTTTTCGTCTGCGGGTTCCAGGTCGCATTTATCGCCGTGCATCTGCCCGCTTATGTGGCGGACCTGGGCATGGGCGGCGGTGTGGCGGCCACATGTCTGGCCCTGATCGGCGGTTTCAACATCATCGGCAGCTTCGCTTGCGGCAAGTTGGGAGACCACTACAGCAAGAAGAAGCTGCTCAGCCTGCTCTACTTCCTGAGGGCCGTGGCCGTGGCCGTCCTCTTGGTCGCCCCGAAGACGGAAATGACGGTCTATCTGTTCTCCGCCGCCATCGGCCTCCTGTGGCTGGGAACGGTTCCCCTGACCAGCGGTCTGGTCGGCCTGATGTTCGGGGTGCGTTACATGTCCACCCTGTTCGGTTTCGTGTTCTTCAGCCACCAGGCCGGCAGCTTCCTGGGTATCTGGCTTGGCGGTTGGCTGTACGACACCACCGGCACATACGATATTGTGTGGATCGGCTGCATCGTACTCGGCCTGGCGGCGACGGTGGTGCACCTGCCGATCCGCGAGCAGCCGGTGGCCCGCCTCAGCACCCCTTGACCGGCAGCGGCCTTTCGCCACCATGGGCGGGCGTTCGCAACGGAGGATCGTCGTGACCGACATCGAAGCACCCCGGGCCGCCATCCCTTGGCGTCAATCCGACGGCCGGCCCGTGTCCTGCGAGGAAAAGCTCAAGGTGCTCAACGAGAACCTGGGCGAGGTTCACCAGGTCTGCCAGGACGCCTTCGAGGACGCGGTCCTCATGGGCTGCGACGAAGACCAGGTGCGACGCGTCTTCCTTGCCGCCATCGAGGCGATGCGGAACCCCCACGGGAAACGTTAGCGACCGCCCACGATCGGACGGCTCAGGTACATCTGCCCGATGCCGTGGAGGCTGTCGAACAGAAGCCGCCAGCGGGAAAAGAAGGTCAGCCAATCCCACCCCTTGTCCCGCGCCGCGATGGCCTGGTGAATGTCCGCCACCGTGCGCCGGCCGTCCACCTGAGCGAGGATGATCCCGGCGCCCTCGGGCAGGGGCCGACGGAAGGTAAGGCCATCCAGCTCGACAACCAGCGTTCTCCGCGACCCGATCCGCCGCGCAATCCGGGCGCCGTCGCCGTCGCGAACGACCGGTACCGCTTCCGCATCGTCGGGAGATGCGACCGCCCCCTCGGCGCGGCCCTCCGGCACGGCGTAGAACACGTGGGTGCGGAGATTCCCCGCCAGGTTCTCCGCCGCCGCGCATTGGTCCAGCCACGGCAGCGCCCGCAATCGCGCGCGAATGTCCGGATCCTCCACATAGGACGCCGGGTCATAGCGCAGGGGTTCGACGAACCCCGTGACGGCGAGGCCCGCGGCGTGGGTCAGCGCCGCCACCTCCGGCACCGTGTAGGCTTGGTCCCGGGCATGCAGCAGCAGGTCCACCAGGCCGGCATCGCCGAGAAGGTGGTCGGAAAGCTGGGGATTGCGCTTCACCCAGTTGGTCTCCGGCAGCCGATCGAGAAGCCGCCGGGCCAGCGCCACCCGCTCCGCCAGCGGGTCGCTGCCCGCCACCGCCCGCAGCAGCGCTTGCAGGGGATAGACACCGGTTCGGCCCAGGGACCCGTAGACCATCAGCCCCATGCCGCCGTCTTCCCGCAGGAGCGCCGTCAGGGTTCGCAGCCCGGCCGCCGGGTCGGCGAGGTGGTGCAGCACGCCGCAACAATCCACGTAGTCGAAGCGGCCAACCTCGGCCGCCGATAGATCCTCGATCGCGCGGCGCAGGAAGGTGACGTTGGCGAGACCGCGGGCCGCGGTGCGGGCGCGGGCGATATCGAGGGAGGCCGCCGAGATGTCCGTATAGACCACCTCGCCCGCCCCGCCCCCATCGGCGAGCTGCTGGGCCAGCATGACCGCCCCGTCGCCGGTGCCGCCGCCGGCAACCAGTGCCCGGAAGGGATTCGAAAAACCCCGCCGCCCGGCGAAGACGAAGTGGTTGATCTCCAGCAGGTGGCTGGGCGAACCGGCGATCAGGCGCCGCGCCTCGTCGGCCGGGTCCCGGGGCGGGTAGGGATAGGCCTCGTACTGGTCGCGGACGGGATCGTCGGTCACGGCGCCAAGGTGGGGGCTTGATCGGGCGCGCCGGTTGGGGAACCGTGGCGAGTTGGGATTCGGGGAACGGTCGGGAACGGCGCCATGCGCGGCTATTTCGGGATCGGGGTTGAGGGCGTCAGCAAGGCCATGAACGTGGGCACATTGTTTCGCACGGCGCACGCCTTCGGGGCCAGCTTCGTCTTCACCGTCGCCGCCGACTACGTCCGGCGCGAGGGGGGCCGGGCCGATACCTCGGACACGCCGGGCCAGGTGCCCTTCTATGCCTTCCCCGATGTGGAGTCGATGGTGCTGCCGGCCGGCTGCGACCTGGTGGGGGTGGAGATCCTGGACCAGGCATTGGCGCTGCCCAGCTTCCGCCATCCCCGCTGCGCGGCCTATATCATGGGGCGGGAACGGGGGATCCTGTCTCCGGCGATGGTCGCGCGCTGCGCCCATGTGGTGCGCATTCCCACCGCGTTCAGCGTCAACCTGGGCGTCGCCGGCGCCATCGTCATGTACGACCGCCTGGTCAGCCTGGGCAAGTTTGGCCGCCGCCCGCTTCTTCCCGGCGGCCAAGGGGAGCCGCCGCCGGTCCACGTCCATGGCGATCCGCGATTCCGCCAGCAGGCCGACGCCTTCAGGGAGAAGCCGCCCCGGCCCCAACGTTGACCAGGGCAAGCCAGGGACGGCCTGGGGCGGTCACAGGAAGCCCTCCCCCTCCCCCTCATCGCCCTCGTCGAAGGTCTCCTGATCGCCGAAGAGGGTGTCCATGTAGGCGAATTCCTTGCGCAGCCCGCGCCGCTCCAGAAGCTTCTGCTGGGCCCCCTCCGGCAAGTCCATGAACACGAAGACCCCCCGCTCGATGAGCATGTCCACCACGTCCTCCAACACCCGCACCACGCTGAGGTCGGATTCCATCCACTGGCGGCCGGCGGCATACTCGAGGAGCGACTTGTCGAGGAAAGTCTTGAGGCCCGAATCGTCGACAGTGACTTCTTCCAGGCCCGGATCGGCGGCCTGCAGGTAAACGGCGACCACGGCGCCGCTGTCGTCCCGCTTCACGAAAGGCATGGGAAATCCCGCGCTGGTTGTTGGTCGAAGGCGTTCGACCAGTCTAGCCGCGTCGGCCAACGGGGTTAAGGGCTACAGAAGGGAATCCACCACCGCGGCAAGCTCGTCGAAGGTGGCGTGGGTCTTGGTGGCGCCTTCGGCGTGGACGAAGCGCCACAGGGGCTGGCCGGTGCGGTCGAAAACGAAGACGGTGGGAATGCGGGTCACGTCGCCGAAGGCCACCCCGGTGGCGTCGGTGCCGCGCAGGGCCGGGAAGGTGGGGGCGGTGCGTTTCAGGAACCGGGTCAGCTTGGCGGGGCTCGACAGGCCGCCGAAATCCTCGAACAGATTGATTGCCACGATGGCCACGTCCCGATCGGCGAACCGCGCCTGCAATCGATTGAGGTGCTGGAACTCAGCGTGGCACGGCGGGCACCAACTGGCGAAGAAGGTGACCACCGTCACCCGGCCTTCCAACGCCGGCAACGGAGTCGGCGTTAGCGGTTCGAGGGACGACATCGCGGCCCGCAAGGAGGCGTCCAGGCGCGGTTCCGCGGCGTCGGCGTCGGCCCCATGGATCGCCAGCAGGGCCAGCAGGAAAAGGATGGCGCGCATGATGACGAAATAGTGGTGCCGGCGGCGCCGCACGCACAATGAACTCTCCGTGAACGTTGTGTCCCGTCCGCCTGAGCGCCGCTTGCGCCGCCGGAGTCGGGAAGTTAGGTTAGCGGCCGTTTTTCACCGGGCCGGATCCCACGCGCCATGGACGTCATTTTTGTCCCCCTTCTGAAGCTGGTGATCAAGGCCGTCGACATCTATGTGCTGATCGTCATCGTCGGCGTGGTACTCAGCTGGCTGACCGCCTTCAATGTCGTCAACACCTCCAACCGCTTTGTCTACCTGGTCGGCGACTTCGTCTACCGCATTACCGAGCCGGCCCTGCGCCCGATCCGCAATTTCCTGCCCAACCTTGGCGGAATCGACGTCTCGCCGGTGGTGCTGATCCTTCTTTTGTGGGCGGCACAGGAGATCCTTGCGCGCCTGATCGTGCGCATTGTCTGACACCGCGCGCGGCACCGAAAGGTCCTGTTTCACCCCGCTTTCCCGTGGCGTGCGGGCGCGCCTGCGGGTGACTCCCAAGGCGGCGCGGAACGGCATTGACGGCACGCGAACCGAGGCCGATGGCGGGATGGCGCTGGTGGTGCGGGTGACCGCGACGCCGGAAGGCGGCAAGGCCAACGGGGCGGTGATCAAGCTGCTGGCCAAGAACTGGGGCGTACCCCGCTCCAGCATCGAGATTACGGCCGGGGCGACGGATAGGCGCAAGACGGTCCGCATCGCCGGCGATTGCGAAGCGCTGCTGCGGCGGCTCAGGGACTGGGAGAGGACGACCGATGGCTGAAGCGACCATCATCGACGGCAAGGGATTCGCCGCCGCGCTGCGCGACAGGATCGCCGTGGCGACGGCCGGCCTGAAGGCGGACCACGATCTGACACCGGGTTTGGCCGTGGTCCTGGTGGGCGAGGACCCGGCGAGCCAGGTCTACGTGCGCAACAAGGGACACCAGACCACGGAAGCGGGCATGAAGTCCTTCGAGCACCGCCTGCCCGCCGATACCTCGGAGGAAGCGCTCCTCAACCTGTTGCGGGGCCTCAACGGGGACCCGGCCGTCCACGGCATCCTGGTCCAGCTTCCCCTGCCGGCCCAGATCTCGGAGGACTCGGTCCTCAGGACCATCGATCCGGACAAGGACGTGGACGGTTTTCACGTGGTCAACGCCGGGCGCCTGGCGACGGGCCAATTTGACGCCGCCCTGGTGCCCTGCACGCCCCAGGGCTGCATGCTGCTGATCCGCGACCAGCGGCCGGACCTGTCGGGGGCGCGGGCCCTGGTGCTGGGGCGGTCCAACATCGTCGGCAAGCCGATCGCACAGCTTCTGCTGGCCGCCCACTGCACGGTCACCATCGCCCATTCGCGCACCCGGGACCTGGCCGAGGAATGCCGCCGGGCCGACATCCTGGTGGCCGCCGTGGGCCGGCCCCATATGGTGACCGGGGACTGGGTCAAGCCGGGCGCCATCGTCGTCGACGTGGGCATCAACAGAATCCCGGGCGAAGGCGGCAAAAGCCGCCTGGTGGGCGACGTGGAATTCGCGGCCGCCGCCCGAGTGGCCGGCGCCATCACCCCGGTCCCCGGCGGCGTCGGGCCGATGACCATCGCCTGCCTGCTGCGCAATACGGTAATCGCCGCCTGTCGCCAGAATGGCGTCGACGAACCGGCGATGTGAGGCGGTTAGCGCCCGTCCAGCGGCTTGTCCGCCAGCCCCGGTCCCAGAGCGTCGGCGGCGGCCTGGGCGGCGGGATTGCCCTCGGCATGGGACTGGTAGGCCTTGTCCTGGATCAGGATATGGGCGTTCAGCCAGATCTTGAGGAATTCCAGCAGGTCGGCGGTAACGGCCGCCGCGCCCTCCCGGGCAAGGCGTTGGCGCGCTTCGTCCACCTGCTGGGCAAACGCCTCGTGCTCCTCCCGGTGGAAGTCGAGACCGGGAAAGCCACAGGCCTCCATGACTTTTTCCTCGCGGGCGAAATGGAACTCAACGTAAGCAAGTAGCCGGTCGAGCACTGGTTCCAACGGCGCCGCGCGACCCGCTTTCAGGTCTTCATGCAATCGATTGATGAGGGCGATCAGGGCCTTATGGTCGGAATCCAGGGCATCGATTCCCACGCTCATGGATGGAGTCCAGGTGTAGAAGGCCATGGGTTCTCCTTTCCCTTGCGCTCGCAGTGTAGGTAAGGGGGTCGGGGCTTCGCTTTGATACAAGTCAATGCGCCGCCGCGCCGCCGCGCCGCCGGTCGGAGGGGATTTCCATGGGCATGTTGCTGCTGGCGGTGGGTGCCTTCGTTCTTGCCCATGCCGTCCCGGCCCTGGGACCGTTGCGCCGCGGACTGGTGGCGCGGCTTGGCCTGCCGATCTACATCGCCTCTTACTCCGTCGTCAGCCTGGGGCTGCTCGCCTGGGTCGTCTGGGCCTACGGGCAGGCGCCCCTGGTGGCGCTGTGGCCGCCCGTGCCCTGGACCCGCTGGGTGCCGGCCCTGGTCATGCCCGTGGCCTGCGTTCTTCTGGTCGCGGGCCTGGGGGCGGCCAATCCCTTTTCGCTGACGTTTTCCGGCGCGCCCTACGATGCCGGGCGGCCGGGCATTGTCGCGGTGACCCGCCACCCGGTGCCGTGGGCTCTGATTCTGTGGGCGAGCGCCCATCTGATCGCCAACGGCGACGCCGCCTCGGCGGTGCTGTTCGGGCTGTTCCTGGCCCTTAGCCTGCTCGGCATCGTCAGCCTGGACGCCAAGCGCCGCCGGTTGCTGGGGGAGGCGGAATGGCGTCGCCTGACCACCGGCACGGCAAGCCTGCCATTCGCCGCCATGGCCGCCCGCCCCGCCGCGCCGCGTACGGTCCGGGTTCCGGCGATGGCCCTTGTGGGGGGCCTAGGCCTTTACGCGGCCCTGTTCCTGCTGCATGAAGCGGTGATCGGGGTAAGCCCCGCACCGTACTGACCCGCCCGCACCGGGAGGCCGTCACGTGACCGGAGAGATGATCCAGCTCCTTACCGCCGCCGCGCTGTTCGTCGGCGTCCACATGATGGTGTCCAGCACGCCCTTGCGCGGTGTCCTGTTGAAGGCGCTGGGGGAACGGGTTTACCTGGCCCTCTACTCGATCGCGATGATCGGCCTCCTGGCATGGCTGGTGCTCGCCTATGGGGCGGCGCCCGAGGTCGTGCTGTGGCAGGCTGGTACGGGATGGAGGCACCTGACCTATGGGGTGATGGTGCTTTCCTGCATCCTGCTGGTGGGCGGCCTGGTGGCGCCCAATCCGTTCCTGGCGGGCCGCCCCCTGGAGGGAACGCCTCAGGTGCGGGGCGTCCTGGCCATCACCCGACATCCGGTCCTGTGGGCCATCGGGTCTTGGGCGCTGGTGCATATCCCCGCCAATGGCGACAGCCGCTCGGTCATTTTTTTCGGGGCGCTGGCCCTGCTGGCTCTCATCGGCACCCGGCTCATCGACCGACGAAAGCGAGCCCAGAACCCGGCCTTCTGGGACGCCCTCGCCGCCGGAACCTCGAACCTGCCGTTCCTGGCCATGCTGCAGGGGCGGGCACGCCCGAGGGGTCGCGAGATCTGGGGCCTGCCCGTCTTGGGTGGGCTGGCCCTTTATGCGCTGCTGACCGCCATTCATCCCTTCGTCGCCGGGGTTGAGGTCCCGTCGCCGTTCGGCTGAGGGGGGTTTTGGCTCCTGGGATGGCAATGGCGCATCGAACTTGGTAGAGAAGCGCCGCCATGACCGTGCTCACCCACATCCGCAACTTCGCCATCATCGCCCATATCGACCATGGGAAGTCGACCCTGGCCGACCGGCTGATCCAGTTGTGCGGCGGTCTGAGCAAACGGGAAATGCGCGAACAGGTGCTCGATTCCATGGACATCGAGCGCGAGCGCGGCATCACCATCAAGGCCCAGACCGTGCGCCTGAATTACCGGGCGCGGGACGGCAACAGCTATACCCTGAACCTGATCGACACCCCCGGCCACGTGGACTTCGCTTACGAGGTGAGCCGGTCCCTGGCGGCCTGCGAGGGTGCCCTCTTGGTGGTCGACGCCACCCAGGGGGTGGAGGCCCAGACCCTGGCCAACGCCTATCTCGCCATCGAGGCGGGCCTGGAAATCGTGCCCGTGCTCAACAAAATCGACCTGCCGGCGGCGGAGCCGGACCAGGTGCGCGAGCAGATCGAAGAGGTGGTGGGCCTGGACGCCAGCCAGGCGATTTGCATTTCGGCCAAAACTGGCCTCGGGGTGACCGAGGTGCTGGAGGCCCTGGTCGATCGCCTGCCGCCGCCATCGGGCGACGCGGACGCGCCCTTGAAGGCCTTGCTGGTCGATAGCTGGTACGACCCCTACCTGGGGGTGATGATTCTGGTGCGCATTGTCGACGGATCCCTGCGCCGGGGGATGCGCATCCGCATGATGGCCGCCGGCACGGCCCATCAGGTGGAGCAGGTGGGCATCTTCACGCCCAAGGCCACCCATGTGGACGAGCTTGTGGCCGGCGAAGTGGGCTATCTGACGGCGGCCATCAAAACCGTGGCCGACACCCACGTCGGCGACACCATCACCGAGGACCGGCGTCCCGCCGCGGCGCCGCTGCCCGGTTTCAAGCCCTCGCTGCCGGTGGTCTTCTGTGGCTTGTTCCCCGTCGATGCCAACGATTTCGAAGACCTGCGGGAATCCCTGGTCCGGCTCCACCTCAACGACGCCAGTTTCCACTACGAGCCCGAGTCGTCGGCGGCGCTGGGCCTCGGCTACCGCTGCGGCTTTCTTGGCCTGTTGCACCTGGAGATCGTCCAGGAGCGCCTGGAACGGGAATTCGATCTGGACCTGATCACCACCGCCCCCAGCGTCGTCTACCGCATCCACCTGACCGACGGCTCGCTGAAGGAACTGCACAACCCCGCCGACATGCCGGACCCGGTGCGCATCGACAGCATCGAGGAACCCTGGATCAAGGCCACCGTCATGGTCCCCGACGAGTTCCTGGGCGGCATCCTGCAGCTGTGCACCCAGCGCCGCGGCGAGCAGGTGGAGTTGACCTATGTGGGGGGCCGGGCCATGGCCGTCTACCGGCTGCCCCTCAACGAGGTGGTGTTCGATTTCTACGACCGGCTGAAGTCCATTTCCCGGGGTTACGCCAGCTTCGATTACGAGATGGATGGCTATCGGGACGGCGACCTGGCGAAAGTGTCGATCATGGTCAACGGCGAGCCGGTGGACGCGCTGGCTTTCGTCGTTCATAGGAGCCACGCAGAATCCCGTGGCCGCGCGATCTGCAAGAAACTCAAGGACCTGATCCCCCGCCAGTTGTTCAAGATCGCCCTCCAGGCGGCCATCGGCGGCTCGGTGGTGGCCCGCGAGACCGTGGGCGCACTGCGGAAGGACGTGACCGCCAAATGCTACGGCGGCGACGTGACGCGGAAACGCAAGCTGCTGGACAAGCAAAAAGCCGGCAAGAAGCGGATGCGCCAGTTCGGCCAGGTTGAGATTCCCCAGTCGGCCTTCCTGGAGGCCCTCAAGACCGGGGAGTAGGCGGCGGCCCGTCCGGCGCCTCGGCTTGACCGTTCCCGCCGTCCGCCTCGTCTCCACCGTTATCCTCGCCGATGGGCGGCGGCGGCAGGCCGCGCGGCGCCGGGGCGTCATCTTCCAGATCCCCTTCCTCGCGGGCACGGTCGGCAAGCCGGTCGTAGAGAGTCATGGATTCCTCGTCCAACTCGTGCTCGCCCCGGCGCGGGCTGTAGCGCCACAGGAGCGCCAGACCCGGCGCGCCGAGCAGGAACCAGGCGGGCAGTTGCAGGACCGCCAACATCAGCGGGTCCCATACCGCATCGGGCAAAAGGGTCTCGATCGCCGTCTGCAGCATGACCAGTGTCCGCGGCCACAGGGCGAACAGCAGGTCGTGGGAAGACATCAGAATGCCCGCCGACGACAACCGATATCGGGCCGCCACCTCCCCCACCGTCGACCCAATGCCGGCGAGGAACAGAAACCAGCCCAGCCCGTAGAGGATGCGCATCGACCCATCATACAGCAGTCGCCGCGCCCGCCCACGCATCGTCTCAAATCGGCGAACAACCGCCGTCATCCCGGTTGCGGGGCCCCGGCCTCTTCGATAGGGTGCGGCGCCGGCGGGAGGGATGGCCGAGCGGCTGAAGGCGCACGCTTGGAAAGCGTGTATATGTTAACGCGTATCGAGGGTTCGAATCCCTCTCCCTCCGCCAATCCCTTGAGAGCGTAAATTCTCCGCCGCATCGCGGCATGGCCCTGAGCCGCAGGACTACTGCGGCATTGGCGCTAGTGGCTGTGAACCTCGCCCGGCCGTGCGACCGTCGTTTTTGGCCGTTTTCTTTCTCTCTTCGCCCATATTCTCTAAAGGGTGTGCACTTTGAGCCGAGGTACCCGTTTCGGGTACCGCCAAAAACACCATATAATTCAATCTGTTACGTTTTTCCTTCTGCGCACCGTTTTGAACGCTTATTGCCTTGCGATAGCGACTAGAATCAAAATATTTCCGGTGGTTGGGTCAGCTGATCGAGAACCTCGTCCGGTACTCGTTGTCGTCGTACTGCCAATCGATCGGCGGCTCTTCGATCCCAAAATATGCTATCAGCTTTTTTGACAGCTGCCGCTTCTGTTGTTTGATCCTGGCATCGGCATCATGGTCATTCCAGGATATGGCGCCACGGGACCGTGCAAGGGAGCGAAGCAGGGTCCACTGCAGCGTCGGCCGGCCGTTCTTGCGGTTCTTCATGTCCAGGTGCTCCGGTTCCACACGGCGCGTGATGCCGCCTCTGCATCGGATCGTGGCGACCTCTTCGGCGGTGAACTCGATGGAGATGTCCTCCCACCCGGTTCCGGGCGGCGTCGGGAACCGGTTGGGCTGCCCCTCATCTGCTGCCGGCATCACTGCTGCGTGGAATTCAGCCAACAAGGTCCTCGCGGCATCCGTAGGCACGAGTTCTCCCGCACCGTCGTTTTCGAACAGGTCGGACAATGCCGCGAGCCTGGATTGTTGGCGTCGGAGCAGGTCCACGACCGACAGGTCGCAAAACCACACGGTCGGGACCGTCAAAATGAACGCCGTGTCGAGGGCGGTGCAGAGCCGCGTGGCGACGTCGTGAAGCGACGCGGCATCGGTCTGGATGGCGAGGAAAAGAGGGAACCGTCTGCCCGCCTGGGGATGATAATCGCCGACTCGCCAGGTCTGGCGAACGCCCGCAATCTCCTCAAACGCAGGATCGACACCGAAGGCCCCGGCTACGAGGGCGCAGAGCCTGCGGGTGTCCAATTCGTGGATCGCGATATCCTGCCGGGTCAGAACCAACCGATCGCATCGCTTCGGCTGGTCGCCGCACACGGCGACTATCTTACCGCTGCCGTGATCGAGGATCTGGCGCGGACACCCGATACCGCCGGGGCTGGGGCACGGATAGGCCTCGGCGCGGCGGTCGGTGACCCGTAGCAGGCCCCGGCCCGCCTCGTAATCCTCGCCAAGCCGGCTCTTCCACTCCTGCGCGACCGCGGCCAGCCCGGGCAGTGTCTCAAGCGCTGGCCAGAGCTGCCTCAGGGGCGTCCTCATCGTGCTCCTTCTTCCGCTCGACAATGAACCCGCGTGCCGTCAACCATCGCTCGACTAGCTCGGCGTCATCGTCACGGGTGTAGGTGGCGACGTTGGGCACCCGGATCTTCACCGTCCGGGGGTTCCTTGCGTTGTCGAACTTTACCGAGAACGACGCCTGGATGAGGTTCGAGTGCGCCGGAATTCTCTGTCCCCGCGACGCAAGCGACGCGAGGTAGTTCTTGGATTTGCGAACCTCGACATCGCCGTAGGGGCCACCGCGAAGAATCTGAAGCTCGGTCAGCTTCACCTCCTCCATGCCGTCGATGTCGGCGCAGGCGAGGCATTCGGGATCGGCTGACTTGAGCGGTTCCAGGGTGAACTTCTTGTCGTCGCGAAAGTACTCGGCGCTATCGAACAAGAGCCAGCCGAAGGCCGCGATGTAGAGTTCCCGCTCGCCCTTGGTGCCGGCGTGCACGGCGAGCTCGTTGTCGATCCGGTCGTAGACGACAACGTCGTGGATTTCGGGACGATAGAAGACCGTTTCGGATTGCCCTGCCTTCAGGCTTCCCTCGCGCTTGAACGGCATGCCGTGGCGTATCAGGAAGGCGATCTTCTTGTCGTAGTCGAAGTGGCGCACCCTGCTGCCGGTGCCTCGCTTGTGTTCATCGAACCAGCGGTCGAGTTCCCTCAGCAATGTCTCCCGCTTTTCTTCCTCGGGCCGCGTGAACGCCTTGGGCCCCGGCACCGCGCTCTTGAAGTGGGTGAACGACCTCGGCTTCATCACCAGGACTTCGGCATGCAGGCTCTCCAGAAGCTCGGGGTCCTTCAGCCAGATCTGGGCCGCGATGTCCGCGGGCGTGGTGTCCGGGTCGCTATCGAGTTCGATTTCCTGCTTGCCCGCTTCCACGATCAGATGATCCATCTCTTCCGGGGTTGCCATCTCGTGCACGAAGTATAGGGCGTCGACCATCGTTGTCGGCATCTGGTCGTCCGGCTTCATCAGGATGTCCGACAGGACGGCGCAGTTGATCGTCATGGACTCGTCGACCGGCCAAGTCATTCCCCGGCCCTCCAGATAGGTCCTGTAGGGATCGAGGAAGTCGAGCAGACGGGCCGGGTTGATCGCCTTCAGGGCGTCCGGATGGGCAAATCGACTCGGGTTCAAAGTCGCCATGAACATCTCCTCGAACCAATGATGCCCGGCGGACGCTTCCCGAACCACTGATCGCCGGCGGACAAAGGATCAAGGTACCGCGCCGGCGCGGCCATGCCGAGTCATTTGTTCCCATATTGTTCTCCGACGAACCGGCGCTTCTCTCGGTAGATATCGGATAGGGGCCGCGCCCGGCGTGCCCCAGTTCCGAACGAGAGAGATTGATGGCCAACGCCCTCCACCCCGACCTCATGACCGCCGCCGAGCGTCTCGACGAGGTCGCATCCATTCTCGGCGCCGGCATCCGGCGCTTGTTCTATAAACACAACAAAAACAATGGACTAAGAGACGTTTCCCTGGACTTCTCCGCCACGCAGAGCGTGCATGGTCAGGCAACCGACCACGGAGAAAGCTCATGACGATCCATGTTACGGCTCAGGTTGCCGCCCTGCCGGATAAATCGACCGACGATTTGAAGGCGCTGTGGCGGGATCTGTTCGCCACCAAGCCGCCGCCTTACAACCGATCCTTCCTGGTCAAGCGGCTCGCTTATCGAGTCCAGGAACTGGCCTTCGGCGGCTTGAGCGAAGCGACCGAATATCGTTTGCAGGCGATGTCGCGTGACCCCGCCCACTCCGACCCGGCGACCTCACGCCGCCGCATCACCAACCGGCCAGTCGCCGGCACTCGCCTCATTCGCGAATACCAAGGCGTCGAGCATTGCGTCACCGTGCTCGCGGAGGGCTTCGAGTATCAGGGACGACCCTACAAGTCGCTCTCGGTCGTCGCCCGCACCATCACCGGCACCCGCTGGAACGGGCCCCTCTTCTTCGGCCTGCGCAAGCACGGGAGCGCGCGATGAGCAAATCCCCGACGCGAAAGTTCCGCTGTGCGGTCTATACCCGCAAATCCAGCGAGGAAGGGCTCGACATGGCGTTCAATTCGCTGGACGCCCAGCGCGAGGCCTGCGAGGCCTATATCCAGAGCCAGAAGCCCGAGGGCTGGATGCCGATGGACGACCGCTACGACGACGGCGGCATCTCTGGCGCCACCCTCGAGCGGCCCGCCCTCGAACGCCTCCTCGCCGATATCGAGGCGGGCCGCATCGATATCGTGGTCGTCTACAAGATCGACCGCCTGAGCCGCTCGCTCATGGACTTCGCCAAGCTGGTCGGGGTCTTCGAGACCCACGGTGTGACCTTCGTCTCGATCACCCAGCAGTTCAACACCACCACCCCGATGGGCCGCCTCACCCTCAACATCCTGCTCTCCTTCGCCCAGTTCGAGCGCGAGGTCACCGCCGAGCGGATCCGTGACAAGTTCGCAGCCTCCCGCAAGAAGGGAATGTGGATGGGCGGCATCCCGCCACTCGGCTACGACGTCAAGGACCGTAAGCTGGTGGTGAACGCGGACGAGGCCGCTCTGGTGCGCATGATATTCGAGCGCTTCACAAAGATCGGATCGGCCACGGTGCTGGTCGCGGCCCTCAAGGCAGAGGACCATCGGACCAAGACCTGGACGACCCAGAAGGGAAGGCTCCGCCAGGGCGGAGCGATCGATAAGGGTTTTCTCTACAAGCTGCTCCGCAACCGGGTCTATCTGGGCAAGGTCGTCCACAAGGGGAAGAGCTTCCCCGGCGAGCACGACGCCATCGTCACACAATCCCTGTGGGACAAGGTCCACGTCATCCTGGCCGAGAATGCGAAAGCCCGGTCCAACCGGACACGAGCCACGACGCCCATGCCGCTCAAGGGGTTGATTCGCTGCGGTCACTGCGATGCGGCGATGACGCCGAGCCACACGCGGCGCAAGGGGAGGCTCTACCGCTACTACCTCTGCCTGTCGGCGGCGAAGAACGGACATCGGACCTGCCCGGTGCGCAGTATCGCCGCCGGCGAGGCCGAGGGCGCGGTCGTCGACAACCTGTGCGCCCTGGTGCGCTCGCCCGAGCTGGTGATCCGCACCTGGCGCGCCGTGAACCGGGACGGCGTCACGATCCCCGAAGGCGAGGTCCGGGACGCCTTGGTTCGCCTGGGCGAGATTTGGGACGAACTGTTCCCGGTCGAGCAGGCGCGCCTTCTCCACCTGATGGTCGACAAGGTGCTGCTGCAGCCCGACGGCCTCGATATTCGATTCCGGTGCGAGGGCTTGGGCACGGTGATCGAAGATCTGCGGGCCACCGGCCGGGACGACGATCGGAGGGTCGCATGAAACCCGAACTCTGCCGCGACGGCCGCACCATCAGGGTCCACGTACCCATGACCTTCCAGCGCCGCGGAGGCCGCAAGCTCATCATCGCCCCGAGCGGCATGGATGATTGGGCTCTGCCCCAGCCCAAACAGGACGACACCCTGATCAAGGCCTTCGGCCGGGCCCTGCGCTGGCGGTGCATGATCGAGACCGGCAGGGTCTCGTCGATTCGCCGCCTGGCGGAGAAGGAAAAGATCAGCAGTTCCTACCTCGCTCGCATCCTGCGCCTGACGCTGCTGGCGCCCGACATCGTCGAGGCCATCCTCGACGGCCGCCAGCCGAAGGGGCTGGCATTGGCCGATTTCATGCAGCCGTTTCCGATGGATTGGGATGAGCAGCGACGGCAGTTTGGTTTTGTCAGTTAACAACCAACGCTGATTCCCGCCATCGTCTGAATACCGGAAAATGTTCTGGGATTTTCAGTGTACGGATCAATCGAGGCTCGCAATCAGTGTTTCAGCCTGCTTTTTCTGCATTGCTTCGTTCAACCAAGTTGACAGTACTTCCCTAATGTCGTCGTGGATATCAGCTGCGGGAATATGTAAACCCATATATCCCCTGAACCAGGGGGCTTTGAATGCGTCATCGCGGCTGCGACCATCGATCGCCTTTGATCCGAGCCACCGAACGAACTCATTCTTGCATTCAAATTTATGACCAGCCTTTTGAGCAAAATTACCTAGCGTAGAATTTGAGGCATTCTGCAATGCTGCGAATTCCAGGTCTCCTGGTAAGAGCCTCAATGAAACCGAATGATTGACACATTGCGAATTTGCCTCCCGGACGGCGTCTATCCACTGCTGAGGTTGCTCAGCGTTCAAGGCTGTCACTACCTTGTCCAGAGATGCTCGCACCGCCGTCGGTATGCTTATCTTCGCATCCTTGAAAGCTCGTCGGATTTCCGCTGCTGCATCACTATCTCCAACTACGGTCCAACGGATAGGCCGGTCGGACGAACCTCCATAACTCTGGGCCAAGCGCAGCCAAGGTGCAAAGCTCCTGTTGCCCCCAACCGGAACTACGAATAACTGATCGCTGTCCCCGGATTGATCCTTCGCCGCAATGCGGCGACGAAGATTCTCAAAGAACTGCCTGTCGCCTTCCCCTTCTACGAAAAGCACTGAACGTGCAAATATCATTTCTGCACCGTATCCCGTGAGGAGTGCGGTGTTTATTTCAACTCGATTGTCGACAGATTTGCGCGACTGATAGAAGCGGTGGTCTCTTGTTATCACCACATGTTCGTATCGCGCTTCTTCCACGATAACAGGGCTATGGGTGGTGATCATCATTTTGGAGGCAACAGGTGATGTGAAGAGTCGACGTGCAACCATCCTCTGTGCAGAGGGGTGAAGAAATGCTTCTGGCTCCTCCACCGCCAGGATCAATTTCGCACCATCAGCGTTTCGAGCACCACTATTGATTGCTAACTCGAGCAAAGACTGAAGGCCAGATCCGACGGATACGGTTTTGACTTGTTGCTCATCATGCCTACCTGTCGATAGACGAAGGGTGAGATTCTCCGCCATCCAATTCACGATGTCTTGCGGTTCACAATTCAATTGGTACGCCGCGTTCTGGATGATGCCGGTCGGCAAAGCGCGCTGAATTTCTTCCAAAAGCGGGTTGATCAGATTTTTTGCGACCACTTGGAGACTCTCGCCAACTTTACGAATTTGTCGATATTCGGTAGGGGCCCCTGCTTGCTGATCGTGAAGTGCCTTTTCGGAGAGACGTTTTCTAAACGCATCGAATAGTGTTTGTTGGAAACGCGGAGATGCGGCATCCCGGAATGACGGGACGTGCTCAAAACGAAACTTCTTCCTGACCTCGTCTAAGAGGTTGATGGCCGCTCCATCGCTTTGGGTTGTTTCGCCCTTTTTTGGTTTTCCCAGCTTCGCAATAATTTGTACCCGGTGAGTACTCCGTATCCCTATGCGAATGAGCGCAATGCCCTGTTTGTTGCATTTGAAGCGCCGACGTCTCCTACCATCAGTAATGCGGACGTGCAGAGTTAGGCGGCGCGCTTTGTTTCTAGTATTGCGGGCCGGAAGGAGAATATCCAAATCTGTACTGGAAGGGTTTTCCTTGCCTTCCAACACGTCACGTTTGCAAAGATTGAACAGCCAATTCAGCAGCAACAGCGCCGATGTCTTTCCAGAGTTGTTCCTACCTACAAGCAGAATACGGTCTGACGACAGATCGAGTCGGGCGTGTGTGTGCCCGCGGATGTTCTCCGCTTCCATGGCCACGAGTTCTATCGACATATCTCCTTCGACCCTCCGGGAAGTGATGTACCGCCAGAGCCTAACCAGTTTACCAGTGGCATGAAACGGAATGGCCTTCGATCTTCGGTGAAATTTCACCGCCCCTGAATTCGCCCACCGCACTTTTTTTCGAACTGTCTTCACCGCCGTACTCCGGCGGTTTTGTTGTGTTTGAACCGGATTCTCCGGCCGCCCTGGGGCGGCCAATCCGGCCCTCCGGTGAGTTTTCGCGAGTCGCGAGTGACCGGGCCTCGAGCCCGCCACTCAGACCAAGGCGAAAACCATGGAGTCCCGAAACCGTTACGACGGCATCGATTCCTATGCCGTAACCAAGATCCGTTTTCACGCCCGCCAATTGGCCCGCACCCGGGCGTTCCTTTCCACCGACATCGAAGATCTTGAACAGGAGCTGATGCTCGATCTACTGCGCAGGCTGCCCGCCTTCGATCCCAGCCGCGCCGGTCGCAACACCTTCATCGCGCGCATCGTCGAGAACCACGCGGCCTCATTGATCAAGGCCGCTCTCGCCGAGAAGCGAGGAGCGGCCATCGAACATGAGAGCCTGCACGCGCCGATCCACGATGACGCCGGCGGCCCGATAGAACTGGGCGCGACCATCTCCTCCGATGACGCACTGTGGGATACCCCCGAACGCAGATGGGACGAGGCAATCACCCTGCGCCATGACCTCGCCCATGCCATCGGTGGTCTGCCCGAGCATCTCGTCCTTCTGTGTGACCGTCTGGCGATCGATACGGTGACCGAGATCGCCAACGCCACCGGCACATCCCGGCCCTTCATCTACGACGCGGTCGCGAAGGTCCGCGCCGCCTTGGCCAGGGTCGGCATCGGACCGCGCCACTGAGCCTTCCGACGATTCCGCGAGCGGCTCGGTATGTATCGATTAGAGGCCGAACAGCCGGGCCCTCGCGTGAATACAAGACCCCTCGGGAAATAGCGCGACGGCTTCGCTCCTTGGGCCGCGCCCGGCCCGGTGGCCGCCCGATAGCAAACGACGCGGAGAGCGTTTCATGAAGCCATACCTCGGCAAACCGACCTTCCGTCTCTCCCCGAACAACGAGGTGACCAAATGACCGCGAAGACAAAAGTGGAGCGCTTGCGCGAAACCAGCAGCGGTTTCGCCGATCTCCCCGACAACATCCGTATCCCTCCGCTCGGCAATTGCCGGGCAGAGGTAACCAAGCCTATCGAGACGGCATCCATCGACGACATTGCCTTTGCCCAGATGGCGCTGCAGGCCAAGTCGTTGTCCATCTATGCCCAGACCGACGCTTTGCGCCGCGTCCATGACAGGGCGCGCAAAAGTGGTGCCCTCGGCGCCGATAATGCTCTCGACGCGATTGCCGAGATGACGGGGTGCAAGTAATGGCATTCCCGGTCCTCTGTGCCGACGAGCGCCTGGCCGAACCCGAATCGCGCCCTTCGCCCGCCTTCGGCGCCGCCGGCCGGGGGCGCGGCGCATGAACCAACTCGCCCTGAGCCCGTGTCCGGCGGCGCCGATCCCCGGTCCACGGACGCCCTCCCTCGTCATGGACGAGGCCGCCTTCGCGGCCTGGCTCGAGGCCGCCCATCCCGGCAGCCGGATCACCTTCCACCGCGGCTATCTCAGCGTCGACCGCGAGCAGCGGCCGGACGCGGCGGACGCGCACGCCCGGGCCGCGCTCGACCGCCTCGCCGCCCGCGCGATGCGGGCCTCCGGGCAGGGCCTCGTTCATCTCGTCCAGAAGCGTCATGGCGACGCCGACTACAGCTACATCGCGGTCCGGGCCCGACGGGCGCCGCCGCGCATGAGAGGAGGCAGATCATGAGCCTGCGCATCATCACCGCCGACGAGCGCCTCGCCGAGGCCCGCGGCAAGACCACCGTCGCGCTGTTCGGCCCCTCGGGCGTCGGCAAGACCTCGCTGCTCCGCACCCTGCCGCCGGACGAGACGCTGTGCATCGATCTCGAGGCCGGCATGAAGTCGGTCCAGGACTGGCCCGGCATGAGCATCCCGGTGCGCACCTTCGCCGACGCCCTCGACATCGCCTGCCTCGTCGGCGGCGTCGATCCCGCGGCCGATCCGAACGCCTTCTTCTCCGAGGGCCATTACGGCCATGTCGCCCAGGTCTACGCCGAGCTCGTGCCGGTGGTTGCCGGCAAACGCATCGTCTTCGTCGATTCGATCACCGATCTCACCCGCCAGGCCATGGCCTGGGCCAGGACCCGGCCCGAATCCATCTCCGACAAGACCGGCAAGCCCGATCTCCGCGGCGCCTATGGAGTGCTCGCGCGCGAGGTCATCGGCCTCCTGAAGCACCTGCAGCACGCAACCGCAAAGACGGCGATCTTCGTCGGCATCCTCGAGCGCGTGTCCGACGAGTTCAACCGCGAGCACTGGCGCCCGCAGATGGAGGGCGGCAAGGCCGCCCGTGAGCTGCCCGGCATCGTCGACCAGGTGATCTCCATGGGCCTGTTTGAGGCGGATGCCGGTTCGGGGGGCGACGGCTGGCGATACGTGCCGGAGAGCGGCGAGACCCGCCGCCTGGTCTGCCGCTCCGGCAACCCTTATCGCCTGCCGGCCAAGGACCGCTCGGGGCGCCTCGACATCACCGAGCCGCCCGACCTCGGAGCACTGCTCGACAAGATCAACCGGCCGTCCGCGTCCACGACGCCGGCGCAACCCAGCTGAGAAAGGAGAATCGCGATGACTTACAACTTCAATGACGTCGAGCCCCACCAGGGCACCGATCTCATCCCCGACGGCAGCTTCGCCAAGGTCGTCATGACCGTCCGCCCGGGCGGCGTCGACGGCCAGGGCGAGCACGACAAGGGTCTCTTGAAGGCTTCCAACACGCCGGGCAGCGACGTGCTCTCGCTCGATTGCGAGTTCACCGTGGCCGAGGGCCCGCATGCGCGCCGCAAATTCTGGCAGCTGTTCACCGTCGCCGGCGGCAAGGTCGACGAGAACGGCGCCTCGATCGGCTGGAACATCTCCAAGCGCATGGTCCGCGCGATGATCGACAGCGCGCTCGGCCTCGACCCGGAGGACATGAGCGAAGCGGCGCGGCAGAAGCGTCAGCTGCGCGGTCTCGCCGATCTGAACAGCATCGCTTTCGTCGCCAGGATCATGGTCGAGCCCAACAACGATCCACGCTACCCGGACCGCAACCGGCTCGACCGCCCGGTGCTGCCGAACGAGAAGGAATGGCGGGCGGTGATGAAGGGCGAGGCGGTGCCGCCGGCGCCGTCACGGTCCCGCGGCACCGGCGCCGCTTCGCCCGCGCCGGCCCGGACCCAGGCCGCGTGGCAGCAGCCGCAAGCCCAACCCGCGCCAGCCTCCGCGGCGCGGGCCTGGCAGCAACCGGCGGCACAGGCGGCCACACAGGCGCCTGCCGGCGCACCCGCGGCACCACCCGCGGAAGCCGCCGCACCGGCCACACAGCCCGCTGCCGCGCCCGCTCCGGCGCCGTCCGGGCCCGACTGGCTGAACGGATGATGACCGACGACGAATGGCAGGCCCACATCACTCGCGAAGCCGCAAGGGCCGCCGGCGCGTGGCTCGAAGCAAGACGCGGGCTCCACCGGCCCATCCGCTCTTTGACCATGGGCGAGCTCGAAGCGATGACGTCGAACGCCATTGCGCGCTTCATCGTGCTGGCCTCGGAGCGGATCGGGATGCGGCGCACGCGGGACGGCGATCTTGCTCGCCTCTTGATGACCGCCGGCCCTGTGCCCTTTGCGGACGCGAAGCCAGAGGCTTCGGATTCTGCCTCCGGCTGCAATGGGACCGCTACCCCCATTACCGCTTCTGCTCGATGCGCTGCCTCGATGCCGGATCGGCGCTCGCCGGGAGGGCTCACGGCGTGATCGACAAGACCGCGATGGAGAAGCGGGCGGTCAAGGACGCCAGGCGGTTCTTCGCCGAGGCGTTGGGCGAGCTCGGTCTCCTGGCGCCGTTCCACGACCGGTCGGCGCAAGAGATCGACCGGATCATCGAGGCCTGCGTCGACGGCTTCCAGGACTCCATGCAGCGCCAGGCCGCCGAGGCCGTTCCGTTCGACGACGAAATTCCGTTTTGAGGGCCGCGATGACGGTGATCGATCTCAACCACGGCTCGGGCTTCGTCTATCTGCGGCCCTCCGCCGTCACCGATGCGGGGCGGCAGATCAACGCCGCGATCGATGCCGCGCTCGAGGCGGCGGAACGCGCGGCGCGTCCACGCGACTATCTCGGCGCGAGCCGGATCGGCGAGCCCTGCGCGCGCAAGCTGGTCTACGAGGTCACCCACACGCCGAAGGACGCGGGCCAGGATTTCGACGGCGCGCTGCTGCGCGTGTTCGCCGCCGGCCATCGGTTCGAGGCGCTTTCCGTCGAGTGGCTACAGGCCGCCGGCTTCGATCTGCGCACCACCCGCCGCGACGGCGACCAGTTCGGCTTCTCGGCCGCCGGCGGACGGCTGCGCGGTCATATCGACGGCGTCATCACCGCCGGGCCCGATGTCGGCCTCGCCTGGCCCGCGCTCTGGGAGCACAAGGCGCTCAACGCGCGGTCCTGGACCGACACCGTCAAGCGGGGTTTGCGCGCCTCGAAGCCGGTCTATTACGGGCAGGTCCAGCTCTACATGGCCTACATGCAGCTCGGCCACGCGCTGTTCACGGCCATGAACAAAGACACCCAGGCGCTCTACCACGAGGCCGTGCCGTTCGATGCGGCCGCGGCGCAAGCGCTCTCCGACAAAGCCGTGCAGGTCATCCGCGCCGCCGAGGCCGGCGAGTTGCCGCCGCGCATCGCTGCAAATGCGGACTTCTATCTCTGCCGCTTCTGCGAGTACGCGCGCCGATGCTGGGAGGCCGAATCGACGACCGATGGCACGGAGAACCCGTTCCGATGCCGGACCTGAACGAAACCCTCCGTCCCCACCATCCCGTCGCCGAGGCCTTTCCGATGATGGCCGGCGCCGACTTCGACCGCCTCGTCGACGACATTCGCAGCCATGGCCTCCGAGAGCCCATCTGGCTCGACGGCGAGGGTCGCATTCTCGACGGGCGCAACCGTGACCTCGCCTGCCGGCTCGCCGCCGTGCTGCCGGCCTACCGGGTCTACGACGGCGGCGATCCGACCGCCTTCGTCGTCAGTCTGAACCTTCACCGCCGGCATCTCAGCGAGAGCCAGAGGGCCATGGTCGCGGCGCGATTGGCGACCATGCGCCAGGGCGAGCGGACCGACCTTTCGCCAATTGGCGAAAGGTTCGGCCAGGCAGAGGCCGCCCGTCTTCTCAACGTCGGTAAACGCAACGTCGAACGAGCCGCCAGGGTACGCGAAGCGGGAGCTGCCGCCCTGGTCCGCGCGGTGGAGGAAGGAAAGATCGCGGTCAGCGACGCCGCCGCCATCGTCGACCGTCCGCCCGAGGAGCAGGCCACCCTGGTCGACAGCGTCCGTTCGGGCAAACACAAGACCCTGCGCCGGGCCGCCGCAGCCCGCCGCCGAGACAACCGCGAGACGCCGCCTCCGGATTTGCCGGCCGCCGATGACCGGTGCCGCCTGTTCGCCGCCGCCGTCGCCGATATACCCGAGCACGTCGAGCCCGGCAGCGTCGATTGCATCGTCACCGATCCGCCGTACCCGCGCGCCTTCTTGCCGGTCTACGGCGATCTGGCGCGGACCGCCGCCCGGGTTCTCCGCCCCGGCGGCTGCTGTCTGGTCATGGCCGGGCAGTCGTACCTGCCCGAGATCATCGCCGCCATGACGCCGCACCTTCGCTACCACTGGACGGTGGCCTACCTCACCCCGGGCGGCCAGTCGGTCCAGCTCTGGGAGCGCAAGGTCAACACCTTCTGGAAGCCGGTTCTGTGGTTCGTCAACGACCCCGGACGACGCCGGATACCCGGGCGAGTGGGTCGGCGACGTGGCGCGCAGCGATGCCAACGACAAGCGTTTCCATCACTGGGGGCAGTCCGAAAGCGGCATGGCCGATCTGGTGCGCCGCTTCAGCCGTGCCGGCGAGACGGTGTTCGATCCGTTCCTCGGCGGCGGCACCACCGGCGTCGCGGCCCTCGGCATGAACCGCCTGTTCATCGGCTCCGACAGTGACGGGGCGGCCGTGAAACAGGCCCGCGGCCGTCTCCTGGAGACCCTGCGGGAGGTGCGCCATGCGGGTTAGGCAGGAACGCTCGGGCTGGCGCGACCGGGAACTCTCGCTCCGCCATCGCCGCTGGGGCTGGAACTGTCCGGCGATCGATATCGACTTCCTGGAGTTCCATGCGGGCGAGCCGGTGGCGCTGATCGAATGCAAGCTCGAACATGCCCGGCCCTGGGACCTCGACGGCAAGCCGGCGCGCGCCTTCATGCGCCTCGCCGAACGGGCGGGCCTTCCCGCCTACTACGTGGTTCGCGCGGCCGACTTCTCCTGGTGGCAGGTGCGGGCGCTTAACGACCTCGCCCGGAGCCATCTGGGCGGGAATGAACGCCGGCTCACGGAACCCGAGTTCATCTCGCTGCTCTATGCGCTGCGGGGCCTGAATCTGCCGCCGGAAACGGCTGCCCGGGGCTATTGCCGGGAGGATCGGTTCTGATGTTGGGAGACCGACCGATGACCGACGACTTCACGCCCTCGGACGCCCAGGCCAAGGCGATCGCCGATATCGCGGACTGGTTCAACCATCGCACACGCGACCGGCAGGTGTTCCGCGTCTACGGCTATGCCGGATCGGGCAAAACGACCATCACCCGCCACGCCATCGCCGAGCTCGGCCTCGAGGAAGGCTCGAACGGCGTGCTCTATGGCGCCTTCACCGGCAAGGCGGCGCTGGTGATGACCCGCAAGGGCAACGCCGGCCTCGACCATCCACAGCCTGATCTACCGCGTCTCGGAGGCGACCGAGGCCGAGATCGAGAAGGTCAAGAAGGATATCGCCGAGATCAAGGCGAGGCTCGCCGGCCTCGATTCCACCGCGCGGCTCCTCGAGGAATCCCGGTTGCGCTCGCTCGAGCTGCGGCTCGACGACGCCCACAAGCCCCGCTTCGTCCTCAACGACCAGTCCGCCGTCCGTGACGCCAAGCTCGTCGTCCTCGACGAGGTCTCCATGGTCGGCGAAGAGATGGCACGCGATCTGCTGGCCTTCGGCAAGCCGATCCTGGTGCTGGGCGATCCCGGCCAGTTGCCGCCGATCAGGGGCCAGGGAGCCTTCACCGAGGCCGAGCCCGACGTGATGCTGACCGAGATCCACCGCCAGGCCGGCGACAGCGCCGTCATTCGCCTCGCCACCATGGCGCGCGAGGGCCGGCCCATCCCCTACGGCCGGCACGACGCCTTCGTCTGGAAGATGCGCCGCAGCGATGTGGGGCCGGAGCAGATGCTGCGCGGCGGCCAGGTGATCTGCGGCAGGAACGCTACCCGCCTGCAACTCAACAACGCCATGAAGCGCGCGCCCCGGCTACGAGAGCATCTATCCCACGGGCGAGGTTCGCAGCGGGACACCGGAGAAGCTCATCT
>CBDFHV010000063.1:0-13868 GCA_965247705.1 Rhodospirillales bacterium | reverse complement strand
AGTTCTTCGCAAAGCTCAAGGCGATGCTCAGAAAAGCCGCCGTGCGAACCATCGATGACCTGTGGCGCGCCATCGGAGATATCATCAACACCATCAGGCCAAACGAATGCGCCAACTATTTTGCAAACTCAGGATATGAACCAAATTAAAGTGAAAGTGCTCTAGCGATATCCGGACGCCAGGGCCGCACCGGGTCCCCCACGCCACATGATATGTCACTTGGTTTCAACGGGTTGGTTTATTTTTGTTCAACCGTTGGATCATCGCGCCGACGGCACCTTTCCAGGCGCGATGCTATGCCGCCGCGACGCGCGGACTCTGGCGGAGCCAAGCATCCAAATCCGCCAGGGCGCGCCGGCAGAGGGTCGCCTTGCGGTCGCGGCCGCGCGGGCGCTTGCCGCCGCCGGCATCCTCGGCTAAAGGGGGAAAAAGGCCGAAGTTGACGTTCATGGGCTGAAAGGTCTCGACCGCCGCGCCCGCCGTGATGTGGGCCAGAAGCGCCCCCATTGCCGTCGTTTGTGGCGGCGTGTCGGGCATATCGCCCCGCCGCTCGGCGGCGGCGAAGCGGCCGGCCATCAGCCCCACGGCGGCGCTTTCAACGTAGCCTTCGCAGCCGGTGATCTGGCCGGCGAACCGCAACTGCGGCCGCAGTTTGAGGCGCAGCGAGTCGTCAAGTAGTTTCGGACTGTTAATGAACGTGTTTCGGTGGATGCCGCCGAGGCGGGCGAACTCGGCGCCTTCCAGGCCCGGGATGGTGCGGAACACGGCCTTTTGGGCCCCGTGGGCCAGCTTGGTCTGGAAGCCCACCATGTTGTAGAGGGTGCCCAGCGCGTTGTCCTGGCGAAGCTGCACCACGGCGAAGGGCCGCCGACCCGGGTTGCGGGGGTCGGTCAGGCCCACGGGCTTCATCGGGCCATAGGCCAGGGTGAGGCGCCCCCGCCCGGCCATCACCTCCACCGGCAGACAACCCTCGAAATAGGGGGTCGAGCTCTCCCAGTCCTTGAAGTCGGTACGGTCGGCGGCCAGCATCGCCGCGAGGAAAGCGTCGTACTGGGCTTCGGTGAGCGCACAATTGATGTAGTCGGCCCCGTCCCCCTTGTCGTAGCGGGACTGGAACCAGGCGGTGTTGAAATCGATGCTGTCCCGATGGACGATGGGGGCGATGGCGTCGAAGAAGGCCAGGGCATCCTCGCCGGTGAGATCCCTTATGCCTTCGGCCAGGGCGGGGGATGTAAGGGGCCCGGTGGCGACGATGACCGAATCCCAGTCCGCGGTTGGCAATCCCGCCACCTCCTCGCGGGCAATGGTGACCAGGGGATGGTCCTCGATGGCCTTCTGCACTGCTTCGCTGAAACCCACCCGGTCGACCGCCAGGGCGCCGCCCGCCGGCACCCGGTGGGCATCGCCACAGGCCAGGATCAGGGAGCCGGCGCGGCGCATCTCTTCATGCAGCAGGCCGACCGCGTTGGCCGTGGCATCGTCGGACCGGAAGGAGTTGGAGCACACCAGTTCCGCCAGGGACCCGGTAAGATGGGCGTCGGTGCCCCGCACGGGGCGCATCTCGTGCAGCACCACCGGCACCCCGGCGCCGGCGATCTGCCAAGCCGCCTCGCTCCCCGCCAGCCCGCCGCCCACGATGTGGACGGGTTTTGGGTTCGTCTCCGCCATGCGCCACACATAGGCGGTCGGCGGCGATGGGGCAACGGGGAGGGGCTCCCTGGCCACCGTCGGGGGTGTAGGATGGCCGCTGAAAGGAGGCCCCGTGACCGACATCCTCGATAGCGTTGACGACCTGGCCGCCCGGGTCCCCAATGGCTGCCTGCTGGCTGTGCCGCCGGACCACGGCTTCGTGCCCATGGCGCTGGTCCGTGCCCTGGTGCGGCGAGGGCTGACAGACACCCACGTGCTGGCGGTGCCCACCGGGGGAATGGCGGTGGACCTGCTAATCGGGGCCGGCTGCGTGCGCATGGTGGAGGCGGCGGCGGTGAGCCTGGGGGAACTGGGCCGGGCGCCCCGTTTCACCGATGCGGTGGAACACGGCGCCGTGGCGGTGCGCGACAGCACCTGCCCGGCGGTGCACACGGCCCTGCAGGCGGCCGAGAAGGGGGTGCCCTTCATGCCCTTGCGGGGGCTGATCGGGTCGGACCTGCTGCGCCACCGGGACGACTGGCGACTGGCCGACGATCCCCTGGGATGCGGCGACGGCCCCATTGTTCTCTTGCCGGCCATCCGGCCGGACGTGACGATACTCCATGCCCCCCGGGCCGATCGGCACGGCAATCTGTGGATCGGCCGGCCGCGGGAACTGATGACCATGGCCCATGCGTCCGCCGCGACCATCGCCACGGTTGAGGCCATCGAGGACGGCGACCTGCTGGCCGACCCGGTGACCGCCGCCGGTTGTATCCCCGGGCTGTATGTGGACGCCATGGCGGAAGCGCCCCGGGGCGCCTGGCCGGTGGGCCTGCCCGAGTTCTACGAGCCCGACCGGGCACATCTGAAGGCCTATGCGGCGGCGGCCTCGAGCGAGGCCGGCTTTCGCGCGTATCTTGCCCAGTGGGTGCTGGCGGGCGAGCCGGCGCCGTGACGCCCGAGTCCGCGCAATTCCTGATCTGCGCCATCGCCGGGCTGCTGAAGGGCACCCGCCACGTGGCCGTCGGCGCTGCCTCGCCGGTACCGGGCGCGGCGGCCCTGCTGGCCCGGGCCAAGTCGGGCGGCACCACGAGAGCCACCCTCATTCACGGCACGGCCAACAATCCCTTCACCGACGGCGGGCGGGAGCTGTTCGACTGCGCCGGCCAGGGGCGGATCGACGTGTTTTTTCTCGGCGGTGGCCAGATCGACGGCCAGGCCAACGTCAACCTGGTGGGCGTCGGCGACTATCCGCGCACCGACGTCCGCTTCCCGGGATCGTTCGGTTCCGCCTATCTCTACTACGTGGTGCCTCGGGTGATCCTGTTCCGCGAGGAACACAGCCGCCGGGTGCTGGTCCCCCGTGTGGACTTCGTCAGCGCGCCGGGCACCAGTCCGGCCGGCGTTCACCGGCCCGGGGGGCCGGCGGCGCTGGTCACCGGCATGGCGGTCATGGGGTTCCACAAGGACCGGGCGCGGTTTCGCCTGGACAGCGTGCATCCCGGCCGCACCGCGGCCGAGGTGTTGGAAAATACGGGGTTCGAGGTGGACGTGCCGGAGACGGTTGCCGAGACCCCCGACCCAGCCGCGGAAGACGTGAAGCTGCTACGGGGCAGGGTGGGCGAGGAACTGGCCCGCACCTATCCGGATTTTGCGGCCCGATACCTAGTCGACTAATTCAGCCTTTGGATTGTGCCGGCGCGCCGGTCGAGGGTTTCCAGGCTTCCAGTTTGTCTTCGACGGCTTGGCGGGCTTGCTCCGGCAAGGCGGACTGAAGCTTTTCGCGGAGTAGCTCGGCCTTCTCCTTGACCTTGACGTCCGGCAGGTGGCGGATGGCCAGGGAGAGCCAGTAGTAGGCGTTGGCGGCTTCCTTCACCTTGAAACGTTTCGGATCGTCGGTCTTGCCCTCCTGAATGAAATACTGGCCGAGCTGAAACTGGGCCAGGCCGTGACCCCGGTTTCCGGCCGACTGCAGCAGCTTCAAGGCGATCGTTTGGTTTTTCTCGACCCCCAAGCCCTTCCAGTACATTTCCGCCAGGCTCGCCTGGGCATTGGAGTCGCCGCCATTGGCAGCCTTGGTCATGTAGCGGGCGGCAAGTTCGGGATTCTTTTCCAGCCCTTGACCGGTCGCGTAGAGGCGGCCCACCAGGGTCTGGGATGGAACGTGGCCGTGATCGGCGGCCTTCTTGCAAAGCTCGGCCCCCTTCGCCAGGTCCTTCTCGACGCCGCGGCCGGTCAAATAGAGCTCACCCAGGGGGCAAAATGACGCCACCAACCCATGGCTGGCCGCCATCTGAAGCCAGTAGGCGCCCTTCTCCGGGTCTACCCTGCCCCCAAGCCCGGTGACATAGCAGGCCCCGGTGTCGTGCTCGGCCCGCACGTCGCCCGATACGGCGGCTTTCTCGTACCATTCGCAGGCCACCTCGGCATCTTTCGGCAGGCCTCGGCCGGCGCGGTACAAATTGCCCAGGAAGTACTGGGCCTGGGCATTGCCGTCTTCAGCGAGGGGGCGAAGGAGTGAAGCAGCGGCGGAATATTCTTCCGCCTTGAGGGCGCTCATCGCGGCCTGCAGGTCCTGTTCGGCGTCGGCGAGGGCCAACCCGGGGATACCCATGGCGGAAGCGAGCGCGACGGCAAGCAATTGTCGGCGCACGGCTGTTCTCCGAATGCTTGAGGGACGCTCGGACTATCCCACGTAGAATTCGCGCTCGCAAGTGACGCCCGTCACCTCGAACGGCGCTCAGGCACGCTTTCGCGGCTTCGCGTGGGACCGCTGCAGAGAGGGCGCCAGGAACTGGCCGGTGAAGCTATCGGCCGTCGCCGCCACCGCCTCGGGGGTGCCCGCGACGACGACGCGGCCGCCTTTGTGGCCGCCCTCCGGTCCCAGGTCGACGAGCCAGTCGGCGGTCTTGATGACCTCCAGGTTGTGCTCGATGACGAGCACCGTGTTGCCCTGATCGACCAAGGCATGAAGCACGTCCAGGAGCTTTCTGACGTCATCGAAGTGAAGGCCGGTGGTGGGTTCGTCGAGGATGTAGACGGTCTTCCCCGTGGCCCGGCGGGACAGTTCCTTGGCCAGCTTGACCCGCTGGGCCTCGCCGCCCGAGAGCGTGGTCGCCTGCTGGCCGAGGTGGATGTAGCCCAGGCCCACCCGCTGCAGGGTATCGAGCTTGTTGCGGATGACGGGGACGGCCTTGAAGAACTGCAGGGCCTCGTCGACGGTCATCTCCAGCACGTCGGCGATATTCTTGCCGCGGAAGGTGACCTCCAGGGTTTCCCGGTTGTAGCGCCGCCCCTTGCAGGTTTCGCAGGTCACGTAGACGTCGGGCAGGAAGTGCATCTCGATCTTGATCAGCCCGTCGCCCTGGCAGGCCTCGCAGCGCCCGCCCTTGACGTTAAACGAGAAGCGTCCCGGCCGATAGCCCCGGGCCTTGGCCTCCGGCAAGGCGGCGAACCAGTCCCGTACCGGGCCGAAGGCGCCGGTGTAGGTGGCGGGGTTGGAGCGGGGCGTGCGGCCGATCGGCGACTGGTCGATATCGACCACTTTGTCGACGAAATCCAATCCGTCGACCCGGTCGTGCTCCCCCGGATGCAGCCTGGCCCCGTGCAGGCGCCGGGCCAGGGCCCGGTACAGGGTCTCCACCACCAGGGTCGACTTGCCACCGCCAGAGACGCCGGTGATGCAGGTAAAGGTGCCGAGGGGAAAGCCCACGGTAATGTCGGCCAGGTTGTTGGCCCGGGCGCCGACGACGGTGAGCTCCCGGCCCTTGCCGGCCTTGCGGCGTCTGGTCGGCACCGGGATTTCCCGCGCCCCCGTCAGGTACTGGCCGGTGAGGCTGTTCGGGTTGGCCATCACCGCCTCGGGGACACCGCGGGCGACGACATCCCCCCCGTGAATGCCGGCGCCGGGGCCCATGTCGATCAGGTAGTCGGCGCTGCGAATGGCTTCCTCGTCGTGTTCCACCATGATGACCGTATTTCCCAGATCCCGCAGGCGGATCAGGGTCTCCAGCAGCCGGCTGTTGTCCCGCTGATGGAGGCCGATGGAAGGCTCGTCGAGGACATACAGCACTCCCGTCAAACCCGACCCGATCTGCGAGGCGAGACGGATGCGTTGGCTTTCGCCACCCGACAGGGTCCCCGATGCCCGCGACAGGGTGAGATATTCCAGTCCCACGTTGGACAGGAAGGTCAGGCGCTCGTTGATCTCGCGCAGGATGCGCCGGGCGATCTCCGTTTGCTGGGCGGTGAACGTGGACTCCACGTCCGAGAACCAGGCCGCCGCCCCGTCGATGGAGAGGCCGGTGACGTCGCTGATGTCGCGGCCCGCGATTTTGACCGCCAGCGCCTGGGGCTTGAGGCGCTTTCCGCCGCAGGTGCCGCAGGCGGTGACGGTCTGGAACTTGGCCATCTCATCGCGAATCCACGACGAGTCGGTCTCCCGCCAGCGGCGTTCCATGTTGGGGATCACCCCCTCGAAAGGCTTGGTGATCTCATAGGACCGGTTGCCGTCCTGATAGTGCAGTTTGACCGCGTCGCCACCGGAGCCGTAGAGGACGACCTCGCGCACCGCCTTGGGCAGCCGCCGCCAAGGGGTGCCGAGCTTGAAGCCATAGTGGGCGGAGAGGCCGTTCAGGGTTTGCCGGTAGTACTGGGACGAGGAGTTGGCCCACGGGGCGATGGCCCCTTCGGCGAGGGCAAGCCGCTCATCCGGGATCACCAGGTCGGGGTCGAAGTACATTTCCGTGCCCAGGCCGTCGCAAGCCGGGCAGGCGCCGAACGGGTTGTTGAAGGAAAACAGGCGGGGCTCGATCTCGTCGATGGTGAAGCCGGAGACGGGACAGGCGAACTTGGTCGAAAAGGTCGTCCGCTCGGCGGAGTCGGCATTCTCGACGAAGGCCAGCCCGTCGGACAGATGGAGCGCCGTCTCGAAGCTGTCGGCGAGCCGGCTCTTCAGGCCGTCGCGTACCACCAGCCGATCCACCACCGCCTCGATGTCGTGCTTGCGCTTCTTGTTCAGCGCCGGCACGTCGTCGATGTCGAGCAGTTCGCCGTCCACCTTCACCCGCTGAAAGCCGCGCTTGCGCAGGTCCAGCAGTTCCTTGCGGTACTCGCCCTTGCGCCCCCGCACGATGGGGGCGAGCAGGTAGAGCCGGGCACCCTCGCCCATGGCCATCACCCGGTCGACCATCTGGCTGACGGTCTGGCTTTCGATGGGCAGGCCGGTGGCCGGCGAATGGGGCACGCCGACCCGCGCCCACAACAGGCGCATGTAGTCGTAGACCTCGGTCACCGTGCCGACGGTGGAGCGCGGGTTGCGCGACGTCGTCTTTTGTTCGATGGAGATGGCCGGCGACAGGCCGTCGATGGAATCCACGTCCGGCTTCTGCATCAGTTCCAGGAACTGGCGCGCGTAGGCGGACAGGGACTCCACGTAGCGCCGCTGGCCCTCGGCATAGATGGTGTCGAAGGCAAGGGACGACTTGCCCGAACCCGACAGTCCGGTGACGACGGTCAGGCTGTCGCGCGGAATCTCCACGTCGACATTCTGCAGATTATGCTCGCGCGCGCCGCGAACGCGGATGGACTGACGCATGGATCTCGGAGACAGCAGACGATGGGGTTACGCGACCGTCGTGGCCGAACGCCTCATATATGATCCGGTGGAGTTGGGAATGCGAGTCCCGCGATGACGGAAACGCCGCTCACGACCCTATGCGTGCGCCGCCGGGTCGATCTCGACCCATACCGGAGAGTGATCGGACCCCTGGGCCTCGTTGTCGATCCAGGCGCCTTCTACCGCCGGGATCAGATCCGCGGAAACGAAACAGTGGTCGATGCGATAGGCCTGGTCCTGGACCGTTCGACCATCGGTCTCGGCGTGACCGGCGGCGACCCAGGCGTCGGCTAGGCCGTCCCGGTTGACCAGGCGTCCGTGCTTGGGACTTATCGGCCCCACCATGACGGCGTACTCGGCGCTCTCATGGTTGAAGTTCATGTCGCCCATGAGAACCGCGGCGCGGGGCATGGGCGGCATGCCTCCTTCCAGCCAGCCGGCGATCGGCTCCGGATGGCCGCCGGACCAGGCCCCGCCCTCGGACGGCGACCGCGCCAGGATGTCGAGGATGGCCCGGCACTGGGGCAGGCGTGTTTCGGAGCACAGGTGGCACAGGTGCACCGAGTGGACTCGAATCGGGCCACCGCCCGGATCGATCACCGCCTCGAGTAGACCCTGCTGGATGGAATGCTGTTGCAAGGCACCAAACTTGGGGAGCGGGAAGTTGCGGCTCGATAGGATCGGCCAGCGGGACAGGATCATGGTGCCGAACTGGCGGCGCCGGTTGACCAGCCGATCATCCCGCCGATAGCCGGCGTCCACGTCCAGGTTGGCGCCGAACACCCAATATCGATCGCCTAGTGTTCCGATCGAGACATTTCGTTCCATTAAATCTACGCAACGTCCCTATCCGGTTAAAACAGGATCGGCCTAAATGTTCTTGTTATGTTCACGTAGAGGATGTAGGCTGATCGCATTGTCTCGGGCTTTTGGAGGGCGGTGCGATGGGCAGGATGTTGGCGTTTCAAGAACGGCACGGATCGGAAGCGGCCTGCATCGAGGCGCTGGCCCGGCTGCGCTGGCCGCAGGGCTATGTCTGTGCCCGCTGCGGCGAACGGCGGAGCTACCGAATGACGGCGCGGCCCAGGATCTTCGAATGCGCCCGTTGCGGTCATCAGGAATCGGTGACGGCGGGGACGATCTTCCACCGCACCCGCACGCCGCTCCGCAAATGGTTCCTGGCGGCGTGGTGGATGGCGCGCGACAAGCGTGGGGTCTCGGCCCTTTTGCTGTCCCGCGAGTTGGATCTGCGCTACGAGACAGCGTGGCTGATGGCTCATAAGCTGCGTCATGCCCTGACGGAGCGCTCGGAATTTCCGCTCGAGGGCTTGGTCGAGGTCGACGAGAGTTATTATGGCGGGCGCGGCAAGCCGGAGAGCCGGGGCCGGGGCCTTTCCAACCCGAACAAGAGCCTGTTGGTGATGGCCGTCGAGAAGCGGCCGGTCGGGCCGGGCAAGGGCATCAAGGGAAGCGGCTTCGTCGCCGGCCGGGCGCGGCTCGCCATCCTCCCGGCGGCCACCGCCCGCGAGCTGGGCGGCTTCGTGCGCGCCTCGGTCAGGCCCGGAAGCCGCCTCGCCAGCGACGCCTTCAAGGGGTACGCCGGACTCCGCGACACCTATCGCCACCACCCCGTCGTGCAAGGCGAAGGCAAGAATGCCGAGCGCTTGATGCCGGTCGTCCATGTCCTGTTTTCCAACGTGAAGACCTGGCTCAACGGCACCTATCACGGTGTCGGCGCCAAGCACCTGCCGCGCTATGCCCGGGAATGGAGCTACCGCTTCAACCGCCGCACACGCATCACCGATCTGGCCGACTTCGTCCTCCGCCGCGCCATGGACCAACCCACCATCACCTACAAGGAGCTGGTCGACAGTCTTCAACCGCAGGGTGCGCTACCTGCTTTAACCGGATAGGGACGCTACGCAAACTGCGACCTTCACCCCCGGGCTCAGGAACCAAATGTTAGAATCGCAACACTAGCCGGTCGGCGATCGCCCGGGATTCGTCGACCATGCCGGAGCGTTTCCAGAACCGCTCCACCTCCTGCAGGGCGATGATGTCGGCGTCGCGAATCTCGTCGGTGATGCGATCCAGGTCGTAGGCCCCGTCTTTGCCGAGCCCGTACTGGATGTTGTAGCTGACCAGCTTCACCATAGTTGCTCCTCAGGTCGGAAGGTCGGCGGACGTTTGACGATACGCGGACCTGGCGGTGTTTATACCCAACCCGGTCACCACGCACGCGTCGGCCGCTGCCGACCGTCAAATGCCAATCGGGCGGGCCTTTCGACTCCCGCCGATTGGGCTATAGTGACCGCCGAGCGCGGGGAGGGATTCCATGGCAGGCAGCATCAACAAGGTCATTCTGGTCGGCAACCTGGGTCGCGATCCGGAGGTGCGCAGCTCCCAGGACGGTAAGAAGATCGTCAACTTCTCCATGGCGACTTCCGAATCCTGGCGCGATCGCCAGTCGGGCGAACGCAAGGAGAAGACCGAGTGGCACCGGGTGGTCATCTTCAATGATCACTTGGCCGACGTGGCGGAACGCTTCCTCAGGAAGGGCGCCAAAGTCTACATCGAAGGCTCGATTCAGACCCGCAAGTGGACCGGCAACGACGGCCAGGAGCGCTACACCACCGAAGTGGTGCTGGGCCGCTTCCGCGGCGAGCTTCAGATGCTCGACAGCCGCGGCGACGGGGGTGGTGGTGGCGGCGGTTATGAGCCGCCGAGCGACCCAGGCGACTACGGTGGTAGCGGCGGCGGCGGAACTGGTGGCGGCGGCGGCACGGGCGAGGAACTGGACGACGAAATTCCGTTTTAGGTTGAAGCCGGGCCACGGGCGGGACGTACGTTCGGCAAGCGCCTTCCCGTTCGTCGTACGTGGACCTCGATCCGCGTATCCACGGGTCCTCCGGGGCGTGATATGGTGCCGGCTCTCCGGCTACGGGATAGGTTGATCGTGACTCGTCGAAGCCTCTTCTTCGCCCTCTTTCTGGCCCCCAGCATCGCCGTCGCCCAACAGGCGTCCGACACCCCCGCGCCCGACGCCGCGTCGATCAGGGAGTCCGCGGCCTCCGTTCAGCAGGAGATGGCCGCCACCCAGGCCCTGATCGAGGCCATGCAGAAACGCCTGGAAGGCCTCAACACCGCCGGAGACAACCGGGATCAGGAGCTCGAATTCCTGCAATCCAAGATCGGCGAGGCCATTCGGCAGATCGCCGGCGAGCGCCGGGACACCCAGAACCTGCAACAGCGGAGCGCCGAGACCGAGGCGGAGCTTCAGGCCCTCAACAAGGCGCGGGACGAACTCAACGCCCTGGCGTCGGGCAAGGACGTGACGATCACCGATCTGCGCGACCAGATCGCGTCGCTTTCCAATCTGCTGACCGCCGAGCGGCAGACCACGGTCCTGCTCAAGGACGAGCGCCAGAACGCGTCCGACCGGCTGCAAGCGCTGGAGGGGCGCAGTGAAGCCCTGGAGGCGGAGCTTGCCGCCGTCGATGCCCGCCATCAACAGGCGATCGCCGCCCGTGACAGGACCATCGCCGAACTGAAGGCCAGTATTTCCCAGGACACCCGCAGCCTGGACTTCGCCCTCGAGGACATCACGGTGAAGGATCAGCGGATCGCTTCCCTGGAACAGCGATCGGCCGATCAGGAACGACGCATTGCGGCCCAGGCCGAAGACCTGTCGACGACCTTGGGCGAGGTGAAGGCGCTGACCCGGGAACTGGCGGTCCTGCGCGACCGAATGGCCGTGGCCACCGCGGACCTGGAGCGGGAACGGCTCAACCTGGCGGCGCGCCAGGCGGACCTGGGCGCGGCGCAAACCCGGCTTGCCGATGGGAAGACGGAACTGGAGGCGGCGCGAGCCCGGCTCGCCGAACGGGAAGCGGAACTGGCCGTCGCGCGAAACCAGCTCGCCACGCGAGAGGCGGAAGTTGGCGACCAACGGACCAGGATCGCCGACCTTGACCGCAAGCTTGCCGCCGCCCTCGCCCAGGAGGTGAGCGAGCTCCGGCGCTATCGCTCCGAGTTTTTCGGCCGCCTGCGCGCCGCCCTCGGCGATCGCCCGGACATCCGGATCGTCGGCGACCGCTTTGTCCTGCAGGCGGAGGTGCTGTTCGCGTCGGGATCGGCGGAAATCGATACGGGAGGCAACGCCACCTTGAACCAATTGGCAGTAACATTGCGCCAGGTGACCGCGCACATCCCCCCGGACGTGGACTGGATTTTGCGGATCGACGGCCATACGGATCGGATCCCCATCAGCACCGGGCGGTTCCCGTCCAACTGGGAGCTGTCGGCCGCCCGCGCCATCTCGGTCCTGCGGTTCCTCGCCGGCCAGGGCGTGCCGGCGGAGCGCCTGGGGGCCATGGGCTTCGGCGAATACCAACCCCTCGACCCCCGCGAAGACGAAATCGCCTACCGCCGCAACCGCCGCATCGAGTTCAAGCTGACCCAGCGGTAGGGGAGTTCTCGGGGGCGGGCAGACGCCGGATTATCCGCCGACGTTGGTCCGCCGCCGCTTGCCTTGCAGGTAGGTATCGACGGCGACCAGGGATACCTCGGTGCGCGGGCTGCTGCTTCCGATTACGGAGCGGGTGGTGAGGGTGATCGACACGCCCTTGCTCGCCAGCCAGCGATAGCGGCAGGTGCGCGTCGCTTCGAAGATCCGCTTGGCGCAGCCGGATTCCAGTGGCGATCCGAGGCTGCGGTGAAGAGACTTCAGACGCGCGTCGGCCGCCTTGGGGGTGACGGTGCGCTGGCTGCGGATCCGATAGGCCTGCCGACCGTGCTCCGCGGCCAGGAAGGCCACGGCATGGGGGACACCGTCGAATTCGAAGCTGCCCGCGGTCTCGCCGCCCGGCATGTCGGCCAGCAGCATGTGGGGTTGGGCCTTGTGGGCCCGGGCCGGCGTCATGCCGAAGCGGATGCCGCCATGGGCCGCCGAATCCCGCTCCTTCAACAGGCTAACCAGGGATTTCCAGATCGTGGTGTTGTCATCGATGCGCACCACCGTCGTCGTCAATACCCCCAGGGCCAGCAGACTGAGCAAACACAGCGCGAGCAGCATGCCGATCCCCTGCCACGGGGATTCCGCGTGACGGTCGTCCCGACGGATTCGGACCTCGCGGTCGTCGATCTCGTCGAGGGGGGCGGTGGCTGCCGCGGTGTGTGCCATGGGTCGGGTTCGCGTCCTTATTCTGCTCTACCTCAGGACGCCATTTTACTATCCTTGTATAGTATGTGTCGAATTATTTATTTGCTATCTATTTACAGGTATTTTGTTTCTAAATTGCATAAAATTGTAAGCATTGATCCATGAGCGCCTATCCGGTTAATGCAGACATCCACTACATATGGGGCTGCCGCACACATCCTTTTTGCGGCAGGAATTAGCCAAAAGAGGGCATTGTCGTCTCAGCCATCGCCCTGCCTCGACACCGACGCTCAAAAGGTGAGCCTGTAAAATCTCTGAGCACCATATTCATGAATCGCAAACATCCGGAAATTGTTTTCAGCTACCTCTATGCTATTTTAAAACGCGTTTCGCGATGATCGAAAGATAAGATGACGAGAGTTGTTATCCGGTTATGAGATGGGGAGAGTGGAATGAAAGTTCACAACGAAGGAAACGAATTTCCTGTGTACCACCACCAGATCGTAGAGGGTGATATTCGGGACGTCGAAGAAGCGATGCAACGTACTGCAATTGTTCGTGCAGGATTTACAGTGGTCCTGGAATCCTTGGACGATCTCGACGTGATCGAGGCCGTGGTGATGGAATTCATTCACGTGGGTGAAGGCGCGTACGATACGCTTTTGCCTGTTTTGCGCGAGATCGACGCAAACGCAGAATCCTGGCGCCACCCGAGAGACCAACTGCGGCAAATAAGTAACTCCCTTCTGAATGAGGTGCCGGACGACCCGGAGAAGGCATCATCCATTCAGACACTTTATGTCGCGGTGAGAGCTATCCGGGAATTGTGGGAGGCGTCCTTGGACGAGAGCAATGTGAATGTTGCTCTATCAATGCATCCCAACCCCACGCGCCAAGCAGACTGTACGCGCGAACTGGATGAGTTTTACTTGGACGATGTGCTGTTGACGCTGGGCCACTCGTCCGAGCCATACGGCGATTTCATGGAAGATACGCCGGCCCTGATTCTAAAGCCGGGATCGTTATCCGCAGGCTTGGCACTGAGTGTTATCAGAGGCACGAAATGGGTCCTGACTGCCTACGGCGCTGTTCGAGCCTTCTTTAACACGTCGAAAGATGCCTCGGATTTCTTCGTCAAAAAGATGCGCGAAAAGGCACTCCAAACGTCGCGTCCCTTGCCGTGTCTCAGCACTATGTCGTCTACAGACAAACAGGATTTACGGGCTGCGAAACATGTCGTAGTGTTATTGCACGGATTGTTTTCAACCGATGCCGGAACGTTCGACGGCCTGCGGGATTGTTGGGACGACCATGTTGCCAAAAACGCCGGAGGCAACGATCCGGCGGTCCATTGGGTAGGGTGGCCGCACGATACTTTGGCAACGATCACCGAAAATGCCCGAGACCTCTATTCGCTCTTCGCAACAAATCTTAAGGACATGGATTCGGATATTCTTT
>CBDFHV010000062.1:0-26120 GCA_965247705.1 Rhodospirillales bacterium | reverse complement strand
CGCCTTGATGCTGTCCACCTGGCTGGAATCCTGTGTCTGGACGGCGATGGCGGCGGCGGGCATTGTGCTGACGCTGATCGGCAACGTCCTGGTGCTGACGCCGGCGCGCAAATCTAAGAATTGAGGAGACCGAGATCATGAGCAAGAAGGGAGACCCATGGCCGGCGTTGCGGGAACTGGCCGATGCGGCGCGCGGCGCCGGACAGCCCGACGCCCTGTTCGCCGCCGCCGAGCGGATTATGGACCGCACCTTCGGGCACAAGCTGTTCACCATCCTGGAAGTACGTGAGGACCAGGGCTATTTGGAGCGCCTCTACACCAACCGCCCGGAGGCTTACCCGCTGATGGGCCGCAAGCCCCTGACCAAGACCCCATTCGTGCAGAAGCTCTTCGAGCGGGGCGAGCCCAATCTGGGGCAGAACGCCGACGACATTCGCCGGGACTTCCCCGATCACGAGACCCTCTTGGGGCTGGGCTGCGAATCGATCATGAACCTGCGGATTATGTATGACGGGACGGTCATGGGCAGCATGAACGTGCTGCACGAGGCCAACTACTTCGACGAAGAGGACCTGGAGAACGGCATGGCCTTCGCCAGCCTGTTGACCCCCGCCTTCGTTCATCGCCGCGCCGCCCGCGGCTAATTGAAACCGTGAACTGCGCGCCGCCCGCGGCTGACGTATTTCCACGAAGAGAATGGAGGCTGACGTGACCGACGTCCTGTTCCGCAACGCCAACGTGCTCGACGTTATCGAGGGAGCCTATCTGCCCGATCACAGCGTCCGCGTGCACGACGGCCGCATCGCCGAGGTGACGCCCGGCGCGGGCAAGTCCGGCGATGCCCCGGTAATCGACCTCAAGGGCAAGACCCTGATGCCCGGCCTGTGCGACGGGCATGTGCACGTCAACGCCGCCTCGCCGGATATCGCCAAGCTCCGCTTCTGGTCGCCCGCCTACGTGACGGCGCGGGCCGCCGACATCATGAAGGGCATGCTGATGCGGGGCTTCACCACGGTCCGCGACGTGGGCGGCGCCGACTTCGGCCTCGCCCAGGCGGTGGAGGAGGGCTATCTGGTCGGGCCGCGGGTACTGTTCGGCGGCCGGGCCCTGTCCCAGACCGGGGGTCACGGCGACTTCCGCGGCCCCGGCGAGAATTTGGTCGAAAGCTGCTACTGCTGCTTCGACCTGGGCCGCATCTGCGATGGGGTGCCGCAGGTGCGCCAGGCCTGCCGGGACGAGGTCCGCCGTGGTGCCCACCACCTCAAGCTCATGGTTTCGGGTGGCGTCGCCTCGCCCACCGATCGCATCGACAGCACCCAGTTCTCCCGCGAAGAGATCACCGCCGCGGTGGAAGAGGCCGAGGCCGCCAATATCTACGTCGCCGTCCACGCCTATACGGGCCGGGCCATCAACCGGGCGCTGGAATGCGGTGTGCGCTCGGTGGAGCATGGCAACCTGCTCGACGACCGGACGGTGGAACTCCTGCTCGAGCGCGACGCCTTCCACGTGGCGACCCTATCCACCTATCGCGCCATGGCCACGGAAGGCCTGGAAGCGGGCATGCCCAAGGAACTGCACGAAAAGGTCTTCATCGTTCTCGACGCCGGATTGCGGGCCCTGGAAAAGACCCACCGGGCGGGGGCGAAGACCGTCTTCGGCACCGACCTGCTGGGGTCGCTGCATCGTCACCAGCTCAGCGAGTTCGCCATTCGCCGCGAGATCATGGACCCCATCGACATCATCCGCGCCGCCACCTGCACCGCCGCCGAGTTGTTTCAGATGGTGGGCGACGTGGGGCTCATCGCCCCCGACGCGCGGGCCGACCTGCTGGTGGTGGATGGCGATCCCCTGAAGGACATGGGCGTCCTCCAGAACCCGGACCGCTACCTCAAGGCGATCATGAAGGACGGGACATTCTACAAGAATGAGCTGGAGTGAGGGGCGGGGGCGCACCCGCGACGAGGATCCCACCCACGTGTCATTCGCGGACTTGTTCCGCGAACCCATCCATCCGCACACGCCGGAGTCGGCCCTGTTCCATGGATTGCCGGAACAAGTCCGGCAAAGACATTATAGGAAGCAAGGCCGGATGCCCGAGCGCACCTACCCTTCCCGCACCCGCAAGTACTCGCTGAACGCCAGGAACAGGTGGTAGAGGGTCGACGCCGGCGCCGTTTTGGCGAAGCCCGTGCGGTCACGCCGCAGGCGGTCCTGCCAAACCCCATGGCCGGTGTGCAGATAGTGGGCGAAGGTTGCGGCCAGGATCCGGTCCGCGCGGGCTGACGCGTCCGCGTCGGCGCCCCCGTTCCGCCATGACCAGGTGGGCCTTGAGGGCCTCGTTCTGGGGCCACAGGCGCTTGCTGTCTTGCCGCCGGGCGCCGTCCTTGCCGATGGCGTCGTAGGCCAGGCCGTCCTCGTCCACCCCGTGGGCGATGGCGAAACGATAGAGGGCATCGGCGCAGGCATCCACCGAACGGTCGCCGCTGAGCGCCCCATACCTGTTCAGCAGCCATACCCACTCGAAATGGTGGCCGGGCTCGGTGTGGGTGCCCTCGTCCCCAGGTGCCGGGGACCAGTCCTGGCCATAGAACTCGCCCAGGGTGCCGGTGGCCGGGTCGTAGAAACGCTCCCGGAACAGCGGGATCAGGGCTTTTGCCCGTGACAGGGAGTCCGGGTCGCCGGTGGCCTCGTGGAGGGCCATCAGCGCCTCCAAAAGGTGCATGTGAGGGTTCTGGCAGCGGGGTCGCTGGTCCGGCAGGGACTCCCGGTAGCCGCCGTTCGGGGCCGCCAGGCGCTGGTCGAGGAATTCCAGCGTACGGCCTGCCCACTCCAGGGCCTCGGTGCCGCCGAAGGCCCGGTGATACCAGGCGCAGGCGTTGAGCGCGAAGGCCTGCTCGTAGGTTTCCCGCCGCGGCTCCGCTACCTCGCCATCGGCATCGACGCTGAAGACGAATCCGCCTTCCGGATGCCAGCACTTCTGGGTCATGAAGGTGAATCCGGCGCTGGCAGCCTCCCGCGCCGGCCCGCGCCAGCCCATCACGGCGGCGTGGGAATAGACGTAGACCTGTCGCGCCTGGACCCGCATCCGCTTGAAAGGGCTCGGCGCGGGCTGGCCGTCCAGGGTCAGATGCTCGGCGAAACCGCCCTTCGGGTCCCGGCCGGCCGCGCACCAGACGGGAAGGGCCTCCTCGAACATCCAGCGACGGACCCGCGCCGCGTCCACGCGCGCCGTCACCGTCGCACCCTGGCGCTCAGGCCGCGGTTCCGAGGGTGCCCTCGTCCGTTGACATGTAGCTGAGGTAGCGCTCCCCCAGGGCCGTGGTCACCGAGCCCGCCTTGCCGTTGCCGATGACCTTGTCGTCGATCCGGGTGACCGGCATGACGTAGGAGGAGGCGCTGGTGAGGAAGGCCTCGGAGGCCTCCTTGGCCTCGTCCACGGTGAACGGCCGCTCGGTGAAGCGGATTCCCAAATCCTCCGCCAGCATCAGGGCGGCGCGGCGGGTGATGCCCCACAGGATATCTTCGGTCCGCTGGCGGGTGATCAGTTCCTTGTCCTTGGTGACGATCCAAGCGTTGGACGCGGTGCCTTCGGTGACGAATCCATCCCTGTCCACCTGCCATGCGTCGGAGAAGCCTTCGTCGATGGCGGCCTGCTTGGCCAGGGCATTGGGCAACAAGCCGGTGGTTTTGATGTCGCGGCGGCCCCAGCGGATGTCGGGTACGGTCTTGATGGCAAGACCGTCCACCAACGCATCCGGGTTGTAGGGCGCCACCCGGCGCCCGGTCATGATCAGGGTCGAGGGCGCGTCGGTGGCAAAGGGGGCCGCGTTGCGCGGCGCCGTGCCGCGGGTGATCTGCATATAAACGATCCCCTCGAGGATGCGGTTGCGACGCATCACCTCGCGGGTCACGGCCTTCAGGGCCCGCCGCGACATGGGCGGCGGAATGCGAAGCTCGCTCAAGGAGCGATCGAGGCGATCCATATGGGGTCCCTCGTCGACCAGGCGGCCGCCGCGGACCAGCACGACTTCGTAAATGGAATCGGCGAATTGCAGGCCCCGATCCTCGGCCGCCACGGCGGGATCGAAGATGGGCTGGTAGCGGCCGTTGACGTAGGCGATGCGCGACATGGCTCGAACCCCGATCACGAACGAAGGTGGCGGATGGTGACCGGCGCGGCCGAGCCGGTCAAGGGTACCCGGTCTTACGCCGCGGTGGTCCGGTTCAGGTGAATTGTGAGGACAAAAGAATTGTGGGAAATTAAGTATTTGAAGCAGCAGAATACAGAAACACAATTCAATGAAGAAATACTATATCCATTTCCAGATTCATAATATTAGAAATCGGCATTGGCGTTCCCCATCCCCGACCGACTAAGCGGCATTCATTTTCCGCACCTTGATCTCTGCCTCGCGCTGACGCGCTCGCCAGATGTCGTAATGCATCTGTTGCTGCAACCAACTCTCCGCACTGCCGCCGAAGCCTTTCGACAGGCGGATCGCCATATCCGGCGAAATGCCAAGCCGGCCATTGAGCAGCATGGAAAGGGTGTTTCGCGACACGCCGAGGCCCCTCGCGGCCTCGGTCACGGTCAGTCCCAGAGGCTCGAGGCACTGCCGCCGGATGACCCCTCCGGGGTGGGGTGGGTTGTGCATGAGCATGGTGCGCGGTTCCTCCTAGTGTTCCGATCGAGACATTTCGTTCCCATTAAATCTACGCAAACTGCGACCTTCACCCCCGGGCTCAGGAACCAAATGTTAGAATCGCAACACTAGAGCAATTTCATTGAAGGATGATTCAGAAAGGGGATTCCCATTCTGATCTTGTTCTGATTCCCTTTGTTATAGATTCGCAAAGGGAGTTTCCGATGAGCAAAGCCTACTCGGCAGACCTTCGGCAACGGATCGTGGATGCGATTGATGGCGGGGCTTCGCGGCGCCAGGCGGCGAGGCGATTTGGCGTCAGCGTCAGTTCGGCGATCCGCTACGCTCGGCGCTGGCGGGAGACGGGCAGCGTTCAGGCGGCTGCGATGGGCGCACCCAAGGGCTCGAAGCTTGACCCTCATGAGGATTGGTTGTTGACGCAGATCGACGCGGCGCCGGACCTCACGCTTGAAGAGATCATTGCCCGGTTGAGCTCGGAAAAGGGCGTCAAGAGCAGTATTGGGGGATTGTGGAACTTCTTCCATCGTCACGGCATCAGCTTTAAAAAAAAACCGCGCACGCAGCCGAGCAGGAACGTCCTGACGTCGCCGAGAACCGGCGATTGTGGCGCGCGCAACAGCCGGCGCTCGACCCGACCCGGCTGGTCTTCATCGACGAGACCGGTGCCAACACCAAGATGGCGCGCCTTCGCGGGCGGTGCCGGCGCGGCGAGCGTCTGGTCGCCGCCGTGCCGCATGGCCACTGGAAGACGATGACCTTCGTTGCCGGGCTGCGTCACGATGGCATCGCCGCACCGTTCGTCGTTGATCGCCCGATGAACGGCGCCATCTTCAGGCTCTGGGTGGAACGTTGTTTGGTCCCGACGCTGGCGCAAGGCGACATCGTCGTCATGGACAACCTGTCCTCACACAAAGTCACCGGCGTACGCGAGGCCATCGAGGCGGCGGGCGCCAAACTGGCCTATCTGCCGGCCTACTCACCCGACTTCAATCCGATCGAACAGTTCTTCGCAAAGCTCAAGGCGATGCTCAGAAAAGCCGCCGTGCGAACCATCGATGACCTGTGGCGCGCCATCGGAGATATCATCAACACCATCAGGCCAAACGAATGCGCCAACTATTTTGCAAACTCAGGATATGAACCAAATTAAAGTGAAGGTGCTCTAGTGTAGCGATTCCAACGCTTGTTTCCCTCGGTTGACCTTATCGATGATGGAACTGGCGGAAGCCGTCCAGGCGAAAGGCTTGGGGTCGGCGTTGTGCTGGTCGAGGTAGTCGTTGATGGCCATTTGCAATTCGACGATGGAGTGAAACACGCCGCGACGGATGCGCTTTCGGGTGATCTCGGCAAAGAAGCGTTCGACCAAGTTGAGCCACGACGCCGAGGTCGGCGTGAAATGCAGGTGGAACCGGGGATGGCGTTTCAGCCAGCGCTTGACCTCCGGCGTCTTGTGGGCGGCGTAGTTGTCGACGATCAGGTGGAGAGCCAGGTGCTTCGACGTCGCGCGGTTGATCTTGTTCAAGAAGCGGATGAACTCCTGATGGCGATGCTTCTGCATGCATTGGCCGATGACCGTGCCGTCGAGCACGTCGAGCGCCGCGAACAGGGTGGTGGTGCCGTGGCGCTTATAGTCGTGGGTCATGGTGCCGGCCCGGCCCTTCTTCATCGGCAGGCCCGGCTGGGTGCGGTCGAGTGCCTGGATCTGGGACTTCTCGTCCACCGACAGGACGATGGCGTGCTCCGGCGGGTTGACATACAGCCCGACCACGTCCTCGACTTTCTCGGCAAACCGCGGATCATTGGACAGCTTGAAAGTCGCCACCAGATGCGGTTTCAGCTCATGTGCCTTCCAGATCGCCTGAACGCTCGACGGCGCGATGCCCACCGCCTTGGCCATCGTTCGCAGGCTCCAGTGGGTCGCGTCCGGCGGCGTTTCCGTCTTGGTCTTCTCGATCACCCGCATGACCACATCCGCCGCAAGCGGTGCCTTGCCCGGCGGGCGCGTCTTATCGCGGCACAAACCGTCCACGCCGGCCTCCACATAGCGCGTCCGCCAGCGTCGGATGGTCGGTTTGCTCACGCCCAAGCGGCGCTGGATCTCATCGGTGCCAACGCCGTCGCCGGCCAGCCGTACAATCCGAGCCCGTCGGACATGCTTCTGCGGCGTGTTGCCATTGGCGATCAACGCCTCCAGCCTGTCCTGATCCCCAGGCGCCAGCTGGATCCTCACTTTCTTCCCCATGAACCCAGAATCGCATCACACCTGCCCGATGGGAATCATTTGTTTCGAGCGGAACACTAGTGGTGGTCCAGATAGTCGACATCGGTAGCATGGCCTTCCTCGAAGCGGAATATGACCCGCCAGTTAGCCCGCACCGTCACCGCCCAGTAACTTGCATAGACGCCTCTCAGCCGATGGAGCCGAAAGCCGGGGAGGATCATGTCAACAGGCGCCGCCGCCGCATTTAGCCGCGCTAGAATGTTCCCAATGGTCTCGCGATGATCGGCACAAATGCGACATTCGTCGCCTCGCTCAAAAAAGCGCTTCAACGCCTTGCTTCTGAAGCGCTGAATCATGATGGATCGTAATGCGTCGTATTGCGTTTGTCAAAAACAGCCGCTGCCGTTGATCGGCCATCCCATGTCTTACGAAATTGCACGAACACGAAATGGCATTTGCCCGGCCTCAGGCCGCGGCCCGATCGATGGATCGCCGGGCGATGTCGAGGACCGCCGCGACGTCCTCCTCGGCGTTGTAGACATGAAACCCGAACCGCAGCAGGCCGCGCCGCACGGAAAAGACGACGCCGGCTTCGCGCAGGGCCTGGGCTACCCGGTTGAGCCGCGGATCGTCGGTGGTTTGTGCTCCGCCGCCGCCGAGGCGGCCCACGGTGACGATGTGGCTGCGCCGCCGGCCCGGGGGCGGGCAGGTCACCGGAAGGCCGATATCCGCCAATCCGTCGGCCAGGCGGGTCGCCAGGCCGACGGCATGGTCCTCGATCCTCCGCACCCCGATCCGTTGCAGGAACGCCAGCGAGGTGCCCGTGGCGGCCACGGCGGCCCAGGGATAGTTGCCAATCTCGAACCGCCGGGCGCCCGGCATCAGGCGCCAGTCGTCGCCCCCCATAACGGAAGCATGGGCACCCCCATGGTCGACGCTTAGATGGGCCAGATAGGCCGGTTGCAGGCGTTCCGCCCACGCCGGCCGGCAATAGAGGAAGCCGCAGGCCCCCAAGGGTCCCAGCAGTCCCTTGCTGGACGAGGTGGCCAGCCCGTCCACCCCCAGGGCTTCGACATCGGTCTCCAGCACGCCGGTGCTTTGCGCCGCGTCGACCATGAAGAACACCCCACGTTCCCGGCATGAATGGCCAAGCGCCGCCAGCTCGCCGCGAAAGCCGGGGCTGAAGGTCACCGTCGAGGCGGTCACGACCCGGGTCCGCCCGTCGATGGCGGCGATCAGGGCGTCCGCGTCAATGTCTCCATCACGCCCGGGAACCGACCGCACCTCGACCCCGAAGCGCCGCAGGTTGAGCCAGGCATAGACGTTGTTGGGTTGCTCCAGGTCCCGGCATAGGACCACGTTGTCGCCTTGCTTCCAGTCGACGGCGTTGGCGATGATGTTCAGCCCCTCGGACACGTTCTTGGTGATCGCGATATCGGCGGCGTCGGCGTTGATCATGGCGGCGAATTCCGCCCGTGCCGCGTCCAGCATAGGGACCCACACCGCCTTGCCGCCGACGCCCTCCGCCTGGGCGTCGATCATGCGCCTCAGGGTTGCCACGGTGTCGTCATAGAGTATCGCGCGCTCCGCGGCATTGACATAGACGCCGGCCCGGGTGGCGGCGAAGGCGCCGCGCGCGGCGGCGATGTCGGTGGCGGGCATGGCGGGTGAAGGGGTCATCATCGGTTACCTCGGATGATCGGTCGGCGGGGAACCCGTTGGGCACAGAATAGTGCCCGGCGGTGGCGTTTCCTAGCCGTCGGCGAGCACGATAAGATTGTCGAGGCGACGCCCGCGCCGACGGAGGCGATTCTGACTTCCCACTCCCCACCGACGCCCAACCGTCGCTCCCGCGCTCGGCTCCGCGTTGGGTTCTTTCAAGGCCCCTGGGAGACCGGTCATGTTGCCCGCGACGGCGCCGTCATGGGGTTCGCGGACGTGGAGCGGACGCTGCGGGCGGCGGCCGGGGATTCCGCCGGCCTGGATCCGGTCCCCCTGGATATCGCCGACCTGTTCGCGGCCGGTGTCGGCGAGACTCTGTCGGGCTTGGACGTCGTCTACGGCAACTGCGGCCCGGCGACGGCGCTGCTGATGGGCTTCAGGGCGGCCGCGGACCTGCCGCTGCGGCTGATTCGGGAAGTCCGCACCTTGGGTTGGGTGGGCTACGCCTTCCAGGAACGGATAGCGGAGTCGCTGGGCCGGCCGGACGATATCTGCGTTCATGTCTCCGACTACGCACGGGGCGTATGGGCGCAAGCCCGCCCCCCCGGTCGTGAAACCACGTTCTATCCGATGATCGCGGGCGAACCGGAGAAGCCGGTCACCCCACCACGGCCCACCCGGCGGCGCCGTGGCCTGCGGGCCGGTTACTTCGGCCGCGTCGACCGGGAAAAGGGATATCACTTCTTGCCGGCCATCGTCGCCCGCTTGGCGGAAGCAGGCTGGCCCATCTCCCGTGTCGACGTTTGCGGCCCCGCCGATGACACCTCCCTGGCCGAGCAGGTAGCGGCGGAACTGAAAGGCATGGGCGTCGCGTCCCAAAGCCACGGGCCCCTGGACCATGGTTCGTCCCTGGCCTTGATGGGTGCGGTGGATGTGGTGCTGTTTCCGACCCTGTCCAGCATCGAGGCGCTGGGCCGGGTGATTGTCGAAGCGAGGATCACGGGCAGGCCGGTGTTCGCGTCCGACTTATGCGGCGGTCACGATCTGTTGCAGCCCGGCTATCGCTTGCCCCTGGCCCTGGACGGGCCGGTGACGGGTTCAAGCGCCGACCCCTTCCCCATCGGGCGCATCGAGCTTGGTCGGTGGACGCCGCCGCCGACCGACGCCACCGTCTTTCGCCCCCAGGGATTGGCGCCCTATCGCGACGGCATGGCGACCATGCGCGCCTTGATCGAAGGCCACCCGGACCCCGGCGCGGCGCCGAGGGAGGCGACGGCACCACTGCGCATGAACTTCCACCGGGAGGATCTGCCCCAGCGATCGGCCGCGGACTGGTGCGACGCCGTGGTGGACGGCGTGCGGCGGGAATACCGTGACCGGGCGGACCTGGTGGATCTGGGAGGGGCGACGAAGCGGGCAATCATCGGCGCCGGCTTCCATCCACGGGTGACGTTCCGCCCGCCGCCAGGGCGTGCCCGGTGATGGCCGGCAAGATCCTGGGGATCGGTCTCAGCCGCACGGGGACCAGCAGCCTTGCCCGGGCATTGGGCTTGCTGGGATACAGCGTGGTTCACTTTCCCACCCGCCTCGAACAGGTGGCGCGGCACGATGCCGCGGCCGACATTACGGTCGCCTATAGGTTTCCCCAACTGGACCAACGCTTTCCGGGCAGCCGCTTTGTCCTGACGGTGCGCGATCGGGCTTCATGGCTGCGCTCCTGCGAGCGATTTTGGCAAGTCCGTAGCGCAGAACGAATCTCGCCTTTCATCCGTCAAGTCTGGAAACGGGTCTACGGCGGCGTCGGCTTCGATGCCGATCGCTTCTCGCGGGCATGGGACGGGCACATGGAACGGATCGATGCCCACTTCCGGAACCGGCAACAGGACCTTTTGGTGGTCGATATCTGCGCCGGCGATGGATGGGAGTCCCTGTGCCCGTTCCTCGGCAAGCCGGTTCCGGAGATGCCCTTTCCCCACCGCAACGATTCCGCCACCTTGGACGCGCTGGTGTTGCGAGTCGCCGACGCCACGGGCGAGGATGCATTGGCGGAACGCCTGGTCGGCCTCCCGGAAGGCCATGTCGCCTATCTCCGGCGCACCGATGGGGACGCCGCGTCCGACGACCGAACCCCGATCCTTGCCGGCTGGGGACTGTTGTCCGAATCGGCCCTGGGACGGGTCGCCGGACACTTCGGTGGCGCACATGAGACGGCCGAAGCGCTGGGCGTCCCCCTCAAGGCGGTCGAGGCCGCCCTGAGTCGCTTCCGCGACCGCTCCGGTTGACGGATCGACCGTCAATCCTTAAATACCCGTGCTTCCTGCGCGATCCGGCGCAAGCTCCTCAGCGAGAGATCTCAAATGTCCAGAAAGTGCGGATTCACCGGCAAGGGCGTGATGACGGGCAACAACGTCAGCCACGCTCACAACAAAAGCCGACGGCGATTTTTGCCCAATTTGCAGAAGACGTCCCTTTTCAGCGACGCCCTTGGCACCATGGTGCGGCTTCGCCTGACCACCAACGCCATCCGCACCATCGAGCATAACGGCGGCCTGGATTCGTTTCTGATGGGCGCCCGCGACGGCAACCTGGACCTGGAAACGCGCCGCCTGAAGCGTCGGATCCGCCGTGTCCGGGAACGGGCGGCAGCCGCGGCCTGATACCCCCTACGGGCCCGATTCGAGAATGAACATCAGCAGCAGAGTCCGCTGCAGGGGGAAGAAGTTGTCATCGGACATGAGATAGATCACGGTTTCCCCCGCTGCTCCCCGGCGCACCGCCACGCCTTCCATGTTGTCCACGGTCAAGGGAGGGCGAAGCACCGCCACTTCCGTCGCCACCAGCGTGCCGTTGGACTTGATCTCCGAGACGTCGACGCGCTTCAGGCGTGCCGCCAACCCTCCCAGTAGATTGAAGAAGCGCTCCACTACCAGCACGCCGCCATCGGGAAGCGTCGCCGCCCCGGTGGGCCTAAATTTGTCGCTCGTGGGGTAGGCCAGACGCCGCCATTGGTGACCCTGGATGTCGCTGATCCAGGCGTTGACCCACTGGTCTGTCCCATGGCGTTCCGCGATCGCCAGCAGGCGACCGTCCCGTAGCCGCGTAAGGGCCTCGATACCGCCATTTCGGGGCCCCGAGGAAAGACCGGAGGGTTTGCGTGGGAGCCTCGGCGCCTCCCCCCAGGCGCCATAGCGCAAGAGGCGATGGCGTTGTTCGAAGGCGACAATCCAGCCCCCCTCCCCGTCGGCTGTCAGGGACTCGGCATCGGTGAGCCGCCTGCCGGACAGCGGCCTGCCGTCCGGACCGATGAGGGGATCCAGACGCCCCTCACCGATGCCGGCGAGCGATCCATCCCGGTTGTAGGTAAGGCGGGCGGTCAGCACATGTCCACGGTCGGACACCGCCGTCAACGAACGACCGTCGGGGCTCACGTCCAGACCGGAGAAACCACCAAATGACCGGTCGGAAGACGACAGGTTCAAGCCGCCACGATAGGTCAGGGCGCCCACCACGCGGCGGGCGGGGTCCGACTCGTCGAGCACCACCGATCGGGCGTTGATCTCGATGCCGCCGGCCGCCGTGGGCGCCTCCGTCAACAGCGTGATCAAGGCGAAGACGGCAACCCCGAGCCGGAGATGCCGCGCCGCGGCGACGATCGATCGCATGGACTTTATGGATGGTCTGAAATTCGATTCGGCGGTTGCCACGTCACCGCCGCGCCCGGTGACGCAGTGGCAGTTCGGCGCTCTCTTCCTCGAACAGGTCGCTCAGGTTGCCGATAAGGGTGCCGCCCAGTTCCTCCGCGTCGACGATGGTCACCGCCCGCCGGTAATAACGGGTTACGTCGTGGCCGATGCCGATGGCGGTAAGCTGCACCGGCGAGCGGTTCTCGATCCAGGCGATGACATCCCTGAGATGTCGCTCCAGGTAGTTGCCCGGGTTGGCCGAAAGGGTCGCATCGTCCACCGGCGCGCCATCGGAAATAACCATCAGGATGCGCCGTTGTTCGGGCCGTGCCAGCAGCCTGTTGTGGGCCCATAGAAGGGCCTCGCCGTCGATGTTTTCCTTGAGAAGGCCCTCTCGCAACATCAGGCCGAGGCTGCGCCGGGCCCGCCGCCAGGGGGCGTCGGCGGCCTTGTAGATGATGTGTCTGAGATCGTTCAGCCGTCCCGGATTGGGCGGCTTGCCCTCGGCGACCCACTTCTCCCGCGCGCTGCCGCCTTTCCAGGCGCGGGTGGTGAAGCCGAGAATTTCCACCTTCACCCCACAGCGCTCCAGCGTCCGGGCCAGGATATCGGCGCTCATCGCCGCGACGGTGATGGGTCGGCCGCGCATGGACCCCGAATTGTCGATCAGAAGCGACACCACCGTATCGCGGAAATCGGTCTCCTTCTCCTGCTTGAAGGAAAGTGGATGCAGGGGATTGACCACCACCCGGGCCAGGCGGCCCGCATCCAGCAGACCCTCGTCCAGATCGAAATCCCACGACCGGGTCTGCTTGGCCATCAGACGACGCTGAAGACGATTGGCGAGGCGGGCGACCACGCCCTGGAGATGGGACAGTTGGTGATCCAGTTGTGCGCGAAGGCGGGTCAGCTCCTCGAGGTCGCACAGTTGGTCCGCCGGCACGGTCTCGTCAAAGGTGGTCGTGTAGGCGTGGTAGGTCGGCTGTCCGGCATTCAGTTCGTCGCGCCAGTTGGATTGCCAGCGAGAGGGTCCGGCGGGCTCCTCGTCACCGGCCCCGGACATCATCTCCTCCTCCTCGCCGGTGGTGGCGCCCTCGGCGTCCTGGTCGGTGTCCCCGGCGCTTCCGTCACTGGAAAGCTGACCCGAGTCGTCCGACTGGGCGCTCTGGGAGTCACCACCTTCCTCGTCCGTCTCGGAGTCGTCCTCTTCGTCCTGATCGTTCTCGTCGTCGCCCTCGCTATCGGTTATCAGGTCGAGGGCGCGAATGAGGTCGGATGCCGCGCGCGCGAAGGCTTCCTGATCGCCCGTGCAATCGGCGAGTTGACTTACCGCATCGCCGATACGTTCGTTGAGCCAGTCGCGCCACACGCCCATGAGGGGTTCCGCCTGGCTCGGCAAGGGCTTGCCGATCAGGTGTTCGCGCACCACGAGCCCGATGGCATCGGCAAGCATCGACGTCTCGCGCCGGGTGACCTTTGCATAGCCCCGGTGGCGGCATTGGTCCTCCAACAGGGACGTCAGGTTATCCGCCACGCCGGCGAATCGCTCCGATCCGAGAGCGTCGCAGCGCGTCTGCTCGATGAGATTGAAGACTTCCCGCGCTTCGCCCCCGGTGGGGGCCCGTCGGCGGTGGACCTTTTCGTCGTGGTGGCGCAGCCGCAAGGCGGCCGAATCGGAAGCGCCGCGAAGGCGCATGATTTCTTCCTGGGGCAGTTGACTCGACGGCAGGGGCAGGCGCGCCTCGGTGCCGGTGAGCACCGCCGGGCCGTGGCCGAACGACACCGTCGCATCCTCCCGCCCCGACAGGGCCTTGAAGGTTGATTCCGTCACTCGCTTGGCGAGATCCTGGGGTGCCTCTGCACTGGACATTGGGCGGCCAGGCCGACTGGAGGCGGTCAGGCCATTGCGACGTTGGTGATGGATTCCGGCAGCTCGGCGCCGAAACACCGCTGGTAGTACTCGGCCACCACTGGCCGCTCCACCTCATCGCATTTGTTGACGAAAGTGACCCGGAAGCCAAAGCCCACGTCGCCGAAGATCTTGGCGTTCTCGGCCCAGGTGATCACGGTTCTGGGCGACATGACGGTGGACAGATCGCCATTGACGAACCCCTGGCGGGTCAGGGCCGCCATCTCGACCATCGCGTTCACGGTCTCACGGCCCTCCTTGGTGTCGTAACTGGGGGCCTTGGCCAGAACGATGCGCATTTCGTCGTCGTGGGGGAGGTAGTTGAGGGTGGCGACGATGTTCCAGCGGTCCATCTGGCCCTGATTGATCTGCTGGGTGCCGTGGTAGAGCCCCGTGGTATCGCCCAGGCCGACGGTGTTGGTGGTCGAGAAGAGGCGAAAGTACGGATGGGGCCGCATGATCCGGTTCTGATCCAGCAGCGTCAGCTTGCCTTCCACCTCGAGGACTCGCTGAATGACGAACATCACGTCGGGCCGGCCGGCGTCGTATTCGTCGAAGGCCAAGGCGGTCGGATGCTGTATGGCCCAGGGAAGGATGCCCTCCCTGAATTCGGTCACCTGAAGACCTTCCCGAAGCACGATGGCGTCCTTGCCCACCAGATCGATGCGGCTGATATGGCTGTCCAGGTTAACCCGGATGCAGGGCCAGTTGAGGCGGGCGGCAACCTGCTCGATATGGGTGGACTTGCCCGTCCCGTGGTACCCCTGAATCATCACCCGGCGGTTGAAGGCGAAACCGGCGAGGATGGCGAGGGTGGTCTCGGTGTCGAACTGGTAGGCCTCGTCCAGGTCCGGAACGCGCTCGTCGGCGATGCTGAACCCGGGCACCTCCAGGTCGCTGTCGATGCCAAAGGTCTGCCGAACGGAGATTTTGATGTCCGGGGCGTCGAGGGGAAAGGCCGAGTCGTGCGACCCGGCGGTCGTGGAAGAACTCATGTGTCGGGAATCCGCTGATGATGCGTCTTTGAGGTAGGGGGCTTTGCCCACACCGTCAAGAGGACAGGCGCTCCATGATGGTTTGATAGGCGCGCTGAATCTCCTTGAATCTTTCTTCCGCCTCCTTGGCGCCGCCGTTGATGTCGGGATGGTGCACCTTGACCAGCTTCTTGTAGCGGGCCTTGACTCGAGCCTCCGTCAACGGTGGCTCCAGCGCCAGAACCAGCATCGCCTCGTATTCCGGGGAGTCAGATGGCGCGTGATGGCGACCGTTGCCGTTGCCGTTGTCGGTACTGCCGCCGGTACCGCTACCGTTGCTTCGTCCACCGCCGCCGAAGACGCCGAACGCATCCCGCAGTTGGTCCTCGGGGCTGCCCTTCCCGGCCAGGGGCCAGCTGGGTCGGTGCCAGACGGTATCCCGTCGCCGGTCCTCTTCCACTTCCCGCTCGTTCATGCCGTCGTAGTAGTTCCAGGACGCGTTATACTGGCGCACGTGCGCGAGGCAGAACCAATGGAAGTCCTTGAGGTCACGGGGCGATCGCGGCGCCCGGTACAGTCCCGATTCGGCGCAGCCCGGCCAGCCGCAGGGACTGAAATTGTCCTCGGCGTCGACGGTCGAGAGTCGCGGGCGGTTGCGGAAAGACCTGGGCATTGAGAAACTATGAGGCGGGGCGAGTGTCAAATCAAGGCGCCGTTGACCCCCGGGGATGTCCCTGTGCTGGGCGCCCCGTACAACCCTAGAGGTACCATCCGTTAGATTTGAACCACTAGAAAGACGAGGCGACGCCCGTGAGCCGAAAAGACCGCATCGCGCAAGCCCTGAACATCCGCTTCAATCCCGCCCGCCTGGCCGTGGTCGATGAGTCCCATCGGCACGCGGGCCATGTCGAAGCGCCGGCCGGAGGCGAGAGCCACTATCGTGTGGAAATCGTCTCGTCGGTCTTCGCCGATCAATCCCGGCTGCAGCGGCAGCGTTTGGTCAACGAAGCCTTGGCCGACGAGTTCGCCGCTGGCATGCACGCCCTGGCCCTGACCACGATCACCCCCGACGAGGATGGCGCCGCCGGCTGATGCCGGTCGAGGATGGCGCCGCCAGTCGATCCCCGTCGCGTGGACCAGCCCGTCTATTTTCGCCTCAACATTGTCCCCGATGCAGCCTTGAGTTAGATTGACGCGTCTGGACTTTCATATTGCGAGAGCATGGGGCTGGTCCGCGCCGATATGTAGAATAAATTCCTGCGCAAGAATGTGTCGATATTCGGTCAGAGGACGAGCGTTCGTCTGGAGGCGGAATTCTGGCATGCCCTGGAAGAGATCTGTCGGATCGAGGGTTTCAACATTCACGACTTGTGCACGTGGATAGAATCCCGTCGTGACGGCGACAACCGCACGTCGTCGCTTCGTACCTTCGCGATACGCTATTTCAAGGATGCCAGCACCGCCCATGGCCACGACAGCGCGGGCCACGGCACCTTGTTAGAGCAATTTCATTGAAGGATGATTCAGAAAGGGGATTCCCATTCTGATCTTGTTCTGATTCCCTTTGTTATAGATTCGCAAAGGGAGTTTCCGATGAGCAAAGCCTACTCGGCAGACCTTCGGCAACGGATCGTGGATGCGATTGATGGCGGGGCTTCGCGGCGCCAGGCGGCGAGGCGATTTGGCGTCAGCGTCAGTTCGGCGATCCGCTACGCTCGGCGCTGGCGGGAGACGGGCAGCGTTCAGGCGGCTGCGATGGGCGCACCCAAGGGCTCGAAGCTTGACCCTCATGAGGATTGGTTGTTGACGCAGATCGACGCGGCGCCGGACCTCACGCTTGAAGAGATCATTGCCCGGTTGAGCTCGGAAAAGGGCGTCAAGAGCAGTATTGGGGGATTGTGGAACTTCTTCCATCGTCACGGCATCAGCTTTAAAAAAAACCGCGCACGCAGCCGAGCAGGAACGTCCTGACGTCGCCGAGAACCGGCGATTGTGGCGCGCGCAACAGCCGGCGCTCGACCCGACCCGGCTGGTCTTCATCGACGAGACCGGTGCCAACACCAAGATGGCGCGCCTTCGCGGGCGGTGCCGGCGCGGCGAGCGTCTGGTCGCCGCCGTGCCGCATGGCCACTGGAAGACGATGACCTTCGTTGCCGGGCTGCGTCACGATGGCATCGCCGCACCGTTCGTCGTTGATCGCCCGATGAACGGCGCCATCTTCAGGCTCTGGGTGGAACGTTGTTTGGTCCCGACGCTGGCGCAAGGCGACATCGTCGTCATGGACAACCTGTCCTCACACAAAGTCACCGGCGTACGCGAGGCCATCGAGGCGGCGGGCGCCAAACTGGCCTATCTGCCGGCCTACTCACCCGACTTCAATCCGATCGAACAGTTCTTCGCAAAGCTCAAGGCGATGCTCAGAAAAGCCGCCGTGCGAACCATCGATGACCTGTGGCGCGCCATCGGAGATATCATCAACACCATCAGGCCAAACGAATGCGCCAACTATTTTGCAAACTCAGGATATGAACCAAATTAAAGTGAAAGTGCTCTAGAGGCATCGGCTCCCGCCGCTCCCGCCGCGGAGTAGGGGGTCGATCACTCCCCCGTGTAGTGTTGCGGCCAGCGACGTCGAACCACGGGGCTGTCGCTGGAAAGAGCGTGGCAGGTGTTGAGATGGCCCGGACGGGACGTGTCTCCCGCCGGTTTCCCCGACGCTCGGGCGGAACCCAGAGTCTGGAACGCCGTAACCGCTAATGGACCCAAAATCATGTCGCTGACGTGGGTGCAGCCCCGGACGCCTCCCAGCCGTTCCGCAATGGCGCGGCGCCAACCGGGGCCGATGCGCAGGCCGACCAGACTCTCGTAGCGGTCCGTAATGTCGCCGCACATGGAAAAGGGTGCCGCGGCCGTCGTCGCTTCCACGCCCCGCACCACCATGTTGTCGTCGATGGTCAGGCGGACCGACATGTCATGGACCGCTTCTCCCGCCCGGACGCCGCCCCGGTCCTGGTTGGCGAAGGAATAGGTCTTCCGATCCACGATCGACCCCTCGATATCCCACAGGCCGTCATCCCGCTTGTAGCCGTGACACTCGATATGGCGGGTGTGGAGCAGGTCGCGGGGAGCGGGTTTGCCGAGAGGCATCGAGGTATCCCTTCGTTTGGAGCGGGGGCGGGCGCTTATTCCGCAAAAGCAAGAAATGCTCTTAGCCTATGCGGTCTCCGAAAACGAAGGCTTCCGTTTCGCGGATGTCGTCCTCCAGCTTGAGCTTTACCGCCGCGTAGAGGTCGCGGATCGACACCATGGCGACGACGCGGTCGCCGTCGACGACGGGAAGATGGCGGTAGTGGCGGGCACGCATCAGTTCGAGCGCGTCGACGGCGGAATCCCGAGGCGACAGCGTGTCCGGATCGCGGGTCATGATGTCTGCCAGGGGTGTGCTATCGGCGGGCCGTTCCTCCGCCACCACGCGGCGCGCCAGGTCCCGTTCGGTGACGATTCCCACAAGTTTTCCGTCGTCCCCGGCGATGATGACGGCGGCGGTATTGTGCAGCGCCATTTCCCGGGCCGCCGCCACGGCGGTCGCCGATTCGGGAAGCGCAACGATTTGGCGTTCCTGGACGATGTCGGGAACGATGGTGAGGTGCATGGGAGACCTCCTGGTCAGTGACTGAGTGTATCCCGCCCGCCGGGATGGGAAAAGCGCGCCATCACGGGGGCGGGCGGTGTTAGACGAACCAGGGCGATTCGCTGTCGCTGACGGCGGACGATCTCGAAACGGAATTCGTGGAAGCGGAAGGTCTGTCCCACGTCGGGGATGCGCCGGGATTCGTGAAGGATCATGCCGGCGATGGTGGCCGCCTCCTCGTCCGGCAGGTGCCAGTCCAGTTCCCGGTTGAGGTCGCGTATCGTCACCGAGCCTTGCACCAGGTAGCTGCCGTCCGGTTGCGGCCGCACGCCGGGCACGGCGATATCGTGCTCGTCGGTGATCTCGCCGACGATCTCCTCGAGGATGTCTTCCAGGGTCACGACCCCCATCAGGCTGCCGTACTCGTCGACCACCAGGGCGGAGTGCTCATGGCGTTCGCGGAAAGCCTGAAGCTGGTCGAGGAGGGACGTGGACTCGGGGATGAACCAAGGACTGGCGGCCAGGGACAGAGTATCGAGTTCCGTCAGGTCCCCCTCCCGGGCGCGAACGGCGCGCAGCAGCGCCTTGGCGTGAAGGACGCCCACGACCTCTTCGGGCGTACCCCGCCATAGGGGAATGCGCGTGTACGGGCTCTCGAGAACCTCATCGACGATGGTATCGGTTGGCAACTCGGCATTGATGGTCACCATATTGCGCCTGTGGGTCATGATCTCGCTTACCCACACCTCCGACAGGTCCAGAACGCTGCGCAACATGGCCCGCTCGTTGGTCTCGGCGGCACCGTCACGGGCGTGAAGGTCGATGGCGCCCCGCAACTCCTCGTAATTGCTGCCCAACATCTCGTCGGCCTGCACGTCCACCCCGAACGGCTTGAGAACCGACCGAATAATTGCCTGGATGGTGGCCGTCACGGGGGCCAGCAGCCACACCACCCCATTGACGACCGGGGCGACGGCGAGTGCGGTGCTGTTGGCGTTCTTGAAGGCGTAGGTCTTCGGCAGCATCTCGGCGAATATCAGGATCAGCAGCGTCATGACGACCGTCGCGTAGATAACGCCTGCTTCCCCGTAAATGCCGATGAGGGCGCTGGTGGCCAGGGCCGAGGCCAGAATGTTCACCAGGTTGTTGCCGAGGAGAATGGCGCCAATCAACCGCTCCTTTCTGGCATGGAGCCGATTTACGATGCCTGCCCGCCGGCTGCCTTTCTGTTCGAGCTGGTGCATCACCGGTGTGGACGCGGCGGTCAGGGCTGTCTCGGAACCGGAAAAGAGGGCGGAGAGCACCAAAAGAACGACGATGGCGCTTATCAGAACCAACATGATGGGTCTCTATCTGCGGGTTGGACTATGAATCGCGGCCGGGCTGGCGCATCGGGCTTCCTGGTCAACGCAACAGGGCGCGACGCCAGGTCTCGCGCACCCGATCCACGGCAACGGACCGTTCGATGAAGGCTTCGCCAATTCCACGCACCAGGATAAGGGTCAACCGGCCGTCGTCGACCTTCTTGTCGGAGAACATGTGCTGAAGCAGGCCGTCGGCCGTCCAGGTCGAACCGACCAGTCCGTCCAGGTCCGTCGGCAGGCCGATGTGGGCGAAATGCCGGCGGACCCGCGCCGCGTCTCCGGGCGGACACAGGTTCAGGGTCACGGAAAGATCGAACGCCATCACCATGCCGATGGCGACCGCCTCGCCGTGCAGCAGCCGGTCGCTAAACCCGGTCTCGGCCTCCAAGGCGTGGCCGAAGGTATGGCCCAGGTTGAGAAGGGCGCGGTGGCCCGATTCCCGTTCGTCGTCGGCGACGATGGTCGCCTTGGCGGCGCAACTGGTGACAATGGCGTGGCGCTGAGCGGAATGGTCCCCGGCGCAGACCGCCTCACCATGGGATTCCAGCCAGCGAAAGAAGGCTTCGTTGCCGAGCAACCCGTATTTGGCAACCTCCGCATAGCCGGCCAGCAGTTCCCGGCGCGGCAGCGAATCGAGGGTCGTGGTATCCGCCAGCACCAGGCTGGGCTGATAGAAGGCGCCCAACATGTTCTTGCCCTGGCGGGTGTTGATACCCGTCTTGCCGCCCACCGAGCTGTCCACCTGCGCCAGCAGGGTGGTGGGAATCTGCACGAACGGTACGCCGCGCAATAGGATGGCCGCGGCGAACCCGGTCAGATCTCCGATCACCCCGCCGCCCAGCGCGATCAGGGTCGTTCCCCGTTCGATTCGGGCGTCGAGCAGTCGGTCGGTGAGTTCGGAAAGGTGGGCGATGTCCTTGGTCTGCTCGCCGGTGGGCAGCACCACGTCCGCGCACGCGATTCCACCCCGGCCCAGGGCCTGAAGGACCGTTTCCAGATATCGGTCCGCCACGTTCCGGTCGGTGACAACGATTGCCCGCGGCCGGGGCATCACCGGCGGCAGATATCGGTCCGCGGCGGCGAGAAGCCCCTCGCCCACGTGGATCTCGTAGGACCGCTCGCCCAGATCGACGGTCTGGGTCGCCGTGGGATCGGCCACCGAACGTTCCGATACCGTCATGCCGGGGTCTTGACCGTTGACAGGCCTTCCAGCACACGATCGACGGTCGCCTCGGTGGACCCTTCGCCCGTATCCACGGTGACGTCGGCCAAGGCGTAGACGTCATTGCGCTGCGCCATGAGCTTGCCGAGAATATCCTTGGGATCCCCGCCGGCAAGAAGCGGCCGGCCGGTCCGCCGGCCGATGCGCCGCACCAGCACATTGAGATCGGCGCGCAACCAGACGGAAACGCCGGTCTTGCCTATCCGGGCCCGGGTTTCGGGGTCCATGAAGGCCCCACCGCCCGTGGCCAGTACTTGGGCTCCCTGGGACAGCAGTCGTTCGATGACCCGTCTTTCGCCGCTGCGGAACTCCGCCTCGCCGTATAGCTCGAAGATATCGGCGATCGAGCAACCTGCCGCCCGAACAATTTCCGCGTCGGCGTCGGTGAAGGGCAGGCCGAGTCGTCTGGCCAGCCGCTTCCCCACGCTGGTCTTTCCCGACCCCATCAGTCCGACCAGAACGATCGCGCGATCGCCGGTCGAAGCAGGTTTTTCCGTCATCGTCGTTCCGTCAACTCCGTTGGGTGATCCGCGATCCCGCCGGGGACCGCCGTTGATTGCGCCCGGGGGACCCGATACACTGCCGAAAACTCGACATATTCTGATTTTAGCATACTCTCCGGAGGTTGTCCCCGCGCGGTCCTCGGCGGTGACGTGGTGCCCGTTTCCGCCGACGCGGCATCGGGCGTGAAGGGAAGCAGACCGAAGGCATGCGGTTTCTGTCTCGATTGGTGGGGATTGTCCTTTTTCTCGTCTTGGCCGGCGGCGCCGTGTTTCTGGCCACCTGGGACATTCCCCCGCCATCAACGAAAGTGGAGAAGACCCTTCCCGATGATCGCTTTCCGCGCTAGGGGCGGACTGTGGTCCGCTGCGTCCCTGGATCGACGCCGTTGAACGCCATCGACGGCCGCCGGGCGTGCGCGCCACGGTCCTGGTTCGCGATCGCCATTCTCGCCTCCGTCCTGTTGTTGGGCACGACGGCCCCTTGGGCTCAAGGTTCGGGGTCCGAGGCGCCACGACCTCGCACCCTGAAACCGCGGACGTTGCAGCCGCCGCCGAAGCCCGCGGAATCGCCCGGCGGCGCCGTGACGGACAAATCGCCCAAGGCCGGCGAGGAAAGCGTCCGCATCGATACCCTGGAAACCATCGCCGCGGAATCCGTTGGTATCCTCGGGGAAGCCGAAGGCGGGTTCGGTAGCGCCATGTGGGCTGGCACCCCCCGTTCGGTCGTCGAGGCCGTATTATCCGAGTTGCCCGTCCGTACGACTTCGGCGGCCATGCGAGACCTGGCGCGACGCCTTCTGCTTTCGGCCGCCACGGCGCCGGAGGGGTCTTCGAGCACCAATCTTCTGGCCCTTCGCGCCTCGCTCCTTGCCGAAATGGGCGATCTTCAAGGGGTGGGCAATCTGTTGGCGGCGGTGGCCGGCCGGTTCGAAGACCCGCGCCTGGACCGGGTTGAAAGCGAGTCGCGGCTGCTGGCGAACGATCATGCGCGAGCCTGTTCCCTTGCCGCCGCGGCCGCCGATGCCGCCGATGCCACCGATGCCGCCGATGCCGGAATAGCCACCGATTAATAGACGATTACTGGCCGAAGCTGGTCGCCTTTTGCCAGGTTCTGGCCGGGGAGGCGGACCGGGCGGCGCTCAGCGTTTCCCTGTTGCGGGAGACGGGCGCTACCGATCGCAACTATTTTACCTTGATGGACGTTCTGTTGGGCACCGCAGCCAAGCCGCCCGAAAGCTTGGCCAATGCCGGGATCCTCCACCTTGCCATGGCCTCCTGGGCCAAGGTGACCGTTTCCGCCGACGCCCTGGCGGCGAACGGGCCTGCCGTGTTGAACCACTTCGCCGGCAACAAGGTTCTGAGTATGGAACTGCGCCTGGAGGCCGCCGAACGGGCCGAGATCGCGGGAGTCCTGTCCACCGATGCCCTGCGGCACCTGTACGACAGAATAGCCTTTCCCGACGACGCCCTATCCAACCCCTTGACATGGGCGGAGTCCGAAGGAGGCCCCGCGGGTCGGGCGCTGCTGTACCGCACGGCCGTCGAAGAGGCCCTTCCGGCCGCCCGGGCGGAAGCGGTTGCCCATGCTCACCGCCTGGGCCGGGAGAGCGGCCGTTACGGGTCCGCCGTGCGCACCTTCCTGCCGGTTCTCAAGACCATTCCGGCCGACCCGGTGGTGGCCTGGTTCGCGCCCGAGGCGGCCCGTGCGCTGCTGATCGGTGGCGCGCCGGAACGGGCGATCGACTGGCTGGCACTGATGCGCACCTTGCGGCGTAGCGGTCCCAACGAGGCCGATCCGGTGGTCGCGTTGGAGCCGATCCTGCGCCTGACCGGCGCTGCGGAAGCGACCGGCGTCACCCCGGCGGACCTGGAAACCTGGTGGCGACAGGCCCAGGCCCGGGAGGGAGCGGCCCGGCAAGCCGTGGTGCTGTTCACCCTGCTGTCTGCCCTCGGCGAGTCGGTGCCGGAGACCTTGTGGGTCGAGACACTTCGTTACCAGGGCCGGTCCCTGGCCCCGTTGCCCAGCAGCGCCGTCTGGCACCGACTGGAGGTGGCCGCCACGGAGGGACGGATCGGGGAAACGGTGCTGTTGGCGCTGATTGCCATGGGCGAGGAGGGTCCCGCCGAAGCCAGCCCCATCGTCACCGGTCGCGTCATCGAAAACCTCATGCGAATCGGATTGGAGGCGGACGCACGGCGGTTCGCCATCGAAGCGGCGGTGGCGGCGGGACTATGAGCCGCGGTCGCCGAACGGTTGGCGGCGGAAGATCCGTCGTGGCGGCGAACCGGCACCTGGATGCCTTCCTCGACATGTTGACCGCCGAACGGGGCGCGGCGGTCAACACCATCGACTCCTATGGGCGCGATCTGACCGACTTCGCCGCTTTCTGCGCCCGCCGCGGTCGCGCCTTGGACGGAGCTCTTGCCGGCGATGCGCGCGCCTATCTGGCCAGTCTGGCCGGCGCCGGCATGGCGCCGCGAACAAGCGCCCGGCGGCTGTCGGCCTTGCGCCAGTTTTACCGTTTTCTGGTCACCGAAGGCGTGCGCGCGGACGATCCCGTGACCGGCGTGGACTCGCCTCGGCAGGGCCGCACCCTGCCCCGCTACCTGAGCGAGGAGGAGGTCAAGGCGTTGCTGGAGGCCGCGCGCATGCGCCAAGGTCCTGAGGGGCTGCGCCTGATGGCCCTTATGGAGGCCCTCTACGCAACCGGCCTCAGGGTGTCGGAACTGGTCGCCCTGCCGGTGTCGGCCCTGTCCCGGGACGGCGCCCTGCTGGTGGTCCGCGGAAAGGGCGACAAGGAACGGATGGTGCCCTTGGGCGTGCCTGCCCAACAGGCCGTCGCCGCCTACCGCCTGGTCCGCGAACGGTTTTTGCCCAAGGGCCGGGCGGGGGATCGAGACCGCTGGCTGTTCCCCTCGCGCAGCCGCGACGGCCATCTGACCCGGGCCCGTTTCGCCCAGATGATCAAACAGCTCGCCATCGACGCCGCGCTCGATCCGCGCCGGGTCTCGCCCCACGTGCTGCGCCATTCCTTCGCCAGCCACCTGCTCGCCCACGGGGCCGACCTGCGGGCCTTGCAGCAGCTCCTCGGCCACGCCGACATCGCCACCACCCAGATCTATACCCACGTGCTGGAATCGCGGCTGCGGGACCTGGTCAACCGCGCCCATCCGCTGGCCGAAGGGGGTTCAACCCCATCCTGATTCGCCGCCGGAGCTCGTACCAAGGAGCCAATGATATGACTCGCTCGCGGCTCTTGGATGCTCCACTGAGAGGGGGGTGGGCGGGTCTCAGACCCGCCCCTACGCAAGTAAACCAAGGGCGTAGGGGCCGGTCTCAGACCGGCCCGACCGTTGCGCCTGTGGCGGCTCGGGGTCAAATCAACCGCTCCTCGGAATCAGTGCTTGTAGTCGGGGCAGAGGCGGTCCAGGCGCCTAAGGTGTCCCGGCCAGGCCCGTTCGCCGTGGGTCTGGGAGCGTCCCCACATGTAGTCCGCCTGGTCCTCGCACAAATCCTCGTCAAGCTCGATGACCGTGCCGCCGGCCGCCTTCATGGTCATCACCTCGATCTGGGCCATGCAGGATTTCTCCAGATAGAACATGAGGTTGAAGGATTCCGCCACGCTGCGCCCGGTGGTCAGCAGGCCGTGGTTGCGCAGGATCAGGGTCAGGTTTTCCGGCCCCAGGTCGCGGGCCAGACGCTCCCGTTCGTCGAGGTCGTTCGCCACCCCCTCATAGTCATGGTACGAGACCCGCCCGTGAAAGCGCAGCGCATGCTGGGTCAGGGTCATCAGCCCCTCGGCCATGCAGGAGACCGCCATACCGGCGACGGAATGGGTATGAAGGGCGGAATTGAGGTCCTTGCGGCCTTCCAGAATAGCGCTGTGGATAGTGAAGCCCGCCTGGTTGATGGTGTGGTTGCTCTCGCTTACCACTTCGCCCTTCATATTGACCTTGAGCAGGCTCGAGGCGGTGATTTCCTCGAAGAACAGGCCATGGGGATTGAGCAGAAAGTGCTCGGGTTCACCCGGCACGCGGGCCGAGATGTGGGTGCCCACCACGTCCGCCATCCCGTAGTAATCGACCAGCCGATAGGCGGCCGCGAGATCGACGCGGGTCTGCCATTCCTGGGGCGAAATTTGATCGTTCATGCGATTTATTCCTTGTTCCTCTCGAAGCGCTCGCAGCTCTACTCGGCGGCGATGGATGTCGGCGGCGCGTCGCGCCGATAGTAGGGCAGGTCGCCCGAGATGTGCGTGCGATGCATGATCCGCCGGTACTTTTCTT
>CBDFHV010000061.1:0-13223 GCA_965247705.1 Rhodospirillales bacterium | reverse complement strand
GCGGCCGAAGTCATCCACGCCACCACGGTGGCCACCAACGCCATCCTCCAGCACGTCGGCGCCGACTGCGCGCTGATCACCACCGAAGGGTTCCGCGACGTCCTTGAGATCGGCCGACTGCGCATGCCGCGACTCTATGACATCTTCTACGACAAGAGGCCGGTTTTGGTGCCGCGCCGGCACGTTTTCGAGGTCCACGAGCGCCTCGACAGCCAAGGCATCGTCGTCAAATCCCTCGATCCAGCCCGGCTGGATACCGTGGTCCAACAGGTCGTCGAATCCGGGGTCGATTCGGTCGCCATCTGCCTGATCAACAGCTTCGCCAACGACGTCCACGAACGGATGGTCGCCGAGGCACTCACCGCCGCGGCACCGCACCTGGAGGTATCGGTGTCGTCCGACATCCTGCCTCACATCGGCGAATTCGAGCGCACCAGCACCACCGTCATCAATGCCTACATCCAGCCAGTGGTCCGCCGTTACCTGGACTCGTTTACGGATCGGTTGCGGGATGCGCGGTTCACCGCGCCGTTGTTCATCATGCAGTGCAGCGGCGGCCTGACCACCGTCGAGAGGGCCCGTGCGCAGCCGGTGAGCATCGTCGAGTCGGGCCCGGCAGCGGGCGTGCTGGCGGCGCGTGCCGCCCTTACCGGGGAGGGACGGCGCAATCTCTTGACGTTCGACATGGGAGGGACCAGCGCCAAGGCATCGATCATCGAGGATGGTGACGTGCTGAGAACCAGCGAATACGAGGTCGGCGGCGCCATGTCGGCGACCACGCGCCTGACCGGCGGCGGCGGTTATCCGATCAACATCCCGATGGTCGACGTTGCCGAGGTGGGTGCCGGAGGCGGCAGCATCGCCTGGATCGACAGCGGCGGCAGCCTGCGAGTCGGGCCGCGCAGCGCCGGCGCCGATCCGGGTCCGGCCTGCTACGGCCGCGGCGGCGGCGAACCCACGGTCACCGACGCCAACGTCATCCTGGGGTACCTCAATTCCGAAGCCATTGCGGGCGGCGCCATCCATATCGACCGCGAACGGGCAGAGCGGGCGGTCGGGGACCACATCGCCGAGCCCCTCGGCCTGGATACGGTGAACGCCGCTCACGGCATCCACCTGATCGCCAATTCGGAGATGATGGGCGCCATCCGAGCCGTTTCAACCCAGCGCGGCCGCGACGTAAGGGACTTCTCCCTGGTTGCGTTCGGCGGCTGCGGCCCCACCCATGCGGCGGAGTTGGCCCGGGCGGCGGCCATCCGTACGGTGATCGTCCCCGACTCGCCGGGACTGTTCTCGGCCTTTGGGTTACTGACCACCGATCTGGAGTTCCAGCGCAGCCGCATGTTCCACACCGATGTCAACGCATTAGACATCGGACAACTGGACACGGTCCTGGGCACGTTACGCGATCAAGTCGCTGCCATGGCAGCCGGCGAATCGTCGGATGGTGTGGCGATGCGCTTTGAGATCGAGGCCGACCTCCACTACTGGGGGCAGAGCCACGCGTTGAGCGTCCGCAAGCCATACGGCAGGTTGACGGGAAAGGCGTTGGCGGACCTGGTCGAAAGTTTCGAGGCCGAGCACGAACGCACTTATGGCCACCGTGCCGAAGGCGAAAGGATCATTCTTGTGGCGGTGCGCGTCATTGGTGGGGCGTCGCCGGCTTGGAAACCCGCCACAGGTGACAGCGGCCGCTTCGACGTCTGCGCCAGCGGGAGCCGCCGCCAAGCCTATTTCGGCGAAGAGGTCGGGTTCTTGGGGACGGCAGTGATCGGGCGCCACGATCTATCGGAAGATTCTCTTCCGGGGCCGCTGGTAATCGAGGAGTACGACAGCGTCACCGTGGTGCCCCCCGGTTGCAGCGCCCGCCGCGATCCGGGGGGCTTCATCGTCATCGCCGTCGACGCCCCAGGTGCGAGCGCAGACTAGGGACGAGGAAGAAAGGGCAGATGTCGAAGACCTCAAAACGGCACCACGACGCGGGTGGACTGAGCCCAGACATCGAACCCGTTCGCTTTGAACTGATCAAGAACGCCATGTTCTTCCTGGTCAACGAGATGGCGCTGACGCTGGTACGGGCGTCTTACTCGGGGATCCTACGCGACAACATGGACTTCGCCACCGGTATCGCCGATCCAAACGGCGAAATGGTCACTCAGGGCCTGTCGCTGCCTTTCCAGTTCGGCCCCATGCCCGACGCCATCGAGGCCGTCAAGGCGCGCTGGGCGGGCCAGATGGAGCCAGGGGACATCTTCGTCCTCAACGACCCTTTCGAGGGGGGGACCCACCTGCCGGACGTGTTCTTCGTCAAGCCTGTTTTTTACCAGGGCGCGTTGTTCTGCTACACCTGCATCTCGGGCCATCAGGTCGATATCGGTGGCCGCGTCGCCGGCTCCAACGCTTGCGATTCCACCGAGGTCTACGCCGAGGGGCTGCGCATCCCGCCGCTCAAGCTGTTCGAGCGTGGTGAGCCCAACCGCACCTTGTTTCACATCATCGAGAAGAACGTCCGCGTGCCGAAAAAGGTGCTGGGCGATCTCCGGGCCCAGGTCGCCGGATTGAAGACGGGAGAAGACGGGGTTTTGGAACTCGTGGAGCGCCACGGACTGGAGACGTTGAAACGGTACTGGGCCGAGCTCCTCGACCACGCCGAGCGCGTCACGCGCAAGGCCATCGCGGAACTTCCCAACGGCGTCTACGAATTCGTCGATCGCCTGGACTCCGACGGTATCGAGGCGCGGCCGGTCGCCATTCGCGTCAAGCTGACCATCGCGGGGGATGGCATCACCGCCGACTATTCCGGCAGCTCGCCCCAAGTGCAGGGTGCAATTAACTCTACCATGAGCATGACCAAGTCGGTGACCTACGGCGCGATTCGGTCGGTGTTGAGTGCGGATATCCCCAATAACGCCGGTATCTTCCGCGCCATCAAGGTCATCGCTAAGAAAGGGAGCATCCTCGATTGTGTCCATCCGGCGGCCTCGGCGGGACGCGGCGTGACGCTGTTCCGCCAAGCCGATGCCCTATACGGTGCCCTGGCTCGGGCGCTGCCCGAAGGGGTCTTTGCTGCCTGTGAGGGCGGCACCACCGTCTACAGCTTCGGCGGCCGCGATGAAGCGCGTCAAGCCTTTGTCTACGTCGAGGTCTTTGGTGGCTCTTGGGGTGGTCGACCCGATCGCGATGGTATCGACGGCAATGCTCACCCGCTTCTCAATCAACGTAACATCCCAGTCGAGATCATGGAAGTCGAGAACCCTTTGCGGGTAACAAGATACGGCTTCTTACCCGACACGGGTGGCGCCGGTCGCTTCCGGGGCGGCCTGTCGCTGGTGCGCGACATTCAGTACCTGGGGGCGACGCCGGGGCAACTGCAGATCCGCGCCGACCGCAGCAAGACGATGCCCTACGGTCTCGCTGGTGGAGAATCCGGCACGCCGTCGAAAAACGTCCTCAACCCCGGCACCCCGGAAGAACGGAGTTTGCCGGCGATGGTGACGACGACCATTGCTCCAGGCGAAATCATCCGCTTTGTGATTCCCGGCGCCGGTGGCTGGGGTGACCCATTCACACGGGATCCCACGGCCGTCGCTGAGGACGTGTGCGACGGCAAGCTGACGCCTGCCTACGTCCGACAACACTACCGGGTCGTCGTCGACGAGGCCGGCAAGCTGGACGCCGCGGCCACCGCCTCGTTGCGCAACAAGCGGCGTCATAAAAGTTCCGCCGCTCGCTAGGCTCGGTTGTCATATGGCAACCGCTGAAACACCCGAGGAGTTTGTTTCGCCGCCCAAGGCTGCCTTAACAGTGGGTCTCCACGAGGGTGAATGGTTCTCCATGCCAGTCGTGGCCACCAATATTGATCACGGTGTCGGTTCCCAACTGCAGGTCATGAGCTTCTCCGGGCGGATGGGGACTTGGCAGCCGATCACAGTGTAATCTTGGCGCCGGATGGTGCCGCCGCGGCTGGCGCCCAGCGCCAGTGGGTAACGTCAAAAGGTTTGTGTCAGGGAGAAGAGGGTCGGCACTCCCTGGCTTGAGTTTTCGTGAGTGAAGACGGCGAAGAGGATGCGGTCCATGGAGGTTCGGTCCTGGAAGACGCCCATGGGCCTTGTCCGACGCCGGACTTCACGGAATCGTCGTTCGATGGCGTTGGTGGTTCGCACCTGCTTACGTTTTTCGAGTGTCGGATAGCGCCAGCAGGTGAGCAACTCGTCGAGGTCGTTGCGCAGGCACTCGACGGCTTTGGGGTAGACGTCCCGCCAGCGGTCGGCGAAACGGCGCGCGGCGGAGCGGGCGGCGGTCAGTGTGGTGGCGTTCATCACGTCGTGCAGACCGGCCTTGACGGTGTCGTGGTCGGCCTTGCGCACCTTGTCGAGGACGTTCCTGATCTTGTGCGCCCAGCAACGCTGCACGGGCAGGCCGGGATAGACGATGGGCAGGGCGGCCAGGAGGCCGGCGGCGCCATCGACGCAGACCATCTCGAGGCGCCCGCCCTCAAGCCCCCGGCGGAAAAGATCGGTCAGAAACTGCTCCCACTGGGCGGCGCTTTCGGCGAGGGCCAGGCGAAAGTCGATGATCTCCTTCTTGCCGTCCGACCTGATCCCCAAGGCCACCAACACCGGGCGCTTGAGCGCCCCGGCCCCGGTCTTGCGCGAGAGCACCACGCCGTCGAGCATGAGTACCGGATATTGGTCCTTCAGAGGCCGGCGATGGAAGGCGGCGACCGCCCCGTCCAGGGTCTTGGCCACCTGGCTCACCGTGCCGGCGCTGATCCGTCGGCCGAGCACCGGGGCGAGCGCCGTCGCAACCTTGCGGGTCGACAGCCCGAGCACGAAGCAGGCCAAGATCATGCGGTCGATGTGGCCGGCTCGACGGGCGTAGGCGCGCACGACAGTCAAGGCGCTGAAACGCCGTGTGCGCGGTACCGAAAGTTCGATGTCGCCAAGCTCGGTCATGAGATGACGGCGGTAAGAGCCGTTGCGCCGGTCGCTCTCGTCCAGCGCTGCCATCTCGGCAAGATGGCAATCGATCCCGGACGCCATGCGTTCCTCAAGAATGCCCTTGAGCGCCGCGCCCGCCGCGCGTCGGTAATCCTCGCCCCATTCGATCCCTTCGGCTTGCATGACCTTCATCATCCGAAACGCACGTGGTAAACTCTTGATCGTCGCAGACTGTGACATTGGGGGTGCTCCTTCTTGTGGATATCAACAACCCACGGAGTACCCCCTCTCACCCCACTGACACAAACTTTCATACATCACCGCGCCAGTGGGGTCCATTGACAGGGTATCAACGTTCCGCCATAATTTTCAATTGCTGCCTTGGCAAAAATAATCGTTCACTGCTGCCGGGTCGGCTCAAACTCCGAACATTACAGGGGAGGTCAGGATGTTCCGTAAGATTTCTTTGTTGGTCGCTACCGTGTTCGCGGCGTCGTTACTTTCCATGCAGCCGGTGACCGTTTCGGCCCAAAAGGCCTACCGGGCAGGCGGAATGGACGCTCCGACCAGCGACGGCGGCGTGGCGCTGGAGGCCTTTGCCAAAGCCGTCGGCGAGTTGAGCAAAGGCAAGATGAAGATCGAGAAGTTCCACAGCGCCAAGCTGGGACCCCATCCGGAGCAGGTACGCAACGTCAAGTCCGGCGCCCAGTCGATGATGCTGGTGTGGACATCGTTCTTGGCCAGCCAGTACCCGCAGGCGAAGTTCATCGGCCTGCCCTACGTGTTCCTCAGCTTCAAGCATCTGCAGGCGTTCTACAAGAGCGACCTGTTCAAGCCCACGGTCGACGCCCTGGCCAAGGACGGCGCGGTCTTCCTGGATAACGAGTGGACCTGGTGGCGCCAGGACCCGCGGGGATTCATTTCGGTGCGGCCGGTGATCACGCCCGCCGAGATGAACAACCTCAAGATGCGGATCTGGGAATCAAAGCCGGCGATCTCCACATGGCAGGGCTTCGGCGCCAACACGATCGTCGTGCCGCGCGCGGAAATGTATCTCGCCTTCAAGCAGGGGATCATCGAGGGCGGTCCCGAGACCATCGGCATCGCCTACGACCAAAAGAACGTGGAAATGGGCAAGTACTTCATCCAGACGCAGGAGTACTACCAGATCATCAATATTCTCATGAACAAGAAGCAGTTCGATGCCCTGTCGTCGGATGAGCTGCGCATCCTGAGGGCGGGCGTGAAGGTCGGCGGTGAGGCGCTGCGGGCCGAATCGCTGCGCGGCTTCGAGGTCAAGAAAACGAAAGCCATGGACGAGTACGGGGTGAGCATCATTCAGCCCGCCCTCGGTCCCTGGCGGAAGGCCGGCCTCAAGACCATCAAGAAACTGGAAGACGACGGCTTCATCCCCAAGGGATTCGTGGCCAAGATCCAGGCGTTGAAATACTAAGGCGGTGTGCGCCGGGCGGCAGACGCCGCCCGGCGTCCTATTTTGCGGCTATAATCCCCGGACCGGTCCCCAGCCGAGTAAGGTCGATTGCCGTCCCCTGATGCCCGGGGAATACCCGCGTTGATGTCGGCGCCAGACGATGTCCGTGGGCAACGCGGGCGATCCCACCGGCGGCAAGGGGCGGAAGCCGTTCGACCGATGCCCGACGATTACGACCCCTTTCTGCTCGAAATCCTGAAGAACGGATTCGATACCATTGCCGACCAGATGGCGCTGACGCTCATGCGGACGGCGTATTCGAGCATCGTCCGCGACACCATGGACTTCTCGACGGCGGTCTGCGACGCCCAGGGGCGGACCCTGGCCCAGGGCCTGACGGTTCCCCAGCAGCTAGGAAGCTTCTACGACGCAATGCTCTGCCTGCTGGAGCGTTTCGACGGAAGGATCAACCAGGGCGACGTGTTCATCTTCAACGACCCGTACGATTCGGCGGGCCAGCACCTTCCCGACATCTACATCATCAAACCCATATTCTTCGACGGCGGGCTTCAGGGTTTCGCCACCACCATCGCCCACCATGCCGATGTCGGCGGTATCGTCCCGGGCAGTAACGCCCTTGGGGCGACGGAGATCATCCAAGAGGGCCTGCGCATTCCCATCGTCAAGTTCGCCGACAAGGACGGCCCCGTGCAGCCGGTCTGGGACATCGTTCGCCTGAACGTCCGCGTGCCCGAGAAGGTGCTCGGTGACCTGCAGGCGCAGATGGCTGCCTGTAACGCCGGCGAACGTGAAGTGACGGTGCTCTACGAGCGCTACGGCGTCGATACCATGAGCGCCTACGCCGAGCATCTGCACGACTACGCGGAGCGCCTGGCCCGCGCCGGCATCACCCACATTCCCGACGGAACCTACGCCTTTACCGATACCATCGAGGGCCTTGGCACCAGCGGCGAAACCAACTTCCTCAAGGTCAAGATCACGATCGATGGCAGCGACGTACTGATCGATTGGGAGGGCACGTCGCCGCAGGTGAGGGGAGGCATCAACTCCATCCTTTCGTACACCAGGGCCGCCGCCTATTGCGCCATCCGCTCCGTCATCCCGGCCGAGGTCCCCAACTGCCACGGCTATACCCGCCCCATCACCGTGGTGGCGCCGGAAGCCTCGTTGGTCAATCCGGTTTATCCGGGGCCCGTGGGGGCGCGTGGGATTACCGGTTATCGCATGATCGACTGCCTGTTCGGGGCGCTGGCCCAGGCCGTTCCGGACAAGGTTACCGCGGATACCAGCGGCGGCGCGTCGCTGCCCACCATCGGCGGCTGGCACGAGGGCGCTCCCTTCGTTTTTTGCGAGACGGCGATGGGCAATTGGGGCGGCACCGCCACCCACGACGGACAGGAAGGGGTGGCGCATCTGGGCGCCAACGCCGCCAACGTGCCGGTGGAGATGGTCGAGGTGAACCATCCCCTGCGTATCGAACGCTACGGTTTCGTCCCCGATACCGGTGGCCCCGGCCGGTTCCGGGGCGGCTTGGCGATCGTCCGCGATTACCGGCTGCTGGCCGACGAGGCGATTCTCACCATGCGTTCCGACAAGCGGGAGTTTCCGCCCCACGGCCTGTTCGGCGGGCACACAGGGGCGCCGTCCGTCAACGTCATCAATCCCGGAACCGAGGACATCGTCCTTCCCGTGTTGCCCACTGAGCCGTGGCCCCTGCGCAATGGGGACGTTTTTCGCCATGTTATGGCTGGCGGCGGCGGCTATGGCGATCCCCTGGAGCGGGATGCCGAACGGGTGCTGGACGACTTCCGCGAAGACAGAATCACCAAGGACCACGCGGAGAAGAGCTATGGCGTGGTCATCCGGGCCGGCCGGCCGGCCCGGGTCGACATGAAGGCCACCCGGGCCCTGCGTCGGCGCCTACGCGCCGAGGCGTCCGCGGCCGCCGACTGACTGCCGGCGGCGGGGTCCTTTTTGCCGACGAGGAGGGTCGAACGGATGAGAACGCTTACCACTCGACTGGAGCCCTGGTTCGACCTCTACCTTGTCTGGTCGTTGCGGCTGGTGACGTGGACCGCTGGCGCCGCGCTCTGTATCGCGGTCGGCGTCAATGCCGTGAACATCGTGCTCAGGTTCGGATTCGACAAAGGTCTGCTGTGGCATCAGGAAGTGGCGCTGCTCGCTGCCTTTTGCATTTACTTCTTCGCCTACTCGCTGATTGCCAAGCGGCAGACCTACATCCGCGTCGACGTCTTTCTGTGGCTTGTTCCTGACGCCGCCCTGAGGTCCATCGGCGTGTTGACGCGGCTTCTGGTGATTATCTTCCACGCGACGATGCTGGTCCTCTGCTTCGCCGCCATGAAACTCATCGCCGGCGAGGTGACGTGGATCCTGGAGCTGCCCGAGCCTTTATTCTTCATTTCCCTCACCGTCGGCAGCCTCGACATCCTGGTCACCGAGGTCATCTTGTTGGTACGGACGGTCTGGGGCACGGAACCTCAGTCCGAGCCGGACCCGGTCGGCATCTGAACGGAGGGGACCGTGGCTTCCGCCATGATGGGTGCCGTCTTCATGTTCCTCCTGGTTTTCCGGGTTCCTGTCTGCGCGGCCATGGGGTTTGGCGCCCTCGCCGGGCTGGTGGCCATGGACCTGCCGCTCCACACCCTGCCTCGCTATGTCCTGAACACGGTTCGGGCCGTTCCCCTGATGGCCATCCCGTTCTTCGTCCTCGCCGCGTCGCTGATGAACGAGTTTGGCCTCACCAAGCGCATCTTCGCCTTCGCCAACTCCTTGGTGGGGTTCATGCGGGGCGGTCTGGCCCAGGTCAACGTGGTTGCCAGCATGATCTTCGCGGGCATCTCGGGCGCCGCCCTGGCGGACATCGCCGGGCTTGGCTCCATTGAGATCAAGGCCATGAGACAGGCCGGCTACCGCCCCGCCTTCGCCGCGGCGGTGACGGTCGCGGCCTCGACCATCGGCCCCATCATTCCGCCGTCGATCATGTTCATCATCTACGCCGTCAACATGGAGGTCTCCATCGGCAAGCTCTTCGTCGCCGGCGTTATTCCCGGCGTCACCATTGCCGCCTGCCTGATGGCCACCATCTGGATTCTGGCGCGTACCGGCGTCGAAAACTGCCCGCCCACAAAGCGCAGCAGCGCCCGCGAGATCGGCCGCACCGCGGTCACCGGCGCGTTCGCGATCTTTTCGCCCGTGATCATCGTTTTCGGCATGGTGAGCGGGATGGTCACGCCCACCGAGGCGGGGGTTCTGGCGGTCTTCTACTCGGCCCTTGTCGGCGTCTTTTACAGGGAGTTCAGCATCACCGGCCTGGGCCGGGCGATCACCGAAACCTGCACGATGACGGCACTGATCATGTACCTGACCGGCGTCGGCGGCGTCATGGCGTTCATCCTTACCTCCGAGCAGGTCGCCGAGCAACTGACCGAGCAGTTGCTTGCGTTGACCGACGAGAAATGGGTTCTCCTGCTGCTGATCAATCTCGCGATTCTCCTTATGGGGTGCTTCCTCGAGACGCTTCCCGCACTCCTGATCGCGATTCCGGTTTTCGGCCCGCTGGTGGTCTCCCTCGGCATGGACCCCCTCCAGTTCGGGGTCGTCCTCACCTTCAACCTGTTGATCGGCATAATCACCCCACCTATCGGAATCGGGCTGTTCGCCGTCTGCGCGGTGGCCAAGCTGGAAATAGGACCAGTGATCCGGGCGTCCCTGATGTTCCTGCCGACCCTCGTGATCGCGCTTCTGCTGCTGACCTACATTCCGCAGATCTCGATGTGGCTGCCGGAACTCGTGTTCAAGCAATGATGGGGCCGGCCTGACGGCGAAGTCGGGGCGGTGCCCAGGCGATGCATGCCGCCGGACCCCTGACTCAGGCTTGGCCGCCGATGTCGATGATGATGTTGCCCTGAGAGTCGAGCCGGGCCGAACAGTCCGGCGGGACGACGGTCGTGCATTCGTATTCCTCGACGATTATCGGCCCCGCCCGGGACTCGGGCGCCAGTCCGGCACGGGTAATCACGGGCGTCTCCACGGTTCCGAACTCGGGTCCGAAGTGTACCGGACGCCGGCATTTCTCGGCTGTGGTGTCGCCGCCGTCGACGTCATCGACGACGATGCGGCCCGCGGCTTGTACCGGCACGGTGCCGATGACGCGAAGATTGACCGATTCGACCGGGTAGGCGCCTGCGAAGGCGTGGCCGTAACGCTTCTCGTGCTCCGCCTCGAAACGTCGCCCCAAGTTCTTTACGGCGATGTCGATTGCACCGTCAGGCAGCGGCACGGTCAACTCGAAGGCTTGGCCCACATACCGCAGATCCGCCAGACGCTGAAATTGGATTTCCGAGCGACCGTCGCTCAGGCGAGAAGAGATGTCGTCTTCCATGCCCCGGTACGCCCGCTCGGCCTCGTCCAGCGGCATGGTGTCGACCCGGTGCATGAAGGCACGGGCGAGGTTCATTACCATATCGGCGAACAGAAGCCCAACGGCGCTGAATACGCCGGCCGCAGTGGGAACGATCACTCGGCCGATCTGAAGTCCCCGGGCCAGGTCGACGGCGTGCACGCCGCCGTTGCCGCCGAAGGCGAACAAGGCGAACTCTCGCGGATCGCGCCCGCGGTAAGTGGTCACCGCCTTGATGGCCCGCATCATTTTGACGTTGGCGACGGCGTGGATGCCGTAGGCGGTTTCGACGAGCTCGCGGTCGAGGGGGCGGGCGATTCGGGTTTCGATGGCTGTGCGCGACAACTGGGCGTCGATGGGCAGCGATCCGCCCACCAGGGCCGTCGGGTTCAGGAACCCGAGGACGACGTTGGCGTCGGTTATGGTCGGGTCCTCGCCCCCGGCGCCGTAGCAGGCCGGCCCCGGTACGGCTCCGGCGCTGTGGGGCCCCACCTTGATGGAGCCGGCCATGTCGAGCCAAACGATGCTGCCGCCGCCGGCCCCCACCTCGGAGATTTGGATGGCCGGCAGCTTGAGCGCGTAGCCGCCGCCGGCAACCAATGCGTTGCCGGTCGACATCTCGCCGCCGACCTCCATCTCGTCGGAGAAGGTGAGCTCTCCCGCCTCGATGATGGAAGCCTTGGCGGTGGTTCCCCCCATGTCCAAGGTGACGAGATTGTCGTAGCCGTTGAGCGCCCCCGCATGAGCGGCCCCGATGACGCCCGCGGCGGGACCGCATTCGATGATATGGGCGGGCATCTCGACAACCGTCTCGCCGTCGAGGATTCCGCCGCTGGATTGCATGACAAACAGGCGACCGCCAATCCCGACCGCCGCGAGCTGGTCGATCATGGACCGCACGTAGGCCTTGACGGGCGGCCCCACGTAGGCGTTGACCACCGTCGTGCTGGTACGCTCGTACTCGCGGATTTGGGGCAGGACCTCGCAGGAAATGGAAATGAACGCGTCTGGCAGCTCGCGTTTGAGAATCTCGCCGATTCTCTTTTCATGGATCGGATTGGCATACGAATGCAGAAGACAGACCGCCACCGCTACCGTTCCCTCTTCGCGGATGCGCTCCACGGCGCGGGCGACGTCGGTCTCGTTGAGCGGGACAACGATCTCGCCATGGGCGCCGATCCTTTCCTCGATCTCGAAACGCAGCCGCCGCGGCGCCAACGGCGGCGGCTTGACATAGAGAGGGTCGTAGAGCCTGGGAACGCGGATGCGCCTGAGCTCGAGAACGTCCCGGAAACCCTTGGTGGTCAGCAGCGCGGTCTCGGCGCCCTTGTGTTCGAGAATTGCGTTGGTGGCGATTGTGCAGCCATGCAGGACTTCGTCGATGTCCGACAGCGACCGGCCTTGCGCGTCCATCAGGCCAACGATGCCTTCGATGACCGCGTCGGCGTAATTGGCCGGGGTCGACGGCACCTTGCGCGTCACCAACTGGCCGTCCTCGGCCACGAAGGCGATATCCGTGAACGTGCCGCCGACGTCGGCCGCGATTCGGCAATTGACCGCCAAGGTGTTTTCCTCCTTTGGCAATCCTCAGAATTTCACCAGGCTGACGCGGCGTCGAATTCTAACGGCGGGTGAATCACCGGCAAGGAAAAATCGGTTTGCGGCCTGTGCCTTTCCCCGGATATTGGACCGTTTTGAGTGAAAGAAACCTCTGTCCATCACGTTCTGGCCCGCCGCCGCTCAGGCGTGAGCCGGTTCGTCGCCGCGCCGCAGGACTCGTCCCGAGCGCTGGCCGGTGAGCGCCCCGTCGCTGAGCGTCGGCACGCCGTTGACCAGGACATGAACCATGCCGGCGGCTATCTGGTTGGGCTCGAAGGTAGTGCCGCACTCGCCGAAGGTCTCGGGGTCGAAGACCGCGATGTCGGCCGAGAATCCCGGCGCCAGCCGCCCACGGCGCGCCAGCTTGAGGATGCTTGCCGGTAGGCCGGTCAGCTTGTGGATCGCCTGCGCCGGGCTCAACGCCTTGGTCTCGCGCACCATGAAGCGGTAAAACCACGCGGCCCAGGTGTAGGCGCCGTGGAAGGCGGAGCCGGCCAGCGGCCCGTCGGTAGCCAGCGCGGTGGCGTCCGAAGCCGGCATGCAGAGCGGGTGGGCGAACACCTCGCGCTGTTGGTCGGGCGTGTAGCAGAGAATGATGACCATGAGCGCGTGCAGGTTGTCGACAACGCCGGCCAGCAGGTCATAGACCGCGTCCAGCGGTTCCTGGCAGCGCTGGGCGGCGATGTCGGCGACGTCGCGGCGCGCGTATTCGGGCCAGCGGTCGTTGTCGAGCAGCACGATGCGACCCCAGTCGCCGCCGGCGCTCAGGATGCTCTTGTACTCCTTCATGCGGCGGCGTGCCTCGGCATCA
>CBDFHV010000060.1:0-73443 GCA_965247705.1 Rhodospirillales bacterium | reverse complement strand
GTCTACAATCGCTATAACCGGTGGTCGCAACGTGGTCACTGGCAGTACCTGTTCTCGGCTTTGACGGAGAGCCTGGCAGGGACACCGCAACAGGTCTCCATCGACACCACACACGTCAAGGCGCATCGCTGCGCCGGCGGCGGAAAAGGGGGGCCTCTGCTCAGGCCATCGGCCGCACAAAGGGCGGACGCAACACCAAGGTCCATGCCCTGAGCGACGAACATTGCCGGCCCCTGGCCTTCTACCTGACCCCCGGCCAGACCGCCGACATCAAGGGCGCCGTCATGCTCGCCGCGCATCTGCCGAGGACGCGATATCTTCTCGCCGACAAGGCCTATGACGCCGACCACTGGCGCGCCTGCCTGCTACGCCAGAAAATCCAGCCGGTCATCCCCAACAAGGTGAACCGCAAACAACCTCATCCCTTCGACACAGAGCGATACAAAGACCGAAACACCATCGAGCGCATGTTCGGACGCCTCAAGGACTTCCGACGCATCGCCACGCGATACGACAAGAACGCCATCAACTTCATGGCAGGCCTATGCCTCGCCGCTCTCGTCTGCTACTGGATTTGAATGAGTCCGGACCCTAGCCCGAATTATTCACGGCGCTGATTGAAAATGCTGGTGAGCGTAGATTAACCTGTTGAAATGCCGTATGATTTTGGTGTCAAGACAAGATCACATGGCAACAGAACAACCCACGGCTCACCATGAACGAGATTACCCCCTATCTCCCTGGTTTGTCACCCGTTGGAGGCAAGCCGCTTTGCGCCCGCTTCGACGGCGGACGGCTGTCGTCGGACGGCGGGGTGTTGTTGTTGGGCGAGATCGACAGGCGGCTCGGCATCGCCGACGTGCTCGCTTCCTGCGTCACCGACGTGCGCGACCCGGCGAGCACGACCCACGCTTACGTAGACATGATCCGGGCGCGCCTGTTCGCTATTGCCTGCGGGTATGAGGATTGCGACGACCTCGACGTTCTGCGTTTCGATCCGGCGTTCAAGCTGGCCTGTGGCCGTTTGTCCGAGAGCGGCGACGACCTGATGAGCCAACCGACCCTGTCGCGCCTCGAGAACGCGCCGTCATGGCGCGCGCTCGGGCGCATGGGGCTGTCGACGATCGATCTGTTTTGCGCCAGCTTCAAGCGCGTTCCGGCGCGCATCGTTCTCGATATCGACGACACCGACGATGCCGTTCACGGCGGCCAGCAGCTGGCGCTGTTCAACGCCCATTACGACGACTATTGCTTCCAACCCATCCATATCTTCGAGGCGGCCACCGGCAAGCCGGTGATGTCACTGCTGCGTCCCGGCAAGCGGCCCTCCGGCGACGAGGCGGCGCGGATCCTGAGACACGTCATCGGCCGCATCCGCCGCAACTGGCCACGGGTCGAGATCACCGTGCGGGGCGATGGCCACTACGCCACGCCGGAGGCCATGGAATTCCTCGAACGTCAGGGCTGCGGCTACATCTTCGGGCTTTCCGGCAACGCCCGGCTGAACAGGATCGGCCAGCCGTGGTGCGAGGACGCCGCCGTGCGCCGGGCGGGGCAGGGAAAGGATAAGGTGCGCCGCTTCTTCCACACCGGCTACCAGGCCAAAAGCTGGTCACGGCAACGCTCGGTCATCGCCCGCGTGGAAGCTACCGCCAAGGGCTGTGACGTCCGCTTCGTCGTCACCAACCTGAGCGGCCGCGCCAAGGCGCTCTACGAGAAGGTCTACTGCGCCCGCGGGCGGATGGAAAACATGATCAAGGACCACAAGCTCTACACCAAGTCCGACCGCACGTCGTGCCACCGTTGGGAGGCCAACCAGTTCCGCCTCTTCCTGCATACCGGCGCCTACTGGCTGCTGCATCAGCTTCGCCAAGCGGCGCCTCGGAAATCGCTGTGGCGAACGGCCACCTTCGAAACCCTGCGCCGGGCGTTTCTCAAAATCGCCGTCCGCGTCGAGGAGCTCAAGTCGCGCCTCAGGATCGCCCTGCCTTCGGCCTATCCCTATCAGCCGGCCATGATCGCCATCGCCGGGCGCATCACCGCCCAAGGGCCCTGAACCAAGCGGCAGGTGCCGCCGGACGAGCCCCGAACAACAACCTCCAACCTCTCCGACAATCCGTCTCAAAAATCGCCGTCAACCCGGTCGCTACCGCTCGTCCCGCTGAAATCCGATGGCCGTCATGAATAATTGGGGTTAGGTAGCCGGCCCTGGATGTAGGGCAAAATGACGCTATCCTGGATGGTGGTCAGGTAGCCTCCCAGAAGCGGGTCTGCGGCTCGATACGCCGTCTGAATGTGACCCGCTCGGCCACCACCCCTTTCCGCAGCCAGCCAGTCCAGGCCAATACTTCAGGTCCGTGTTGCCGATCTGGCGCAAACCGCTTCGGCCCACAGATCCATCTCGGCAACGGAAGTGTGGCGTAGTCGCCCCCGGACAGCGGCTTCAGCGCCGCCAGCAGGGAGGTCCAGCAGGCCGCAGGGCTGTCCACACCACGTAGTCCCGGCGACTGGACGGAGCGCCATGAAGCGTCTTGCGGGGTCGTTCTCTGCATGGCGCTTTGTCCCGCGCCGCCTGGATCGCGGTAAAGCGGTCGGACTCGGCCATGGCTCGGCACCACGGCCGCCTATGGCCTGGTGCGTTCTCCAACATCATCGCCGCCATCGCCTGTCCGCTCGTCACCCCTGAGCGGCGCCTGGGCCAGCGCCGGAGCGTGCAGAAGAACATTCAGACGCAGGGCAAGCCAGCGAAACCCGGTCGCATCACAATCGCGCCTCGAGCCGTTGGTGCCGGCGTCATGCTTTCACGAAGGGGGGCTGAGAGTCCAAGCGGCGGGGACCTGGGGCCCGCGAATCGGCCAACGCACTGGTGCGCCTAAGCTGGAGAAAGTTCGAACCATTTGTCCGAAATCCTCGCGCAGGTCCGCTGTTCTGGAATCGCTTCCCGAATATGACGGCCCATCTGGCTTAGACCGGGGCAATTAAGGTTTGTGTTTGCACTGGAGTGAGTCGGACCCGATTTCCTTGGACACAGAATTGGCTTAATCGAAGTGTACCGGAAGGAGGACCGGGTGAAGCGATGACCGATAATTTTGAGAAGAAAGTTGCTGTTGATGGGCCTGCTGGTAAATGCGGGCGAGCTTGGCTCGTCCACGTTTTCCCCAGGACAGGCTTTGCCGGCAGGCCCGCTGGGACTTGGCCAGCGATGGACGGTGGCGCGCAAGCGTGAGGTCGTTCTGCGGCTTTTGCGTGACGAGCCGGTGCAACTTCTGTCGCGCCAGTTGGGCGTAGAGATCTTCCGGCTCGAGCAGTGGCGTGAGAAAGCGATCGGCGGGATCGACGCCTCGCTCAAGCAACGCAAGGGCGATCCGGTGCAGGCGGAACTGGATAGCGCCATGAAGCGGATCGGAGAGTTGACCATGCAGGTGGAACTGCTGGAGGCCAAGACGGAGACCTTCGGCCCTTTGGGGCGGCGGAGGTCGCGGCGATGAGTGCCGCCACCTCGCCCGGCACGGGTCTGGCCTACGGCCTGCGGCGGGTCTGCGCCGCCTGGGGCATGGCCCGCTCCTCGTTCTACGCCGTGACCTCCGGCCAGCACGCCGAGCAGCCGCCGGCAAAGCGTCGGGGACCGAAGCCCGCGATCTCGGACCAGGCGCTGCTGGTGGCGATCGAAGCCGACCTGGAGGCATCGCCCTGGGAGGGCGAGGGCTACCGCAAGGTCTGGGCTCGGCTTCGGGTCTGTCGCGACATCCGGGTTGCCCGCCAAGCGGGTGCTCCGCCTGATGCGCGAGAACAATCTGCTCTCGCCCCATCGCTGCCGCCGCCGTGGCGGCAATCCCCATGGACGGGTGAGATCATCACTCATGCCCCGAACCTCATGTGGGGCACCGATGGCGTTCGGGTGTTCACGGTGGACGACGGCTGGGGCTGGATCTTCACCGCCGTCGAGCATTGGAACGCCGAGTGTGTCGGCTGGCATGTCTGCAAGCGCGGCGACCGCTTCGCCGCCCTGCAGCCGATCTCCATGGGGCTTGCCGGGCTGTATGTGTCAACGGCGGCGGGAATATGTACCGGGGCGGCGGCGCAAAAATGTACCACGGGCTCGGTGGTAGCTTGTCCGCGTAGTCCATGGGAGGGGCCTGTGGGCCCACGCGGGCAAGCGGGGGGTTATTCGGACGGTTGCCGGTGTCGTGACCGGCTCTGCTTGAGCCGGTAGCTCTCGCCGTTCATCTCCAGGATATGGACATGGTGGGTGATGCGGTCGAGCAGCGCGCCGGTGAGGCGCTCGCTGGCGAAGACCGTCGTCCATTCCTGGAAGGGCAGGTTTGAGGTCACGATGGTGGCGCCGTTCTCGTAGCGCCGGCTGAAGACGTCGAACAGCAGCTCGCTTCCGGTCTGCGAGAGGGGCACGTATCCGAGCTCGTCGACGATCAGGAGATTGACCCTGGCGAGCTGGTCCTGGAGGCGGAGCAGCCTCTTCTCGTCGCGTGCCTCGATCAGCTCGTGGACCAGATGGGAGGCTGTGGCGAAGCGCACGGAAAGGCCCTTCTGGCAGGCGGCGAGGCCGAGGGCGAGAGCGACATGCGTCTTCCCGACGCCGCTTGGGCCGAGCAGGATTACGTTCTCACGGCGCGTGATGTACTCGCCGCGCGCGAGATCCAGCACCAGCATCTTGTTGAGGCTCGGGATTGCCTTGAAGTCGAAGCTCTCGAGCTGTTTGACGACAGGGAACCCGGCCTGCCTGATGCGGCGCTCGACGAGGCGGCGCTCGCGGTCGATCAGCTCCAGCTCCACCAGTCGGGCGAGGAACTGCACATGATCCAGGCCCTCGGCCGCGCACTGGCGCGCCAGTTTCTCGTATTCCCGCAGGAAGGTCGGCAGCTTCAGCCTCTTCAGGTGATGTTCGAGCAGGATGCGGGGGGCCTCAGCCATGGCCGGCCCCTCCGGCCAGCAGGGTGGCGTAGTCGGCGCTCCGCGTGGCGGCGACGAAGGGCTGGGGCAAGTGCGGATAGCGCGACAGGTCGAGATGCACGGGCCGCCTCTCGATGCGCGCCAGCAGGAGATGCTTGACCGCATCGAAGCCGATCAGGCGCCGCTTCACCGCGTCGCGCACCGCGGCCGCCACTTGGCGTGCCGGGAAGTCTTCGTGCAGGCGCAGCACCTGGATGTATTCGCGCTTGCCGCGCGGGCCGAAGCGGGCTTCGAGGAGGCGGCGCAGCGTGTCGAAGGCGGGATCGAGCTTCCATCCCCGCAGCGGCGCCGCCTGGTCCAGGGCGCCCGGCTTCTTCTCCAGCAGCGACAGATAGTGCAGCGGCTCGTAGATGACGTCGCCGCGGACATAGGAGCGCCGATGGCGGGCGACGATCTCGGCGCCGAGCGCGATCTCGACCCGGTCGACATAGCCCTTCACCATGACCTTCTTGTGGGCGTGCACCGTCGGCGCCGAGTAGTCCACCAGCCGGTAGCGCACCAGGGCCGTGGACAAGATCTGGCCCGGCACATGCTCGCAGGCCTCGAAGGGAACCGCCGGCAGATCGCGCAGGGCGTCGAGGTCGCCCAACAATGCCGTCGCCCGGTCGCCTGCCTCCAGCGCGTCGAGCCGCTCCAGGCAGCGCGCCATCAGCCGCTCGTTCAGGACCGACAGGTCGTGCACCTTCGGGATCGGCACCATGAACCGGCGCCGTGCCGTCTTCACCAGGGCCTCCACCTTGCCCTTGTCGTTGCCCTTGCCGGGCCGGCCGAAGCGGTCGCGGAACAGGTAGTGCGATTGCAGATGCGTGAACGCCTGCGTGCGCCGACGCGTGCCGTCGCCCAGGATCCGTGCCACCGCCAGGGTCGTGTTGTCGTAGAGGATCGAGCGCGGAACCCCGCCGAGGAAGGCGAAGGCGCTGACATGGCCGTCCAGGAAGGCCTCCGTCGTCTCCCGGGGATACGCCTTGACGAACCAGAGGTTGGAATGGGGCAGGATCAGGCAGAAGAAGGCGACCTTCTCCCGCCTGCCCCCGACCTCCACCACCGCCTCGCCGAAGTCGACCTGGGCATGGCCCGGCGGGTGATGCAGCGGCACGAAGGCCTCGCGCGTCGATTGCCGCCGGGAACGCACATAGTCCTTCACAATGGTGTAGCCGCCGGTGAACCCGTGCTCGTCCCGTAGCCGCTCGAAGATCCGATGCGCCGTGTGACGCTGCTTGCGCGGCACGTCCGGATCCGTGTCCGCCTCCAGGATCGCGTCGACGATGCCGGTGAACCCGTCCAGCTTCGGCCGCCTGACCGGCTTCGTCCGGCGGTATCCCGGCGGCGCCGAATAGCTCAGCATCTTCTTCACCGTCCGGCGGTCGATGCCGAACCGCCGGCCCGCCTCGTGATGGCTCAGACCCTCGTCGACAACCGCCAGTCGAACCGCCGCATAGAGCTCCACGCCGTACATCTCCTGCCCCTCGTCGCAACCGACAAGGGACCATGAGTGGCACAATTTTGCGCCGCCGCGACCGGACCGCCCGGCCGCCTCGCGTGGTGCATTATTCCTCCGCCGTTAACAACCGCATGACCCTGGGTTCGTCGTGGGGCTGCCTCGGTCTAGATGACGAGCGTGGGACAAGTCCCGCTCGTAGAGCAGTCGAGGGTTCCCCTCACCGTGGTCTCGCCCCCAGGCATGGGCGCCGGCGGACTGTTGGTAGGCTGCTTCGGTCCTCCTCTTGTGGGGGTGACGATTTTTCCCTGCTTTTTCTCAGCCGGCCTTGGCGCGGCGCGACCTCGCGGGCGATGGCCCAGACGAAGCCGAGCATCTCGCGGGCGATAGCCGTTGTGACCAGGGGGGTATCCTTGCCTTGGGCGCCCATGCGGCGGTAGCGGGCGCAGAGGCGGGTCTGGGCCTTCCAGGCGATGTCGCGGACCGCCTTGGGTTGGCCCTGGAGGCGCTCCAGGAGGCAGCGGCTGACCCGCGCCGGCAGGCGGTAGCACCAGGCGGCCTCGATCATGACGCGGCGCGCCTCGGCGTTGCCGGCCTTGGTGATGGCGCCGCGCCGGATGTGAGCGGCGCTGGAATGCTCCGAGGGCACCAGACCGAGGTGCGCCATGAGCTGACGCGGGCTGTCGAAACGGGTCAGGTCGCCGATCTCGGCCAACAGGGTGACGGCGGTGATCAGCGCCACGCCGCGCATGGCCTGAAGGGCCTGGGCGACGGCAGCCAGGGACCAACGGGGGACCAATGCTTCGATCTCGGCCGTCAGGCGGTCGCGCCGCGCCTGGGCATCCTCGATGGCCTGGATATAGTCCTCCAGGACGATCTGCTGGGCCGGCTGCTCGAAACGCAGGCTCGCCAGCCAGCGCCGGTGGGCCAGGGTCCAGTTGTTGCCGTCTCGCGTGCGGGCGTGGCGTAGCAGGAAGCCGCTCAACTGCTGACGCGCCCGGCGCAGGGCCTTGACCGCCGCCGCGCGGGCCCGCACCAGATCGCGCAGGGCCTCGTGCTCGGGCTCGGGCACCCACACCGGCGTCAGCTCGCCGGCGCGGTCCAGCTTGGCCAAGCCCAAGGCATCGCGGCGGTCGGTCTTGATCCGATCGCCAGGACGCCGCGGGATCAGCGACGGCGCCACCACCACGCAGTCGTGGCCGAGCGATGTTAGCGTCCGATAGACCCCGTAACCGCACGGCCCGGCCTCGTAGCAGAAGCGCAGCGCGCGTCCCTCGCGCCCCAGCCTGTGCGCCAACTTCCGCAACGCCGCCGGTTGGTTCGCGATGGTGCCGAAATAGCGCGCCTCCCGGCGCAAGCCGCCATCGGCAATGGCGACCGAAATGCTCTTCTTGTGAACGTCCAGACCCACGTACGTGATAACCTGTTCCATGACCCGTCTCCTATGCATGAGGCAAGACACCGGACCATCCGGTGCAACCCTCGACACCCGCATAATGTGAGACGGGTCACCCACATCCCAGTCGGACATGGGGTCTAGTGTAGCGATTCCAACGCTTGTTTCCCTCGGTTGACCTTATCGATGATGGAACTGGCGGAAGCCGTCCAGGCGAAAGGCTTGGGGTCGGCGTTGTGCTGGTCGAGGTAGTCGTTGATGGCCATTTGCAATTCGACGATGGAGTGAAACACGCCGCGACGGATGCGCTTTCGGGTGATCTCGGCAAAGAAGCGTTCGACCAAGTTGAGCCACGACGCCGAGGTCGGCGTGAAATGCAGGTGGAACCGGGGATGGCGTTTCAGCCAGCGCTTGACCTCCGGCGTCTTGTGGGCGGCGTAGTTGTCGACGATCAGGTGGAGAGCCAGGTGCTTCGACGTCGCGCGGTTGATCTTGTTCAAGAAGCGGATGAACTCCTGATGGCGATGCTTCTGCATGCATTGGCCGATGACCGTGCCGTCGAGCACGTCGAGCGCCGCGAACAGGGTGGTGGTGCCGTGGCGCTTATAGTCGTGGGTCATGGTGCCGGCCCGGCCCTTCTTCATCGGCAGGCCCGGCTGGGTGCGGTCGAGTGCCTGGATCTGGGACTTCTCGTCCACCGACAGGACGATGGCGTGCTCCGGCGGGTTGACATACAGCCCGACCACGTCCTCGACTTTCTCGGCAAACCGCGGATCATTGGACAGCTTGAAAGTCGCCACCAGATGCGGTTTCAGCTCATGTGCCTTCCAGATCGCCTGAACGCTCGACGGCGCGATGCCCACCGCCTTGGCCATCGTTCGCAGGCTCCAGTGGGTCGCGTCCGGCGGCGTTTCCGTCTTGGTCTTCTCGATCACCCGCATGACCACATCCGCCGCAAGCGGTGCCTTGCCCGGCGGGCGCGTCTTATCGCGGCACAAACCGTCCACGCCGGCCTCCACATAGCGCGTCCGCCAGCGTCGGATGGTCGGTTTGCTCACGCCCAAGCGGCGCTGGATCTCATCGGTGCCAACGCCGTCGCCGGCCAGCCGTACAATCCGAGCCCGTCGGACATGCTTCTGCGGCGTGTTGCCATTGGCGATCAACGCCTCCAGCCTGTCCTGATCCCCAGGCGCCAGCTGGATCCTCACTTTCTTCCCCATGAACCCAGAATCGCATCACACCTGCCCGATGGGAATCATTTGTTTCGAGCGGAACACTAGCCCGCCGTCGGTGGAGGTCTGATGCTGATAGCAAACCGGCCATCGCCGGTGCTGCAGATAAATTTGCTGGGTTTCAAACCCGCCCGCCACCAGCCGTTCGACGCTTACGCGGCCGCGCGTTCCTGCCGGCGCCTGGCGGTCGCCGCCGCGTCCACATGTCCGTCGGCGGTCAGCACGACGCCGTAGTCCCGTTCCGCGGCCTCGCGGGAGACCAGGTCCCGGCGCACGTCCTCGGCGACTTTCTCCGCGTTCCGCTCGAAGGGTTCGCCATAGCCGGCGCCACCGGCGATCTCCAGCACGATCCGATCATCGGCCGGCACCGTCTGCTGGCCCTTGGGCCTGAGGGGCTTGCCGCTCTTCAAGGTCACACAGGCAGGGCCGCCGTCGAGACCGCCGTTGAGGCCCTTGGGCGGGTAGACGATGCGGTCGGAAGTCAAGAGGATGGCGAAGGGCTCGCCCGCCGCGTGGCCCAGCTCCATCCGGTGGCCGAGACCACCACGGGTTCGACCGGCGCCGCCGGTGTCGCGCCGCAGTTCCTTGCGCCAGAAGACCAGTGGCGAAATGCTCTCCGTCACCTCGACGGCGATGGTCCTCACTCCGCTGGGAAAGGCGGTGGCGGACAGGCCGTCGAACCCCGGCCGGGCGCCCATGCCGCCGGCGTGGAAGCTCAGCACGTCGAAGGGGCTGAGGTTCTCGGTCGGCGCGTCCGCCGTTTCCACGTCGACCGCGAAGGGGCCGCCCCGGAACTGGGGGTTCCACAGGGCGGCCGAGCCCTGGGCCGGCACCCGGCCCGGCATGGCCTGGTCCAAACAGCCGAAGATCACGTCGGGCAGGGTGTGCCCCAGGCCGTGGCGCATGGCCACCGGCGCTGGATGCTGGACGTTGAGAATGCAGCCCTCCGGCGCCGTCACCGTCACCGCGCCCAGGGAGCCATAGTTGTTGGGAATGTCGCCGCCGACGATGCAGTTCACCGCGAAGGTGGAATAGGCGTGGGTGTAGTTGAGCACCACGTTGATGCCGTACTGGCTGGGCCCCGAGGTGCCGGTGTGGTCGACGTGGATGCCACGGTCGTCGATGGTGACGATGCCGGCCAGGGTGATCGGCTTTTCGTGGCCGTCCACCGTCACCGAGGACTTGTAGGTCCCGCGGGGCCATTCGCCCATGCGCGCTAGCATGGTGCTGCGCGAGCGGTCGATGATGTAGTCGGACAGGGATTCGATGTCGGCCAGGGCGTATTCCGCCATCATGGCTCCCAGGTATTTACTGCCCTCGTCGTTGGAGGAGGCGCAGGAGAAGATGTCGCCGATCACCTGGTCCTGTTCGCGGACGTTGTGGCGGATGATCTCCAGCAGGTCCTCGTTCATGGTCCCCGCCCGGCACAGGCTGAGCAGCGGCAGGAACAGGCCTTCCTCGTAAACTTGCCTGCCGTCCGGCCCAAAGCCACGGCCGCCGATATCCACCACGTGGATGGTGCAGGCGAAGAGGGCCACTGCCTTGCCGTCATGGAAGGTGGGCGAGACAATGGTGATGTCGTGCAGATGCCCCGAGGTCATCCACGGGTCGTTGGTGATGTAGTGGTCGCCGGGCTTCATGCCGTCGATGGGGAACTTGGCCAGGAAGTGGACGATGGCGTTGGCCATGGAGTTGACGTGGCCCGGCGTGCCGGTGACCGCCTGGGCCACCATCCGTCCCCGCCGGTCGAAGACACCGGCGGACAGGTCCCCCGATTCCCGCACCGAGGTGCTGAAGGCCGTACGGATCAGGGCTTGCGCTTGTTCCTCCACCACCGCGATAAGCCGGTTCCACATGACCTGCTTGTGAAGCTCGGCCAGCGCGCCCTCGGTGGTCTGGGCCTCGGCTCCCGACGCGGTGCGCAGGATCTCGATGTGACCGGCGGCGCCGACCGTCGCCTCGTAGCCCGCGTAAAGCACGGTCGAGGTCTGGGATTCGGCGATCACCGCCGGCCCGGCGACCCGGGCGCCGGGCGCCAGATCGTCCCGCCAGTAAAGGGGCACCTCGATCTCCTCACCCGAGGCCGGATCGTAGAGGGTTCCACGGCGATCCGACTCGGCCCGGTGAGTCTCCGGCGCGGCGAGAGAGATGGGCGGCGCCTCGGTGGCGGCGCTGGCGAGAACGCTCCAGCTTATGGTCTCCACCTCGGCGCCGGGGACCAGGTGGCTGTACTGGGCCCGGTAGACGTCGTCGAAGGCGGCCTGAAGGACGGCTCCCCCATCGGCGCCCAAGGTGCCTTCCGGAATGGGGACCGCCACCTCGCTGCCCTGGCCGCTGTAGCGCATGTAGGTAAGCCGCCGCACCTCCATGGGCGCATCGCCCGCTCCCTGGCGCACGGCGGCCTCGGCCTCGGCGCCGATCTCGTCGAGCAGGCGGTTGGCGACGGCGGCGTCGAAAGCCTCCAGGGTCTGGTAGCCGCTGCGCACCAGCTCGAAGGCGACGGGCGCCCGCAGGAATCCGACGCTGGAACCCACGCCCGCCCCGGCCGGCACGATGATCCGGCGGATGTCCAGGCGTTCGGCCAGTCTGAGGGCATGAACCGGCGCCGCGCCGCCAAAGGCGATCAGGGTTCGTTCGCCGGCGTTCTTGCCGCTTTCGACGGCGTGGACCCGGGCCGCGTTGGCCATGTTGCTGTCCACCACTTCGCTGACGCCGAAGGCTGCCTGAAGAGTATCGAGACCCATGGGCGCGCCCACGTCCCGGTCCAGGCTGTTCCCCGCCGCCTTGGCATCCAGGGCCAGCCGTGACCCATGGAAGCGGCCGGGGTCGATGCGGCCGAGAATCAAGTCCGCGTCGGTGACCGTGGCCTTGTCCCCGCCCCGCCCATAGCAAGCGGGCCCCGGCTCCGAACCGGCGCTGTCCGGCCCGACCGTGACCCGGCCCATGTCGTCGACCCGGGCGATGGAGCCGCCGCCGGCGCCGATCTCCACCATCTCGATCACCGGAATGCGCAGGGGCAGGCCGCTTCCCTTGCGGAAGCGGTGGACCCGGGCAACCTCGAAGCTGCGGGCGGTCTGCGCGGCGCCGTCGTCGATCAGGCAGATCTTCGCCGTGGTGCCGCCCATGTCGAAGGACAGGACCGCCTCGGCGCCGGCTTGGCGGGCGATGTGGGCGGAGAAAAGGGCGCCGCCCGCGGGGCCCGATTCCACCAGCCGCACCGGGAAGCGCACCGCCGTGTCCACCGTCGCCAGCCCACCGCCCGAGAGCATCAGGAACAGGGGGCAAGTGACCCCGCGGTCGGTCAGGCGCGTCTGCAGCGCCGTCACATAGCGGACCATCAGGGGCTGGACGTAGGCATTGGCGCAGGTGGTGGAAAAGCGTTCGTATTCGCGCATCTCCGGCGACACCTGGGACGACAGGGACAAACCGATGCCCGGCAACCGTTCGGCCACGATCTCGGCGCAGCGCTCTTCGTGGCGCGGGTTGGCATAGGCGTGGATCAAACCGATAGCGAGGCTCTCCACATTTGCCGGGGCGAGGGTGTCGTCGATCAGGCGGCGCAGGTGCTCCTCGTCCAGGGGCCGCAGCACCTGCCCGCTGGCGCTCATGCGCTCCAAGACTTCGAGACGGCGGTCCCGGGGGACCAGCGGGTCGGGACGGTTGAGGTTGATGTCGTAGACGTCGAAGCGGCTTTCGGTGGCGATCTCGACGGTGTCGCGGAAGCCGTCGGTGGTCAGCATCGCCGCCCGCGCCCCCTTGCGCTCGATCAGGGCGTTGGTGGCCAGGGTGGTGCCGTGGATCACGATGCCCAGGTCGCCGGGCTTCAGCCCCGATTCCTCCAGCACCCGGTCCACCGCCTCGATGACGCCCTTTTCCGGCGCCTGGGACGTGGTCAGCACCTTGGTGGTGAACTGGCGGCCGCCGCACTCCAGGGCCACGTCGGTAAAAGTGCCGCCGATGTCGACGCCGAGGCGATTGTCGCGGGTTGTACGGGAAGAGCTCATGGCGAAGATCCAGACGATGGGGGAGGAAGGGTTGCGAACAGACGGTTGATGGTGTCCAAGTCGTCGCGCGGGGTCAAGGCGACCGCCGCACGAATTGACGCGACGGGCCAACGGGGGAGGGGAACATGCGCTGGAGCCGCACGATCACGGTCGTTGGCGCCCATGCCGAGGGCGAGGTGGGCAAGGTGGTGGTCGGTGGCGTCGGCGACGTGCCCGGCAAGACCATGTTCGACAAGAAGCGCCACTTTGAACGGCACATGGACGGGCTCAGGAAGTTCCTGATCTTCGAGCCCCGGGGCGGTGCCCCCAACAGCGTCAACCTGGTCCTGCCCTCCAACAATCCCCAGGCGCAGATGGGCTACATCATCATGGAGTCGACGGAATACCCGCCCATGTCGGGCTCCAACACCATCTGCGTGGCGACGGTGCTGCTGGAGACCGGCATGCTGCCGATGGTGGAACCGGTCACCAAACTGACCCTGGAGGCGCCGGGCGGCCTGATCGAGGTCACATGCCGCTGCAAGAACGGCAAGGTGACCCAGGTCCAACTCACCAACGTGCCCGCCTTCCCGCTCTATCTCGACGCCATGCTGGAGGTGCCGGGCCTGGGCACGCTGCGCACCGACATCGCCTATGGGGGCATGATGTTCGTCCAGGCGGACGCGGCGGATCTGGGCTTCGCCCTCAGACCCGACGAGGCGCGCGACATCTGCGTTGTCGGTCAGAAGCTCAAGGAAGCGGCCAACGATCAGCTCTCCGTCGTTCACCCGGAAAACCCGGAAATCCGCGACGTCACCATTACCACCATTATGGGGCCGGTGCGCCGGCGGGGCGGTCGTGTGCGGGCCAAGAACGCCACCGTGGTGTCGCCGGGGCGCTTGGATCGCTCCCCTTGCGGCACCGGTACCACGGCGCGCCTCGCCGTCATGCACGCCCGCAAGCAAATCAAAAAGGGCGAAGTGCTGGACCACGAGTCCGTCATCGGCACCCACTTCGATGGCACCGTAATCGGCACCACCAAGGTGGGCGGCAAGCCGGCGGTGATCGTCACCATCGCCGGGCAGGCCTGGACCACCGGCATCTACCAGTACGGCTACGACCCCACGGACCCCTTCCCCGAGGGCTATACCCTGTCGGACACCTGGATGCAGGCGATTTGACGCGAAACGCCATTTTTTTTCGCGCCCCCCCAAGGGTGTCGTTGCCGGACTTGTTCCGGCAACCCATGGTGCCACACGCACGGAGTCTGCGATGATCCATGGGTGCCCGGAACAAGTCCGGGCACGACAGGAGAGGGGCGTGCCTTGCGGTGCGATGTCCTCCATACCTAGAACGGCTTCTCACCTCACGCCTCGGGAGTGCCTCCCATGACCCTGCTTGACGGCTATCGAGTTCTCAGTTTCAACCACATGCTCATGGGGCCGGCGGCGGCGCAGACCCTGGGCGACCTGGGCGCCGACGTGATCGCCGTCGAGCCGGTGACCGGGGCTTTCCAACGCAACTGGGCGGTGGGCAACCTGTTCATCGACGGCCAGAGCGTCAATCACATCAACGTCGACCGCAACAAGCGAAGCCTGGCGGTGAACCTGAAAGCGCCCGAGGGCCGGGAGATCGCCCAGGCCCTGGTCAAGACCGCCGATGTGGTGATGGAGAACTACCGCCCGGGCACCATGGAAAAGCTGGGCCTGGGCTACGAGGACTGCAAGGCGCTGAACCCGATGATCGTCTACGCGGCGGCCACCGGCTACGGCCGCGATGGGCCCTACAAGGAACGTCCGGGGCAGGACATGCTCGCCCAGGCCCTGTCGGGCATCGCCGCCACGACGGGCAGTTCCGATGGGCCGCCGGTGCCGGTGGGCCCCACCATCGTCGACCATCACGGCGCGGCGCTGTTGGCGCTCGGCATCGTTTCCGCCCTGCTGGGTCGGAGCAAAAGCGGCAAGGGCTGCCGGGTGGACGTGGATCTGCTGTCGTCGGGGCTGGACCTGCAGTTGGAATCCATCGGTTGCTACATCAACGGCCACCGGGCGTCGTCCATGCGCGGACCGGGCAATATCGCCGCCTGGTTCAGCCCGGCGCCCTATGGGATCTACGCCACCCGTGACGGCTGGCTGGCGATCTCCATGACCAACATGAAGGCATTGGCGGCCGCATTCGACCTGCCGGCGGTGGCCGCCTATTCGGAGGCCGAAAGCTTCTCCCGCCGGGAGGAGATTTACCCCCTGGTCGTCGACGCGGTCGGCCAACGCGCGACCGCCGCTTGGCTCGAACACCTGGCCGACCACCCGGCCGTCTGGATTGCCCCGGTCCAGGACCTGGAAGACATCCAGTCGGACCCGCAGATCGCCCACAACGGCTCGTTCGTCACCCTGCCGGGAGTCACCGGGGCGCCGATCCGGGTCGTCGCCCATCCCCTGACCTACGACGGGGAGCGGCCCGACGTGCGTCTGCCGCCCCAGCACCTGGGCGCCCACACCCGCGAGATCCTGGCCGGGCTCGACTACGACGCGGCGCGCATCGCCGACCTGGAGCGGGACGGGGTGATCGCCACCCACGCCGCCGATGGCCCGGTAGCCGGTTGATCGGGGCGAAGAGGGGAGCGGACGCCATGGCCATGAACATTCAACTGCGGGTGCTCAGCTTCTGCCACTACCTGCAAGGTCCGGCCTGCACCCAGTACCTGGCCGACCTGGGCTCCGAGGTGATCAAGGTGGAACCGCCCGGGGGCGCCTTCGAGCGCCATTGGGCGGGCGGGCGGTCCTATGTGGACGGGGTCAGCGCCTTCCTGCTGTGCGCCAACCGCAACAAGAAAGCCCTCGCCATCGACCTCAAGAAACCGGCCGCCCGCGAGGTCATGGACAAGCTGGTCGCCTGGGCCGACGTCATCGTGGAGAACTTCCGCCCCGGCGTCATGGACCGGCTGGGTCTGGGCTACGATGCGGTAAAGGCCGTTAAGCCCGGGATCATCTATGCCTCCGCCACCGGGCTGGGGGCCACCGGGCCGATGAAGGACCGGCCGGGCCAGGACCTCCTCATGCAGGCCAGGACCGGCCTGATGGCGTCCACCGGCGATCGGCGGTCGGGGCCCCGGGTGGTCGGGGCGGCGGTGGTCGACCAGCACGGGGCGGCGCTGCTGGCCATGGGCATTCTTGGCGCCTTCGTGCGCCGCCAGCAGACCGGCGAGGGGACACGGGTGGAGGCCAGCCTGCTCAACGCCGGCATCGACCTGCAGTGCGAAGCGCTGACCAAGTACTACGCCCGTACCGTCCCCGGCGACGTCTTCGACCACGATTCCCACGTCGGGAGTTGGTACCACGATGCGCCCTACGGGGTGTATGCCCTCGTTCATGGACATGTGGCGATGTCCATGAACGACGCCGGCAATGTGGCCGAGGCCCTGGACAGCGATGCCTTGCGGGCACTCAACGATATCGACCGTTACGCCGAACGGGACCGCTACGCCCGCGCCGTCGCGGAAGAACTGAAGGATCGCGCCTTCGATGCCGTGGCCGCCGCCTTCGACGCCCACGGCGTGTGGTACGAAAGAGTGCAGGACTACGATGACCTGCGTAAGGACCCCCAGGTCATCCACAACGGCTGCCTCGAGGAAATCCCCGTCGGCACGGGAAAGGCCACCATCGTCACCCATCCCCTGCGCTACGACGGCGAGGCCCCCGCCTATCGGGGCATGCCCACCGAGATTGGCCACGACAGCCGGCGGATCCTCACCGACATCGGCTTCGACGATGACCGGGTGCGGGCGCTGATCGAAGACGGCGTCATTTTCGGGCCGTAGGGGCGGGGTTCAAACCCGCTCGGCTGGCGGGTGATGACGCTCTCCCTTTTGTCGTGCCCGGACTTGTTCCGGGCACCCATGGTCAAGGCCGGACTTCACGATGGCGGCGAAATGGGTTGCCGGAACAAGTCCGGCAACGACAGTGAAGTTTCGCTTGCGGCCTACTGCGCGGGCACCAGAGCGCTCGCCATCTCCCTGCGCCGCGCTTCCGACGCCTGAACATCGATGCGCCCGTCGGCGTCCACGACGCAGCCATAGTCTCGCTCGGCGGCGGCGACGGAGATGTATTCGTTGTCCAGGTCCGCCTGCACGTCCTCGATGGGGCGCTCGGTAGGCTCGCCGAAGCCGGACCCGCCGCCGATGGTAAACCCAGCGATATGATCGGGGGTGTGCAGGCTGACCAGGGCGCCCACGCCCACGTCGGTCAACAGCTCGCCCTTCTCGTTGGTCACTCCGGCATGGGATCGCTTGCCCGTTTTGCCGCCGAATAGGCCCGGCTGATCCACCAGCACGTTGTTGGGATAGAGGAACACGTTGGTGGGCAGATTGTCGTCGTAGAGCTTGCGCGTCCGCAACTGCTGACCCAGGCCGCCCCGGTTGCGGCCGGGGCCGCCGCTATCGGTCTCATAGGTCTTTTCCATCACAAGGATGGGCACCCGGGCCTCGAACATCTCGACCGAGGTGTTGGCCGCGCTGGTCGGCCACAGCAGCCCCGACTTGCCGTCGTGATGGGTCGAAGCACCCTGGCCGCCGCCCTGGAACAGGTGGTCGTTGTAGAGCTTTCCCTGCCCATCGTAGCCGTAGTAGCGGCCCGAATTGGGCAGGCCGGTGAAGGCCTTGACCTTGTCCGGCATGGCCTCGGCCAGGGTGTTGAAGATATTGGGGGCCAGGTACCAGCCGGAGCGCACGCGGCTGTTCACCGCCGCCGGGCGGGTGCAGTTGAGGATGCTGCCCTCCGGCGCGGTCATGCGGAACGGCCTGTAGCAGCCGGCGTTGCCGGGTACGTCGGGCGTCAGCATGCACTTGAGGGGATAGGCGGTGTGGGCCTGGGCGTAGTTGAGGGTGGAGTTGCTGGCCCCACGGGGGTGCTGGGGCGGCGTGCCCGCGTAATCCACGTCGATCTCGTCGTCGGCGACGGTGATGCGGACCGGGAAGCATTCCGGATCGCCCAGGGCGTCGTTCCAAATCTCGCCCGTGTAGACCCCATCGGGAACTTCACGGATGGCGTCGCGCATGGCCTTTTCGGCCCGCCCCTGGACCACCATGGCGAGGGCTTCCAGGTCCCGCAGGCCATAGTCGTCCATGAACTCGACCACCCGCTCGGCGCCCAGGCGGCCGGCGGATACCAGGGCGTGGAGGTCGCCCAGGACCTGGTCCGACAGGCGCACGTTCTCGGCGATCAGGTCCACGACGTCCTGATTGAGGACGCCTTCCTTGTAAAACTTCAGCGGCGGGATCTGTATCCCTTCCTCGTAGATCTCGCGGGCGTTCATGCTGTCGGTGGTGCCGCCGATGTCGGCCACGTGGCCGACGATCCCGGTGACGGCGACCATACGCCCCTTGTAGAAGGACGGCACCGCGATGAGGACATCGAACAGATGGCCGGCCAGGCGCCAGGGGTCGTTGGTGATCAGCACATCGCCGGGCTTGAGGGTTTCCGCGGGATACTTCTCCAGCATGGCGGCGATGGCCCGGGGCAGGGTCAGGTTGAACACCGGCATGGCCCGCGGCGAGTGGGCCAGTTGCCGGCCCTTGGCGTCGAGAAGTTCGCAGGCGAAGTCCTGTGCCTCGCCGATGATCAGCGAAAACGCGGTGCGGATCACCGTCGACCAACATTCCTCGGTGATGTTGATCAGGCGGCTCCACATGATCTCCAGGCCCACCGGATCGCTCTCGATGCGGGCCGCGGCCTCGGTGACCGCCATGCCCTCGGGAACCACGATGTCCAGGGCCGCGGCATAATGGACGGTAATGCGGAGGTTCATGTGGTCGTCCACGGTCAGGACGTCGCCGGGGGGCAGAATGGTCGTCGCCTCCCGCTCCTCGACGATGGCGGGGCCTTCCAGCCGGTCGCCGGGGGCCAGGGCGTAGCGGTCGTAGACGGGCGTGTCGACGGCGCCGCCGGTGTCGGCGAAGTAAGCCATGCGGCTGCCCTTGCGGGCCTCCCCGCTGGCGGTGCCGCCGACCTGCCGGGTGACGTCCACTTGGGGCGTCGGGCCCGAACAGACGACGCGCCAGTTAAGCACCTGGATCTCGGCGCCCTCGTAGAGGTGCGTATAGAGCCGCGTGTAGACATCGACGAAGGCGTTGCGAACCTGATCCAGGTTGCCATCGCCGAGGGCCTTGTCGGGCAGGGGCACGCTGATTTCGTGCATCTGACCCAGAAGCCGCATGTAAGCGACCCGGCGAACGACGACCTGGTCCTCGGCAACGCCTGCCTGGGCCAGGAAGCGTTGACCTTCGGCCTCCAACTCCTCCAGCAGCCGGTTGATGGCCTTGTAGTCCAACGCGTCCAGGCGCCCGGGCAGGGAACGCCCGGACTCGAAGCTGGCCGGGGCGACCAGGAACCCCAGCGCCGAAGCCGCGCCCGATGCCGGCGGGATCAGCACTTCCTTGACGCCGAGCTTGCGGGCGACCCGGGCGGCGTGGGCGGGGCCGGCGCCGCCCATGGCAACCATTGCATAGCGGCGCGGATCGTGGCCCTTCTCGACAATATGGACCCGGGCGGCGCCGGCCATGTTCTCGCAGACGATCTCATAAACGCCCCAGGCGGCTTCGTCCGCGCCCAGGCCCAAGGAGCCGCCCAGGCGCTTCAAGGCGGCGGCGGCCTCGCTCTTTTCCAGGTTCATGCGCCCGCCGAGGAAGAAATCGGGGTCCAGATAGCCCAACACCAGATTGGCGTCGGTGACCGTGGCCTCCGTGCCGCCCTTACCGTAGCAGGCCGGTCCCGGGGCGGCGCCGGCGCTGCCGGGGCCGACCTTGAGCAGGCCCAGATCGTCCACCCGGGCGATGGAGCCGCCGCCGGCGCCGATCTCGATCATGTCGATCACCGGCGCCTTCACCGGCAGGCCGCTGCCTTTCTTGAACCGGTGCACCCGGGCCGCCTCCATCATCGGCGCCACATCCACACGGCCGTCCTCGACCAGGCAGGCCTTGGCGGTGGTGCCGCCCATGTCGAAGGAAATCACGTCCGGCTGGCCGATCTGGGCCCCGAAGTAGGCGGTCGCCGTGCCGCCCCCGGCCGGTCCCGATTCAAGGAACCGAATGGGGAACTCGGACGCCACACCGGGCGCCGCGAGGCCGCCGGAGGACTGCATCAGGTGGAACTTGCCGGTGAATCCCTGAGCCGCGACATTTTCCGTCAGGCTGCGGACGTAGGACCCGGTGAGCGGTTGGACGTAGGCGTTGGCGGTGGTGGTGGAAACCCGTTCGTACTCGCGAAGTTCCGGCTGCACCTCGCAGGAGATGGAGACCACGAACTGCGGGAACTCCTTGCTCAGCAGCGCCTTGACCGCCTGCTCGTGAACCGGGTTCTGGTAGGCGTGGAGGAAGCAGACGGCGATTGCCTCGATCCCCTGGGCGGCCAGGTTGCGGGCCTCGCGGCGCACCTGCTCCAGGTCCAAGGGCGTCACCACGTCGCCGTCCCGGTTGATGCGCTCGTTCACCTCGCGTCGCAGGGATCGGGGCACCAGGGGCTCGGGGAACAGCAGGAACAGATCGTGGATGTCGTAGCGTTGCTCCGTGCCCATCTCCAGGGTATCGCGGAAACCACGGGTGGTGATCAGGGCAAGCTTGGCGCCGCGACGCTCGATCAGCGCGTTGGTGACCAGGGTCGTGCCGTGGATCAGGTGACCCACGTCGGCCATGCCGATCCCGGCGGCGTCCAGCAGTTCCTTGAGGCCTTCCAGGGCGCCCAGGGCGGGGTCGTCGGGGGTGGTCAGGCACTTGTGCAGGTGGACCTGCCCGCTTTGTGCGTCGACGAGCACGAAGTCGGTGAATGTGCCGCCAATATCGAAGCCGACCCGATAACGATCACCAGTCGTAGACATCACGTTCTCCTCGTTCTCGAATCGTCCCCCATGGGCTCGGTTCGAATTTGCTGAAATTTTCCGCAATCAACTGTCGCGCCCGAGTTCTATCAATGCAGCGGGCGGCGTCAATCCAGGGTCAGGACGATCTTCCCGACGTTCTCGTTGGCTTCCATCATAGCATGGGCGCGGGCGACTTCCGCGAAGGGAATCACCGCGTGCACCAAGGGCTTTACCGTCCCGGCGGCCAGCAGCGGAAGCCAGCGTTCCCGGAAGCGGCGGACGACGCCCCGCTTGTCCGGCAAGGCCTGGGCACGCAGGGTAAAGCCGCAGATCTTGAGGCGCTTGCGGAACATGGGGCGGATGTCGAAGTCGCTATGGGGCGTGCCGAGGATGCCGATCAGCACCAGCCGCCCGGTAACCTTCAGCAAACCGATGTTTCGCATCAGATAGTCGCCGCCGATGGAATCCAGGATTACGTCGACGCCCGCGCCGTCGGTGGCCCGGAACACCTCCTCGACGAAGTCGTAGGACTTGTAGTTGATGCCCACGTCGCCGCCGAGGGCGCGCACGGCCTCGATTTTTCGCTGGGAGCCGGCGGTGAAGTAGACCTTGGCGCCCGTGTGCCGGGCCATCTGCACGGCCGCGGTGCCGACGCCGCTGCCGCCGGCGTGGATCAGGACGGAGTGACCCTCTCCAAGCTCGCCCAGGCCGAACACGGCCTCGTGGGCGGTGCAGTAGGCCTCGATGACGGCGGCGGCGGTCGGAAAGTCCCAGCCCTCGGGCACCGGCACCACCAGGCCCCGGTCCATCACCGCGTAGTCGGCATAGCCGCCTTCCGCCACCAGGCCGAGGACCCGGTCGCCGAGCTTGTGCTCCGTGACATCGCCGCCGACGGCGTCGACCTCGCCCGCCACCTCCAGCCCGGGGTTGTCGCCGATGCCCGGCGGCATGGGGTAGAGGCCTTGGCGCTGCAGGCAGTCGGCCCGGTTGAGGCCGGCCGCACGGACACGGACGCGGATCTGCTCCGGTCCCGGCTCGGGGACGGGTGTCTCCTCGACGGTCAGCACCTCCGGGCCGCCGTAGCGGGGAATGGTAACGACGCGCATTTTGGTCCTCCCGTTGGAAAGCGCTGCCCCATGCTGCCGCCGGGGCGCGACGATGGCAACCGGCGGATTGGTCGCCCATGGAGCGTCTTGATTCAAAACCCGGACCCGCCCACTATGCCGCCCGTCGCGGTCCGACGTCCGAGGGGCAGGACCGTGCGCGAGTAACCCGGCCTCCGGACACAGACAACGAGGTGGTCGGGCAACCCACCGTCGTACGCCGATCCGCCGGCCCACTCTCATCGCCGCCGGACACGGTGCGATCCAGGCAGGAATGTGGAGGCACACTGATGAAACGACTGTTCACAACGGCAGCGGCGCTCGCCCTGATGACACTCCTCGCGGTGGGAGTCCAGGCCGAGACGGTGCTGCGAGTCGACGAGGTCGCCGTTGGCGAATTGGATCCGTCCAAGGCCATCGACGTCGCCGATTCCGTCCTTCTCTACAACGTCTACGATACCCTGGTGTTCCCCGATCTTACCGGCCAAGGCCGCGGGATGGTGAACCATCTCGCCCAGAAGATCGACGTCGTCGGCGACAACGTTTACCGGATCACGGTGCGCGACGGGGTGAAGTTCCACAGCGGCAACACGCTCGATGCCCATGACGTGGTCTATTCGCTGAAGCGTATGAGCGCCCTGGGGCGGGGCTTCTCCTACTTGTTCGGTACCTGGGTGAAGTCGGTCGAGGCGGAGAATGACAAGACCGCGGTGGTGACGCTGAAAGCGCCCTATGCCGCCTTTTTCACGGCGATGGTGCGTCTCGGCATTATCGACTCCGACACCGCCAAAGCCCATCAGGAAGCGGGCGATTACGGCGAATTCGGCGACTACAGCCAGAAATGGCTGACCGCCAATGACGCGGGTACGGGCGCCTACAGGGTCGAGTCCCACGATCCGCAGCAGTTGACGGTTATGCGCAAGTTTCCAGGCTACTTTGGGACAATGAATGCCAAGGCGCCCGACGTGGCGCGGCAGCGCTACGCCTTGAAGGATCCGACCCTGCTGACCCTGATGAGCCGCGGCGAGCACGACATCGCCAACCAGTGGGTGGGACCGGAGACCAAGAAGGCCATGGCCGCTCTCAAGGGGGTGACCGTCCTTAGGGAGCCGGGGGTTGCCCTCTACTTCATCAAGCTCAACACCAAGAAGCCGCCCCTGGACGACGTCCATTGCCGTCGGGCGTTGGCCTATGCGCTGGACTACAAGGCGCTGCGCGGCCAGGCCAACATCTCGAGCGAGATCCAGGGTGCCAGTCCGGCCCGCGGCCCCTTGTTGTCGACCATGATGGGCTACGACAAGTCGGCTCCGCTCCAAGAGCAGGACATGGCCAAGGCCAAGGCCGAACTCGCCCAGTGCAAGTACAAGCCCGGCGATCACGAGCTCGAGGTCACCTGGATCGCCCAGGTGTCGGTGGAGGAGCGCTTCGCCCTCTTGATGCAGCAGAACTGGACCCAGCTAGGCTTCAAGGCCAAGGTGGTGCGGGTTCCCTGGACCCTGTTCACCGAGCGGGTGAGAAAGCCCGATACGACCCCGCACGTGGGCCAGATCTTCTTCAACGCCCGCACGCCCGACCCCGACTCCTACCTCTACAACGTCTACCACTCGACCGTGCACGGCCAATACAACGCCATGGAACAGTTGGTTGACGCCGAGGTGGACACGCTGCTGAACGCCGGGCGCAGTACCACCGACCCGGGAAAGCGGGCGGACATCTACGGCAAGCTCTTCAATCGCATCAACGACCTGCGCCCGACCATCTTCGGCTATGAAGTGGTCAATCTCTACACGAAGCGGGACTCGGTCATGGTGCCGACCTTGGAGAAGCCGAACATGAACACCGGCCTGATGGGCGGCAACATGCTGTTCCGGCTCATGGAAATGCAGTAGTCGCCGACCGATGACGGCACGGGCGGCGTCCGGGATCTCCCGGCGCCGTCCGGCCGCCTATTGCTAGACTGACCCGAAACCCATGCTCGCCAAGTATCTGGTGCGCCGCTTGCTGGCCGGCGTCGTCACCATGGTTGGCGTGTCGATGCTCATCTTCGTCATCGCCCGGGTGGTGCCGGGGGATCCGGCGCGCATGGCGCTGGGGCCGCAGGCGACGCGGGAGGCGGTGGAGAAGCTGCGCAACGAGCTTTTCCTCAACGAGCCCCTGTGGGTTCAGTACTGGGAATACGTCAAGGGGGTGTCCCACGGCGATCTGGGCATCTCTCTGTTCACCAACCAGGCGGTGACCGACGACCTGATCGGGGCCTTTCCGGCCACCTTCGAACTGATCCTGGTGTCCTCGTTCTTGATGATCTTCATCGGCATCCCGCTGGGCACCGTCGCGGCGCGGTTCCGGGATGGGTGGTTTGACAACTTCACCCGGCTGTTTTCCCTGTTGGGGCTAGTGACGCCCAATTTCGTGTGGTCCGTATTCCTCGTTCTGGTGTTCGCCTACTGGTACGAACTGATGCCCGTCGCCGACCGCCTGTCGGAAAGCACCGCCCCGCCACCCCTGGTCACCGGTCTCTATCTGGTGGATTCCCTGCTTGCCGGGCAGTGGGAAACCTTCAAGGACGCGGCCCAGCACATCGTCATGCCGGCGGTGGCCCTGTCCTTGGCCAGCATCGGTCAGACCACCCGTCTGACTCGCGCCAACGTGGGCGAGTCCTATCAGCGCAACTACATCGAGTTCGCCCGCGCCTATGGCTTCAGCGAGTTCCGCACCGCCACCCGCTACGCCCTGCGCCCGGCTCTGATCCCAACCCTGACGGTGCTCGGCCTGGACATCGCGGTGAAGCTGGGCAGCGCCTTTCTGGTCGAGACGGTGTTCGTCTGGCCGGGCATGGCCCGCTATGGGGTCCAGGTGATCCTCAACAAGGATCTGAATGCCATCGTCGGCACCGTGCTGGTGATCGCCGCCTTCTTCCTGATCATCAATCTGATCATCGACCTGCTGGTCGCCTTCGTCGATCCGCGCATCCGCCTCGGGGCGCGGGCCCAATGAACGCCATCGCCAATCCCCTGAGGCTGTTCAAGAGCCGCGGCTGGTTCAAGTTCAGCCGCAGCAGCTTGTCCGTGCTGGGACTGATTCTGGTGGTCGGGTTCATGCTGATGGCGGCACTGGCATCCTGGATCGCGCCGTTTCCGGAGCATGCGGGGACCTTCGTCGACTTCGGCAACGCCAGCAAGGCGCCGTCGTGGCGCAACTGGTTCGGCACCGATGTGGTCGGCCGCGACATCCTGAGTCGTGTCATCTTCGGTTATCAGATATCGCTCAAATTGGCGGTGATCGTCTTGGCCGTCGCCGTGCCGCTGGGCGTGATCCCCGGGTTGTTGGCCGGCTATTTCGGTGGTTGGTGGGAAACCGTGATCATGCGGGTCACCGACATCTTCCTGTCGATCCCGCCCCTGGTTCTGGCGCTGGCCATCATGGGCTTCCTCGAGCCGACGCTGACCAACGCCATGATCGCCATCGCCGCCATGTGGTGGCCCTGGTATACGCGCCTGCTCTACAACCTCACCCGCCAGCTCAAGAACGAGGGCTACGTCACCGCCGCCGAGGTGGTGGGCGCACCGGTTTGGCACATCCTGCTGCGCGAGATCCTGCCCAACTGCGTGCCTTCCCTGCTGACCAAGATGACGCTGGACATGAGCTTCGTGATCCTGCTGGCCGCCAGCCTGGGGTTCCTGGGACTGGGCGTGCAGCCGCCGACGCCCGAGCTCGGTTCCATGGTGGCCGAAGGCGCCAATTACCTGCCGAGTCTGTGGTGGATGCCGATGTTCTCGGGCCTCGGGATTCTGATCGCGGTGCTCGGCTTCAACCTGCTGGGCGACGGCCTGCGCGACCTGCTGGACGTGGACCTGTGAGCGAGGCGGCGTCCTCCGCCAATGCCGATGACGACGCCCCGCTCCTGGAGGTCGAAGACCTAAACCTCCGTTTCCGGCTCTACGAGGGGGTGAGCCACGTCCTCAACGGCGTCGCCATCACCGTGCGGCGGGGCGAGCGGGTGGCACTGGTCGGTGAGTCCGGCTGCGGCAAGTCGGTGTTCGTGCGCACGGTTCTCGGCCTTTCCCAACGCCGCAACGTGTCCATCGACGGTCATATCCGGTTTCTGGGCGAGGACTTGATGACAAAGTCCTCGGCCCAGTGGCGGGCGCTTCGGGGCCGGCGCATCAGCATGGTTTTCCAGGACCCGGTGGCGGCGCTCAATCCGGTCTTCACCATCGCCGATCAAATGGTGGAGGTGATCAACCGGGGCGATCATGACGTGAACCGGGCCGGAGCCCTCGACATCGCCCGCAAGGCCCTGGCGCAGGTGTCCATCGACGATCCGGATCGGGTGCTCAACTCCTATCCCTTTCAGCTCAGTGGCGGCATGAACCAGAGGGTGGTGATCACCATGGCCCTGGTCAACGGGCCGGAGCTGATCTTCGCCGACGAGCCGGGTACCTCCCTCGACGTCACCGTGCAGGAGCAGACCTTGCGCCTGATGCGGCGCCTGACCCAGGAATCGGGGGCCGCGGTCCTCCTCATCGCCCACAATCTGGGCGTGGTTCGGGAATTCGCCGAGCGGGTCTACGTCATGTATGCCGGCAGCATCGTCGAGGAGGGAACCGTCGAGGAACTGTTCAGCGCCCCCAAGCATCCCTACACCCAGGCCCTGTTCGCCGCCGTTCCCCGGCTGACCGGGGAGGGCTCGCCGCGGCCCATCGAGGGCATGGTGCCCGACTACACCCGGGCGCCGGAGGGCTGCCGCTTCCATCCCCGCTGCGAATTCTCCCGCGACGAATGCCACCGCCCGCCGCCCCGCGTGGCCCTGGGGCCGGGGCGGGCGGTGTGCTGCGTGCTGTACCGGGACGGGGCGGGTGGGACGGCCGGCCATGGCTGAGCCGCTGCTTCAGGTGCAGGGTCTGACCAAGATCTACCGGGTCGGCGAGCAGGACGTGCATGCCCTGCGCGGCGTCGACCTGACCGTCGAGCGGGGCGAATGCCTGGCCGTGGTAGGGGAATCGGGCTCCGGCAAGACCACCTTGGGAAGCCTGGTGCTGGGCGTGGAGCGGCCCAGCGGCGGCACCATCATGGTCGATGGGGAGGAAGTGCCGCCGAAGCGCGATCGCGACCTACGCCGGCGTCTCCAGGTGGTGCAGCAAAATCCCATGTCGGCCCTCAACCCGAAGCGCACCATTGCCGCCAGCGTCGGTCTGCCGCTGGAGGTGCACAACCTGGTGCCGCGGGGGCAAAGGCGGGCGCGGGTGGCGGAACTGCTGGAGGTCGTCGGCCTGTCGCCGGACTACATGGACCGTTCGCCCGTGGCCTTGTCGGGCGGGCAGAAGCAGCGGGTGGCTCTGGCCCGTGCCCTGGCCGCCGAACCCGATGGAATCGTTCTCGACGAGCCCACGTCGTCCCTTGACGTGTCGGTCCAGGCCCGGGTGCTGGAACTGCTGGTCGACCTGCAACGGCGGTTCTCCCTCACTTACATCTTCATCACCCATGACTTGAGCGTGGTCCGCAACATCTCCGATCGTGTCGGCGTGCTGTATCAGGGGCGGGTCGTGGAGACGGGCGGCACCGAGGCTTTGTTCGCCCGGCCCCGCCACCGCTACACCCAGATGCTTCTGTCCTCCATTCCCGTGGTGACCGAGGCGGAAGAGGCCATCAAGCCCGAATGGCCGTGGGAGCGCGACATGGCGGCGGGTGACAAGCCTTCGGAAGTGGGGTGCGCGTTCCATCCCCGTTGCGCGTTTGCCCTGGACGCTTGCCGGGTGGAGCGGCCGTTGTTGCGCGAAGGCGATCCGGGGCATCATGCCGCCTGCCACAATCCCGGCTGATCGGCGCCCCGTCACGTGACCGAGGAGACGACCGAATGATCCGCGTGGCGACCGATATCGGCGGCACCTTCACCGACATCGCCTTTTGCGAGGTCGATGAGCGCACCGGCGCGGTGAGCCTGGTGCAAAGCTGGAAGTGCGATACGGTTCCCGACGACCTGACTGCCGGGGTCATGGATGCCATCCACGGTGCCGGCCTCAGCGCCCGGCAAATCGGCTACTTCGCCCACGGGACGACGGTGGTCATCAACACCCTGACCGAACGCAAGGGCGCCAAGACCGGCCTGATCACCACCCGCGGCTTCCGCGACGTGCTTGAGATCGCCCGCGGAAACCGGCCCGACCTGTTCAATTTCCGCTTTCGCAAGCCACCGCCCTTTGTGCCCCGCTACCTGCGCCAGGAAGTGGATGAGCGGACCACCTACAAGGGCGCGGTGGAGATGCCCCTGGATCCGGCGCCGATTGCCGAGATCCTCGACGCCTTCAAGGCCGACGGTGTCGAGGCGGTGGCGGTCAGCTTCCTCCATGCCTACGCCAACCCGGCTAACGAGATCGCCGCGGTGGAAGCGGTGCGCAGTTATTGGCCCGAGGTACCCGTGGTCGCGTCGCACCAGACCACCCGGGAATGGCGCGAATACGAGCGGACCAACACCGCGGTCCTTTCCGCCTACGTGGCGCCGGTCGCCAACCGCTACCTGACCAGCCTCGAAGAAAGGCTACAGAAGGACGGCATGAACGCGCCGCCCTACATCATGCAATCCAACGGCGGGGTTTCGACGGTTCACCAGGCGCGGGAAAACCCCATTACCATTGTCGAATCGGGGCCGGCCAGCGGCGTGCTGGGCGCCGCCTCCCTGGCCCAGGCCATGGGGCGGGACAACGTCATCGCCGTCGATATCGGCGGCACCACCGCCAAGTGCTCCCTGATCGAGCGGGGGAAGCCGGTGATCACCACCGACTACCACATCGAAGAAAGGCCCGACTGGCCCGGCTATCCCATCAAGACCCCGGTGGTCGACATCGTCGAAATCGGCACCGGCGGCGGCAGCATCGCCTGGTTCGATGCCGGCGGGAAGCTGCACGTCGGGCCGCGCAGCGCCGGCGCTCATCCGGGCCCCGTCGCCTATGGGCGGGGCGGCACCTTGCCGACGGTCACCGATGCCCAGGTGGTGACCGGGCGCATCGATGCCGGGAAAGTTCTGGGCCGCGACAATGCCGCCGACATGGAGGCAGTGCGCGGCGTGTTCACCAAGCTGGGCGAGGCGATCGGCGTCGGCGCCGACGAGATGGCCCACGGCGTTCTGCGCATTGCCGAAGTGAACATGGAAAACGCGCTCAAGCTGGTGTCGATCAATCGGGGCCACGATCCCCGGGAATTCTCCCTGGTGGCGTTCGGTGGCGGCGGCCCGCTGCATGCCGCGGCCCTGGCCACGGCGCTCAGGGTATCCGAGGTGATCATCCCCGCCAACGCCGCCGTCTTTTCCGCTTGGGGCATGCTGCAGACCGACCTCCGCCGCGACTACATCCAGACCGGCGCCAAGCGCCTCGACCTGGTGGCGCCGGCCGAACTTGGCGCCGCCTTCGAGGCCCTGGAGGAAATCGGCCGGAAGGACTTCGCCCGCGAGGACTTGAACCCCGATCGCATGGTCTTCGAACGGGCCGCGGACATGCGCTACAAGGGGCAGGAGCATACGGTCAAGGTGCCCCTGCCGCCGGGGGCCGTGGACGCGGCGGCGATGACCGAATGGATCGCCCGCTTCCGCGATCTGCACGAGCGCCTGTACCACATCCGCCTGGAAGTGCCGGCGGAGGTGGTCAATTTCCATCTGGCGGTGTTCGGCCTGATATCCAAGCCGGCCCTGGAGGGTCGGCCCGAGGTCGGCGGCGATCCCGAGGTCGCGCGCACCGATCGTCGGCGCATTGACTTCGGGGAAGGCGGCATCCACGACGCCCCGGTCTATGATCGCGCCAAACTGTTACCGGGGATGACTCTCGACGGCCCGGCGGTGGCCGAGGAGATGGGCACCGTGGTGGTGATCCGGCCCGGCCAAACGGCCGCCATCGACGGCTTCGACAACATCGTGATTCGAATCGGAGAGTGATATGAGCGGCGGCAATGGCGGAACCGACTATTTCACCATCGAGGTGATCCAGCACGCCCTGCAGGCCATGGGCCAGGAGATGTTCACCATCATCCGGCGCACGGCCCACAGCCCCCTGATCTTCGAGACCCTGGACTGCGCGGTGGGGGCGACGGACCGGGACGGCGAGATCGTCTGCATGGGCAACGGGGTGACCGGCTTCCTCGGCACCCTGGACGCGGCGGTGCGTGACGTCATCGAGAAATACGCCAAGCCCGGCAACATCGCGCCGGACGACATCTTCATGCTCAACACGCCCTACGAAGGCGGCGGCAGCCACCTGTCGGACGTCAGTCTGGTGATGCCGGTATTCGACGGCGACGAGATCGTCGGCTACGTGGTCAACAAGGCCCACTGGACCGAGGTGGGCGGCATGGACCCGGGCAGCGTCACCACAAACTCGACGGAGATCTATCAGGAAGGACTGCACTTTCCCAACATCCGCCTGTGCGACGCCGGGCGGATGAACGAGCCGATCATCGAGATGATCCGCGCCAACGTGCGCCTGCCCGACATGACCGTCGGCGACCTGTGGGCGGGCATCTCGGCCCTCAGGGTCGGCGAACAGCGCCTGAAGACCCTGATCGGCAAGTACGGGCGCGACCCCGTGCTCGCGGCCATGGAGAAGCTGATGGAATACGGCGAAGCCATGGCCCGGGAACGCCTGAAGTTGCTGCCCAAGGGCACCTTCTCCGCCACCGATCACCTGGACTCCGATGGTCTGGGCAACGGCCCCTTCGAGATCACCTGCGCGGTGACCATCACCGACGATGAGTTCATCCTCGACTACACCGGCACCCACCCCCAGGTCGCGGGCTCCATCAACTGCACCTTGGTCAACCTGGGGTCCCGGGCCCGTGCCCTGTTCCGGGCGGTGACGACGCCCGACGTGCCCACCAACGGCGGCATGTATCGGCCCCTGAAGGTGATCTGTCCGCCGGGCACGGTGTTCTCCGCCCAGCACCCGGCGCCCGTGTCCACCTATTACGAATCCGCCATCATGGCCCTGGACGTGGCGTGGAAGGCCATTGCGCCCCATGTCCCGCAGAGCCTGTCCGCCGGCAACCTGTCGTCCACCGCCTCCATCGCCGTCTCCGGTAAGCATCTGGACACCGGCGAGTTCTGGATGATCTTCGGGCCTTTCGTCGGCGGTTGGGGGGCCGAATGGGACCACGACGGCGGCCGCGGCCAGTTCGGCGCCTCCAACGGGCAGACCTTCAACATACCGGTGGAGATCACCGAGGCCCGCTACAGCGTCCAGGTGGAGCAGTATGCCTACCATACGGAGCCGGGCGGCCACGGCCGGTTCCGGGGCGGCAACGGGGTCTACCTGGACTACCGCATCCTCAGCGACACGGCGACCTTGTCGGCCAGCGTCGGCCGCCACAAGTTCCCGCCCTGGGCCGTGGAAGGCGGCCACCCGGGGACCTGCAGCTACGCCCGGGTGTTCCGCCAGGACGGCGGCGTCGAGGACTACGGCAAGTATTCCGGCGTCCGGCTGGCCAAGGGCGATCTGATCCGCCTGGCCACCGCCACCGGCGGCGGTTGGGGCGACACCAAGGAGCGGGACCCCGCCATGGTGGCCGATGACCTGCGCAACGGCTTCATCACCGTGGACGTGGCCCGCGACGTCTACGGGCAATAGGTCCGTGGCGGACCTCCAGTCCATCGCCGACAGGGCCGTCGCCGAGGGCATGGTCGGCTGCGCCATCGGCGTCCGCCGGGGCGACGGCTATGAGGCCGTGGCCGCCGGACTTGCCGACCGGGATGCGGGGACACCCGTCACCATCAATTCTCAATTCCGCATTGCCAGCGTCACCAAGTCCTTCGTCTCCGCGGTCATCCTGCAACTGTCCGAGGCGGGCAGGTTGGACCTGGAGGCCAAGATCGAGCGTTGGCTGCCCGGCAAGGCGGTGGCCGACGTGGTGAGCGTCTATCAAGTGCTGAACCAGACCGGGGGTCTGCCCGTCTACAGCCTCTACCGGCTGGAGGACTATCCGCCGGCGGATGCCGCGCTCTACAAGTCGGTCTATATCGACGATGCCTGGAAGGCGACGCCGCCTACGGGGCCTGGCGGGCCGTGGCACTACGCCAATGTGGGCTCCCGGGTCCTCGGGGTGATCGCCGAAGCGGTCACCGGCCGGGAGCTCCCGGACCTCATCACGAGCCGGCTGCTGGAGCCCCTGGGGCTTGTGGACACCATGCCCTCGGGATGGTCCGGCCCGCCGCCGGCCCGCTTCACCAAGGGCTACGACCATACCCAGGGAACGCCGCGGGACGTCACCACCCGGGTGCCGCCGCTTTACCTGTGGTCCGGCGGCGACATGATCTCCACCGTGGCCGACCTGTCTTTATGGATGCGGGCCCTGGTCGCCGGCGACGTGCTGGGACCGGCCATGCGCGCCCGCCTGCGGGACGAACTGGTCCCCGGCGCCTATCCCGGCTCCACCATGAGCCATCATGGCCCCGGCCTGATGGTGTTCAGTCAGGACCGGGCGCGGCTGTTCGGCTATCGGGGTTCCACTCCCGGCTTCGTCGGCATCGTCGGCCATGACCCGGAGGCGGACATTTCCATCGCCGTGCAGACCAACTCCTACGCCGAGGACTCGAGCTCGGTTTACCGGGCCCACGTGGAGGCATTGGCCTTCGACGTTCATCGCCTGGTCACCGCCGGCGGGCCGGTCTGAGACCGGCCCCTACGAAAAGGATGTGCGTAGGGGAGGGTCTTAGACCCGCCCGCCTTCCGCCCGCCACGACGTCCGCGGATATGCTAGACTTCGCGCCAAAGCAACGATCCCACCAGGAGGCCACGGCCATGCGCATCCTCTGCATCACCCCCATCGGCACCGACATCTACAATCAGGAGCGGGCGGACCTGCTGGCGAGCGTGGCCATGCCGGAAACCGAGATCGAGTTCGTCAGTCTTCCCCAGGGCCGGCCCACCCACGTGGAATACCACGCCTACGAGGCCCTCAACGTGGCCGACGTGGTGCGCATCGTCCGCGATGCGGCCGACAAGTTCGACGGGATCGTGATCACTTGTTTTTACGATCTGGGCCTCCGCGAGGCCCGGGAAATCTCCGGCCGCACCATCGTCACCGGCCCCTGCCAGGCGGCGACCAGCATCGCCGCCAACCTGGCCAACACCTTCTCGGTCATCGTCGGGCGCCGCAAGTGGATCCCCAAGATGCGGGAGAACGTGCTTCTTTACGGGCACGGCCACGCGTTGATGTCCATGCGCGACCTGGAACTGGGGGTCCACGACTTCCAGTCCCACCAGCAAACCCAGGACCGCCTGATGGCGCTCGGCCGCCGCTGCGTCGAGGAGGACGGGGCCGAAGCCCTGATCCTCGGCTGCGGCGCCATGTACGGCTTCAACGAGGTGATGCAGCAGGAACTGAAGGTGCCGGTGATCGATGCCTTGCAGGCGGCCTTCAAGTACGCCGAATTCCTCGCCGACTGTGCCCGCCGCGTCCACTGGTATCCCAGCCGCCGCTGGGGCAGCGAGGCACCGCCGGAGGCCGAGATCGCCGAGTGGGGCTTGTTCGACAGCCCCGTTCCCATCGGCGGCCGCGCCACGCCGGGACCGAAGCGAGAGGCTGCGGAATAGGGCGTCACGCCCCACCACGCGCGTTACCGATCCCAGTTCATGGTCGCGATGCGGGGGTCCCTGCCAAAATCCGCCCGTCCATAGTCCAAGCCGAGAGGCGGGAACGCAGCCAGGGCTTGGACACCCCCCGACCCGAACCGAAGATGCCAGGTTTGGAGTTGTATGGGTTCGCTCGCCGCGAACGCACGGCAGGTCAGTACCGCCAGATTGACACCACCCTCCGGGTCCCGCACCGAGCGATAGCGTATCGCGTCAATGCGGGCATCTCTGGCCATGTCGGCCATGGTCTGACAGGCGGCGTAGTCCGTGGGGTGAGTCCAATGGCCTTGTTGTCCACGGAAAGGCGGCGACGTGAGATCGAGGGATCGCCGCGTACGGATGGATGCGGCGAAAGCGGTGAACTCGATGGCGTCTTGAGGCCACGGCGTATCCGGGGACTCGGCGAAAAACAGCAAGCGATGAAAGGCGGCCTCGGCCACCGCCGTTTGCACCGTTTCGGCGGCATAGAAGACGCCGGGACTCCGGCCCGCCCGACGAAAACGCGAACCTGTGGGATAGGCGGCGCCATAGCGAAAGGGGGCGGCGAGAAGATAGTGTAGGTGTCGGCACTCCGGCGGCATGATCGGCTTGCTCTCCTCCATGAGGGATTCCAGCAAGTCCAGTTCCGCCAAGGTATCGACCAGCTTGAGGGTCGAGATCCGGTGCCGGGCTTCGGACAGGCGCCAGCAGTCCCCCGACAGGGGCCAGGCGTCATACGACAGCGCGTCGGGCGTCCAGGTAGGCAATGACATCGACGAGGCCAGAGACGGTCGCGATCATTTCGATGGGTCTTGCGCCGAGTGCCGTGTTGTCGGAATTGAGCCAGGATCGGGCCACCTCCCCCTCGCCTCCGGACAACGCATCGAGGGAACGGAACAGACGGACGAATAGGATCGCCAACTCGAAGGGCTTGCCGCCGCGGGACAGGACGTGGGTGCCGGATCGCATGCGCGACGCGGTCGCTTCCGAAACGCCAATCACCATACCCAGTGCCTTGTTGGACAGGCCGAGGAGACGGGCCCCGTTGAGAGCAGCCTTGGTGAGAACCGTGCCCTCGTCGGGAGCAACGGATTGATTGAATTGAAACATGACGAAACATCCACGTGAAAGTAAAATCTACATTTCTTTCACGTGGATTGTCAACAGAACCAGCTACCCGAACCGGTCGAGCAGGTAGGGCGTCATCTCGCGGCCGGTCTTGCCCGTCCGCAGCAAATCGGCGTTGAGGCGCCCCAGGACCGGGCCCATGGTCAGCCCGTTGACGGAAGTCGCCGTGTAGAAGCCGGGTTGGCCGGGCACCTCACCCAGGATGGGAGCGCCGTCGGACAGCACGTTCACGGCCGACCAGGTGCGGATGACGTGCAGCGTGCGGAGCGCCGGCAGCACCCGGTGGGCGACCCACAGGTTGCCCTCGACGCTGTCGCGCAGCACCCGGGGCCATGCGGTCTCCGGGTCCAAGGCTGACGGCCAGGCGCCGCCGATGATCAGGTTGCCGGCGGCCACCTGCTTCATGGTCAGGTGCCGGTCGGCGTAGGCCAGTAGGTGATCCACCAGGGGCGGTGCGGATTCGGTGACGACGAGCTGGATTGGATTGGACCGGGCCGGCAGGTCGACGCCCAACATCGCGGCCACCTGTGCCGCCCAGCCGCCGGCGGCGTTGAGCACCTTGCCGGCGCGGAAGCGGCCCCGGTCCGTATGGATGACGAACGCGGGCCCGTCACGATCGATGGCCAGGACCTCGGTTTCTCGGAACAGGCGCGCGCCGGCGGCCTGGGCGGCGGACAGCACGGCCGGGCCGGCCTTCAGGGGGCTGATCTTCCCTTCCTCGGCACAATAGGCGGCGCCCACCAGGCGCTCCGACAGATGCGGCGCCATGTCCCGTAGCTGGTCGCGGCCGATCACCTCTACCGCCGTCCCGAAGCGGGCTTCCAGTTCCGCCTTGCCGGCCAGCTTGGCTATCTGCGCCTCGGTTTCCGCCACCATCAGGCCGCCGGTCAGGGAGATTTCCAGGTCGACGCCCAGAGTCTCCGCCAATCGCGGCCACAGGCGGGCGGATTCTCGCTGCAGTGGCAGGGTTTGGGCGGCGGGCAGGCCGCCGGCGTCCGACAGGTCGCCGAAGTCGTAGGCCAGAAGTTGCACGTGCATGGAGCCCGCGTTGTTGCCCGAGGCATGGGCATTCGGCTGATCCCGCTCGATCAGCGCCACGTCCACCCCGTCGCGAGCCAGCTCATAGGCGGTGCAGATGCCGATGATGCCGGCGCCGATGATGGCCACGTCGGCTTCCACGACAGGCTCCGCTCGGGGGGAGCGGGGCCGGGGCGCGGGCGGGGCGTCGCCCTGGGCAACGTGACTCCATTCGGGTTTTTGGTGAATCAGCGCGATAGCGGGTACCGGCTTTATCGGGAAACGGGGCGCGAACAGTTGAAACGGGTCCGGCGGCGCGCCCCGGGACTGGGCGCAAAGGCGGGCCACCCGCGGTCCGCAATAGCGGCCCTGGCATCGCCCCATGCCCACCCTGGTGAGGCGCTTGAGGCTTCCGGACTCGTCGGCGCCCTCGGCGATGCGGGATCGCAGGCTGCCCGCCGCCACCGACTCGCAGCGGCAGACCATGACCCCATCGTCGATCAGGTCGGGAAAGTCCCGGGGCGCGGCGTAGAGCCGCCACAGGGCGTCCTGGAACCGCCGGGCCCGGTCCAGATCGTTCCGGCCCCGCCGGAGTGCCTCGTTCCGCGCCGACGGCACGGTCGCCCCAAGATTTCGCGCCGCCGCGAGGCCGCCGAGGGTGCCCTGGGCAAGGGCCACCCGCGAGCCGCCGATGCCGCCCCCGTCGCCGACGGCGAAGATGCCCGGCAGGCTGGTCGCGCCCGCGTCGTCCCGGGTCACGGCCGTGGCGCCCGTGGTCTCGTCCCAGCGGTGCTCGCACCCCAATAGGCGGGTCAGCTCCGTCGACGGATGGAACCCATAGCCCATGCAGACCGCGCCCACGTCGAAGGTACGCTCGCTTCCCGCCACTATGCGGCCGTCGCCGTCGATGGCGGCGACAACGGCCCGACGGGCACGCCCATCGCCCTCGACCCGAACGAGAACATGGCGGTTGAGAACGGGCACCCGGCGGCGCTTCAGATAGGCGAGGTACTTGAGGCCGTCCCACATCAGGTCCGGCGATTGCCGAAGCCCGGACAGAAGCGCGCCAATGCGGTTGGGTCCCGGGGCGGCCGCTTCCGCCACCGCCGCCACCGCGCCGCCGCCGGCCACTAGTTCGCAGGCGACCTGCAGGTTCAAGGGGCCGTTGCCGGCCAGCAGCACCCGGGATCCGGGCGCCACCCGATAGGCCCGGGCCAGGGTCTGGGCGGCGCCGGTGGTCATCACGCCGGGCAGGGTCCAGCCGGGAACCGGGTGGGGCCTCTCGTAGGCTCCCGTGGCGACGATCAGTTGACGGGCGTGGTAACGGCGGGCTTCGCCGGCCACCAGCACGTTGACCTCCGCCGCCATGCCGTCGCGGGCGCCGCGCCCGGGGGCGAAAGCGCTCCACACGGTGGCCTCGCTGACGATCTCCGCTCCCGCCGCCCGTACCCGCTCGATCAGCGCCGCGCCGGCCGCGAACTGCTTGTCGCGGGCGCCCGGGGCCTCGAACAGGTGGCTCGGCGCCAGTTGCTTGAAGTACTGGCCGCCCGGCTCGGGGCGCTCGTCGAGGAGGGTGGCGGTCACCCCCGCATCGGCGGCCGCCTCCGCCGCCGCCAACCCGGCCGGTCCGGCGCCAATGATTAAGAGGTCCCGATCCTGCTCCGGAAATCCGGCCGCCGGCGGCTCGCCAAGGGGTGGCGCGTCCGGGTCGGGGGATGGGGCGTCGTCCCGATGGGCGGCGATTCGCATGCCGTCTCGCACCTTGGTCATGCAGGCCCGCTGGGACGGGCGGCCATCGACGCTCACCAGGCACTCGAAGCACACGCCCATGCCGCAAAAGACCCCCCGCGCGGTGCCGTCGCGGGCATGCCGCAGGGCGGTGATCCCCGCCGCGGTGAGGGCGGCGGCCACGGTTTCGCCTTCCATGGCCGGCACCGCCGCGCCGTCGAAGTCGATCGAGACGGGTATGCTCGAGTGGACGATGCCGGGCGTGCGCAGACGGCCGGGAAGGGAATCGGGCTGTGCCATGCAAGGCCACCTTGACCAAATCGACTGCCCGGTTATCGTGATCGGGCGCGCCGCGCAACCGCGTCGTCGGTCCCCGTGTCCAAAATCCTACGGAGAACACGGCAATGTCCCGCATCGCCTACGTGGATGGCCAGTACCTTCCGGTCCGCGAAGCCGGGGTCAACGTTTGGGACCGAGGATTGCAGTTCGGGGATTCGGTCTACGAGGTGATCCTGGTCCACGCCGGCCGTCCGGTGGACGAGGAACCGCACCTGGACCGGCTGGACCGATCCCTGACCGAGGTCCGCATGACCTGGCCCCGGCCGCGTAGCGCCTTCCGCGTCGTCATGCGCGAGATCATCCGCCGCAACCGCATCCACCATGGCCTGATCTACCTGCAGGTAACCCGGGGCGTGGCGCCGCGGGACGCGGCTTTTCCCAAGGCGCCGAAGCCGACGCTCTTTATGTTCGCCAAGCGTATTCCGCCCCTAGAGCCCGACAAGCTGGGCGACGGCGTGGGCGTCATCACCGTTCCCGATATTCGCTGGGAGAGGCGGGACATCAAGACCACCATGCTGCTGCCCAACGTGCTGGCCAAGCAGCAGGCGGTGGACGCGGGGGTGTTCGACGCCTGGATGGTGGACCCGGAGGGCCTGGTCACCGAAGGCACCGCCTCCAACGCCTTCATCGTCACCAAGGACAAGGAATTGATCACCCGGCCCGTCAGCCACGACATCCTGAAGGGCATCACGCGAATGACCATGAAGCGCCTGGCCGAACGCCTGGGGATGGCCTTTGTCGAGCGGCCGTTCACCGTCGACGAGGCCAAGGAGGCGGTGGAAGCCTTCCTCACCAACGCATCGGTCTATCTGGTGCCGGTGACCCGCATCGACGATACGTCCATCGGCAACGGCCGCGCCGGTTCCGTCACCACCGCCCTGGCGGAAATCTATCGCACCTATATTGCGGGAGAGGGGGCGAGCTAGGAAAATGGACCCCCGGGACCGCTTCGACTATTCGGCCATCGTCGACCGGCCGTCCCTGCGCCTGCCCGGGGACGCCCGGGTCGTGGTCTCCACCGTGGTCAATCTGGAGCATTGGGACTTCGCCGGCCCCATGCCGCGCCAGGTGATGACCACCCCCGCCGGGGCGCCGGCCATTCCCGACGTCCCCAACTGGGCTTGGCACGAATACGGCATGCGGGTGGGTTTCTGGCGCATGAAGGCGATCCTCGACCGCCATGAGATCGGCGTCACCGCCTCCATCAACGCGTCGGTCTGCATCGAATACCCGCGCATCGCCGAGGCGATCCGCGACGCCGGCTGGGAATTCATGGGCCACGGCTTCAAGCAGAAAGCGATGACGGCCGTCGACGACCCGGCGGCGGTCATTCGCCAGTCCGTGGACACCATCCGCGCGTTTACCGGCAAAGCCCCCCGGGGCTGGCTGGGCCCGGGCCTGGCCGAGACCGAGGACACCCCCGACCTGCTGGCCGAGGCGGGGTTCGAATACATCTGCGACTGGGTGATCGACGACCAGCCCTGCATGATGAAGACCCGGGCGACGCCCCTGGTGGTGCTGCCCTACAGCGTTGAACTCAACGACGTCGCCATCATCGCCCTGCAGAACCACGAGGCCCGGGTGGTCTACGAGCGCACCATGGCCCAGTTCGAGCGCCTGTACGCGGAGGGCGCACATTCGGCCCGGGTGATGGCGATCTGCGTCCATCCCTACATCAGCGGCGTGCCCCACCGCATCCGCCCGTTCGAGCGGATCTTCGAGGAACTGGCGGCGCGGGACGGCGTGCTGTTTTGGACCAACGAGCAAATCTTGGAGTGGTATCGGAATGCCATCGGACATTGAGACGCTGCGCGACCTCTACTACGAGGACGCGGAGGTTGGCGCGGTCATCGAAACACCGTCCCACACGGTGACCCAGGGAGACATCGACGGCTTCGCGCGGGTGACCCTGGACGATCACCCCCTGCACACCGATCCCGCCTTCTGCGCCAACACCCAGTTCGGCCGCACCATCGCCCACGGGCTCTACGGGTTGTCCCTGATGGAGGGCCTGAAGACCAAGCTCAAGCTCTACGAGACGACCTCGGTGGCGTCCCTGGGATGGGATCGCGTGCGGTTCAAGAAACCGCTCTTCCCCGGTGACACGGTGCACGTGCACATGACCTTCACCCACAAGCGCGAAAGCCGCAAGCCGGACCGGGGCGTGGTCACCGAACAGGTGCTGCTGATCAACCAGGCCGGCGACGTGGTCACCGAGGGCGAGCACGCGACCCTGTTGATCCGGCGACATCCCTCATATGTGCTGAGACGGTAATCACCTGACATTTTGGCCCGCTGAGAGGCGTGGCCATGCCGCCCCTGGGGGGTTGTAGGATGGAGTTGACGCTTCATCGCAACCCGCACCAGGAGAGACGACATGACCACGAAGGATAAAGTAGCACGACGCAAGCTATCGATGCTCGAGCTGGCCATCGAGATGAACAACGTCTCCAAGGCCTGCCGGATCATGGGCTACAGCCGCCAGCAGTTCTACGAGATCCGGCGCAACTTCCAGATTTATGGCGCGGAAGGGCTTATCGACCGGCTGCCCGGCGCCCGCGGCCCGCATCCCAACCGGGTTTCCGAGGCGGTCGAGAAAGCGGTGCTCGATCATGCCCTGGAGCACCCCGGCCACGGTCCCTTGCGGGTGGCGCAGGAATTGGCGCTGAAGGGCATCCAGGTTTCGTCCGGCGGCGTTCGCGGTGTCTGGAGCCGGCACGATCTGTTGACCAAGCACGATCGCCTGCTGCGCCTTGAGAAGCACGTCGGCGGGTGCAAGATCGAACTCAGCGACGAGCAGATCCGGCTGCTGGAACGGTTCAGCCCCGAGTTCCGCGAGCGCCATATCGAGACCCACCACACCGGTGACCTGGTGGCCGTGGACACCTTTTTCGTCGGCCATCTGAAGGGAGTCGGCAAGATCTACCTGCAAAGCGTCATCGATTGCTTCAGCCGCTATGCCTGGGGAAGACTTTACACGTCCAAACTGCCGCTGACCGCCGTGCACGTGATGAACAACGACGTGCTGCCGACCTTCGAGGCCCACGACGCGGGGATCACCACGGTGCTGTCGGACAATGGCCGGGAATTCTGCGGCCGCCCGGATCGCCATCCCTATGAGCTGTTCCTGCAACTGGAGGAGATCGAGCACCGCACGACCAAGGTCCGGCGGCCGCAGTCGAACGGTTATGTCGAAAGGCTGCACCGCACCCTGCTCGACGAGCACTTCCGCGTCATGGGGCGCAAGAAGTTCTACGAGTCCGTCGACGAGATGCAGGCCGATCTCGACACCTACCTGGTCGGCTACAACACCCGACGGCCGCACCAGGGTCGCGGCATGAACGGTCGCACGCCGGCCAGGGCATTCAAGGACGGATTGCCGAAAAAGGAGACGCCGACCAAGATGAAGAAGGCAAAAGCCGCTTAATCACCCCCCCCCCCCCCCCGCGTGCGCGCGGATACGGGGCGGTAGTGTCAGGTGAATACCCTATCTGTACACCTCATAGAGGTCGCCGAGCCGTGCCTATCCGGTCAATGCAGACACCCACTGCATATTGGGTTGCCGCACATGTCCTTGTTGCGGCGGCAATTAGCCACAATCGGAAGTGCCGCGAGTTGTCGAGTCCGGAGGCGGACCTTCAGCTTATTGTTCCCCCTGCCAACCTCGAACGCTTCAAGTCTCGGTTTGCGAATGCTCCCAAGATGAACGCCCGAATTCAGCCGCATCGCTAGGCGTAGGCTGCAATGACTGGTTAGCCATTACATCGCCTGATTCAAATCGATGTGCATTCCTGATTGCTTGATTTCTCGAGCCAACAGTAAACGCCAGCCACCGGCGTCGTCCATTGGCACGTAGATCACACCATCGTAGTCGGAGGGTAGTTCTACATTGCCCTTATGCAGGGCGCAGACACAATTTCGCCCAAGCGCCCCGAGGAAAAGGCCTAATTCAAGGACTACGTTTTGACGCGCGGGGTCGGGTTTCATCCGGCTTTGTAGCAGGCGCGCCTATGTCGTCCGGTGTCAGGAGCACTACCGCGAAGTCGACGTCCAAGTGCCCCTCAAGCTTCTCGATAATGGTGCGACCAGCATTCGGCTGCTCATGAAGAATTATCGGGGCGAGATGCAAGCGCGACACGAACCGTGCAACCGCCTCTTTCGCGGCCTCATCGCGGCCATGCACAATGAATACGCGGTTTCCGATTGGCCTATCCTCTTCGGCCCCAAGGACTGGTCCGGGTTCGGCATGCTCATCTACGCGCTCGCGTAGGAGATCTCGAAGGGATTCAAGATTGATCACTGCCTTTTGTATACCTTCGCGGTAGCTTTCTTGAATCTCAGTGGGCGAGAATCGGTTTCCACCTCCCAATAAAATACGAAGTGAGTCAAATGAGCCTATGCAGTACCGATTGAATTCGGCGGTGCCTTCGCCGAATATCTCCGCCAACGTGGCGTTAATCTTCGTCTCTAATGCGCTCGCTCTTGCATCCCATCGCTCCCTAATTGGGGAAACATCGAATCCCTTCAGCTCCTCAACTCGGCGTTCAATCTTTCGAATGGCTGCTTCGAGCTCCTGTCTTCCGAGAACATTTGATGGAGGAGTGGTTGATCCTGATTTGTGCGCCATAGGTGTGTCCAGTAATGGTTAACGCTCCGGTTCAGCGGCGGGTCGAGTAGCGGACCGTCCGCTGCAACCGGCTGTTATGTGATTAAGCATGATCTCTACTTCAAGCTCCTCTCTACCAGCGCTTCAGCGTGCTCACCTATACACAGGGACACTATATGCATTTTGCCCCCACAATTACCCCGTGATATGCTGTGCCGAGGCGTACGGACCAGCCGGCCTGTGGGCACCGGTGCTTTCATCCAGATCATCGACGTCTCACCGGTCGCCGCTTGACCGAATGCAAGCCCGGGCGCAAACCCAAGCCGCAGGGAGCGGGCGTTCGTCCCCGAGGTTTTTGAGATAACCATTGTGTCCCCGTATATTGCCATCGAGCCAAACCCGCCACCGGAATTCGCATAAGCACTTGTTCGTTCATGGATCGCGGAAGTCCGGCGTGCGGTCGATCCAGTCGCAGTAGTCGTCCAAGGCTTCGTCGCGGCTGAACTTCGGGCGGAAACCGATGTCCTCGGTCATCCGGCCCATCGACTGGGCCCCCCGGTTCCGGGTTTCGTGATAGTCCACGTTCGCCTCCTCCCCGGAACCGGCGATGCGATAGGAGAAGGCCGGGTATCGCGCCTTCAGCCGCTCGCACCAGGGACGGTCGCTGACGGTGGCGCCGGACCCCAGGTTGTAGACGTCGAACGTCGGCGCCTCGGCGAAAAGCAGGGCGACAAGACCCTCGGCGACGTTGCGAGCGTAGACACGGTCGCGGCGCAAGTCCCGCGGCGGCAGAACGGCCTCCTTGCCGTCGACCGCGAGGCACGCCAGCTGGAAGACCGTCGACAGCAGGTCGCGGCAGCCGGTGTCCCGCTCCCACGGTCCGAAGACGGCGCCGATGCGGGCGCAGATAACGTCCATGTTCCACAGTGTTTGGTAGCGCAGGCTCAATCGTTCGCTGGCATATTTGCTTATCCCGTAGATGGCGTCGGGCAGCGGCGGCGTGTCCTCGTTCACCTCGGCGTGGCGATATTGGCTTTCCCCGTAGACGGAGTTGGAGCTGGCGAAGACGAAACGCCGTAGGCCGCTTCGTCGCGCGGCTTCGAGGACCGCATGTGTGCCCATGGTGTTGACGTCGAGGATCGTGCGTCCCGCCTCCCGTTCGCGATCATAGGCCCCGGTGACCGCGGCGCCGTGCCACGCGCGGTCGACGGGGAAATCCTCGAAGAGACGGTTCAGCGCCGCGTCGTCACGGACGTCGCCGACGACTTTCTCGAGGGCGCCGGGAAGCGAGGCGAAGGCCCGGCGGGCGCTTTCGGGAACCGCCTGGGCGTCGAACGCCACCACGTCCTCGCCGCGCCCGAGCAACGCCTCGACAAGATTGAGCCCCACGAAGCCCGACGCGCCTGTCACCAGTACGGTCATACCTTATCAATCCAATATGCGCTTACATGGCGTCGGGGAACCGGCACGTCGTGCGGCCCATCCTGTCGTCGAAATAACCCGGCCCCCGGCCCCGACGCAGGACAATCATCGAAAGCGCTTCCTATTCCGCCGCGGCGTCAGGCCCGCACGACCCCGGCCGCGTTGCCGCCGGCGATGCGGCCAAAGACGGCGCCGGAGGTGAGGCCGCTGCCGCCGGGGTAGTTGAAGTAGAAGAGGCCGCCGACGATTTCCCCCGCCGCGTAGAGCCCCGGCATAGGCCGTCCGTCGGTGTCCACCACCTGGGTATCGGTTGTCACTTTCAGGCCGCCGAAGGTGAAGGTGATGCCGCAGGTGACGCCGTAGGCCTCGAAGGGGGGTGTGTCCAGGGCATTGGCCCAGTTGGTCTTGTCGATGGCCAGGCCCTCGGTCCGCCGGCCGTCGAGAATGGCGGGGTTGTAGGGGATGTCGGCACGCACCGCCTCGTTGAAGGCCCGCGCGGTGCGCAGGAAGCCTTCCTTGTCGACCCCTTCCATCTGGTCGGCCAGGCCTTCCAGTGTGTCGGCCCGGGCGCGGGTGACTTGGCGGATGCGATACTCGTCGCGCAGGCTGGGAATGATCTTCGAATCGAAGACCTGCCAGGCGAACTGGCCCGGCTGGTTGAGGATCTCGCGGCCGTACTTGGCATAGGTGAAGTTGCGGAAGTGCGCCCCTTCGTCGAGGAAGCGCTGGCCCAGCCCATTGACCACGATGCCCCAGGGGTAGCAGTGCTTCTGGAAATTGTCGCCCACCGCCAGGTCGCCGAATTCCGGCGCGTTCATGTCCCAGGCGACGGCGTGGCAGCCGGACCAGTTGCCCCACGGCATGGCGCCGGCCGCCAGCGCCATGGTAATGCCGTCGCCGGTGTTGAAGCGGGTGCCCCGCACCTTGGCCAATTCCCAGCCGGGTCCCAGATAGCGGGTGCGCATCTCCGTATTGGCCTCGAAGCCGCCGCAGGCCAGCACCACCGCTTTCGCCCGAACCTCCTTGGTCCGGCCACCGTGGCGGATACGCAAGCCGTGAACCCCGTCGTCGTCATGGAGCAGGCTCAAGGCCCGGGCATCGTAGAGGACGCGGGCGCCTTCCCGCGCCGCGATGGCGAACATGCCGTCCATGAGGCCGGGCCCGCCGCCCCAGCTTTCCACCGCCAAGCCACCCCAGAACACGAACCGTCCATCGACCTTGAAGGCCTGCCGGCCGTACATGGGCGCCAGCTTGATGCCCTTGCCCCGCAGCCAGTGGATGGTGTCGAAGCTGCGGGTGACCAAGAGCTCGGCCAGGTCCGGGTCGGTGCGGTAGTTGGTGATCTCGCCCAGGTCGTCGTAGAATTTGTCGGTCGGATAGCTGCCGAAATCGCTGTTGCGCTTTTCCTCGTCGCTGAGGTCGAACAGCTTCTCCAGGTCCTCGACCCCGTTGAAGACGGTGCGGATGACGCCGCCGGTGAAGCGGCTGTTGCCGCCCCGTTCGTCCTCGGGCGCGCGCTCCAGGACCAGCACGTCGACGCCCTGCTCGCGGGCGGCCAGGGCGGCGCTCAAGGCCGCGTTACCGGCCCCCACCACCGCCACGTCGCAGGTCAGGGTCTCCATGGCCTGTTGTCCTTCATGCGGGAGAGTCCTTCGCCGGCACGCCAACGACCCGGACCACGTTGCTTAAGGGGCGGCTGCTCGCCAGGCGGTCCAGATTGCCGGCGATCGCCGCCATGCGCCGGTCGAGCAGGCCCTCGCTCCAGCCCGACGCGTGGGGAGTCATAAAGACCTTGTCCAGCTCCTGAAAGGGAAAACGCGACGGCCAGCAATGGGCGCCCACGGTCTCCGGATACTGGTACCAGACGTCGATGACGGCGCCGCCGATGGCGCCGTCGCGGCAGGCCTCGAACAGGGATTCCTCATGGACAACGGGGCCCCGGGCGACGTTGATAAGGACCGCGGTGTCTTTCATGCGTTCGAACTGGCGCCGCCCGATCAAATCCCGGGTCCCGTCGTCCAGGGGGCAGCAGACGACCACGAAGTCGGCCTCGCCCAGCAGGCCGTCCAGGCCCTCCATGCCGGCGATGCGGTCCAGGTTGTCGTCCCCCTTGGCCGGCGAGCGGGTGGCGGCGATCACCCGGCAGCCGAAGGCGCGCGCCCTGACGGCCACGGCGCGCCCGATGCGTCCGTGGCCGACGATGCCGACGGTCTTGCCGGCCAGCTCCCCATGCACCGGGCCGCCGCCCCTGTCAACGGCGGAGTAACAAGGGGCCATTGGGCGGCGTAAAAAGGGGCCACTCGGTGTTTGAGGCTTGTCCCCGTAGTCCATAGGAGGGACCCGCGCGCGGCGCGCGTGGGAGGGGCCTGTGGACCCACGGGGGCAAGCGACGCGAGGTAGGTCAGGCTGATTTTTCGGGTTTTCTGCGGTTTTTGCTCTGGTTGAGCCGGTAGCTCTCGCCGTTCATCTCGAGAATATGGACGTGGTGGGTAAGGCGATCGAGCAAGGCGCCGGTGAGGCGCTCGGAACCGAATATCTCGGTCCATTCATCGAACGGCAGGTTGGAGGTGACCAGGACGGAACCACGCTCGTAACGCTGGCTGAAGACCTCGAACAGCAACTCGGCGCCGGTTTTTGACAGCGGCACGAAGCCGAGCTCGTCGATGATCAGGATCTTGTACCCGGCGAGCCTCCTCTGGAACCGCAGCAACTGTTTGTCGTCGCGCGCCTCCATGAGCTCATGCACCAGAGCGGCGGCGGTGGTAAAGCCAACCGAAAGCCCTTTCTGGCAAGCGGCCAGACCGAGCCCAAGGGCGATATGGGTCTTGCCGGTTCCGCTGTTGCCAAGCGCGATCACGTTCTCCCGGCGGTCGATGTACTCGCCGCGGGCAAGCTCGAGCACCAGCGTCTTGTTGAGCGAAGGGATGGCCTTGAAGTCGAACGCATCCAGGCTTTTAACCACCGGGAAACGGGCCGCCTTGATGCGCCGTTCTATCAGGCGGCGTTCCCGATCGATCAGCTCGAGTTCCGCCAACCGCTGTAGATAGCGGACATGGTCGACGCCTTCCGAGGCGCATTGCCGGGCCAGCTTGTCGTATTCCCTCAGGAAGGTCGGCAGCCTGAGCGTCTTGAGGTGATGGTTCAGCAACAGCTGCGGGGTATCGGTCATGGTCTCACCCCGGATAGCAGGCTCATGTAGCTCCCGGCCGAGGTCGTCGCGACCCGGGCCCTTGGGAGATACGGATAAAGCTCGAGATCGAGCCGCGGCGGCCGGCGCTCGATACGGCACAGCACCAGATGCTTGACGGCATCGAAGCCGATCGCCCCCAGCTTCAGCGCATCGCCGATTGCCGCCTCGACCTCGGCAAGACGGAAGCTCTCCAGAAGACGCAGGACCTGGACGTATTCCCGCTTGCCGGGCTTGCCCATACGGGCTTCCATCAGGCGGCGCAGCGTGGCGAAGGAATCGGGCAGATGCCAACCTGCGAGCGGGGCGGCCTGGTCCAGCGCGCCGATTTTCTGCTCGATCAGCGGCAGGTAATGCAGAGGATCGAAGATCAGGTCCTCACGCTCATAGGAGCGCCGGTGCCGGGCGATGACATCGGCGCTGCAGCTGATCGCCACCTGGTCGACATAGCCCCGGATCAGCACCTCGCGATGACCGTAGGCCACGGGCACCGAGTAATCATTGCCCTTGTAGCGTACCAGCGACAGAGAGCTCACCCGGCCGGGACGGCGGTCGCAAGGCTCGTAGGGAACCGCTGGGAACTCAAGGAATACTTCCCGGTCACGGGCAAGCCGTTCGCCGATCGTCTCGCTGTGGCGGCGCAGTCGGTCGTCCTGCCGACGGCGGCAATGGTCCTCGAGGCGGGCGTTCAGCACCTCGAAGCTCTCCACATGGGGAACCGGTACCAGGTAGTTGCGCCGGATGAAGCGAACCAGCCCCTCTACCTTGCCCTTGTCGTTCCCCTTGCCTGGGCGGCCGAAACGGTCTTCGAACAGGTAATGGGATTGCAGCTCGCTGAACACCCGGGTGCGCTGCCGGGTGCCATCGCCCAGGATCCGCGCCACCGCCAGTGTAGTGTTGTCATAGAGGATCGACTGGGGAACACCGCCGAAGAAGGCAAACGCTGATACATGGCCGTCGCAGAACGCCTCCGACGTCTCCGCCGGATAGGCCTTCACGAAGCTGGCATCGCTGTGCGGCAAATCGAAGGCAAAAAAGTGGATCTTCTGGAGTACGCCGCCGATTACCGCCAAGGCTTCGCCAAAGTCCACTTGGGCATGGCCAGGCGGGTGATGCGGCGGCACGAACATCTCCCGCGACCGGTGTCGGCATGCCCGCACATAATCTTTGACGATGGTGTAGCCGCCGGTGAACCCGTACTCGTCGCGCAGCCGTTCGTAGATCCTCTTCACCGTATGACGCTGCTTGCGGTGAACCTTGCTGTCTTCCTCCAGAATCCGGTCGATAATGCCGGTATATCCGTCCAGCTTCGGACGCCGTGGCGGTCGCTGACGCCGGTAGCCAGGCGGCACCGAAAACCCCAGTATCTTGCCCACCGTCTTGCGGTCGATCCCGAAAACCCGCGCCGCCTCACGATTGCTCATCCCGTCGACATGGCACGCCCGTCGAACACGCGCATATAAATCCACTGAGTACATCCCCCCGCCTTCGATCAGTTCAAAACCGATGAAGGCTAGCCGATGGCCCCTTTTTGAACCGCCCGCGCAGCCCGGGAATCAGGCCGCCTCAGTGGGGGATTATTGCGCCGCCCTTCTCATGTTGGGGATGACCGGCTGGATTTTCTGGCGTAGCAGGCAGGCGCGCCAGTGGTCGGCGTCATAGGCCTTGTCGGCGAGAAGATATCGCGTCCTCGGCAGATGCGCGGCGAGCATGACGGCGCCCTTGATGTCGGCGGTCTGGCCGGGCGTGAGATAGAAGGCCAGGGGCCGGCAATGTTCGTCGCTCAGGGCATGGACCTTGGTGTTGCGTCCGCCCTTTGTGCGGCCGATGGCCTGAGCAGAGGCCCCCCTTTTCCGCCGCCGGCGCAGCGATGCGCCTTGACGTGTGTGGTGTCGATGGAGACCTGTTGCGGTGTCCCTGCCAGGCTCTCCGTCAAAGCCGGGAACAGGTACTGCCAGTGACCACGTTGCGACCACCGGTTATAGCGATTGTAGACCGTCGTCGAAGGCCCGTACGCCGGTGGGCAGTCCTGCCAGCGGCAGCCCGACTGGAGAACGTGAAGGATGCCACTGATGATCCGCCGATCATCCTCGCGCCGCTTACCCGCCGCGTAGTAAGGAAGATGCGGCTCGATCGCCGCCCATTGCTGATCTGAGAGCCAAAATGATCCGCGCATGCCTCAAAACCTCCTGCGTTCGGTTCCAAGACATTGAATCAGATAATGGTTAATGAGTTATGACCCTAACTGTTTAGGATTGGACTTGATTCCGTTTTTCTACCATCAGATCGCCAAGTTTGCGCTTCTGGTGGCCCTCTGAATCAAAGTTTCCCGGCGCCAGCCATGCCTCGAAAGCATTTTTGATCGCCGGCCATTCCTTATCGATGATGGCATACCATGCGGTATCCCTGTTGCGGCCTCGATAGATGACCGCCTGGCGGAACAGGCCTTCATAGGTAAAGCCGAGACGTTCGGCGGCCCGGCAAGAGATTTCGTTCAAGGCATCGCACTTCCATTCGTATCGACGATAGCCAAACACGTCGAATACGTGCTTCATCATGAGAAACATCGCTTCCGTTGCCATCGGCGTTCTCTGCAACTTGGGTGCGTATGAGATGCCGCCAACTTCGATAACGCCATTGTCGGGTTGAATACGAAGATAGGTGGCTATTCCGAGGGCTTTGCCTGTCCTTTTCTCGACAATTGCGTAAAAGATCTGATTTTCATTTGTCGCGGCCGCGTCCAGCCATTGTGAAATTTCCTCGACTGTTTCAAAGGGACCATAGGTCAAGTAGGTCCACAGTCGTCCTTCCGAGTCTTGCCGGTATGCTTCGAGAAGGTCGGCCGCGTGTTTGCGGCTATCGACGCGCTCTACATCGCAATAGGTGCCAACCATACGGGCTACGTTTGGAACTTGAGCGGCGATCCACTGGGGCAGGGCCTCGCCAATGGGCTGGCCAAGTTCGTTTATCCGTTGCGACATGTGGAATTCCCCGCGGGTCCGACGACGGCACGGCGCCTGTCACGCCGCCGTGGCGAGGGTAAGTCCGGCGGCGGTCAGGACGTCGCGCAGGCGGTCCACTTCGGTGTTGCCGAGGGGGCCGATGGGGGGGCGGGTGCGGTCGTCGGGGAGGCGGCCGAGGAGTTTCAGGCAGCACTTCAGGCGGGCGGTGGCGTGGATGCCGGGCGGGGTGCCGTAGATGGCCTTGGCCAGGGGGTAGATGACCTCGTGGGCCCGGCGGGCGGCGGCGATGTCGCCGGCAAGCATGGCTTCGCGAAGGGCGACGATGACCTCGGGGATGACCACCGACAGGCTGACGAGGCTGCCATCGCTGCCGATGGCGTAGCTCGTCAGCAGGTGCTCGTCGCCGGAGCCCATGACCGCCACACCGGGCGCCACGGCCTTGATCAGGCGCCGGGAGGCCTCGTAGGCCGCCACCTCCCAGCTTCCGTCCTTGATCGCCACCACCTGGGGCAGGCGCACCAACTCGGTGAGCACGTCGGGCGTGTAGGCCATGCGCCCGGCGTTGACCGAGGCCTGGTACAGCATGATCGGCGCGTCGACGGCATCGACGATCATCCGGTGGTGGGTCAGCGCCATCTGGCCGTCCACCCCCAGGGCCCAGCCGTTGGGGGGGAACACCATGACCGCATCGGCCCCGGCGGCCACCACCTCGCAGGCGATCTCGGCCGCCTCGATGCTGTTTTCGGCGTTGACGCCCGAGACCACGATACAGCGGTCGCCGACGGTGCGGGACACAATCTCCGCCACCCGCCGCGCCTCGGCCCGGGACAGCAGGAAATTCTCCCCCGCGTGGCCGTTGCACAGGATGCCGACATTACCCGGCACCTCGGCCATGGACGCCACATGGCGGGCCAGGGTCGCCTCGTCGATGGCAAAGTCTCTGTCGAAGGGGCACAGGGTGGCGGGATAGATGCCATGGAACGGATCGGGGCCGGTGGGAATCATGGGTCAGGGTGCCTTCCAGGTTCCGTCGCGGACCATCTCGTCGGTCACCTTGTTCACCGCCGTGACCGTGCGGGCGACCACGTCGTCCACCTCGTCGTTGGTGATCACCAGGGGCGGCGAATAGCCGATGATGTCGCCTTGGGGCAGGGGCCGGACGATCAGGCCGTTTTCCCGGCAGGCCATGGCGATGCGGCGCCCGACGCCCAGGTCCGCGTCGAAGGGGATACGTTTCCGTGGATCGGCCATGATTTCGACCGCGGCCAGCAGGCCGTCCCCCCGGACCTCGCCCACCATGGGATGGTCGCCGAGAGTCTCGGTGAGGCGCTGGCGCAGGTGGGCGCCGGCCCGGGCGGCGTTGCCGGTCAGGTCCTCGCGCTCGATGATGTCCAGATTGGCCAGGGCCGCCGCGGCGCCCAGGGGGTGGGCCGAATAGGTGAAGCCGTGGGAGAAGGGGCCGAACTTGTCGCTGCCCTCTTCCAGCACCGCCCACACCCGCTCGCCGACCACGCTGCCGGCCAGGGGCAGGTAGCCGCTGGTCAGGCCCTTGGCGGTGGTCATCAGGTCGGGGCGCATGGCGTAGAACTCGGACCCGGAATTGACCCCCATGCGGCCGAAGGCGCAGACCACCTCGTCGGCGATCAGCAGCACGTCGTGCTTGTCGAGGACCGCCTGGATGGCCTCCCAGTAGCCTTCCGGCGGCGTATAGAGGCCGCCGACCCCGCAAATCGGCTCGCCGATGAAGGCGGCCACCGTCTCCGGCCCCTCGGCCTCGATCAGGGAGTCCAAGGCCTCGGCGCAGCGCCGGGAATAGTCCCGTTCGCTCTCGCCATCCGCCGCTTCCCGGTAATACCGTGGTGTCGTGGTGTGGCGAACCGGACCCTCCGGCAGGCCGAAGGTACCGTGGAACGAGGCCAGTCCCGTCATGCTGGAGGCGAAGATGGTCAGCCCGTGGTAGGCCCGCTCCCGGGCGATGATCTTGCGCTTTTCGGGCCGTCCCAGGACGTGGTTGTAGTACCAGACGATCTTGACGTTGGTCTCGTTGGCGTCGGACCCGGCGAGGCCGAAGAACACCTTGCTCATGGTGTCGGGCAGCAGCCGCAGCATGCGGTCGGCTAGGCGGATGGTGGGCTCGTTGGAATGGCCCGCGTGGGCGTGAAAGTAGGCCAGCTTCAGGGCTTGCGCGTGGATCGCCTCGGCGATCTCGCTTCGGCCATAGCCGACGTTGACGCACCACAGGCCGGCGAAGGCGTCGATCAGGTCGTTGCCCTTCTGGTCCTCGATATGGATGCCATGGCCGCCGGTGACGATCACCGGATCGCCAAGCTCGCCGTGGGCATGGCCCTTGAGATGGGTGTTGGCGTGGAACACGCTCGCCCGGTCCATATCCTCCAGCGACAGGTTGTGGGTTCTGTCGAGCGTCATGGGTCCATGTCCTTCCCGCGGTGCGAGGGTTAGCTTACTTCATCCCGCCGCCGCGGGCGAAGCGCTCGGCCGCGTAGGGCGCCAGGTCGATTTCCGGCGCCCGACCGGCGGCCAACGCCCCGATCAGGCGCCCGGTGATGGGGGCGAAGGCCAGGCCCATGTGGCCGTGGCCGAAGGCGAGCAGGACCCCCGGCGCGCCGGGGCAGGGCCCGATGATGGGCACCGAGTCGGGGGTCGCGGGACGGGGGCCCATCCAGGGGGTCGCCTCGCTCAGGTCCAGTCCGGGCACATATTCTTCCGCCTGGCGGAGCATGCGCCGGGCCCGGTCCATGTTGGGCGGCGAGTCCACGCGGGCGAACTCGGCCCCGCCGGTGATCCGGATGCCGTGCTCCATGGGGGTGATGACGATGTTGCGGTCCGACAGGGTTATCGGCGCGCTAAGCCGTACCGACGATCCCGCCACCATGAAGTGGTAGCCCCGCTCCGCCGCCAGCAACACCCGCACCCCCAGCCGCCGGACGATGGCGCCCGACCATGCGCCGGCGGCGATCACGACCCGATCGGCGGTCAGGATTTCGTCTTGCAGGACTACCCGGAGACTGTCGCCACCCTCCACCGCGGCCACTACCGCCTCGATCAACCGGCCGCCCCGGCGCTGAAAGTCCGCCGCCAGCGTCTGGACCAGGCGCAGGGGGTTGGACGTGGAGCGGGAGTCGGGAAACACGATACCGCATTGGGCGCGCGGCCCCAGCGCCGGTTCCCGTGCCCGCACACCTTGGGCATCCAGTTCTTCCACGGTCACCCCATGGGCCCGGGCGACGTCGTGGACCGGCCGAACGGCGGCCAGGGACTCCGCCGAATCGAAAACCGCCATCTGGCCTCCGTCCCGGATCAGATCCTCGGCGCCGCTACCCTGCACCAGGGGATCGAGGGCATCGTACACCCGGCCGCACAGGGCTGCCCGGGCCTGGGCGGCGGCGTGGTAGCGCTCGGGCGCGCTGTTAGCGACGAAACGGGCGAACCAGGGCAGCAGTCCAGGCAGGCTTTTCAGCTCCACCGACAGCGGTTTCTTGGGGTCGAACCACAGGGACGGGATGCGGAACAGAATCCCCGGCGCCGCCATGGGGCCGATGATGCCGATCCCGAAACCACCCGAGTTTCCCAGCGAGCAGGCCTCTCCCGGCGGATGCCGGGTGACCACCGTGACCTGGAAGCCCTCCCGCTGCAGGTAGAGGGCGCAGCAGATGCCGACCACGCCGGCGCCGACGACGATGGCTTCGCCGCGGTCGCTCATCGGCCGACGAAGCGCGGCGGGCGCTTCTCCACGAAGGCCCGGGCGCCCTCCTTCTGGTCCTCGCTCTCGAAGGCGCGGGCGAGGCTGCGTTGCTCGAGCCTCAGACCCTCCGTCAGGGGCGACTCGTACGCCTGGAGGACGCTGGCCTTGGCCAGCCGCAGGGCGACGGGGCTTTTCTCGGCGATGACGGCGGCCAGGTCCAGGGTCCGCTCGACGGTCTCGCCGGCCGGCGCCACCTCGGCCACCAGGCCCGCGGCACGGGCTTCCTCGGCGCCGATGAACTGGCCGCTGAGGATCAGGCGCATGGCGAGGGACTTGCCGATGGTGCGGGGCAGCCGCTGGGTGGCGCCGTCGCCCGGGTGGATGCCCAGGTTGATCTCCGGCTGGCCGAAGGTGGCGCCGTCCCCGGCGATGATGATGTCGCAGGCCATGGCCAGCTCCAGGCCGCCCCCCAGGGCGTAGCCATTGACGGCGGCGAGCAGAGGCTTGGGAAATCGATCGACCGTCTCCCAGGCGGCGACTTTTTCCGGCGCCAGGGCGGCGCCGGCGCCGCGCGCGTCCTGGTCCTTGATGTCGGCGCCGGCAGAGAAAGCCTTGTCGTCGCCGGTCATGACGACGCAGCGGATGTCGTCGTCGGACGCCGCGTCGGTGAGGGCGCCCGCGATTTCAACCATCATCGCCACGGAGAGGGCGTTGCGCCGGGCCGGCCGGTTGAAGGTCATCAGCAGCACCCGCGGCCGAGGCCGGCTGAGCAGGATGAACTCACTCATCCTTTTCGAACCCCGGCACACGGAACAGCCAGCCCGGGTTGTCGGCGACCATCAGGCGGATGTCGCCGTCGGAAACCCCGGTGCTGGCCACCATGACCAGCCATTCGCGTAAGGCCTCCACCGGTGGCGCCAGGACGTAGGAGCCGCTGTCGCTGGACAGCACCGCATGAGCGGGGCCGGCGGCCTGGATGTTGGCCGTCACCGCCTCCAGGTCGACGGCGGCGAAGCGGTGCTTTTCCGCATCGATCATGGTCTGGCCGATCTGGGTGGCGTGGCTCATGACGAAGAATGCGAACTCCACATAGGCGCCAAGCCGCACCAGCTCGGTCACCGTCTCCGGGTCGAAGTAGGACGCCGGGCACAGGATGCGCCGGCAGCCGCGCCGGGCCGCCTCTTCGACCACGCGAAGGCATTCGGGGCCGGTGATGTGACCGCTGTTGAAGATCACGTCCCGTTCCGCCACCAGGTCGATGATCTCGGGCAGGGGATCGGGGAGATCGCCACGCTCGGGGATCGACAGGCAGGTCTCCACGTAGGCCGGGCCGCGACCTTCGGCTTGCGCCATCATCTTGGTGTGGTGGCAGGGCAGCGACACGTAGCGGGCCCCCGTCCCGGAGCCGTAGCCCATGTCGAGCGCCGTCTCCACCACCCGCGCCGACAGGCCGCCCACGTAGGGCTCCAGGATGATGCCGCCGAAGACGTCGACGCCCAGGTGCCCCTGCTCCCGCATGACCAACGCCGCCAGTCCCGAGCTGTTGGCGAACACATCCATCAGCCCCAGGCCTTTCATGCCGGCGGCGGCGGCCTGGCGCGCGGCCTCGAAGGCGTTGACCGTGCGGTCGTTGATATGGGGGCAGCAGTGGACGTGGGAATCGATGGCGCCCTGCAGGCGCTCCATGCCGGCGATCATCTGAGAGGTCACGGGTCGAGGGCTCCCTGGGGACGGCGGCGGAACATCTGCACGTGCTGGCCATGCTGCACGATCCCCCGGCCCGCCGCAACGAGGGCAATGGACTGGGCGACGATGCCCCGGTCGGCGCGGCTGCGGCTGGCCCGCTTTCCCTGCACTGTCGCCTCCACGAACAGGGTATCGCCGGCATGGAGCGGCGCCACCCGACGCCAGCGCCAGGAGAGGGACGCCATGGGCGTGCCGACGCCCCGATCGGGCGCCAGGCAGTGCTTGAGACCTTCCACCAGAGTGAGCCCGTAGAGGCTCGCCGAGGCGTCCCCGGTGAGCCCGGCAAAGGCGGCTAAGGCGTAGTCGTCCACCGTGTAGCCGGGGGTCGTGAAGCGGTCGCCCGGGGCCAGGTCCTCGAAGAACACCCCGGTCTCGTCGGCGTAAGCGGGATCGGTGGCGGCTAGCGGCGGCGTCCCCGTCTCGTGGACCACCGCGTCGGGGAACGGCGGCGCGGTTCCTGGGGCGTGCCGGCCCCGCTGGACGGGAGTGCCATTGTGGCGATAGACGGTGACGTGCTCGATGGGATGACCCTTGGCCTGCTCCATTTCCGCCAGCGCGAATATCGTGTCGCCGGCGAAAACGGGGGCAACGAAGGACCACTCCCAGGCGGCGATGGGGTCCACGGCGCCGGAGGTGCGGCACAGCAGTCCCTCGGCGAGGCTCATGCCCAGCAGGCCGTGAGCGACCTGGCGCCCGAACACGCCGCGGGCGGCGTAGGCGGCGTCGGTGTGGAGGCGGGCGAAATCGGCGGTCAGGCCGGCGAACAGCGCGATGTCGGCCTCGGTGACCGTGCGGGCGGGCGAGACGCGGGTTGTCACGCGGCGGTAGGGCGGGGCCGTGGCCACTTCAGGATAGCGCGGGCCTTCAGCACCTCTCGGCCGTCCTGGTTGCGGGCGCTGGCTTTCCAGATCACGGTGCGGTCCTCGCTGTGCTTTTCGGCAATCCACACATCGAAGGTGATGGTGTCGCCGTAGAGCACCGGGCCGGTGAACCAGAAGGTGTCCTCGATCGAGACGCCCATGATTCCCGAAATATGGCTGGCGAGGATGGAGGTACAGATGCCCGCAACCATGATCCCCGGCGCGATGCGCTGGCCGAAGCGGGTGCCGGCGGCGAATCCCTGATCCACGTGTATGGGGCCGAAATCGCCGGTGGAGGCGATGTACATGGCACCATCGGCCTCGGTGATGGTCTTGGTGATGGTGGCCCGGTCGCCGACGTTGATCGCGTCCAGGGGTTTGGCCTCGTGCATGGCGTGGTGCTCCCCTCAGCCGACTTCGACCAAATCGGCGTGGCCCTCGGCCACCACCGGCCCGTCGTCGACCGTGCAGGTAACGCGGCAGCGCACCGTCTTGCCGTCCACCGATTCCACCTCCGCGTGGGCCGCCACCGTATCGCCGATGCGGGCCATGGCGGGGAAGGAAAGGGCGACCCCACCCATGCGGTAGAAGGCACCCGAGATTTCCAACAGCGCCGTGGTCGCCAGCGACGCCACCGCCAGCTCGAAGGCGAGGCGGCCGCCGGCCGACGTGGCGGCGGCGTGCACCTCGTTGACATAGAGGGGATGCATGTTGCCGCTGATGCCCGTGAACATGGCCTGTTCGGCGACCGTCATGGTTTTGCGGAACTCGGCGCTCTGGCCCACATCGGGCCGGGTGCGCTCGTAGGGCGGGAAGGTATAGCTCTCGGCGTCGTCGGTCATAGGTGGTCCCCCTCCAAGGAAAGTCCATTCTTTAGCACCTGGCGGGCGATGAGCATGCGGTGGATTTCCGAGGTGCCGTCGTAAATGCGCAGGATGCGGCTGTCCCGGTAGATGCGCTCCAGGGGCATCTCCTTGCAATAGCCCATGCCGCCGAAGATCTGGATGCCCTGGTCGGCCACCCGGTTCATCATTTCGGCGGCGTAGACCTTGACCATGGACAGCTTGTCCCGGGGATCGAAGCCCTGGTCCACTTCCCAGGCCGTATTGAGGATCATCATGCGGGCGGCGAAGATGTCGGTGGCCATGTCGGCCAGCATCTTCTGCACCATCTGGAACTCGCCGATGGGCTGGCCGAACTGTTTACGGTCGCGGGCGTGGATGCGCGCCATCTCCAGCACCCGGCTGGCCATGCCCACGGACCGGGCGCCGATGTGACCGAGGCGAATGCGGGATATGGTGCTCATGATCAGCTTGAAGCCATCGCCCAGTCCGCCGAGGATTTTGTCGGCGCCCACCCGGCAGTCTTCGAACACCAGTTCGGCGTGGTTGCAGCCCAGGTGTCCCATCATCGGCTGAACCCGGCCGACGCTGTAGCCGGGCGTGTCCCGGTCGACCAGAAACAAGGTAATGCCGCCGCGGGCCCGCTTCTCCGGGTCGGTGACCGCCATGACGACGGCGAAGTCGGCGATGTCGCCGTCGCTGATGAAATGCTTGCGGCCATTGAGGATGTAGGACTCCCCGTCCTTGACTGCCGTCGTGCGGATGCTGGCCGCGTCGGAGCCCGCTTCCGGCTCTGTAATGCCCAGCGCGCAGAGGCGCTCGCCGCGGATGGACGGGAACAGGTAGTCGTCCCGCTGCTGTCCCGCGCAGGCCGTCAGCATCTCGTAGACCTGGCCGAATATCTTGCGGATCAGGGCTTCCGAGGACTTGCCGAGCTGCTCTTCCACCAGGCACATGTCGACGGTGCTCAGGCCCCCGCCGCCCACATCCTCGGGCATGTTCATGGCGAAGAGGCCGAGTTCGATGGCCTTGGCCTTCAGTGCCGCGATGATCTCCGGGGCCACCCGCTCGTTGGCCTCCATCTCCTCTTCCAGGGGCTGGACTTCGGCCTCCATGAACCGGCGGACGGTCTCCACCAGCAAGCGGGTTTCCTCGGGGATCTGGAAGTCGATCATGATCGGGGCACTTTCGGCTTTCAGGCCGCCCGCGACCAGGCGACGGGGAACAGGTCGCTCTTGTCCAGGGTGTCGCCGGCCCTCAGGCCCGGCTCCCGGATGAGGGTGGCGGTCTTGCCACGGCGCGGGGTCCATACCACATCGTCGCCCACCCAGCGGCAGGCGATGCCGCGCCGGCGTCGGCCCGCGGTGGCGTTGCCGCCGGCGGCGTGGACGGTCAAGGCGTGGAAGACGACGCAGTCGCCCGGCGCCATGTCCCAGCACAGGAAGCGGTGCTTGTCCCGCTCCTTGCCGAAGTCAGGGCAGGGTTCGAACTCCTCCTCGTCGCCGTCCTCCTGGCCGAAGTTGTCCGCCGGCCGGCCCATGGGCTCGGCCCGGAAGCGGCGTCCCCAGCGGTGGGAGCCGGCGATGTATTCGACCGCGCCCGAATCGCGGGTCACCGTGTCGAGGGACAACCACAGGGAGCAGATCTGCGAGCCTTCCAGGGGCCAGGCTTGCTGGTCGTGATGCCACGGCGTCGGCATGGTCGCGCCCGGCTCCTTGACCAGGAGGTGGTCGCAATAAAGGCGCACCTGCCGCGATTGCATCAGGCCGCCGATAATGGCGCCGGCCGGCGATTCCAGGGCCAGGGCCGCGAAGTCGGGATCGAAAGTCCACATGAACCGGTCGCCGTAGAACAGCCGGTTGGCGCCGTCGGCGCTGTAGGTCTCGCCCAGGGGGCCCGGCGCGTCGCGCAGCCGGTCCACGGCAGCCTCCAGCCGCGCGATCCAGCCGCGGTCGAACAGGCCCCGCAAGCAGACCACCCCGTCCCGGTCGTAGGCGGCGATCTCTGACGCCGTGATCGCCCGCGGCAAGCTAGTCTTCATGGTCGCCGATCCCCCGTGCTATCCGTCGTTCCGCAACGTTCGTAACCATTGCCGGCGACAGGAGGTTTATTCATGCCCATCGTCCAAATCTACGCCCTGGACGGGCGCACCGTCGAACAAAAGCGCGCCCTGGTCCGCGTCGTGACCCAAGGGGTCTGCGACACCATCGACGCATCCCCGGAGGACGTCCAGGTGGTGATCGTCGATACGCCGCGGCAGAACTGGGCCACCGCCGGGATCCTGGCCAGCGATCGCCCGGCGGGGTAGCTCAGAAAAACCGGGGCATGACCGCCCGCGGCAGCAACAGGGTGATGTCCGGGATGAGAACCGCCATCATAATCACGACCAGGCTCACCCCGCCCACCAGCAGGGTCATGCCGATGGCCTGACGGGGGTGAATGCCGATGATCTTGGAGGCGACCAGCAGGCAGACCCCGTAGGGCGGGGTGACCAGGCCGAGGGCGCCGGTCAGCACCACGATTACGCCCATCTGCACGGGATGGATGCCCACCGAGTCGCCCAATGCTTGGACGATGGGCAGGAACATGATGATCGCCGGCACCGTATCGAGGAACGTGCCCAGGATCAGGAACACCACCACCACCGCCAGCAGCACGCCGTAGCGAGTCGCGCCGAACTCCTCCATCAGGCCGACCATGGTCTGGGGAAACTCGAAGTAGGCCAGCAGCCAGGCGAACACCGCCGCCGCCGCCGTCATGATCAGGGGCAGGGCGACGAACCGGCCGCCTTCGCGCAGCAGCCTGATGAAGGAGCCGAAGGTCATTTCCCGGTAAACGAAGGTGCTCAGCACCAGCACGTAGAAGATCGCGATGGCGGCCGATTCCGTAGGCGTGACGATGCCGAAGACGATGCCGCCGATGATCACCACCGGCACGCCCATGGGCAGCGCGCCTTTGCCGAGGGCGTTCCAAAACCGGGGCTTTTCCGCGCCCATGTCCTCGAGGCCGAAATCCAGGCGCCGCGCCAGGTAGTAGACCAGCGCCATCTGGCCAAAGCCCAGCAGCAGCCCGGGGATGAAGCCACCCAGGAACAGCATGCCGATGGAGACGTTGCCGAAGGCCCCATAGATCACCATCAGGATGCTGGGCGGGATGATGTTGCCCATGGTGGACGAGCAGGCGGTCAGCGCCACCGTGAAGGCAGGGCTGTAACCGGCCTTCAGCATCTGGGGCATGATCACCGAGCCGATGCCCGCGGTGTCGGCGGTGCTGGAGCCCGAGATGCCGGCGAACAGCATGCTGGCGACGATATTAACCATGGCCAGGCCCGCCCGCACCCGCCCCACCAGGGCCCGGGCGAGCAACATGATCCGCTCCGTAAAGCCGCTTGAATTGCACAGCAGGCCCAGGGAGTAAAAAAGCGGGATCGCCAGGATGGGGAAGGGTGTCAGACCTTCGAAGATGCGCAGCGCGATCAGGTTGGGCGGCAGGCCTTCGAGCACGATCACCAGCAGCGATGACAGGATCAGGGCGAACCCCACCGGTACCCGCAGCAGGATCAATCCAAAGAACGAAACGAACAGGATTATGATCATCGGGCCGGCCGGCCGAAAAACAAGACCTGGAACCGCTCGATGAGGAACAGGAACATGGCCCCCCCGGCGATGGGCAAGGCGATGTACAGGTAGAACATGGGAAAGCCCATGGAGAACGACAGCCGGGTGAGCCCCAGGCGGGCATAGTCGGCCCCGTACCACAGGAACACGATGGCGGCGACCATGACCAGGGCGTGGCTGAGGGCGGTCAGTCCCTTGTCGAGCATGGGGGGCAGGCTCTCCGGCAACACGTCGGCCACCAGGTGGCTATGGTCGCGCACGCCCAGGCTGGTTCCCAGGAGCACCACCCAGATAAAGCAGTAGACCGCGATCTCCTCGGACCACGGGGCCGAGGAGAGCACGAATCGCGCCAGCACCTGCACGAATATGGTCACCACCATGACCGTCAGAAGGACGGCGCAGACGACCTCGAAGGTCCGGTAGACGATATCGTTGACCCGCCTTAGCGGGACCCAATTCGTTCGCCCTTCCATTCCCCCTCCCCGGCCCTATTGGCCCCACCGTGGCCGGCGGGAGTACACAGACTCGCCCCCGTCCCGTCAAGCGCCGACGGGGCGGGACCCGGAATTGCGCGATGTTGGATTTGTGGTTCCCAATTCCGGAGTGTTGCCATGTCCGCCCCGATCAACCACAATCCGGCGGGCAAGGGCGGCTTGCCGGGGCGCGTGATGCCCGCGGATCGGGGAGGCCGCGCGGATCAACCTAACCAGGGAGTAAAGTTCATGATCAAGCCATTCGCGTGGGTGTCCGGCAGCGTTGCGGCGGCCGCCCTATTCGGTTTTGCCGCCGCCCCGGCCTCGGCCGCCGACATCACCCTGCGCTGTGCCCATGACGGGCCGAAGACCAACTTCTACGAGATTATCTGGCAGACCTTCAAGACCCTGGTGGAGCCCCTGTCCGACGGCCGAATCGAGGTCAAGGTCATCGGCGGCGCCCAGCTCGGCGACGAGGCGCAACTGCTGGAGAACATGAAGATCGGTACGGTCGACTGCGCCGGCTCGTCGGTCGGCAACATCGGCGGCCACATTCCGCAGCTCGGCCTTCTGGGGGTGCCCTACATCATCCAGAATGCCAAGCACCGGGAACGGATTACCATGGACGGCGGCAAGTTCTTCAACGCCCTCTCCGGGGTGGTCCGGGCAACCGGCGACTTCCGGGCGCTGGGCATGACCACGGCCGGTACCCGCAGCGTCTACACCAGCGTTCGTCCGGTAAAAACGCCCGCCGACCTGGAAGGCCTGAAGATCCGCACCATGACCTCCGAAACCCAGGTGAAAAGCTGGAAGGCCCTGGGCGCGGTGCCGACCGCCATGCCCTTCGCCGAGGTCTACACCGGCCTGATGACCAATGCCATCGACGGGGCCGAGAACTCGCCCATGTTCCTGTGGAACATGAAGCATTACGAGGGGATCAAGTACTACTCCCTGACCCAGCACATGGTCGCCACCGGCGTCACCATGATCAGCGAGAAGGCCTACCAGAAGCTGCCCGAGGACCTGCGCGCCATGGTCATGCGGGCCGGCGCCAAGGCCACCGAAGTGGGCCGCCTGTACGACGAGGAGGCAAACAAGGTCTTCATGCGCAAGGTGGTGGCGGCGGGCATCAAGGTGAACGAAGTGGATACCGGCCCCTTCGTCGCCAAGACCGCCAGCCTGCACGACGAATTCGCCAAGAACCTGAAGGCCCAGAACCTGCTCAAGGTGCTGCGCGCGGAAGCGGCGGCGGTGAAATAGCCGGCGCCGACTCCAGTCAACGGAACCAATCAAGGGGGCGGGTCTGGGACCCGCCCCCGCCCCATCGGCAAGTCGTTGGATGTTCGCGACGGCGAAAAGCCGCTTCTCCTTGACCTTTATCGGCGGCCAGTCTTCGGTTACATGTAACCAAGGATCGGAGTGTTGCCCATGACCGGGACGCCTTCGGAAAAGCGGGGTTCGCGCGACAAGGTCCGCGACTATCGCGAGCGCATGCGGGCGCGGGGGATGCGGCCGGTGCAGATCTGGGTGCCCGACACCCGCACGGATGCGTTCCGCGCCGAGGCCCACCGCCAGTCCCTCGCCGTGGCCCGCAGCCCCCGGGAACGGGAGGACCAGGCTTTCATCGATGCCGTCTCCGAACTGAAAGAGCCGTGAAGCGCGGCGACGTGTGGACGGTCTCCGGCGCCGACTTTGCGGGAAAACCACGCCCTGCCGTCATCGTTCAGGACGACCGGTTCGACGCCAGCGGCTTGGTGACGGTCTGCGCCTTGACCACCGACGAAACCGAGGCACCCCTGTTTCGTCTACCCGTCGCCCCGAGCCCGCGCAACGGTCTTAACGCCCCCCCCGCCTGATGGCGGACAAGCTGACGACGGTTGCCAGATCGAGGCTCGGCCACCGCCTCGGCCACCTCGACGACGCCGATATCACGCGGCTGAACCGGGCAGTCATGGTGTTTCTGGGTTTGGCGTAGGGTGCGAAATGAACCCACGGGAGCACGAGTGGCCTGTTTCGTCCAAATTGCACCCCTACGACGGCGTTGCGAGGTTTCCGGCCAGGAGCGCGGGGGCTGCGGGGGCGTCCCCCGCACCGTGTATCCGGGGGACACCCCCGTGACCCCCGGTGAGCCGTGGTGCCAACCCACCACAAGCGGTGCACGACGCCGTCCGGAAGCCTTGCAACGCCGCCCTCTGAGTCGCTTTTCCCGTCCCCTCGGGGCGTCGGAAAGGCTTGCCGATGGGCGCGCATCGCCTGCGCCTTCCCTCCTGCCGAGGAAACGGGATAAGCGATCGTAGGGGTGCAATTTGGATGAAACAGGCCACTAGTGTTCCGATCGAGACATTTCGTTCCCATTAAATCTACGCAAACTGCGACCTTCACCCCCGGGCTCAGGAACCAAATGTTAGAATCGCAACACTAGTGTAGCGATTCCAACGCTTGTTTCCCTCGGTTGACCTTATCGATGATGGAACTGGCGGAAGCCGTCCAGGCGAAAGGCTTGGGGTCGGCGTTGTGCTGGTCGAGGTAGTCGTTGATGGCCATTTGCAATTCGACGATGGAGTGAAACACGCCGCGACGGATGCGCTTTCGGGTGATCTCGGCAAAGAAGCGTTCGACCAAGTTGAGCCACGACGCCGAGGTCGGCGTGAAATGCAGGTGGAACCGGGGATGGCGTTTCAGCCAGCGCTTGACCTCCGGCGTCTTGTGGGCGGCGTAGTTGTCGACGATCAGGTGGAGAGCCAGGTGCTTCGACGTCGCGCGGTTGATCTTGTTCAAGAAGCGGATGAACTCCTGATGGCGATGCTTCTGCATGCATTGGCCGATGACCGTGCCGTCGAGCACGTCGAGCGCCGCGAACAGGGTGGTGGTGCCGTGGCGCTTATAGTCGTGGGTCATGGTGCCGGCCCGGCCCTTCTTCATCGGCAGGCCCGGCTGGGTGCGGTCGAGTGCCTGGATCTGGGACTTCTCGTCCACCGACAGGACGATGGCGTGCTCCGGCGGGTTGACATACAGCCCGACCACGTCCTCGACGTTCTCGGCAAACCGCGGATCATTGGACAGCTTGAAAGTCGCCACCAGATGCGGTTTCAGCTCATGTGCCTTCCAGATCGCCTGAACGCTCGACGGCGCGATGCCCACCGCCTTGGCCATCGTTCGCAGGCTCCAGTGGGTCGCGTCCGGCGGCGTTTCCGTCTTGGTCTTCTCGATCACCCGCATGACCACATCCGCCGCAAGCGGTGCCTTGCCCGGCGGGCGCGTCTTATCGCGGCACAAACCGTCCACGCCGGCCTCCACATAGCGCGTCCGCCAGCGTCGGATGGTCGGTTTGCTCACGCCCAAGCGGCGCTGGATCTCATCGGTGCCAACGCCGTCGCCGGCCAGCCGTACAATCCGAGCCCGTCGGACATGCTTCTGCGGCGTGTTGCCATTGGCGATCAACGCCTCCAGCCTGTCCTGATCCCCAGGCGCCAGCTGGATCCTCACTTTCTTCCCCATGAACCCAGAATCGCATCACACCTGCCCGATGGGAATCATTTGTTTCGAGCGGAACACTAGGGACACTCATTCATGATTCAAGACCTCACCCCGAAACTCCGCGCCGACGACGAGCGACTGGTGGAGGCGCCGCCGCCGACGCCCACCACCCGCGCCGCCGGCGCCAGGCGCCCGATCGCCGCCGCCAGCAGCTCCGGGTGGGTCACCTCCCGATCCCGGGCAATCACTGCCCCCGCGCCGTCGACGACGCAGATGTGGGTCTCTTTCAGCGACACGTCCAATCCGACATACTGTTCCATGGTCACGCTCCTTCATGGCCTGTTTGGGGCTGCTAAACACTGACCCCGTATCATAGGCCCGGAGCGTGACCAGCCGCGATTACGGCCATGTCCCTAAAATTCTGTCCCTGAAAATCCAATTCCTTTTTCTCTTGTGTCCGTCGTAAGCGTCAGCATGGCGTGCTCGCGAATTTATGTTGCTATCAGCAAAGAGAATATCTTGACTAAACATTACTAATAGAAAATACATGCTCGTGGAAATCTGTTGGACCAACCCCGCCCGCAAGGCGCTGCGTCGGATCCCGGCCCGTGACCGGGAAGCCTTGCGCAGCCGGCTGCTGGCCGTGGCCAACGATCCCCAGGGTGCCCATCCGTTCGTGACGCCGCTGACCGGCCGGCCGGGGACTTTCCGGGTCCGTGCGGGCGATTGGCGGGCCTTGTATGATCTCGACCACGAGGCCGGAATGCTGAACGTCATCGACACGGGCCACCGCCGCGACGTGTATAGGAACCTCTGACCATGCCCCGCACCGCCCTCGACAAGGCCCGCAAGGCCGACACCGTGACCCTGCCCCGCAAGGCCTATGAGCACCTGATCAAGGCCGACGTGGTAATCCTGGCCCGCTCCGATTACGAGCGCCTGGTGGCCGAAGCCGAGATGGCCCGCGACGTGGCCGCCTACGACGCCGGTAAGGCGGCGCTGGCAGCCGGCGGCACCCTCATCCCCGACGCCGTGGTGGTGGCCGAACTGGACGGCGCCCACCCCGTCAAGGCGTGGCGCAAGCACCGGCGCTCGACCATCGAGGGATTGGCCGCCGCCGCCGGTGTCAGCGTCGGCCAAATCTCGCTGGTCGAAAACCGCAAGCGGGCCGCCTCGATCGCCTTCCTCGGGCGCTTGGCCAAGGTCTTCGGCTGCACCGCCGCCGACCTGGTGGAAGACTAAGCGGTCATCGCGGCCCCCTGGTCCCGGGCGCCATTCAGCAGCGCTTCGCCGCCGCCCTGGCCGCCGCCAAGGCCATCTTCGCTGGCGCCCACCCGATCAAGGCGTGGCGCAAGCACCGGGGCCTGACCCTGCAGGCCCTGGCCACGAAGGCCGGGGTCAGCGGCGGCCAGATCTCGTCGGTGGAGAACCGCAAGCGCGCCGCCTCGGTCGCCTTCCTCGGCCGCCTGGCCAAGGTCCTCGGCCGCACCGCCGCCGACCTGGTGGAGGACTAGGCGGTCCGTTGCCCCGCCCTTCGACCCGCCCGTCCTTGGCCCGGAAGGCTAATCGTGCTCCCGGCGGGTGGGAAAAATCCTATGCCCGCCCATGATGCAGGAAAATGGATGTTGTGTCCCCGCCATTTGTGTCACCGCAATTTTGGCAATTTTGTCACCGCAACTGCAACTGCAACTGGGAAAATGCTTATTGTGTCCCCGCAATTCCCACTACACCATTATTTTAGAAAGAAGTCAAACTGCACCGTTGCCAAATTGCCTTTTATATAACCCCGGCTTATTCACCAACCCCCTTGCCGTAGACTTTTCTGCATGTGATGCGAGTTTCGTTGCAGGGTCATTCGCGGCTGGCGAGTCACGGGTGCTTCCCCAGCTGTGCGATAGCCACTTGAGGCATGAAAGGCGTGAAGAAGCCGCCGTGGAGGCGAGCGGGACCGCCACCGGCGATCCGGCGGTGGCTTGAAGTCTAGCTGGCCGACTTGGACGGGGTTACGGGTCGGCGTATCGCAAGCGTTCCAAGCGCGGCCAGAGCCGTTGCCAGAAGCGGGCGAATGTTTCCCCGATGACCATGGTGATGCGTCGGCCGGAAACGACGACCCGGGCGGCGGCGCGCAGAACGCGCTCGCGGAACCGGCGAAGGCTCCACCCCTCGCCGGTCGCAGTCTCCATCAGGCACCGCCCGGCATGAACCAGTTCATAGGCCAGGATGTTGAGCAACAGGACGACCTCGTTGTGAGCGAAGGCATCGACCGTGCTCTCGCGCTCCGGCAGGCAGCGCCCCCGGTAATGACGCTTCCTTCGCGACGCGGACGACAGCGCCGGGTCCATCACGTCCATGAGTTCGCCCATGTGGGCCTCGGCACGGCCGCGCTGGCGGTAGTGATCCAGGAGATCGGCCGCCGGCACGGCCTCGGCATCAAGGCTGGTGATCAGCCAGAAGTGATCAACCAGAAATTGGTCTGGCCGTTCCAACACCACCAGGACCACTCGGCGCTCTTTCGACCACGACTTCGCCCGGCAGGTCATCTCGTGGAACCACGTCCGCGGCTCTGCCGGAGGCCGTCCCGGCGGCCGTCCAAGACAGGGCTGAGCCATGCGGTCCAGGACCTTGTTGGTCCGCAATCGGGCAACATAGGGCGTCCCGCGACGCTCCAGGCCCGACAGCAGGGGATCGCTGGGGAACCCAGCGTCGATGCGCACCAGAGCGACTTGGCACAGCGTCTCTTCGGCTCGGTCCACGAGATCAAGGATGAAGTCCAGCGCCCCCTCGGCGGTGTGGGCGTTGCCCTCCCGTAAACGAGCGTCCAGAAGGTCGCCGGTTTCGGCGATGCTGGCCACCAAAGGGTGGTACATGCGCTGATGGTAATGGCCGTTCCAGGCCGAGCCGGGTTGATGGCCGTGGACCTCGATCGGCAGGCTGTCCACGTCGATGGTCAGATATCGCTGCCGGTGACCGCCGCGCAGGCCCCGGAACCGCCGCCCCGCGAGCTCGGTGATCGCCTCATGGAGCACAGTGCGGGCCTCCGGCGTGCTCAGAAGCGCGATCAGACGCGACAGCGTGGGTTGCGAGGCCAGGTGCGCCTCGGTGGACAACGGCGTGACACCCCGTGAACCGCTTGCAGCCAGGCGTAGGCCCGCATCATGGCGGAGCGCGTCGGCGTCGTCTTGGTCGTGCCAACCCTGGCCAAAGAGAAGCAGAACCGTGCGCAGCAGATCGGCCAGGGGATAGGTGACACGATCGGCCTTGCGCGGATCGTGCAACCGCTCGGTCAGCCACTCGATGATCCGGGTGCGCTCCATGATCTCGCGCAAGAGCACGGCCCCCGGTTCCCCGGTCAGCCGCTCGGGTCGGGATTCGATGCGAAGGGACTTGTTGAACGAGGAACCGAACAGAGATAGCGTTTCACCCATGGCGCACGGCGGAGGTTTGTTGTGAATCCTTCTAGCCCGAATTATTCACGGCGCTGATTGAAAATGCTGGTGAGCGTAGATTAACCTGTTGAAATGCCGTATGATTTTGGTGTCAAGACAAGATCACATGGCAACAGAACAACCCACGGCTCACCATGAACGAGATTACCCCCTATCTCCCTGGTTTGTCACCCGTTGGAGGCAAGCCGCTTTGCGCCCGCTTCGACGGCGGACGGCTGTCGTCGGACGGCGGGGTGTTGTTGTTGGGCGAGATCGACAGGCGGCTCGGCATCGCCGACGTGCTCGCTTCCTGCGTCACCGACGTGCGCGACCCGGCGAGCACGACCCACGCTTACGTAGACATGATCCGGGCGCGCCTGTTCGCTATTGCCTGCGGGTATGAGGATTGCGACGACCTCGACGTTCTGCGTTTCGATCCGGCGTTCAAGCTGGCCTGTGGCCGTTTGTCCGAGAGCGGCGACGACCTGATGAGCCAACCGACCCTGTCGCGCCTCGAGAACGCGCCGTCATGGCGCGCGCTCGGGCGCATGGGGCTGTCGATGATCGATCTGTTTTGCGCCAGCTTCAAGCGCGTTCCGGCGCGCTTCGTTCTCGATATCGACGACACCGACGATGCCGTTCACGGCGGCCAGCAGCTGGCGCTGTTCAACGCCCATTACGACGACTATTGCTTCCAACCCATCCATATCTTCGAGGCGGCCACCGGCAAGCCGGTGATGTCACTGCTGCGTCCCGGCAAGCGGCCCTCCGGCGACGAGGCGGCGCGGATCCTGAGACACGTCATCGGCCGCATCCGCCGCAACTGGCCACGGGTCGAGATCACCGTGCGGGGCGATGGCCACTACGCCACGCCGGAGGCCATGGAATTCCTCGAACGTCAGGGCTGCGGCTACATCTTCGGGCTTTCCGGCAACGCCCGGCTGAACAGGATCGGCCAGCCGTGGTGCGAGGACGCCGCCGTGCGCCGGGCGGGGCAGGGAAAGGATAAGGTGCGCCGCTTCTTCCACACCGGCTGCCAGGCCAAAAGCTGGTCACGGCAACGCTCGGTCATCGCCCGCGTGGAAGCTACCGCCAAGGGCTGTGACGTCCGCTTCGTCGTCACCAACCTGAGCGGCCGCGCCAAGGCGCTCTACGAGAAGGTCTACTGCGCCCGCGGGCGGATGGAAAACATGATCAAGGACCACAAGCTCTACACCAAGTCCGACCGCACGTCGTGCCACCGTTGGGAGGCCAACCAGTTCCGCCTCTTCCTGCATACCGGCGCCTACTGGCTGCTGCATCAGCTTCGCCAAGCGGCGCCTCGGAAATCGCTGTGGCGAACGGCCACCTTCGAAACCCTGCGCCGGGCGTTTCTCAAAATCGCCGTCCGCGTCGAGGAGCTCAAGTCGCGCCTCAGGATCGCCCTGCCTTCGGCCTATCCCTATCAGCCGGCCATGATCGCCATCGCCGGGCGCATCACCGCCCAAGGGCCCTGAACCAAGCGGCAGGTGCCGCCGGACGAGCCCCGAACAACAACCTCCAGCCTCTCCGACAATCCGTCTCAAAAATCGCCGTCAACCCGGTCGCTACCGCTCGTCCCGCTGAAATCCGATGGCCGTCATGAATAATTGGGGCTAGCACATTGATTGTGCTGAGACGGTAATCACCTGACATTTTGGCCCGCTGAGAGGCGTGGCCATGCCGCCCCTGGGGGGTTGTAGGATGGAGTTGACGCTTCATCGCAACCCGCACCAGGAGAGACGACATGACCACGAAGGATAAAGTAGCACGACGCAAGCTATCGATGCTCGAGCTGGCCATCGAGATGAACAACGTCTCCAAGGCCTGCCGGATCATGGGCTACAGCCGCCAGCAGTTCTACGAGATCCGGCGCAACTTCCAGATTTATGGCGCGGAAGGGCTTATCGACCGGCTGCCCGGCGCCCGCGGCCCGCATCCCAACCGGGTTTCCGAGGCGGTCGAGAAAGCGGTGCTCGATCATGCCCTGGAGCACCCCGGCCACGGTCCCTTGCGGGTGGCGCAGGAATTGGCGCTGAAGGGCATCCAGGTTTCGTCCGGCGGCGTTCGCGGTGTCTGGAGCCGGCACGATCTGTTGACCAAGCACGATCGCCTGCTGCGCCTTGAGAAGCACGTCGGCGGGTGCAAGATCGAACTCAGCGACGAGCAGATCCGGCTGCTGGAACGGTTCAGCCCCGAGTTCCGCGAGCGCCATATCGAGACCCACCACACCGGTGACCTGGTGGCCGTGGACACCTTTTTCGTCGGCCATCTGAAGGGAGTCGGCAAGATCTACCTGCAAAGCGTCATCGATTGCTTCAGCCGCTATGCCTGGGGAAGACTTTACACGTCCAAACTGCCGCTGACCGCCGTGCACGTGATGAACAACGACGTGCTGCCGACCTTCGAGGCCCACGACGCGGGGATCACCACGGTGCTGTCGGACAATGGCCGGGAATTCTGCGGCCGCCCGGATCGCCATCCCTATGAGCTGTTCCTGCAACTGGAGGAGATCGAGCACCGCACGACCAAGGTCCGGCGGCCGCAGTCGAACGGTTATGTCGAAAGGCTGCACCGCACCCTGCTCGACGAGCACTTCCGCGTCATGGGGCGCAAGAAGTTCTACGAGTCCGTCGACGAGATGCAGGCCGATCTCGACACCTACCTGGTCGGCTACAACACCCGACGGCCGCACCAGGGTCGCGGCATGAACGGTCGCACGCCGGCCAGGGCATTCAAGGACGGATTGCCGAAAAAGGAGACGCCGACCAAGATGAAGAAGGCAAAAGCCGCTTAATCACCCCCCCCCCCCCCGCGTGCGCGCGGATACGGGGCGGTAGTGTCAGGTGAATACCCTATCTGTACACATTGATTTTACGTCAAAATCCGCCGCGCGCCAGTCATTTCAGGCCCCTTGGGTGAATAAGGCGGGATAACCATATTCATTATATAAAAACTCCCCGCTGCATTCATCATATGAAAATTTTACTTTGACTCCCCGTGTAATTATTCCATTCAGTTGTGCAATGGTGGACGACAATTTTATGTAAGCAAAATCAATTTGAAACAGCCTTATCTTCGGACCGCCCGGTATAGGAGCCCAAACATCATTCAATTTCAATGTGTGTTGTCCCATCATCTCCCAATATGCTTCCGCGCAACTTTGGTTTCTTTTAACATCCGGAACATCAGTCGAGCCAGACTCGCTCTTAGTAGAGAATTTCTCAATAGAATTATCCAGTTTGATGACTCTATTCAATAGTGTATGATACTTCTCATATAGATATGAAACTTGCTCCTCATGTTTCCTCAACAGTTCATCGACACTTTGCGCACGAACAGATTGAAAAGGCAACGATGCGCCGACACTAAGAAAAACAAAAAGTATAATAAGTATATAATACATAGTTCTATTTTCTTCCGCACAGCCCGACGAGAGCCCAAGTCAGTCTCTCACCCAACTGTACATCACCAGATGCACAAAGACCATGTAAGTGCTTAACGAAATCAACAGGAACATCTATGCCGTCAGTGTTTTCAGCAACGAAACGCTGTAGGGAATCTAAGTCTATCTTTCGTCCCTATCCGGTTAAAGCAGGTAGCGCACCCTGCGGTTGAAGACTGTCGACCAGCTCCTTGTAGGTGATGGTGGGTTGGTCCATGGCGCGGCGGAGGACGAAGTCGGCCAGATCGGTGATGCGTGTGCGGCGGTTGAAGCGGTAGCTCCATTCCCGGGCATAGCGCGGCAGGTGCTTGGCGCCGACACCGTGATAGGTGCCGTTGAGCCAGGTCTTCACGTTGGAAAACAGGACATGGACGACCGGCATCAAGCGCTCGGCATTCTTGCCTTCGCCTTGCACGACGGGGTGGTGGCGATAGGTGTCGCGGAGTCCGGCGTACCCCTTGAAGGCGTCGCTGGCGAGGCGGCTTCCGGGCCTGACCGAGGCGCGCACGAAGCCGCCCAGCTCGCGGGCGGTGGCCGCCGGGAGGATGGCGAGCCGCGCCCGGCCGGCGACGAAGCCGCTTCCCTTGATGCCCTTGCCCGGCCCGACCGGCCGCTTCTCGACGGCCATCACCAACAGGCTCTTGTTCGGGTTGGAAAGGCCCCGGCCCCCGGCTCTCCGGCTTGCCGCGCCCGCCATAATAACTCTCGTCGACCTCGACCAAGCCCTCGAGCGGAAATTCCGAGCGCTCCGTCAGGGCATGACGCAGCTTATGAGCCATCAGCCACGCTGTCTCGTAGCGCAGATCCAACTCGCGGGACAGCAAAAGGGCCGAGACCCCACGCTTGTCGCGCGCCATCCACCACGCCGCCAGGAACCATTTGCGGAGCGGCGTGCGGGTGCGGTGGAAGATCGTCCCCGCCGTCACCGATTCCTGATGACCGCAACGGGCGCATTCGAAGATCCTGGGCCGCGCCGTCATTCGGTAGCTCCGCCGTTCGCCGCAGCGGGCACAGACATAGCCCTGCGGCCAGCGCAGCCGGGCCAGCGCCTCGATGCAGGCCGCTTCCGATCCGTGCCGTTCTTGAAACGCCAACATCCTGCCCATCGCACCGCCCTCCAAAAGCCCGAGACAATGCGATCAGCCTACATCCTCTACGTGAACATAACAAGAACATTTAGGCCGATCCTGTTTTAACCGGATAGGGACGCTATCTTTAAACCTCGAGAAATTTTTGTCACCGCGTAAAATCCATGCTTGTGCATTTGGTCTGTATCACGTGCTTCATGCTCTTCGACCTTCTGGCCTCGAATGCCGAACGTGTGAGCTTTCTTGCTTCTGCGTTCTGTGGTGGATATCATCATTTTTATTGGCCTAAAAAGGAAGTCTCCGCCAGAATGCCCCGTTCCGGGAATGTGGCCATATTCAGGAGACTGCGCTTCCAATCCCATTGCACGTTTAGCCCGACTGTGCACTTCCTCTTTTATTAAGCCATGAAGAGCCTGACCTTCCAGCACGTCGGAGTTGTTTCGCAGTTTAGCCAAAACTTCGTAGGCAAAGATTGAATTTCGGTTGGAGCCCACCTTGTCTAACACTGGCTCTGTTCCTCCTGAGGTCAGAATAGTCCGTGATTGTGTTCGATTCATACGATGGAGCCAATCACTGCGTACTTCATCGGTTCTTCTTTTAATATCTGCATTAGTATTTCGCAATGCTGCACCCGAGTAACAGCTATCTGCGATGACCAGTACATGAAGAGCAGTCATCCCGGCAGCAGTATCAATTAAGTCGTTAATAGTTGTGTAGTTAAGCCATATGCTTCTGCTAGTCTTGGCGGCATCTACTCCAATCCAATACCCGCCGTCTTCCCGGATAATGCCGTGACCGGCATA
>CBDFHV010000059.1:0-72529 GCA_965247705.1 Rhodospirillales bacterium | reverse complement strand
TTGATGGCCATTTTCAATTCGACGATGGAGTGAAACACGCCGCGACGGATGCGCTTTCGGGTGATCTCGGCAAAGAAGCGTTCGACCAAGTTGAGCCACGACGCCGAGGTCGGCGTGAAATGCAGGTGGAACCGGGGATGGCGTTTCAGCCAGCGCTTGACCTCCGGCGTCTTGTGGGCGGCGTAGTTGTCGACGATCAGGTGGAGAGCCAGGTGCTTCGACGTCGCGCGGTTGATCTTGTTCAAGAAGCGGATGAACTCCTGATGGCGATGCTTCTGCATGCATTGGCCGATGACCGTGCCGTCGAGCACGTCGAGCGCCGCGAACAGGGTGGTGGTGGCCGTGGCGCTTATAGTCGTGGGTCATGGTGCCGGCCCGGCCCTTCTTCATCGGCAGGCCCGGCTGGGTGCGGTCGAGTGCCTGGATCTGGGACTTCTCGTCCACCGACAGGACGATGGCGTGCTCCGGCGGGTTGACATACAGCCCGACCACGTCCTCGACGTTCTCGGCAAACCGCGGATCATTGGACAGCTTGAAAGTCGCCACCAGATGCGGTTTCAGCTCATGTGCCTTCCAGATCGCCTGAACGCTCGACGGCGCGATGCCCACCGCCTTGGCCATCGTTCGCAGGCTCCAGTGGGTCGCGTCCGGCGGCGTTTCCGTCTTGGTCTTCTCGATCACCCGCATGACCACATCCGCCGCAAGCGGTGCCTTGCCCGGCGGGCGCGTCTTATCGCGGCACAAACCGTCCACGCCGGCCTCCACATAGCGCGTCCGCCAGCGTCGGATGGTCGGTTTGCTCACGCCCAAGCGGCGCTGGATCTCATCGGTGCCAACGCCGTCGCCGGCCAGCCGTACAATCCGAGCCCGTCGGACATGCTTCTGCGGCGTGTTGCCATTGGCGATCAACGCCTCCAGCCTGTCCTGATCCCCAGGCGCCAGCTGGATCCTCACTTTCTTCCCCATGAACCCAGAATCGCATCACACCTGCCCGATGGGAATCATTTGTTTCGAGCGGAACACTAGTTCCGGCGGCCGCAGCTGGATATTAATGCGGTCCAGGCCCTGCTGCACGGCCTTGGTGATTTGAACGCTGACCTGATCCACCAGCGGCTGCGAGAGCACCGCCGGACGGGCCTGCGCTGGCGCCTGGGTCTGGTTGGCCCGCTGGGTGGCGTTGGTGTCGGTGGTGTTGCCGGGACCGCCGGTGGCGGAGGCATCGCCCCCTGCCCCTTGCAGGCCATTGGCGCCGTTGGCCCCTTGGACCGTGGTGGCGCCTCCCTTGCCATCGCCGGCCGCCGCGGCGCGGGCCGCGGTCTGGGCCGCGGTCTGGGCCGCAGCCTGGGCGGCGGCCTGGTTCTGTGCGGCGACGGCCGCTTCGGCCGCGGTGCCGCCGGATTATGCCGCGCCATTGCCCTGGGCGTTGCCTTGGGCGGCGCCGTGCTGCCCGGAAGCCGCCGAGCCGCTGTTGGTGCCGGCGCCGGCGGTTGCCGTCGGACCGGACGTGGCCTCCGCGGCAGCCGATGCCAGCAGGGGATCGGCGCCAGCCTCGGCCAGCGGCGCGACCGTGGCCGGGCCGCGTTTGGCGTCATCGCCGCCCGTTTGCCCATCGGACCGGGCGTCCAGATCCTGGGAACCCGGCGCGACCGCGGCGGCCAGTCCCGGACCGCTCTCGGCCGAGGACGCCTGGCCATGGTTGGAGGTTGTGGCGGCGGCGGCCACCTTGGCCGGACCGTCTGCGTTGCCCGACACCGCGGCGGCGGCCGCGAGCAGCGGATCCACGACACCTTCGGCGGTGCCGGTTTTCACGACGGTATTGGGATCCAGATTCGGCGCCACCGAGCCCGCCGTGGCGGCGACGCCGTCGCCGACGGTCTTGGTTTCGCCGCTGGCCTCCGCCGTCTGGCCGTTTTGCGGGTTATTGTCGCCTGCATTCTGGCCGCCGGCATCGTCCGAGTTCCCGGCGGTCCCGTCGCCGCCGTCCTGCCCGCTTCGATCATCGTTGCGCTGCTCGTCGCCCGCCGGACGGGAAGGATCCGTTCGCTGGGCGGTATCGTCCGCGGGCCGGTCTCGGCCGTCCTGGGTGCCGCGGCCCGGGTCGGGCGCGGCTTCCCTGTAGCCCGCGTCCCGATCGTCTCGGTCGGCGGCACTGTCATCGCCGCCCCGACCTCGGTCGTCGCGGGACTCGTATCCCGTCGCCGCGTCGTCGCGGATGCGATCGATCTGGTCCGACGGGCCGACGAGATCGCCGTGGCCGGTGAATCCGCCGATACCGGGCTCGAGGCTCTTGCCCGAGCTCGCCATGATCTCGCTGAAAGTGGCCGCGATGGTCGCAATCTGCAGGGCGCTGGACGGTGAGGCGCTGGCGCTGCCCGTCCCGTCCTTCGGGTCATTGGGGTTGATCGGTAGAAAGTCCATGGCCGCGAGTCCCACCTGTGAATTGGCGACTATCTCCCAGCAATCGCCGGGCCAACAGCGCGCCACCCTGGCAAGTCTATGAAAACCAACGCATAGTTGGTGAGGCGCGGATCGCGGTTCGGCGGTTATCCGTGCCCGATATCCCAAAGTTGCCGTATGGTGCCCGGCAGAAAGTGCCGGCTGGACCACCGAATAGGGGCGATCATTGAAAACAGACGTTCTGGACTTGGAAGTCTGCCGGCCCGTGGAAGCCCACGCCCGCCTGGTCATGGCCTGGCGCAATGACCCGGTCGCCCGCGAGGTCGCCTTCCATCACGAAGAAAAACTGTGGCAGACGTTCTGGCCCGAATTTCGCGACGCGTATTTCTCCCAGCCTGACTTGCCGCCCCTTTTCGTTCTCGAGGATGGCAGGCGGGTGGGGTTCCTGCGCTTCCGCCCCTTTCCCCATCCGCAAGGCCTGTCTGGCCGCTGCATGGACATCTCCATCAACGTGGACCCGGATTGCCGCGGCCGCGGCATCGGCTGGCGCGCCGTTTGCCTCGCCGTGGACCATGCGGCCGCCCACGGGGTGGATTCGATGGTGGCCGAGGTGCGTCCCGACAACCGCGCCTCCGTTGTCACGTTCGATCGCGCCGGCTTCGAGATCCTGGGCGAATTCGACAAGACCGTCGCCGACACGGGGGAGCGCTGTCAGGTCCTGCGCTTCGTTCGCGACCTGACGCCGCCGTTCTGGCGCCGTGGACGGGTGTTCGTCATCGCCGAGGCGGGCTCCAACTGGCGCATGGGCAGCCCGGCGCGGGACCTGGCCATGGGCCGTGCCCTGATCGACGTCGCCGCCGAGGCCGGGGCCGACGCCGTCAAATTCCAGACCTATCGGCCGGAAACCGTCTATGTGCCCAACGCCGGGGAAAGCGACTACCTGTCGGAGGCGGGCATTCGCGAGGATATCTCGGCGATTTTCGACCACCTGGCCATGCCCTACGCGCTGGTGGCCACACTGGCGGCCCACGCGCGGGAGCGGGGCATCGGCTTCATGTCGTCGCCCTTCTCGCCGGACGACTTCGCCGCCGTCGATCCTCACGTCGCGGTGCACAAGATCGCTTCCTACGAGAACGGTCACGTGCATCTGCTGCGCCTCGCCGGGGGCTCGGCAAAACCCACCGTGCTGTCCACCGGGGCGAGCACGGAGGCGGACATCGCTTTCGCTGTCGACACCTTCCGCGAGGCCGGCGGCAAGGACCTCTGCCTGATGCAGTGCACGGCCCGCTATCCGGCGCCCAACAGCGCGCTGAACGTCAGCGTCATTCCGTGGCTGAAGCGCCGCTTCGGGACGGCCGTCGGGCTTTCCGATCACAGCCGCGACCCGGTCACGGGCCCGATGACGGCGGTGGCCCTCGGCGCGCGGGCGATCGAAAAGCACATCACCATCGACAATGGACTTCCCGGTCCCGACCACGCCTTCGCCCTGACGCCCGTCGAATTGCAGTTGATGGTACGCGGCGTTCGCGAGGCGGAAACGGCCCTCGGGGACGGACTCAAGGCCGTCCTGCCCGAAGAGGAAGAGCTGCGCCTGTTCGCCCGGCGCGGGCTCCAGGCCCTGCGGCCGATCCGGGCCGGCGAGGTGCTGCGGGAAGGCGATGCCTTCGCCATTCTGCGGCCGGGGAAACGGCCGCGGGGCGTCCATCCCCGGTTCCTGGACGACGTGGAAGGCAAGCGGGCGGCCCGGGACATCAACCTGGGCGACGGCCTGCGGGAAGGGGACTGGATTGACGAATGATGGCGAGCGCCGTTCGGGGCGCCGCGCCCTCTGCATCGATTTGGACGGCACCCTGGCGGACAGCGTCCCTCCCCTGCGCCAGGCCTACCGCCAATTCCTGGAGTCCCAGGGCCTGCAGGGTTCGGACGAGGAGTTCCACCGCCTGGTGGGACCGCCCCTCGACGAGGTGGTCGCCCGCTTGAAGGCTTGGCACGACCTGGAGTCCCCCCACGACCGGCTGATGAAGGTTTACGGGGGATTCATCAATGGGGCCTACGCTTCGGTCTCACCGGCGCGCGGCGCGCGACACCTGCTCGAGGTCGCCCGAGCGACAAACCGGGCGGTGGCCGTCGTGACGTCGAGCCGGGAGGTGGACACCCTGGACTGGTTGAACCAGCAGGATCTGGCGGATTTGGTGGATACAGTGGTGGGTGCTGAATCGGTGACGAAGGGCAAACCAGACCCGGAGCCCTACCAGTGCGCCCTGCGACATCTCGACTGTGGAGCAGCGGTATCGCTGGCGGTGGAGGATTCCCCGGCCGGCGTGGCCTCCGCCCTGGCCGCGGGGCTCGTCACCTATGCGGTCGCCTCGCCGCTTTACGACAGTGGCGCTTTCCCGCCCCAGGCCCGGCCCGTGGCGGGACTGGACGACGTGGCGGAGGTGCTCTGAAATGGCGGCCTGGCGCTCCATCGGCCCAGACCTGCGGGTTCGCTCCCTGGGCGATCCGCCCGCCCTGCCGCCCGATTTGTCGCGGCAGGTCGATGGGATCTGGGACCAGGCACTGCGCCAATCCGACGGCATTCTTTACGACGGGCGGATCTTTAGCGTCGAGCGCTGGGGGGACGGCGTGCTAGAGGGCCGATTCACCCCCTATCGCCGGTTCGTCGCCCAACGCAGGGAGCCGGACCTGGCCAACCTCCTGAACCTTCGGCCCCTGGCGGTAAGCGGTTTGATCACCGTCGATGGGAACCTGGTCCTGGGCCAGCGAAGCGCGGTCGTGGGCTCCGATCGAGGGTTGTGGGAACTGGTGCCCTCGGGATCGGTGGAACGGGGTTGCCTCCAGGCTGACGGCGGGGTGGATTACGTGGGACAGTTGCTGCTGGAAGTGGAAGAGGAACTCAACGTTCCCCGCGACCGGGTGGTCGATCCGATGCCCTTTGGACTTTGGACCAACGGCCAGACACGGGTCACGGAGGTGGCCATCGCGGCCCACTTCACCTGTCCGGAAGCCGAGCTGCGCGCGTGCTTCAACCGCCGCGCCAACCGGGAATACGACGACCTGGTCGTCATCGCCCCCGGAGACATCGCCCTGTTCGTCCGCCGGAATGCCGGCCGTGTGGATCTGGCCTCCCTGGCGCTGCTCGCGGGTCGCGGATTTCTGGCGGCGGGCGAGGCGGGCGATCGCCCGGCCACGGCGCTGGCCGGAGGCGCGCCATAACGGCCGCCGCGACGGCGCAACGGGCGCCCTGGCAGGCTCCCCTGGAGAATGCCGAATACATGCTGCTGTGGTATTTGGGCTTTCATCGCTTCATCCTGAGCGACGACCGTTGGGCGCCCTTGCGCCCACTCTACCGCACCGATCCGGCCGAACTCGCCAACGTGGATCGCATGCGGCAGCTCCACTACGCCGTCATGTGCCATATCCATCACAGCCTGGACCCGGCGCTGTTGAATGCCTTTCGGACGGCGGTCGACGCCTACGCCCGCGAGGTGCTGGGCGTTCCGCCGGTTTTGGGCATGGATTGCGCCAAGAACGATTTCGACCGGGTCGGTTACCTGCACCGGCCTCCGGTCGAGGCGGACGTCATCGCCGAGATGAAGGACTACTTCGCCGACAAGCAGGTCCTGCCGCGGTATGTATACGGGCGAGGGGAACCTGTGCACGGTAGCCGAGTCCCGGGATTCCAACATCGCCAACTTTCCCACCGAGACGGTGGTCTCCTGCCCCCATCTGCTGGAGATCGCCAATGATCCGGCGACCCTCGGCGCGGTGGCGCGCCACCTGGGGGCCGCGCCCATGATCCTCGGGTTCAGTTGCTGGTGGTCCTTCGCCGGTCCCCGCCGATCCCAGGGACGCATAGCTCTTCCACCTGGACAATGCCGATTACTACTTCTGCAAACTGTTCATTCAGTTGACGGACGTGGACGCGGATTCCGGGCCCCACGCCTTCATGGCCGGGACCCACGACCCGAACCATGTGGGCCGGTTGCGGGACTCTTGGCCGGAGGGCGCGGACGCCTTCAACCAGTGGTACTTCCTGACCCTGCGCAAGACCGACGAGGATACCCGCCGCTATCTGGGGGCTGACCCGGTCTATTTTACGGGACCGGCGGGCAGCCGATTCATCGCCAACACCCGAGGCATTCACAAGGGCCTGCTGCCGCGAAAGCGGGATCGGCTGATCTGCCAGGTGCTCTATGGCATCACGCCGATCAATCAAGTCCGGCTCGCCCGCGGATGCGTGTTTCCCCTGCCGGCGGGCGAGCCGCCCCTGGAGGGGGAGACATCCCGCTTCGTCGCCGATCGGGCCTCGGCTTACGTCAATCGTCTGTTCCTTTCGGCGGCGTGAGGATGGCAAGAATGGACGACGCACCCCATCGCCGCGACGACGACGCTGAGGTCCGGCTGTTGGGCCACATGGACGGTGCCCTGACCGACGATACGGTCAACGAAGTCCTTAATGCTTTAGGCGAGCCCGCCCTGATGACGCGGCTGCGCGACGAGATTTCCGCCGGCGGACAGGGGGTTCCGTCTTACGCCCATCTATTCGATCGGCTTGACGCGATCCTCGACCGCCTTGGCCGGCTGCCGGAGAACCTGCGCTTCGATCCGCCGGGTCGCCGGCGGGCGCTCCATCACTTGCGCCGCCGCCTTGTGGAAAGCGCCGAGACCTATCGCCCCACCGGCAAGCCCAATCCCGAGGCCGTCTTCTGGCCCAATCCGAAACGCGGCGGCAAGGGCCTGTTCGACATCCTACCCGTAGTCGAGAATCTGGGACTGGTGGGACCGGAGACTCCCATCGGCTCGGCTGGAAGCTGCTTCGCCATGGAAATCGCCTACGCCCTGCAGCGGCGCGGGTTCAACTACGTGGTGACGGAAAAGGAGGACGACATCCCCACCGGGGTGATGATGGGCGACTATGACGCCGACAACCCCTACGCCCGCTTTCCCGCCAACTGGGGGCTGCTTTTCAACACCCCAAGCTTCGCCCACTTGGCCGAAAAGGCTTTCGGCGAGCGCGCCCTGCCCCGCCTGCTGATCGCGGTTCCCGGTCCTGACGGCCGCACCCTCTACGCCGACCCCTATCGGGAGGGCGTCTATTTCGCCTCGCCGGAAGCCTACGAGGCCAACTACGACAGGCACACGAACGCGGTCCGCGAGGCGCTTCTTCGCAGCCGGGTGTTCGTCATCACCCTGGGACTGAACGAGTGTTGGGAGTTCATCCCCGACGGCAGCGTATTGTCGCGGAACCCACTGGACAGGGACTTCCTGTCCCTGGTGCGCCCCCGGGTTCTGACGGTCGAGGAGAACGTCGCCGCGGTCCAGCGCTTCATCGACGTGGTTCGCGGCCACAACCGGGATTTCACCGTCATCGTCAGCGTCTCTCCCGTGCCGTTCCTGGTCACCACCCGGGCCGACAGCCATCACGTCGTCACCGCCAACGCCCACTCCAAGGCGGTTCTGCGGGTGGCGGCGGAGGAGGTGGTGCGATCCAATCGAGACGTACACTATTTCCCCAGCTATGAGACGGTGACCGAGTGCACGTCCGAGCCGTGGGATAGCGACCAGCGCCATGTGTCCCGGGATGCCGTCAGACGGGTCATGGCCCTGTTCGATGCCATGTTCGTGCAGGGAGAGACTTCGTGACTGCCGCCGTCGACGCAAATCTTTACGACAACGTCCCCAATCGGGACGCCATCCTGTCCTGGTACCTGGGTCTTCAGCGGCGGGTGCTGACCCAAAGGGAATTGGCGCCGCTGCGCGCCATCTTGGACCTGGACCCAAGGCGGCTCACCGACTTCGGTTACATGTGGAACGGCCAGATATTGGCCATGAGCCGGGTGGCTGAGAGTCTGAGCGCCGAGTTGCTAGCGCTGGTCGTGTCCGCCGTCGACGGTCTGGTACGCGAGGATATGGGGATCCGTTCGCCGACGACCGATGCGGACGTTTCGGGCTTGACGGCGGATATGGACAGGGAAGGCTTTGTTCGTCTGCCGCCACTGACGCAAGCAACCGCCGACGACATGGCCAGCCACTTCGAAGGCTCCGTGGTTCTCGACGACCAGGAATTCGAGACCTGTTCGCTGGCCGATGCACGCCAGTACCACCGGGCCCACTTCCTCACCTCGACGGTCGTCGGCTGCCCCCATCTGCTGAATATCGCCAACGATCCCGCGACCCTCGCCCTCGTCGCCCATCACCTGGGCGCGACGCCCACCATCCTGGGAATGTCCGCATGGTGGTCCTTCGCCGGCTGGGGGGTGGCGTGCGACGAACAGCTTTTCCATCGCGACCTGGCCGACTACCAGTTCTGCAAACTGTTCGTGTATCTGACCGACGTGGACGAGGACGGCGGCCCGCACGCCTTCTATCCGCGCACCCACGACCCGCGTCACGTGGCCGCGCTCAGGGAGCGCTGGCCGGGCGGTCGGCTGGAATTTCACAAGTGGTTCTTCCACCAATTGCGCAAGACCGACGACGAGACCCGCGTCCGTCTGGAAGGATCGCCGACCCTGTTTTGCGGCCCCGAGGGCAGCCGTCTGCTGGTCAACACGCGGGGCATTCACAAGGGGCTGGCGCCGGTGTCGCGGGATCGCCTGGTGTGCCAGGTGGTCTATGGGGTTTCTCCGTACATGCAGCCGCCGCGCCGTCAGGTGACCCTGTTTCCGGCGACCTTGGGACAGGGATTTCTCCACCACCTGTCGCCGCGCCTGCTGGCGCCACCCCGGGACTACGTAAACCGCCTGTTCGTCAGCCCGCCATGAGCCCGACCGTCCGCAGTATCCCAACGGAGGCCGCACCTCCAACCTTCGTCATCGGCCGGCGACAAGGCGCCATCGAGCCGCCGCTCGCCTTCCTGATCGTCGACGCCATCTTCGCCGACCCGGCGAGCCGAATGGCGGTCAAGGCACGTCTGCGCGACCGCCTGGACGGTGGCGATCCCCACGGCACCCTGATCGCCGCCATTGGCGAGACGTTGCGCGATCTCGGCCGCGACCCGGCGGCCCTCCGACTGGATCCGGCCCATCTGCTGAGAGAGCTGGCCGGATTCCGGACCCAACTGACGGCCAACGCCGACACCTACAACCCGGCCTCCAAGCCCAACCCGGACGCGGTGTTCTGGCCGAACCCGCGACGAAACCCGGCCCACGATCTCTACGCGACCTTACCGGTCGTACAGAACAAGGCGCTCGTCAACCGGCGAACCCCTGTCGGCTCGGCGGGAAGCTGTTTCGCCACGGAAATCGCCGTCGCCCTGCAGCGGCGGGGATTCGCCTACGTGAGGCGCGAGGAAGAAAGCGAAGGGATCGCCCGGGGGGTGATCATGAGCGACTACGACGCGGCCCGCGTCGACGCCCGCTATTGCGCCAATTGGGGCCCTTTGTTCAACACCCCCAGCTTCCGCCAACTGGCCGAGCGCGCCTTCGGCGAGCGGGCCACGCCCCGCCTCCTGGTGCCCCTCCATCGCGGCCCCCCGCATCCGTGTGTCTACTGCGACCCGTTCCGAGAGGGCGTCGGCTTCGTGTCGCCCGAAGCCTACGCCGCCGATTACGAGCAGCACCTGGCCTCCTGCCGTGAGGCCTTGCAGGCCTGCCGCGTGTTCGTCCTGACCCTCGGCCTCAATGAATGCTGGGAGTACGTCCCCGACGGCAGCGTCCTGTCCCGCAACCCGCGGGGCGGCGCCCTGCTGCCGTTCATCCGGCCCCGGGTCCTGACGGTTGCCGAGAACGTCGCCAACATCCGCCGGTTCGTCGAGATCGTCCGCGCCCACAACCCCGACTTCACGGTCATTCTCAGCGTTTCGCCGGTGCCCCTGATGGCCACCACCCGGGCCCGCGAACACCATGTGATCAGCGCCAACGCCCATTCGAAGGCGGTGCTGCGCACGGCCGCCGAGTCCCTGGTCGACACCGTGCCCGATGTCCACTACTTCCCCAGCTACGAACTGGTGACGACCTGCACCCGGGACGCCTGGGAGGCCGATCAGCGCCATGTTTCGGCCCACGCGGTCGGCCGGGTGATGGCCCTATTCGACGCCATGTTCGTGGACCCCGCAGAAACACCCCTCGACGACGAACCACATCTTGTGAAGGAATCGGAGTTGCGTTCATGACCACTGGCGAGCGGGGATTTTCCTTGGAACTGACGCCCGACGACCTGGGGATGATCAATGCCTTCCTGTCCAAGTACCCGGCGCAGTTGCTCCATATCCCCCATGTCCGCGCCCTCCTGTCCGCCGTCCGCCTAAAGCGGCTTCGAGAGGAGGACGTCCAGACTGTGGAGGCGATGGGGCCGGGAGTGATCAAAAACGCCCTTGCCCACAACCTGAACAATCTTTCCGACACGGTGACCCTGGACCGGCCAAGCCGTCTTATCGGCCCCTTGCGCAGCATCGATCACATCGTGAAGAACCACAAGACCATGCGGGTGCTGACCGTCGGCCCCCGCACCGAGGCGGAACTCTTCGCGCTCATGGCCCTGGGGTTCGAGCCGCGCAATATCTGGGGACTGGACCTGATCTCCTATTCGGCCCTGGTGGACCTGGGGGACATGCACGACATGCCCTACCCGGACGCAAGCTTCGACGTCGTCATCCTCAGCGGCGTCCTCGGCTACAGCAGCGACAACCCCCGAGTCGCCGGGGAGATCCTGCGCGTGGCGGCGCCCGGCGCCTACGTGGCCATCGGCTGCTACTACAGCCCTTGGAGCAACGAGGAACTGAACAGGGTCAAGACGATCAAGCTGGACGGCACCCGGTTCGAGAGCGCCGACGACATCCTGATGCTGTTCGACGGCGTGCCCCGAGAGGTGCTGTTCCGCCACGACATCCACCCGTCCATGACGGACAGGGTGGGCAACATCATGGTCATCTTCCGTTTGGCCGGCGGGCCGAAATCGTCAACCGGGTAATGGCCCCGTTCGACACCATGTTCATGAACCCCGCAGAATCCTGAGGGAGCAGACATTTGAGCCGCTATACCCTGGACCCGGAGGAACTGCGCAAGCTGTATGCGGAACGGCGCAACATCCTTGCCCATGTACGCGACAGCCGCGGCCTGGACGGCAACGACGAGCTATCGATCATGCTGTCCTACGATCTGCAGGCGGGCTCCTACATCCAGCGCACCACCAAGGAGGCCTTCGTCGCCGAGCAGCACCGAATCTCGGCCGGCAAACTGGCTCAGATGTTCGACCGGCTTGGGCCGGATTCCCTCCTCGACGCCGGCATTGGCGAAGCCACCCTGGCCTGCAACGTCCTCAACGCCATGGAGCGGCCACCCCGGCACCGCTACGGCTTCGACATCGTCCTGTCCCGTTTGCTCTACGGGCAGGCCTGGGCGCGGGACCATGGCCAGCCGGACCTGAAGCTGTTCCAAGGCTCCCTGTTCGCCGTCCCCATTCTCACCGATGCCTTCGACGTCGTGTTCACCAACCACGCCATCGAGCCCAACCGGGACAAGGAGCGGGAAATCCTGGCCGAACTCTATCGGGTCTCGCGGCGCTATCTGGTGCTGCGCGAACCGTCCTGGCAGTTCGGCGACGACGCGACCCGGGCCCAGATCGAACACCACCGCTACATCAAGGATATTCCCGGCGCCTTGAAGGACTTGGGCTACGACGTGGTCGAACACGGCCCGTTCGAAGGCGACGTCAACACCCGCAACCGCTCCGCCCTGACCATCGTCGCGAAGCGGCCCCAAGACCTGAGCACGGACCCGGACACCCCGTTCCCCGACCCACCCTACGCCTCGCCGTTCGCCAAAACCCCGCTCATCGACACCGGAGAAGCCCTCTACAGCGACGACGACGCACTGGTGTTTCCCATTATTTCTGGCATTCCGTGCCTGCTCGGCGAGCACGGAATTTTTTCCACTCACTACCTGAGGATGCGGACGAAGGGACCCGGCACGGGCTGTCTCGGCGGCGGCGAATAACCGGGGGAACGGGACGCGCTTAAGGAATTGTTAGCCGGGACGGCGTACTTGGTCTAGGATTCGGCTTCGGGAATCGGTGGGTCCGGAGGGACCCGGCGGTCTGGGGCCGATGGTTGGAGGATGAGGACGGCGTGATCCGGCGAAATCCCTGCCCGCGGATGGCCCTGCGTCTGGCGACGGCCTGTTGCCTCATGGGCCTCCTCGGTGCTTGCGGCGCCGGCGGCGTCGCCGATCCCACGTTCTGGGTAAGCAGCCCCATATTTGTCGGCAACGACGAGGCCGAACTGGGCTTGGCCGAGCTTACCAAGGGCAACTACGGCATGGCCGAGGCCCATTTCAACAAGGCGCTGAGCCGGGACGACCGGGACGTGCAGGCCCTCATGGGGCTCGGTGTCCTCTACCAGAACACGGGCCAGTTGACCAAGGCGCGGCAATCCTACGAGGCGGTCCTGGCCATCCGCCCCAGCAACACCCAGCAGATGCTCGTCCTCCGGGAATTGTCCCACCGTCCCATCTCCGAGCTGGCCAGCGTCAACCTGGCGCTCCTCGAAGGCGGCGGCGTCATGCCGACGTCCGCCGCCACCGGCGCCAGCGGTGCCATGCCGTTCAACCCGCCGCCCAATGCGCCCACAATGGGCATGGTTTCCGGCCAGCCGGCCAGCAGTCCCATGCTGGGGCGGATGCCGCCCCGGGCCGCCACCGGATCCGCGAGCCCGGCGATGCAGAACGCCAACAGCGTCCCCCAATTGGGCAACGCCGACGCGACCATCGTCAGCCGCTTCAACACCCTGCGCGCCTTGCGCGATCAAGGGCTCATCACGCCGGAAGAGTTCGGCACCCGGCGACAGTCCAATCTGGGGGCGCTTGTGCCCCTGACCACGCCGCCGCCCGCCGCCGGGCTCGATCGGCCGGTTCCCAATGCCGCGCAGATCACTGGCCGCCTCAGGGCCATCGGCAGGGCGCTCGAGATGCGGGCGATCACCATCAGCCAGCATTCGGCCGAGCGATCGATGATCCTTGACGCCCTGATGCCCGCCGCGCCCGTGGCCGTGGCCCCGCCGGCCCAGCCGCCCAAGGGCTTGATGGAAGCCGCCGATTCGGTGCGCCGCCTGGAGCAGCTTCAAGGTTCCGGGCTGATCACGTCAGACGAGTATGCCCGCGAGCGCCAAGCGATCGAAAAGGGAATGCAGCCCCCAGGGGCGCGGGCCGCCGCGGCGCCGAAGGCGTCCTCGGAAGGCAAGGCCACCATGGCTTCGGGATCCCAAGCGGCCGTCCATCTGGCCTCCTACCGCTCCCGCCAGGCGGCGGAACGGGGCTGGACTCAGTTCCGGCGGGCCCATTCGGCCCTCATCGGCAACCTGGAGCACCAGATCAGCCGTATCGATCTGGGGCGCGGCAAAGGTGTCTACTTCCGCCTTATCGCCGGCCCAATCGAGGGCGCCCGGTCGGCAAAGAACCTGTGCGACCGGCTCAAGCGACGGCGCCAGTACTGCGAACCCGCCGTCATGGGCGCCGGCTGACGATTCGCCCCGTGCGGGCCCCGCCGGGCCTTGTCAGCGCTCCCCGCTCCCTGTATCCCCCGAGATCCCTCCCCGCCAGCGAGGAATCAACACATGGACCGTGTCGAACGCATCAAGGCAATGCTGGCCGGCGATCCAGTGGACCGCATCCCCTTCGCCTTTTGGACCCACCTGCCCCACGTCGACCAGGACCCGGTCCGCTTGGCGGTGGAAACCGCCAGCTTCTTCCGGGAAACGGGGATGGACCTGATCAAGTCCATGTCCAATGGCCTCTATTGCGTCGAGGACTGGCGCTGCGTTCCCGACCATTCCTCGGTCGCCGAAGGCGGACAGTCGGAAGTCATCACGCCCGCGGTGACATCGCCGGAGGGCTGGGACACGCTCGATCGCCTGGACGTGACCCTGGGCGCCTATGGGCGCGAGCTGGACCATCTGTCGCGGCTGGTTCGCCTGGTGGACGGGGAGGCGCCCGTCCTGGCAACGGTGTTCTCGCCCCTGACCACGGCCGCCAAGGCCATCGGCGGCCCCCTGGCCGGCCATATGGAGGGATCGCCGGAGGCCCTGCACCGGGGCTTGGGAACTATCGCCCAAGTCACCGCGGATTTCGCCCGGGTCACCGTCGAGGCGGGCTGCGCCGGCGTCCTGTTTGCCACCCAGCAATCCACCTACGACCAGATGGACCAAGCCGCCTACGAGACCTTCGGCCTGGCCTACGACCGGATTGTACTCGACTCACTGCCGCCCGCCGCCTGGCTCAACGTCCTGCACATGCACGGCGAGAACGTGATGTTCGATATGTTGAAGGCCTACCCGGTGACGGCCCTGAACTGGCACTTCGGGGAAACCGAGCCCAGCCTCGGCCATTACCGCCGGAGCGGCGGCACCCGCCCCGTTTTCGGCGGCATCGTGCGCAGCAATCTGACCAACCGCGACCTCGACGCGGTGCGCGCCGACATCGACCGGTCCATCGAGGAAAACGCCGGCGGACCCCTGCTTCTGTCCCCCGCCTGCGTCATCCGTCACCCGGTGGACATGGACGTGCTCAAGGCGACGGCGGCGATGATCCAGGAGGCCGGCCGGGCTTGATACCGATGAACAACTGAACCAACGCCCCCGAACCGTAACCGGCTTCAAAGGCGGGCCGGTCTGAGACCGGCCCCTACGCACTCGAATATACTTGCGTAGGGGCGGGTCTCAGACCCGCCCGTCCCCGTCCCAGAGTGGCATCCAAGAGGCGGGGCGAGACACTACAAACGCTCACTCGGCCGGCTCGAGGGTCCGTTCCCGGTTCTCGCGCAGCCGGCGGGTCGCCGCCGCGTCGATGCGCCCGTCGGCGCCGACCACACAGCCATAGTCCCGGCGCGCCCCCTCGAGGGTGACATAGTATTCGTCCAGGTCCCTCTGGACGGTCTCGATGGGACGCTCCAAGGGATCGCCGAAGCCGGAGCCGCCGGCCAGGTGGATGACCGCCACCTCCCGGGACGAAGCGAGCGGGGCCAGGGCGCCGGTGCCCAGATCGCTGAGCACGTTGCCGTCGAGGTCGGTGATCATCGCCGCGCCGGGCCCCCCGGGTTGGCCCCGGAACAGGCCATCGGTGGCAATCCCCACGCTGTTCGGATAGAGGCCGGCTTGGGTCGGCCGGCCATCGTCGAGCAGCTTGCGGGTCCGCACCGCCTGGCCCAGGCCGCCCCGATTGCGGCCCGCGCCGCCGGAATCGGCGATGTAGGCCTTTTCCAGCACCAGGATGGGCACCCGGCTTTCGAAGATCTCGATCGAGGTGTTGGAGGCGCTGTTGGGGAACTGGATGCCCGATTTGCCGTCCCCATGGGCCGAACCGCCCTGGCCGCCGCCCTGGAACAGGTGGTCGGTGAAGGGGACGCCGTCGGGACCGACCCCGTAGAAGCGGGCGGTGCTGGGCAGGGCGGTGAACGCCTGCACCTTGTCCGGCGCCGCCCCGGCGATGGCGGAAAAGATGTTGGGGGCGATGTACCAGCCGCTGCGGGTGCGCATGTTGACCGCCACCGGCTTATCGCAGTTATAGCGGCTCTTGGGCGGGGCCTTGACCACGAACGGCCGGTAGGCCCCGGCATTGCCGGGAATTTCCGGCGATAGCATGCACTTGAGGGGATAGGTGCTGTGGGCGCGGACGTAGTTGAGGGTGCAGTTGACGGTACCTTCCCAGGTCTGGGGCGGCGCGCCCTCGAAGTCCACCTCGATGGTGTCGCCCTCGACAGTGATCTTGATGGGGAAGCGCTCCACCTCGCGCAGGGGCCGGGCCAGGATGGCGCCCTCGTAGGTGCCGTCGGACAGCTCCGAGATGGCGTCGCGCATGGCCTTCTCGGCTCGGCTCTGGACGACGATGGTCAGCGCCTCCAGGTCGTGCATCCCGTATTCGTCCATGAACGCTTCCAGGCGCCGGGCGCCCGAGGCGTTGGCCGCCACCAGGGCATGGATATCGCCCAGCACCTGATCGGCGCTGCGCACGTTCTCGGTGATGATGTCCACCAGGTCCTGGTTGAGAACCCCTGCCTTGAACAGCTTCATGGGCGGGATCTGCAGTCCCTCCTCGTAGAGCTCGCGCGAGAACAGGCGCTCCTTGGAACCGCCGATATCCGTGACATGGCCCACGTTGCCGGAGAAGGCCACCACACGACCATCCCGGAACACCGGCGTCGCGATGGCGATGTCGAACAGGTGGCCGGCGCAGACCCAGGGATCGTTGGTGATCAGCACGTCGCCCGGCTTCAGGGACTCGGGGGGATGCTTGGTGATCATGGCGTTGACGGCAATGGGCAGGGTCAGGCTGAACACCGGCATGGCCCGCGGCGAATGGGCGAGCTGGCGGCCCTTGGCATCCAGCAGATCGCAGCCGAAGTCCTGGGATTCGCCGATGATCGTCGAGAAGGCCGTGCGGATGACCGTCTGCCAGCACTCCTCGGCGATGTTGATCAGCCGGCTCCACATGATTTCCAGGCCGATGGGGTCGCTCTCGATACGCCGGACCGCGTCGTCCAGGGGAAGGCCCCGGGGCACCACGGCGTCGAGGCGGCTGGTCTGGGAGATATGCAGCCGCAGGTTCAGGTCGTCGTCGACCCTGACCCAATCGCCGGGCGGGACGATGGTGGTGGACTCCCGCTCCTCGACAATGGCTGGACCGTCGATGCGCAGGCCCGGCTTCAAGGCATAGCGATCGTAGACCGGGGCGTCCGCGAAGCCGCCGGCCTCGGGGAAGTAGGCCGGCCGGGTGCCCTTTTGGGCCGCCGCCGCGGCGTCGCCGGCGGTCAGGTGCGCCGACACCTCCGGCGTCGTGCCGGCGCAAGTGACGCGCCAGTTGAGGACCTGGATTTGGGCGCCTTCAAACAGATGGCTGTAGCGCCGGGTGTACTCCGCCTCGAACGCGGTTTCGATGGCCTCCATTGAGTGGGGGCCGATGGGCGCGGCCGGCAGGGTCACGGTGATCTCGTGCATCTGCCCATAAAGCCGCATGTCGGCGGCCCGGGTGACGGTGATCGCCCCGTCCCGGTTCCCGGCTTCCTTCAGCAGCGCCTGGCACTCCTCTTCCAACTCGCCGAGCAGTCTGTTCACATCGCCGAAATCGAGGCTGTCGAGCAGGCCCGGCAGGGAGCGGGTGCGCTCGAAGCCGATCGGCGCGACCAGGAAACCCAGCGCCGAGGCGGCGCCCGAGGCCGGCGGCACGATCACCTCGCCGACGCCCAGCTTGCGGGCCACCCGGGCGGCATGGGCCGGCCCGGCGCCGCCCATGGCGACCATGGCATAGCGGCGCGGGTCGTGGCCCTTTTCGACGATATGGACCCTCGCGGCGCCGGCCATGTTCTCGCAGACGATCTCATAGACGCCCCAGGCGGCCTCGATAGGCTTCAGGGACAGGGGTTGGGCAAGGCGCGCCATGGCGGCCTCCGCCGCGTCCGCGTCGAGTGACATCCGCCCGCCCAGGAAGTAGTCCGGGTTCAAGTAGCCCAGCATCAGGTTGGCGTCGGTCACCGTGGGCTCGGTGCCACCCTGGCCGTAGCAGGCGGGCCCCGGGTCGGCGCCGGCGCTGCCGGGTCCCACCTTGATCAGGCCCAGGGTGTCGATGCGGGCGACGGAGCCGCCGCCGGCGCCGATTTCGATCATGTCGAGCACCGGCGCCTTGATCGGCAGGCCGCTTCCCTTCTTGAAGCGGTGCACCCGCGCCGCCTCCATCATCGGCGCCACCGCCGCCGTGCCGTCCTCGATCAGGCAGGCCTTGGCCGTGGTGCCGCCCATGTCGAAGGAGATCACGTCCGGCTTGCCCACCATGGCGCCGATGAAGGCGGTGGCCTGGCCGCCGCCGGCGGGCCCGGACTCGATGAAGCGCACCGGGAACCGCGTCGCCGTCTGGGGCGCCGCCAGTCCGCCGGAGGACTGCATCAGGTGGAACCGGCCGGCGAACCCGTGGTCCGCGAAGGCGGTGACAAGGCGCTCCACATATCGGCCCATCAGGGGCTGCGCGTAGGCATTGGCCACCGTGGTGGAGAAGCGGTCGTACTCGCGGATCTGCGGCTGGACGTCGCTCGACAACGACACCGCCAGATCGGGGTAGGTCCGGCGCAGGAGATCGCCAACCACCTGCTCGTGATCCGGGTTCTTGTAGGCATTGAGGAAACAGACGGCGATGGCTTCGGCGCCCGCCGCCACCAGGCGATCGGCCCGATGGCGCACCTGATCGAGGTCCAGGGGCACCACCACGTTGCCGTCCCGGTCCATGCGCTCGTCCACCTCCAGGCGGCGGGCTCGCGGGACCAGAGGCTCGGGGAACTGGAGGAACAGGTCGTGGATGTCGTAGCGCTGCTCGGTGCCCATCTCCAGGATGTCGCGGAAACCGCGGGTGGTGATCAGGCCCGTGGTGGCGCCCCGGCGCTCGATGATGGCGTTGGCGACCAGGGTCGTGCCGTGCACCAGATGGCCGATATCGGCGAACGTCAGGCCGGCTTCGGACAACAGGGCGCCCAGGCCCTCCAAGGCGCCCCGGGACGGATCGTCGGGGGTGGTCAGGCACTTGTGAAGGCGGATGGCCCCCGACGTGGAATCGAGGAGCACGAAATCGGTGAAAGTGCCGCCGATATCGAACCCGATCCGATAGGGATTCTGGCTGTTGGACATCGTTGCTTTCTCCGGGCCTTGGTCGTTGCCAGCTGGTTATATACCAACGAGCGTTCGCACGGGGCTGCCGGAACCAGCCCCCTACCGGTCCAGGCGTTCCTTCGCCTCCAGCCAGGCGGCGGCCACGGCCTCCAGGTCGTTGACATGGGCATCGCCCAGGTGGCCCGCGCCGTGGGCGTCGAAGGCCCGTCGCGCGCGCTCGGAATAGGCGACCCGGCCATCGTCCTCGATCCACAGGGGCTCGTGGTCACGAAACCCCCCGTACCAGGCGATGGCGTCGTCCTCCGACAGGGAAGCCGGCAGGTCCAGGGCCACCCGGCCGTCCCGGATGGTGATCGGATAGCCGCCCGGCAGCCCGTTGGGGCCCGGCGCGTGGCCCTGGTAGTCGCCCCAGCCGAGAAAGGCGTAAATCATCGGCACCGTGGTGGTGCCGGCGATGGACTGGCCCGGATCGACGGGCATGATCACGTCGGCGAAGCGGTCGTAGACATCGTCCATCTCCACATTGTCGACCCATACCCGGGGCGGCACGCCACGGCGCTCGGCGGCCGGCTTGCGCCAGTCGGTCGGGCTCTGATGCTGATAAAGCAGGTGCAGGCGCCCGGCCCGCCGGAAGCCCAGCTCCGCCGACAGGAGGGCGGCAATGGAGGAAATATTGCCCGACCCGCAGTGAATGGTCAGGCCGAGGAGGGCCAGCACCCGGTTGGCGGTGTCCGGATAGCAGGCATTGATCAGCGCCCCGCCGATGCCGGACATGGCCTGGGCCCGGGCCATGCGGGCGGCAAGCAGGGCTTGGAGGAACACGGTGACGCCGAAGCCGCCGGCCTCGCGGATCATCCGGGCGCACGGCGTGGCCGACGCGTCCAGGGCGCGGGGCGACTGGACCGAGGCGGCCTGCACCACCACCCGGGGACGCAGCACCGATAGGCTTTCGGCGATGCCCTCCGCCGAATCCCAGGCGATTGGGTGGGGAAAGGCCCGCACCTGGCGTTCGAACAGGAACGCCCGGGCATTGGTCGACCGGGCCAGCCAGGCCATGCGCTCTCGATTTCGCCCGGCGATGGCGACGGTCAGCGGCCGCGGGCTGGTCATGCCCATGGCGAAAGCGATCTTCTGGGCGTAGAGCCCGGTGCCGCCGATGAGCACGTCGCAGGTGGACGTCATCCGTGGGGCCTCTTACGTGGTGTGGCGATGGGCGCTTTATCTCGTCACCGTCGATGGTGGATGTATCACCGGCACCGGACCGCCACCGATTGGGGTCTGGACGGGGAGTTTTGACCCAAAGCTGGAATCCGAACTTGCCCACGGTCACGCCGCCCCAGTTCCCGGCCGCCTTCGACGGGCTCCGGTCAGCTGACGGGTTGCAGGATTGGGTTCGGCCATAGGGCGATGCCGTCCCCGCCGTGACCGCGATTGGCATGCACGCGGTTCAAGGTCACCGATTCATCGAAACCACAGAAATCCAAGATCTCCTTCTGTCCCCCGCGCTCATTCAGTGCCTCGATACCGAAAGCCCTGACGTTGTTCGGATAAAGCGCCGTCAGCCTGTCCGTTTCTTGGTAATAATAGTCCCAGTACCGCTCGATACCGGATCTTACGCTGTTGACGGAGAATTTCGGATAGCAGGGGTCCCACGCGTTCCTCGCCCAGATGGTCCCGTCGTGGGATGTCCAGTGGTTGATAGCCCCTCTTCTGTCGCCGCCTTTCATCCTGAGAAATGAGTCGACCGTTTCGGCTTTGTCCCGCTTGAGGACAACGATCCGGACACCGGGTGAGGACTCGACGATCCGTGGGATCAGTGGAAGCCACCAATGCGAAACATCTGCGACCCAGTCGAAGAGTTGCAGCATCAGCTCGAACCGCCGTAAATGGAACAAGACCGGCTCCACTTCGGCCGCCCAGGGCAGGATCGGCGGATGCTCGTGGGAGCAGTACGTGCCGATTTGCGCCTGAAGGAGCCAAGTCAGGCTGGTCGACCCGGACCGGCCCGTCCCCATGCCCAAGATCAGCCGACCGTTGCCAATCGCCGTGCCCTGGCTCCCATCATGCAGTCCCTTCATTCCATTGCGTCTGGCCGCGACTTCTTCCTGAAGTGCACGAATTAACAGTGCCTGGGCCAACGGATCGTTGGGATAAGTGGCAAGCGAATTAAGCAGCAGAGTCGCTGCCGCCGGCCGCTCGCCGGAGTCGACTAGATGGCGAGCCCGAATTGCCCAGCACTGGGCGAGCGGGACCTCGTCAAGACGAGCAGACCCGCTACTGACCAGGGCCAGTGACAGGCGCTCGGCCTTTTCCGCCTGCCTCCGTTCGAGGGCCTGCCAGGCAGATGCAATTGCGCTGGCATCTGACATCATGGGCTCACTCACCGTATCGTTCCGCCCGGTCTTGGCTATCAGGGGAGTCCGTACCAACGAAAGATCGACACTCAGGCCGTAGACGTTACTTCACCTTTGGGCAACGGGACCATGACCGCATTTGGCTACTTTTTCCCACCCGGAGCCGTCGTTGGATACGACCGCACTGCCTTCGCAACCGGACCATCGGCGGTGATGCACAAAGGACCCTCACTGGGCCGCCTGGTCCCGCGTCCGGAGGTAGCCGAACACCGCGTCCATGGCGGTGTGGAGGCGGGCTCGGGCGGCGTCGGGGTCGGCCAGGATCTCGACCAGGGGGGTTTCGCCGGCCTTGGGCATGTCGGGGACGGCTTGTTCGAAGATCCACCGGCGCTTGGCGTAGCGGGTGGCGCGGGGCAGGGTCATCAGCTTGGCGTTCAGGGCGCACATGGTGGCGTCGTCGAACACCGCTTCCCAGGCCTCCCGCTCGGGGCCGAAGTCGAAGGCGGCGCGGGCGTTGTCCGGGGTGCGGGTGCTGCGCAGCGCTTCGGTCGCCGCCTTGTCGACATGGTCGTCGGCGGTCAGGACCACGCCGTAGTCTTCGCGCGCCGCCTCGCGGCTGACGAAGCCCTCGATCACGTCGCGACACACGGCCCCGGGGTCGCGCAGATGGGGGTCGCCGTAGCCCGACGCGCCGGGCATCAGCACCGTTACCACGTCGCCCCGGTTGACCGGGAACTGATCGATCTTGGGGATGAACCATTCGTCCTTGGTGCCCCGGTTGAGGTGCATGCGGAAGGGTTTCGCCGGCCGGCCGCCCATGACCCCCCAGGCGGGGAAGCGCATGCGCTCCATGCCCCGGGGCACGATGACCCCGCCGTCGCGCAGGATCTCCACCTCGAAAGTCTGGCCGACACCGCCCCGCCACTGACCGGCGCCGGCGGAATCGGGGCGCACGTCGTATTCCCGCACCAGCACCCCGCACTGGGCCTCGATGGATTCAAGCGAGTGGTTGGCCATGTTGGACATGGTGGTGTCGCGGGTATCGACCCCGTCGTGGCCCGCATAGGCGCCCATGCCGCCGCCCAGGGGCTCGAGCACGTTGACCAGCTTCCGCGTTCCCGTCTCGTCGTATTCGCTGAGCACGAAGATCAGGCCGGTGCCCGGCGTCGGCGCCGCCATCTGGTCCGGCGCCGCCTTGAGCAGGACCCCGGTCATGGCGTCGTTGAAACGCCGCGCCGGGTTGGAGCGCAGGCCTACCGCGGCCGGGAACTGGGCGTTGAGCACGGTGCCCACCGGATTGATCACGGTGATCGGGCGGTACATGCCCGAATTGAGCACGATGGTCTTGTCATGGGTGCACATGAAGGAGGTGAACCGCATGGTGAACCACTCGTGGAAGCGGCTGAAGGTGGCGGTGTTGTAGGCCGCGTCGACCTCCGGGTCGGTCCCCGTCAGGTCCACGTGGACGGCGCCGTCGGCGACGGTCATGCGGATGCGCAGGCGCACCGGGATGGGGCTGACCAGGTCGTCGTCCATGTAGTCCCAGAACTCGTAAGTGCCGTCTTTGAGGCGCTTGAGCACCGCCCGCGCCTTGGCCTCCGAGTAATCCAGCAGCGCCCCGTGGGAGGCCAAGTAGGTCTCGAGGCCGTGGCGGGCGATGATGTCCCCCGTCCGCTTCTGGCCCGTATGGAGCCCGGCCAGCATGGCGCGGACGTCGCCCATGTTTTCCTCGGGGATGCGGCAGTTGGCCTTGAGCAGGCCGACCACGTCCTGGTTCATCTCGCCCCGGCGCATCAGTTTCACCGGCGGGATGCGGATGCCTTCCTGATAGATCTCGTTCAACGACGGCGCGATGCTCGACGGCACCGAGCCGCCAACGTCGGTGGAATGGATGAAGCACCAGCCGTAGCAGACAATCTTGCCGTCATGAAAATAGGGCTGGATGAGGGTCAGGTCGGGGGTGTGGCTGACCATGCCCTCGGTGGCATAGGGATCGTTGGTGAGGATGACGTCCCCCGGCTCCAGGTCGGGCACCGCGCGGATGGCGGCGCTGGCGTCCAGGTTGATCAGGATGGTCACGCCCATGGCCCGCGGATGGGCGATCACCCGGCCGTCCAGGTTCAAAAGCGCACAGGCATAGTCGGCCGCCTCCTTGACGAACAGCGTGCGCGCCGTCCGCTGCAGGGCGGACGCCATTTCCTCGGTGGCGGCGACGAACTTGTTGGCCAGGATCTCGAGGAGAATAGGATCCAGTTTCATCGGTCACACCTTCCTGGCGCTATTCACGTCTCGCCCGGGGGCGACGACACATGGCCGGCAAGAAAATGGCGGGCGACCCAGCATGGGTTCGCCCGCCGCAACACGTTCAATACGCGCTATTTTCTCTTGGACGTGGACATCGCCATGGTGTTCTCGTCCTTCCGGGGCTCATAGACCAGTCCCGGCTTGGACGCCCAGACGTTGACCTGCCAGTGAAGCGGGATCGAGCCCACGTCCTTCATGGTGATCCGGTAGGCTTCCTGGATCAGTTCCAGACGCTTGCCCTGGTCAAGCTCGAAGAGGGCCTTGTCGGCCAGGTCGTCGACGCGACGGTTGCTGTAGCCGCCCCGGTTGATGCGACCAAGACCCCGCAACGGTTGCAGGCTGTGGATCAGGCCGTTCAGGGCCGAGGAGGCGTCGCCGGTGTCGGACCCATAGCCCAGCAGGCTCAGGCTGTAGAGGCCGTTCTTCACCCGGGTGAAGTAGACGCTCTTGGGCATGGTCTCAACCTCGGAAACGATGCCGATCCGGGTCAGCATCTGGGCCAGGGTCTGGACGATCTTGGCGTCGTTGACGTAGCGGTCGTTGGGTCCATGAAGCTTGACCCTGAAGCCGTCACCATAGCCCGCAGTTGCCAGCAGCTTCTTGGCGCCTTCGGGGTCGAACGGTTCCGCCTTGAGGTCCGGCGTGTGGCCGTGCATGCCCGGCGCGACCGGCTGGCCGGCGGGAATCGCCGCCCCTTCCATCACCCGGTCGACGATGGCCTGGCGGTTGATCGCCTTGGAGAAGGCCTTGCGGACCCGCCAGTCGCGAAGCGGGTTGGGCCACATTTGATTACCGTCATTGTCGAAGACCATGGGCGTGAGGTCGCGCCACACGTCGGGAACCAACTGGATGATGCGGTTCGACGGCCCCTTGTGGATCGCCACCTTGGGGTTCTGTTCGAGCTTCTTCAGATCCTCCGGCGGCACGAAGTCGATCAGGTCCACGTCGCCGTTCAGCATCGCCGCTACCCGCGACGGGCCGGAAACGATCTTCTTGTAAACCACACGGTCCCACTTGGGTTTGCCGCCCCAGTAGCCGGGATTGGCTTCCATGACCACCCGATCGCCGGGCACCCATTCGACGAACTTGTAAGGCCCGGTGCCGATGGCCGCCTTGCCCGAATTGTAGTCCTCGGTGGTGGCGCCCTTGCCGTGTTTCTTGGAGACGATGTGGGCGACCGACAGGTCGTTGGCCATGGTCGGGTAGGGCTTCTCGGTCTTGATGTGGAGGGTGTGGTCGTCGACCTTGGTGAATTCCTTGGCCAGGAAGAACCGCCCCGGCGTCGACGACGATCCCGGGACGTTGGGCGAGCGTTCCACCGTGAACAGAACGTCATCGGCGGTGAACGGCGATCCGTCGTGCCATTTCACGCCCTGGCGCAGCTTGATCTCCCAGACCGTCTTGTCGATGGGTTTCCACGAGACCGCCAGGTCGGGCTGCAGCTGCTCGTCCTTGTCCCGGCGGACCAGCTTGTTGAAGATATGACTGCCGATTTGCAGGTTGGGCGGGCTGTTGAAGAAGTGCGGGTCGATGGAGCTGGTCTCCACCCGCACGCCGATGGTCAGGTTGTCGGCCGAGGCCGCCCCCATCAAAGCGACCGCGGCGAACGCGGTCAGTGCTGTTGCAATCGTTCTTTGCATCGTGTCGTCCTTCCTTGAATTGTGCGGGCCTGTGTAAATCATCGGGCAAACAGCCGGCCCCGGAAAACCGGGGCCGGCATGCCTAGAGCACGGTTTTCTTGGTCAAGAGCACGCCGATCACTTTTTGCCGACCAGCATGGCCTTGGTCTTTTCGTTGGTGTGACCGACGTAGGTCAGGTCGGGCCGGTGGGCCCAGATGTTCTTCTGATAGTGGGTTGGGATGAAGGCATATTCCTTTACGGCGACCGCGACCGCCTGCTGAACCAGCTTTTCGCGCTTGGCGTCGTCGATGGTGGTGAAGGCGGTCAGTAAGAAGTAGTCGACGATGGGATTGCTGTACCGACCCCGGTTACCCACCCCGTAGTTGGCTTTCAGGCCGTTGGTGCCGTGACTGAACTGGAGCTGCGAAAGCCCGTCGCCGAGATTGGACCCCGAACCCATGAGATAGAAACTGAACTCGGGCAGTCCGTACTCGCCACCGCGACTGGACCGGGAGAAATAGACCGACCGGGGAAAGGTCTGCACCTCGGTCTTGATACCGACTCGGGTCAACATGGCAGCGACCGTCTGCACCAGCTTCTCGTCGTTGACGTAGCGGTCGTTGGGGCCGTGGGCGGTGAGGCGGAAGCCGTCGGGATAGCCGGCCTCGGCCAACAGCTTCTTGGCCAGCTCCGGATCGTAGGTGTCGGGCTTCAGGTCCGGGTTGCTGCCGAAGATGAAGTCGGGCGACATCTGTCCGGCGGGAATTGCCGCCCCTTCCATTACCCGATCGACGATGGCGTCGCGGTTGATCGCCTTGGAAATGGCCTTGCGTACCTTCCAGTTTTGGAACGGGTTGGGGAACAGCGGATTGCCATCGTTGTCCTTCACGTACGGCGAGATGTGGCGGCCGATGTCGGTCCAGAAGTAGATGACCCGGTTGGAGGGGCTTTCGGTGATCGCCACCTTGGGGTTGGCCTTCAGAGACTTGACGTCGGGGGTGGGCACATAGTCGATGATATCCACGTCCCCATTCAACAGCGCCGCCACCCGCGAGGGGGCCGACTTGATAGGCTTGAAGACGACCTTGCTCCACTTGGCCTTTTCGCCCCAGAAATCGGGGTTGGGCTCCATGACGACCCGATCTCCGGACACCCATTCGACGAACTTGTAGGCGCCGGTGCCGATCATCCCGTCGCCCTTGTGCATGTCTTCGGTCGTCTTGCCCTTGGCAGCGGTGCGCGAGACGATGTGTACCATCTGCATTTCCTTCCACATCAACGGGTAGGGCTCGCCCGTGGTGATGTGGATGGTGTAGTCGTCGACCTTGGTGATGGTCTTGTTCTTCTGGTAGCGGCCGGGCGGCGAAGCGGTCTTCATGGCGATGGCGCGTTCATGGCTGAACAGCACGTCATCGGCGGTGAACGGCTGGCCGTTGTGGAATTTCACCCCCTGGCGCAGCTTGAACTCCCACACCTTGTCATCGATGGGCTTCCACGACAGTGCCAAGCCAGGCGTCGGCTGCTGGCGGTGGTCCTTGATGATCAGGGTGTTGAACACGTGGTCGGCGACCGCGTGGTTCTGGGGGAAGTTGTAATAGTGGGGATCGACCGACGTGGGCTCGGTGGCGATGCCCAGGGTCAGGGTTTCGGCCCCGGCCACGCCGGTGAACACGGCGGCGGTCAGGGCGCTGGCGATAATCAGATTATGTCGCATGGATGAGGGTCCTCCCAAGGCGTGAATTAGTGCCGCCAGTGTAGCGCGCGGCCACGCGGACGAGTCAAGCCAGCCGAATCCTCAGTCCGGCTCGTCGACGACGCCGCGGCGGTAGCCGAACACCCGGGCCAGTGCCTGCAGCACCAGGACGACGACGAGCGCCGCGACGAAGACCTTCACCGCCACGCCCTCGATGAAGATCCCGTAATCGCCGTCGGAGACGACCAGGGAACGGCGGAAATTGAGCTCGACCCGCTGCCCGAGCACCAGGGCCAGCAAGAGCGGCGCCACGTCATAGCCGAACTTGCGCAGCCCATAGCCCAGCAACCCCGACCCGATCATGATCCACAGGTCGAGGATGCTCGATTTGACCGAATAGACCCCGATCAACGAGATCAGCAGGATGGCCGGCGCCAGGTAGGCATAGGGGATGCGCAGCAGGCTGACGAACAGCCCGACAAGGGGCAGGTTCAAAAGCAGCAGGATGACGTTGCCCACATACATGCTGGCGATCAGGCCCCAGAAGATATCGGGGTGATCGGTGATCAGCTGCGGGCCCGGCTGCACCCCATGGATCAGCATCGCCGACAACAAGATCGCGGTCGCCGGGATGGCGGGAATTCCAAGGACCAACAGCGGGATCAGCGACGATCCGGTGGTCGCGTTGTTCGCCGTCTCCGGCCCGGCGACGCCGGCGATGGCGCCGCGACCGAATTCCTCCGGCCGCGCGGCGAACCTCTTCTCCACCGCATAGGATACGAAGGTGGAGATCACGTGACTGATCCCGGGAATGACGCCGAAGAGGAAGCCGATCAGCGAGCCGCGCGCCACCGCCGGCGCCGATTCTCGCACGTCCGAGCGCCGTGGCAGCAAGGCCCGCAGGCTTGGCGTGATCGGCTTCATGTCGGTCATTTTCTCGAAGCTGAGCAAGATCTCCGACACTCCGAAGAGGCCGATGGCCAGCGGCACGAAGCCGATGCCGTCGGCACGCTCGATTCGACCGAAGGTAAACCGCGGCCATGCGGTCAGGGGATCCAGGCCAATCACCGCGATCAGCATGCCCAAGAGGACCATGGCCAGGGTCTTGATCGGCCGGCCGCTGGAAACGAAGCTGACGATGACCAGGGCCAGCGCCATGAGCATGAACTCGGCGGCCGGCCCCACCGTCAGCATGGCTTCGGCCAGGGGGGGCGCAAAGGCCACCAGCCCCAGCACCGACAGCGTTCCGCCGATGAAGCTGCCCACCGCCGACACCATCAGCGCCGGCCCGGCGCCCCGACCGCGCCATCTCGTAGCCGTCGATGCAGGTGATGACCGAGGCGGCCTCTCCAGGGATGCGCACCAGGATCGAGGTAATGGACCCCCCATACATGGCCCCGTAGAAGATCCCGGCCAACATGATCAGGGCGCCGGTCGGCTCCAGATCGTAGGTGATCGGCAACAGCAACGTCATGCCGGCCAGCGGCCCCAGGCCCGGCAACACGCCGACCATGGTGCCCCATACGCAGCCGATCAGGCAGTAGAGCAGGTTCTCCCAGGTGAGGGCGACGGCGAACCCCTGCCCCAGATAGTCGAGGGTTTCCACCTCAGAACCCCATCAGTCCGGCCGGCAGCCGCACGTCCAGCAGGTCGACGAAAACGATGCGGCCCGCGCCCGCGCCAATGACGCCAGCCAGGACCGCCCGCCACCACGGGACCCGGGCGAGGGTGCGAATCATCATTGCCAGGAACAGGGCCAGGGTCGGAATGGCGCCGAGGGGCTGGAACGCCACCGCCGCCAGCACCAGGGCGGCCATGGTGACGGCGAACTCCCGTCGCGCCCAAATCACCGGCTGGCTAGCCCCATCGCCGCCGCCCGCGCCGGCCATGATACCCAGCGCCGAAATGACCAGGAGGACGCCGAGCGCTGTCGGAAAGAATCCGGGCCCGGGCAGGGAAATGGAACCGGCCGGCATCTCGCTCGATGCCCAGACCACGTAGAGGCCGAGCGCCAGGAGTGCCGCGGCGATCGCCGCCTCGCCGCGGCGGTATCCCGACCATCGTGGCATCGCCGACTCCTGCGCTTCAGATGAGCCCGGAGGATTCGAGGTCGGACCCTTAGTCGTCTCCTGGCGGCCGAAGGCCTGCGAAGCGGGCCGGTCTTAGACCAGCCCCTACGCGATTGGTCCTTGGTTGCGTAGGGGCGGGTCTCAGACCCGCCCGTCCACCGTCGCAAGCCGCGGGAGCATACCGCGTTTCAACCGGCGGTCGGCAGAATTCCCCCTAGTCGTCGGCGTCCTGCCGCGCTGGGGCGCCGGTGGCAATCGCGCGGACTTCGTCGTCCCCGAGCACCCGCCGCCGCCGGCGCATCTCGTCCTTCACGGCGGCGAGGATCGTCTCAACCTGGTCCATGGCCACCTCGATGTTCAGGGCCCGCAGCTTGTCGAGCATGGTATAGGGGCCGCTGTCGAAGGTGATGTCCCAGCGGCGCTCGTTGCCGACCATGGTCGGCTCGATGGGCCAGTGGATCAGCGGATCGATTTTCAGCTCCTGGATCACGAACTCCGTGCCGCCCCAGTTGTGCACCTCGGGTCCGGTGACGGGATTGTTCCAGGCGACCTTGTAGCCGGTCACCTCCTCGCCGAGGCGGGCGAGCGGCGTCAGCTTTTCAAGCGCAATCCCCGTCTTGACGCCGTAGAGCGCCTCAAGCGCCAGCGCGGTGGCGGCAAGGTCGGCCTGGCCCGAGGCCGAGCAATAGCCGTTGACCGACACTTCCAGCACTTCCGCCCCGGCGCGGGCGGCAGTCGTGGCGCAGGCCACGGCCAGGTCGAACATGTTGTGGGTGTGAACGCCGATGCGCGCGCCTGGCGCGTGCTTCTTGGCCAGGGCCACCATGTGGCCATAGGCCTCCGGCCCCATACCGCTGGACCCATCGTAGAGGACGATCTCCCGGGCGCCGGCCGACTCCATGGCGCGGCAATAGCGCTCCACATAACCCTCGGGCGCGAAGGCGACCTGGTTGATCCCGGGCGACACCAGAACGCCGAGACGGTTGCCGCATTCCACCAGTTCGGCCGCCTTGTCGAGCTGCTCCTCGACGCTGTCGGGCAGGCTCAGGTTCTGCCAGGCCTCGTCCTTCCAGGCCATGCGGTAGATGCTGTGCGCCGCTGTGATCGCCGCCGCCTCCACGTAAGGCGCGGCCCAGAACTGGACGCTATCGATTCCCAACGCGGCCGCGGTCTCGATGTCGCCGGTGCCGGTGACGCCACCGAAAACGATCTCGCAATCGGCATTGATGTCCTTGATCAGGGTGACGTCGGCCCGAATCTCTTCGGGGTCCCGGTCGCGGCCAAAGGCGCCGGTCTGCACCGAGGGCACGCCGGCTTCGACCACAGCCCGCATAAGGCGCCGACGATCTTCCGGCGGCAGGATGACCCCCGGCATCTGTTCGGTGGTGCGGATCGCGATATCCCGCAGGATCACCTTGTGGGGCAGGGTCCCGACCACGTCGGCCCGGCGGTTCAGCGGGCTCACCGACCACTTGCCCGGCTCGTAGGCGCCGGGCTCGCGATATTCGTCGAGGGCGGCGCGGAAGGACGTCACCTCCTCGGGCGAGAACACGGGGATACGCGGCATGGGAGGGACTCCGTTCGCAACGGTGCAATGCGGCGCGCCGCCGGAACGCGGCGCCCCGATGGTCCGTGTAGGCTCGGCCTCGGGATTATTTCTTGGTCAGGCCGATGCTCATGACGACGTCCGCGAAGGCCTTGTTCTCGGCCTTGATCACGGCGGCGAACTCCGCGGGTGTTCCGGCCACGGCGCGCTCGTTCCGCTTCTTCACGTAGGCTTGGAACTTCGGCGCCTGGGCAGCCTTGCGGAAGGCGTCGGCGAGGGTCTTGACGCGGTCGGCCGGGGTTCCCTTGGGCGCGATCAGCCCGCGCCACAATTCCGTCGCCCGTTCCGCCAGGCCCAGGTCGCCGGCCGATGCCGAATCCGGCATGGTCGAGGGCCGGCTGGCGGTGGTGGCGAGCAGGCACTTGGTCTTGCCGGCCTGCATCTGGCCGAGAATGGGCGGGATGCTGCCCCCATAAATGTCGATATGACCGCCGAGGAAGTTCTTCAGGGTCTCCGACGCGCCGCCGAACGGCACCGGTCGCAGCTTGAGGCCGAGGGGCTGGAACAGGCGCTCGCCCGAAAGCTGGATAATGGCACCGACACCGTCCGTACCGTAGGTGTACTTGCCCGGGTTCTGTTTGACGTGAGACACGAACTCCTTGCCGTTGCCGGCCGGAAAGTCCGGGCGCACACAGAAGATCAACGGTGTGCCGCCAGTGGACTGGATGACCGGCGTAATGTCGGCGATGCTGTAGGGCACCTTCAGCGAGTGGGGCACGATGGTGACCGGCGCGTTCCACACCGCGGCGATGGTGTAACCGTCGGGCTTGGCGGTGACCATGGTCGACACGCCGATGCTGCCCCCGGCGCCCGGCTTGTTCTCGATCACGAACGAAACGCCGAGCACGGGCTCGGCGAACTCGGCCAGCATGCGGTGGATGGTGTCCACGCCGCCGCCCGGCGGAGTGGGGATGATCATCGTTATCGGCCGCGACGGGAATTTGTCCTGCGCCGCCAACGGTGCGGCGACGGCCATGATGGCCACCGCCAACAGCATCGAAAACCGTTTCAACATCGTTCACTCCTCAGGTTCGTGTTCCACCACCGGCCGCCGTGTGTCATCGGGCAAGGCGCGGGCAGTGTCATTATGGCGACCCCACCGGCGGGTCGTCCGGCAACTAAAACGGAACCGCTCGATTGCCGCAATTCGATAATGGTTCTACCATCTATCAAGAATTGTTATAGGTCTCCGAACGGAGCGACCATGGATCTTCGGCAACTGCGCACCTTCCTCCTGGTGGCGGAGACCGGAAGCCTCAGCCGGGCCGCCAAGAGGTTGCGTATCGCCCAGCCGGCGCTCAGCCGCCAGATCCGCCTCCTGGAGACGGAGGTGGGCACCCCATTGTTCACCCGCCACGCCCGTGGGATGGCCCTGACGGAGGGCGGCGAAATCCTGGTCGAGCGCGCCCGCGGCGCCTTTCGCGAGCTGGACCAGGCCAAATCGGATCTGATGGCCCTGTCCGGGCAAGTAACGGGCCAGATCGCGGTCGGGCTGCTGCCCAGCGTCAGCGATCTGATGACCGGCCGGTTCGCGGGCGCCATGCGCCAGCGCTACCCCCGGGTCCGGCTGCGGGTGGTCACCGGCCTGGCCACCCACCTGCTCGAATGGTTGGAGAAGCAGGAGATCGACGTGGCGATCGTGTCGGAGCCGCTGGTACCGACGAACCTGGAATTTCAGCCCCTGATCGAGGAGCCGCTTTTCCTCGTCGGGCCCCATTCCCTTGAGGCCCGCGCGGCTGGCGCCGTGCCCCTTCGCCGACTTTCAGACTACCCGCTGATATTGCCCAGCTCCGACTTCGGCCTGCGCGGTTGGATCGACCATGTGGTGCACGGCGCGGGCGTCGATCTGAAAGTCGTCGCCGAGGCCAATTCCGTGCACGTGCAACGCAGCCTCATTCGCGCCGATGTGGGTTTCGCCATTCTGCCGGCGTCGGTGGTCCTCGGCGGACAGGCGGCCGACGACCTGCAAGCCCTACCGATAATCGACCCGTCCATCCATCGGCGCATTGGCCTCGCCATGCCGATTACCCGACGGCGCCCCCTGCTCACACAAAGCGCCTCGGAACTGATCCTGGAACAGGTGCGGGAAAGCCACGCGGCGGGCATCTGGCCCGGCGCGCGATCGTTGTTGAACCTCGAGTCCCGACCGGCGCCGTAGCACCAGATCCGTCGGTCAGCCTTCCCCGACATAGCGCCCCAGGCGCACCGCCGTTCGACCCGCTTCCAGGCGCATGGACGGCATGACCAGGACGCAGTCGTCGTAGGGCGTGGTCACCGGATCGTCGCCGTCTTGGGCGATCACCGTGCCCGCCTTGGCGATCACTTCGTACCCCTGATAGTCCTCGGCGAAGGCAAAGCGGTCGGACTCGATGGTGATGGGATGGGTCACCTCGATCACATCCTGGGGTGGCGGCGGGTCGGTCGGTATGTGGGAAGCCGCCCAATCCCCATCGACCACGTCCAGGGACTCGAGATACCGAACCGAGGTCTCGACGGCGACGTCCGAGCAGTGGCGGGACCAGTGCTGCCCGCATTCGATCAGCAGCGCGTTCTTGGCGCTGTCGGGCGCGCTGAAGCCGCCATAGTCCCGCATCCGCACGCCCTCGGCGTGGCCGCCGTCGGACGCCACGTAGCGCGGAATCCTCAGGGATCGGGCGAAGTCCCGACCCTTGGCCAACGGTCCGCACAACATCAACGGCGCGATCGGATAAAACATGGAGTGGATGTCGAGCAGGTAGTCGGCCTGTTCGACGAAGGGCCGAAGCTCCCGCGCCCGCCGCAGCTCCACCGTGTCTCCCGCGCCGTCGAGCTTGTCGGCCGACCACACCCGGTTCAGGTCCTGGTCCACGTAGCGCGACGCGTTGGGGTCTTCCGGATCGAAGGCGTGATAGGCGGCGTGGTTGTTGAAAGTGAGGATCAACCGGCCGCGAGTCGGGCGCACGTTCTCCTTGAACAGCAGGTCCAGGGCCACGGCGCCGCAGATCTCGTTACCATGGGTGACAGCGGCGATCATCACCGTCGGGCCGTCATGGCCGCTGTCGAAGACGGAGACGTAGTCAACGCCCACATTCCCTTGCCGGTAGGGGGTGATGTCGGGGGTTTGCACTTCAATGGGATAGGGATTGGGGATCACGGCCTCGTCTCCGCTGTCAGGACACTGTGACATCCGTTGTAGCAGGGATGTTGCGGCCGTACCCAGGGTTTCGTTGGTGTGGCGGTTTGACTTGTTCCAGGAGCCGGCGATAGGGTCGCGGACAGATTTTTCGGCGTTCCGCGGGCCTTCGGGCCGTGCGGCCAGGAGGTCTTTTCGTGTCCTTCGATCCGGTCCTGCTGGAGATCCTCAACAACCGCGTGGCCGCCATCGCGGACGAGATGAAGACGTCGCTGAAGCGGGCCTCACGCTCCATGTTCGTCAAGGAGGCCGAGGACTTCGGCGTCGGGCTGATCGGACTGGACGGGCATATCTTCGGCTATCCGCCCTCGGCGTCCACCCAGTTCGTCATCGACAGCGACGCCAAGGCGACCCTGCGCGGGGTGCCGGACCTGGAACCGGGCGATGTCATCGTCGCCAACTGCCCCTATCGCACCGAAGGCTTCGCCACCCACCTGCCCGACATCCAGATGCTGAAGCCCTATTTCCATGGCGACCGCATCGTCGCCTACGGCTGGTGCTTCTGCCACTTCACCGACATCGGCGGCCGGGTCCCGTCCAGCATCTCGCCGACCAACACGGACCTGTTTCAGGAAGGGATCATCATCCCGCCCATGAAGATCGTGCGGCGGGGACGTCTGAACCAGGACTTCGTGACCATCTTCAGCGCCAACTGCCGCATCCCCGAGGTCAACATGGGCGACATCCACGCCATGATCGGGGCGCTGGGTATCGGCGAGCGGCGCGTCGTCGACGTGGTGGAGCGTTATGGCGGCGATACCATTATCGACGCCCAGACGGCGCTTCAGGACTATGCGGCCGACAAGGCCCGCGCGGTGCTGCGGTTGATCCCCGACGGCGCCTACGAATTCTGGGACTACATGGACGACGACGCGGTCAGCGCCATCCCCGTCCGGCTGCGGGTGCGGATGACGGTGCGCGACGGCCAGGTGGACCTGGACGTCACCGATTCGGACCCGCAGGTGGGCGGCGCCTACAACGTTCCCACACAAGGTCGGCGCAACTACTGGTTCACCATGCGCCTGACCAACTTCCTGCTCACCCATGACCCCACCATCGCCCAGAACGCCGGCATGTACCGGCACATCTCGGTCACCAGCCCAGCCGGCACGATCATGAACGCCGAATTCCCCGACCCGGTGGGCATTCGCCAGGCGACGGCGCGGCGCATCAACGACGCCATGGTCGGCGCGCTGCTCAAGGCGGCGCCGGACAAGATGTCCGCCCCTTCGTGCGGCTCCGGCGCGCCCTTCGCCCTGGCCGAGTACGACGCCGCCGGCGCCAAACGGGACGTCAAGGTGATCGAGCCCCTGCGCGGCGGCATGGGCGCCCTGATGGGCCGCGACGGGGTGGACGTGCGCGACGTCACCAATACCAACATGAGCAACCACCCGATCGAGCAGGTGGAAAGCGAGGCCGCGGTGATCATCCGCGAGTGGGACGCGCGCCCCGATTCCGGCGGCGCCGGCACCTGGCGCGGTGGCGTCGGCCAGCGGCTGACGGTAGAGTTCCTGCGCGACGGCGGCACAATTCTCGCCCGCGGCATGGACCGGCTGCGGTTTCCCGCCTTCGGCGTCCATGGCGCCAAACCGGCCGAAATGTTCCGCGCCATCCTCAACGTGGGGCAAGACAGCGAGCGCGACATTGGCAAGCTCGACGCCCATCCGGTGAACAGGGGCGATTCGATCACCTTCCTCAGCCCAGGCGGCAGCGGGTTCGGCGATCCCTTCGTTCGCGATCCGGCGCACGTCCGCAATGACCTGGTGGAAGGGTTCGTCACCGCGGAGGGAGCGGCGCGGGACTACGGCGTCGCCCTCGACCGGGATGGGCGGGTGGACGAGGCCGCGACCGGCGACCTGCGGGCCGCCCGGGTCAAGGACAACCGCCACGCCCATTTCGACTTCGGACCCGACCGGGAAGCCTGGGAGGCGGTCTTCGACGACGACATCATGCGGCGCCTCAACCGGGGCCTCTACGCCCTGCCCCGTTCCGTGCGCAAGGATACGCGCCGGCGCATCTTCGAGACGGCGGTGCCCGACCTGCCCAAGCCGGGCAGCGGTTCCATCGCCGCGGCCCTGGCCGATCCGGACGCCGTGCGGGGGCGCCTGGAGGCGGCCATGGCGGAGGCCTTCGATAGTGCCGCCGACCGTCAGGCCACCCAGTGACCGGGACCATGGCCCTCGACCCGGTGCTCTTGGAGGTCATGAACCAGCAGGTGGCCTCCATCGCCGAGCAGATGTCGGCCCATCTGCAGCGGGCGTCGCGGTCCATGTACGTGAAGGAGGCGGCCGACTTCGGGGTCGGACTGGCCGACTTGGGCGGCAAGATGTTCGCCTATCCCCGAGGCGCCAACATGTTCTCCATCGACCGGCCTTGCGGCGCCTTGATCGAGGCCGTGCCGGACGTGGAAGAAGGCGACGTCATCTTTTCCAACGATCCGTTCCTGTCCAAGGGCCTGTCCACCCACCTGCCGGACCTGCACATGCTACGGCCCATCTACCACCAAGGCCGCATCGTCTGTTACGCCTGGGCCTTCATTCACTTCACGGACATGGGCGGTTCGGTGCCCAGTTCCATCGCGCCTTCGCTGACCGAACTGTTCCAGGAGGGCATCCGTTTTCCGCCCCTGAAAATCGTCCGCGAGGGACGGATAAGTCAGGATTTCGTCACCCTGTTCCGGGCCAACGTGCGCACGCCCGATGCCAACATGGGCGACGTTCGGGCGCTGCTGGGTGCCCTGGAAACCGCCGCGGCGCGGGTGCGGGACCTGATCGAGAGCCAAGGCGTGGACGCCTTCATGGCCTGCCAGGAGCAGCTTCAAGCCTACGCGGAGACCAAGGCACGGGCGGTGATCCGCACCATCCCCGATGGCAGCTACCAATTCTGGGACTACATGGACGACGATTTCTTCAGTCCCATTCCGGTGCGCCTGCGGGTCGTCATGACCATCGCCGGCGACACCGTGCATCTGGACTTCACGGGCACGGACCCGGCGGTGGAGTCCGCCTACAACGTGCCCACCATGGGCATGGTCCACTACTGGGTGACCATGCGCCTGACCACCTTCATCTGCACCCGAGACAGCTCGACGCCGCTGAATGCCGGCCTCTATCGCCCCATGTCGGTGACCAGCCCGCCGGGCACCATCCTCCACGCCGAGTTTCCCGACCCGGTGGGCATCCGCTCGGCCAGCGCCCGGCGCTTGAACGACGCGGTCAGCGGCGCCCTTTCCAAGGCGGTGCCCGACATCATGGCCGCGCCCACCTGCGGCGCCAGCGTCTCGGCCGTGATCTCCGAATTCGACGCCGACAGCGGCCGCCGCAAAGTGGTCGTCATCGAGCCCATGCGGGGCGGCATGGGCGGCGCGCCGGGGGTCGACGGGGTGGACGCCCGCGACGTCAGCGTCAACAACATGAACAACCACCCCATCGAATCCATCGAGATGGACGCCGGCATCACGGTCCGCGCTTACGACGTGCACACGGATTCCGGCGGGCCCGGTCGGTGGCGAGGCGGCTGCGGCCAGACCCTCACTTTCGAGGTGCTGAAGGACGGCGGCATTGTCCTCGCCCGAGGCATGGAGCGGCAGCGCTTTCCCGCCTGGGGCGTGTCGGGGGGCAAACGCTCCCGCCCCTTGCGCGCGATCAAGAACCGGGGCCGCCCGGACGAGCAGGTGCTGGGCAAGATCGACCAGCTACGGGTGGATGCGGGCGATACGCTCACCCTTCTGATGCCGGGCGCGCCGGGCTATGGGGATCCCTTCCTGCGCGACCCGGACCGGGTGCGCGACAACGCGGCCTGGGGATTCGTGTCCATTCGGTCGGCCCGCGAGGATTACGGCGTCGCGCTTCGGGAGGACGGTTCCCTGGATCGGGAAGCGACCGAGGCTCTGCGCCGGGGCCGGGTGCGGGAGAACCTGGGTACCGACTTCGATTTCGGGCCCGACCGGGAGGCCTGGGAAGCGGTTTTCGACGACGCCACCATGCTGGACCTCAACCGCCGCCTGTTCGCTCTCCCCAGGTCGACCCGTATCGCCACCCGCCGGCGGGTCTTCCGCGAGGCGGTGCCGGACCTGTGGGACCGCCCCGGCATCCCCCTGGCCGAGGCCATCGGCGAGGCGGACGCGGCGCGGGCGCGCCTCAAGCAAGTCATGGCTACCCTGCCCGGTCCCGCCGTCACGGCCGAAGCGGCCCAGTAGGGGACAACCGATTCCGATGCCTGATCCCGGGATTCCTGATTCATGCTGCCCTGACAGACACTTCCAGGCGCCGTCCAAGGGCGCGCAGGGCCTCGTCGAGGGCGGCGATCTTGGTGGCAAGGCGGGGGTTGAGCCAGCGGCAGACCTCGGTTTCAGAGGTGTGCATGCGTTCGGCCCGGGCGACGTTGGTCAAGCCTTCGTCCCGCATCGCCTGATACAGCGCCGCCTTGGCCGCGATCAGGGGCGGGGCAGGCACCACCGGCCGGCCTTGGGCGGCCGATGGGATGGGCAGTTCCCTCCGTTCCCACATTGTGGTGGCGATCAAGGTGCCGAGGCAGTCCTCGGCTTGGACCAAGGCCTCGGCGAGGGTGTCGCCATCGGTCACCCCCCAGCCGAAATCGGGGAAGGTGACGATGACCGCCCCGTCTTCATCGGTTTCAATATCCGCAGGATAGGCATAAGTCGCGCGCATCAGTTACCTTCCCCCTGCTCAACGGTCGAAGCCGCACAATAGGGTCGAACATGTCGATTGAAAACGGCACAGGCAACAGCGGAACGGCCTTCGACCCGATCCTGCTGGAGATCTTCAACAACAAAGTCGCGGCCATCGCCGACGAGATGTATTTCGCCCTGCAGCGGGCGTCCCGGTCCACCTATGTCAAGGAGGGCGCCGACTTCGGCACCGCGCTGATCGCTCCCGACGGCAGCGTGTTCGGCTATCCGCCGTCGGCCACCTGCCAGTTCCTCATCGACCTGGATTGCGCGGAAGCCATCCGGGCCGCCGGGCCGCTGGAAGAGGGCGACGTGGTCCTTACCAACGACCCCTACACCACCGATGGCCTAGTGACCCACCTGCCGGACATCCATGTCATCATGCCCTACTTTCATGATGGCCGGATCGTCGCCTACGGCTGGTGCTTTATCCATTGCACGGACGTGGGCGGTCGGGTGCCCAGCTCCATCTCGCCGTCGTCCCACGACATCTTTCAGGAAGGGCTGCGCATTCCACCCCTGAAACTGTGCCACCAGGGGGTCTACGACCAGGATCTGGTCAACGTCATCGAGACCAACTGCCGCATGCCCGACATGAACATGGGCGATATCCGGGCCATGGTCGGCGGCATGCGCATCGGCGCCGCGCGGGTGGCGGACATCATTGCGCAGTATGGGGTGGAGACCCTCCTCGCCGCGCCAAAAGCCCTGCAAGACTACACGGCGGAAAAGGCGCGCACCGTATTGCGCTTGATTCCCGACGGCACCTACGAATTCTGGGACTACCTGGACGACGACCTTGTGACCACCATCCCGCTTCGGGTGCGGGTCCGCCTGACCGTAAAGGACGGCACCGTCGACATCGACGTCTCCGGCACCGATCCCCAGGTCATGGCCGCCTACAACGTGCCCACCATGGGCAATCGCAACTATTGGCTCAGCATGCGGATCACCACCTTCATGACCACCCACGATCCGAGCTTGGTCATGAACGCGGGACTCTACCGATACATCACCGCCACCAATCCCCCCGGCACCGTGATGCATGCCGAATTCCCCGACGCCGTGGGTATCCGCCACGCAACGGCGCGGCGGCTCAACGACGCCATGACCGGCGCCATCCTCAAGGCGGTGCCCGACCGCATGGCGGGGCCGTCGTGTGGGTCGAGCTGTCCCTTCGTGCTGGCCGAGCACGTGCCGGGCTCGGACCGGCGTACGGTCCAGGTGATCGAGCCCATGAAGGGGGGCATGGGTGCGATCCGTGGCCAGGACGGGGTGGAGGTGCGCGACGCCACCCTCAACAACATGAAGAACCACCCCATCGAAACCATCGAATGCGACGCCGGGGCGATCGTGCGCGAATACGACATCCGCGCCGATTCGGGCGGCCCGGGCCGGTGGCGGGGCGGCGTCGGACAGGTGATGACGGTGGAGGTACTGCGCGACGGCGGCACCATCCTCGCCCGCGGCATGGAGCGTCTGCGGTTCCAGCCCTGGGGCTTCAACGGCGGCCGGCCGGCGGCCCGCTTCCGCGCCATCTTCAACCGCGGTCAGGCCAGCGAACGGGACTTGCCCAAGATCGACGAGCTGCCCGTCAACCGTGGCGACACGCTGACCATCATGATGCCCGGCGGCAGCGGCTACGGGGATCCCCTCGAACGGGATCCCGCCAGCGTCGCCGAGGACGTGCGCACCGGCTTCGTCACCACCACCGGCGCGGCGCGGGACTACGGCGTGGCGGTGGATCAGACCGGGCGGGTGGATGCGGCGGCAACGAATAGGCTGAGGTCCGGACGCCCCCGGGACAACCGCCGGGCCTTCTTCGACTTCGGCCCGGAACGGGAGGCCTGGGAAAGCGTTTTCGACGACGCTACCATGCTGGACCTGAACCGCCGCCTGGCCGCCGTCCCCAAGCCGGTGCGCCAACAGACCCGACGCGCCGTCTTCGAACGCACCATGGGCCCCCTCCCCGTGGCCGGTTCGATCCCCCTGAACGAGGTCATGACGGACCCGGACGCCCTGCGTGCGAAGTTGCGGCAAGCGATAGCGGAGATTTTCCCGGCTGAAGCGGCGGCGGCCGAATAGGCCAGCGCCATGCGGCCTGCCCTTTATGCCGCCGAGGCGGCGTCGGCGGGCGCCTTGCCCACTTCCCGCTCGTAGTCCTCCATCATGGCGCGGCAGACCTCGCCCGGGGTGAAGGTGAGGTCGTCGATCTGGCCGACCGGCGTCACCTCGGCGGCGGTGCCGGTAAGGAAAATCTCCGTGGCCTTGGCCACTTCGTCGGGCATGACGGTGCGCTCCACCACCTCCCAGCCGCGCCGGCGGGCAAGCTCGATCACCGTCCGTCGGGTAATGCCGTCCAGGAAGCAGTCCGGCGTCGGCGTATGCAGGGTCGTATCGCCGAAAGTCAGAAATATGTTGGCGCCCGTCGCCTCTGACACGCGGCCCCGCCAGTCGAGCATCAGGGCATCGTGGAAGCCGGCCGCCTCGGCGGCGTGCTTGGACATGGTGCAGATCATGTAGAGGCCGGCGGCCTTGGCGTGGACCGGCGCCGTCTCGGGGGCCGGACGCCGCCAGGACGACGTCTGCAGCTTGATCCCCTTCATGCGGGCCTCGGGGGAAAAGTAGGACGGCCAGGGCCAGGTGGCGATGGACACGTGGATATTGCTCGCCTGGGCCGAAACGCCCATCATCTCGCTACCCCGCCAGGCGACGGGCCGTACGTAGCCGTCGATGATGCCGTTGACTTTGCAGGTTTCCACGCAAGCCGCGTCGATGTCGGCGACCGTATGGGGGATGTCGAACCCCAGCGTGCGGGCGGAAGTGAACAGGCGCTCGCTATGCTCGGTCAGCTTGAATATCTTGCCGCCGTAGACCCGCTCGCCTTCGAAGACGCAGGAGGCATAATGGAGGCCATGGGACAGCACGTGGAGATTGGCGTGGCGCCACGGGACCAGGGCGCCGTCGTACCAGATCTCTCCGTCGCGATCATGAAAGGGCTGTTCGGCCATGACCGTTGTGTCCCTGGCTGATGGTTGGCGGGAAGATTTCTAGCTGGCTGCTCGCGATTGAAGAACAGGGTTGCATTGCTAGCACCGCCCGGCATATAAGTCAATATAGCTGACTAAATCAGTCGGGTCGCCGATCGGTCATGTCCCCGCACCGCCCTCGCGCCAATCCTCTGTTCCTGCGCGAGGAGGATTTGCGCCAGGCGATTGAGCTCTTGTTCTTCGCCTACCGCGATTTCACCGGCGAGGCGGACGCGATCCTGACTCGCCATGGATTCGGACGCGCCCACCACCGGGTTGTCTACTTCGTCGGGCGTCACCCGGGCATGACCGTCAGCGGTCTTCTCAAGATCCTGAAGATCACCAAGCAGAGCCTGTCGCGGGTGCTTGGCCAATTGATCGACGAGGAATTCGTTCGCCAGGACGTCGACCAGCACGACCGTCGGCGGCGCCGGCTCTACCTCACCGCGACGGGCCGGGAACTGGAAACGCTGCTGACCCAGACCCAATGCCGCCGCATCGCGCGGGCCTACGAGGCGGCCGGCGCCGAGGCGGTGGCCGGCTTTCGCGCCATCATGCGGGGCATCGTCAACGACGACGACCGCGGCCGGTTCAGGGACTCCAATTCGGACAGCGAGTGACGCACCGAACGAAAGGTCGATACTGGACGGCCTGCGGTAGAGCGGCCTGTGGTAAAATCGACGCTTGGCATTCCGGAACGGGGCGATGACCGCATGGAGGAGTCCCTCCCCCACATCCTGGTGGTGGACGACGACACCCGGCTTCGGGAGCTTCTGCGCGCGTATCTGAGCGAGAACCAATTAGTTGTCTCCTCCGCGAAGGATGCCGTGGACGCCCGCGATCAACTGGCCCGCTTCGCCTTCGACTTGATCGTGCTGGACCTGATGATGCCTGGAGAAAGCGGCCTCGACCTGGCGAGCAGTTTGCGGCGCAAGGGCACCGTGCCAATCCTGATGCTGACCGCCATGGGCGAAGCAGAGGACCGCATTTCCGGCCTTGAAGCCGGGGCCGACGACTATCTGGTAAAACCGTTCGAGCCTCGGGAGCTGCTCCTGCGAATTCGCGGCATTCTAAGACGGGTGCCCGCCGAGGAGTCGGCCCCCATCCAGATCCGCCTCGGCGATGTCTCCTTCGATCCGGAACGGGGTGAACTGCGAAAGGGAAGCGCCCACATTCGCTTGACGTCGGTGGAGGTGGCCCTGCTGCGGGCCCTGGCCGAGCGCCCGGGCCTCGTGCTGGACCGGGACGAGCTGATCGAGCGGACCGGCGCCGGCGGGGGCGAGCGGGCCGTCGATGTGCAGGTCACCCGCCTGCGCCGCAAGATCGAACCGAACCCGCGCCTGCCGCGTTATCTTCAGACCGTGCGCGGCCGCGGCTACGTTCTTCATCCGGACTAGTGTTCCGATCGAGACATTTCGTTCCCATTAAATCTACGCAAACTGCGACCTTCACCCCCGGGCTCAGGAACCAAATGTTAGAATCGCAACACTAGTCGGAAAAGTCGGGAGCCGGAATCATGATCGGGGATGCCTTGATCAAGCGGGTTTTGCCCAAGAGCCTCCTCGGGCGATCCCTGATGATCGTCGTGATGCCCCTGGTGTTGCTGCAGGTGGTCTCGGCCTTCATCTTCTACGAGAGCCACTGGGACAAAGTGAGTCTGAGCCTGGCCCGGGGGCTGGCCGGCGACATCGCAGTGGTTATCGAGGTCATGCGGGAGGACCCGACCCCCGAAGGCCATGCCCGAGCCTTCCAGATCGCCGATCATCACATGCAGATCCGGGCGCGGTTCGAGGAAGGCGCGATCCTCCCCAACACGCCGTCCGAGGATAACGGCGTCCTGGAGGCGGTCGTCGACAAGGCCATGGCCGATTTCGTCGCCCGACCCTACCGCCTGGACACCCGATCCCTGGCCCGCGATCTCAGAATTCAGGTCCAGCTCACGGACGGTGTCCTGGAAGTGATCACCACCCGAAAGCGGCTGTTCAGTTCCACCACCTACATCTTCGTAATGTGGATGGTCGGGACTTCGATGATCCTGTTCGGCTTGGCCACCGTGTTCATGCGCAACCAGGTCAAGCCCATCCGGCGCCTGGCCCTGGCCGCCGATGAACTGGGCAAGGGACGCGATGCGCCGCGGCTAAAGCCGGAAGGGGCGCAGGAGGTGCGTCAGGCGACGACCGCCTATCTGGCCATGCGCGATCGCATCCAGCGCCAGATTCAGCAGCGCACGGAGATGCTGGCCGGCGTTTCCCACGACCTGCGAACCCCATTGACCCGCATGAAGCTTCAGTTGGCCCTGGGCGGCGACGGCGACGTGGAGGAATTGTCCCAGGACGTGGCCGAAATGGAACGCATGTTGGAAGGCTACCTGGCCTTCGCCCGGGGCGAGGGCACGGAAGCGCCGCAACCCGTCGAACTGGCCTCAATGCTCTTCGACGTGGTGAGCAGAACCCGTCGCGACGGCAACGGCATCGACCTTCACTGCGAAGAGACGCTCGCCGTCCCCGTGCGGCCCGATGCCTTCCGGCGCTGTGTCACGAACCTGATCGAGAACGCGGCGCGCCATGGGGATCACGTGGCGGTGCGGGTTGGCCGGCGCGGCGACGCGGTGGAGATCACCATCGACGATGACGGCCCCGGCATCGCGGAGGATCGCCGGGAGGACGTGTTTAAACCGTTTTTCCGCGTCGAAGGCTCCCGCAATGTCGGCACCGGCGGCGTCGGCCTGGGCCTCACCATCGCCCGGGACGTGGCCCGTGGCCACGGCGGCGACGTGGAATTGTCCGATTCCCCCCTCGGCGGCCTGCGGGCCCGGGTGCGGGTCCCGGTCTAGGCCATTTTCCGCTGGCGCGAGATCGGGACCAGCCCGCTCCCCCTCCCGGCCACCCACGGGATCGTACGCTATGGGTGGCCGGGAGGGGGAGCGGGCTGGTCCCGCCAAACCATGACATACCTTAACTCTTCCGAGGTTCCAGGACGGCGACGAAAGTCGCGGTCCAGATGACAGGCACCTCGTCGAAGGCCAGGCGCGCCATCTTTTCCACCGCCACGTGCAACCAGGCCCGAAGGCCCCGATGACGCCGCACGGGCAGACACAGGGGCGGCGCGTAGCCGGCGGCGACGGCGGCCTGGCGAAGACTGTCGGGGGTATAGGTCGCCCGGTGGGTGAGATCCCCGAACTGGTGACGCAGGCCCCACGGCGACGAAGCGTTGGGCACGCGCACCACGACCTTGCCGCCCGGCGCCAGGCGCCGGCGCAGTGCTGCCAGCAGCGCGACCCCGGTCTGCGGCGTGAAATGCTCGAGGACGTCCAGCATGACGATTCGGTCGACGGGCTCGGCGGGCGGATCGGCGAGGAAGGCATCGACCTCCGCCACCCGCATGTGGGTCGCCACGGCCGGCAGCGTTTGGTCGAGAACCAGGGGCTCGCGATCGATGCCGATCATGCGCCGGACCCCCTTCGACAGGAGGTAAGCGAGGAACAGGCCGGTCCCACAGCCCAGCTCCAGATACGACATGGCCGCCGTGCAACGGGCCGGGTTCCATACCTGGGCATCGAATTGGCGCACATGCTTCGCCTTGAGGACCGGCGGCGCCAGGGTCCGGTCGTGGGCCGCCGCCGCGGCGATCTCATCGATGGTGGGTGGGCCCATGTCAGAACAGCCGCCCGCCGTCGGGGACCGGCAGCGAAGGCCTGATCATCACGACGGCCCCTTCGCCGTCGGGAAATCCAAGGACCAGGCATTCCGACATGACGGGGCCGATCTGCTTGGGAGCGAAATTGACGACCGCCGCCACTTGCTGGCCGACCAGACTCTCAAGGTCGTATCGCTCGACAATCTGGGCGGAGCTTTTCCGTTGGCCCACCTCGGGGCCGAAATCGATCCACAGCTTGAAGGCGGGCTTGCGGGCCTCGGGAAAGGGCTCCGCCCGGACGATGGTGCCCACCCGGATGTCCACCTTCTGGAAGTCGTCGTAGGAAATGGTCATTGCCGCCCCCTTTTGCCGTGGCCCGACTGGGCCCGGCATAGGCGAGGGCAGCCGCCCACCGCAAGAAAAAAGCCGCCTCGAAGGGCGGCTTGCCGGCGACGGGACGGACCCGTCGGATAGGTGGAACCGTGTCAGGCGGCCGGTTTCTCGGCCATCGTCTTCATCTCGTCCATGGCCGCGACGGTGCGGGCCGTGAGCAGGGACAAAGCCTCGGTATTCGCCTTGACGGCCAACTCGTTCATTTCGCGGCTGCCTTCGACGAACCGCTCGAAGGCCGTTTTCGCGAACTCGTTCTGGAACTGCGCGGCTTCGCTGGGCGAGCCGGCCTTGGTGACGGCCGTCATCGCCACGCTCATGTCCTTCATGCCGTCGCGAACCAATTCCGACTGGCGGCGCGCTAACGCCTGCATACCGTCCATGGCCTGTTTTTGGGCCTTGGCCCAGGTCTCCACGGACAGTCGCTGGGTTTCCATCAGCGCCTTGGGATCGTAGCCCGGCAGGCCGAACCCATTGCCCAGATCGCCAAACGTCTTGAAGAATTTCGCCGGATCGAACATCGCCCACAAGCGCGCTACGTCCTCCACCGGCGTCGTTGTTGCATTCTTGGTCATAACACGCGCTCCTTTAGAGGGCCCCCTGAGAGGGGACTGGTCGATTTGCATTGCACAACGCAATTTATAGCTAAAATTATGGATGTGTCAAGAATAATTGTGCAGTGCACAAATCTCGGAATCAGGCCTCGCCGGCCTCCTCCGAAGCCCGTCGCCACGGCGCATCTCCGGCCATTCGGGCCACCTGTTCGGCCCGGCGCAAGGCAAGATCCAGCGCCGCCATGGTCTTTGCCATGTCGGCGCTGTCGTCTCCCAGCCAGGTTCGGACAGCCTGGGCGAAAACGAGGCCGAGGCCGTTGACCCGGGCAATGCCGCGAAGGCCGACCGACGACAGACCGGCCATTTCCAAGACGAGGGCCAGGGAGCAGAGGACGCGTGGGGCCAGAATGAGAACCGTCGCCGGATCGGCGCGACAGTCCCAGGCGATGTTGGCGACCGCGGCCCGGTGTTCCTGCAGTCCGTCGAAGCAGCGCATGATCAGATCGAACAGCCGGTCCCGGGCCGACTCGTCGGCGGCTGCCGCGCCGCCGGCGAGCACCGCCGATTCGATCTTGGCAATCAGGGCCACAAGGATGGCCGACTTGGTGGGAAAGGCCTGCCAGGCCTCCATGGGGGAGAGGCCGGCCTCGTCGGCGATCTCGGCCAGGGACAAATCCCGCCAGCCACGGGCCGCGGCTAAAGCCAGGGCCGCGGTCATCAAGCGTTCCGCGGGATCCGGCACCGGACGGCGGCCCCGGCGGCCGGCGGTGGTACGACGCACGGCCATGACGTTTCCTCGGGCCTTCAACGGGAGAACGAACTATACTACAACGCCCCAGTGGAGCGGAACCGGGGACGCAAGCCCCCACCGCGACACGGAATTCGTAACCGGCGACGGACGAGCATGGGACGCGATCTCACCAACCCCGCAACCCGACTTGTCAGAATTGCGGCCCGACAGCCGTTCCTGAAACGGGACGAGGAGTTGCGTCTGGCGCGCAAGGCGGGTGCCGGCGACTTCGAGGCGGCGGGGCGCCTGATTCTCAGCCACATGCGAGTCGTCATTAAGGTGGCGCGCGGCTATCGCGGATCGGGATTGCCCATGAGCGACCTGATCCAGCAGGGAACGCTCGGCCTCATTCATGCGGTGCAAAAATTCAACCCGGAAAAGGGCGTGCGTCTGTCGACTTACGCGGCGTGGTGGATCAGGGCATCGATCCAGGACCATGTGGTGCGCTCCTGGTCCGTGGTCCGCGTCGGCACGACCAATGCCCAGAAAGCGCTGTTTCTACGTCTGCGGCGGATGACGGCCGAGTTTCTGGATGGGGCCGAGGGGCTGAGCGACGACCTCATCGGCAAGCTGGCGAAGCGGTTCGACACCACCGCCAGCGAAGTCCGCTCCCTGGCCCGCCGCATGGCCGGCGGCGGCGACCAATCCCTGGATCGAACGCTCGTGTCCGCGGGGCCCGCGGGAAGCGGCCCACGCAGCCTGTTGGAAAGCATTCCGAGTCCCGCCCCGACGCCCGAGGAAGACGTCGCCGAGGCCAGCGAGCGCCGGTTCTTCACCGAGATCGTGACCCTGGCCCTGGGTAAACTGCCGCCCCGGGAGCGCCTGATCATTCAGCGCCGCTATCTCGCCGAGGCCAAACATACGTTCGATTCCATCGGCCGCGAGATCGGCCTGTCGAAGGATCGGGTCCGGCAACTGGAACGGGCGGCGATGGACAAGTTGCGCGAGGTGCTGCAACCGGCGCTGCGCGAGCACCTGTGGTCCTAGTGGTCTAAGTCAAGCCACCGGCTATCCGGCGAGTTCGCGGCCCCGCCGGGTTGCCGCCGCCACGGCTTCGGTCATCAGGTGTGGCAAACCATTGTCGCCCATCAGGACTTCCAGGGCGGCGGCGGTCGTGCCGCCGGGACTGGTCACGTTTTGGCGCAGGACCGCCGCAGGCTCGGTCGAGCGCCGCAACAACTCGCCCGACCCGGATACCGTGGCCCGCGCCAGGCGCGTCGCCAGGTCCTCCGGAAGGCCGGCCGCGACCCCGGCGCTGGCCATGCATTCGGCAAGCAGGAAGATGTAGGCGGGTCCGCTCCCCGACACGGCGGTGACCGCGTCCATAAGTCCCTCGTCATCCAACCAACCCACTTCGCCCACGGCCTCCAGAAGGTCGTGACAACGCTTCACTTGCTCGTCTCTCACGCGCCCGTTGGGGCAGGCCACCGTGATCCCCCGCTGCACCGCGGCCGGCGTGTTGGGCATGGCGCGGACCACCGCGGCATCGCCGCCGAGGCCCGCCTCGTAGGCGGCGATGGTCTTGCCGGCGGCGATGGACAAGAACACGGTGGCCGGATTCACGAACTTGCCATAGGCGGTCACGACGGAATCCATCACTTGCGGCTTGACCGCGAACAGGACCACCGAGGGCTCGGCGTCCCCCGGCAGATCGGTCGGATCGCCAACCACGGCAACCCCATGGCTGTCGCGAAGCGCCTGGGCCTGTTCCCCGTTGGGCTCGACAACGGCGACACTCGCCCGTTCCATGCCCCGGTCGAGCCAGCCGGCAAGCATGGCGCTGCCCATTTTGCCGCAGCCGACGAGGATCAGGTCAATGGCCATCGAAATTACGCCTCTCCCACGGTTTCGATCATCGACAGGCTCATGGCGTCGATCGGGGTGCGGCCGCCCCAGATCACGTACTGGAATGCGGGGTAGAACCGTTCGCACTCCATCAGCGCCGTATCCACGATATCCTCCATCTGCTCCGTGGTCGGTCCTGCCATGCCCCTCAGGGGCAAGGCGTGCCGGAACAGGGGCATGCCGTCCTCGTCCCACATCCCGAAATGCCCCAGCCACAGCTTTTCATTGACCCTGGCCAGAAGCTCGTGAACGGACCGGCGCCGATCCTCCGGGATGCGCATGTCGAAGGCACAGGTGAAGTGCATCGCCCGGGCTTCCTCGTTCCAGGCGAAAAATAGGCTGTAGTCGCACCAGCGGCCCGGCACCTGGACCGCCATCTCTTCGTCGTTGCGGCGGTCGAATATCCAGTCGTTCGCGGCGGCGATTCTCTCGACGATGTCGAGAGGCTTGCCGATCGATTCGGCGCTTTGGAGAAGGTTGGCGACCATGGCTGGATCCTCCCGTGGAGCACCAGACGATTGAACAGGGGGTGAAAGCCTGGAATACCACAACATATTGTCGGTTAGACGAAATATTGCGGTTTTGCTTCCCCCTCCATACCAGGGGTAGCCTGCCAAATAGAATTTGGTGAAGCAAGAGAAGAATGCACACAGGCCGTACCGGGACCGCAATTCGCGCAGTCCGACCGGACGGGGTGGGTTATTTCCCGGTTTTGGCGGTCCCGGCCTTGCCGCGGCCCCGACCGGCGGTATGTCGGGCGCCCGACGGCCGCTCCAGCGCCCGTAGGCGTTTTTCCAGGCGATCCTGTTCCATCCGGGCCTTGACCGCCATGTCGCGAACGGCGTCGAACTCCTCACGGGTGACCAGGTCCATGCGCGCCAATGCCCGTTCGACCCGCTGCTTGAGCAGGGTCTCCAACTCCTGGCGCATGCCGAGGACGGTGGTCGCCGCGCCACCGGCCACCCGGGCCAGATCTTCGAGGATTCGACTGCGACTTTGCACGGTGGCGGAGTATGAGCGCCGCAACCCGTTGGCGCAACCGGCCCACCACCTTGCCCGCCTTGCCCGCCTTGCCCGCCTTGCCCGCCTTGCCCGCCTTGCCCGCCTTGCCCACCTGGGGCGGCGTACCTATAAGGACGCAGCGCGGAGGAGCGGCATGTTCATCGTCACCGGTGGCGCCGGGTTTATCGGCTCCAACATCGTTGCCGGGCTCGAAGCCCGGGACGGGGGCGACATCGTGGTCTGCGATACCCTCGGCGACGGCGACAAATGGCGCAACATCGCCAAGCGCGACCTCGCCGACCTCATTTCGCCGACCGATCTCCTGCCCTTCCTGGAGTCGACCGCCGGCAAGGTGGAGGCGATCGTCCACCTGGGCGCCGTCTCAACCACCACGGAAACCAACGCGGACCTGATCGTCCGCTCGAACTTCAGACTGTCCTTGGACCTGTGGACTTGGTGCGCGGCGAATCGAGTACGCTTCCTCTACGCGTCCTCGGCCGCCACCTACGGGGACGGCGGGCAGGGATTCGACGATGACGGGACGGTTGCCGCCCTGGCCCGGCTGCGGCCCCGCAATCCTTATGCTTGGAGCAAGCATCTGTTCGACCGGCGGGTCGCCCGTTTTATCGCCCGGGGCGATCCGGCGCCGCCCCAATGGGCAGGCCTGAAATTCTTCAACGTCTATGGCCCCAACGAGTACCATAAGGGAGGCCAGAAAAGCGTCATCGCCCATATGTTTCCCGACGCCCGAGCGGGCCGCGTGGTACGCCTGTTTCAATCCCACAACCCGGACTACGCGGACGGCGGTCAACTACGGGATTTCGTCTGGGTCGGCGACTGCGTGGCCGTGGTCCTGGCCCTTCTGGACCAACCCCAGGTTTGCGGTCTGTTCAATTGCGGCACCGGGCGGGCCCGCAGCTTCGCCGACCTGGCCAGTGCCGTGTTCAGGGCCCTCGACCGGGAACCGCGGGTCGAGTATGGGCCCATGCCGGAGGAGCTCAGGGACCACTACCAGTACTTCACCCAGGCGGAGACGAGCCGCGTCTCCAGCCTGTTCGACGACTGGACGGACCTGGAGGAAGGCGTCTTCCGCTATGTGCGGGACTACCTGGACACAGCGGACCCCTATCGCTGAGTTCCCCGCCCCATGACCTTCGCCATCGCCTTTCCAGCCTTCGATCCGATTCTGATCCAGATCGGCCCCTTCGCCATCCGCTGGTATGCGCTGGCCTATATCGGCGGACTGGTGATCGGCTGGCGACTGATGCTGTCCCGGGCCCGCCGATCCCCCTACGCCATCGAGGCGCGGGATGTGGACGACTTTCTGGTCTGGGCGACCTTGGGCGTGATCCTCGGCGGGCGAATTGGCTACGTGCTGTTCTACAATCCCACCTATTTCGCCGCCAATCCCATGGCCATCCTCTATGTCTGGCAGGGCGGGATGTCCTTTCACGGCGGGTTCTTGGGCGTCGTCGCGGCGGGCCTTCTGTTTGTCCGAATGCGGGGCATCCGGGCGCTGCATTTCGCCGACCTTCTGTCCGGCGTGGCGCCCATCGGCCTGTTCCTCGGGCGCCTGGCCAACTTCATCAATGCCGAACTGTTCGGTCGGGTGACCGACGCCCCCTGGGGCGTCATATTTCCGGGCGGCGGGCCGGAGCCGCGCCACCCCAGCCAGATATACGAAGCCCTGCTCGAAGGCCTGCTGCTGTTCGTCGTTCTTTCCCTGATGGCGCGCCGGGAGGAAATCGTCAGGCGACCCGGCCTTTTGACGGGCGTCTTCCTGATTGGCTATTCCCTGGCCCGGGCCACCGTCGAGCTGTTTCGCCAGCCCGACGCCCACATCGGTTTTCTGACCGGCGGCACCACCATGGGCCAGTGGCTGTCGCTGCCCATGCTGGCGGCCGGACTGGTGCTCATCGGTATGGCCCTGCGCCGAACGCGCGACCCATGAGGTTGGCGCCCGCCGGCTCCCTGAGCGAACATCTCAAGCACCGCATCGCCCGCGAAGGGCCCCTGACCGTGGCCCAGTTCATGGCCGATTGCCTGGCCCACCCCCGGTGGGGCTACTATGTGACGCGGGATCCGTTGGGAGGCGACGGGGATTTCACCACGGCCCCGGAAATCAGCCAGATGTTCGGCGAGCTGATCGGCCTGTGGGCGGTGGTCGTTTGGCGGTCCATGGGCGGCCCCGACCCGGTCCTGATGGTGGAACTGGGCCCGGGCCGCGGGACCCTGATGGGAGACGCGTTGCGGGCCGCGTCCCGGGTGCCCGAATTCCATGATGCGGTTCGCCTCCATCTGGTGGAAGCCTCGCCGGTCCTGCGGCGGCGCCAGGAGAAGGTCCTGGCGGAGGCCGCGCCCACGTGGCACGACGGACTCGCTTCCGTCCCCGACGGGCCGCTGATCCTGATCGCCAACGAGTTCTTCGATGCCCTGCCCATCCAACAGTTCCAACGCACGGAACATGGCTGGCGGGAGCGCCAGGTCGCCGTGGAAGAGGGCGACCGGTTCGCCTTCGTCCTCGGGCCCATTGCCGCCGGTGACATGGGCTTGCCACCCGAGCTAGGTGACGTGCCGCCGGGCGGCATCGTCGAGGTCGGCGCCGCCGGGACGGCGCTTGCCGCCGCCATTGCCGATCGATCGCACCGCGATGGGGGCGCGGCCCTGATCGTGGACTACGGTCACAGCCACCGGGCGGCGGGCGATACCTTGCAAGCCGTGCGGCAGCATCGATACCACCCGGTATTGGAGACTCCGGGCGAGGCCGACTTGACCGCCCACGTGGATTTCCTTGGACTTGCCGAGACGGCGGCCGCGCGGGGTGCCGACGTTCACGGGCCCGTACCCCTGGGCCCGTTCCTGAGCGCGCTCGGCATCAAAGCCCGAGCCAAGAAACTGATGGCCACGGCCACCCCCCGCCAGAACCAGGACATCCGCGCCGCCCTGCACCGCCTCACGTCTCCGGGCGGCATGGGCGGTCTGTTCAAGGCGCTCGCCCTGACGGCGCCGGGTCTGAAACCGCCCCCCGGCTTCGTAGGAGCCGAACAGGCCTAAGCGGCCTTGGCAGCCGCCCCCTTTCCCTCCGATAATCGGCGCCATGCTCACCGACGAACTTCTCGCCGACCTGCCCGGCGTTCGCCACGGCTTCTTCACCCGCCGTGGCGGCTGCAGCGAGGGAATATACGCCTCCCTCAACTGCGGGCTGGGTTCCGGCGACGACACCGCCCGGGTGTCGGAAAATCGGCGACGGGCGGCGGCGCGGCTCGATCTGGATGCCGAACGCCTGACCACCGCCTATCAGGTCCATTCGGCGGCGGTCCGCACCGTGGAGGCGCCGTGGCCGGGCGGGCAGGACGCGCCCCGGGTGGACGGCCTGGTGACGGACCGGCCGGGCATCGCCTTGGGAATCCTCACCGCCGACTGCGTGCCCATTCTGTTCGCCGATGGGGACGGGCGCGTGGTGGGAGCGGCCCACGCCGGATGGAAGGGGGCGATGAACGGCGTGCTGGAGGCCACCGTCCGCGCCATGGAAGCCCTGGGCGCCAACCGCTCGGGGATCGTGGCCGTGACGGGCCCCTGCATCCACCAGAGCTCCTACGAGGTCGGTCCCGAATACAAGGAGCGGTTCGTGGCCGCCGCGGCGGACAACGAACGCTATTTCGTTGCCTCGGACCGGGCCGACCATTTCCGCTTCGACCTGCCGGGTTACGTGGCGGCGCGGCTGCGGACTCTCGACCTGGCCGCCGTTTCCCGCGTCGACCGGGATACGTGCGCCGAGGAGGACTTGTTCTTCAGCTACCGGCGCAACACCCTTCGCGGCGAGAAGGACTATGGCCGTGGCCTGTCGGCCATCGCCCTCGCGGCGGCGCACACTGGATAGCCGACACCCGCCATGCCCCACATGATCATCCTGTGCTTCGCCCTGATCCTGATCTCCCTGGTCACCTGCGTCCTGGCGGTTTGAATCGGACCGATGGCTCGGTTTCCGTGAACTCGGTGACGCGGCCTCACTGATTTCGCTGGCTGGGATATCGATGACTCCAGGAGCAGCCCAAAGGGGTGCCTTGGAACCAGAGACGGCTCCCGACCTTCACTATGTCAGCCGTTCAGACTATCCTGAGTGCGATATGGGACGGATAATTCGCCATCTGGGAGATATCGGTTTAATCATTAACGTCCCTATCCGGTTAAAACAGGATCGGCCCAAATGTTCTTGTTATGTTCACGTAGAGGATGTAGGCTGATCGCATTGTCTCGGGCTTTTGGAGGGCGGTGCGATGGGCAGGATGTTGGCGTTTCAAGAACGGCACGGATCGGAAGCGGCCTGCATCGAGGCGCTGGCCCGGCTGCGCTGGCCGCAGGGCTATGTCTGTGCCCGCTGCGGCGAACGGCGGAGCTACCGAATGACGGCGCGGCCCAGGATCTTCGAATGCGCCCGTTGCGGTCATCAGGAATCGGTGACGGCGGGGACGATCTTCCACCGCACCCGCACGCCGCTCCGCAAATGGTTCCTGGCGGCGTGGTGGATGGCGCGCGACAAGCGTGGGGTCTCGGCCCTTTTGCTGTCCCGCGAGTTGGATCTGCGCTACGAGACAGCGTGGCTGATGGCTCATAAGCTGCGTCATGCCCTGACGGAGCGCTCGGAATTTCCGCTCGAGGGCTTGGTCGAGGTCGACGAGAGTTATTATGGCGGGCGCGGCAAGCCGGAGAGCCGGGGCCGGGGCCTTTCCAACCCGAACAAGAGCCTGTTGGTGATGGCCGTCGAGAAGCGGCCGGTCGGGCCGGGCAAGGGCATCAAGGGAAGCGGCTTCGTCGCCGGCCGGGCGCGGCTCGCCATCCTCCCGGCGGCCACCGCCCGCGAGCTGGGCGGCTTCGTGCGCGCTTCGGTCAGGCCCGGAAGCCGCCTCGCCAGCGACGCCTTCAAGGGGTACGCCGGACTCCGCGACACCTATCGCCACCACCCCGTCGTGCAAGGCGAAGGCAAGAATGCCGAGCGCTTGATGCCGGTCGTCCATGTCCTGTTTTCCAACGTGAAGACCTGGCTCAACGGCACCTATCACGGTGTCGGCGCCAAGCACCTGCCGCGCTATGCCCGGGAATGGAGCTACCGCTTCAACCGCCGCACACGCATCACCGATCTGGCCGACTTCGTCCTCCGCCGCGCCATGGACCAACCCACCATCACCTACAAGGAGCTGGTCGACAGTCTTCAACCGCAGGGTGCGCTACCTGCTTTAACCGGATAGGGACGTTAATTAGAATTGGGAGGACTCGCAATGAAGGTACCAGCATCGGTAAAACCCGCGATATGGGGCGCGATCGGCGGCGTGATCGCCGCAATGATCGTCGGTTTCGTCTGGGGTGGCTGGGTGACGGGCGGGACGGCCGGACAGATGGCCTCGGCAGGCGCCGAGTCGGCTATCGTCTTGGCATTTGCGCCACTCTGCGTTGCCAAGGCGGACCTGCAGCCGGAACAGATCGCGCGCCTGAAGGAGGCGAGTTCCTGGGCGCGCGACAAGTTTGTCGTCGAGGCCGGCTGGGTCGCCAACGTGAGCGAAAGATACCGCTCCGCGGTCGCGGAGGCGTGCGCGTTGACCGTCGTTGAAGCCTTGGAGGCGGCGCCGCCGGCGAAATGACGCTTTCGTGGTCGCCGCCCAAATCCACCTTAGCGGGGCGGAAAGGCGCCATGCCTCTAATAACCAAAGTGTGTGGATGAGCGATCGGGCGGTGCCGGTCTGAGGTCGTTGATCATCTCCAGGATGCGACGAAACAGGTCGAGCGGTGCCGCCAACTCGGCCATCCAGGGAATGCGAGATGAAAGGCTTGGTGGCGCCTTCCCTGGCCCTTGTCGCGCTGATCGCGGCCTGCGCGCCCCTGCCAAAACCGTTCCGAGGGGCTCCCCCGCCCCTGGCCACGCCGACAGACCCCGTCGAGGTGCGGGTCGAGCCCGTAGCGGGCGCCGCCGAGCCCCTGTCGCGACTGCTCGCGGAGTCCCTGGCCCGTGCCCTCACCAAGGAAAACGTCCAGGCGACGGTAGGCGGCGGCACGCAGACCCGATTCGTGGTGACCGGCCGAGCCGAGCCGAATCGGGACGACCCGTCCCTGCCCTACATCATGCTGATCCACTGGACCCTGCTCGACGGAGACCGCGCGCCCATCGGCTTCCAGACCCAAGGCATCCTGGGCCCCCGCTGGCAATGGGACTACGGCGACCCTCGGCTGCTGTCCCGGGTCGGCAGCGAAGGATCGCGGATCGTGGCCGCGCTTCTTCGCGACGCGGAGGCGGACGACGACGCGGCGACCGCCACCCCCGATGTGCACGTCGTCGGGGCGCAGGGGGCGCCGGGCGACGGCAATCGCGCCCTCGCCGCGGCTCTCGGCAAGGCCCTGCGCGCGGCCGGGCTGATCGTGTCCAATGACCCCCGAACCGCGCCCTACCGGGTGGCGGGAACAATCGTCGTCGACCCGCCATCCCAGGGGCGCCAGCGGGTCAGCATCGTGTGGGAGGTGCGTGACCCGGCCGGCAACAGCGTGGGCCGTGCCTCCCAGGCCAACCAGGTCGCGGCCGGCAGCCTGGAAGGCGCCTGGGGTCCCATCGCCAGCGCGGTGGCCCGCGCCGCGGTACCCGGCATCGGCGAGGTCATCGCCCGCCACCGGTTCCAGAACCGAGGAAGCGTGTCGCCGCCCCCGTTACCGAGGCCTTGAATCCCGGTCACGGATTTTCCCATGCGCCTGCTATCCGGGCATGCTTTAACGGAACCGGGCACGCTGGCCGGCGTGCCTTCCGCCTCGATCCATATTGGGAGACCGCGCCATGATCTTCGATCACCGCACCTATGCCGTCCACCCCGGCACCCTGAACGCCTACATGGAGTTTTACGAGAAGGAAGGGATGGCGACCCAGAAGCGCCATCTTGGCGAGCCGGTCCTGTGGGCCTTCACGGACGTGGGCGAGATCAACACCTTCGTCCATGTCTGGGCCTACGAGGACGCGGCCGACCGGGCCACCAAGCGGGCCGCCATGCAGGCCGATCCCTCGTGGCAGGCCTATATCAAGAAAGCCGGGGAGTTGGGATATCTGCTGCGCCAGGAAAACAAGATTCTGGTGGCCGCCCCCTTCTTCGAGGCCAAACGCTAATCGTCCTCTCCGACGCGGAGTCTGCGCTCCGCCCAGCCGCCGGCCTCGCGGACGAGCGGGGACGCATCCTCGGCGAGGCGCCGGGCGGTCGGTCCTAATGATGGGTCGCCGCTGTTGCCGACGGCGATGGCCACATTGCGCAGGAAACGGTCGCGGCCGGTGCGCTTGATGGGCGAGCCGGCGAACAGGCGGCGGAACTGGGCCTCGTCCAACGTCGCCAGGTCCGACAGGCGGGGAGCGGTAAGTTCCACCCGGGGCATCAGGCCCGGTTCCGTGGTCGGCGTGGCGAACTTGTTCCACGGGCAGACGGCCAGACAGTCGTCGCAGCCGTAGACCCGGTTGCCCATGGCGGCCATGAGATCCGCCGCAATGGGGCCCTTGTGCTCGATGGTCAGGTACGAGATGCAGCGGGTGGGATCGATGCGGCGGGGCGCCGGCAGGGCATCGGTCGGGCAGGCCTGCCGGCAGGCGTCGCAAGACCCGCAGTGGTCCACCGCCGGGTCGTCCGCCGGCAAATCGAGATCGGTGAACACCTCGCCCAGAAACAGCCAGGAACCGAATTCCCGGCTCAGCAGGTTGGTATGTTTGCCTTGCCAGCCGATCCCCGCCCTTGCGGCCGCGGGCTTCTCCATCACCGGCGCGGTATCGACGAAGACCTTGACCTGGCAGTCGAGGGTTTCGACCATCCATCGGCCGAGGGCCTTCAGCTTCTTCTTGACCACGTCGTGATAGTCCCGGCCCCGGGCATAGACGCTGATGGCGGCCCGGTCCCGTTGCTTCAGGATGGCCAGGGGATCGCCCGAAACACCCGTCCCGCCGGGTCCGTAGTTGACCCCGAGGGCGACGATCGTCCGCGCTTCGGGCCACAGGGTCCGGGGATCGGTACGGCGCGCCCGATGGCGCGCAAGCCAGTCCATATCCCCCTGCAGACCCCGGTCGAGAAAGGTGGCCAGGTCGGCGGCGTTTCCAGCATCCCTAACGGCGGTGCACAAACCCACCGCATCGAAGCCCAAGTGCCGGGCCCGCAACCCGATGGCGTCCTTCACCGCCCGCGGGGACGCCGCGCCACTCACCCGGCTGGCCGACGCTCTCGCCACGGGGTCGCCTGTTCGTAGGCATGGGCCAGGGCCAGCACCGTGGCCTCGTCGAAAGCCCGGCCGGCGATCTGCATGCCGAGGGGCATGCCATTTGAATCAAACCCGGTGCAGACCGATGCCGCGGGCACGCCCGTCAGGTTGAAGGGCGCGGTAATCGATGGCGTTTCCAGACTCCCCAGCGTGGAAACGGAATCGATCGGCGGCGCCACGTCCCAGGCGCCTACGGTGATCAAGGCGTCCACGTCGGTCAGCGCGGCGCCCATTTCCGCTGACAGGGAGGCGCGAACCCGCAGGGCATCCACGTAGGCGCCGGCTTTGATGGTGCCGCCCAGGCTGAACTTCTCCAGGTTGCGCGGTCCGTAGGCCCTGGGATCCTCCCGCAGGGCCGGCGCGTGAAAGGCATAGGCCTCCGACAGGCAGATGACGTAGGTGGCGGCCCCGTAGTCCCACAGCGGCGACAAGCGCACGTCGACAACCTTGCACCCCAAGTCGGCAAACGTCCGCAGAGCCGCCTCCAGGGCCGCCAAGGTGGTGTCCGCGGCCTTCTCATCCACTTCATGGAAATGGCGGACGACGCCGAGGCGAAGCCCGGCGACGGAGCGTTCATGCAGCGTGTCTGCATCGAACGCCACGGACTTGGCCGTGGTGGGGTCTTGCGGATCGGGGCCGGCCAGGGCCTCCAGCATGATGGCGCAGTCCTCGGCGGTCCAGGCCATGGGCCCGCAAGTGTCCAGGGACCAGGCCAGGGGCGCCACCCCGGCGCGGCTCACCAGCCCGTAGGTTGGCTTGAGGCCCGCCATGCCGCAATAGGCGGCGGGAATACGGATCGAGCCCATGGTGTCGCTGCCCATGGCCCCCAGCGCCAGGCCGGCCGGCACGGCGGCCCCGGAACCGCTGCTGGATCCGCCGGTGAACCGTGTCCGGTCCCAGGGATTGCGGGCCGGCGGAAAGGGCCCGTCGAATTCGGGCCCGCCCATGGCGAACTCGTGGGTGGTGGCCTTGCCGACGACGATGGCGCCGGCGGCCTTCAGGCGCCCCACGGTGGTGGCGTCGCGGTCGGGGACCCGGTCGAGATGCCGTGGCGAGCCGTAGGCGGTGCGCACCCCCGCCGTGTCGTAGATGTCCTTGATGGCCAGGGGAATGCCATGTAAGGGGCCACGGTAGCGGCCGCCGGCGATGTCCTCCGCCGCCTGCCGGGCAGCGGTCCGCGCCGACTCGACCATGGGCGTGGCGTAGGCGTGGAGTTCAGGCTCCAGGGCCTCGATGCGCGCGAACACGGTGTCCACGAGGTCCACCGGCGACAGGGACCCGTCGGCAATCCGGCGTCCCGCCTCGGCGATGGTCAGGGGATGAAGCGGCGGCGTCATGGGCGGGGGGTCCGATCCACGGAAAACAGGTGCGCCGGCTCCCCACCCTCCCGCCCCGCGCGTTGCCGTACGCGGCGGGTAAGGACCTCGATACGCATCCAGGCATCGGCCCACTGGCCTTCCAAACCATTCGGAATGGTCAGACCGAGGGCCGCCAGTTCGCGCCGCAGCACCGCGATCTCCTCTTCGCGGGACACACTGGCCTCACGCTTCGCTGGTTCCTGTCCCACGGTCTTCATGGCCGCCCCCGCCCGGCTGGTGAATGCCCCATGGTGGCGAAGGCGCGGCGGACACGCAATCCGTTGCCCTGCGGGAGGGGATAACACCAAGGAACGATGGTGTATTCTGCGCGTTCCGTCACGGCACGACGATGCGCCAGAAAAGGAACACCCATGCTGACCACGACCACGGACTTCATCGAGGGACGTCCTATTGAGACCTACCTGGGCGTGATTTCAGGAGAGGCAATCATGGGTGCAAGCATTTTCCGAACCTATATCGACGACGTACGCAACTTGAGCGAGGAACACCTCTCGGGCTACGAGGACGAACTCGTCTACGCCAAGGACCGCGCCATGAGGAAACTGCGGGAACGGGCCGAGACCATGGGTGCCGACGCGGTGGTCGCCATCGACATCGACTACCAGTCCATTGGCGGCGAAAGCCGCACCATGTGGATGGTCGTGGCTAATGGGACGGCGGTTCGTCTCCGCTGAGCGGTGAGCCTTCGGCGAGGGCGGAGAAGGCGGCAACGATGCGTTCGTAAACCGGGCGCTTGAATTCGATGATCAGCGTCGGCGCCTCCGACAGGCGAACCCAGCGCCAGGCATCGAACTCCGGCAGTTGGTGCGCGTCGAGACGGATGTCATCGTCCTCGCCGGTGAATCGCAGCGCGAACCACTTCTGTCGTTGGCCGCGATACCTCCCGCCCCACATGCGATCGGCAATCTCGGGCGGCAGGTCGTAGCTCAGCCAGTCCCCGCATTCGGCGACAATGGTGACTTGATCGGTGCCAATCTCCTCCTCTACTTCGCGAAGGAGGGCTTCGCGCGGGGTCTCGCCCGCATCGATGCCACCCTGGGGGAACTGCCAGAATTCACCCGCCATGCCGGTCCGTCGCCCCATCAGGACTCGGCCGTCGCGGGCGAACACAACCGCGCCGACGCAGGGCCGGTAAGTCCCTGTCTCGCCCGTCGATCGATTCAAGGAAGCGCCTGCCGGCCGGCCAGGGCGGACACCGGCGCCAGGGTCAGGCCTTGGTCCTTCAAGCCTGGAATCCAAGCAGCCAGGCGTTTCAGGGTGGTGGGATACGGCCGAACCATTGCGATGGCCACACCGTTCTTGCCCGCCAGCGCGCTCAAGTTGGCCAAGGCGCTGTCGATCTGGTTGGCCAGGGGATCGTCATCCAGCGCCAAGTCCACCTTCGCCCATGGCAGTTTGAGTTTGGCGGCCAGCACGGGACCCTGGGATTGGGCCGTCAGGCTCGCATCGACAAACAGCACGCCGCGCCATTTCATGGCCGTCAGGACAGGGGTCACAAGTTCTTCTTCGGCCATGAAACGCGACCCGTGCAAACCCAACATCCCCACGTAGCCCGCCATCCGGCCCATGACGGTTTCGAGGCGCTCACGACGTTCCGCCGGCTCCTGCGACGTCAGCAGCGCGAACGGCCCCGGATCCACCGCCGGGAAGCCCTCGGGCTCCATGGGCAGGGAAACCAGGAACTCATGGCCCGCCTCCCGGGCGCGGCGACCCCAGGACTCCAGATCCTGTGCATAGGGATCGAATGCCAGGGTTATCGGTGATGGCAGGTAGCGAATGGCGGCTTCGGTGGCCGTGGGGCTCAACCCCATCTCCACCACCACAATGCCGATCAATCCGCGCACGTTCTCGGGCGGCTGGAAAGCCTTCGCGTAGACCTGCCACGGCCGCCGCCCGTCTTCTCCGGTCTTCGGCAGATTCCCTCCGTCCCGTTCTTCGATTAGGGCCGCATCCGGCACCGGATCGAGGGGTACGACGTCGGCGTCTGGCGCCAGACCGCCGAAAGCGCCGGGAGCGACGGATGCGACGACGATTCCGGCGCCCGGCGTCGACTCGGCGGCCGCGGGCAGCGCTTCCGATGTCGCCGTCGACCCTTGGGGAACCTCTTCCCCCGCCGGCGAGGTCGTGGGAGATTCGACCATGGCGGTGCTCGGGCCGTCCAGGGACTGCCCTGGGGCGGACTCCTCGGTCATTGCCGGCGATGTCGGCGGCGGCGCAAGTCCGGCGGGTGCCGGCGCAAGCCCGGCAGGTGACGGCGTAAGCCCCATCGGTGACGGCGTGAGCCCACCAGCCGGCGGCGTGGCAGGGTTTCCGGGCTTGGACTCCACTAGCTGGTTCAGGCTACCGGCGGCCGATTTGGGCGCCAGGGGCACGACCACCCGGGGGCCCTTCGGGGCGCCGTGGTCCGCGGCCATGCCGTCGTCGGGGGTGCCCATCAGCCACCAGACGATGCCGCCCACCACCAGCACACCAGCCACACCGATGGTCGCGAATACCGCCACCCGCGGCGGCGGCCATAGGCGACGGGACGGCTTGTCGTCCCTGGCGCCATCGTCGTCATCATCATCGAAATCGGCCGGGTCTTCGAGATCGTCTTCGCCGGCGTCCGTTTCCCCGCCCACTGGCTCCGCTTCCGAATCCTCGCCGTCGGCCGCCGCCGGTCTATCGTCTGGCGGAGCGGTCGAGGATTCCCGGTCGGGATCGTCCGGATCGTAGAGGTCGTCGGGATCCCCGGCGAACTCCGGGTCCTCTTCGTCCTCGGCGTCCGACTTTCGGCGCCGCCCCAGATTGAAGGGAAGCTTCACGCCATCCCTCGCTACCCGTCGGCGGAACGGTGTCCGCCGACGGCGCCTATGGTCCCGCTACTCCGTGGTACCGTTGCGGTAGAGGCCGATACCGCGCAACAGATCGATGGCCCGAGCCAACTGGTAATCCTGCGGGGTGTCCGGTTTGGCATCAGCCTCGGGCGATTCCCCCTTCGCGTCGCCATCTTTCGGCGTATCCAGTGCACCGCGCAGATCGGCTTCGCGACGGCGGCTGGGCGCGTCGAGGGCTTCCAACTTCGCCTGCATCACCTCGATATCCGGGTCGATTCCCTTGGCCTGGATTGACCTGCCGGAGGGAGTGAAGTAGCGCGCCGTGGTCAACCGCATCGCGCCGTGGCCGGGCAACGGTATGATGGTCTGGACCGAACCCTTGCCGAAGGTCTTGGTGCCCATGATGATGGCGCGCCGGTGGTCCTGCAGGGCGCCGGCAACGATCTCCGAGGCCGAGGCCGATCCGCCGTTCACCAGCACGATCATGGGCAGGCCCTCCGCCAGGTCGCCGGGACGGGCGTTGAAGCGCTGGGTATCTTCTGACCGCCGAGACCGGGTGGAGACGATTTCGCCCTTGTCCAGGAACGTGTCGGATACCGCCACGGCCTGATCGAGGAGGCCGCCCGGATTGTTGCGCAGATCGAGCACGACCCCCTGGAGCTTGTCCCCGAGCTCCTTTTCAAACTTTCCGAACGCTTTTTTGATCCCCTTGTCGGACTGCTCGCTGAACGATGTGACCCGGACGTAGCCGATCGTTCCCTCGATCTGGGAACGCACGCTTTCGATCTTGACGACGGCGCGGGTGAGGGTGACATCGAAGGCGTCCTGAGTGCCGCGCCGAATGGTGAGCTTGAGGTCGGTGCCCACGGGGCCACGCATCTTCTCCACGGCCTCGGACAGGGTCAGTCCCATCACCGCGTCACCGTCGAGATGGGTGATGAAGTCGCCGGGTTCCACGCCCGCGCGGTGGGCCGGCGTGTCGTCAATGGGGGACACCACCTTCACCAGGCCGCGCTCCATCGTGACCTCGATGCCCAGGCCGCCAAAGGAACCCCTAGTCTGCACCTGCATCTCGCGAAAATTCTTGGCGTTCATGTAGCTGGAGTGCGGGTCCAGCGAGCTCAACATGCCCGTGATCGCCGATTCGATGAGTTCCTGGTCGGTGGGATATTCGACGTAGTCGGATCGAACGCGCTCGAACACATCGCCGAACAGGTTGAGCAGCCGGTAGGTGTCGACGCTCTTCTTATCGTCCTCGGCGGCATAGGCCACGGGGGCGAGCATGAGACCGACGACAACGGTCATATAGACGGCCAAACAAGACCTGCGATGCGTCATCCGTTTACCTTTCCCTTGCGATTTGCCAGCCACGGTAGCGGGTTGATGGGCTGTCCGTTGCGGCGCAGTTCCACGTATAATTCCGGCGGTTCCGAAGTGGCGGCCCCCATTGTCGCCACCGGTTCCCCGGCCAGCACCCATTGCCCGATAGCCACATCGACCCGGGCCATTCCGGCGAGCAGGGTATGATATCCGGCGCCGTGCTCAATGATCAAGAGAAGCCCATACCCCCGAAAGGGCCCGGCGTAAACGACCCGACCGCCGTAAGGAGCGATGACCTGGGCGCCGTCCACGGTGCGTAGGAGCAGACCCTTGCGTGTCATGCCGGGGCCCGTTCTCTGACCATATTGGCCGACGATTCGCCCGACGGCGGGGAACGGCAGAGAGCCTCGGGATTCGGCGATCGGGCGTTGCGCCGCCGGCGGTGGCGGTGGAACTGCGCCGGCTTCCCGAGGCACCCGCTGGCGTGTCTTCCGCGCTTCCCGTTCACGGGCTTCCCGGTCCCGTCGTTGGGTATCCAGGCGGCCCAGGAGATCGCGAAGGTCGGCGGCCTCCCGCGCCAGATCGTTGGCCCGTTCCGCCGCCGCGGCCCCGGCTATTCGGGCTTCGCTGCTTCCCGTGGCGTAGTCCTCGATCAGGGATTCCAGGCGTTTCCGTTGCCCGGCGAGGACGCCGGCCATATCCGTCCGCTCCGCGCGCCTGGCCACCAGTGCGCGCCGCGTTTTCTTCAAGTCGGCCATTTCCTGGCGCAGCCGATCGACCCGCGCCTCCAGACGGGGTACCACGCTACGCAACAGGATCGCCGAGCGTACGGTCTCAACCGGGGTCGCGGCGTCGACGATCAGGGCTTCAGACGGCCGTCGCGCCACCCGCTGCAGCGCCATCAGCACGCGGGCCGACGATTCTCGGTTGCCGGCGATCTTGCGGGCGACACGGGCTTCGTGGTCGGCGAGATCGGCGATCTCCCGATCCAGGCCGGCGAGGGTTGATTCCTGCTCTTGAACTTCGCGGGCAAGCTCGACGAGGGCCCGCCTGCCGCGCCGCGCCGACTCGGCAAGTTCAGACGCCTTGTTTCGAAGCACCTTGGCGCGGGATTCGCTGGCCTGGGCGTTCGCTTCCACGGCCCGCAGGCGCGCGCGCGCATCCGTTTCGGACTCGGCGCCGGCGGGTCCGAGTCCGACAAGGAGAACAGCCGCTGTCAGGACGGCCGGGGCCAGCGCGCGGGCCGCCGCCGAGGCGCCCACCCTATTGGGCGGCAACGGAGGCAACCGGTCCCTCGTCAATCAACGTCGTACCGGTCATCGGCTCGGCTTTCGGCAACCCCATCAGGCTGAGCACGGTCGGCGCCACGTCGGCCAGCCGACCGTCACGCACGTGCCACGACCGCGCGGGCCCAACGACGACAAAGGGGACCGGGTTCATGGTGTGCGCCGTATGGCGCTCGTGGGTCTCTGGGTCCTGCATCATCTCCGCGTTGCCGTGATCGGCCGTAATCAGCAGTACGCCGCCGGCCCGGCCGATGGCCTCGGCCAGGCGCCCCAGGCATTGGTCCACTGCCTCGGCGGCCTTCTTGGCCGCGTTCAGGTTTCCCGTATGTCCCACCATGTCGCCGTTGGCGTAGTTGACCACCACAAGATCGAAGGTTGCCGAGTCGAGGGCGGCGACGAGCTTGTCCGTCACCTCGGGCGCCGACATCTCGGGCTGGAGGTCATAGGTGGCGACCTTCGGGGACGGGACCAGAATTCGTTCCTCGCCTTCGAACACGCTCTCCCGGCCGCCGTTGAAGAAAAAGGTGACGTGGGCATACTTCTCAGTCTCGGCGATCCTGAGCTGTTTGAGGCCGGCTTCAGCCACCAACTCCCCCAGAACAGCGGTCGGCATCTCCGGTGGAAACAACGCGGGAAAGCGCGAATCGAGGGCTTCGGAGTAGCTGACCATGCCCAGCAAGGCGGCGAAGCTCACATCCCGTTGCCGCTCGAATTCCGCGAACGCCGGGTCGACCAGCGACATCAGGATATCCCGCGCCCGGTCGGACCGGAAGTTGGCCATGAGAATTCCGTCGCCGTCGGCCATGCCGCCGTATTCGCCGACGACCACGGGGACCATGAACTCGTCCGACACGTCCGCCCCGTAGGATGCCTCGATGGCGGCCACGGGGTCATCGACCCGCTCGCCTTCGGCATTCATCAGGGCCCCATGGCCATTGGCGACACGATCCCACCTGTTGTCCCGGTCCATGGCGTGGTAGCGGCCGCTGACCGTGGCCACGCCAACCCCGTCCAGGTCCCGGACAGCGTCGAGGAATTCCCGCATATAGCCCGCCGCCGATCGGGGCGGCGTATCGCGGCCATCCAGAAAGGCATGAATCCGAACCGGGATGCGGGCTTCCGAGAGGATCCGCGCCAGGGCCGCGATATGGCGCTGATGGGAATGGACACCGCCCGGAGACAGGAGTCCGAGCAAGTGGCAAGCACCGCCGCTGTCGGTCATCCTGGCGACGAATTCCTTCATCGCCGGGTTGGTCGCCAGCGTGGCGTCGGCAATGGCCGAGTCGATGCGGGGAAGGTCCTGCTGCACGATGCGACCGGCGCCCAGGTTCATGTGCCCGACCTCCGAGTTTCCCATCTGCCCCGCGGGCAATCCGACCTCGTCGGCCGAAGCCTGAAGCAGCGAATGGGGGCATTCGGCCTTGAACCGATCCCAATTGGGCGTGTCGGCAAGGGCAATGGCATTCTCGGTGCGCTCGGTGCGCTCGCCCCAACCGTCGAGGATACAGAGAACGACGGGACGGTAGCGGCGAGAGGTCCTGCTGTGTTGATTGGTCATGGCGGTCATATGGGTCCGTGGATGGAATGTTCCATGGCGCGTCGCCCCTATACCATGGGTCACGCACGGTGGTACGGGTGACCGGCGCGAATGGTCTGGGCACGGTAAATCTGTTCGGCCAGCATACTCCGAACCAGAAGATGTGGCCACGTCATGGTGCCGAGGGACAGGCGGCGCCGGGCCGCCGCCAACACCGCGCCGTCATGACCGTCGGCGCCGCCGATCAGGAAACACAGCGCATCGACGCCGGCGTCCTCTTGGGCGGCAAGCCACGCCGCGAAGGCCGGACTGTCCACGGGATCGCCAGCGGCGTCCAGGGCGACGGCGACGGCGCCTGGGGGGATCGCCTTCAACAGAGCCTGGCCTTCACGGCGCTTTCGTTCCGCGGCGCCGCGACCGCGCGCTTCGGCAATCTCGCGAAGCACCGGGGGTGGCCGAATTCTGCCGGCGAAGTGGTCGTAGAGGGCGGCTTCCGGGCGCTTTCGACCGGCGCCAAAGCGTCCTACGGCGACGATGGCGATGCGCATGGCCGGATCAGGCGTTTGGCGAGAGTTTCGGTCAGGCGATCATGCCGCTCGGCGATGTTTCGGGCACCTCCCCGGCCGCGACCGGTGACGCCGCGTCTCCCCACATCTTTTCGAGACTGTAAAAATCCCGGACTTCGGGGCGGAAGATGTGAACGATCACGTCTCCGGCATCGAGAAGAACCCAGTCCGCTTGGGACCGCCCTTCCACCGCGAACCGCTTGGCGCCCGCAGCCTTGAGGCGATCGCGCAGATGATCCGCCATGGCATGAATTTGGCGTTGCGAGGTGCCGGAACAGATGACCATGTAGTCGGCCATCGTGGACTTGCCGGCGAGTTCGATGACGACCACGTCGCGCGCCTTGTCATCGTCGAGGGACTTCGTCACCAGCGAAAGCAACGCTTCGCTCGCCGGTGGACCGCCTCTGTTCGTCTGTATGGTCTGCTCCTTGCTTATGTGCCGTGCCTCTCTTGCCCGACCTCCCGCCGTGCCCGAATCTTGGTCGCCGAAGCCGCGTTGACCCGGGTGCGAAAGAAGGCCCAGGCCGGAGGTCGGCGATCCGCCAGCCCGCGGGCTTTCGCGGCGGGCACGCGATGGCGGGCGAACCGCCGTGCCGCATGGCTCGACAAGGCACGACTAAAATATGTCGGACGGGCGAACACCGCAACGGAAACGCACCGAAACAGCTCGCGCCAGTCCTTCCAGCGGGGCACCTCCATCAACAGGTCGGCGCCCATGATCCAGACGAAGCGGATCTGAGGAAACCGTCGCTTCAGGGCCCTGAGAGTATCCACGGTATAGCGGGTGCCCAGGTCCCGCTCCAGGTCGGTGACGCGGATCCGCCTGTCCGTGGCCACGAGGCGGGCTTCCGCCATCCGTGCCGCCAGGGACGCCATGCCGTCGGCGGCCTTGAGCGGGTTCTGGGGCGATACCAGCCACCACACCTGGTCCAAGTTCAAGTGGTCGAGGGCCTGGTGGGTGACATGGAGGTGGCCTTGGTGAGCGGGGTTGAAGGAACCGCCGAGAATGCCGATCCGCCGCGCGCCGTCCGCCGCCACAACAGGGTCCTTCATGGGGCATACACTGGCGCCCGTCCGGCGTCCTCGCCTTGCCGGACCACGTGGGCCAGAAGGACCTCCAGAAGGTCCCGCACGCCCTCGCCGGTGATCGCGGACACGGCGGACACGTCGCGGCCGCAGGCGGCGGCGAGGGCGCCGCATCGTGCCGCCAGATCTTCCGCTGCCACGGCGTCCCGTTTGCTCAGGGCCACCACCTCCGGTTTTCCGGCGAGACCGGCGCCGTAGGATTTCATCTCCTGGCGCACCATGCGATAGGCGGCGACCGGGTCGGCGGCCGTTCCGTCCACCAAATGCAGCAGCACGGCGCAGCGCTCCACATGCCCCAAAAAACGGTCGCCCAGGCCGGCACCCTCGTGGGCGCCCTCGATGAGGCCGGGGATGTCGGCCAGCACGAATTCCCGGTCGTCCACCAGAACCACGCCCAGGTGGGGGTAAAGGGTGGTGAAAGGATAGTCGGCCACTTTGGGCCGGGCCCGGGAGACCGCGGATAGGAAGGTCGACTTACCCGCATTGGGAAGGCCCACCAGGCCGGCGTCGGCGATCAGCTTGAGCCGCAGCCAGATCCACATCTCCTCGCCGGGCGCGCCCGGTTCGGCCTCCCGGGGCGTCCGGTTGGTGGAAGATTTGAAGTGGACGTTGCCGCGGCCTCCACGGCCGCCGCGGGCGAGGATCAGGCGCTGTCCCTCCTCCGTCAGGTCGGCGATCACGGTCCGCTTGTCATCGGCCAGGATCTGGGTACCGGAAGGCACCTTGAGCACCACGTCCCGACCGCCGGCGCCGTTGCGGCCCTTGCCCATGCCGTGCTGGCCGCGGCCGGCCTTGAAATGCTGCTGATATCGGAAGTCGATGAGGGTGTTCAGACCCGACACGCAATGGACGACCACGTCGCCGCCCCGGCCGCCGTCACCGCCCGCCGGGCCGCCCCGGGGGACGTATTTCTCGCGCCGGAAGGCAACGCAGCCGTCGCCGCCGGCCCCGGGGCGTACATAGACCTTGGCTTCGTCGAGGAATTTCACGACCCGGACCCCGGGGCCAGGGGATTACCCCGCAGCGCCGCCGAACGCCGGCTCATGGCACCGTCCCCGTACCCGCGGGGTCTGTCTCGATCCGCCCGGCCAACGAAAAAAGGGGATGGCGACCCATCCCCCTGCTGATTCCGTGATGTCGCGGGAAAACTCAGGGCGCCGGCTCCACACCGACGAAGACGCGGCCGCCGGACCGGTGGCGAAATTTCACCTTACCATCGATCAGGGCAAAGAGGGTGTGATCCTTGCCGATGCCCACATTGTCACCGGGATGAAACTTGGTGCCGCGCTGGCGGACGATGATGTTTCCCGGGATGACCGCTTCGCCGCCGTACTTCTTGACACCAAGCCGCCGGCCGGCGCTGTCGCGGCCGTTGCGGGAGCTGCCGCCTGCCTTTTTGTGAGCCATGGCCGTCTACTCCTTGCTGTCGCCGGATGCCGTTCCAGCGCCCGAGTCCTCGGCGACCGCGGTTGTTTCCGCCTCGGTTTTGGCTGCCGCCGGCGCCGCCTCTGCTTTGGCTTTTGGCTTGGCCCGCGACTTGGCGGCCTTCGGTGCCTTGCCGTCGGGACTGATGTCGGTGATCCGCAGCACCGTGATGTCCTGACGGTGACCCATGGTGCGCTTGTAGCGCTTGCGCCGCTTCTTGCGGAACACGATGATCTTGTCGCCCCGAGTCTGTTCGACCACCTTGGCGAACACCTTGGCCTTGTCCAGAAGGGGCGCGCCGACCTGCGCTTCGCCGTCGCCACCGACCATCAGCACCTGATCCATGGTGATCTTGCTGCCCGGCTCCACCGCCAGCTTTTCGACGCGGATGACGTCCTCGGGGCTAACCCGGTATTGCTTTCCACCGGTCTTGATGACAGCGAACATGACGGGCCGGTCCGAACTGAAGAGCGCCATGGGGCGCGCACAACGGGAGCCCTCCCCGGATCGGGAGGCGCGAAAGAGGCGGCACTATACCCGCCGCTGCCGGCAAGTCAACGCTCGCCCCGCCCCGTCGGGGAGCGGGTGGAAGAGGCTGTCCACGGCGCAAGCCCCGCCGCCCGCGCTTGCGGCAATCGGGTGCTTTGGCTATGGTCCGCGCCCTTCACGGGCCGCGCCACCCAGCCGGCTCGCGATTGCGCGGAGGGGTGCCGGAGCGGCCGATCGGGGCGGTCTCGAAAACCGTTGTACCTTATGGGTACCGTGGGTTCGAATCCCACCCCCTCCGCCAAGCCTCACGTCCGAACTTTCTCCCGCAGCTTCGGACGGTGCCGAAACCCCCAGCTTCTGCGCGGGTTTCGGCCGACGACCGTTGACCGACGGTCCCGCGTTTCGGCCCGAATCCGCTCTCTCTCCGCCGATATTCTCCGCGACTGTTGACTGCGCCGATTCGGTACGGGATTTCAGACCGTAGAAATTTCAATGGGTTAGAGAAATTTCGAACTCCCGGAGTTCGAATGTCGTTCGCTCGGGCGGGCGAGACCGGGTTCCAACCCGGGCATTGAATTCATTGGGCTTTTCCGATGCGCCGGTACGGCCGTGAACCGCCATTGGCGTGCGCTGGCCGGTCCCGCAACACAAGATACGCGAAGGTCAACATCTGGATGGAGGGTCAGTCGACGGTACGCCGCGGCGGCCGCACCGTGTCCTCGACGCAACCAGGCGGCCCATCGGTACGACATTCCCGGTACCGACCGAGGCGACTATCATCCTTGCAAACGGGCTGGAGCGGAGCATCATACCGGTTCTACCATCGAGAGGCGTCCATAATGATTATCAGACTTGCCGCGTTCGTCCCGTTGGCGGGAGTGATATTTGCGCTTGCGCCGCCGCTGGCGGCTGAAGATGCGCTCACTGATTGTAGCGCACCCGGTTCCTTGGACACAAGTTTGTCTCACGCGGCGGGCCTGATTGAGATCGCGGCGTGCCACGCCTGACGAGCTTGAGCGGGGCTCAGGTAGCCGTTCTTTTCGACGATCCACTGGGCATTGTAGAGTTCGACGAAGTCGCGGACGGCGTCCCGCAGCTCCGCGATGTTGCGGTAGATGCGACCATGGATGATCTGTTCCTTCAGCGTGCGATTGAACCGCTCGGCGACGCCGTTGGTCTGGGGCTCGGCGACGAAGGCGTAGGACGGCTGGATGCCCCAGAACTTGATCTGGTTGGTGAAGTGGTCCGACAGATACTGGGAGCCGTGATCCATCCGCAAGGCCAGCCCCCGAGCCGCGCCGGCCGCGGTCGAGCCATACAGCCCGGCAAGCCCCATGGAGATCGGCTGCAGGGCGGCGAAGCGGTCGCCGCGCTTGCAGACATGCCAGCCGACACACTCGGCGTTCCAATGCTCGACGGCGGTGAAGATCCAGCCCCAGCCGTCGTCCACCGTGAACACCCGAACGCCATCGGTGCCCCACATGAGGTTCGGGGCATGAGTGATGATCTCACCGTCATGGGGATTGCCGCCACGGCGGCGGCAGCGATGGGGCGAGAGCAGATTGTTCTCGCGCATCAGGCGGAGCACCCGCTTGCGGGCAACCCGGATGTCGCGACAGACCCGAAGCCGAGCCCAGACCTTGCGGTAGCCCTCGCCCTCCCAGGGCGATGCCTCCAGGTCGGCTTCGATCGCCACCAGCAGCGCCTGGTCCGAGATCGCGGGCTTCGGTCCCCGACGCTTTGCCGGCGGCTGCTCGGCGTGCTGGCCGGAGGTCACGGCGTAGAACGAGGAGCGGGCCATGCCCCAGGCGGCGCAGACCCGCCGCAGGCCGCAGGCCAGACCCGTGCCGGGCGAGGTGGCGGCACTCATCGCCGCGACCTCCGCCGCCCCAAAGGGCCGAAGGTCTCCGTCTTGGCCTCCAGCAGTTCCACCTGCATGGTCAACTCTCCGATCCGCTTCATGGCGCTATCCAGTTCCGCCTGCACCGGATCGCCCTTGCGTTGCTTGAGCGAGGCGTCGATCCCGCCGATCGCTTTCTCACGCCACTGCTCGAGCCGGAAGATCTCTACGCCCAACTGGCGCGACAGAAGTTGCACCGGCTCGTCACGCAAAAGCCGCAGAACGACCTCACGCTTGCGCGCCACCGTCCATCGCTGGCCAAGTCCCAGCGGGCCTGCCGGCAAAGCCTGTCCTGGGGAAAACGTGGACGAGCCAAGCTCGCCCGCATTTACCACAGGCCCATCAACAGCAACTTTCTTCTCAAAATTATCGGTCATGTTCCGGTCCTCCTTGGACACTTCGATTAAGCCAATTCTGTGTCCAAGGAAATCGGGTCCGACTCAGAAGCTGCAATCGACGCCTTCAGCAACGCGCTCGCAGCTAATAATTGCGACTATCTTGCACGCGAAAGCAGCACTGAGATTGTCAACGAGTTCGCACCTGCGTGTCAGCAGTGGCCGAGCACGCTACTCGGGCAATTGCTCAACGAAGGAGTGCTCACTGCAGACGTAGCGTACCACACCGACATAGCCGTAGGCGTTATCCGTTTCACGTATCAACGATTTGCGGACTACAGAGTGGTTTCCGCCCTCCTCAAGCCATTCGATCACGATGCCACGCGTCTACACG